>CALIAU010000020.1 GCA_938045585.1 uncultured Saprospiraceae bacterium
ACGCCTAAATTTCTACATGGTGCTTAATCAAAATGGTAGTGGAGGACTAATTCGGTCCTTAAGCCTTTAGCTTGCGAGCGAACATAGTTCTCCTCCACTACTTATATCAACATAAAAATGTGGATTCCACAAAAGAAAAAAAAAGCAAAAAAGAAAAGTATACATAATTATTATTGTTATGTGTGATAATCAATAACAATACAATACTAAAGGCAGCGAATGTGGAGCCTGCCTGACTGCGTATGCGGTCAGGTTTAGAAGGGAACGGCCCTGAAGTGGAACAGAAGGGAGACACCCAAATACATCTAAAAAAAGAATCTGCCCTCATCTGAAGACAAGGGCAGATTTGAAAACACTGTACAAGTTAGCTATATCAAAATCTTAATCTGTGCGTTTAGTGGACCATAATTTTCCCCGCATACAATTTACCATCCTCTGCAACCAGTCGTATCATATACTGACCGGCGGCAAGTGGGTAAGGGGAAAGGTCGATTGCATTCTCATTTAACTGTGTATGGATCACGCGTTGTCCTCTGATATTGTATAGGCTAAATTGGAATGATTGGGTATCCAGAGACATGAGTTCCAGGACTGTATTTTTATTCGCAGGGTTCGGTGCTATCTGGATCGGAATATGCAAGCTATTTTCTATCTCTACTAAACTGCTTAATTCGTCTAAGAAATCAGTTCCAATTTTAAGATGCGTTGTATTCGTACGAATAGGATCATTAAAATCAAAATAGATATCTGCATTATTATTGATTTCAACATCATCTGCTAGATCAGGCATCATGTCTATGGTAAAACTTACATAACCATGGGATTCTGGTTCGTTCTTAAGACTATCTACTAAGAGTATGTTTTCAAAAATAAAACGTACTGTACGGCCGTCTACCGCCATTCTATGTGTATGGCTAGAGCTGGTCATCCGCAGTGTGCTAAGATCTAGATATGGCGAGATAATATCTTCTACAATTACTTTAAATGCTGTGTCCGTTCCTGTATTCTGAAATCTAATTTTGTAATCCAAGTTTTGGTTATTCTTAATTAAGTCTTCCTCACCATAGCCATTTGGATATACATTTTTATCGTTAGGATCAAAGGATCCAATATTTTCTTGGCAATCTATATCTTGATATGGATAGTAGTCACCTAGGCTAAAGTTATTAAATGTACCTGTGCTAAAACTGCCGTCTTCATTCACCCCACAATCTTCAATAGTAAACGTTGCTGCCTCTCCTAAAGGAAAATCTTCCCTCTGTTGTGCACCTATCCAATAGGTCGTTCCCTGCGCTGGCAATGCTATATCCATAGAGCTGAGTGCATTTAGGACAAATTCTTCTTCTTGTATCATAACATCCTCTTCTACTACAATAAACAGTTGTGGCAGGATCATATTTTCATCAGAGGTATTACTGATGTTTACCCGCACAGAATCCCCGTCACAAAATCCATTTACTTCGATGACTGGGCCTGCATAATCTCCGAGAACTCTTCCACAGGGGTCATTTGGAAATATCTCTGCAACGGCACAATGCGTTTCTCCTATCTCCGCTTCACAGGAAGCATTGGCTACAAAGCTAAGTGTTCCACAACCGAAACCTAATGTGCCTAACTGAAATGTAATTGTCTGGCCATCAATAGTAAAATCGGGATGATTAGAACTTACAAATGTCAGGTTATCTTCTAGGTCTACAACAATGTAAGCATCTGCCGCATCTGCTGTTCCATTGTTACAGTATTGTACTGTGTAGGTATTATCAAAACATCTTCTTACAAAGGGTGTTGAAATATTTACCTCCATAAAAGGACATAGCACATCTGCCTTCGCGATGAATTCTACAATTGCTTCTGAGTCCAAATCTGGCAATGAAACTGTTATGTCATTTTCACAATAGGACCAAACTAAATTAAGAGGGCTTGCTGAAACTGTATATTCTCCTGGCACAACGAGTCTAGAATATTCTCCGTTTTCGTCAGTGCTTGTAAAAAAACTTTCGGTGCCGTCTGAGATTTCAATGATAATATTCTCCAGAGGATTCGGGTTGTTAGGCGTACAGATATATCCTTCATTATAGTGAACTGTTCCAGATATTATAGCGCCATCTGTAACTACATTGGTGGTGCCGGTATTAAAACACAACAAATTAAATGGTGGGCCAACCGCCTCTGGAAAAATAAGGTCGTCTGAGCCTATTAGCATGTCTGTTTCCCCTTCTCCTACTACACTAAATCGAAGCGTAAATAAGACGGTGTTATTTGAATAACTCACAGGTATATTATTGATAGAAAACCATGCAAAGCGTAGGTCTCCTGGAAGAAATTCATTTGTGCTGTTGTCTACTTCTAGTGCTCCGTTTATGGCACTGTCAAAACTTAAAATGTC
The DNA here is from genome assembly GCA_938045585.1 of uncultured Saprospiraceae bacterium. Taxonomy (GTDB): domain Bacteria; phylum Bacteroidota; class Bacteroidia; order Chitinophagales; family Saprospiraceae; genus CALCMJ01. The sequence goes on from CALIAU010000020.1 coordinate 2,387, forward strand.
ACCATCATACAACACAGCGAACTGGAGTGATAAGAGAGCACCTGCATTTAAAGCTGTCACTTCTACTTCAACAAAATCAATGCCTACATTTGTATTTACAAGATCTACATAGATGGTATCTGTGCAGGTCTGATCCAATACACTAATTTGTCCAATGCAAGAAATGTTAGAGCTCAGGTCTGTAATCGTAAAATCAAATAATAGGTCATCAGCTGCGTTTAACGTCAATGCATTAATTCCTGTTGCTGTAAAGTCTGTATTATTTATACCAACTACCTCTATTTCTAAATCTCCACATGTTTGTGCATTGCCTGCTAGCAGCATAAATGGCGTAAGTGTAAAATTACCAGATACATCTGTAGAGATATTCACTAAATCATTGCAGACAATGGAACAACCATCAAATAAAGATATTACTCCTGAGCATTCATTTCCTGTACTTGATTCTGTCAAAGTATACGTGTAACTATTATCATCAACAAGATTTAGTTCAATACTTTCATCGCTGCTTGTCAGGTTAAAATCTGTATTATTTTCTCCTGTTAACTCGATTGTAAAATCAGTACAATTTGCAGTTGAGAAAGAAACAAGGTCTGCTAAGATTACTTCTGCGGTACCTGAGCCATCTGTCAAAGCAAACGACTGAGATGAACATGAAAAACTACATCCACCGTCTCCTAAGACTAAAGTAAATCCGCTCCAACACAAATTCTCATTATTGACATCTTCAAGTGTATAAGTATAGTCTGCACCATTTGCGATGTTCAAGGTGAAGACGGAATCTATTTCTATGGAACTCCCATTAGGCAAATCTAATACCATGGTTACTTCCTCACAGCTAGGATCTATCAAGCCTGTGATAAAATCATCCTCAAAAAGCTCTATTGTACCATCTGTTTCTGTTGAAATTATTAAATCTGGGCCAATACAACTTATAGGACATTGTGCATGTACTAGTTGGAAAGAACAAACAGCAAAAACAAAGATGAATGCTATTGTAGTTTTAAAATTTTTCATAATTATTGGTTTGTATATGTCATCATATATGTTCACAATACAAAGATGACTCTAAAAACAGGCAAATAAAACAACATTATAAGCTAATTGTACAAACAAAATGCTCAATAAGCACACATATATCTCTTATTATCAATCATTTACAATTATATTTGTACAATGATAGAATCCCGTCTGTTTCAAGTACTTGATGTTTTAAGTGAACAACGCATACGTAAAATTGACCTCAGCCTCTCCATCCAAGAACCTGAGGATAGTCCACATCTCAAACTGTGGAACTTCATTAAAGATATGCTTATTCACAAGTCTTCTCGTAATTCCAAGCAGCAAGCTTTCCGATACGTATACAAAGACCAAAACTATAAGGATCAAAAACTCAGATTACTTACGAGTCAGCTTTTTAAAAAGATTGAAAACATAATTGCAACACAAGAGATTGCAAAATCTTCCTTTGCAAAAAGCAGAGTACTTTTAAAGTTTTACAGAGAACAGGGCTTACAAAAACATTATACTACCCAAGAGAAAAAAACAAGACTGAATTTTAATGGTAGCAAAGTCAAGGATGCCACTCAGTTGGATGAACAAATAGAATTCGAATCTATTAGTTATGACTATCTACTAGAACAAAAAAGAAATCAAGATCTAAACCTACAGCGCATACTAGACCTAACCGATCTTGCATATTTTGCAAAAAAGCTAAAACACATTTGCAATGCCCTAGCACATGAATCTGTGTATCAAATTAAGTATGACTTAGGTTTTATTACACATATTGAAGATCATCTTACAGAGGAGCTCTTAGAAGAGCACCCTGCAGTTGCCCTGTATTATAGTTGCTACAAAATGTTGCAAAACCCTGAAGACAAAGCAATGTTTGAGAACTATATTTTAAACATACACCGCTATGAACATTTTTTTAGTAATGAGGAAATTAGAAATATTTACCTCCTCGGTATAAACATCTGCATTAAACGACTGAATAAGGGGAACAAGGAGTTTGGCAAGATTGGAATTGACCTATATGAAAAGGGGCTCACTAAAAAGTACCTGCTAGTAAATAACAAGATAACAAGATACACGTATAGAAATATAGCAATGATGGCTATTCGTATAGGTGATTTTGAATGGGCTGAAAATTTTACCGAACACTATAAAGAGTTTTTGCGTGCCTTGGACAAAACAAGTTCCTATCATTTTAATAAAGCACTTATATCGTATAATAAGGGTGAGCTAGACGCAGCACTTGATAATATAATAGAGGCCGACTTTAGTGATCACCTAATCAATCTTGCAGCAAAAACACTGCAGGCAAAGATCTATTATGAATTAAGACAGGTTGATCTACTCGATTCTCATCTGGATAGTATGGAAATGTATATTATCCGAAAAAAAGTATTGGGCTATTACAAGGAAAACTACAGAAATATAATTTCATATCTTAGAAAGATGCTCAGATTGCGCGACTTTGATACAGAAAAGAAAATAAGACTAAAAGAAAAGCTCGACAAAGAAAATGTTTTGACAGAGCGTTCTTGGTTTTTAAAGCAGCTTGTGTAGAGAAATACAGTTTGATTTGTGGAAGCAGCATATGTTATGAGTAAGGCATCTAAAGGTAAAGCAAAACGCATCAACCCACTAAAATTTATACATGAAGCACGTTTACATCTTTACTCTTTTCTTTTCTTTCTCCATATGTTCAAATTGCTATGGCCAATACTATAATTTCCCACATACGGGTTGGAAACAAAGCGTGGAATTCATAGAGGGAGACTATACAGGAAATTATACCTCTGAGGTATTAGAGGCCAATATAGTTAAGGACACTCTCATACAAGAAAAGACGTATTACATACTCGAAAATCCATTTGGTGCTCGTTTTTTAAGAAGTGAGATGGGGAGGGTGTATATGTACGATAGCTTTAATCAAGAAGATGAACTCATCTTGGATTTTAGTTTAGAAATCGGTGACAAATATATTTTTGAAACCTTGGTTATTCCTGGAGGATGGATTACGGATTCTCTGTATGTTCTAGATAAGGATAAAATACTGGGCCCTGGGCAGGATTCTATCTATAGACTGACCTTATCGCGCGATCCTGATTTTCAGCTTGGAGGTGCAACATGGATTGAGGGTGTTGGTGATTGGGTAGGAGGATTGTTTTTTGATATTCCTATTAACAAGATGACCTTCGCGCAACAACTCTGTTCATTGAATTCTGCAAATCAAACTATTTATACAACGGAATTTTTTGACTGTGGCTGCGACAAGCTCTATGGTGTAGATAATGATAGAGACGGATACAGAAACCACATTGGCAATCAGGTTCCCTTGGACATTATTGATGATATTTTTGGCAGTAATATTCCCATAAGCGCCAAGGCTTGTGACACCTTAGTACTTAATTTTTTGGATGGCTCTTCTGTCATTGTTTTGAACGACACGGATGAGGTCTTACCAGATTCAACAACGAATGAGCAGTGGTTCTATTTTAATCTACAAGATTATCAAGAACTCACAGTAACACATCAGTTTTCTGAGATTTTATATACACTGAGTATTTCTGAGTGTGATATGGAAGACTGTGATGATAATAATCCAAACATCAACTTTGGTCTTACAGAGATTCCCTATGATGGCATGGACAATGATTGCAACGCACTCACCTTAGATGATGATCTAGACAACGACGGTTTTCTTTTCGCAGACGATTGTGATGATAGTAACGCCAATGTAAATCCAGATCAGGTAGAGATTCCTTATGATGGATTGGACAATGATTGTGATATAAGTACACGTGAAGATGACTTAGACAACGATGGCTTCCTACTAGCAGACGATTGTGATGATAGTAATCCCAACATAAATCCAGATGCCGAAGAAATTGTTAACAATGACATAGATGAGGATTGTGACGGTATGGATTTACTTTCTAGCAGCTATACGCTTGCTGAATCTACCATCTCTATTTTTCCAAATCCAGTTGGAGATGTACTCTATATTAATATGGATGGGCATTTAGAATATCAAGCAACACTGTATTCCTTAAGCGGCCTAAGAATTTTCTCTGAAAGAGATGTGCAAACTGTTTCTACGCACTCTATACCTAAAGGAATTTATCTTTTAGAAATTCAGGATCTTGACTCCAAGGCTCGGATAGTAGAAAAGCTTGTAAAGTATTAGACACATATAGCTTAATAGAGTACGAATAGCTTTGTTTAGCAAGAGCCTGTTTGTTAAATCCCATAATAGGGTTTGATTTAAAATTTAGGGTTTACCACTAGGATATACGAATTAAACGTATGTACCTTGAAGCGCACCTAACAATTTTAAACCACAATTCACTATGGATTTCAAAAACACCTGTACCCTAACGGTCATGTTACTTATGCACCTGATTTGTGGGCATAGCCAAAATTCAGTCAGCATTGCCTCAATGGATGCACATCCGACTTTCAACAATATAGGAATCCATATGAGTATTACTGGGGATGACAACCTAGATAGTGAGCTTACAATCCTTTTTAAGGAACAATCACAGTCTGTGTACCAAGAGGGCGCAATGACTATGCGTGCATATCCTGGACTTGTAATAGACGGAAATAGCACGACAAGAAATTTTCATGCAGGTAGCGTTATGTATCTGGAACCTGGAACAAGCTATGATGTTCAACTGGTACTTACAGATCCGGATGGAGGTGGAAGTACCAGCGATATTGTTGTTAGCACTAAGAATATTCCTAATCCAAATCTATCCAATACACGATATGTTTCACCAGGCAACGGAGGAGGTTCAGGCACCCTAGCTGATCCTTTTCTTGGACTACAAGATGCAGCAGATAATGCAGTAGCTGGTGATCACTTTATTGTTGGCCCAGGTATCTATGCGCCTTTTACTTTGCTGACTAGCGGGACAGAAGCAAACCCTATTAGTTTTATAAGTGAAACAGAACACGCCGCTACAATTGATGGTATCAATACTGCAGCTGGTATTATTACCTTAGGAGAATTTGATGGCAGTATTGCACATGTGATCATTGATGGATTCAGAATTCAAAATGGGACGCGAGGCATAGATGCACAAAATTCTCAATTTATTACTGTAAGAAATAACATAATAAAAGATGTGGATTATGCCTATGTGAATAGAAGAGAATTTGGTCTAGAAGCAGATCAATATATCACAAACAATTTTATGATGGGAAGATCCCCATGGCCGGCAAATGGTATACCTGATGAACGCGCCATAGATTTACGCGGAACCAATAATGTTGTAAGTTTTAATACCATTATCAATTTTGCTGATGGTGTTTCTACGGACGGACCAGCCTACGAAACTTCGTATGGTATGGACATCCATAATAATGACATTATTAATATTGTGGATGATCACATAGAAGTAGATGGCACAATTTCTAACACCCGCATTTATGCGAATCGTTGCTTTAATGGACGGGCAGGTATAAGTGTTGCCCCAGTCTATGGAGGCCCAGTATACATTCTTCGTAACATAATATTTAATACTGAAAATTCGGGTATAAAAATGAACAGGGGTCCCTCAGGCATCCTTGTTGCTCACAATACGATTGTTGCAGAAGAGAATGCTACAGAATCTCCGAATGGATGGCAAAACACCTTTTACCGAAATAATTTAATTCTTGCTTCACGCTATTGTTTTGAGTTTTTTGGAATCGTAGATGATAGCATTGATGACTGGGATTATGGTGCCTACTATTCTACACGTGGTGGTATGACAGGAACAGAATGGTTTAAATGGAATAACATACGCTATGCAACGGTAACTGAATTAAATGCCAGTGGCATTATAGAACCAAACGCCATTGAAGTGGCCTTTGATGAGTTTGAAAATGCTGAATTACCAGAACCTTATCCTGTAGAATATGGTACCGATGAACGCAGTTTTATGCCACTAGCAGGAGCAAGTGTAATTAACAGTGCAGAGAACTTAGTACATATCAATGATCCCTTTGTCACAGATGGCCAAGCGGATAGAGGTGCTTTGGAGTTTGGGGAAGAAATACCGCAATATGGACATATATTTGAAAGTGGGACAGACCCCTGCCCAGTAATAAACGAGGTAAGCACGGTAAGCATTGATGCACATCCTACCTTTAATAATATTGGTATTCATTATACGATTCAAGGGGATGATAATCTCAATAGTAGTTTGACCATCTTCTATAAGGAGCAGTCTGCATCCAACTATGAAGAAGCAGCTATGACCATGCGTGCACATCCTGGATTAATCATTGATGGATCCAGCACCAATAATAACTTTCATGCAGGTAGTATTCTTAATTTAGAAGCTAATACTAGCTATGATGTACAAACTGTTTTAACTGATCCGGATGGCGGAAGCGTCATATCTGAAATTGTTGTTAGCACAAGAGCAATCCCAGAACCAAGCATGAATAATACCTACTATGTTTCGCCCGGAAGCGGTGGTGGGAACGGTACAGCTGGCAATCCTTTTTTAGGTCTACAAGAGGCGGCCGATAATGCAGCGCCAGGTGATCACTTTATTGTAGCCGCTGGTAACTATGAACCCTTCAATCTACTTACGAGTGGCACTGCAGAAAATCTAATAAGTTTTGAAAGTGCAGAACTGCATCAGGCAGTAATTGATGGCGCAAATACAAATGTGGGCATCGTTATTCTAGGTCAATTTGATGAGAACATATCGCACGTCATTATTGATGGATTTACAATTCAAAATGGCGAACGAGGAATAGATGCGCAAAATTCTCAGTTTATAACAGCGCGTAATAATATTATTAAGGATGTAGAATACGGGTATGTAAACAGAAGAGATTTTGGTGTAGAGTCAGATCAATACATTACAAACAATCTGATAATTGGAAGAACCACCTGGCCTTCTTCAGGAATCCCAGGCGAACGAGGTATAGATCTTAGGGGCAATGCAAATGTTGTAAGTTTTAATACCATCAAGAACTTTGGAGATGGCGTCTCTACAGACGGGCCTCCTTATGAAAGTTCGTATGCAATGGATATACATAATAACGACATTATAAATATTGTCGATGATCATATTGAAGTGGATGGCACTATCTCTAATACACGTATTTATGAAAATAGATGTTTTAATGGGCGAGCAGGTGTAAGTGTTGCTCCAGTCTATGGAGGACCTGTATATATTTTGCGGAATGTTATTTTTAATATCGAAATCTCAGGTTTAAAATTGAATCGTGGACCTTCAGGAATTATTATTGCGCATAATACAATAGTGTCAGAAAGCAATGCCGTGGAGTCGCCTAATGGATGGCAAAACACCTTTGCACGTAATAACCTAATCTTGGCATCTCGCTATTGCTTTGAATTTTTTGGACTCGTAGAGGATAGTGTGGATGATTGGGATTATGGTGCCTACTTTTCTACGCGAGGTGGTATGGCAGGCACAGAATGGTTTAAGTGGAATAACATACGTTATGCTACGGTGACTGAATTAAACGCCAGTGGTATTCTAGAACCCAATGCAATAGAAGTTGCCTTTAGTGATTTTGAAAATGCAGAATTACCAGACCCCTACCCTGTAGAATATACTCCGGATGAAAGAAATTTTATGCCTTTGGCGGGAGCTCCAGTAATTGATAGTGGTGATGAGCTTGGGCATCTGAACTTAGGATATGTTACAGATGGAGCAGCAGATCGCGGAGCCTTAGAATTTGGAGAAGAAGTGCCCCATTATGGACATTTCTTTCCCTGTGATGATGGGGATGAGTGCACCTCTAATGATAACATTGATATTGATTGTAATTGTACTGGTGTCGAATTAGACGAAGACAATGATGGCATTTGTGATGAATTAGACCCCTGTGTCTTTTGTGCTGATCTAACAATTACAAAAACAGTATTACCTACGCTGATAAATGGCCCAACAAATTCTGCTTGGCAAATACGCATAAATGAACTAGAAGGAAATCCGACAGAGGGCCTTATTACTATTGTTATGACAACCGATGATCGATTGACAATTGACTGGATTCCGAATGAAGATCAAATTGGGCCCTTCGATGTAAATAATTCAATCTGGACCTTTGATGATTCAAATCCTAGCTTTTACATATGGACTACTGATTTTAGTATTGCTGGAAATAGTTCTGCATCCTTTGGTTTCGAAGCTATCTACGATCCGCAACAAACATCTGGAGTTGTAAACTTTACTACTACAATTTTTACAGCAAGTGGTGGAGAAGAAAATGGTCTTAATAATATTGATTCGGAGACGATGTTGTACTTTCCAGATTAGCATTGTAAATAAGACGCTAGATACTAGACGATAAGAAATGGGTTTAATGATATTAGACCAAGGCGTTTTCTTGTCCTGAATCTAGGAGGAAAAGACAGGAAGTTTCGATGCTTTCCACGCGGTCTCTGATTCTAGATATATCCACTTCTTCACCGCGCATGGAAAAGATATTAAGGTCTGCGCTTGGCACTTTTTTATCAAGTGCTGTAAAGTGTTCGCCGGAGGTATAAGAGAAATTACAAGAACTCGGAATGCGTGCAAGAATTTGTAATTTTTCCATATATGCTCTTGCTCGTTCCTCTTCTTCTTGCGAGGGTATTCCTTCTGCTGGATTAAGCACTGTGATAATATTCCATTGTGCATTCCAGTTTCTTTGGAAGATATACGAACAAAGGATTGCTAGATTTACATGTTCTACTTGGTGATCTTTTAAAGATTCCAAATTATTAAAATAGACCCACATATTTATACTCTTCTCTAATCCTAAGCCCAATTTTTCATAGGGAATAAATAACATGCCTCCCATTCCAAAATTTCTTCCTTCGCGTAATAAGTTTGCAGCTACCTCGTCTTGTTTTCGCTGTTCAGACAGACTAATAAATAAGATATTGGGTCTAAAAAATGCTGCTTTCAAAGATTGCATGCTTGTTTTTGCGCTTTTTTCAAAGGAAGGGCTCTGAATAAAGGCTGACCTTGCACTTATTCCTTGATTCATAAAATGGTCTGCTAGTTCTTGTAATCGTTTTGCTGTCTGCTCTCCTTTTAGAGAATGTATCGTTGGAGAAAATCCAAGAATTTTCAAAGAGCCTTTAGGGTTTACCAGTGAGTAAATCAGACGATGGGCACGCAGAACATCCTTTTCAGATTCTACTGGCATGAGCAGATTCGGTTGCCAGGATCGTTCTTTTGCTTCTGGTAATTTGTTAACCACGCGCGCTGACCATTCTGCTACAGCATTAAAAATTCCACTGCGCGTATCGCCCTTTATCGTATCCAACTTTCTACGTGTAAGAAAAGCATACACAGCTAGCACTATTCCAATTGACATAAGTCCAAAAAATGCATTAATGATAAACATCACTAAAAAACATCCAAGTGCTCCTAATATAGGAACCAGAATATGCACACGGAAAGTAGGCCTAAAACTTACCTGCCCTAAACCCTGCTCTACAAGTACAACGACATTTATCATAGCATAGGTTATCATAAAAAACATGGTTATCAAAGGAGCGATGGCATTTAGATCTCTTAGCAACAAACTCACTAAGACAATTGCTGAGGTTATAAATAAGGCAAGGCGAGGTTCTCCCTTTGAATCCAGAGTACTGAGTTTATCATTCATAAATAGAATCTTATGTTCGCCTAAGGCAGATAAGATTCTAGGTGCTCCTACAATAGAAGACAGGGCAGAAGAAAAAGTGGAAGCTAACAGACCCAACAAGACGATAGGTGCCCATGCCGCCTTTTCAATTAGGATATTGTAATTCTGAGTAAGTTCTTCTGGAGTAGCGATATAGGCAAGTAATACTGCTATTCCTAAATAGATAAGTGTGCTTAAGACAACTGCCCAGAGTGTTCCTTTAGGGATACTTTCTCGTGGATCATTGAGATCTCCTGACATATTTGCACCTGCCATAATTCCTGTTACGGCGGGAAAAAAAACGGCAAAGACTAACCAGAAATTAGTGCCCTTAAAGCCATTTTCTGGAGAGCCGGAGTAATCTCCAAACCATTGAATCTCTGTATTTAATTCGTTTGTAAATACAGAACCAAAGATGGAAATAATAGAGGCAATTGTGATGACTAGAAATAGGTATTGTATTTTAAAAGCAAAGGCAGTGCTGATATTCACTACAACAAATACCAGTGCAAAGCTGGCAATATCAACAAGTAAGGCAGAATGGTCTGGGAATATATAGTTCCATCCCTCTCTAAACCCAAAGATATACATAGTGACAGCTAGTGCTTGGGCGATGTACAGGGGAATTCCAATTGCCCCACCAGCTTCTAGACCCAGGCTTTGCGTTATTATTGAAAATGCACCTCCCTTCCCTATGCGTATATTAGTTGTAATGGAGGACATCGACAAGGTTGTCAAGAAGGTAATTCCACAGGCAAGTAAGATAATACCCAAGGCACCTATCAGACCTGCGTTTCCTACAACCCATCCTTCTCTGATATACATGATTACACCCAAAATGGTTAGGAGGGCGGGTGTAAACACACCTGGGAAGGTTCCAAATTTCTTTGCCTCTGTTTGTTTAGCTGCTGTGCTAATGATTCTAGATTTTTGGTAAAGATAGCATTTCTGCTCTGCAGAAATGCATGGAGATTGAGAGATAACACACCCGAGCCGGGCATGGGGATGAAGAGACTGAATGTCCACCTATGGCTCATGACTTCCTTGAGAAAACACGAAACCATTTTATATAAAAAAACATGCCTGCATTCATAGGCAGGCATGTCATAGTTCTTGGACTTACAAAAAGAAACCAGCGCGGCAGAAGTCCTAACGCACAGTTCTATACGCGACTGTTCTTTTCTATCTTATCTTAAGCGAACCATGTTCTAACTGAACCTTTAGCTTGCCCATCTTACCTGAACCTCCTCTTAGGGTTCCTTTGATATCTGTATCGTGATCCTCTATGATTTTTGTTTTTACATCAAAGCTGTTTGGAAGCTTAGCACTCATAAAGGTGCCTGATATATCAAGTTCCAAGTTATTATCTGTAGTCATGTTAATATCTCCAAAACTCGATTCTACAAAGCCATCTGTAAAGTCATTCCCGAGTTCCTTTATCTTTGTATCACCATGTTCGTTTTCAATATGGAATGAATTCTCCACTTCTTCTATCGTATAATAGGTAAACGAACTTTCTGCTCTAAGACTTCCAACATATTGAATTTCAATATCTGAATGTGAACCCTCATTTTCTATGGTTTCTACAGTGCCTAATGTGTAATCTCCAAATCCTGAATCGGATTTTATTTCTCTGGCTGTTTGGATAGTTACATCTGAATGCTGACTTTCTATAATGAGATCATTTACGCTGGTGCAAACAAAATCTCCAAATCCAACTTCGACAAGAGCATCTGCAAGATTTTGTAGCTCTGCACTTCCGTGCGCAATTTCCAGTATGAGTTTATCAGAAATGTTTACACCAGTAAGGTCTCCAAACTGTAATTCGATATTTGCTTTAGCAACGTCCGTTTTTAAGGCTACATCCCCATGCTGATTTACAATCTCTATGTTTGTATTCTGTGGAACTTTGATTGTGTAGTCTACAGCAAAATTATCTCCATCGTCTCCCCAAGAAAAGAACCAACTGTCAAAAACACCTTCTCTCTCTCCTGTAGACGTTTCTGCTCGAACGCCACGTGCTGTTTTATTCATATCCACACGAATAGATTCAAATATCTTATCCGCCTTAGCTTGGTTTTTAGCAGATACTGTGATGACAACATCTACTTCTATCTCGCCTGAGTTACCCTGAATAATATTAATATCTCCAAACTGGCTGTCTACTTCTAAGGTGGGGCTAGCTCCTACAGAAAAGCTTTCATTCAACTCTTTGGTAAATTCTTTCTTCGCATCGTTAGCAAAAGAAAATTGTGTAGCGAGAACAGTAAGTGTAATAAGTATAAAATTTTTCATCTTAAATCATTTTAATAAATGGTACTACTCTCTTTTGATTGAGTCTCTAAATTATTTGTTTTTACTTTTGTGAGAATTCTTTCCAAGGCTGTCAGCTTGGCTTGATAGTTTTGCATCATTGCTTGAATGACTACCTTGGAATTCGCCCCACTGTTTTTTATAAGTTCTTCTTTGAGTTCCATATGGATTTGATCTAACAACTCGATATCTGTTAATAATTTCTGATCAAAATCATAGGCGGATAATTCATTTAATTTATTATTTACAAGTTGAGTATATTTCTTTTCTGAATCCTCTATCTGTTGTTGCACCATTATTTGCGAGTTGTTTTGTTTGTTGCCTATAGTTAAGCCAATCCCTGCGCCAAGAGAAACTAAAATGAGCGCGGCAGCCGCATACCTATACCAAGTAATTCTACGTCCAGTATTCTGTGCCTTTACTTCTCTATGAATATTTGCCCAGACCTTATCTCTTGGATACTCTGTATCAAATTGGTCTCTATTTTTTCTTACGAATTTTTCTAAGTTATCACTCATTGTAAAAAGTTTTATGCCAATAATGAGTTGGTCTTGTCATCTTCAATTAAAATTTCTCTCAACTTCTTTTTCGCTCTGCTATATTGTGTTTTAGAAGTACTTACAGAAACTTCTAAAATGTCTGCAATTTCTTGGTGGTCATATCCTTCCATCAAATAAAGATTGAGTACCGTTCTAAAACCGGGGGCCAATTGACTTATTCCTGATTTTATTTTATCTACTTGTAAAAACTGTTCTGGAATATGTACCTCTTCTTCTATTGCTGGCCCTACATTATCAATTTCTTCAAAAAATATTTTCTTCTTTTTGATTTGATTTAAACAATTATTTATGACTATGCGTTTTATCCAAGCTCCTGGGGTTGATTGATAGCCATATTGGTGCATCTTTGTAAACACATCTACAAAGGAATTCTGTAATACGTCTTCAGCATCTTCTCGATTCTTCATCATACGCAAGCAAATATTATACATGCCCTTTGCATATAGATCATACAGTCTGTACTGTGCTTCCTGATTACCAGACTTACATTTCTCTATTAAATCTTTATGTAAAACGATTTCAGCCACTAGGAATTAATTGTCATCTATAGGAAAGACAACAGCTTTAGTGAATGGTTGCATGGAGTTGCCTTTGACGGGCTAAAATAAAGGAATTATAGTAGGAGATAAAGCTATTAGGCCAATGAAATGGCCTATTCTTCTTCTTCGGCGTCTAATTTTTCTGCTAATTGTTCTTCTGAGAGTTTTTTGTCAACGACTGTAGAATCAAGGAATGAATTCAGTTTATCGACGTTCAGATTTGTCTCTAGTTCCCCGAAAGGGCTAATCTTAATATCAAATCCAGATAAGTCATCATGGACTTTAGGATTTCCTTTTTGTTTCATTTTTTTAGGCATATTGCGTGTGTTTCAATATATCAACGCGGGGATACTGAGTTGCAGTTCCATTATTCTTCAATTTCTTCGAGAAAATTCCCCCAGATCCATCCTTCTTTGTCTGCATACTGGATTCTGCACCATTTCCCTTGCTTACCTTCCAAAAAGAAGGTTTCCGTTCCATAGTACATAATACGCACAAGCGTGCTATCAGGCAGTTTTGCAATGACAGTGGAGGAAAGGGAAGCATCTTCGCGCATATTTACATAGCTGCTTTCAATATTTATACGTGCTGGTGGATAGCCTTGGTTTCCTTGGCACTTTTTGAGTTCTTTCTCTAATTTATGTATTTGCGCCGTGTAGGCTGCATTATCCTCCAGTAGTTTTTCAACATTTACCGTTGGTTCGACCAAATCACTCGGGTCTTTTTTGTCAAAAAGCTCCATTGGACTTTTTTTAAAATACATCGAGGCAAGTAACCAAGTAGTAATGAGGCCAAAAATTATATATAACAACCATTGTATAGCAGAATCTCCACCTTTTTTCTTCCTTCTGGACATAGTAATCTCTCTTTAAGTGTGTGCGTGTGTGTGAAGTGGATCAGAGGATTGATTTTGGAAGCTCTAATTTAAACTTTTGCTAGCTCAGATTTCAAAAAATCAATAACTTTTATCTCCATTGAATCTACCTCCCTTAATTCAGACAGAAACCAACTGATCCAGTCACCTAAATGGACGAAATAAATGGATTTTTCTATGAACGAATTTCCTTTTGAGTAAAGCTCAATAATTGTCCGAGTATAATTGGCAATTATTTCTTTGTTGATATCTATTCTTTTTTGATTCTTTTTTAGATCGTCTCTGTTCCTAAAATATAGAACAGCAAGTCTCTCATCGCGTGTTGTCCAACCAACTAATTCATTGTGATTCATTTCTGGAATGACATGGTGCCAACAGAGCATTTTTGCATTTTCATTGATTTGCTGTCTTAATCGTATCGTAACTGCCTCCATTCTTCCTGTTGTATACAGAATTGGCAACTTATTATATATCTGATCTGCTACACTCTTTGCAGTTGCCTTTATATCGTCTTGATCAAATTTTATAAGATCAATGCTTGCCTTTAGGTCTTTGAGGAATCTGCTACTGATTATTTCAAGCTTTTGTAAAATGAACAGTTGCTGTACCAAGGAATATCCTAAACAGGCCCTGGGAGATGGCCATCCACCTGGCAGCTGAATATAATCCAAATTATACTCTTTGGCTAAGTCAATTAAATTACCACCACTAGAAACAACGACTAATTTTGCACCTGTCTTTAAAATATAGTCAAATGCCTGCAGAGTCTCTTCCGTGTTTCCTGAGTAAGAGGAACAAATAGCTAAGGTGTTTTTCCCAATCCATCCTGGCACTCTATAGCCCTTCCCAATTGCAAAAGGGAGTGCACATTCTTCTTGAATAAATGCAGAAACAAAATTTGCACCTATCCCAGATCCACCTAATCCTGCAACATATATATTTCTGATTTCCTCAGTATGCTGCCCTATCTCTGCCCTCTCCCCTATCTCAATTGCCTCTTTTAATTGGGCAGGAAATTTTTCAATTAACGTATTCATCATAGTTCTCCAAAAATAGTCTTATCTATCCATTCCATGTAATTTTCAAGCAATTAGTCCTATCAGCAACAATTTTTTATGCTCTTTCCGAGATATTTAAAGCCGCAATACTTAATTCTATTTTATCTTTACTTATGTCGAAAACGCAAGAAAAAGGCAAACTTGGAGAAGGCTTGGCTAGAGAATATCTTGAAAAATTAGACTATAAGATATTAGAAGTGAACTGGCGATATAAGAAAGCAGAGATTGATCTCCTCTGTTTAAAAGATGACATGTTGATTGTAGTAGAAGTAAAAACAAGAACGAATGTTTCATTTGGTTCACCAGAGAATTTTGTAAATCAAAGTCAACAAGATCATTTATTTGTAGCGGCGAACATGTATATGGAAGAGAAAGAGATGGAAAAAGAATTAAGGTTCGATATTATTTCAGTTATAATTGAGAGCCCCCAACAAATCAAAATCAAACATTTAGAAGATGCATTTTATCCTGGTGCATTTTAATAATTATAATTACAATAAACAATAGGTATGAAATACACAATCATCTTACTTCTTCTTCCTTTTCTATGTTCTGCACAGGGGCGCTTTGATAAGGTAGAAATCAAAACACAAAAAATAACAGATAACATATACATGCTAGAAGGTGCAGGTGGAAACATTGCAGTCCTAACAGGAGAGGACGGAACACTCATGGTAGATTCTCAATTCGGAGATCTTTCTGAAAAAATAAAAACCGCCATAGCAGAGATCGCGACAGGTGATCTTAGGTATCTGGTAAACACCCATTGGCATGGAGACCATACAGGGGGGAATGGAAATTTCAATGATGCGGGTGCTACAATTATTGCACACAAAAACGTACGTGAACGCGTCAGCACAGATCAAATTATGAAGGCATTTGGCAGAGAGGTGAAAGCCAGCCCAAAAAACGTATGGCCAGAAATTACATTCGACGAGGGTATGAACCTGCATCTCAATAACCAAGATCTTATGATTGTACATGTAGATAACGCACACACAGATGGGGATGCCTTTATTTATTTTACGCAAGCGAATGTATTGCATATGGGTGATGTATTTTTTAAAGATCGGTTCCCGTTCATCGACCTTGGATCAGGTGGGACTATAGATGGTTATATAAAAGCAGTCCAAGCAGCTTTGATGATTTCAGATAGTGAAACTCAAATCATTCCTGGGCATGGCGCTTTAGCAAATCAGGCAGATCTTATGAATTACCATCAAATGCTTACCACCATGAAGAACAGAGTTCAAAAAGCAACTGCTGAAGGAAAAACAGTAGACGAAATGAAAACTGCTGGATTAGATGAGGGTTTTGAATCATGGGGAACTGGCTTTATTGCACAGGATGCATTCATAAATACCATCTGGACGGATTTAAATCGTGAAGAAAATTAGATATACTATCTTTATATCATAAAATGAAATTATGGATATAGGCGCTGCACTCAGTAAATGGTCACCTACTTTTTTCACTTTATTATTTGTATTAGCAATATACTATCTGGTAAAGTATGTTCTGGACAAATCTTCAAAAAGCGGTGTTGAAGATAGATCCTTACTGCGAACAATTTTATTATTCTGTATCGCTCTGATTGGTGCGATAATAATTATTCTTGCCATCCCCATGCCTGAATCTTTAAAAGGTCAGGTGACAAGTTTAATAGGAATTGTTATTTCAGCAGTACTTGCCCTGAGTTCAGCAACATTTTTTGGAAATGGATTAGCAGGGATAATGCTACGGTCTATTAATAATTTTAGGGCCGGCGATTTTATTCGTGTTAATGAACATTTCGGTAGAGTGTCTGAACGAGGATTATTTCACACCGAAATACAAACGGAAAATAGAGATCTCATAACGCTTCCTAACATGATGCTGGCAACAAACCCAGTGCGTGTCGTGCGTGCCTCAGGCACCTTTGTGGAAGGTGTTTGTTCCTTAGGCTATGACGTGAATCATAATAAAATCAAAGAGGTCCTTTTAAAAGCTGCAAAAAACGCTGGACTCGAAGATCCCTTTGTGCGAGTGAGTGAACTAGGTGATTTTTCCGTAGTGTATAAGGTATACGGACTATTAAAGGATGCTAAAACTGTGATTACCGCTAAATCAAGATTACACAGCCATATGCTAGATGCGTTACACGCAGCTGGCATTGAAATTGTATCGCCAAGCTTCATGAACCAACGACAGGTTGGAGAAACTGTATTCATTCCGAAGAAAGTAAGGGAGAAAAAAGAAGTTATCGACTCTGAAAAGGCTGAGAATCTCGTCTTCGATAAAGCGGATGAAGCTGTATCCATTGAAAAGAGAAAAGATACCGTAGCTGAGATTGAAGCAAAGATTCAAGACTTAGAAAAAGAATTAAAAACTGCAGATGAAGTAGCAGCTGTGGAAATGAATACAAAACTTGAAAAATTAAAACGTATTAGAGAGACAATGAAAGAAAGGATTGATGTGAAGATTGAAAAGATGAGTAGTGATTCATAGACAGATTGACAAAGAACTAACAAAATGCTTGAAAGAGGCATACCAAAATGCGGTGTAAGATTACGAGCTTTTAAAACAGCACCTCAATAAGCACTCCTACTACTCCAATAAACAGACTAAGTGGAGAATAATATTTCCTATCCAACTTATCAAATTTTGTATTTCTCTTTTTACTAAATAAACCTACATAGTTAAAATCACCAATAGCCCGCAGTAAAAAAATGCCACTGATTATCCATCCAAGATAGTTTGTGAAAAATGAACCTAGTTCTATCGAAACCATGTCTGCTTTCCACAGATAAAAAACTGCTATAGCAAATAAGCCTAATGCTACTAATAAGGTCATATAGACGGGAGGGTGTGTAGGACGGCCTGGTAACTGGGGTGCAAGTTTTGTCACATCATCAATTCCAAAAATTGCCCACCATACATGCAGTAGGGAAATACTTAAAAAAATAATAAACAAAATTAGACAAAGAATACTTTGCATACACTGAAAATACAAGACTTAGTTCAGAAAACGCAATACCTCATTTTTAATTTGCTCAAATTCTAATAGAAAGCCATCATGACCATAGATGCTCTGTATTTCCACGAGGGTACCCTTAGGAATATAGTTAGCAAGAAATTTCTGCTCTTGGACAGGAATGAGAGCATCCGAATCAATGCCTATACAAAGTGTAGGACACATAATCTTAGCAAGAGCCTTTTTTACAGAACCACGTGCTCGTCCAATATTATGTGTATCTAATGTTCGAAGTAATGTATAGTAACAGACTGGATCAAATCTATCTACTAGTTTCTTTCCCTGATAACGAATGTAAGAACTTGCTTTAAAGTCATCGATAACATCTACACTCTCTTCTTTTTGTGCATTACAAATGGAATCAAAGGTGCGGTAAAAATTTAGCGCCATCCCTCTTGCTGCTTTAAGGCCCTTAGCCCCTGCACCCTGTTCTTGCGTTCCAAAACTGCAGTCTGCTTCTATTGCAAGACGTTGGCCTTCGTGTACAGCAATGTTGAATGGGCTTTCTTGTGCTGCCGAACAAAGCAAGACTAGGTTTTCTATCTTAAGTCCTAATAAGTAGCCCATCTCTACGGCAATATTTCCACCACAAGAACCTCCAATTAATAAATGAATATCTTTTATTGCTAAGTGTTCCATTAATAAAAGATTGGCCCTTGCTGTATCGCGTAAACTAAGTTTTGGGAAATCCAAACCATAGGATTTACCTGAGTCCGGGTTTATGGAAATTGGAGAGGTACTTCCATAGGGTGAACCTAAATTATTCGCACAAATAATAAAATACTTGCTCGGATCAAAGAGTTCTCCTTCCCCAAATAATCCAGACCACCAATCTGCCACCTCTGAGTTTGCGGTTAAAGCATGACAGACCCAAATTACATTCGACCTCTCCTTATTTAATTTGCCGTACGTTGTATAGCGTATCTCTAATTCGTTAAGCGCTCCTTCTATCTCTAGATTAAAGGCTTGATTATATTTGAAAGTTGTTGTTGCCATTAGAGTGCATTTAATGCTTGATCAAAATCTTCTTTTATATCATCTATATGTTCAAGGCCGACAGAAACGCGCACTAAGCCATCTGTAATTCCTAAAGCAAGTCTATCTTCTTCTGGTACACGCAAATGCGTAGTTGATGCAGGATGCGACACGATTGTTCTAGAGTCGCCTATATTTGCTGTAAGTGAACAGAGCTTGATTGCATTCAAAAACTGAACACCTTTTTCTATTCCTCCTTCTAGCTCAAAGGTTACTATTCCACCACCCTGTGACATTTGTTTTTTTGCTAAGGAAGATTGCGGATGAGAATCTAAAAATGGATAATTGACACGCCTAATCTTTGGCTGATTTTGCAGATACTTTGCAAGTGCGACAGCATTCTGGCAATGTCTATCCATACGCACTGCTAAGGTCTCTAAACTTTTGCTGAGCACCCACGCATTAAATGGAGATAGACTTGCTCCCGTACGTCGAATGAATTGAAAAACCTTATCCACATATTCTGCCTTTCCAGCAACTGCTCCTCCCATCACGCGTCCTTGGCCATCTATAAATTTAGTTGCTGAGTGTACGATAAGGTCTGCTCCAAAATTTGCAGGTTGTTGCAAATAAGGAGTTGCAAAACAATTGTCTACATTAAAAAGGATTCCGTGCTCTTTACAGAGCTCAGCAGCATATTCTAAATCAATAATATCTAAGCCTGGATTGGAAGGTGTTTCCACGTAAAACATCTTTGTGTTTTTTTGGATAGCGTCCTTCCATGTTTCTGGTTTGCCCGGAAGAACAAAACTGCAAGTGATTCCGTAGTCTGCCAGCGTGCTACTCAAGACTTGATAGCTAGAACCAAAAATAGCACGTGAAGCAAGAATATGATCTCCTTGTTTTAGAAAGGCAAGAAAGCTGGCAAATACTGCTGCCATACCAGTAGCAGTGGCCATAGCTTTTTCCACACCCTCTAAGGAAGCAATCTTCTCTTCAAACTCTGCCACGCTTGGGTTGGTAAATCTGCTATAGATATTTCCTTCCGTATCCCCTGCAAAAATAGCTTGCATTTGTTCGGCAGATTCAAAGACAAAGGAAGAGGTAGGATACATTCCAGTGCTATGTTCTCTATGCTGTGATCTTTCTGTCTGAATCCGTATTGCGCGCGTTTCAAATTTCATGCAAAATTTATTTATAGTATATTAAAAAAGCCTCTTAGGTTGTATCCTGAGAGGCTTTTGTATATCGTTTAACTATACGAATATCAGGATATGGCTTGTTTCTTTGAACAACACATACACATCATATAGATATTCATATTTTTTATCATGGCCTAAATATAGATTTAAAAAAATTAGTTCGTCGATTTGCTGTAATCTTAAATAAATTTTAAGATTTTATAATTTCGAAGCTACTAGTAATCTTTGCTGCCTTTTCTAACATAAGGGATACTGAGCAATATTTCTCTAATGATGAATTTACGGCTTGCTCTGCCTTCTTCTCCTTAATTGTTCCATAGAGTTTGTAGTGTAGATGGATGTCTGTATAGGTTCTGGGCACCTCTTCTCTTCGCTTACCCTCTACTTCTACTTCAATATGTTGTAAATCTTGCTTCATTTTTTCCAAAATCATAACTATATCAATACTGCTGCATCCTGCCGCTGCCATAAGTACAGCTTGCATAGGACCAGTTAGGGTCCCATCATTTCCCAAAGTAATAGAGTGTCCCGTTTCATTGGATGCCTTAAAGACATTGAGAGCTCCGTCGGATTTTAAAGTAACTTTCATTTGTACTGTTTAAGTAATTAAATTTAAGAAAACACGATGGTCTTGTTCTCATAGGGTATCACCTTATGATTAATATGTTCCCAAACTGCCTGCGCCAAGACTCTTTTTTCCACATCCTTTCCCTTGCGTTTCATCTCGCGTATTGAATCATTATGCGAAATAGGAATGATGTCTTGGACAATTATGGGTCCAGCATCCAAATCTTCAGTTACATAATGTGCAGTTGCTCCCATAATTTTAACTCCACGTTCATAGGCAGAGCGATAAGGGTTTGCACCTGGGAAAGCAGGTAAAGAAGAATGATGAATATTAATTATTCTGTTTGGATATTCTTTAATGAAATCAGAAGTTAGAATCTGCATATAGCGTGCAAGTATGATCAGATCAATATTGTATTCTTTTAAAAGCGCTTTTTCTTTGGCTTCCATTTCCTTTTTGTTCTCCTTGGTAATTGGGAAGTGATAGTAGGGAATGTTATGTCGCTCCGCGATATGTTTAAATTTTTCATGATTACTAATAATCAGAGGAATGTCAATTTTCCATTCACCAGACTCCCACCTGTTCAAGATATCAAAAAAACAGTGTGCATGTTTGGAAACAAAAAGAGCTGCCTTTGGAATAGACTGTCCAAATTTTATTTTCCAATCCATATCAAATCGTTTCGCTACCAGCGTCTCGAAGTAATCCTTAATCTTGTCTTTTGGAATTCCAAAACCGGGAAGCTCCCATTCTACACGCATGAAAAACTGTTTCGTTTCACTATCAATATGTTCATCTAGGTTTAGAATATTTCCCTCATTTTTTTGAAGGAAATCTGTCACAGCTGCTACGACACCACTTTGATCTGTACAACTGATAAGAAGAATGGCTGTGTCTTTCACGTGCAATGTTTAACTTAATATGAATACATCAATAACTAGTCCAATATGAATATAGGAAAAGAGCTCTGAGAACTAAGATATTTATAGTCTTGAATTAAGCTTGAAACTGGCACATATCATACGCATAAGATAAAACGAATATCATTTAGCAGCCCCTTTAAAGTATTTTATTCTTCTGTTACACATATTTACATATCATATATTTCTTAATATCACTATAATTAACTAATATCATTCTGCATTTATTACTTTACTCAATTAAAACATTAACTATGGTAGGCTTAATTATTTCTCTTATTAGCGGCGCCTTGGGCGGAAATGTAGCGGGCAAACTCATGCCTAATTCATCATTAGGTACCTTATGGAATTCTGTTGCAGGAATTGCAGGAGGAGGTATCGGTTCTCAGATTCTTGGTATGTTAGGTGTGGGAGCAGCATCAGCTGCGGATGCTTCCGCAGGTGGTGGTATGCCAGATATCGGTACATTGCTAGGTATGGGTGGATCTGGTTTAGTAGGAGGAGGCGTTGTAATGGCAGTCCTAGGATTTATAAAAAAAGCAATGAACAAAGGTTGATTGAACAACTCATATGGAAAACCAATTGCCTACTCTTTTGAGTAGGCTTTTTTGTTTTAACCTGCCCAACCCTCTCTATCCAAACTTCTATACTGAATCGCTTCAGAGAGATGCTCTAGAGAAATAGCATCTTGCCCTTCCAGATCTGCCACTGTTCTAGCTACCTTCAAAATCCGATCATAGGCACGTGCGGAGAGTTGCAATTTTTCCATTGCTGTTTTCAACAGGCCTAATCCTTGTTCCGAGATTTGGCAGAGTTCGCGCACCATCCTACTCGGCATCTGGGCATTACAGTAAATATCTTTTTGTTTTTTAAATCGTGCTTCTTGAATTAATCGTGCCCGTACAACCCGTTTAGAAATATCTCCACTTCTAATTTCTGCAGGTTTATAATCAGACAGCTCATTATAGGAAACAGGTGTGACTTCCACATGCAGGTCGATACGATCCAATAGTGGTCCTGATATCTTATTCAAATATCTCTTTACAATACCGGGACCACAGACACAATCCTTGTCTGGATGATTATAATAGCCGCAGGGGCAGGGATTCATAGACGCCACAAGCATAAAACTCGCTGGATAATCTACGGATACTTTTGCTCTGGAAATTGTCACCTTGCGCATTTCCATTGGCTGCCTTAGCACTTCTAAAACAGTCCGTTTGAATTCTGGCAACTCATCTAAAAACAAGACACCATTATGTGCAAGTGAAATCTCCCCTGGGTTTGGATTGGAACCACCACCAACAAGTGCCACATCACTTATCGTATGGTGGGGTGCTCTAAAGGGTCTAGCTGTAACTAAGGCACTATCCGTTCCTAACAAACCAGTTACGGAATGAATCTTAGTTGTTTCCAATGCCTCATCCAAGGATAAGGGTGGCAAAATAGTAGGAAGGCGCTTAGCCAGCATCGTCTTCCCTGCTCCCGGCGGCCCTATCAGAATAACATTATGACCACCTGCGGCTGATATCTCTAAGGCACGCTTAATATTTTCTTGGCCTTTTACATCTGAAAAATCCACACTGTACTTATTCTTCGCCTGAGCAAAAGCATCTTTAGAATCATACTTGAATTCAGTTACGCCTCCCTTCCCCTCTACAATGTCTATGGCCTCCATCAAATTAGACACACCATACACTTTTAGACCTTCCACAATTGCTGCTTCCTTAGCATTTTGTCTAGGCAAAATAAAGCCCTTATATTTTTCCTTCAGCGCCATGATAGCAATGGGCAAAGCACCCTTAATTGGACGCAGACTTCCATCCAGAGACAGCTCGCCCATAATCATATACTCCGACAAATCTTTCGCAACAAGTTGTCCAGAACTTCGTAGCACGCCTAGGGCAATGGGAAGATCATAAGCAGAGCCCTCCTTTTTAATATCTGCAGGCGCCATATTGACCACCGTTTTTAAACGCATCATTCTGAATCCATTATTCTTGAAGGCAGCATCTATCCTTTGGAATCCTTCGCGGACCGCACTATCGGGTAAGCCTACCACCCACCAAGCCTGCTTTGATACTGCGACAACGCCACCCACATTTACTTCCAAGGTTATTTTTTGAGCATCTACTCCCGTGACCGCTCCTGCATATGATTTTGACAACATCCTTTATACATTTTATTTACCCTTAGTGTTTTTAAATAGGTGGAGGTAATCAAGTTTTGAAAAAAGATTTTTGTTTGGGCGTGCCCCAGATTCTGCCCAGCTAGGCAGAATCTAGGTCGGGTCATCCAGGGGTTCCGTTGCCTGCGGCAACAATCTACGACCTGCCTGCTTGCGCACGCAGGCAGGTTCCCTTACTACCTGCCTTCCAAGGAACGCAGGCAGGCCCCTCACGCAGGCAGGCTCCCTCACTACCTACCTTCCAAGGAACGAAGGTAGTCCCCTAACGCAGCGTAACAAGTGCAATAAACGCAGGTACATGCAAAAGAATTTCATGACGTGGTAAAGGATAATTACTGGTCTATTTTAATCCAACACGTTTATAAAAATTATCAAGTCGCTCTTGTTCAGATGGATCTGAAATGTGTTCAATATGCACAATTTTATTTTGCACTCCAACGCGTATCTTCTGCTTACATCTATGTGTATATTCTTCCCCTTTATGCATTAAGTAGTCAGTGAAATGCACATAGAATTCAGTATCATTTATTTGCTCCACTTTACATTGTCCCCATTCAAGTTTGTCCAGCTTTTTTCTTCCCTCTATCATATTGCTTTCATAGGAATTTGCAATTGCTTCTGGGCCAATGAGTTTTTGTTCACCAATGGCATATTCACATGCATCTTCTAACAAACTTCTTACAATGGAAAATTCATCCCTGTCCAATGCCTTGCCAAATTGTAGGACTATATTTCTCTTGCTCATGATGGTATAAGTTATTGTATAATGATAAACTAAGTTAATATGAATTCAAGACATATGTTTTACTAAGTTCCTGTTTATACTAAGAATGTTCATTGGACTAAGTCAACCTATGTCTTTTAAGATTCTTTGTTAATTTTGCGCAATGATAAAGACGGATATTCTGATTGTAGGAGCTGGACCTGTCGGTCTCTTTACAGTGTTTGAAGCAGGCTTGCTTAAGTTACGCTGTCACCTTGTGGATGCTTTACCTCAAACGGGAGGACAGCTAAGTGAAATTTATCCTAAAAAACCTATCTATGATATTCCGGGATATCCTACTGTGCTTGCAGGCGAACTGGTGGACAATCTTATGGAACAGATTG
Organism: uncultured Saprospiraceae bacterium; assembly: GCA_938045585.1. Taxonomy (GTDB): domain Bacteria; phylum Bacteroidota; class Bacteroidia; order Chitinophagales; family Saprospiraceae; genus CALCMJ01. Next base: position 27,367 of record CALIAU010000020.1, read on the forward strand.
CTCCTTTTAAACCCAGCTTTACACTAGGCGAACGTGTAGAAGAAATTGAAAAATCTGGAGAGAAGGAGTTTACGCTTACTACAAATAAGGGTACTAAAATACAGGCATCCATAATTGCAATCGCGGGAGGACTAGGTTCCTTTGAGCCAAGGAAGCCTCCTATTGAGGGTATTGAAAATTATGAAGACGCCGGTGTCCATTATATGGTACGTGATCCTGAAACATTTAGAGATAAAAATATTCTAATTGCTGGCGGAGGAGATTCTGCTCTCGATTGGACAATAGAATTAGCAGATATTGCCAAGCAAGTTACACTCATCCATAGAAGAAGTTCTTTTAGAGGTGCTCTAGATAGTGTTGACAAGGTTATGGAACTCGCGAACGCTAATACAGTTCAACTTATCACAGAGGCGCAGGCAGTAGGACTTACTGGTGGAGATAGCTTGAAGGAAGTCATCATAAAACCTAAGGAAGGAGATCCCTACCCTATTGCTGTTGATAATTTTATTCCCTTATTTGGTTTAACACCTAAACTAGGACCAATTGCTAATTGGGGATTAGGGATACAAAAATCTGCTATCGAAGTGGATACCTTTGACTACTCTACGAATGTAGAAGGGATTTATGCAATTGGCGATATTAATACCTATCCCGGCAAATTAAAACTCATCCTTTGTGGTTTTCATGAGGCTACCTTGATGGTACAGTCTGCATTTAAATATATCTACCCTGACCAGAAATTGAGCTTTAAATACACAACCGTAACAGGTATCCAAGAACTTTAGCAGAAATTGTGAAACTGTTTGCATAATCGCGTTGTTACTAGGGTGAAATTGCAAGGAAGCATGTCAAAAGAAACTATACAGATTAGCCTTACAGATAGAAAGGGAGAGGTCCACCAACTAGAAGCACCAACAGATATGAATCTAAATCTGATGGAGGTGTTCAAATCCTACGAACTTCCTGTAGAAGGAACCTGCGGCGGGATGGCTCTTTGTGCATCTTGTCACTGTTATATAACCTCAAAACATAGTTTGCAAGACCCAAGCGATGATGAAGAAGACATGTTAGATCAGGCCTTTTTTGTAGAAGACAATAGTAGACTAAGCTGTCAAATCAAAATCTCGGAAGATCTTGACAAGTTGGAAGTACGTTTAGCTCCTGTTGATTAAGTCTTTTGCCTTCTCTATTTAAAAGGCATATTCTAATCCCAATTGCAATCTTGCTATCTTATATTTCTGCACCAAAGAATTTCTCTCCGTCTGTATCCCACTATTCGAATACACAAAATTAGGGCGTGCAAAAACACGCATATTTTCTTTGAGCGTATATTGAATTGGAAACCCTAGGGTATATCGTAGTCCTATTCTATTTTTAAAATAGTTGTCAGGCTGAATGACCACTTCACTTTCGTCATACAAATGTCCATCAAAATTTAGACTGATATTTGCTAAGATGCCTGCTTCTATTCCTACTCCTAACTTGCCCTTCATAGGATGATATCCTATAGAAAGAGGAATATCCAAGAATCGATATTGATTATAGAATGTGAAATTATCTCGCACTACCTGTGTTCCTGTGCGTTCGCCCTCAAGACTTTCAATGACCTCTCCATTCGGACCAATCAGTTGAAAAACTACACCCCTTTCAGTTACCATATTTTGGTATTCGTCTGTATGTAAAAAGCGTTCTGTGATTTGAGCAAACTGCATCCCTGATCTTAGGTAGAGACTTTTGGTAAAGTGATACTTGAGTCCCAATTCTATGGATAGTTCGTCCAGTGTTTTTTCTGCATTATTGCGTAATTCAGCATACTCGTCAAATTCTATAATCGTATCTGTACTTTTGAGATTTCGAAAAGCATACCCATATCCAGCTGCAAACAATAGTGAAAATCTATTTTTGTTTTCTACTATTTCGATCGTTTGTATTGGTTCCACAAGACTAGGAAAGTAGGCATAGATTTTTGAATCTAAATTGTATAAGTCACTTCCTTTTAGGAAAAATGCATCTTGTAATACTGTTCCTTGTTTTTCTGTTTTCGTTTCATTTTTTAAGAATGGTACGTCAGTACTCAGCTTACTAGTTAGTGTAATTTCGTGAGGCACACTGCTTTCATTTCGCTTTGCAATGCTCTGTATGGTCGTTGGCTCCATATTAGGGAATTGCCTTTCTGGCTGTGCGGATTGTCTTTGCTCTATTGTTTCTGTTCTCTGCAGACTCCTAGTTACAATCGTATTTTGTGCATTCTGTGTCAGCTTATTTTCTGTCTTCTTATTTTCATTGATTTTATCCGAGTCTTCTACCGCTGTTTGGATTGCATTTTGTTTTGTAATAGATTTTTCTTCGGTGTTACTTTCTTGTATTTCATCGACAATAGTCGCTCTATCTTCTTTTAGTTCTTGCTCTCGTTTTTGCATGGATTCAGTAGTACCTACATTGCTTTGCAAAGATTCCATTTTGGAATTATCTGTCAGGTTATTCGCTAAATAATAACTAGCAATTAATCCAAGAAATAAGATAGGCAAGAGGAATAGAAAACGCCGCTTCTTTTTTCTCTTGGCATTGATTCCCTGCCACAGAGCTTCCTTATCAAGATGGACTTGATGGTTCTGGATCTTATCTATGAGGTCTTTATCAAAGTTATTTAGGTCCATGCCTCTTGTTTTTTAATCATATCTAAACTATTTCTTATTGCAGTCTTTGCTCTTGAAAGAATTGCTCTTGATGTGGAGTCTTTCAGTCCTAAGGTGTCTGCAATTTCTTTATGTGAATATCCTTCAACTACACTTAAATTAAATACCGTTCTATATTTTTCCGGGAGCTTCTGTATCACAGAAAAGATATCATCCATTTTTAAATTTTCCATTGCAGAAGCTGGTATCTTAGGTTCCCATAGCATCTCATCCAATGACTTTGACGCTATTCTTTTTTTCAATTGTTTCAGAGCTACGTTGATACAAATTTTCTGCATCCACGATTTTAATGCACCCTTCTCTGCATCAAATGACTTCGCATAACGAAATATCAAAATAAAGCTATCCTGTAGTACATCTTTGGCATCTGCTGCGTTGCCCATATAACGTAGGCAGGTGGCATAGAGCAGGCTAGAGTACTGGTCTACCAGTAATCGCTCGCTGTTCCTATCCCCTTTAACACAGCCTGCTATTAGTTGTATGTCATTCTGCTTATTCGTCAAATTTCTTATTTCAATCCAAAGTCGAAATCATAAAAGTTACAAGCTCCCACTTCAAATATATCCGTTTTACCGTTAGTTGGATCTGCATCTGAATCTACCTCATCAGAACTAGCACTATCCATATCTACTAGTTCAAATCCATTCGGAACAGTAATTTCGATTACATAATTTCCAGCTAGCACAGCTGGTACTTCTAAAACATAGAGTCCATTTGTCAAACTTGTCGTACTTGCAATTACTGCATTTGTTTCATCTAGGAGTTCTATAGTCACTTCAGCAATTCCGTCTTCCGCTTCTTGTTCATTTGGAATACTTCCTTGGTTATCATCCCATACCTTTCCTTTGACTTGGAGATAGCTTCCTTCCACAACAAACTCAGTAGAGGTTTCACAACCATTCGCGTCTGTCACAAATAAAGTATAATTTCCAGGAACTACATTTTCTAAAATTTCGCCATTAAAGCCATTACTCCAATTGAACGAATAAGGCAGTGTCCCTCCTGTAACTTCAGCAATTAAATCTGCAAGTATTTCTTCATTTTCACAAGCATATATCACCCCCTGGTTATTAATTACAGGACCATCTGCTGCTGCATTCACAAAGGAACCTGTACAAGTCTCTCCATTTACATCTGTAACTGTATACTCATAGATGCCTGGTGGATCACAAAATGTAAATGTATTTGCTGGGCTCGGTGCAAAAATAGTCCCATTCACTTCTATTGTGTAAGGCTGTTGTCCACCTATCATCTCAAATACTGTACATGCAAATTCACAAAGAAGAGAAGGACTCGTTGAACACATGAACGGGGGGCTTAGAACGCCACAATAAAACACTTGAGGCTGATCCATTAGTATATTTTCTATAGTTCCATCCTGTTCAAAATCATTATCTATCTGGCTAGGATCTACGTTGCTAAGGGTTAATACATTTCCATTTAATATAGCTTCAATGTCTACTTCAGATCCTTTTGGTATAAAAAACAATTTCTCTATGTTGAAAATGTTCCCATCTAAAATATCCGTATCATTTATCGTGACTTGATAATTCACATTGGGTATTAAAATTTCAGTATCCTCCTCATAAATACCATTTTCATTATTATCGTTCCATGTATAAATTGTCAAAGAAAAATCATCTTTGATGAGTTCCATTCTAAAAGTCGCTACCACATCATATAAGACACCATCAAATGTAAATTCTCCTGATAAGTCCCCCTGGATAAATTCCCCTACCTGTGCTGGATATTCATCAATTGTAAGCGTAAAATTGTCAACCGCTAATGGTGTAGTCATGGATGGCATATCCGGCGCATTGAGATTTATCAATACGCTTGTAAGTTCCGGATTGTCTACATCAGAAACATCAATATTATATCGCGTTGTATAGCCTGCTGCATCTGACCATGTGAGTGAAAGAATATCGTCAATACTTTGACATACTAAGCTATTAGGAAAATTAGTAATAACGCCATTAATTGTACTTACAAGATATTCATCTAGGGGATTACAAACTTCTAAATCTGGTACGATATAGCTGCTTGATGTAGAAGAATCCCATTCGTGAATTTCACTTTCTGTAAGTCCGTCAGAATTTACTGCTTGAAAACCTAGAGTAGGAAATTCGCAGGATAGTATTGATCCGGCGTAGGAACCGTCCTCCTGCAAGTTGACTATAGTATAAATTGCGCCGGTTTCATCAAAGACCATAACATAACCGTTTGTTATAGGAGTATTTGTAGTGCATTCTACTACTGAGCCAGAGAAGCTAATCTGATTAGCACCTATCTGGACACCCTCAATATCACCAAGCATCGTATCTTCTTGTAAAGGGCCTAGTTCTGCACTATAGGCTGTGGTTCCACAATTATTAAGAATAGATAATAAGAGAATCTCATTTTTTGGCACTTTGCCTTCAAAATATCCAGTTCCATCTGTAAACCCTGTACCTGTTATACTGGTGTTTACAAGTGTAACACTCACTAAGGCATTTACAATAGGATTCCCATCTTCATCTTTTACTGTTCCAGAAATCTCAACTAAGGGCCAAGGGTAATCACAATTCCAAAACGAAAAATGTGAGACTTCTGCCTTATACACATTGTCTTCTTTTATTGCTTTTCCCTCCTCTATCCAATAACCAGTTTCTTCATTCAAGGACCAAAGAGGAATTTGTTCAGGAGCTATTGATTCTTGCAAACCTACTATGGGAAATTCTAGTGTAGCTGTTGTATTCTCTTTTAGGTTAAGTTCTTCTCCGTTTGCTCCTATCAGTTCTACTGAAACCATTCCATAGGTTTCCAAAATAACTTCATTATTTTCAAAGTCTACTCCTCTTAAGTCGCCTGGCATGGTAGAAGCAGTAGCTAGACTTTGTGGATCATACCAATGTGCAAAGACTTCCACTTGACCAGTATACTCAGTTCCATTTTCTTGCACTACTGAATTCGCTTCTATTTTTAGTGTCGCTCCTACGGAATGTATTGTTAATACATCCCCATCGGCAGAATCAAAACTACCTACCTGTTTTTGACCCACTAAGACCACTTTTGTAAATCCTTGCTCTCCTGCTTGTAGGCTGACGAATCTAAATGACTGTATATAGCCTTGTTTCTGTACTTTAAACAGGCTACCACCCTGACTAAAATTGCCTTGAGCCACCTTGAAGAAACCATTTTCATCCGTTTGTGTTGTATTCCCATTCTCATCTATAACAAGAGCGTCCTGAATGGCCAGCCCTGCTTGGTCTACCACGAAGCCTGAGTAACTGCTTACAAGATTCACATCTGGACCCGGAAAATTAGGCGGATCAGTCTCTGTAAACATATCGTCTTTCCGACAAGAAAAGAGGGCTAGAAGTATAAAAACTGTGCTTAGTAAGGTGATTTTTTTCATCACGCATTGTGTTTATTGGTTAATAATCATTTTGATCTTACCTACAGTATCTATCAATTTAATAAAACGTTACAGGAATAGGAGAAAATTTAGGATTAAAACGGGAATTAAGGAGTTAGACGCTAGAAGCTAGATTTAGGGAAGTGCACAGGGGTATGATAAATTTTAAGAGAAGGTGATCCATTGGGCGATTCGTGGTGAGATAGTCTGATGAAAACACAATAGCCACTCGCCTTACTAATAGCTTGTCCGCTCTGTCCTGCCTGCTTGCGCACGCAGGCAAGCCGTTTTGTCAGTAACGCCCTAATACTTCATCTCCACAACTGCAGCTTCTACATTCCCTCCTATTTTAGGGTTCTTTTTGGAAATGCTGATCTGAGCTCCTGTTATATTTTCAAGCTCTTTTAGGCGTTCTATTATGTTAAAAGCAACGGTCTCAATGAGTTTTTGGGTGTTTTCCATCTCTTCCGCTATGATCTTATATATGGTCTCATAATTTACGGTATCCTCTATATTATCGTCGAAACTATCGAAAGATTTAAGGTCTACAGCAGCATTTAGCTCAAACTGATTGCCAATTTTTTGCTCTTCACTATAAAAACCGTGGTAAGCATAAAATTTTAATCCTTCTAGTCGTACTGTTGTCTTCATGGTTTAGTTTTATGCTGCGAATATACTTACCTTTGCACAAAGCAAAAATAGAATTCATGGAATCAAATGGCACCATAACGAAAGCGGCAAAAACGGATAGATATCAGCATCATGATTATTATATAATTGATGAGCTATTAACGGAGGAGCATTTGCTCGCTAGAGATGCCGTACGTGCATGGGTAAAACAAGAGGTTTCTCCTGTAATAGAGCAGTATACTGAAAAGGCAGAATGTCCTAAACATTTATTCAAACAACTAGGAGAAATAGGTGCCTATGGACCTAGCCTTCCCACTGAGTATGGTGGTGGTGGAATGGATGAAATTGCCTATGGTATTATCATGCAGGAACTAGAGCGTGGTGATTCTGGTATCCGATCTATGGCCTCTGTCCAGGGCTCCTTGGTTATGTATCCTATTTATCGCTATGCTTCTGAGGAACAAAAGAAAAAATATCTACCAAAGTTAGGTTCGGGTGAATTCATTGGTTGTTTTGGATTAACAGAGCCTGATCACGGAAGTAATCCGGGTGGGATGATCACAAATATCCGTGACAATGGCGATCATTATATACTTAACGGTGCAAAAATGTGGATAACGAATTCGCCAGTAGCAGATCTTGCTGTCGTGTGGGCAAAGGATGAGGAAGGAAAAATACGAGGCATGGTTGTGGAGAGCGGCACACCTGGTTTTTCAGCGCCAGAAATCCATGGTAAGTGGTCGCTACGTGCTTCTATTACTGGCGAGCTGGTATTTGAAGATGTAAAGGTGCCAAAGGAAAATGTTTTCCCAGACGTACGTGGATTAAAGGGTCCCCTATCTTGTCTTTCTAAGGCACGTTACGGCATTGCATGGGGTGCGATTGGTGCAGCATTAGATTGCTATGATTCCGCTCTTAACTATTCAAAAGAACGTATACAATTTGACAAGCCGATTGCTCAGTTTCAGTTGACGCAGAAAAAATTAGCGGAGATGATTACTGAAATTACAAAGGCACAGCTGCTTGCATGGAGATTAGGCACTCTAGCAAATAAGGGCGAGGCTTCCCCTGCACAAATTTCTATGGCAAAACGTAACAATGTACATATGGCATTAGAGGTGGCACGTGAAGCTAGACAGATTCATGGTGGCATGGGTATTACGAACGAGTATCCGTGCATGCGTCATATGATGAATCTAGAAACGGTACTTACTTATGAGGGCACGCATGACATTCACTTGTTGATTACTGGGATGGATGTTACTGGTTTGAATGCGTTTAAGTAGGAGATAGTAAATCAGCGAAGCTGCTTAGCGTGAAGATGAAGCGATAGTGCACGGAGTGCGCGTGGGGATGGAGAGGGAGCGATATGTAATGGTTTTGTGATTTCCAGGATGTATAGATTCACCGAGGATAGATAAGAATTAAATTCCTTTTTTCAATTCTTATCTGTCGACTTTTCTGTGGAACTACAATGATCTTTTATAACATACCATTGGCCTTTTACATTTTCTAAAACATAGCTTACAATTTGTCGATTGAAATACGGTTTACCATCTCTTAAGGATTCTCTATAGGTTAGTTCCGTAATTACCATCGCAAAGTTTTTGCCTATTTCAGAATTTAATATTTTTGTTTCAAATGTCCATTCCGTAGGAGAGCTGAACCATTTTGAGTGGAAGTCCATGAATCCGTCTACTCCGGATATTATTTCCATTCCGGGAAGAATTAATTGCATTTTTCCATCAGGATGTAATGTGTTTTTTAAAGAAACTAAGTCTTTATTTGTAACGGCATCTAAATGTGTTTTCATTTTTTGTTCCACATCCGTTTTTCTTTTTTGTTCTATCTTATCTAATTCTATTGAAGTTTGTACTTTATCTACTTTGCATGAAAAACAGGCAATAGAAATCAGAAGTGTAATTATTATTGAAATTCTTTTGTTTTGAGTGTTTGTCATTCTTAGAATTTTAAGCTGTGTTCTTTTATTTGACGTTTTTTGATAGATCTTTCTAGCTCTGAAATGAAGCTTGGGAATTAAAAATTTGACACTAACAATTTCTTAATGCCAACATCCCCATTTTCAAACTGCACTTTCACTATATACATTCCATCCTTAAGTGAAGAAATATCTATTCCATTGTCCTGAACAATAAATTTTTCTTGGAGGCTAATTGAATAGACCGTTATGCTTTGAATATCATTTTGAGACTCTATGTAAACCTCATTCTTTGCAGGATTAGGGAAAATACTGAAAGTCGTTCTATCAGTATCAGCTATCGATGAAATCACAGTATCTTCTCCGTCGCAATTTTCATCAATTCCATTTCCCTCTATTTCTACAGCATCTGGATTAATCGTTATATCCAAATCATCACAATCTTGTTTGAAGCCAAAACCATCTCCATCTTGATCGATATTTACTAAACTACACCAAGCATCAATTTCACCATTCACTATACCTGAAGATTCGCTTCGACAATTATTTAAGTCATTTACAACAAATAAAAGATCAGGAAATTCAGTTGACACTTCTGGATGGAAGACCATTATTTCACAACCTAATTTGGTCGCTAATAAATTTCCCGTAATACTGCCACTATTATTAAATTCAAATACACTAATAATAGAATGAAAGACTTGTTCATTATAATTTTGGCAGATCCCAAAATAATATCCTAAAACTGGATTTACATTTAATTTTACAAAAGATGAATTATCAAATATTTGCGGTAAAGGAGCCTGTATTTGACACTGAGTAAAATTCATTTCTACAGGACTTGAACTTGGTATTGACAGACAGCTAAGCTCATCGTAACCATCACAGTTTTCATCTATTCCATTGTATAATATTTCAGCAGCTCCAGGATTTATAAGAGGGTTCTCATCATCACAATCTAATAGTGAAGTATAGCCATCTCTATCATTGTCCTTAATAATTTGGGTTGATATTTCATTTGTTATGATTGGTGAATTAAAATCAAAATAGATATCAGCTTGATTACGAATAACATCATACAATTCAATATCTGATTTTGGTTTGATTTTATACATTATAAAACCTTTTGCATCATCAGGTGACTCTTCGCTATGCGGTAAATTTATGTTCTCAAAAGTAAATCTCAGTTGATTTTTATCTCTTACTTCAACATAGCCATCGTGACTCATCCTTTCAAGCTCAAAACTATCCCAATCTAAATTAGACTCAAGACTATTAATTACTTGTATGTTCTTTGCGGAAGCTGTACCTGTATTCTCAAACCTAATAATATAATGTAAATAGTTGTTTTTATTTTCTACATAAACAAAAGGTCCTTCAACCACTCTAATGTCATTAGGGTCATAAGAGCCGATAATAATCATGTTATTTTCTGATCTGTTATCATCTATATCACAATCTTCTTCAACTGGAAAAACTTCTCCAATAAATTTTAAGTTCTCTCCTAATAATTCCTCATTTGGCTTTACATAGAATTCTATGTTAACTTCTTTCGTCTCAAATGGATGTAATTGTTCAAACTGTAGGGTTAAAAGAGAGTCTTGTTCTATGGTTACATTTTGATCAGATGAAACAAATTCAATTTTATTATGCTCAAATGAAAGTTGCACGTTAGCAGAATCTAAAATTGTCCCTTTGTTACCATAGATTAACTTGTATTTAAGTGGAAAGCCGGGTCGGGCTTCTGATAAAGGATATGTACTTATACTCAGGTCTCTTTTTTCTTCTTTTGGCTCTAAACAAAAATCTAAATCGGTGAGTATTTCACTCGTATCTACACTTACAGTATATTGTTCTGGCATACTCTCATAATATTCTGGTAGATTTACGGGTGTTATTTCATAATCACCTCCTCCGATATAAAATTTATATTTGCCTGTCATGTTAAGTACTGTCCTTAAACTTGTACTATCATTTTTTGCTTCAACCAACATAGACAGACTCGAAGTAAGAGTGTCACAATTTCCTTGACCATAATTTAGATTAACTATCCCTTGCAGGCTATTTGATTGAAATGCTATTCCTGGGTTTGGAAAGTACTTTACTAAAATTTTATCTGGATCAAATCCCTGTCCAGTTTTACTTCTATAAACAGCGTATATGTTACCTTCTGCATTTGTGTCTATGTTGACTTGAGGATAACCTTCCAATTGTAGATATCCATTAGCCCCAAACAGGCTATCAACAGTGCCATCATAGTTCAGTCGACATATCAATGCAAGGCCATTGATTTTAGACCTACCTGTCAAAAGATAATAATTATCAAATTGACAAGAAAGATCAACTGCGTTAAACCCAGTTCTAAAATTTTCACCTATCTGGGCTGTATCTAAATTAAACGTGTTATCCAAGGTACCATCAACTCCAATTCTGATCATATTGATATTTCGAGAATCAGTCAACATGAAATTATTGTTTTTATCAAGTAATATCCTTGTGTAGACTCCAGAAGTGTCAAGTAAGATTGAGTCTTGCAGATTACCTTCTAAATTATATTTATTTATTGAATTCTTGCCCAATACATATAACTCTTCATTATGCAATTCGAATTGATAAATTGTAGAATTAGAAATTATTTCATTTATTATTTCACCATTTGTGTCTAGAAACAATAAACTATTATCTACTAGGAGTACCGCTTTCCCATCATTAAATACATGTTGATCATTTAATGAATGAATGGTATCACTGCCTTTTGGAAAAGTCCCCATCAAATAAGAATCATCAATATTGCCAATGGAATCCACTTTAAATTGGACCCAACCAGTACTTGCTAAATTTGGAAGAGAGAAGCCAAAGGCATAACTATTTCCACTTGAATCCCATATGATATCTCTAACCCTTGAATGACGTTGAAAATATGTTGAGAAAGCCCCACTATTGCCAAATTCTTGAATTAGGTTTCCATCTGAATCTCTTTTTTCCATGAATGCACTCCAGGAATCTGTTGACCCTGCTGGACCTGGATTATTTGATCCTCCAAGAAATATATTATCCTTAGGATCGATGTTGATACCTCCAAATAAAAAGTGTTCTAGTTTTACAATCCCATTATCTCCAAATGAAGGATCTATGCCTATTAATTGAGCTTGAAGATTATAAGATAGAGAAAAGCAAAGTATAGTCAAAAGTGTTCGCATAATATTGTATTAAAGGTTAGATGGTTTGACTAAAATACAGAAATATAAATTGAACTTAACGACAACTCAATTAATTATATTTATTTATATAATACAAACTGGAGCCAATCAAAAAATCCCGAATGAACTACAACTCACTCGGGATCAATAAATACAAAAAATGAAAAATTAACTATTCTTCTACGACCACCTCATAACGTCCCGCTCCTGAAACTATAAAGTAACCTAAGGCATCGTTTGTGAAATTTGATCTTACATTAACAGGTGGTGGATCAAAAACGCCTTCTCTAAATACTTCTGTGATAACATCAAGAAGAAAGTCTGACGCATCTTTTCCTATGGAAAAAACCTCTAGAATGACTGTATCGCCTATTTCATACCCTGCATCCGTAACGGTTACATCCGAGAAATAAATTCCATCTCCAAAATCATCATTCGTAAAGCCTCCCACGGTTAGGGGATCACCATCCGTTGTTCCTTTTAAATAGTCAACACCATAGTAACCATCTCCTTCACCGGGAGTTTCTTGAAATCCGAAGAATAGGTTATAATAATCAATACTATCTCTCGTTTCATAAAATTCTGAGCGAAAATCTTGCGCTGGAGGCATCGTTCGCATAAAGCCAGTCGCTGAGTAGCTTATGTCTTCGTACATGACATCGATAGTATAGTTTTTTTCAGGTGCAGCTCTCCAGTTTTCTGGCGCGGCATACACACCATTTCCCTTGGATTCAAACGTAATAGTTTCGGCATCGTAACTCAAAGTGACCCTTGCATCATTTACGAAGTTTGGTTCAAAAGCATCTAAGTAATTTGAACTTAAACTGAGTGTTACCTCTTGTCTCTCGTCCAAATCCGTTATCCACGCCTCTATGGCGAATCGTTTGTTTTCGTCTGTGTTTAGGTCTAGATCAATACGTTCTTTAAAACAACTGCTAAACATGAACGTGGTAAAAATAAGTGTAGTGATATATAGATATTTCATCGTATTCTTTTTTTGATATTAAAATTTGACATTGTAGGTTACTGAAGGGATAATAGAAAACACAGCTGCTTTTTCCGCATAGGTTTGATTAGCTTGTGCTGGATCTTGCTTGAAGTTTATTGCTAAGGCATTTTTTCTATTGTACACATTATAAATGCTAAATACCCATTCTGATTTCCATCGTTTTTTATCGTTGTCTTTACCTCTTAAGGTCATGGATACATCCATTCTATGGAAGTTAGGAAGACGCGCTCCATTACGTTCTGAATAGACTGGAATAATTGTGTTTTTGTATATGTATTTTCCTGTAGGGAAACTTACTGCATTTCCTGAAGAGTACACAAAATTTGAAGAGACACTAATTCGTTTTGACAGCTCATAAGAAGCTACTAAGGAAAGGTCATGTGGCTTGTCATATTTTGCATTGTACCAATCGCCATTATTAATTTGATCAATATTTTTTTCAATTTTTGAATAAGTATAGGCTAACCAACCGGTAAGTCGTCCTTTATCTTTCTTCAACATGAGTTCGATACCATATGCGCGTGCATCTCCTATGCGTAATTCACCTTCTAAGTTTTTGTTTAACAAGAGCTGCGCACGTTCTTTAAAATCTATAGCTCGCGCAAAGTCTTTATAATAGATTTCAGAAGAGAACTCGTAGGCATTATTTACAAAATTTCTAAAATAGCCTAGGGTGTACTGATCCGCCAATTGCGGCTGTACCACAGGTGAAGAGGTGAACCAAATATCAAAAGGAGTAGCTGAGTTTCCGTTAGAAGCTTGCTGGATATATTGCGCTGTTCTATTGTAGCTTCCTTTGACTGATTGATTTTCATTTAGTGAATATTTAAAGCTAAGTCTTGGCTCTAGGTTATAATAGCTATTATAAATTCCTCCTTCGTAACGCACGCTATCCATAGGTTCATAATTTTCATCCATTGGTATGTGGGTCTTAGGACCCACGTTATGAAGAGAAGATAATCGTAATCCAGCTTGAAGAGTCAGTTTATCATTTACTGTGTACTCATCACTAATATATAGAGCGTTCTCAATACTAAGTGCATTCTCTATATCTAATTCTGACAACAATTCTCCTTCTTCTATCAAGGTGATATTACCTGGATCCAAATCATGTCGAATGGATTGAAGTCCCATTTCAATATTGTGTGCAGGTGATGGGTAAAAGGCAAGGTCAGCCTTCAAACTATATTCTGTCAAATTGCTTTTCCAATCAATATCAGAAATACCATCTTGAACACCTAAGCCGTAGTCATAGTTACTGTAATAAAAGGTAAGGTTGGAAAATAGTTTGGGAGAAAAAATATGGTTCCAACGGACAGTAGACGTTTTATTTCCCCACCCAAGACTGAATCCCTCAGCACCGTCGGCCATTACATCTCTACCTAAATAGGCGGAAGCAAATATGCGGTCGTTTTGATTTAGTCTATAATTTGATTTTAAATTTAAGTCATAGAAATAAAAGGTGAAATCTGTATCCTCTCCATCTCCTCTAGCTTTGAGAAATAGTTTTGCCATTACATCTAAATACGATCTTCTTCCTGATATAATAAACGAGCCCTTATCACTGATAGGTGATTCTAAGGCCAATCTAGTCATCAAAGAACCTATACCTCCTGCACCTGCAAAGTTCTTCGAATTCCCTTCCTTCATTCTTATATCCAAAACAGAACTAAGTCGTCCACCGTAGCGTGCATCTATCGCTCCTTTAGATAATTGCATATCCTTTATTGCATCTGGATTAAAGGAGGAGAAGAATCCCAGAAGATGCGACGCATTGTATATAGGTGCCTCATCTAGTAATACTAGATTCTGATCTGCATTCCCTCCTCTTACATAAAACCCTGAAGTGCCTTCTCCGATAGATTTTACCCCAGGAAGAAGTTGGATCGCTTTAATAATATCAACCTCACCAAATAGTGCTGGTAATTTTTTTACTGCCTCAATGTCTACGTTGATTTTGGACATTTCAACAGACTCTACGTTTTTGGCTTTATTTTCTGCAACTATAGTAACTTCTTCCATTGTGTTTAAAGCGCTTTCCAGTTCAATATCTAGTCTTAGATCCCCATCCAATGTCAGCTGTAATTTCTGGTCTTGGTAGGCCAAATAACTAAAGACTAGATTGTAGTTTCCTGCTGGTATCGTGATAGAATAATACCCATAGACATTGGTCACGTTTCCTGTGGCTAATTCTTCAATGTAAAGACTTGCACTAATAAGTTCTTCTCCCGTGGCTGCATCTTTCACATGACCACTGAGGGTAAATTTTTGTTCGTCTTGCGCTGATATGTTTTCACAACAATAACATACAAGCAGAAACATTAATAATAGATTTAAAATTTTCATAGATATAATTTAATGGTTAGTAATATGCATACGTATCCTAGTCTTGCAGTGGCAAGCTTCTTTCATAACTCTTTATGTATTTAAATTTTAGTGAAAACGGTAATACAGTCCAGCCTCCGCAAACGAGAAAATGAATTCCGTCAAATTACCGTTTAATGATAATCCTAGATTGATGTTTTCGTTTATTAGATATTTTGTTCCAAATTTTAAATAATATGAATGATCTAAAATTCTTTCAGAATCTGCAGCTTGAATAGCCTCAAGATTAATTTGTTCGCTATCCTTAAATATAAATACTTCTATTTCATTTTGTGACACAAGTAAATATTCTAAATGCAATCCAACTCCTAAGGCAAATTCAAAGTTTGATTTATAAAAATGATAATTGAAGATAAGTGGTATCTCAAAAGCAATTACACGCAAATCAATATCAAATTGAAAATTCAATACATCCTTATCCATTAGTTCGACCCCTTCTATCAATTCTATTTCTAAGCCCGTTTGACTGAGTCCCCCATTCCTAGATTGGATCAATTCATCTGGTCCATTTACAGAAAACATATCTAGATCGGTATTTTCAAATAAGGTATTTATCGAAGCATCTATTCCTATTTTTAGTCTTGAAACATGCAGTCCTGTAGAGAGACTCCATCGTCTATTGAAATATTTGTTGAGGACTAGGTTTGCGTTTATTAATGATCGATCAACAACAAAACTACTTCCTTGTTCAAGCTCTTCATCTTCAGTCAAGCTAGCCTCAAAATCTAATAGGTTTAGTAGAAAGTTTTTACGCGCAAGACCTATCTCATAAAAGCCAGTGGGTGCTGCTAGTATAGCAGTGCTTAATACAGGTAAAGGTTTTTCATAACTATTTTCATTTTGCAAATATCTCTTGCTTATACTTTCTAGGCTTGCCAGATGGATAGCTGATTTTGGTTTCGGTACTGATAGGGAATTCAAAGCATTAGTCGTTTTTATTTTGGATGCTGATAATTCTTTCGTCTCATTTCTATCATGCATACTGGATTTCTTAGAATTACTGATTTCAGCTTGAGGTACTACTACTCTTGTTCCATTAGAATGATTTGTAGTTTCTTGATTTCTTTCAATCGGGTCTGTACTATTTTTACTTAAATCCGCTGTGATTATATTTTTGCTTTCATTTGTTTTTACTGGAACAGCTGTTTTTTCTATTTCATTTTTATCTGTTTCACCTTCTATAATTTCATTTTCTGCTGTATGTTCCTGATCGCTTTGGTTTCTGCTTGCACTTGTATTTGATTTTGTTGCTCTTGGAATAGTATTTACTTCACTCGTTTCTGCTATTGTGCTTGGTGCATGTTCTTTATCTGTCATTGTCCAAAGAATAAGCGACATAGCAGCTGCTACAGTCAAAAATGACAGTATTAAAAAGAGAGGTCTTCTTTTCTTTTTCTTTTTTGGGAAGTGTTCCTTTGCAGCAATCCAATGCTTTTCTGAGGGAACATTCCAGCCATCTTCCTGGCTAGAATAATCTTCCAATTGTTTTTTTATAAAATCATCCATCTTATACATGTTTATGGATTAATTGTAATTCAATTTGTTTCTTCAGTGTCTTTCTCGCCTTTGCCAATTGCGATTTAGAAGTTCCTTCTTTAATACCCAATAGCGTTGCAATCTCATTGTGTTTATAACCTTCAATAACATACATGTTAAATACAAGTCTGTATCCTATCGGCAGCTTCTGAATTAACTGTGTTATTTCTTTAGCTGATATTTTTTGGAAAATAGTCTCTTGATCATCTTCTATCAGCAATGACTCATCTTGGTCTTTAATGGAATTTTGCCAAGCATATTTTTTAAGATAACGTAGAGCTGCATGTACAATGACTCTGTTGGACCAGGTCCCAAACTGGGACTTCTTACTATTGTACTGATGAAGGTCTTTAAATATCTGTATGAGTCCTTCTTGAAATATATCCTCAGATTGTTCTTTACTTTTCCCATATCGCATAGCAGTCATAAACCACTTTACCCGGTATCCTTCGTACAGGCTACGTTGGGCGGATTCATTGCCTTCTATGCTTTTTGTAATGATATGATCTAAGTCTTGTATCAAGATTATTTCTTGCGTTTGATTATTTATGTATCCAAAGGGCAAAAATGGTTGCCTGGACTTATTTTTTTTCTCATTTAATCATAAATACATCTTCCATTTATCGACAAGCTCCGCGTGAGATGCCTGGAGGATCTGCTGCAAAGCAGAGTACGAAGTACCGACCGAACAGGGAGTCTATAAGGGATCGACCTATTATAAAGCATACCTCTGTATGCTTTATAATATCCTGAGCAGAGCGAAGGACTTTGGGTCACGCCCTCAGCCACTATCTAAAAATAATTTTCATTCTTTGCTTTTGGAGATATAATATAGGGAAGAAAACCCTATTGCAAATCTGTTTAAATCGGTGTAAATTTAGATTTAATCGAATTTTTGCGTTAAGGAAAGGTAAAATCCTTAAATTATGGCAACTATTGAGCAGCTTTGTTCGATTATTACATAGTATCTAAGAAAGCTATATTGTGAAAAACTTCAAATTCATCCTACTCTTTTTCTTTTTTGTATCAGCCTCAAGTCTGCATGCACAAAAGAATATCGATCTTAAGAATCCTTCATTGGAAGGAAACCCTACTCAGGGGACGTATATAAATGGAGTCATTCCTACCAATGTTCCTCAGGGTTGGAGAGATTGTGGACGAACAGCCTTCCCAAATGAATCGCCGCCGGATATTCACCCAAAAGGGTTTTGGCAAAATGATATACTGGCGAATGATGGGGAAACTTACATAGGCATGGTGGTTAGAGATAATGAGTCTTGGGAGTCTGTTGCACAACGTCTTCCTCAGGCCCTAGAGTCAGGTATGTGTTATTCATTTACCGTAGATCTTGCACGTTCCAATGACTATTGGAGTAATTCTCATTTAAATGGATCTGTAACAAATTATACTACGCCCACTGTATTACGCGTATGGGGTGGAACAGGCTTTTGTGATCAAAATCAATTGTTAGTAGAATCTCCACCAGTAAAGAATAGTGAATGGAAAAGCTACACATTAGAATTTGAGGCAAACGCTTCCTACCGTTTTATAAGCTTTGAAGCGTTTTACAAAACTCCCGTGCTTGTTCCTTATAATGGGCATATTCTCTTAGATAATATAAGCACCTTAGTTGCGTACAATTGCAATGAAGAACCACAGCTTGCCAGCGCAAAACCGGTCAAGAAAAAGGAGAAAATTATACCCGCTCATAAACGCAAGAAAAAGAAAGAGGAAGAGCCTAAGCCTGAGGTAAAAAAAGAAGAAGTACCTATCACGGCAAGTGTTACAAAAAAGACTAAGATAATAGAGGAGCTGGATAGGAACACAATTAAAAAGGGTCAGAGGATACGTATCCCTGATTTACAATTTGCTGCTGATTCAGAAGCGCTCACTTCTGCTTTTTATCCAACGCTAGATGAAGTGTATGCCTTCATGCAAACAAACAAAGATGTAAGTATAGAAATAGGTGGCCACACCAATTTAAAACCAAAAAATAATTATTGCGATGAACTATCCAAACGGAGAGCAAAGTCTGTCGCTTCTTACTTAATTACTAAGGGAATAAATAAAGACCGTATTAGTTACTACGGTTACGGAAAACGCAAACCTCTCTTGCGTAGTACATCAGAAGAAGCTAATAGAAAGAATCAACGGGTAGAAATAAAGATTTTGAGTGTGGGGTGATTTCTGCACTTTGTGTTGAAAGGGTATTCGTGCTGCGCACTGGTTTCACGGCCTGCCTGCGTTCCTTGGAAGGCAGGTTTGACGGTATCACGGTTTGAATACAGTTAAATATAGCCAAGTAACTCTAAGTCTTTCCAATAGTCTGGGTAAGACTTTTTTACTACCATATGATTTTCTATTTCTAAGGGAGTAATTTTTGACAAGGGAGCAAAGGCCATTGCCATTCTGTGGTCTTCGTACGTAGCGATCCGTATAGTTTCTTCTTGCTGTTCTACTTTTCCTAAAAGCATATAGTAGGTATCCTCTGATTTTGCAGAGAACTGTTTAGGGAGTGGAGAAAAACTGACATTTAGTTTTTTCATTTCTGTAATTAAAGCTGCTACCCTATCCGTTTCCTTTATTTTTAATGTTTTAAGGCCGGAGAATATTCCTTGTACACCTGTTCCTGCGCACATAGCTACCAAGGTTTGGCAGAGGTCTGGCTGCTCTAATAAATTAAACTCTACCATAGGAGGAAGAGCTAAATCCGTTTTCTTGATTGTAAGTTCTCTGTTACGATACTCTGTTGTAATTCCGAACTTTTCAGCAAATTCTGCTATGCGGCTATCTCCCTGAAGACTATCTTTTTCTAAGCCTCTAACTATTATTTCACCTTCTTCTTGTAAAGAAAGACAGAGATACAGATATGAAGCGGAGGACCAATCTCCTTCTACAAAGAAGTCCTTTCCAGTGTAGTTTCCTGGTTCGACTTCAATTGTGTTCTCGTTCCAAGTGTACTTAGCCCCAAAGCGTTCCATCAAATTAAGGGTCATTTGTAGATAGGGTCTTGAGACGAGTTCGCCCTGTATTTCCAATGCAAGACCATCGGGAAGATAGGGAGCAATTAATAAGAGCGAAGAAAGGAATTGGCTACTTACGGAGCCATCCATGGCAACCTTCTTTCCAATCTTATTTTGCACCTCTCCTATTGCTAAGGGTGGATAACCCTCCTTTCCTTGATAGGTGATATTAAAACCTAAATCTTGCAGAGCAGCTACTAGAGGACCTATGGGTCTTTCTAACATCCGACTTGATCCCGTTAAAATCTGTGTTCCTTTTTGTAATGCTAGAAAAGAGCAAAGAAATCGAAACGTCGTTCCTGCATGACCTGTATTATACTCTCCTTCTGCTTGTTCCAAAAGGGCATTTAAGGTAACTGTGTCCTTACTTGTGGACAGGTTGTCAAGATTAAAATTTGTACCTGATAAGGCACGTATAATCAACAATCGATTCGATATACTTTTGGAGCCTGATAGGCTTATTTCAGCAGAGCGTAGATCTGAAGATTTCTTAATCGTTTTGGGCTGCGGCGAACTTGTATCCATAATTTGTTTTAAACCTCAATAATCACTCTTCTTCCTTTGATCGCTTTTTAAAGCCAATTGCTCTATTGCTATCGTAGCGTTTAATGATTTCTTTTACTAATCTATGTCTTACAACATCTTCTGCTGTCAGGTATATAAATGATATACCATTGATATCTCTTAGCAACTCTAACGCTGTATAGAGTCCAGATTTTTGGTGCCTAGGTAAATCAATTTGTGAAAGGTCTCCTGTAATGATGCATTTAGCATTAGGGCCTAATCTGGTCAAAAACATTTTAAGTTGGGTGGACGTACAGTTTTGTGCTTCATCCAAAATTACAAAGGCATTATCTAGGGTCCTTCCTCTCATAAATGCGAGAGGTGCAATTTCTATTACTCGGTTTTCTACAAATTGGTTTAGCTTTTCTGCGGGAAGCATATCGTCGAGGGCATCGTAGAGTGGTCTTAGGTAAGGGTCAATCTTATCCTTAAGGTCACCTGGTAAGAAACCAAGGCTTTCGCCTGCTTCTACAGCTGGTCTGGTCAGAATAATTTTCTTTACTAGTCTATTCTTTAGTGCAAGGACTGCGAGTGCAACTGCTGTATATGTTTTTCCTGTACCCGCTGGTCCAATGGCAAACACAATGTCGTTTACATCTGAAGTTTCAACAAGTTTCTTCTGATTTCTTGTTCGTGCTGTGATGGGTTTGGCATTCCTACCATATAGGATTACGTTTCTACTATTTTTACTTGGCAAATGATTTTCAAATGGATTATCCCCATTTAGAATTTCCATCACGTTTTGGTCGGAAAGTTTATCATTTTGTTTTAGGTGAGAAACCATCATCTCAATTTTCCTCTTTGCCTTTTGGCTATCTTTCTTTTCTCCCGAGATTTTGATATTGCTTCCTCTTGAGGTAATTGTGAGGCTCGGATAGGCCTTTTTCAAAAGATTTAGCTTACTGTTTTTTTGGCCATACAAGGCTATGGGGTCTACGCCATCTATCGTCAGAATTATTTCACTCAATAGTACTACTAGGTTTGTTTTTAAAATTAAATCTAAACGTGATTAATAATACAAAGTTACGGTAAATTTAGTTTGCAAAACATGCTTATAATTGCATTTTAAGTAGATTTAACAGGGTCTATTTATTGGATTATTGAGACTGAATAGCTTTTTGTTATGTGCAATAAAATCCAAAGAAAGACCAACTTACTTATTAAGATATTTCGTTATATATCAAAATATTCCGTCATTTGACCTGAGGAAGGCCATCATGCAATTAATTACACTTACTACAGATTTAGGAAAGGACGACTACTTCGTAGCTTTATTAAAAGCAGAGGTACTTTCGTTTGCTGGTATGGATGTAACTTTTATTGATGTCAGCCATAGTGTAGACTCCCAAGACATCCAGCAGGCTGCCTTTTTTCTAAAGACTACTTATCATAAATTTCCGAAGGGTACTATTCACATTTCTTGCGTCTATAGCTACTATAGTAGTAGCTATGAGATCATCGCATTTGAGCGGGATGGGTATTATTTTATGGGTCCCAATAATGGTTTGTTTAGCCTACTCTTTCCAGATCTGACAGAAGACTCTGTCTATAAAGTAGAACATGATAAGCACGAGGTGAACATACTCATAGCGCATGCTGTTGCCTGCATACGTAATAACTTATTCCCTGACGAAATGGGTAGCAAGTTAAAGCAGTTAAACACACGTCTTGCCTTACAGCCAGTCACTACCAATGCCAACATAAGAGCAACCATCATTCATATAGATCACTTTGAAAACCTAATTTTGAATGTAAGTAGAGAGGTTTTTGAACGTGTGCGTAAGGGTCGTCGCTTTGAAGTTTTCTACAAGCAACATGAACCCATTTCTAAAATCAGTGAGCATTATGGTGATGTTCCAGTGGGAGATGTATTATGTTTGTTTAATTCTGCCAACTTACTTGAAATTTCCATAAATATGGGAAAGGCTTCAAGTTTACTCAGTTTGCAAAAGAACGAAACAGTACAAATATATTTTTACGAAGAATGATAACACGTATAGTTAAAATGCAATTTACTGAGGATCATATTGATGATTTCAGATCCTTATTTGTAGATGTGCGTGAGAAAATTAGAGACTTTGAGGGCTGTCATGGTGTGGATCTTTTGCAGGCAACGCAGGACCCCACTATCTTTTTCACTTATAGCCATTGGGATTCTGAAGATGCTCTTAACAGGTATCGACATTCAGATTTATTTGCAGTCACATGGAAGAAAACCAAGGCTATGTTTTCAGAACGCGCAGAGGCCTGGTCCGTATTAAAAAGAGAAGACTAAATGCAGATAGCCTGCCAGTCATATAATATTTACTTTGAAGATTCTTTAGCGAAGTTAGTTTCTCACTTGAAACTAGATGACTATTCCAAACTCTTTGTTCTATGTGATGAGAACACGGAAAGAGATTGTTTGATTCTGCTAAAAGAACATATTTCTCACTTGCAGGTCCTTCGTATTAAAAGTGGTGAGGAATATAAAACAATAGAGAGCTGTTTAGAGATTTGGCGTCAACTCTTGGCACTAGGTGCGGACCGAAAATCTTGTCTTATAAATTTAGGTGGTGGAGTCATTGGAGATATGGGAGGGTTTTGTGCGAGTACTTTTATGCGCGGTATGGATTTTATACAAATGCCAACAACCCTTCTTTCTCAGGTAGATGCATCTGTAGGTTCTAAATTAGGAGTGGATTTAGATGCCAATAAAAATTTGATTGGCCTATTTAAGGATCCTGTTGCTGTCTGTGTATATACAGGTTTTTTAAAGACCTTAGAACCACGTGAGTTGACCAGTGGTTATGCAGAAATAATAAAACATGTACTTATTCAAGATGCTGCACTTTGGGATGAAATTCAAAATATAACTGAGCTCCAAGATAAGAGCATTGATTGGAATCATCTTGTTCAGCACTCTGTTAAAATCAAGAAGTCTGTTGTTGAGCAAGATCCAAAAGAAGCTGGCTTACGTAAGATTTTAAATTTTGGACACTCTATTGGTCATGCGATAGAATCCGAACGATTGCATTCTGACCATCCCCTTACCCATGGTGAAGCAATCGCAATTGGGATGATTTGTGAGGCACATATCAGTTATCAGCGGAATATGATTTCTCAGGAAGATTTGGATTCGCTTTCCTCCTATATATTATTTCATTTTAAGAAAGACCAGCATTTTGCTCCAGATCCAGCTGCTATCCTTTCTCGCATGACAAAGGATAAAAAAAATGTAAAGGGTGAAAAGCTCTTATCTATACTTGATGGCTTAGGTTCTTGCCGCTATAATATTGCTGTAAATAATAAAGAGGTGGAAGAGGCACTGGAGTTCTATGCCTCATTATGATATGTAAGGAAGGCATTTCAGTTTTAGTACTATACGCACGAATTAATAAATAAATCATAGTTTTTTCATACATTATTCTCGACTACTAACTTCCATTTTAATGGGGAGTCACTCTAATGTGATGCAATATGCCTAAGTACTTAATACTAATAGCAGGACCTTTGGTCTGCCTTCTTTTATGTTTTTCTCCTGGTGAAATTATTAGCCAAGATGCGGATAAGGTGCTAGGGATAGCAGCATGGATGATATTATGGTGGATAACTGAAGTTGTCTCTATTTCGACTACAGCGCTTATCCCATTGACATTTTTTCCAGTATTAAATATCATGACCATAAAGGAAGTTGCACCCTACTATGGTCATCCCATTGTCTTTTTGTTTTTTGGTGGATTTGTAATGGCACTTGCCTTAGAGAAAGTGAATTTGCACAAGCGGATTGCTCTGAACATCATAAAATTTACTGGTACAAGTCCAGACCGCGTTATACTTGGCTTCTTACTATCTACTGCTTTTCTCAGTATGTGGATCAGTAACACGGCGACAACAGTAGTCATGCTACCCATAGCTTACTCAGTGATTAAACTGATGTCATCTGATGGGGATGGTTTTACAGCAGAAGATAAGAAGTTTGCTCTTAGCCTCATGTTAGGTATCGCCTACTCTGCAAATGTTGGTGGAATAGCTACAATCATAGGCACACCCCCAAATATAGTTTTAGCTGGATTTTTAGAAAGTGAATACAATTACAATATCTCTTTCTTGAAATGGATGATGATAGGAGTTCCTTTCACAACACTAATGATAATTTGTATTTACTTCCTATTAACAAAAGTTCTTTATAAAACTAATATCGCTTCGTTTGGAGCAACCACTGCTATGATAAAAACTGAATTAATTAAGCTAGGAACTATCTCAAGAAAGGAAAAATATATTCTTGTAATTTTCGCTCTAGCTATTATCTGTTGGATTTCCAAAAATCAAATAAACGCACTTATACCAAGTTTGAATCTTTCAGACACCACTATAAGTATGCTTGGTGCATTTGTTTGTTTTTGCGTTGTTCATCAAGGTGAATTCATTTTTAAATGGGAGGACACAAAAAACCTTCCCTGGGGTATCATCATATTATTTGGTGGCGGTTTGGCTCTTGCTAACGGTTTATCGCAGGGTGGTATAATTGATCTCATAGGAAACTACTTTAGTGAGAATCTTACGCTAAGTGTTTTGCTCATATCATCTCTGCTTATAGCATTTATGCTCTTTTCTACTGAACTGATGAGTAATGTTGCATTGATTGCCATATTTGCACCAATGGTAGCTGGCGTGGCTTCAGGGCTTGACACAGATATACTTACTTTGCTTATTCCTGTAACTATGGCATCTAGTTGCGCATTTATGTTACCTATGGCTACACCTCCGAATGCAATCGTTTTTGCAAGTGGACACATCAAAGTAAAAGAAATGGCTCGTACAGGAATATTTCTCAATATTATATCCATAGGCCTACTGATTGTATTTTTTAAATTTGTCATACCTGCAATTATGCCAAGCACTTTTTAAATACGATAGAATGGGAAATACAAGTCTTAAGAATAAAACAGCCTTAGTCTGCGGAGGATCTGATGGTCTGGGTTATGGTGCTGCACAGCAATTCGCAACAGCTGGTGCAGAGTTAGTTATAGTAGGTAGATCAGAAAAAAAGCTACAGGAAAAGAAAGCGATTTTAGATAATATAAATGGTAAAAACAACAGACTATTAATCTTAGACTTTGATCATCTAGATACCGTGCAAGCTACTATTTCAGAACTTGTAGACAAAGTTAGTATTCACATATTAGTGAATAATTGTGGCGGACCTCCTCCAGGGAAATTAGTAGATGCAGATTCTAACGCTTTACTCAAGGCCTTCAATCAACATATTATAGCGAGTCATATTATTAGCAGTTTAGTAATTCCCGGTATGAAAGAAAGTGGGTATGGAAGGATTATCAACATCATCTCTACTTCAGTTAGGCAGCCAATACCAGGTCTAGGCGTCTCCAATACAATTAGAGGAGCGATGGCTAGTTGGTCCAAGACCCTATCACACGAACTTGCTTCTACAGGAATAACAGTTAACAATATTTTACCTGGAACCACCAAAACTAGTCGTCTCGATAATATTATCAATGCACGTCAAAAGAGATTCAACATCTCATTAGAAGAAGCTACTGAACAAATGCTAAATGAAATACCGTTAGGCCGTTTTGCTGAGGTGGTAGAAATCTCAAAAGCAATATTATTCCTTGCCTCTCCGGATGCATCCTACATAACTGGAACAAATTTACAGGTAGATGGTGGTAAAATAAAGAGTATTTAAATAGCATACACGCTTCTTAGTCTGTACAAAAATGTTTTTTTTGAAGGCTTAGATTTTTGTAACTAGAATATTGTCGTCAAGGACACAGAGATGAAACAGGCATTGATTTTCTCAGCATCATTGTAAATTTTTATTGATATTAAGTCTTCAATCAGTAGAGTATGTCCAAATGCATTCATTACATATTTTTTTCAGTCATCTTGTTTAGTTGTACCAATGACTCTGATCCCTATATAGATAATTTGGAAGCTCAGCTTCCTATTGTTCTACATGAGGTCAGCTGGGAATTTGATGGTAAAGAATATAGGTCCTATGGGCAGGATCTTAAGGCCAAAGTTACTGAGACCACAGACGCTCATGTTAAGCATATGGAAATAATTGCACGAACAGAGGATAGCACCGTGTTAAAAATCTATGCGCAAAATTTATGGGCAGATGGCGAAGGTACATGTATGGAATTAATCGAGTATCCTAGCAATCCTGATAGTACAGAATGTTTTGACGATGGTTTCCTAGTGATCTGCACAGTGGGTGCATGTGTTTTGGAGACAGCAGAGGGTCTTACATACGAGCCTACACAAACATTTGGGAGTGTACACATTACAGCCTGCGATGATGCCCAACAACATACCTCTGGCAGTTTTTCTCTACCCTTAACATTAGATGGTTCAGAAGAAAAGCTGATTACTGGGACTTTCTTCACTGTAGATTATTCTTATTCAAATTAAAATTCCATTAAATCAATGCTATTTTAGCCTAGAAGAATATGCATTGTAAAAACTGTGGACATCTAGCAGAAGAGAATTATTGCTCCCGTTGTGGACAGAGCACGCATGTCAGTACAATCAACTTTACGAGTCTAGTACAAGATCTTTCCACAAATGTTTTTCAAATAAATAAAGGCTTATTCTTTACGATTCTACAAGTTTTCAAGCGTCCTGGTCATAGCATCAGAGAATATCTTCAAGGAAAACGAAAATTATATTTTAAACCCATAGCCTATGCCCTTGTTCTTTCTACCGTATACTTTTTAGCTTCAAAATTTACGGGTGAACAAACTTGGATTTCTGCTTTCTTAGATGGATTTACTAGTTATGATGGTGCAAGAGTTGATGAAAACAGAAAGGGAATCTTTCGCTGGTTTATTAAGAACTTTGCTTATTCCATGTTACTCCTTATTCCTGTATATGGCTTGGCTAGCTATCTCGCTTTCTTCGGGAAAAAATATAGTTATTTAGAACATGTCGTTTTGAATTTTTATTTGACTGGTCATCAGATGATTTTCTATGCAAGTATGACTATCCTTGGCTATCTTACTGGTAAGCATGATATATGTTTATGGATTGCAATGCTTTGTTCCATAACATTTGCATTTTGGACTTTTTTGCAATTTTTTGAACATGAGAATAGATCTACAATTATCGTACGTACAATATTGTCTTATATCTTGTTCCTTATATTCCTTTTAATTTTGCTTATCACTATAATTGGAATATCTGAGACTTTGGGAGGGTGACTTATAAATATTATCCGTACAGACTTAATATAGTTTCTGTTTATTCTACTTTATTTGATTTTAGCAAACTTATGGACACAGTAGCAAAATCAGTATTTGGAAATTTTCTAAACTTGCTCATATCAGTATCTAATCCCGCTTCTTTCACCACAGATAAGAACTCGTCTATTTCGAGAATGTATTGGTCTGAATAACCATGCGTCAAATCATAGGCTGTCGCAGCTGTCCTCCCTAAATTTTGTGCTACCAATCCTGGTTTTACCGTATGCAGTTCAATTAAAAGTAATCCAAATTTTTCTACATAGGGAGTCCATTTTGCAATATGCTCTTTTAATGAAATCGCAGCCAGATTATTGTTAATTCGTTTTCCTCTATGGGCATAGGCACCTGTAGAATTACTTATTCGAGAAGAACTGGTTTGTGGCTCATTCCAAACTCGATTATGGTCTAAGAAGGTTCTCACATTTAACAGCTCTCGTAAATCAATTCCATAGTTTTCTTGTAGATCTTCTGCCAGTAAGTCAGGATTCCCAATATCACCCCAAATTATTTTTGCCCATATATCTGCTTGTATTAGGTTGGCCTTGGAGACTTTCAAGGCTGCTTGGTTATAATCGACACCAATAATTTGTAATGGATATTCATCTAGGATAGTACCTCTAAAGGTTTGACTTTCTATGACGGAAAAGAGGTGTTTTAAAAAAGCCCCATTCCCGCACCCCATATCAAGGATTCCCTTTGGTTGTTCCTCAATCGGTTTATTAAACAGCTCAATAATAATTTCATCAATTACTTTAAAGTAGGCGCTGTGTGCTCCACCACTCCCCCAAATATTCATTTCTCTATCAACATGTTTTTCTGCTGCTCCTTTTTCTGTCTTTCTTAAGATTGCCGGATCTCCAAAAATTAAATCATCTAGTTTTCTAAGTGTAGGAATGTAGGAAACGGTGACTCCGTAGGCACTGGCCCTTTTTGCAAAAAACAAACCATACTCTGTAAATGCATAGGCACCATTTTTTTCATTAAAGTATCCTAAGTCTGTCAGGATTTTTAGCAGTTTATCAAATTCAGCATGATTTTTATGAAATTCTTCTGGTCTAAATCTCGCTTCCATAAAATACTTATGAAACATGCCAGTGATCCCTAGTTGCACAAGAGTAGGACCTACTATTACTCCTTCAATATGGGCCAATATTTGTTCCTCGATACTACGTGTAAGTCCATCTTCAGAAAAGGCAATTCCATAATTCGTTTTAAATTTCTTGTATATCTGCTCAAGCTTTAGAAATGGTTTGACCTCAAACTTTCGCGGATGGTATTTTTCGGACATTTGTAATAAATCCGTTACATCCTGATACAAGTGAAAATAATTAAAGGCCATTTCTGATTGTTGGTTTATTTCGTATACTATTGCGTTATTCGCATTATCTACATCTTGATTTAACCAACCCTGCGAGCAAAGTCCTCTTAGGGCAACATTTAAATATCCATCATTTGCTTTGAATTTACTTACTAAATCATCTAGACTTACTTTTTTGTGTTCCAAGAGATAATCCGTTATACCATGTTTTTTTAGAGCATAGGCACTTGGTGAGATTACTAGGCCATCTAGATGACGAAATAGTTTAGACCTTAATATTGCTTTTTGTTCTCTATTCATAATGACTCAATGATACTAGGTAATATAAAAATATTTACACTAAGGTCTAGTTTGAATATTCTTTAAAATCTATGGATGGGTCATAATCTTGTTTTGTTCGAATTGAATGCAGTTCACTCTTAACATCTTTAGATCTAATAATAGGAAAAAACAATTGTACATACCATGGTTCCTTCATCTGATTCCACGCTCCATATTTTGTAGGATATTTTCGTGTTATTTTAGCAGTTCCAAAAATAACATCCCAAATAAAAAGTAGGTTACCATAATTACCATTTGGGTGCGACACACCATCTTCGGCTGTTAATCCATGGTGTGCAAAATGCGTACTTGGGGTTGAAATTGTTCGTTCAATTATCCATGCTATGGGATTGAGAAATTTAGATTGATAAAGAAATCTATCCCATTTTGTTTCGCTATGTGCGAGTAATATAACGACAAGTTTTATAGGTAGATAAAAAAGATACACATAAGCCATTCCCAAATAAACAAGCAGAGCTGACAACCAAATACCAGGCATAAGAGCATAATACATTACAGCATTGCGATAGGTTACAAGTACACCCATTTCTTCTACTACGTGATGTGGTCTGTGCAGTTTCCACAATGTTCTGTTGGAATGAGAGAGTCTATGCCACCAGTATTGCGTCATATCATCTAAGAGGAGAAAGGCCAAAATATGCCACCAAAAGGAGCTGTCTAAGAAATAATCTTCTAGGCCTTGAAAACTGGAATTCATCAACCATAAGACAAAAAGAAAAATTGCTGGCTGAATTAATGTGGGAAGAATAATCAAACTCAACAACTCTATTGTAAAGTCATTTTTTGTTCGTTTGTCTTCAAAATATAATCCACCCAAGGCTTCCAAGACCCCTAAGACGAGTAAGACAATTGCTGGTATTAGTTTACTTATTGTTAGTTCCTCCAAGAAATAGTAATAATTGTTCCTACTACAATTTAGTTATTTGAGGTTAGAATGTTTGGATTTCACCCCTAATAGATTCTAGCTAGAAGTTTAGCTGATGAAATTCTTGTTAACATCTCATTCTTCTTTGTGTCATTTTTCTGTAATAGACTGTATACTGAAGTTAAAATAGTTATCTAAAGAATAAAATTATTGCGAAAACTCAATCCTTACACTTCCATTTTCTAGGTAATCAGACAGGAGTAAATGGTCATCTTGTTTTAGATCTACCTTGAGCCTACTTCCTTCCCTCTTTAAATGAATGTCTACATTCTTCCCGAACAGAGCAAGGTTTTCCAAACTTAGATAATCCCACTCGCTAGGTAGCTTAGGATTTAGTGTGATCTCATTAAAACTTTGAATTTCCATACCTAGGATTCCCTCCGTAAAAATCCTACAGTAGAGTGCACTTTCTGCAGAAAGATGTTTCATATTATTTTCAGGATATGCTTCTACAACATAGGGTACATGGTCTCCAAGTAAGCGCTTACGCGAATATTGTTTTAATTTGTCTATGCCGACCTCTCCTGTCCCTATACGTAATGCTCCTCTCAATGCATATAATGTTGCCCTATCCCAGAACACAGCTTGGGTTTCTTTGTCTTTGTTTAACTCCACTAAGATTCCGTTTTCTGTCCATAATTTATCAAACAAAGCACTGAGTGTTCCCTCTTTCCTAGTTTCTATTCCCATACATAGGGGAAGACAAATCCAATGTCTAAGGTGTACATTTTCTTTATAGTACTTGTAGGTTTCTAAGCCTTCAATCGTGGCGCCAAAATAATTCTCGATCACAGATTCCATTTCTTCCAATCGATTTTGATACGTATTCAGCAGATGCGTTTTTCCTAATGCGCTTGCTAGGCGTTGGGCATACCTTAAACCACCATAATATAAACTTGAGGTGGATAGATTAGCAGAACCTGTTTCTATTCTACCTTCCATTTCGTCCGACTCGGATTCTATAGCGCCTTCCGCGTTTCTTTTAGAATGGCAGAATTCTAGACTCCATTCTATCAAGGGCCAAAGTTCTTCAGCTATATTCTTATCACCAGTAGCTAAAACATAATGACTTGTGCCATAGGCAATCATTGCTGCGTCTCCTCTTTCTAAATGATCCATTACATAGTTTCCATCCATTTCGAATGCATATGCAATTGCTTGATCGTCCTCAGGCATATTTTGCATGAAATATTTATAGGCATTATAGGCTGCTTTTTCTGCTTTTTGATAGCCTAAATAAGGAGTAAAAGGACCCTGATATTCTATCTGATCATTTGCCCAAATTCCAGTGTAATAATTTCCTCCTCCTGGTGAGTGAACAAGGCCCATGGATGAGTTAAATATGCTTTCAGATGCTCTGATTTTAGAGAATAAAAAAAGCATGTTGAGATGTGGGTCCGGAGTATTTAAAATCAATCGCTCATTCATTTCTTTCAAAAAAGCATTTCTAGAACTTTCTGCCTTTTTCCAGTCAAAAGAAAATACTTGTTCTGTATTTAAGGTAGCCCCAAAATATATGGGGAACTTATATTTCTCCGCTTTCGAAAGCTCTTTACTATTTTCTGCTTGACTCAGTACATGAAAGGTGTAGGCACCCTTATATCCTTGTTCTGAAATTTGATAATTTGTATTAGAAATCTGTAAGGACTTTGGCTTGCTATCGATATTTTCTAGCTCCCATTCTTCTACTAGGAAACGGTCCGTCATAGATGGGTATATGGTACGTGTAATTTTTATTCCTTCTACAGGGCTATGGTAAAAACATAGTTTTCCATTGATCTCTATAGAATCTATTGCTCCTGGGATAATACGTTTCTGATTCCAGATAATGCTTGGCAACAATTCATCTGAAGCCAATTTTCTAAAATAAGCTCTATATTTTTTCCAATCTGGCTCGTTCGTTTTGTTGTACGTTCTTAATTGCGGAAAGATCATATCTCGTTCCAGAATCAAATTTCTTTCTTCATCTATGGAATAAAAGAGAATAGTTGAAACATTCTCGCCAGACATTTCAATGTTGTCTTTGTGGGGTAGAATGTTTGATTGTTTTGTAAGATCTAGTAGGATGGATTTTCTCTCAGTAATTTCCCAATAATCTCTTTTCTCTACTTCATGATTTGCTTGTGAAAATAGATGAGCTGTACATAGAAGAAAAACGAAAAGAAAAACATGGTTCATGTACAGTTTTTGGGTTTAGATTGGAACTTATTCTACAACCTCACCTTTAATAAATGCTTCTTCTACAATTGGATCTGTGTTTGAAATGATATCTAAGGTTTTATGAAGAGGGCCTACTTTTTCATTGGTACTATCATAGACTGCCTGAATTGCACCCTGCTCTCCAGGTTTTATTATCTCCTTTGTCCATTGCATATTTGTACACTTACACGCGCTTACTAAATCTATCTTTAGGTCGGCATCGCCTACGTTTTTAAATATAAAGGTTAGCTCTTTCTTCTCTCCCTTCTTTATGGTTCCAATGTCAATAGTTTGCTCTTCAAATTCAATAACAGGTACTTGATTTTGCTTATAGATTTCCATAAGAGGAAAACGCATTTCTTTCTGCATACTCTGTCCACCTCCCGCTGGTCTAGTAATTGTTACACGCTTTTTAATTTCGATGGTTTCAGGACCTTCTAATATTTTAAACTCAGTTCTTCTGTTTACTCTATGTTCTTCATCGCTACATCTTTTTCCGTTAACACAATGGTTCAGAATAACGCTTTCACCGTAGCCTTTTGCAACGATACGTTCTCCAGCTACTCCTTTATTTACCAACCACGATTTTGCAGAGTCTGCTCTTCTTTGAGATAGTTTTTCGTTGTAGCGTGATATACCCTGTGCATCCGTATGTGATGAGAGCTCAATTACCATTTCTGGATAATCGTTCATCAATCCTAAAATCAAATTAAGATCTATTTCTGCATCTAAAAGAATCTTGTCATCATCAAAATCATAATAGATATTATTCATTCGAATAGGTTCATTGATTGTCAAGATTTCTGTTTCAGGTTCTGCGACAACTTCAGGTTCTACAACCTTAGGTATTTCTTTTAGGACGATTGTTTTTTCAACTGTGTAATCATCTAAAATTCCTGCGGTATTAAATGTGAGAGAGTCTGGGTAATATCCATCCTTTCTTACTACTACCTTGTACGTTCTTTCAGATTCTAGCAAGTATCTATATTCAGATGCATTTGGCTCTGACTTTGTATCTGGATATTCATCTACACCTGTATCACTTAACTCCATAGTGGAGCCTATTAATGGTCCGTTTTCATCCTCTACTTTTGCAAGAAGATCTATAATAATATCTCTAATTTCAAAACTAAATATGTCATCACAGCAGGTCTCGCTTTCCAGTTTTCTTTTCTTTTTGTAGGGCCTATTGGATACGAGGTAACCCTTGGTTCCATCTTCATTAAATCGTAAGTAGAGGTCATCAAAGGAGGAGTTATAATTGTCTCCCATGTTTTCTGCCTCTGTCCAAGCCGATCCATTCCATGTAGAATAGTAAATATCCATTCCACCAATGGATGGATGTCCGTTGGTGCTAAAATACAGGGTGCCCTCATTATAGAATGGCGTTACCTCATCGCCTGAAGTATTTACAGTTTCTCCGAGGTTGTTAGGAGTGCTATAGGTACCATCACTGTTAAGTGTGGAATAGTAGAGGTCATATCCACCAAAACCACCAGCCATATTCGACACAAAAAACAGAACATCGTTTCCGTATAATTCGCCTGGTGCTGGATGCTTAGCAATATAGTCACCGTTTACACCTTCTACTTCTGTAGCGGGTCCCCAAGATCCTCCCTGCTGTTTACTCATGTAAATCTTAGATTCAGAAACAAAGTTTCCTCCTAAGCTCTGTCTATTAAAGTACATGATGTTATTTCTATTATCCAGAGCTAGGTTTGCAGTATGAAATCCTTTCCTATTGATTTGTTCATCAAGTTCAGAAGGCTCTGCGTATTCCAAGTCACCCTTTCTATTTTCTTCTAAAGAGGTAGTATAAATTTTAGCATGGTAGTCATCCTCTTCTTCTATCTCAATGATATCCTTTCTTAAAAAGGAAGCAAAGTACAGAGTTCCATCACCAGCTTCCATCGGTGAGTATTCTGAGAATGCAGAATTGATTTTGTTATTTAGAGGTTTTACATCTACTTCTATATTTTCTTCTAAGCTATCGAGCATCTTAATTCCTTTCAATTCTCTATAGGTAAGTTGCTTTAAGCTATCATTGTTTGTTAAATCTAGGAAGGTCATAAACTCTTCAATAGACTTTTCATATTTACCCTGCTCCTTCATAATTTTAGCAAGTGTAAAACGCTCTTCGACTAAGAGATTATCTCTATCTCTTTTTATTAACCTTGAGTACCATCTTTCTGCACTCTTATAGTTTCTTAATTCATAGTGTAAGCGTGCAATGGTAACTGCCACACTAAGATCTTTTACTTCTTTGTATGCTTTACTATACCATTCAATAGCGCTGAAGTAATCTCCGAGTTCCAAGGCTTCATCAGCAAGCTCCACCATAGTCTCGTGTTTTATTTCATTATAAATCTGCGCATCAAGATTCACATGGAATATTGCAAGGAAGGTAAGTAC
The DNA here is from genome assembly GCA_938045585.1 of uncultured Saprospiraceae bacterium. GTDB lineage: Bacteria > Bacteroidota > Bacteroidia > Chitinophagales > Saprospiraceae > CALCMJ01. The sequence goes on from CALIAU010000020.1 coordinate 62,189, forward strand.
GTAGAATAAATTTTTCATATGTCTACAGTTGATATGCTTTTTCATTATTGGAATTAGAGTTTAGGACAGAAAATAACAGGTTTAAGAGCGGGCTTTTTCGCAATTTGGAATATATAACTTATACCCACTTCAAATGTTTCATGGGCAGCATCTCTTACTCCACCAGCAACTAGGTCATAACCAAAGCCTGCTCTGATGTTTTTATAATCCACACCAAATAAAATTTGTAAGGCTTCACCAAAACGATATCCTAACCCTCCGTTTAAGACGAGAGGTTTTTTTGGATTTAACTGGTAACCGAATTTAGCCTGCGCATTTATATTTGTAAAGAGTCCATCCTTTTGGAAAATGATCGCAGGTCTAAAGTTTAATTGATTACCCATACTTGCACGCATTTCTGCAAAACCAATAAAGCCAATCGATTTATCATCCCTTGCTGTTGCAACACTTTGGTCGCCTGTAAGAATATGTGTAATATTTAAACCTATTTTGAAATCTGTTTTCTTGGAGTAATTTGCAAATACCGCTCCTATCGCCAAATCTGGATAAGAACCAGTTGCTAACATATCTTGATCGGTCATTAAACCAAGCTGAGATAGGGACGTTTCTGTTCCATTCTTTACATCCGCAAAAAATTCTAAATTTTCATCTTTTAGAGCCCTATTAAACAGGCCATATTGAGCACCAAGTGTAAATACAGAATTTCCTTTTTTACCAAGACCGAAGTGGTAGGCTAAACTTAAATTTTGAAATCTGTTTTGATATACACTATTTCTTTCAAGATCTTGAGCAAAATTTAGTCCCACTGCTATCCAGTCTTTTTTCCTAAACCCTCTCAATACATTACCATCTGCATATATGGATGCGGTAAGATAGGGTTGGGATGAACTAGATAATTCATTGCTTTTAAAATACTGGTCACGCACAATTCCTCCTACTCTAAATGTCCCCTCATAAGATCCTACTAAGGCAGGATTTACGTTATGGGGAGCTAGATCAAACAGTGTAAAGTGCAGGTCTTGTGCACCTAAATTTAATCCCCAGATAATACTCAAGAAAAATGTAATTCTCTTTAACATCATTATATATACTTTGATTCGGAAAGATAAAGGTATTTTCCCTATAATTTGCTCTAAAAAAGGGCAACACGGCTCAATCTTTTCAATATTATGTCCAAAGAGACTAAATTAATATAATATTGCGTAGCTAAATCATTTTTTAGAGCGTTTATAGCGATAGATGAAATCACGAATTTTAAGCATATTTCTTCTTATTTTCCTCAGTGTTCATCTGAAAGGACAAGATTCTATAGATACATTAGGATTTTTTGAACCCTCTCCTGTATTTCATCAATCCAGATTCTATAAAGCACTTGCTTTTTCTTCTACCACCTACACTGCTTTTTCTATTGGCTTATACAATGCTTGGTATAAGAAGTTTGATCAAGAAGCCTTTCACTTTTTTGATGATTGGAATGAATGGCAAAACATCGATAAATATGGTCATCTGTATACAAGTTATTTTCAGGGTGTTCTTTGTTATAAAGGGGCAAGATGGACAGGATTATCTGAAAACCAATCCATACTAACTGGAATTATTTGCGGGAGTTTATTCCAAAATACAATAGAAATCATGGATGGTTTTTCCTCCAAATGGGGATTTTCAGTTACTGATTTTGCTGCCAATAATATTGGTTTAGCCAGCTTTGCTTTGCAACAAAAATATTGGCACGAACAACGCATACTATTCAAAGTTTCGTCAGCACCTATTTCTTATAGTGAGATGCCGATATTTTCCACGAGTGGCAGTGCAAGTTCTTCACTAGAACGACGCGTAGATGATTTATTTGGTTCCAATTATTTCGAACGGTTTTTAAAAGACTATAACGCGCAAACCTTATGGCTTTCTGTCAATGTAGATGCCTTTTTACCAGAGAATAATAGTTGGCCAGACTGGTTAAACGTAGCTGTTGGATACAGTGGTGAAAGTATGTTTGGTGGTTTTGAAAATGTTTGGACAGAAAATGAGGACCTATATGTACTTGGGCCAGACTTTGATAGATATAAACAATTTATACTGGGCTTTGACATTGATCTTACGCGCATAGAAACGGATAATGATTTTTTAAAAAGCGTATTATCCGTCTTTAACATATTCAAATATCCGGCTCCAGCTATAGAATACAATACGCGAGGCGAATGGAAATTTCACTTCTTTTTTCTTAATTAAATTTTGGGCGTGCCCATACCTTCTTGCAATTGCAAGCAGGCAGGTCGCTCCCTTCCTGGCTCGCCATTCGGCTCGGTCACTTGGTGACTCTATCCTCTCATTTCATTTCGGATATCCCATCCAGGCAGCTCACGCGAGGCTTAGCTTACAAGAAGCACTCTCTTAGTAATTTTAGCCTATTAAAGAACTGCTTTTTTAGCCTTCACAACAGCGACTGAAAAATACATAATACTGATACCTGCTAAGAAACATATAAGTATAGTGGGCCAATTCTGATAGGAAGAAATTTCAGTTGCATCCAAAACAAAAACGAGAGAAATTGCCATAAATAAAATCCTAAAAATTTCTATCCCTCCTGCCCACTTCTTTGATTCCAAAATTCCTCCCCAACTTATTATCATCAAGAATATTCCAACAGTTAATAAGATGCGATGCCAGTACACTAATGGAATTTTCAAATTGATTGTAAAAAATAAAAAGAGTATTCCAAGGGCCACTTGCGCAATCAAATAGTTTTTTGAATTTGACATTGGACTACTTACATATTTTACCTGCTCTGTTAAATTGTAACCAACCCGTCCTCCGTCTGCATAGGGTTCTAAGTCTCTAGGACGCCAACCGAGCGGCATAAACCAAATGCGAATTTTATCCCAAAGGAAGTCTGTCTCCTTGGCATCATCCCATAACTGCTTCCAGAATTGAAAATTTATATGTATTGGATTCCAGGTTCTTGGAGGATGTGTGATACCGTAGCATACTTCTTCCACTTCTTCTTCAAAGGAACCAAACCATTTGTCCCAAACGATTAAAAATTCGGAGAAATTCTTGTCGATATATTGCGGGTTTACACCGTGATGCACACGATGATGTGAGGGTGTAACAAAATACTTTTCAAACCAACCTAATTTTTTTATTACGGTTGTGTGGTGCCAGTATGCAAGTAGGAGATGTACGGCTGCCACAGAATATACTGCTTCGGGACTATAGCCAATCAATACCAAAATCCAATCAAAAAAAGCAAATTGGAACAGGCGTTGCGTAAAGCTTGCTCTGATACCCACCGATAAATTCATCTCTTCAGAGGAGTGGTGGGCCATATGTGCAGCCCAAAAAATATTTATAGTGTGCCCTGCTCTATGAAACCAATAAAAGACAAAGTCTTGTAAGAGTAAAAGAAACAATAGACTGTACCAGGTCAATGGAATTTCAAGAGGAGTGATTGCAAATAAATAACCGTACCACTTGTAAACAAAAAATGCAACTCCCAAGTTTATGCATTGATTTCCTATTCCTGTTCCAAGGTTTGTAATTGTATCTTGGAAAGGATATTTCCCATTTTTGTTATACACGCAATACACAATCTCCATGATGAGGAGAAGCACTACTATAGGCGTTATAAATGCGTAGACATTCATTTGGTATACAATCTATAGCTTTAAATTAAGTATAAATTCCTGACTTGAGTTTAAAATATCACTGTGATATCTCCAGCAAGTGTTTCTGTCCTGCCATCTGGGAAGGCTATCTCTGCATAATATACATAGACACCGGGGATAACATCCTGACCATTGTATTGTAAGTCCCAGCCTTCCATCGTATTAATGAATACATTGTTCTCTGTATATATACGCTCTCCCCATCTGTCATATATCCCAAAGCTCTTCAGCTCTGCTAGATCACTCTGCGCAAAAAACTTAAACTTCTCTCCCAGTCTCCCTGTGATAATATTCGGTATGTACACATTGTCTGACCTTATCAATTCCAATCTAAAAGAAAAACGCTCTCTACAGCCCGCTGTATTCTCTACCAACAACTCCACCTCCTCATTCTGCTCCACAAGTATTTCTAAGGAAATACAATTGCCCGCTATATCCGTCTGCGTACACACATAGGTATTCTCTAAATTCCAGCTCGTCGTAAATGCACCATTTACAGAAAGAGTGCTAATGTCTAGAGTTATTGTCTCGCCAAACTCCGCCTGGATCGTTTGCTCCATAACTCCATTTAACAGAAAGTCTTCCAGCTCTAAGTCTACTTCTTCTATTTCCACCTCACAGTTGTCAGCATACAAATAGGATACTACGTAACTACCCTCTGACAAATTCTCTATAAATCCATCTCCGCTTACTGCTGTTGATTGACCATTTAATAGTACAGGATATGTATCATCCCACAGCAACTGTATCGCACCTAGGTCATCACAGTTTGGATCTATTGTTAGCAAGTCTACCTCTGGTAGCTCTAGGCCTTCTATGACAAACGAAGCACTTGTCTCACAATTATTCGCATCTAGTACCGTAAGATCATATGTACCTGGCTCAAGATCTTCTGGATCCGTTATGCCCGATGACCAACTCGTACTATAGGGCCCTGTGCCTCCCTCTATTTCCAAACTTATACTTCCATCAGCTACATCAAAACAACTGATGCCTGTTGTACTACCCGTAACCACTAATGCGTCTGGACTCGTAATCTCTACGTTCACCAACATACTACATCCTAGATCATCCACTACCTCTACTACGTAATCATCCGCTGGCAAATCTGTATTATTTGTACTCCCTGGTTCTCCATTTAAAAAGACATCATACGTACCACTTCCTCCAGCCGCAGATACATTTATAACTCCTGTAGATTCTCCAAAACATCCTACATCTTCCACCATCGGAGTAATACTAATCTCATCATTACTCGTTATCAATACACTCACCTCTTCCATGTTCCCTGCCTCATCTTCTACTATACACACATACGGCCCATTACATAAATTCATCAGGCTTGGAGTCAACATACCATTGTCCCAGGTAAAACTCACCTGACCCGTACTCGCCAAAACCGTGATATCTATCGTACCATTGCAGTCACCAAAACATGCGTTCTCTGTAAAGTCAAAGTCGATATTTAATATCGTACTTCCTATTTCTACTTCCAATATCCTTTCGCAATTGTTCGCATCTATTATCGTAACTGTATGCATACCCGCTGTCAGCATCGTGGCTGATAATCCCATCTCTCCATTATCCCAGGTAATCACATACGGCATCGTTCCTCCTTCTACAAATATTGTCGCCGTTCCAAATCCACTCACATCTACATCTGTAGTACTTACTACATTTGCTGATAAGACCGGCGGCTGCATTAGCGTAATATTACTTGAGGTCTCACAGCCATCCGCATCTATTATCTCTATCAGATACGAATCTGCTGATAGATTCGTATTTATACTATTGGCTGGCTGGCCATTTAAAAAATAACTGATAGGTTCTGCTCCGCCTGTAACTGTTATTGTTATCTCCCCTGTACCGTCTTCAAAACACAATAGATTCTCACCCTCTACCTCTAACAATACATTCGCTCCACTTCCCACTGTATATATCGCCGTAGCCATACAACCCAGTTCATCTGTCACTACTACCTCATAATCACCTGAACTCAGATTATCGATATCTTCTGTTTCTTGGCCACTATCCCACACAACTGTATAACTACCACTACCCCCCGCTAGCATCAAATCTATTTCTCCTGTCGACTCCCCCTGGCAACCAGCATCTATTACCATAGCATCTATTGCTATGTTTGATAACACGCCTATGTCAAAACTGTCTACATACGTACAGCCTCGACCATCTGTTACTGTCAAAACATAATTCCCTAAAGACAATCCACTCAGGGTGTTTGACTCTGTGCCATCTTCCCATTCATAACTGAGACTGCCCGTGCCACCTGTAGCAGCTATCGTAAGGGAACCGTCGGACTCTCCTACGCATTCCTCATCCAAGATCGTCGGTACAACAACTATCTCATCTGACTCTACTATTGTAAAATCAAATGTAAGTGCACACTGGTTAGCATCCGTTACTACTACTTGGTAATCGCCTGCACCTAGCATACTCAGATTTTGTTCCTCTGATCCGCCGTCCCACATAAAACTCAGATCATCACCTGATATAATATCCAAGTTTATAAAACCTGTCTCTTCTCCATAGCATAGCGTATCTGTGTAGTTACTAACTATCTCAAAACTATCATCGGTACCTACCTCATAGGACAGTTGCGTAGTACAGCCGGCCTCGTCTGTAACAACTAAGGAGTAGCTGCCTGCTGACAAACTATCTATGCTGTTCTCTGTACTCATATCTTCCCATAGAAAACTTACCATACCACTCCCCTGCACATCTACTGTGATACTCCCATTGTCTATCCCCGCACATGACGCATTTACTATCTCCGGCGTAAACGTTAAGTCACTGCTGCCCGACAAAAATACTTCTACCTCCGCTGTACAGCCATTCGCATCTGTGATTACTGCGCTGTAATTGCCTGCACTTAATCCACTTATCGTCTCTCCCTGCATCGAATTACTCCAATCAACTGTATAATTTGGTAAACCACCTCCTATAAACAAACTTATCTCCCCGCCCAATCCAGAGGCACAGTCTACCTCAACTGTCTCATAGTCTACTTCTATTTCTTGTAGGGCCGTAATAGAATAAAAGGCCTCCTGCGTACAGCCTAAATCATCTGTAACTACCAGTGTATAATTGCCTGCAGGAACGCTTACTAAGTCCTGTTCCATAAATCCATTACTCCACATATAACTATAGTCTGGACTACCTCCATCGACACTGATGTCTATATCACCCGTTGTCTCTCCAAAACAGATAAATTCACTATAAAATACTTCGGAGATCTCTATCGGTGCTTGGCTATCTATATATTGAAAACCAAAACATTCTGTACCAAAGGCATCTGTTATTAAGTAGGTATATTCTTGCTCGCATAAATCCGATATAGAAAATCCGCCCGCTCCTGTATTCCATTCGATTGTATAATCGGGTAAGCCCCCGCTCACCGTAATATCTATACTACCGTCGCAATCAAAACAGGAAATATTTTGAAACACAAGTTCTACTACCAAAGGAGGATGTATTGTCAGGTCTGTAGTCGCTTCACAGCCATTGGCATCTACAACCGTCACTGTATGAAAGCCCGGCATCAAATTCGTCGCAGTAAAGCCTGTTTCTAAATTTGACCATGTGATAGTATAGTCCTGTGTGCCACCAGATACATCTACTGACGCTGTAGCTACTTCTATCAGGCCTTTGGGTTGTTGGATATCTACTACTTCTATTTCTAAAGGTCCTGAGGGACCTCCTACGGTAAAGCTCGTAATGTCTATACAACCATTTGCATCTGTGATTGTCACTGGATACGATCCTGGTTCAAGTCCATTTATCTCAGACGTCATTTCACCGCCTAACCACATCACATCATAGGGCTGGTTACCTCCTGATAGATCAAGGGAGATACTTCCATCTGCTTCTTCAAAACATTGCACATTCATAATGTCAGCATCAATATCTAAGATGTTTTCATTTATTATTAGCGTATACGGATCATAGATGCCGCAGCCATTGGAATCATAAATCATTACTTGATAGTCCCCTTCTTGACCAGGTGGGACATCGTAGGTCATATCGGTAGCACCGGAAATGGCAATACCATTTAAATACCACTGGTAACTAAGGCCTGGCATGTTAGAAACAGCTAGGGTGATTCCTGTTACACAGGTGCCTGATTCTGTAATATCATCTTCTATTTCAAACTCCTCAATATTGAAAACACCTTCTATGGAAAAGTCATCGTAAAAGGTGTAGAGTTCATTGTTCTGACAGGTGGGGCCAAATGCAATGCCTGCATAATTTCCATCATTGACAAACGTACCTGTAACATAGGTCCATTCTCCCATATTGCCACCTACTGTAAATGATTCAATCAGCTGCCACGTTGCTTGGTTTTCCAGACAATCAAAATTGAAATCATCCATCGTGGAGCAATCCGTTGTACCAAAAATTCCAATGTCGGTAGGAATAACTGAATTCCAGGTGGTCGCCATATCATTAAAGCCGATATACATAGAATACGTATAGGATTCTAGGTCTTTCATTTCACCAGGAAGGCAATATCCAATGTACTCATTATAGGTAGGTGTATTTATGCCTCCTACCATACCACCCTCTGATGGGAACGGTTGTGGTGCGAGGGGAATACCATCTCCTCCGAGATATCCACAGGTATTAAAATAATCAGAGGTTCCACCTACTAATGTCCATCCACCAATAAGGCAATAGATTCCTGTTCCTGGACCAGTAGTAAATAAGGTAGGACAACAAGTGAATGAATTATAATCCTCAAATATTTCGAGTACAACAGGTTCAAAGCAATCACAGTCTTCTGTATCGTTTAGGTCAATTAAACCATCCCCATCATCATCAATACCATTGAGACAGTTCTCTTGCGCAGAAACAGACACAAGTATAAATAATAGGGCTATGCTAATTAATGCTTTCATGGTTAGTCGTTTACACATAAAGCCAATGTCACATAGAAGAGCCAGTGGGAAGTTCTTCGTTCTATTCTCTCTAATTAAGATAGTAAAAAGTTTACGAATAAAGGAATAAAGTTTGCGTGTCAATAGTTTTTCTCTTGTATTGCATGATAAATGCGGGTGTAATCCCTGTGTCAGTTGCCTGGAAGGTCAGCTGAAAGCTGAGTCTGCAAGACCGAACGCATGTGGAGCCACCTGCATGCGCAAGCAGGCAGGTTTGGAAGGGAACGGCCCTGAAGTGGAACGGAGGGGAGACACCCAAATAAAACTCATTTTTAGTAAAATTCTCATTGCTAAGCGTAACTTTATGGTATGAGAAAATACATGCTTTTTATCTGTCTTCTTCCTTTGTCAGTCTTTGCACAAAACACGCTAATGGAAAGTATTATGCATGATGGGAAGCAACGTGATTACACCTTGTATTTTCCAGCTTCATATGCGCAAAGCTCTGAAGACTATGCCTTGGTATTTAATTTTCATGGTTTTACTTCGAATGGGGCGCAGCAACGTTTGTATTCGGAGATGGATAAGGTTGCGGATACTGCACAGGTAATTATGTGCTACCCTGAGGGAATTGATAATGCTTGGAATGTAGGATGGAATTTTGGAAGTATGGAAGACGATGTAGGATTTACTTCCGCAATGATAGATAAGTTTTTAAGTGATCATCGTGTGGACCCCAATAAAGTGTATGCATGCGGGATGTCCAATGGTGGATTTTTTAGTTATAAGCTAGCTTGTGAACTCAGTTCAAAGATCGCAGCGGTGGCCTCTGTAACTGGAAGTATTGTTCCTGGTCAAGATGAGCAATGCATGCCGGGAAAGGCGGTACCTACTTTAGAAATTCACGGTACTGCTGACCCTATTGTTCCTTATGATGGATCTACAGGTGTTGCTATGCCAATTGAAGATGTTGTTGCTTTTTGGGTAGAGAACAATGGCTGTGCTAGTAATGCTGAACTGGTGGATATTCCAAACACATCCACAACGGATGCATCCACTGCTCAAGTTCAAATTTATAATGACTGCACGAATGAAACAGAGGTTCATTTTATAAGAATTGAAGACGGGGGACATACCTGGCCGGGTGCTCCTATTGTAATTGGTGTAACGAATCAGGACTTTCATGCAAGTCAATATATATGGGAATTTTTCTCTAAATTCTCTTTATCAGAAACCGTTTCTAATGTTCAAGAACCAGGTAGTGTGTTAGATGCTGTTACGCTTTATCCGAACCCAAGTAATGGGAATATTACTCTTTCCAATCTACCAGTAAAGAGTGAAATTGAACTATTTCATATGGACGGGAGGTTTATACTAAATAGGACATCGGCATCTCCAGAAGAGTCTTTTATTCTTAATCGAGGTGTGTATATTTTCCGTGTTAGACACAACAAAGCGACAAATCAATTTTTCACTATAGTAGAATAATCTAATGAAGATATTACAATATGTATTCGTTCTAATAAGTATCATTGCCTTTGCTTCTTGTAGTAAGAATGCGATGAAAGAGTTTGAGAAAGGAAATTCCCTTAAGGCATATGAGATACTGTATAAAAAAGCTAAGAAAGGAGATCTAACGCGTGATGAAAAAGAATTCTTTAAAACAGTGATTGTTGATTTAGTACAAGAAGACTCTATTAAATTATTTAGAAATATGGAGTCCGAAAGTTTAGAGGCAAACATGGAAGCGTATTCTCATCTTAAGGAGATTAAGGAAAGACATGAAGACATTATTGCACTTCGTTACCCACTTCCTTCTTACAATTATTATAATCCTGATATGTATGATGGCCTTTCTTATGATGTGACGGAAGGTTTGTTTAACAGGGCACAAGAACGCTTGGATCGCACAATTCAAGAAGAGAACAAAATCCATGCTCGGAATGCGTATACAGATCTTGAGCGCTTAGATGATTATCATGTGTCTGCCTCATATGATGTAGAAGGGCTAAAGCAAGAATGCATACGCTATGGAACTGTGTATACCTATGTGCAATTAGAAAATGATGTCAGTTTTGGCTCAAATTATATCGACAGATATTTTGATGATGATGAAATTAGGTTGACTGATTCTAGATGGAACAAGTATCATTTCCGTAATGACTTAGATATTAATTATGATCGTATTGTAGAAGTGATATTGCGTAGAGCTGACTTTGATGATGATACGGATAGGTCTACAAAAAATTTCAGCGAACGTATTATTACGGGATATGAAACAGAAACAGACACCAGTGGAACTACAACGGAGACACCTATCTATGGGACTGTAACAGCAACTGTTACTACGGAAAAAATTACACGTGAATTAGAATTGACAGGATATTTTAATGTGCAGGAACGTGGAAAAAATGATGACAGAGATAATTTGAGTGAACAATATCGTGAGACTATAGAGGTATATTCTCTAAGTGGAGATGAGCGTGCTCTATCCGATTCTTGGAGGAACAAATTAGATAAAGCACCTGAAGAATTTTCTAGAGAAGAAAATTTCTATAGAGAGGCGATAGAGGACTTTCTAGACGAAGCGGAGAGAAAATTAAATAGGTTGGATTAATTTTTTCGTGTGAAGGGATCACGTTTCTTTCTCTAGCCTTCTAAATATTTTTTCATTGCAAGGTATACTCCATTTGTCCAGCCAAATCCATCTTGGACTGGATATTCTCCGCCACCTGCTGTGAGGTCGACATCTTCTACATTATATTTTTCTACAAATTTGCCCGTTTCCTTAAAAACTTTTTCGTTGAGGCTCGTCCACCGTTTTGCGATAGTTCTAGCTAGATCTAGGTGTCCATAGTTATCTAAACCTTGCAAGGCTATCCATTGAAGTGGTGCCCAACCATTGGGAGCGTCCCACTGTTGCCCTGTGTTATTTGTCGTTGTGAGAAGGCCTCCCGAACGTAAGAAGTTCTGCTCTACAAACTGTGCTACTAGATCTGCATTTTCCTGTGGGACCATTTTAAAATAAAGTGGAAAAAGTGTGGCAAGAGAAGCGATATCCGTTCTTTGTCCTGTCAATAGATCAAAATCTTCATAGATTCCTTTCTCAGGATTCCAAGCTAGTTCTAAAAACTCTAAGCGTTGATCCAATTGATCATTTAGTTTTTCTATTTCGTTCGATTCTTCTGTCAATTCTAATAGATGTTCTTCCATCCCATACATTAGACAGTTTAAGTCTACTGGAACAATATTTAGCGTATTTATACTTGCTAGGTTGTGACCATCATTCAGCCAGCGTGAAGAAAAATCCCAACCAGATTCACAGGCTGCACGTAGGTGCATGTAAATTTTATCTTTCTTTCTGCCGCTTTCTTTTGCGAGTTCCACATCTTCTTTATACGACTCTTCTCGTGGTGCATCCTTTGCATCAAAATAGCGATTTACCTTAATACCAAATACTGTTGTTTGCCTATTCCCTGACATCCAAAATTTGTATTCCTTCTTAAGGGCGTCTTGATATTTTCTATTCAAAAACGGATCATCCAATCCTGCATGCAGCTTTATCATTTGGGAGAAAAAGGGCGGCTGCGATCTACTTATAAAATACGTACGATTCCCATTAGGGATATGTCCAATCATGTCAATGAGATATACAAAGTTATCTAAGATACGTTCGATATCTCGACTACGTCCGTCGATTTTTAGGCCGAGCATTGTGAAGAAGCTATCCCAATAATACACTTCCGCAAATCTTCCTCCTGGGACAATATATGGATAGGGTAAGGCAATAAGAGAGTCTCCCTCTATTTCCTTGTCTGCACTTCTTTCTAAAACAGACCATAGTTTGCTCACATGTTCTTTAGGATCATCTAATAAGTTTGAAATAAAGTCCGACTCTTTTCTATTAGGAACAATGAAGTGTTTATTTACAAACATCCAAAGATCAAAGTCTTCTTTTTTGGACTCTCGATAATATTGGTACACAATTTCGCCTGGAGCGATTCTGGGAATACAATCTACAAAGGTTTTTGAGTCTTCAAATATGCCCCCAAGTTGCACTGCATCGAAGAGTTGTTTATATAAAATATCTGCAGTAGTTAAATCCATTTATTTCATTTCTTTTTTATTCATCCTACTTAGGATTATAAGGCAAACCGCAAGAAGTATAATAGGAATAAGTGACATATAAAAGGCAGTTACGCCGTCAAAATGTTCGAAGACATTTCCAGTAAGTATAGAACCCGTCGTACCACCCAGTGCTGAAAAGACAACAATCAGTCCTGACATGGATGCATGTAAGGGTTTGGGAAGAGAAGAGAGTATGACTGAATTTATTGTAGGATAAATGGGCGCTAAAAAAATTCCCATTAAGGGAAATAGATAAGCGACCAAGGGTGCATTAAACCAATTTGTACTTGCGGCATCTATGTTTAGCCCTTTGGTTAAAGGGAGATTTATAAGGACACAAACAGAAATTAAGGCTAAGCAGGTCAGTGTAAAACTCAACCAATTTACTTTTCTCAAAATGATTCCAGAGGCTAATCTACCTACAGCGAAAGCACCTGCAAGAATTGCTCCTGCCTGTATACCCATACTTGCAGAAACACCAAGTACATCGTTATAAAATGTAGGCATCCAAGTTTGAAATGATTGTTCAATAAGTACAAAAAGAAAGGCACTCATTGCAAAGACAAGAATCAGTGGTTTCACGAAGAGCTTAAACATAGCCGCAAGATCTTCTCCGATATTATTTCCTTCAACCCGTGCCTCTGATTCGTCTAGTTTAGAAAAGAAGAGTAAGGCAAAAGCAAGAAAGCTTAAGAGACCCAGATACCAATACATGCTCAACCATTCTTCTGATTTTGGATTATTGTCATCAATGAAAAATGAAATAAATAGATTTCCAAATAAGACCCCTATCATAAAAACGCCTTCAATCAAGCTCATTAAACTAGAGTGTTCTTGTGTGCCATCCGTAATCAAGCCTATGGTTGCAAAAACACTAATTTTTATGAGAGCAAAGGTGACACCGATTGTAAAGAAGAGCATCTTAAAATACCAAAATCCATCTGCGAAGGATGGGATAATAAAACACATAAGTCCAACAATAGCTAGACTAATAAGCATGGCTCTTTTTATTCCAAGTCTTGGTAATAATGAAGCGACTAAAAAAGAAGCTACTGCGATGGGTAAGTCTTTAAAAGCTTCTAAGATACTAGCAGCGCCCTGCGTTAAATCATAATTACGTTGCACTTGAAGAATTACGGCACCTACACTATTTAAAAGTATAGCAAAAACAAAGTAGTTTAAAAATAGCGAGATGCGAATTCCGAGATTTTTCATTTTAGAGTCGATATAAAATACAAAGTAGACAATTTATATGAATATGGAATCAATAAAAATTCCTAATTTGATTGCTTAAGATAAACACTATGAAAAATCAAATCCTTTTCTTTTTACTAGTCTGTTCTTCTGTATCTGCACAGACAAAATATATTCATTGCGGTCAATTATTTGATGGAGACAGCAAAACTATTGCTAAGGAAGTAACGATAGTCATTGACGGAAAAAGTATTACTGAAGTGCGTAATGGTTATGCAGAAGCAAGTGGTGATATAGAACTTATTGATTTAAAAAACAGTTTTGTAATGCCTGGCTTCATGGATATGCATGTGCATATAGAGCATGAGTCCAATCCTAAGGCATATGAAAATCGGTTTAGGGAAGATCCTGCAGATATGGCATTGCGGGCAACTAGCTATTGTGAGAAAACCTTGATGGCAGGATTTACAACAGTGCGCGATTTAGGTGGTAGTGGTGTAAATGTATCCTTACAAAAAGCCATAGCACGTGGTTTTGTAAAGGGCCCAAGAATCTATACCTCTGAAAAGTCCTTAGCTACTACTGGAGGTCATGCTGATCCAAGCAATGGTGTTCGTTCTGATCTAAGAGGAAACCCTGGGCCGAAAGAAGGGGTAATCAACAGTGTCGAAGATGCAAAAAAGGCTGTTCGTCAGCGCTACAAAAACGGAGCTGATCTTATAAAGATAACAGCAACAGGTGGTGTATTAAGTGTAGCCAAAGATGGGTCTGGACCACAGTTTACCTTGGAAGAAATACAAGCCGTAGTGGAAACAGCCAAGGATTATGGTATGACAACTGCTGCACATGCACATGGTATTGAGGGGATGCGCAGAGCTATTATAGCAGGGATATCAAGTATAGAACATGGCAGCTATATGGACGAACCCACTATGGATCTGATGATAAAACATGGTACTTATCTTGTACCTACTATTTCAGCTGGAAATTTTGTGACAGAAAAGGCAAAGATTCCTGGGTTTTATCCTGAGGTCATCGTACCTAAGGCTTTAGAAATAGGGCCTTTAATGGAAGACATGTTTAGAAAGGCTTATAATAGAGGAGTAAAGATTGCCTTTGGTACGGATTCGGGTGTTTCCTATCATGGTGATAATGCAAAAGAATTTGAGCTAATGGTAGAGCATGGTATGTCCGAGATAGATGCTCTTCTTTCTGCAACGAAGCATGCTTCTACCCTTCTTAATATCCATGACAAGGTAGGCTCTATCAAGAAGGGCATGTGGGCAGATATTGTAGCGGTAGAATCTAGTCCTTTAGAAGATATCAAGGTTCTGCAAAATGTATCGTTTGTTATGAAGGAGGGAATTGTGTATAAGGAGTAGCTTGGGCGGCCTGCCTGCTTACGCACGTAGGCAGGTATCACGGTGTCCGGTGTCACGGCCTGCCTGCTTACGCACGTAGGCAGGTGTCACGGTGTCCGGTGTCACGGCCTGCCTGCTTACGCACGTAGGCAGGTGTCACGGCCTGCCTGCTTACGCACGTAGGCAGGTGTCTCGGCCTGCCTGCTTACGCAGGTAGGCAGGTTCACTAGAGTTTGCGAACGCCTTTTTCTTCTAGGCTTACCAGGCGTTGTTTATACAAGCTGCCGAGTATTTTTTTAAACAACTTTTTACTAATACCAAATTCATCTCGAATTGCGTCTGGTGCGCTCTTATCTGTAAAGGGTAAAAATCCATCATGTGCTTCAATGGCATCCATAATTAGTTTTTCATTTGCTGAAATACTTTTATGTCCAATAGGTGTTAAGCTTACATCTATTTTTCCATCCTCTCTTAATGGTTTGATATAGCCTTTACATGCTTCTCCGATTTCTAGATTTCTGGTGATTTCATTTTTGTATAGCAATCCACTAAAGTGGGGAAGAATCAGAACACGGTAACCTATTTCGGTTTCTTCGTAGACAAGCAATTCTACTTCTTGGCCCATGCTAAGACTATCTTTTTCTGGACTTTTCAAAAAGGGGCGTAATTTGGTAGTTCCCACTAGACGGTCGCTGAGTTCGTCGAGATACATATAAACGACACAGCGTTGCTCTGGATATAACTTTCGAGCTTGATTGCTGAATGGAATGAGTAATTCTTTGGGAACTCCCCAGCCACAAAAAGCACCAAATTCGTTTACACTATTAACTTGCAGCGTTGCAAACTTTCCAACAGTTATCAGTGGTTTTTCAGTGGTAGCAATGTCGCGTTCTTCTGAATCGCAATATACAAAGACATCTATCTTCTTACCTACTTCCATCTCTTCCGTAATGAAGGATCTTGGTAGGAGTACCTCCTCTTCATCTTCAGTGTCCGTTAGGTAAAATCCTTGCGGCATTTCTCTTTCAATAGTAAGGGTTTGATACTCTCCAACTTTAATCATGCTACAAATATAGATTGATTTGGTGAATACTTTAGTGCTGAAAAATTATACTTCTCAATCTAGTATTCTACCCACTTCCTCCTTTGTTGCAACGCGACAGCTTGCACGTTTACCAAACCAGCTATATCTATTCTTAGCTATGATACGATAAACGCCATCTCTTATAAATTTGGGAAGTAATATAAAGATGTAAAAAATGGTATACCATCCTCCTACTATTCTCAAAGCAGTTAAGGAGGCCGTTGAAAAACTTAAAAATTGCCCCTCATGGATAAGGACTAAGCTATTTAAATTTGTAGTCATTTCTTTGGGAAGGATATGTTCTGCCGTTTTCCCTTGTAGCGAAGCAAAGCGTAGTTTCTTTTTTTTGTCAATACGCATCAGGAAGTTGACGAAGTTGTTGCATAAGGAACATACACCATCGAAAAAAAGAATATGTTCGTGTTGTTTGGTCATACTATTTTAAATGCCCTGAATTATAAACAGTTATGAAATGAAATAGTTTTTTTGTGAAACCTGAGACATAAATAAATATTTCCTCAGAAATGAAGATTAGGCAGTGAGTCTAGACAAGATTGTAATTTTAATCTTCTCAATTCTTCTCTTATTTACTGCTAGGATTTTGAAACTAAATCTATCGAAAATAAATTCAGCGTTCTTCTTGGGTATAGATCCCACGAGTTCTAATATTAATCCAGCCAAGGAATCAGAACTTCCTTTTACCCTATCGAACACCTCTGTATCTTCCTCAATGAGACGTGCCACATCATTGAGCAAGGACTTGCCTTCAAAGATGTAATTAAAGTCATCAATTTTAGTGTATTCAATTTCTTCTTCTTCGTCAAATTCATCTTTGATATCCCCAATAACTTCCTCCATGATATCCTCTAAGGTGACTATGCCTGCACTTCCTCCAAACTCATCTACTACAATCGCCATGTGCATTCGTTTCTTTTGGAATTCTTTCAAAAGGTCATCAATTTTTTTTGCTTCCGGTATATAGAGGATGTCGGTACGCACTAAGTCTTGCCATGCAAAGTCATTTCCTTCTTCATTATGGCCTAATAGATCTTTCACATAGAGTATTCCCTTTATGTTATCAAAGTCTTCTTCAAAGACTGGAATTCTCGAATAGCCATGCTCTTTGATCATATCAATGACTTCTCGATACTTTGTTTCTAAATCTAAGGCAAGAACATCCATTCTTGGTTTCATTATTTGCTTTGTGGATACATCTCCAAATTTCAAGATACCTCTTAATATGTCCACTTCTTCTTCTGCGTCTTGTTCTTGGCTTACTGTAAGTTTGATTGCCTTATCGAGTTGCTCTCTACTTGTAGTTATTGCTTGACTATTCCCTACTCTATTTTCCATGGCTGTTCCCCAACGTACAAGAATCTTACTTATAGGTCTAAACAGCCAATTTAGTCCAGAAATTGGTCTAGCCATGAATTTAGAAAATCCGAGGTGATTTACATTTGCATATATTTTAGGTGCTACTTCTCCGAAGAGAAGAAGTAAAAAGGTTACTAGACCCACAGTCATAATAAATCGAATCAATGTATTCGCAAAACCAAGGGACATATTAAACAGCTCTGCAAGTTGATTACCCCATTCGGATAATAGAGCATCTGGTAGGGTTCTACGGATTAAATAATCGGTAAGAATAACTATAGCAATATTAATAAGATTATTTGCAACTAAGATAGTAGCTAAGAGTTCTCTTGGTTTTAATCTCAGTTTCTTAATGCATTTATCAACAGGAGAATTTTCTGTATCTAGGTTTTGAAGGTCAGTCTTGGATAATGAAAAGAATGCTACCTCTGAACCTGACACCAGAGCAGAGCATATCAGCAGAGCTACCAAAAACAAAATGCTTAAGGGTATGCCGTATGACAGTAGTAAGATTGCATTGAAATTATATAGAATCTCCAGGGGAGGCTCTGGGTCCAATTTTTTGGATTTAGTTAAAAAATAAACTAGAACGGAAGATCATCTTCTGGTAATGCTTTAGCTGGCGAACTTGTTTGTCCTCCACTATTCATTGCTCCTGTGCTACTAGCTGGTGCATCCGCTGCTGTAGGAAATGATCCCATAGATGCCCCCTCTGTTCTTTCTCTTCTCTCTAGAGTTCGCAATGTTTGTGCCAAAACCTCGGTAGTATATCTATCGTTTCCGTTTTGGTCTTGCCATTTACGTGTTTGCAATTTACCTTCTACATAGACCATACCACCCTTTTTCATGTATTTTTCTGCACGCTCTGCTAGTCCTCTCCATGCTGTTACGGTATGCCATTCTGTAGATGTTTGCCACTCTCCCTGCTTATCTCTATAGTTCTCGTTAGTAGCAACGGTGAGTCTTGCTACTACTGCTCCTGATTCTAAGTGTTTTACTTCTGGGTCCTTACCTAAGTTACCTATGAGCGTTACTCTATTTATCATTCTTGTTCGTTTTAACTTGTGGAAAACATTATCGTATTTCCTAATACAAAGTTATTGGTTTTTAGCCAATATACCAATCTATGAGTTTCGGAATAGCGAGCTTCTTGAGCTTACTGACAGTTACATGCAGATAGGGTGCCTTGAAACGAGGTAAATCCTCTTTCAAGTGTACTTTGTAGAAGATTCCATGAATAAATTGATGACTTAGGGTTTGTTTATAGGATTTATCTAGTTTGCTGAGATTTGATATCCCAGATATACCCAATTCCTTTTTTAAATAGCTTTCAATCTGCTTTTTAGACATGCTACGTTTTGAATTGGTCTCTAGATAGGGGAGTTCATATAGGGAGTGCCAAATATCCTTTTCTCCCCGCTGTCGAATTATCAGTTTTTTATTTTGTATAATTTCCAAATAATGAAAGTATCGGTCTCTGCGTGGTTTTTTCGTTTTCTTACGAGGTATCAGTGCAACTTTATCTAATGAAAAAGCTATGCAAGAACTGGACATCACACAGTCTTCGCAGAGAGGTTCTTTGGGTTTGCAGACGGTAGCACCAAAGTCCATAATTGCTTGATTAAACGCTGCAGGCTTTTTCTTAGTTAGCAAAGCCTGTGTTTTTTCTTTCACCTGCTTGCGAACTTTGCTGGTGTGAATTTCTTCTTCGATGCCATAGTAGCGTGCTATGATGCGAATAACATTTGCATCCACAACGGCGTAGGGAAGACCGTAGGCAAATGAAGATATTGCTGAAGCTGTGTAGTCTCCTATCCCAGGTAGTTCCTTAATCTCTTCAAAGCTCTTTGGAAATTTTCCATTATGATGTTCTACTATATGGACCGCTGCCTTATGTAAATTTCTTGCACGTGAATAGTAGCCTAGTCCAGTCCATAACGCAAGGACACTGTCTACCGGACTATTTGCTAAGCTCATTACTGTAGGAAATGCTTTTAAGAATCTATTGTAATACGGAATCCCTTGGCTTACCTGGGTTTGTTGCAAAATGATTTCAGAGACCCAGATCTTATACGGGTCTTTTACACCCTTCCACGGCATTTTGCGATCAATGGTCTTATGCCACTTAAGTAAGTTTTTTGAAAATTCTTTAGCCAATAGGACGTCTTGTACGGTAATGTATAAAAAAAGTGTTAGTCAAAAAAACATTGACTAACACCCTTTTTGCTAAACGAAATGAAAGTTATCTTAAGCAGAGAGCTTTGCTCGTACAGTGTAGATGTCTCCATAATGCGCAAGAATTTTTTCCTTTAATTCTTTTCGCGCAAAGAAGATTCTACTTTTCACAGTTCCGAGCGGAATATCTAACTCATCTGCAATTTCTTGGTATTTGAATCCTTCGTAGTGTAATAAAAAAGGTTTCATGATACTAGGGTCTAGAGATTTTATCATGTTCTCTAATTCTGCCATCAGAATGTTTGCATCTGCCTGATTAGAAATCTGCACACTTCCTGAGTTTATATAAAAGAGATTGTCAGTAGAGTCTATGACTGTATTTCTCTT
Source organism: uncultured Saprospiraceae bacterium (assembly GCA_938045585.1). Classification (GTDB taxonomy): domain Bacteria; phylum Bacteroidota; class Bacteroidia; order Chitinophagales; family Saprospiraceae; genus CALCMJ01. The sequence continues at coordinate 82,452 of CALIAU010000020.1, forward strand.
GATTTTCTTTCTATAGTTATTTATGAAGATGTTTTTCATAATAGTAAACATCCAAGCTTTGAAGTTAGTACCTGGTCTAAATTTCTCTTTGTTTGTCAATGCTCTGAATGCTGTTTCTTGATATAAATCCTCAGCATCTTCAGAATTCTTAGTGAGATTATAAGCAAAGGAATTAAGGGGTTTGCTTAGATCATCTAGTTTGTTATAAAATTCTATTGTTGACATAATTGACAGCTTTTAGATTAGTATTACTTCAAAGATAAACAAAAGTTAAACAAAATCAAATTATCGTTAAACAAAATGGTCTTAGGAGGTGCTGTGTTTGTCTAGATTAATGCTAGTTTCGTCTAAATTTGGAAAATAAACCCCCGTATTTATTGGGTTTTGTGAAATTAACCGTGCTGATAATTATTTTTCACTAAAAAATGAAAATTCATTTATTTTTGAAAAACATAGCCTAATTTTCACCTAATAAGATACCTGCTGCTGCTCAAGATTTGATTATTCGCTTATTGTCTCCATTTAAAAGATCGGTCATCTATAGCACGCTGTGTGGCTAAAATTCCTTCCAAATGGTCATATTCATGTTGAAACAGTTCTGATAAGTCATCTTCTAGCTGCCAATTTTGTCTTTCCCAGTTCTCGTTTACAAAGCTGACAGAACAGCTTTTATGGCGTTGTAGTCTAACTAATAGATTTGGAAAGCTCATGCAATCATCCCAAAGTTCTATGATGTCATCACTTAGAAAAGTGATTTCTGGATTGATGATTACTAGTGGTGTACCGACGTTCCAGCAAATGATACGTTTCATCACACCTATTTGTGGAGCAGCAATCGCTCTACCCGCATTGTATTTAGCTCTGAATTCTAATATTATATCGTGTAGGTCCTGAAAAACGGGTCGCAGGCTTTCTAGCTCAAACTGTTCTACTGGTTCTGATTTTTTGTAGAGCAAGGGATTCCCCAATTGTAAGACACGATGTAATTTCATAACGACTTTACTAGCTAGGTTTACTAATAAAGATAATGAGAAAATTGCTGCTGCGGCTAAGCACCACTCAACTTAAAAACCAACAATAGTATATATCTTTGTGTTAGAAAACATTGACATACCTTAATGAGCTTACAAATCGATTAAAGTCGAGTTCGGACCTACCATTTAACCATAAGTTTATTCCAGCGGAAAGAGATAGTCCTCTGTGTCCTATTCCCAGTTCTGGTCGGTAAAACCATCGTGATCCTTCCATATTCCATCTTACACCAAATTGTGTTATATCAATCAAGATAGGTGCAAACACTTTCAAGAAACTTGCTCTCAATTCCGATATACGTACTTCTTCAAAAGAAGATGAATATCCTAAAATGAGACCACCCATTGCTATACTCAACGGCTGGCTACTGATAATTCCATTTTCGTCTTGTATTGTATAAGGGTTTGAATTGATCCCTGGCAATAGTATTTCTATTCCAAATAAGAGTCCATCTCCGGAGTGAATAGTCGGGACTATACCTATACCAATTTTATCTTCCTTAAACCCAATCCGTTTTGCTAGCTCTATGTCTCTTTCTTTATTATCATATTCCTCTCTCCATAAAATATCATATCTGAAGTACGCAAATCTGGGACTATCCTTCATCAACTCCACTGCTTTGTTAATGTCATTTCGAATAGACAAGATATCATCTCCTCGTTCCTTAGCAACTTTAGCACGGATAGCATACAAATTCGCTATATCACTATTAGATAAATATTCGGTTTGTAATAAGCTATCGACATGTTCGAAACCAGTAGCACTCCTAGTGACACTAAATACATCACAAAAATCTATACTTTGTGAATACGCTTGTTGCGAAAGAAACAAAAGGAAAATTATACTAATAGTTCGAAGCATGCGAATTTGATTTATCATTCATTTTCATTATTTCTGGGCTCGCATAATAAGTATAAGGGCTACTATTCCAAAAACGATATTAGGAATCCATACTCCAACGATTGGAGAAAAGGATAAGTTATTAACAAAGGTGGAGGCAAACCTAGACAAAATGACGTAGGCAGAGCCCAAGATTATTCCGATGGCTAGGTGCAGGCCAATTCCACCCCTAGTTTTTCTAGATGCAATGGCCACACCTATCAGGGTTAGAATTATAATTGTAAATGGATCTGCGTTCCGTCTATGCAGTTCTAATATATGCGTACTAGCAGTATCTAGTCCTCGCGCATTTTCTCGTTTAATATATTCTCTTAGACTGGACGAGGTCATGTTTTCCATTATTCTAGTATTCTTTATAAAGTCATCTGCAGTAAGATTGATCGTCGTATCTTTTTTACCCCCTTCTTCTACTAGAATGGAGTCTTTCATTCCATCAAATTTTCTCTCTTGGAATGCAAAGAGGGTCCAACGGTTGGGTGGTGTTTTGAGTTTTATTCTTTGTGCTTTTACGACGCTTACTAGTTTGTTTTCTTCAAAGGTTTCTATTCTAAATATCTGTCCACTGGTGTCCCGTTTTTTAAAGTACCGGAGATAAATTTTTTCATTCGGATTAATGAAACAATGTATATCCGAACTCATCGTCTTCGTACTACTTTTAATGTACTTGTTTTCAAATTCGTTTTTAACCTTGGTTGTTCTCGGGATGAGATAATTATTTCCAAACCAAAGAAGACCTGCAATAATTGAGGATGCTATAATATAGGGGACCAAAAAACGATTATAGCTAATCCCAGCTGAGAGCATTGGAATAATTTCTGATTGCTTGGCCATCCGAGAGGTAAAAAAGATGACGGCGATCATTGCAAAGAGTGGCCACAATAGTCCGTTTATCCATGGGATAAAATTAAGGTAGTAGTCAAATAGAATTTCCTTAGTAGTAACAGGGCTATCAATAAACTTACCGACCTTCTCAGAAAAATCTATTACAACAGCAATCATCGTAATGATGCACACCGTAAAGAAAAAGGTGGCAAAATATTTCTTGATAATATAGAGGTCTAGTTTTTTCATAGACGGACTCGGAGACTCGGTATTAACTTATCTTTCCATTCTTTAAAATCTCCATTTGCAATATGTGTACGTGCTAGGCGTACTAGGTCCAGATAAAAACAAAGATTATGCAAACTGGCTATTGTCGCTCCATAATATTCCTTCACTCGAAACAAATGATGTAAATATGCTTTCGTGTGTTTCTGCGAGAGTGGAGAGCTACTCTGCGTATCAATCGGGTCAAAACAGCTTTTCCATTTGGCATTCTTCAAATTGAGAACCCCGTCCATTGTGTACAATAAACCATGGCGCGCGTTTCTGGTTGGCAGTACACAGTCAAACATATCTATGCCTAAACCAATTGCTTCTAAGACATTTTCCGGCAGGCCTACCCCCATGAGGTATCTGGCTGAGGATTGAGGTAATATCTTACAAACTTCTTCTGTCATTCCATACATCATATCATGTGGCTCTCCTACAGAAAGCCCGCCTATTGCATTTATATCAGTTTCTTTCGAGGCAATGTACTCTGCTGATTGCTTGCGCAGGTCATTGTATACACTGCCTTGGACTATAGGAACGAGTTCTTGCCTATAATTGTATAAGGTACTGGTAGATTTAAATCGTTCTATGCATCTGTCTAACCATCGGTGCGTCATATGCATTGAGTTCTTTGCATAGTTCTTCTCACACGGATAGGGTGTGCACTCATCAAAGGCCATAATTATATCCGCGCCTATATTCCTTTGAATATCCATAACATTCTCAGGTGTAAATAGGTGTTTGCTCCCGTCAATGTGTGAGGCAAACTTTACCCCTTCTTCATTTATTTTTCGCATGCCACTTAAAGAATATACCTGATAGCCTCCACTATCTGTCAGTATGGGTTTGTCCCAAGCAATAAATTCATGGATTCCGCCTGCTGCATTTATAATTTCAACTCCTGGGCGCAAATACATGTGATAGGTATTTGCAAGAATTATTTCCGCCTGAATAATATCATCCAATTCTTTTTGTTGTAGTGCTTTTACAGTTCCCTGCGTACCTACCGGCATAAAAATCGGGGTTTGCACCTTACCATGCGCTAGGTCAATTTCGCCAAGGCGTGCGTCAGAATATTTGTCTTTTTGTTTTAGTGTAAATATCATATTATCTGTTCCGTGCTGTATCCATTTTTATTGCCAAAGCAATCATCATGGAAAAGATTGCAAGAGAGGATCCTCCTCTACTTAAAAATGGCAATGGAATTCCCACTACAGGCATGATACCCATAGTCATTCCTATGTTTACAAAAAAGTGGACAAACAAAATGCCTGCAATCGAATATGCGTAATATTTAATAAAGTTATTTTTAGCCCGCTCTCCTATTACGGTTAAGCGGATCAAGAGTATTAGAAACAATAGGACCACTCCAAAAATTCCTACAAAGCCCTGCTCTTCTCCTATTGCTGCAAAGATAAAATCCGTGGCTTGTTCTGGAATAAAATTATTCTGCGTCATATTGCCCTTCAAGTAACCTTTTCCACTAAAACCTCCAGAACCAATGGCTGTTTTTGCCTGTATCAAATTATACAAAGAACCACGCGGATCACACTTGTCTGGATTTAGCCATACATTAATTCTGTCCTGCTGGTGAGGTTTTAAAAATTGAAAAGAAAAACTAGAAGCAAAGGACATCAGCGTTGCGAGGCCCAAGGAAGTCAAACCTAGGGCAAGTAGTCTAGGATTGCGTTCCGCATAGGTATGGTAACTAAGTACAGATAAATATGCAGTCATGCCAGCAAATAAATATAGGCGTGGAACCCTATTAAAGAAAATCAAACTAAAGGTTGCTAAGAGTAAGGATAGCGGAATCCAAACCCGTTTGTTTTCAAGTCGAATCGAAAAGATGACACAAAGTGCACTAAGTGTCAAATAGCTAACCAAGGCTCCTCCATAAATCAGTGATAGTATAACGACGGTCAATAGACTAAAGGCTATAATATAATATGCGGGTGAAAGACCAGCTCTATATAAGACAAGAAAGAAAGAAAACATAACGGCTGCTGAACCCGCATCTGGTTGTAACAAAATTAGTAAGACTGGTAAGAGTATTAAGCCAAGCGTAATACCTAGGTGCTTTAGAATTTTGATATTACTACTGGATAAACTCAGATAAGAAGATACTGCAAGGGCAGTTCCAAACTTAGCCAGTTCAGAGGGCTGAAATGATACTATGCCAAATTGAAACCAAGATTTTGAGCCTTTTACCTCTGATCCAAATATTAAGACGAGCAAGAGTAGAAATATACAAATGGCGTAAATAAGAAAACTGAAGGTACTCCAGAATTTCCAATCAATAACAAATGCCAGTGCAAAGAGAACGAGAGAAATAATCATCCAAAGAGACTGTTTCCCTATTTGGGTAGACAAATCCAAATAACTTTTTGGGGCTTCTGCATCATAGGTAACAGCATATAACATTAACCAGCCAATAACCAATAGACAGATATAGACCGTCAGTGCGATCCAATCAATATTTTGTCTAGCTATACTACTGTTTGCCATGACGACAAAGATAAGAAGTACTTACTAGTATGGGGGGGAATACTTGCAGTGAATAGAGCGAATTATAAAGAAAGAAAGACTTTTGAAATCAGTGCTACTTATTCAACAATTCAATAAGAGATGCTGCTTCTTCTTGTTTCCAGCTTTTCAAGCTTTTAAGCTCACTGATTGCACTTTCTTTTTGATCTGATTTTATATAGCAAAGTGCCTTAAACCATTTTATTTCTTCCTTATACTTAAATGCATCATTTGTAATACCCTCAAAATTAGCTATGGCCTTTTTAAATTCATTATTATACATGTATGCCATGCCTTCAAAAAAGAAATCACTTTCTGTTTTATTTTCCAAAAGCTTATAATTCTCCAAAGCTTTACTCATCTCCCCGCTGTTATAAGCTAAGACAGCTTCATTTCTGAGTGCGTCCGAACGAATGTCTCCTCTTAAAGATTCTTGATTCTGATACACACTTGCTGTTAAATATCTATCCGTTTGATTAATTAATCCGTTCCCTATCCCTCCTAGAAAATAAAATGCAAATAAACCACATGCCGCCACAGCTAATATAGAACCAAAGAGTAGACGCCTATACTTTGAAGTGGGTTTTCCTGTATTAGTAACTCCTGCCCCTCTCATTACTCCATGTTCTTCTTCAAGTAATTTTGAATATTTGGAGCTCAAGTTTTTATCATAATGCTTCTCATGTATTTTATTCAAATACCTTTCCTCTTCTTCTGGGCTGAGTTCACTGTCTGCAAATTTTTTGAATAGTGTCATTGCTTTAGTTCTAAATTTAAAGTGAATATTTTCTAAAGAGGTTTTTTAAAGTAAAGAGACAACGTTGTTTTTGTTTTCTTAACGTAGCAGCTTGCACGTTTTTTAATACCGCTATATCTTTTAATGACATTTTTTCATAATAGTTTAGTTTTAAAAGATCCTTACAAGCTGCTCCCAATTGGTCTAATGCTTTTTCCATAATTTCCAAATCTGGCTCAAGGCTTTCATCCTCATATAGAGAACTCAGATCTTTTTTCTTCTTGTCTTCTCTAATCTGTTTTAAGTGCTTTTGGGACGCCATCTTAGTAAATAGAAATCTAAGATTGCCGTAATTGATTTTATTGTTTATCAGTTTTTTTCTAAAATCAATTAGAGTTTCCATTGTAATATCATAGGCTAGTTCTCTATCAATCCTATTGTTCTTAACCAGATACGAGATGCAATTATCAAAGTGTTTAAGAAAGATCCTTTCAAAGATACTTTCATCTCCTGTAAGCAGGTTTGTTTTCATTTCTTCAAACTCCGTTTCGCTTAATCCGAAATTTTTTGACATAGTCGTTTTGAATAATTTAGAATCTCTCCCTACATATTTAGGAAAATAATTCCAAACCTTCATCAACTCGCCTGTATTTACTGACTTAGTCTCCTTTCCAGGTTTAAGGTTTTTTTCTGTTATTTTTTTGTGAGTCATCTTATAATATCCAATGATCAACAAAAAAAATCAGAATGTAATCCATTAAAAGAGGCTTCTAATTTAGCGTTCATTCTTCTATAGTTGTTTTGCTAATAGAAGGTGAAAACGAGCAATGTGTGACCTTCAAATCCAAAAAAAATTGGCTCTGTCACATTTTTGGAATTTTGCTCTTATACTCACAGAATAAAATAGTTGTTTGGATGAGGGAGATATAAATGAAAATTTCTGTTTCCCTCCCTTTATAATCATGTAATGTAATTGACAAAAGACAGATTTTATTATTTGTAAATTTTTTTCATAAGTTGTTTATGATAGTTCGTAGAAACTCCGAGCGAGATATAAATTGTCTATAATATATAAAAACACTTTGTTTGTGTTTATGTAGGGTTTATCATTTTTACAAATATTTGATATATCATTATCAAAATCTTTTTTTCTCTTGTATGTCACATACACGTGATAATGGGATTATACCTTTGATAAAATAGCTATCTAGGAATAGAGAAGCTATATTTGTAGAAATACCTAAACTGAAACAATTTTAAAATGAAAGCAACTATTTTATGCCTTTTCCTTGCTATTACTATGTCTTTTAGTAGCAATGCACAACCCCCTTCTTCCGCTCTTCATCCCACGCAGTTACTTATATGGTTTGAGCCAGGTACTGACCAAAATCATATAGATACTGTCGCTGCATCCTTAGGCGCAACTGAAATCTGGGTTAGTCCACTATCTCAAACCCGTCTTTGGGAGTTTGACTTTAGCCTTGGAATCACCTACGAAGATGAAGAAACTGGTGCGACCATTCTTATTGATGATATTATTTCTGGCTCTACAGGAGTTCAGAATCATAAAAAAAATGATAGCTCACTAGGAGGAGATGGATTTAACCAACTCAGCAAAGTAGAATTTATAGATAATGGACCCTTACCATATAATACCCTTCCTTATCTACCTTGTGAGGATAAATATAGATACTATCAAAAACAGGGAAATCACTCTGTAAAAGTTTCTATTGTAGATTCAGGTTTGCCGAAAAATTATACCTCCATTGCATATGATCCTATTATACAGGATAACTATGATTACGTGATCAACAATAATAATGTTTCTCCTGGAGGTAACGATGAAACAGTAAACGATCATGGGAATCATCTTTTAAGCATCATGAATTATATTGCTGAGAAAAAAGATACTGAACCAGGGTCTGAGATTTCTTATGATATAAGAAGAGTATTAGATGATGATAATGAAGGAAATTTGGCTAATATGATATTGGCTACGGAACAGGCTCTAGTAGATGGTGCTCAAATTGTCAATCTAAGTATGAGCTTTTACAATACAACTGGAGCAGAATTTTTCCTTAGAAAGATGATGGACGAGGTTGAAGCTTTAAATGCTTTACTTGTCATCTCTGCAGGAAACAGTGGAGAAGATTTAGATGATTTAGAATCCGTACTCCCTGCGTCTATGCAGAGCTCTAATATTATTACCGTTGCATCTTTATCTTGCGCAAGACAACCATCGGCTTTCTCAAACTTTGGCGAAACCAGTGTTGATGTTGCTATTGCTGGTGAAGACGTTCCTGGCTATGATCAGTATGGTGATGTAATAAGTCTTGAAGGTACTTCACAGTCTGCTGCGATTATTTCTGGTATCGCATCTGTACTTGGCACGTTACAGTCAAGCTTTGACGGAAGAGAGATTAAATGTGCTCTAATCGAAGGGTCCAGATATAATAACTATTTAACTGATTTTACTGTAAGTGATGGATTCGCTGACGCACCGAAGGCGAGAATTAGAGTGAGAATCGGTTGTTCTACTATTTATGGAGGAGGCCCTATTACACATGGAATAATAGATGGAGATCAGCAAATTTCTGAGCTTAGGTCATCGGACGCAAAGACGGCAGAAGCATTTCCAAATCCATTTGTAGATAATATCCAGTTAAGTCTTGACAAAGGACAGTATACTGTACAGGTAAGTAATTCTCAAGGATTACAACTTATAACTAAGAATATACTTGTAGAGTCATCAATGGAATTACATGAATTAGATCTTTCGTCCTTACCATTTAACTCAATTCATTTCATTACGATATTGACTAAGGATGGCAAACAATCTGTCCATAAGGTATTTAGACGTTAAACAAAATCTGTACTTTAGTAGGGTGTACAAAACATGTGCATCCTACTAAAGCACTTTTGATGAACAAGTTATTCCTCCTTCCTTTTTTCCTTTTACTCTATAGCAGCTTTAGCTATTCTCAAAAATCTGATGATCCGGTCATAGAAGCTGATGTTCAAGCATTCCGAACATACACAGCCCAAGATTCATTTAGTGTGGCAGATGCACGAGCAATGGCAAATGATATCAATACGCGATATGAGCTAAGTTGCGCACAGAAAGGAAGGGTCTTTTCCAGATTAGGTTGGTCTATATTTAAATCAAATGCTGAAGAGTATTATCCCGATGCCATTCATTTTTTAAAAGATAGCAGTTTATATGTTTGGTCAGAATGCGCAGATGTAGTAGGAGCTTCCAGAATTTTTAATCCGAGCTACATGCTCCTTTACCTATATGAATATACAGACCAGGTCTATGAGGCAAAGCAGGTCTTAGATTATATAGATGCACACCCTGATCTTCTAGAGGGGAAACCAGATCATCTTAAAAGTGATGTCTATGCTCTCATGGCTACCCTGCGAGCGGAATCTGGAGATCATTTAGCAGCACAGCCCTATTTTAATAAGGCGTATGCTCTATTTGATTCGGTTGGTTATGATAGAAAGTTTGAGTACCTCAGTCGATATGGTTCCTATCTAAATGATTCTAAGAGATTTGATGAAAGTATTAATACGTACCAGAAAGCATTTGAATACACGACATCTGCTCAAGACAGTTTACAGTTGATCTTAAACTATATGTCGCCATTATTGAGTACGAACCAACTTAGTACAATTGGAACATTTATTCCTAACATGCAATTCCTTATTGAAAATTCAGAATTTGACCATCATCGATCGTATGCTTACTATCAACTCACAAAATATCATATCCAATCTGGAAATTTAGATGGAGCAAAATCTACTTTGGATAAGTTGCATGCGATGTATAGTAAGGATCCAGAAAATACTACGCTAGCTGCAAACCTGTATTCTGTTGCAGGACATTATCATTCTACGAAAAACAATACAGCTGAAGCTGTGCACATGTTTGAGAAAGCAATTTACAATCAGGTCATTGGTACAAAGCCAAACATCTATAATACAGAGTCCGCCTTATCTGATAATATTATCAAAGACTACGAGACTCTTGTTATAAACTTACAGGAACTGATTCAAATTTATATCAAGGACTACAAGTTGAATGGAAATTTAGAACAGCTAGACATGAGCTTAAGTTTAGTTACACAACTCGATGGCATCTTTCAAAATAACAGGTCTGAGTTTTTAAGTGAATTTTCTAAAATTACGCAGATAGGTAGTAGCTATTCTGTTTTTGAAGATGCCATAGCTGTTTGCCATCAGCAATATGAACAGACAAAGGATAAAAAATATCTAGAGCAAGCATTTACCTGGAGTGCACAAAATAAAAGTTCCGTCTTGAATAGCATGCGTTCTACAAATGCGCTGTACGCTTCTAGTATTTCTAATGAGGATTTTGAACATTTGATGGATCTAGAATCTAAGAAAAGAACTGTAGAAAGTAAATTGATTTCTGCAGGTGGTAAAGACGAAGAACTAAGTACTGCGTATTTAGAGCTAAGATCCGAACAACGTAAGGCTCTAAATTCCTTAGAGAAAAAGTATCCGAACTTAAAGACCAAAGCGCAAGACGCGAATGTCTTAACGATAGATCACATTGTAAACAAGGGAATTAATAATGAATCGGCTCTTATTGATATTTTTTATGGACGGAGCCATGTGTTTCTCTTTTTTATATCAAACACAAATTCCATTTTCCTTAAAGAAGCAATTCGTCCCGAAGATGTCTCTTTAATGCAGAATGTGACAAATGACCTATACTCCTATGCAAACCTTGAAACTCTAAATAAAAATTCTGAAGAGGTTTTTAAGCGCTACTTTAAAGAAGCACTCGATTCTTACAAAAGCTCTGGAATTAAAAATTTAATAGTTGTACCTGATGGAGAGTTTCATAATATTCCGTTAGAAGTATTATGGGATGGTGAGGACTATTTGATAAATTCCTTTAATACTTCATATCTCTATAGCTATGATCAATTAAGAACTGGCGCACAATTACATTCCAAGGATTATATTGGATTTGGTTCAGGCTATGGCGACAAATTAAATGAGAAACTAAATAGCTACTTTACAGAAGCAGCTAGTGCATTGGGTTCTGCTGACACAATAGATATTCTTTTGACCAATCTTGGATCCTCTTCAAAGGAGATTCAATTAGCGAATGAAGAATATCAGGGTCAGGTATTTTTAGATGCGCAATCCACCAAAAAGAATTTTATTGAAAAGGCTCCCCATGTTTCAGGAATCATCCATATGGCATTGCATGGCTTAGTGCTCAACGAAAATACTTCTTGCATCATTTTTGATGATAGGTCAGAGGATATCATTCTCAATTCAAATGAGGTGTATGCTATGGAATTGAAAAATGAATTGAGCATTCTCAGTGCTTGCTATTCTGCGACCGGAAAAATTTATAAGGGTGAGGGCGTAAGAAATTTAGCACGATCCTTCTTGTATGCAGGCACTAAAAGTATCGTCCCCAGTTTATGGACTTCATCTGATATTTCAAACACTACATTAGTGGGTGGGTTTCTTAAAAACATGAAGGCAGGCAATAGCCCTTCTATCGCGTTGACAAAATCTAAACGTGATTACCTTGCGCAAGCCTCACCGGCGAATAAGCATCCGGGGTATTGGGGGAATATGATTTTTGTGGGAAATCCAGTTCAGCACAGTAGCTTAGCAGAAAGTATAAAACTATTTTTAGTCCTAGCCTTTGCGCTTGCGTTTCTCATTTATCTATTTAAGAGAAAACAGAATTGACTTTTGGGTCAGCCTTGGAAGCAAGAGGATACCTCCAAGCCCTACGGTACTAACTCCGACTTCTGAATCTGGTCTACCACTGGGATCGCTGAAGAAAAATCTCGTTTTAATTCTAAGAGAAGACCCTGCAAGGCATCCTTATTTTCAAATGCGCCTACCGTCACCTTATAAAAAGGAACATCTTGCTCCCAGTAAGATGTCATCTCAGGATGCATCTCATCAAACTTTAATTTAGCTGCCTCACTTTTTCTTCTATCGTTTGTAGAAATAATCATAATTCTCCACCCTGTCACAGTTTGGCTTTGCTGATTTTGATATTGAAAATCATTCATAGCTCTACTAATAGCAGGCTCTTCTGTGATGCTCACCTGTGCTTGAGAAACATGTGCACTCAGACATAGGAATAATAGTATATACAATTTGATGTTTTTCATAGTCCAACTATTTACCGTGGCATTGTTTGTATTTTTTTCCACTACCGCACGGACAGGGTGCATTCCGCCCTACCTTCTTCTCTGTTCTCTTAAACGTTGTTGGCTTAGAATTAGTTCGCCCAGCCGAAGCAGCTGCTGCTCTTCTTGCCAAATCTTCTTTGCTCGCACTTACCTTACTAAAATCTGTTTTCTGCTCTCTTGCTTCTTTTACATCCTCTTCCCTCTTGAGTAAGAGTTTCCCTTTCATGAGGTAGCTACATACATCGTAGTTTACTTTGTAGACAAATTGCTCAAACAAATTAAAGGCTTCCATCTTATAGATAACCAAGGGATCTTTCTGCTCAAAAGACGCTGCTTGTACAGAGTCTTTTAGTTCGTCCATTGCTCTTAGATGCTCTTTCCAGTTATCATCGATAAGAGCCAGCGTCACCACCTTCTCAATATCTTTCATGATACTTTTTCCTTCAGAGTTTACACCCTCTTCTAGAGATGCAGAGATGTTCAATGCTTTCGCACGCCCATCTGTGTATGGTACAGCTATACGTTTGTATCTATGCCCTTCGTGTTCGTATACGTTTTTTACAATAGGATATAAGGCTGTACAAATATCCTCTGACTTTCTTTCATAGTAGGCAAATACTTCTTTTTGGTATTCCTCTGTGATGTCTGCTATGGAAGCTTCTTCAAACGTTGCTGCATCAATAGATGGGTCCAGTCCAAGAATTGTTAAGGAGTCGTTTCTAAAGGAATCGTAATCTCCGCCATTCTTATTATCAGAAACTAGGGACTCTGTCAAGCCAATAAACATATTATACAAATCAACAGAAAGACGCTCTCCAGAAAGTGCATTATTTCTTCTTGCATAAATTGCCCCCCTTTGAATATTCATTACATCATCATACTCTAATAGACGCTTACGAATTCCAAAGTTATTTTCCTCTACCTTTTTCTGTGCACGCTCGATAGACTTAGATACCATAGAATGCTGAATCACTTCACCTTCTTGGTGACCCATGGAGTCCATCAGTTTTGAGATACGTTCTGAATTAAACAAACGCATAAGTTTGTCTTCTAAAGAAACATAAAACTGGGATGAACCCGGATCTCCCTGACGTCCCGCTCTACCCCGCAACTGTCTATCTACACGACGTGAATCGTGTCTCTCCGTTGCGATAATTGCTAATCCTCCAGCCTGCTTTACCTGATCAGATAACTTAATATCTGTTCCTCTACCTGCCATGTTTGTTGCAATAGTTACCCTACCAGAGTTACCTGCCTCGGTTACTATCTCTGCCTCACGCTGGTGTTGTTTTGCGTTCAGGACATTGTGAGAAATTCCTCTAAGGTCGAGCATACGACTCAGTTTCTCAGAAATATCTACTGTGGTTGTTCCTACCAGCACTGGTCTACCTGCTTCGGTTAAACGCTGCACCTCATCAATAACCGCATTAAATTTTTCTCTAGATGTCTTGTAAACCAAATCATCTCTATCGTCCCTTGCAATTGGTCTATTCGTTGGTATAACAACTACATCCAATTTATAGATTTCCCAAAGTTCGCCCGCTTCTGTCTCGGCTGTACCTGTCATCCCTGCGAGTTTGTGGTACATCCTAAAGTAGTTCTGCAGCGTAATCGTTGCATAGGTCTGGGTAATATTTCCAATCTTCACATTTTCTTTCGCTTCCAAGGCTTGATGCAGTCCATCAGAATATCTACGCCCTTCCATCATTCTACCTGTGGACTCATCTACAATTTTTACCTGATTATCCATCACAACATACTCTTCTTCTTTTTCAAAAAGTGTGTATGCTTTTAATAACTGACTTACTGCATGTAGACGTCTAGATTTTTCTGAAAAGTCGGTAATAAGTTGTTCCCTTTCTTCTGTCAATTTAGTCCCGGACTCTTCTTCTCGTTCTACCAGTGCCTGCATTTCTGATGCGATATCTGGCATGACGTAAAAGTTAGGATCATTTTTAGTTCGGGCAAGATACTCTGTACCTGATTCCATCAATTCTACATTCCTATTTTTCTCATCAATGGTAAAGAGAAGGGGCGCATCCACTAAATGCATATGCTTATTCTGCTCCTGCATATAATGGTTCTCTGCTTTTTGCAATAAGGTTTTTACTCCCTCTTCACTTAAAAATTTAATCAGCGGCCTAGACTTAGGTAAGGCTCTGTAAGATCGTAACAAGGCCATACCTGCCTCTCCATCTTCTACTCCTACGGAACCTTCTTTAAACAAACGTTTAGCGTCTGACAAGTAGGTGCTTGCCATTTTCTTTTGTTGGTTAAATAAACTTTCCACCTCGGGTTTCAGTCTATTGTATTCCTCTTCGTCCGCACCCTCAGGTACTGGACCAGAAATAATCAATGGTGTTCTTGCGTCGTCTACAAGCACAGAATCCACCTCATCGATCATAGCAAAGTGGTGCTTTTTTTGTACGAGTTCTTTTTGCGAACGCACCATATTATCCCTAAGGTAGTCAAAACCAAATTCGTTGTTTGTACCATAGGTGATATCACAACCATAGGCCTTTTGTCTGCCTTCTGAATGTGATTTATATTTATCTATACAGTCTACCGTGAGGAATAAGAAATTGAAAATAGGACCTACCCATTCTGAATCACGAATTGCTAGGTAATTATTTACAGTAATAATATGTACTCCTTGCGATGCTAGTCCATTTAGATAGGCTGGTAGTGTTGCTACTAGGGTCTTACCCTCTCCTGTTTGCATCTCCGCCACCTTTCCATCATGGAGCACCATACCTCCAATCAGCTGCACATCGTAGTGCAACATGTTCCATGTTATTTCTCCACCAGCGGCAGTCCAAGAATTTTTCCAAACTGCATTTGATCCGCTTATTTCTACAAAGCTATTTTTTGCTGCTAGGTCTTTATCAAAATCCGTAGCTGTTACCTCTAGTGTTGGATTTTCCATAAATCGTCTCGCCGTCTCTTTAACTACAGCAAAGGCTTCTGGTAGGATATCGCGTAAGATTTCTTCAAGATGTTTGTCTCTCTCCTTAATGATCTCATCTATCTCTTTGAATACCTCTTCTCTCTTAGAAAGGTCGTTTTCATTTTCCGCCTCGGTTTTGAGAGCAGCAATATCCTCATCAATACTTTTGAGATGTTCTGCAATCCTTGCTCTAAATTCGACAGTCTTATTTCTAAGTTGGTCATTACTTAAGGAGCCATACTGGTCAAAATATCCATTAATTTCGTCCACTACAGGTTTGTATTCTTTTACATCCCTGTCATATTTTGTCCCAAAAACTTTCTTTAAAAAATTAAACATATTCTTATTCCTTTGTAGATAACCTATAGTGTCACATATTGTTCCAAACCCTCTTTTATGCCATTATGACATAGAATTAGAAGTCAATATACCGCTCTTTGAGGTTTTCGTCAGTTTCGTTTGCTTTTATATAGTCAATAACGCCATTTAGGTAGTCTATGGTGCCTTTCTTCGATTCATCCTCTTTGCCAAAGATGAGGTCATTTTTTAATCTATTCACTGTATTTGTAGCTAAATATCTTTTGATAAATGCATTATCGATATTTAATGCAGCTTCTTTCAATATATCTGCTGTTTTTTCCTGTTCTTTTAGCTCTGCATTACTCGCTAATTGATAATAGGCTTCGTAAAAATTAAATACATGCGTAAATCCTACCTCAGACAGGCTTTGTTCAAAGTGGGGCAAGTATTTAGAGTCTCCACTTTGTGCGTAGAGGTTAAAAATTGTGCCTTTGAGCGCCTTCTTTTCTTCCTGCTTAAAACCATCCACTAATCCTAATGCATAAGGTAGGTCTTGCTTGGAAATTATATCTAGGCATTTAGCTATGACAGGATAGGCTTGTTCTTTCTGTATAAGTTCCTTAGCGGTAGCTAAAGCGAATTCTGCATCCATAGCCTGTAATCTATTTAGTGCTCTAGACCGTACTTTAGAATGTATATCTGTCTTTGCAATATCCTTTAGTGCGGAGCTATTTTTTACCGCATCCAGAATGTTCATTCTAAAATAATGATGTTCTTCTTGCAGGGCTTGATCTAGAATTTTTTCCTGATACTCTTCCTCTAAATTTTGCATCGCGTCAAACCTATCTTGAAAGTTTTTAGAAAAACGATACTGTGCGATATATTCCTCTTGCGTTTTGTTTTCTTCTTTGGTTCCTAGCAAGATATTTTTACCGTCAAAAACTGTTACTGCAGGTCGATCAGTAACTCCTTCTATTATAAATGATTCTTTACGCTTAGATACCATCCACGTATAATCTGTCCTGGTCCCATCCTGCGCATACATGGCTACATCAAAGGGTAAAACATAAATAGCTTCGTTTCCATTTGCACTTTGTATTTGTTCTAGGTCAATGATTAACTCTTGGGCAGTAGCATTATAATTATAATTGACAAGAAGGTCAGGATGTCCAGTGCTAAAATACCATTGATCAAAAAACCAGTTTAAGTCCTCCCCAGAAACATCTTCCATCGCAAGTCTAAGTTCGTGCGCTTCCACATCTGAGTAGGCATTATCTACCAGATACTTGTTCAGTCCTAGAAAGAATATTTCATCTCCAAGATAATTCCGTAGCATGTGTAAGACTAGACCTCCTTTGTTATAACTGTGTGCGTCAAACATTTGCTCCTTGTCCTCATAATCATACCAAATCAAATCATGTCCTCCCCCTTGCATAGCTACCGTTTGCAAGTAGGTGTTTAGTTCTTTTATGCGGTGGTATTCTGCGTTATCTTTTCCATACTTGTGCTCAAACCATAGGTACTCGCCATAATTTGCAAAGCCTTCATTCATTGTTAGGTTAGCCCAACTTTCACAGGTCACTAGATCACCAAACCAATGATGAATCATTTCGTGCGCTACAATCAGATCATTATTATCATCTATCAATTCTCTATCTGTCTTCTGCACAAAGTCTCCAAAGATGACTGCTGTTGTATTTTCCATTGCACCACTCACATAATCTCTCGTAATGATCTGCGCATATTTATCCCAGGGGTAGGGATAATTTAATAGATCAGAAAAGAAGCTTAGCATTTCAGGTGTGTGTGCAAATATTTCTTTTGCAAAGGGTCTGTATTCTGGTTCCACATAGTACAAGAGATCCTTCCCTTTCCACTGTTCCTCCACTATGGCAAACTCACCTATTCCAAGCATAAATAGATAGGGTGCGTGTGGCAGATCTTGTTTCCAATAGTCTGTACGTGTTCCATCTGAATTTTTGTTGGAGGATATGAGTAGGCCATTAGAGAGAGTTTGGAATTTATCATCTACAGTAAGATAGATTTCTTGCGTACATCGTTCGTTGGGTTTGTCGATAGTAGGAAACCATCTGCTATTATGTTCTGTCTCTCCCTGCGTCCATATCTGTTGCGGTTTATTTTTTTCTAAGCCTAGTGGGTTGATAAAAAACAATCCCTTATCTGAGGTGATGGCTGCACTTCCTTTTACTTCCCCTTCATTGGGTTTTGCTGTGTAATCGATCAGTACTTCAAAACTTTCTCCTCTTTTATAACTGCGCTCTAGGGGTAGGATGATATTTTTTCCATCGTAATAATGTTTGTCCACCGTATGCCCATTTAGCTTTATCATATGGATATCAAAACCCTTGGCATCCAACCAAAGTGCATTTGTATTTCGTAAGGCTTTAAAGGATAGATCTGCGACACCTAGTACATGTTGTTTCTCCCAGTCAAAAGAGATCTCAAGTTTTGTATGAATCAGATCGTGTACGCGCGTAAAACTTGGGTTGTAACGTGGAAGTATATATTCATTCTCAGAACCCACCCTAGGTGCACTAACGGTGAGTGTATCCAAGAGTCTTTCTTCAAATTCAAAGGTAAACACCTCATCCTCCTCTTGCATCTTTTTTGTAGACGAACAAGAAACAATACTAAGAATTAGAACTAAGCCGAAAAAATATCTCATCTGGGAATCTCGATTTTATGAAGCCACGAAAATACGCCATTTTAAATTCTCTTGGAGGGCAAATAGAGCATTTCAGCATAAAATTACCTTAGAACATCTATTCCGCGCTGAAATGTCTAGAATTCGGTAGTCTTGATGCTCTAGGATAGCCTGTTTGGAGTAATTATTTTCTGATTATTAAGGCTTTGGGCGTGCCCTTTCCCTCGTTCTACTCGGTCTAGGTCATGTCGTCCGCAGCTAGGTCCTTCGGACGCCTTCGGCCTGCTACCACCTGCCTGTGTGCGCACGCAGGCAGGCCAATCACGCGACGAATCAACTACAAGCATGCATTTATTTCATACAATCAAACACCTCATTCACGCACAAAATCGCCCAATTCACACATTTGCCATTTTATCCAAAGAGGTAAAAGCTAAATTTAGAAAGAACTTTTATTAAGAAGTATCATTTCTCATCTACTAAAATATCATGTTATGGATAAAATATTTCAACTTTTAATTCTATTCTTTTCGTCCTTTTGTTTACATGCACAAGAAGTATTTGACTTGAGGTTTGTAATTAATTCATTCGATTGTGAAACCGCTACAGTCCTAATTGATGTTGAAATTAAGGCAAATGCTCCAGGCTCTGAGTTTAGATTATCCGACCAGAACTATCGTTTTTCTTTTGATGCAAGTCAACTTGCAAACCCCTCTATTGATTCTGAGTTAGATGTCTCTGGCTTAATTACAAATACAGGTCCAATGGGGTTTACACTGTATTCCTCACACACCTTGACAGGATCTGTTGCAAATCTTGTAAGTTTAAATATTGGGTTTAATGCAGGAGATGGACTTCTTATTACTGATCAAGATTGGGTGGGTGTAAGCCGATTAGAATTTGATATTCTAAATAATTCAAACTGTTTTGACATCAGCTTCCATGATAGCAATACTTTTCCACCAACTTTTATTGGTGGAGTAATGGATGATGGAACTCTATTCACAGTTGGTGAAGGTGAATATCTTGACCTTGTTGACGAGTGTATTGACTGTGAACTTATTGTACCTGTAGAGCTTACATATTTTAAAGGAACTTCTAAGGGATGTGATAATATTCTTGCATGGGAGACACTATCAGAAGTCAATGCTTCTCATTTTGAAATTTTTGAACTGTCTCAAGATGGAAATACATTCACATCAATTGGAAAAGTTGATGCTTTTGGCACTAGTAACACACTAAGAACATATGGTTTTATAGATGAAGATGTTGTAAACAGTTTGAGTTATTATAAACTTAAACAAGTGGATCTAAATGGCGATTTTAAATTCTATAATCTAATTACAGTACAAAACAATTGTATCACATCACGCTTAGAAAATACGTTAAAGGTTTTTCCTAATCCAATAGGCCAGCAAGATATTCTCAATATTGAATTAGGTGCAAACGGAATGCAAACTATCAGAGTTAGAATTCAAAATTTACATGGCCAGATACTAATAGATCAATTACAAGATTTATCGGAAGATGAAAACACCATACAAGTAAATACAAGTAATTTAATTGCAGGTCAATTCATTATTCACATATACGACTCCCAAACAAATCTTATTCAAAGTACACATTTCATAAAAACGGAATAGCAAAGAAATATTTAGTTCTTTATTTGTATTGTTCAATATTGCTTTTGTTCGAAGCAATCAGCGTTACTAAGAGTAAAATAGGTCTATGGCCTGTTTTATCTCTTAGTTTTTTACTTTCTTTTAAAAATAAGAGAATCGGTTAAATTATTTAAATAAAATGTAAGTGAATAAAACTGCGTATGGATTAACAAAGCAATCGTCCAAATAATGGACGATTGCTTTGTTTTAAAACATGTATTTTATGATTGAGGCTATCCCTTCGTTGCCTGTGTATCTAAATATTTAGCAAAGAAGCCTAGCATAGTTTCATATAACTCAATACGGTTTTCTTCATGGCCAAAGCCATGTCCTTCGTTATACTTTACCATGTAAGGAACATCTACTCCCCTGCTTCTTAATTGTTCTACTACCTGATCGGACTCATCTATGTTGACGCGTGGATCATTTGCTCCTTGCACAACGAGTAAGGGCTTCGTGATTTTGTCCACATTCAGTGCTGGCGAAACAGCTTTCATAATTTCTGCTTCTTCAGGATCTTCTGGATTATACCATTGTTCGTATACCTGTGCTAAATAGGGTTTCCAGTAGGGCGGAAAAGATTTGTAAAATGTAAATAAGTTAGAAACTCCTACGTAATCTACTCCGCAGGTATATAGGTCTGGAGTTTTTACCAGACTACCCAGGGTTGCTAAGCCACCATAGCTACCACCATAGATGGCAATTCTATCTTCGTCTATCCAACCCTGTTCTTTCATATACGCAACACCATCTTCTAGATCGTTTAACATCTTTCTTCCGATCTGTTTACAGCCTGCTAAATAAAATTCTTTACCATAGCCACCGCTACCTCTATAATTTACTTGTAGTGTTGCGTATCCGCGACTTGCAAATAACTGTGTCTCTGGGTTAAAACCCCAATCATCTCTAGGGCCATAGGGACCTCCGTGTGGATTAACTATGAGGGGTACTTTCTTTCCAGCATCTGCTGTTTTAGGAATTGTAACATAACCGTACAGGTCTAATCCATCTCTACTCTTGAATTTTATTGGCCGCATTTCTGCCATGTCTTCCTCTTTTAGCTGAGGCATAAGATCGAGTAGTTTTTTGAACGTATCTGTGGTAGCATCATATTGATAGTAGGCTCCATATAACTTATCACTATAGACATACAATAGATACTTGTCCTCTTCGTCTGTGACATCAGAAATAGAAACACTCTTGTCTCCAAACTTCTCTGTAAATTTCATCTTGAGACGCTTTGCTACTGCACTCACTGGAACAATTTCAGACTTTTCTCCTCTATAGTAGTAGTAATCTATCTCATAGTTTCTTTTTCTACTTCTAGACATACCGCCTACGTCAAAGGTGGGATTATTATACACCTTTTTCAACATCTTTTTCTCCTTGAGATCATAGAGGATAAGTTCGTCCGTATCACTATAGAGATTCGTTTTTACATAGGCCTGATGTGGATTATCTGAAGCGTAATCAAATCCTGCTATGGAAAAATTATCCTTCCAATTCGTAGTCAATACCTCAGTAAACGGCAAATCGTCTGCCGTTCTATAATACAGTACATAGTCTACACCATTCTTCTGTTGTGCATAGCCTCTTAATTTTCCATCTTTATCAAATTCGTATCCTGCAATTGGATTTTGCACATCTGTATTTTCAAACAGTTTTTCTATTTCCCCTGTTACAATGTTTAGTTTATAAGGTTCAAATACTTGCTTGTTGTCCTTATTCATATCAATGATGACATAGTCAGGATAATCACGCATGATACTTAGGATACTTACACGTACATCTTCGTAAGGCGTAAGTGCTTTAGCATTTGTTCCATCAACATTTACAGCATAGAGTTGATAGTTTTCGTCTCCTCCTTTATCACTTACATAGAGTAATCGATTTTCATTTGCCCATCCATATCCACGTACGAGTTCTTCTCCCTCTTCAATGATTCGTTTAACCTCTTCCGTTTCTGTGTTTTTAACATAAACATGATTCTTAGCGTTTTCGTCTTTTTCTCTGTAGGAGAAAAATTTTCCACTGGGTGAAAACTGGAAGGAAGATTGCTTAGGTCTTGCGAAATAGTCTGAAACAGCATAGGCATAATCGCCTTCGTCATAACTAGCTATTTTCTTAAAATCTTCTACGGAAGATGGTAATTCTGTATTACCTGGAAGTGTTGTTTCTTCTTGTGCTTGCATAGAGCTTATTAATATACAGCACAAGAAAACAAATAAGTTAGTTTTTGTCATATTTGATCTTATTGAAAATTAGTAATGAAGATAAGATGCCAATATTTGGGGTGTTTTTGTAATAAAAGCGATGAATGTTGGAAATAATTCGACAAAGATAACGCAGAGGAAAAAGACGCTAGATTTTAGACGCTAGACACTAGATGAGACGGTGGGAGGTTTGAGGCTTGGAGAGCAGAGTATTTGGTTTTAATTTTTAACTGCCTCCAATTGTTCTATAAATTCATCTTGATAATCTAGGAAAATTGCGATGGCTTTGAATTGTATTTTAATACCATAGATTTTTTCTAAGGTATGTTCTTTGTTGAGATGAATTATTGTATTGTGTGTGTCTAGCATATCCAAAGTAGACAGTTTGATTATGCTTTTATCCTGTGGTAAGGATTTTTTGTTTTTTTCTATCTGTATAATTGATTCAAAGGGTATGCTTACTTGTGCAAAGAATCCGTATCGTAGGTGTAGGGTGTTTTGCTCTGAATCGATTTCAATATGTCGGCGTGCCATGGAACGTACTAGGGAGAATACTTGAACGAACGCATAGAGTCCAATTGCTGTGAGTATCCAGGCTAGTTTTTCATTGGACTTTGCAACGATGAGATGTACTACTATTACTTCGATTGTGACCAGCCCAAGGAGTACAGCTATAATGCTCATAATGCCACTTTTTTTGTAGTACGTAAACTCGTTAGATTTTAGTTCCTTTTTCTTTGGTGGAAAGAGAGCGTAGCGTATCACAGCTACTTCTGTTGCAAACAAATCCCCTACTCTGCCAGGAAAGGCAGATTGGCAGGCGATCTTGAGTTTGTCATAGAAATCTAGATTTTCCTTTCCTGTTTTAGAAAAGCTTTTTGAAATGGATCGCATCTTAAAGATTAAGAAGCTCAGAACACCTATTTCTAAGACTGGAACTGCAATACACTTAACTTGTTTAAGAAGATCTTGTTGGTTTTCTGGAAGTATATAGCTTGCTGCAATCATAGATATAATAAATGCTGAGATGATAGTAAACTTAGGTATATCTTTCTTCCAGATAAGTATTCCGTAGATGAGTGGAATCGTAATTAAGAAATCTAGTGTAATTGCTTGAATGAGCACATCGGGTTCGTTAAGATAGTACTCTGATTTGATAAGAAGGAAGAGAAAACTGATGATTAGAAGTGGGATTCCGAGAACAAGAACATTTGACAAACTTTTAGTTTTCATTGGCTTGTTTTTGATTCACTTTTATAACGTTTCAAATCTGGATTGTGTTCCTATAAAAGGCAGATATTATGCTATTTTAAACAAAAAAAAGAGACCCTACTTTTTAGCAGAATCTCTTTCAAAAATTAGTAAAATCAAAATCTATTCCGTTCGTATTACTTTCTGGGTATGTGTCTTATTGTTTTGGCTTATCGTCAAAAATAAGACCTTTGTTGTTTTTAAATGAGATAGATCAAATATCTCATTAAAGGTATTTCCTTCGATGCTTTTATTCAATAATTGTTTACCCGTTTCATCAAATAAATGAATTTCTACATCTCCTTCGTCTTTGGAAATAAAACTCAGGTTAAGCTGATCGTTTACTGGATTTGGGAAGACCTTAAATGTTTCGAATTCCATTCTATCCAAATTGCTAAAGACATTTAAATTGTTGATAGAATTATTTTCTTGGTCTGTATCCTTTACTTCCGGACTCTTGTCTGTTGCCTTCATTTTAGAAAACATTTCAACTACGCCATGTGCCCCTTTACTACCAAATTTTTCAATTGCTTTGGCTCCCTTATACACAGAAATTTCTTCTATTTTTTGTGCGTTTAAATCTTCTGCAGATACTTCTTCTCCATCTAAAATCAGTAAGGGCCCCTCTGTTTCTTCTACTACCATTTTCGGTGTATCATCTGCTAACTTATATTTGACAGGGAGTGTATACAATACTCGAACGTTATTATCTCGTTGTTTTCCAGGAATCCATCTTTGTTCCATTTGGTTCATTTTTTCAACGACCCTAAGGGTTTCATCTCCACATCCCCCACCTATTTCTCTTACTAAGTTAATGTTAGATAGTCGTCCATTTTGTTCCACTATGAACTGCACCACTGTAACTCCTTCGATCTCATTTTCTATAGCTGCTTTTGGATACTTTATATTTCCATAAATAAACTCGAGCAGCTTTTGTTTAGCACATGCATCCCTTGCTTCTCTATCTTGGTTATCTTCACACCCGGGGAAACGTGGCATCTCCTCTACTCTTTTAAACACTTCGGATATATTATTAGAGTTTACATACTCATAGGATTTTGCCTGTCCTTTTTGCATTTCTTCACTATCTGAAGACTGTGATTCATTGCCAAAGGTTCTTACAATTTTTATCGATTCTTCCTGCGTTGCTGGATCGTAAACTGAAAGGGTATCTATTTTTAAAATCTTTGACGATTCTTCATCTATATCCTCATAATTACGTACTATTTCTACTGTTTCTTCATAAGTATCAAAATCAAAGGTTGTAATAGTATCTATACTGACTAGTTTGCGTGTAGGTACTACCGTGCGAAAATCAGATTGCGATGCATCCTTACTGACTGCATT
Organism: uncultured Saprospiraceae bacterium; assembly: GCA_938045585.1. GTDB lineage: Bacteria > Bacteroidota > Bacteroidia > Chitinophagales > Saprospiraceae > CALCMJ01. Next base: position 107,319 of record CALIAU010000020.1, read on the forward strand.
CACAATACTGAAATCGTCTAGAACGAGTTCTTGTTTCGTTTCATTTGCATAATGTAAAAATGTAGCACGAATAAAATCTAATTCCTTAGGATATGCCGTGCGTAGTTCGTCATATATTTTTTGCTTGTTTTTTTCAAAATTCTTTTTCTCAGAAAACAAGGATGCAATTTTTGATTTAATTTCCTTTTTAGGATCAGAGTCTTCATATACTTTGATAATTTCAACTCTTTCTTCATAGGTGTCATAATCGAAAGTGGTTATTGTATCAATGCGTACAATGCCCTTGTCATATTCTTCTTCCAGATTGATAATTCTATAATCATCCAATAAAAACTCTTGATTGCTTTCAATGGCATAACGCACAAACATTCTACGAATAAAGTCTAATTCATTAGGAAACTCATTGCGTAATTTATTATAAACGTTTTGCGCATTCTTTTCAAAATCTTTTCTACTTGAAAACAGAGCTACTATCTCCTCTCTTATTTGCTTGTATACATCCTTCGTATTCCTTTGTTCATTCCTAGTAATGGCGATCATACCATTCTTACCGCGGTCTCCATAGAGTTCCATCGTTTTAGCTGGAGGTGTGTAGCTTAAGCAAATTTTTTCATCCCACGGATACACTTCGCGTAAGGAGCGATCCGTTTCTTCACCAAATATGGAGATGATAGGAGCATCTTCAGGGTCATCCGATTTCAGATACTGTGCTACCGTTTCTGAAATCATTCCTAGTTCTTCACCGGTAATTTTGTCTGTGATCTGAAACATACCACTCTCTCCTATAGGAGAGAGTTCGATTTCTCTTCCTAGATCTCCATTGGTATTATCTCCAACATAGCTTGAGAAACTCAAGCCTAACAATAATAATAGAGGCACTAGGGCCAAATAACTGACCAACGCTTTTTTGCTGGACTTCTTTTGATTCATCATTTGTATACGTTTTTTTAGATGTGAATTAAAAAATTGATGCGTTAAGGAGAGCTCTATTCCGGATGAGCTCTGCCCTAACAAGAGTTGGCCGTACTCTTTTTTATCTTCATGCGCAAGCGTTACATTGTCTGCAATGTATTCATGTACTTGCTTTAGTTCTTTTTTGTATAGATAGATGGGTGGACTACACCAAAAGGCAATTTTGATGAGTTCCACTAGAAGAACATCAAAGGTATGTCGTTCATTAATGTGACATAATTCGTGTTCAAGTATCGTATTAATTTTTTCCTTTAGAGGCAGTTTATTACTTATAAACACACAGTTATAAAAAGAAAAAGGAAGATGTAACTTATCTGTTCTTACGAGTGTAAAGTTTTTCTTTCTTTCTTTTTCCCCAGTACTATATAGTCGGTAAATTCTAGCTATTCCCATGAGAAATTTAGCTGCAACAATCACAAGACCCAAGAGGTAGGCTGCTAGGAATAATCGTGCATAATCAAACGACTGTTCTTCTTCTACCATGAGTTGAAACTGGTCTACCTCCAGGAGTATTGGGGCTACATAATTGACAGCCTCATAGGGCTGACTAAACAGGGTTACATACTCAAGTAGGGGTATGCATGCGCCTAGCAGCAGAGTGCCTAGTAAGTAGGCTCTATTCGCAGAGAAAAATGTGATCTTTTTGTAGAGCAGTTGATACAATGCATAAAAGAGTATCCAACATAAACTAACTTTGATAATGTAAGCGATCATTTTGTTTTGTTTTTAATTACTAAACACATTCACCTCTAGGGTATTTCTAACTTCTTTTCCATCCTGAGATGCTACTACAGTATAGGTACCATTGACAGGGTTTTCCATGGTCACGTATCCTCTCGTTGCAGAATACATATACTCCCCTTGCTCGGTGTGCACTTCTTCCATGCTTGGGTTAAGTACCCTAATGGTATAGGGTGTTTTAAAATTTGATCTGTATTCAAAACCTAAGCCACCTTTTGAGGATGCATTCATCAGAGTAACTTTTTGGAAGGGAGCATTTGTTCCTCGTTCCACTCTTGCAATTTGATCAGGAGTAAGAATATATTTGTGAGAAAATATGATATAGGACTTTACCTTCTCTCCATTGCATTCAGCAGCCACAAAGCTAAATTGGTCTTTAAATTCTTCAATAATATTATCTCCTTTTTCAAATAAGCCAAAAGAGTTTTTCTTAGCAAGATTCTTTGCTCTCTCTACACGTTCCATTTCCCCCTTTTCATTTATAACTATAGTCCATGCAAGATATCCTTGATAGCCTTCTTTTAAGGCTTCTTCTGTATATACATCCTGCGCTGTAAAATATTGGCTCAAAGTTTCTCTTGCGCACTTACTTCTATCTTCTCCCGTCAGATGCCCGCAGCTTTCTATTGTAGCGGGATGGTCAAAGACCATATAAAAATCTTTATCTCTAATTTTATGACATTTACTGTTTATCGTAGAAGAATTAGGATTTGGATTTGTTTGTGCTGGCTCTACTCCCTTCGTATCAGCCTCTTCTGCTTCCTTAGGTATTGTTAAGTTATTTTCTTCTATACCATTTGACTTAGACACCCATTCTGTTGCTTTGCTAATGTCTTCTATTTTTTCTACTAGCTTTTCTTCATTTCCTGAAAATGCTAAAAGCATTAAAAATATAATTGGTAGTGCAAGCGCATAGTGCATAGAAGCATACTTGCTCGTTCTTTTGCGTAGCATCATTTTGATTCGTGTTTTTAAATGTGAATGAAATATTGGGTTAGTAAGAGCGGGCACTTTTGTATGGCTTTTATAGCCAAGAAGTAATTGTCCGTATTCTTTAGTATTGATTTTCTTTATTGCTGCATTATCAGCAATAAATTCATGTAATTCTTTGATTGCGTTCTTATAGAAATAAATGACTGGGCTACACCAAAAAATTATCTTCACAATCTCAACTAATATAATATCCAGTGTATGGTTTTGCTTTACGTGACACAGTTCATGCTCCAAAATACTTTCAAAGTCTGACGAAGTTCTTTCTTGTTCAGAAATAAAAATCCATTTATGAAAAGAGAAGGCAGGCAATGGATTCTTCAATGTAACAATTGTATATCCTTCTTGTATTTCTTTCTCTCCGTTTCTGTAGAGTTGTAAAATATAAATGATCCCGCGCATGAATAGCAAACTAAAAAACACGGATCCTAGACAATAGATTAAAAAGTAATAATTCGTTTGCGTGTTGTTCTTAATAATTGTGTTTGTAATTTGTGTCTCTGCAAGATGCATTTGAGAAGTAAGAGGAACTATTACTTCGTGTAACACTGCTTGGTCCTGTGTTGCAAAATTCATCTGGATTTGAGGAAGAGATAGGCTTACAAGTAGAGTAAATAGAAGATAGAATCTATTTAAGTTTAAGAAGGTAAATCTTCTTAATAGAACTAGATACAGCAGTATAAACACTAACCAAGAAATACTCACTTTTAGGAAATAGATCATCATTTGTTTTCGTTGGTTTTGAGGTCTTCCATAAGTTCATTCAGTTCCTTAATGCTTAAATCATTTTCCTTTACTAAAAATGAAACAAGTTCGTTCATAGATCCTTCAAAGTAATTTGTAACTAAGTTTTTCAATGAAAAACTTGAATACTCTTTCTTGCTTACTATCGGAAAGTACTCATAGGTACGTCCATAGGCTTTATGGTCCACAAAACCTTTCTTTTCTAAGATGCGCACAAAGGAAGAAATGGTGGAATGTGGTGGTTTAGGATCCATTTGTTCAATGAGTTGACTTACAGTGCAAGCACCCATGTCCCATATCATCTGCATAATTTCTTCTTCTGCCTTCGTCAATCGTTTACTCGACTTCATATTAATTTGTTTTTGAAAAGTGGATTTGTTCTTTTAATGTGCGACTTCTATCGCGTGCATAATTTTTATACTCCTCTACATTATCTGAGGAGGCAATATATTTTTTATAATACCGTACTGCTGTGCTCTTGTCTGCATAATAGGCATCGTAGGCACGTGCCAAGAAAAACAAAAATCGCGGTTCTTGACTGTACCTGTAGGCACTCTCATAATGCGGAATAGCTTTCTTTAGATTTTTTTTATCATCATAAAACTTGGCCATGTTTCTGTGATATTTTGCCATGTTATCTGACATACCTGCCTTCATTGCTTTTTCCAAATGAAATACAAAAGCCTTGTCATCCTCTTTTTTTGCGTAGGCTTCAGATAGATAGTAATGCGCCATCTCCGGATTCCCTTCGTCCACGAGAGATCGTTCAAGACATACAATTGCCTTGTCTATTGAGTCTACCTTCATATAAGAATAACCCAATAATTTATTATAGTAGTTAGAAAAATCTAGTCGCCCTCGCATCCCTTCCATGACTATTATCACAGAATCATGTTGCTTCTGTTTGTATTTTGATCTTGCGGTTAATAAACGGTAGGCAATATTTGAAGCATCATAACTGCGCGCTTGCCAGAGTATACTATCTGCTGCATACACTTGGTCGCGTGCAAGTAATATTTCAGTGAGACTTTTTATGGTCAACAAATCCCGTTTGTTGAGCGCATAGGCTTTTAAATAATTATCATATGCTCCTTGGCTTTCTCCTGCCTTAGCATATTGTACTGCCACCTTCCTAAAATATGTCCCATTTTCTGGTTTTAGCTTTGTCAACTTGAGATAGTACTTTAAGGCTTTCGGTGTATTTTCTTCTAGTTCATACAAAGCTGCCAGACGTTGAATTGCCAAAATTTGATCTTCTTCTAAGGAATGTAACTTTAGGTAATACCCTATGGCTGTCTTTGTCTCTCCTAATTGATAATGGGCATTTCCTAGTTTTTTGAGCATTCCAATATCAGCGCTATCCGCTGGCAACTGCTCATATAGTAAGGGTATTGCTTGCTTATATTCTCCCGCTAGATAGAGAGAATCCAACGTTTGCCCAGCTGAGGTACTAACACAGCTACAGATAAAGAATAAAATATAGCACAGGCTTAGCTTCATATTTTAAAGGTATAACTAAATATTTAGTTATGCAACTATAACACCCGTTGATTCTAAATTATTGTGGCATAGGTAACAAAATAGAAATGCACTGATATATAGGTAGGCATCCACGAACAAACAATCCCATACATTTTAAGAAAGGCAGCGAGACTGCCTTTCTTATTTTATCTTCTTTTCTTTTTTGTAAGCCATATCTTAAAAAACAAGCGTATCTTAATCCTAATAGATTACGCATGTTATGTTAAGAATTCTCCTATTTGTACTTCTTTTCTTCAACCTCTCTTGTAATAATACAAGTAATACATATGAGGAAAACTGGATAGATCTTTTCAACGGAAAAGACTTGACTGATTGGACGCCCAAGTTTGTTGGGCAAGAACTAGGTGTTAACTACATGAACCGTTTTCAGGTAAATAATTCCAATTTAGCATTAGTCTATGCGCCACAGGATAGTTTCAAAGCAAAGTTTGGACATCTCTTTTATAAGGAAAAATTTTCTCATTATAAATTGAAGGCAAGGTATCGTTTCATAGGTGAGCAGCAAAGCGGTGGTCCTGCTTGGGCATATAGAAATAATGGCTTAATGCTCCATTGCCAAGATCCTAAAACTATGCACTTTGATCAAGAATTTCCACTTTCCCTAGAAGCGCAGCTCTTAGGTGGAAACGGAACAGATGAAAGGCCTACTGCAAACTTATGTACGCCACATACGCATGTCTCTTTTGGCCCACGACTAGAAAAAACGCATTGTATTAACTCTAGTTCCAAAACCTACCATGGTGACGACTGGTACGAAGCAGAGGTCATTGTACTGGGGGATTCCTTAATTCAACATCTGATGGATGACCAAGTCGTTATCGAATATACGAAGCCCATTATTGACGTTTCGGAATTAGGTGAGACCAAATTTGTTGATGGCGCAGCCATTACAGAGGGTTACATTTCTATTCAAGCAGAAACGGCTCCAATGGAATTTGCCTCAATTCAGTTGCTCGATCTTTGTGGATGTATGGATCAAAAGGCAAAAAATTACAAAAGCTATTTTGTTAAGCATGATAAGAACAAATGTTCTTATTAATGTGCAGTGATTTCATCTAGCAGCGCTGCAAAACTTTTTGCATGATTTTTCCTAGAATATTTATCAATGTCTCTTGACGGTTCTGGCGGATCTCGAAATACAGTTGAAATAAATTCTTTTATCCCTAATCTATTTTCATAGCTGAGTAATTTCGTTTGATTTAATCGATTAAGCACTTTTGCAATATCGCCATCAAGTGGGCCAATAGATAAAACAGGTTTTCCTGTTGCTATATACTCATACATCTTACCTGGTAAAATACCCATACTATTTTTTGACTTATTTATGGGCAATAATAAGAGATTACACTTTTGTAGATATTGCATCGCCTCCCTATGTGGAATAAAGTCAAGTGCTACTATATATTTCGTCAAGCCCTGTTGTTCTAAACTTGTATGGATACTTCTATCTACTGGACCAATTAAATGTATTTCTAGTTTCTCTGAAAATTCTTTTTCGTCTTTGACAAGTTCAGAAATTGCTTGCCAAAGGCTTTCAGGATTGCGATCCTTATTCATAGAGCCTAGATGGCAGATAATAAATTTATCTGTTGTAATATTTTGAAATGACTCAAAATCTTCTGGATCATATCCATTCAAAATAAGATCTACTGGACGTCCCTCACCTAGGGCTGACAACTCCGATTGCCAATTCCAAGTAACTGTCACTACTTTATCTGCAGTGCTTAAAACACGTTTTTCCATCTTATGATGCAGCCTATCTGCAAAACGCATCAACTTAAGATCACTATAAAAATCTATGTTGGTCCAGGGGTCACGAAAATCTGCAATCCAAGGAAGATCTGGAAAATATTTTTTTATACCTAAGCCAATCATATGCACCGAGTGCGGAGGGCCGTTGGTAATAATAGCCTCTACCTTATTTTCTTCTAACCATTTTCGTAAAAACTTCACAGAAGGTTTTATCCAAAACTTGCGCGCATCTGGAATAAAAAAATTGCTTCTAACAAACAAACTAAACGAATCTATAAGACCAGGTTTCTTATCCTTAATAAATCCAGAATAACTGGACTTCTCTTTTTTCTGCCCCGTTAGTTTTGCATAAATACCATAGGGTTCCAAAATTGGGGTTCTAATAATTTCAATTTCTGGTCGTACTTCTTGCAATAACGATTTGTCTTCTGCCAGGTAGGTTTCAGGAGCAGCAGTATATACTACAGGATTCCATCCAAAGGCATGGATGTACTTGGACATTTTCAACCAGCGCTGTACACCTCCCCCACCCATGGGCGGCCAATAATATGATATTAATAAAAATCGTTTCAACGAATCAATTCTAACTTTGTCGTACCTTGAATACTTTATACCTAAGCCCTTTATGTAAAATGGAAATGGGCTTAAGCGCAAACTCTGTATAGTTTACAAATATTAAAATAAATTATATACTTTCACTAGCATATTTACACAGATGAAACAATTTGCAATGATTGGTGCAGCAGGATATGTTGCTCCAAAACATATGAAAGCCATTAAAGACTCAGGTAACAACTTAGTTGCTGCGCTTGACAAGTTTGATTCTGTGGGAATAATTGATAGTTATTTTCCTCAGTCTGCATTTTTTACAGAATTTGAAAGATTTGACAGACATCTTGAAAAAGTGAATAGATCAGGAAAGAAAATTGACTACCTAAGTATTTGTTCTCCTAACTATCTACATGATGCGCACATACGATTTGGCCTTAGAATAGGAGCAGATATTATATGCGAAAAACCCATTGTTTTGAATCCTTGGAATGCGGATGCTTTAATCGCCCTAGAACAAGAATATAAGCGTAAGGTAAATTGTATTCTGCAATTACGTCTACACGATCAGGTAAAAGCGCTCAAGGCAAAAGTAGACAGTCTGCCTGAGGGTAGCATGCACGAGGTTGAATTAAGCTATATCACCTCCCGAGGAAATTGGTATTTTACTAGTTGGAAAGGAGATGAATCAAAATCTGGAGGCATTGCAACGAATATCGGAATCCACTTTTTTGATATGCTGATATGGTTGTATGGAGATGTCAAAGAAAACATTGTGAATGTGTATGCGCACGATAGGGCGGCTGGAATTCTAAAAATGGAAAAGGCAAATGTAAAGTGGTTCTTAAGCATTAATGAAGACACCCTACCTGAGGAAATCAAGTCCTCTGGCCAGCGTAGTTATAGATCACTTACTCTTGGGAATGAGGTTTTTGACTTTAGTAAGGGATTTGAAGATCTCCACACAAAAAGTTATTCCCAAATACTTGATGGGAATGGTTTTGGAATACGTGATACTAAAAAGGCGATTGATCTAGTATACAAAATTAGAACAGCACCCATCCAAGCAATCTCAAACCAGAGCCATACATTTGCCTCCCTACCCCAAAGCAAACACCCTTTTTCTAGATAAGCATCTGCGATCTGATATAAAGAGGTTATTCTTAGAAAAATGAACTAAATTTTTTCTAATTTACTCTGCACACACACAATTCATGCGTAAACCATTTCTTTTACTATTCATCCTTTTGATATTATCTTGTACTGAAGAGAAAAAACTCGAACTAGATTCTCCAAAAACGATTCTAAGCATTGATCATGCCTTGGCTATGGAATTATCCAGACAAATTAGTTCTGAAGTTTCTGTTGAGTTAAAGGATGATTTCTCCTTAGATCTATGGGCTGCAGATACCATAGTAAAAGATCCAATCGCTATCAGTATAGATAAGCATGGTGCTATTTATTATACCCAGGCAAATCGATTAAGCAATTCAGAATTTGATATACGAGGCCATAAGGATTGGATGACAGCATCTATTTCGTTTGAAAGTCCTGAGGATAGAAGAGCATTTCTCCGGAAAACTTTTTCAGAAACAAACGAGCAGGGTAAGAAGCATTTAAAGGATTTGAATCAAGACGGGGTTTTAGACTGGAGAGATCTAACTGTTGAAAAAGAACAGATATGGATAGTTTCTGATGAAAACAAGGATGGCTTTGCTGAACAAAGTCAATTGTTTATAGAGGGTTTCCATGAAGAAATATCTGATTTAGCCAATGGTGTAGAAGTGCATAATGGGGATGTCTTTTTAAGTGTGGGTCCTGATCTTTGGCGAATCAATGATACGGACAATGATAATTTTGCTGATGTCAAAGAATCTATTAGTCATGGCTGGGCAGTGCATATTGGTTTTGGTGCGCACGGCATGTCGGGAACAACTATCGGTCCTGATGGGAGGATTTGGTGGGGTATTGGCGATATAGGCATGCACGTTACTGACAAAGAAGGAAGGGTCTGGAAGAATCCGAATAGTGGAGTGATTGCACGGTCAGAGCGGGATGGCAGTAATTTTGAAATCTACTGTTATGGAGTAAGAAATACCCATGAATTTGACTTTGATAAATATGGAAATCTAATTACCGTAGACAATGATGGTGATCATGAGGGTGAACGAGAACGCTTAGTGTATTTATTGAACGGTTCGGATACAGGCTGGAGAATCAACTGGCAATTTGGAAAATACACGGATCCGCTTAATAATAAATATAAGGTATGGATGGACGAGAAGTTGGGGGTTCCAAGGTGGGATGGTCAGGCTGCCTACATCCTACCCTGTATTCAAAATTATGTAAACGGTCCTACTGGTTTTATATATAATCCAGGTACGGCATTGGGCGAGCGGTATTACAATAAATTCTTTGTTGCCGAGTTTAGAGGCACACCTTCTTCCTCCCCTATTCATGCCTTTGAACTGGAACCAAAGGGTGCATCCTTTACTTTGAAGAATACAGAAGAAATTGTAAAAGGTTTGCTCCCTTCAGGTATAGATTTTGCTCCAGATGGTGCATTGTATTTTGCTGACTGGATAAATGGATGGGGAACAAAAAATCAGGGTCGAATTTGGAAATTAGATGTGGCCGGAGAAGAAGAAACAAAAATTAGAAAAAGCACAAAGCTCTTATTAGAATCTGATTTTGGCGGCTTCGGCGCTACAGATCTTGCAGAATTATTAGGTCATCAAGATATGCGTGTTCGAAAGAATGCACAGTTTGAACTTGTAGACAGAAAGGAATTGGACCTTCTTGTCCAAGCTGCAAAGACACATGAAAATCAGTTAGGAAGAATACATGGTATATGGGGAATAGCCCAGTCTGCCCGATTATACAAAACCGATGCGAATATGCTTATTCATTTGTTACAAGATTCTGATAGAGAGATTGTGAATCAGGCTATCAAAATGATAGGCGATATACAACTCGACAAAGGAGAATTGCTTATCCCATTTCTTAGTGACCCTTCTCTGCGTATACAACTTCACGCGGCGGAAGCTCTTGGAAGATTAGAATATAAAGATGCCGTAGATCCACTCATCGAGATGTTGCGGAAAAACAATGATGTAGATAGTTGGCTAAGACAGGCTGGTATCATTGCACTGGGTCGCATCAACAATGCAGATGCCATGGCTGCATTAAAAAATGATGCTTCAAAGGCAGTGCGCATTGCTGCGGTGGTAGCCTTACGACGTATGCGAAGTCCGCGTATAGCAGAATTCCTGAATGACCCTGACGAATATATTGTGACAGAGGCTGCGCGTGGTATCAATGATGACTATTCTATTCCGGAAGCACTCCCGGAACTTGCACGGTGTTTAACAGACATGCGTTTTACAAACGAGGCGCTCCTGCGTAGAGCAATCAATGCTAACCTGCGTGTAGGAGAAATAGAAAATATAAATTTTTTACTCGCATATGCCCAAGAACCGAGTGCACCTGCAGCCATGCGAGCAGAGGCATTGGAAGCTTTAAGTACTTGGTCAAAGCCCTCGCTGCATGATCGCGTCGATGGTAGATATCGTGGACCTATCGTGCGTGATATAACACCCTTAGAAAACGCCTTATTCCCAAACATGACTGCCTTGCTCAACTCGGACGAAGCTCTAGTTCAGGTGGCTGCTATCCAAACAGCGCTACGTTTAAAATCTAAGGAACACGGCGAACAAATCTATACATTACTTACAAGCTCTTCTTCTGCAGAGGTACGTGCAAAATGTATTGAAGCCCTAGCTGGTATACAATCTGAAAATCTTGCCGAGGCTATGCAATTTGCTCTTCAAGATAAAAGCAGTCTGGTAAGGGCGCGTGTTTTGGAGTACCTTCCAGATTCTGAGGTGGATAGTGCAGAAGCAACAGATTTATACAGCAGTGTAATTGCTACCGGTAGCGTTCCAGAAATGCAAGCAGCATATGCGGGTCTTGCAAGTCTAAGCACAGAACGTGGCATGACTCTTCTGAAGGAAGCCTTCGGAAAATTGAAATCGGGTACTTTAGCAAAGGAGGTTCAGTTAGATGCAATAGAGGCTATTAAGGCAAGTGGGAATGAGAATTTAATGGAAGATTTAGAAGCGTACTTCAAGAAAGATGAAAACCCACTCGCAGAACATATGGCAGCCTTATACGGAGGTGACAAAGCCAATGGAAGGAATATATTTTATGAACATGAGCAGGCGCAATGTACACGTTGTCATACAGTGTTTGAGTATGGTGGAAATGCAGGTCCCTCACTAACAGGCTTAGCAGATAAGATGTCAGATGAAAAAATTCTAGAATCTTTAGTTTTACCAAGTGCAGAATTAGCTGCTGGTTTTGGTATAGCTTATATAGAAACTAAGGAGGGTGAATTCTCTGGGACTATACTAAAAGAAGATGCTAAGAGCATCACTATTTCTTCTAAGAACGAAGCGAAAACATTTTTAAAGTCAGAAATGAGCATGCGCGAAAATCTACCCTCTAGCATGCCGCCCGTAACAGATATATTGACAGCACATGAATTAAGAGACTTGCTAGCCTTTTTGAAAGACTTGAAATTAGATTAGCATATGGTCTAAGACTTTATGAGTTTTTTAGTTAGGCGACCCTGCTTCGTTTCCAGCTGCAATACATACATACCAGAAGTCAAATCATTTGTATCTAAAATCTGATCTTTATCCAAATTACCTGCGCGTAATCGTTTGCCTTGCATATTAAAAAGTTCAAAGCTGTTTATCTCCTTTGACAGCGTATTCAAATGTAGCTTTTCTGAAAAGGGGTTAGGAAATATTTGTATAAGATCGTCTAAGGGTTCTTGAATGCTTACAAATTCTCCAGAACGTAATATTGTACCATTTAATCCTACGGCATAGGAGGTTTCATTGGAAACCATAAAGACATCAAACAGAGGCAGATCTTCCCCTGTTTCTTCCTTTGTCCATGTAAAGCCTCCATCTAGTGTGCGTAAGATGATTCCTTCTGTAGGTAGTCCGCCTACCATTAATCCCTCTTGGTCATCTACAAACTTAATGGAGAAAAAATCTATGTTTTCTCCTAATTCTTCTTTGGTCCAAGTATCTCCTCCGTCTAAGGTTCTCGCGAATTGCACCTCTCCGGCTGAACTACAGGCAAAGCCATGATCTTCATCTGTAAAATACAGAGAAGTAAATTCTGCAATACCTCCTGCATCGTAAATCCGTTCAAATGTTTCTCCACCATCTGTTGTTTTTACGATAGCATCCTCAAATCCAATACCACTAAAATATCCTGTATTTTCATCTTGGAAAAAAATAGATAATTTCCCATTCGCACTACTTACATTTATCTGTTCCCAGGTTTGTCCTCCATCTTCTGTTTTGAACACCATTCCTACATCGCCAGAAACGTATCCATAATCAGGTGTAAGAAAATGAGCTTCATGCAGTATGGCAGATCCCATTTTTACTATATCCCAACTTGCCCCTCTATCTATTGTTTTTAAAACGGTACCACTTCCTCCAGTGGCATAACCCACGCTATCATCTACAAAGAATATCGAAAAGAGATTTACTGTAGTATTACTTTCAACTGGCTCCCAAGACGTTCCAGCATCAAAGGTCTTTAGTATTGTTCCATTGTATCCCACCACTACGCCTTCATTTGCTGTCAAAAACCAAATACCGCGCAGCCATTGGTTGGTGCCGGACTCCATCCGATTCCACTGCGCATGCATTGAAACTGTTCCTAAAAGAATTAGTATCAAGAGAGGATAGATTTTCATAGCTTTGGTCATTTTGAAAGTAGTAGTTTTGGAGAACGTGATACATGGTAAGATATAGACTTTCTTAAACTTAATATGCCTAGTATCCGATTATCCGTGTCAAGAAGCACTTCAATTGTCTTTAAGCGATCGAATTTAATCAGAATTTATAATAGCAATGAGTTTTTTTAAACAGTTTGGGGGAAGTATAACAAAAGAATTAAAAGAGCAGTATAGCCAATCCCCTCACTGGAAAAAAGGACGGTTTAGGAATCTAGAGCGTACTGACTTGAGTGGCAATTTAAAAGACATGCCTGGCATCATTTATAAAATGCTAACACTTAAGAAAGATCGAAGCCCTAAACAAACTTTAGCAATTCAATCCTTCGATAAAGACGCTTTTCTTTCTTCTGCTGATGTAAGTAAAATTATCTGGTATGGCCATTCTGTTGTTCTCATGCGCATGGATGGAAAAACCATACTAATAGATCCTATGCTAGGACCCAATACTACACCCATTGCCCCAATTGCATCCAAGCGGTTTTCAGAGAACACGCTAGACCTAATTGATGCATTTCCTGAAATAGATTTGATTCTGATCACGCATGATCATTATGACCATCTTGATTATGCTAGCATTCAAAAGTTAAAAACTAAAACAAAGCAGTTTTTTGTATCCATGGGTGTGAAACGCCATCTTGTTTCTTGGGGTGTCCAAGCAGATATAATACAAGAGTTTGATTGGTGGCAATCGCGCGATTTCGGAAACATTAGAATTCATTTTACACCTACGCGCCATTTTTCTGGTCGTGGTCTTAGAGATAGATTACAGAGCTTGTGGGGTGGCTGGGTTTTTAAAACTAACACTGAATCATTTTGGTTTAGTGGTGATGGTGGTCGGGGCAAACACTTTAGCGAAATAGGAAAGCGTCTAGGGCCGTTTGACTTTGCCTTTATGGAATGTGGTCAATATAATCATGACTGGCATGATGTACATATGTTCCCAGATGAAAGCATAGAAGCTGCGATACAAGCAGGTGTAAAAAAAGTCATGCCAGTGCATTGGGCAGGATTTAATTTATCATATCAACACACATGGTGGGAGCCGGGAGCTGCGTTTGTAAAAAGTGCCCAGAATGCAGGTTTAGATTTTCTGATGCCGCAGATTGGTGAGATGTTTTCAGTTGAAGATATAAAACAAGAGAAGTGGTGGGAGCAAGCATTCTAGACCGTCTTAAAAAGAGGTTACAAATTTTTCCTATTTGGAATTGCAACTGTAAATACAGATCCCACTCCTACATTAGATTCTACTGATATCTGGCCCTCATGTCCTTCGACTATTTTTTTGCATATCGCTAGTCCTATTCCTGTTCCAGAAATCTTCTTAGTTTTTAGCCTTTTGAACATTTCAAATATTTGATCCTTATATGCATCTTCAATTCCAATTCCATTATCAGAGAATGTTATCAATGTCTGATTATTTTTCTTCGAACATGCTATTATGATTTCTGGAGTTTCTGTTTGTTTAGAATAAATAATACCGTTTGAAATTAGATTTTGAATTACGCTACTAAACTGTCTTTTATCACATTGGATAATTTGATCACAGCTCTTATCAATAATTATATTAGAATTCGTTTCCGTTATATTCTTTTCTATTAGTTCCGTAGTGTGCTCAATCAAACTCTTTAGATTTACATTTTCAATATTGAGATCTTGATCCAATGTTGCATAATCTAGGAGATCAGATATCATATCTGACATATGTTGCGATGACTTCGTGATAATATCGAGGTATTCGTCTACTTCATTAGACGCTAGTTTTCTTTTTACAAGTCCTGCATATGATGATATAGTTCTAAGAGGAGATTTAAGATCATGTGAGGCAACATAGGCAAAACGTTCTAGTTCTTGATTTTTTTGTTTTAAGGTTTCAACATTTTGTTCAATCTCTATTTTTGAAGACTCTAAGTTTTGATTAAGAGTTTGTATATCACTTTTTTGTCTTTTAATTCTGAAGATTAAATAAGACAAGAGTAGGGAAAGTGTCCCTAGTAGCAATAGATAATAGACTTGTGTTTTGATGACTGCTTCGTCTTTAACGGTTTCTGTGTCTTTTATTTTGTTCCGAAGCGTATTTATACTTTTCTGACTTATATTTTGGCGTTTCAATTTAGAAACTAATTCAGCTAACAAAAGATTAGTATTTGATTTATCTTGTAGATTTGAAAGATTTGTGATGGTGTTTTTTAATTGTTCTTCCGTAAGATCAATACTTTCTATTATTGCATTTTCCAAGGCAATTATTTTGGCAGCTGTATTCCCAAGACTATCATGCATTTGCGCTTCTAATAAATAGTTCTCACCAAGTAAAAGTTTGTTTTCATTTTTGTATTGTGCCCTGCCATTTTCCAAATACTTAAGTCCTTGGTCAAATTTGTTTTCTTTTATTGCAAGTTTGGATTCTATAAACGATAATAAGTATTGTCCTTTGTGGAAATTGAGGTCGTTCCACACATCTTTTGTCTTATTTATAAAGTCTTTAGTTTTTTCTCTATTATCCCTTTTGAGATGTAGAAAAGCTAAATTCTGGTATATGTAACCTATATCTGTACTGTCTAAGACTGCTGTAGCAATTGCCTTATTATAGTAAGTTTCCGCTTCATTTAATTCTCCAATATGTATTTTTATCAATCCAAGGTTTTGGAAAACAGCTGCTTGAATCCGTTTATTTTTACCTCTGTTCGCATAATCTTCAGCTTTCATTAGATAATACATAGCTGATTCATAATCTTTTTCCACTATTAGAATTAAAGCAATGTACATTTGGTTGAGTGCGAAGTGCTCTGGTACAGTCTCTTTTTCGAAAAATTCTTTTTCGCCTTTGACCAAATATTCTCTGGCTTTCTGAAAATTTGAGTTTTCGTATTCAGCAACTCCTAGTAGGTTGTATGCTAATAAGAAGTCTGCACAGGTTAAGGATGTATATTCTTTATAAAGTTTTTCTGCCTCTTCTACTGAAATCCCAGCTCTGGTTAGTGATTCGATTTTACCTTCTAAATGACTACAAAGATCTTGGGTATAGATAGATATAGATACAAGCGTAAAGACAGAAAACAGCATGGTCTTTTTTAATGAGTATGTCATTGGTGTATCTTTGCAATAGATCTAGCTGAAGCTAATAAACTATTCTTTTGAATATATCATTACTTTTTATCTAAGATAAGAACAATTCAAATATCAGAATTCTACTAAGCAATTGTATTTTAATGTATTGGGTGCATCTTCTGTACGTCTAATTAAAAGCATGCTTGGCTAATCGCCGACAAAAGAATGTAAGATTCATAGATTGTGTTGCATGTGCTAGGCCAACTACTTTTCCTTTCTGTTCTAAGTAAAGAAAGCAAATTACTTAGTGCATCATTAAGATGATTCAGGATGTACGTTTACTAAAATAAGTATAACATATACTCAATGTGCAAGGCCTCCTTTCTCAAAAAAAGGGAACTTTAACTTATGATAATATGCAAAGAGGCTTATCTAATGTGATAGTCTCGCGTGAGCTTGCCTGGAGGGTTTTAAGTCCGCTAGGACCAAGCGAGCAGCGCGCCCGGAAGGGAACGACCCAGCTCTTATAGAGCTGTGGGCACGCCCAAACTAGCAAGAAAAGCTATATATATCAGTTAAAAACATATAGTATTAATCTATAATATGTTATTTTTGACCAATATTTCTAGCAATTACGCGTATTAATAGGAGGAATTAGAACAGGAGGGTTTAGTAAATTTTTAAAGACAAGTTACATATACGATGAGCGAAAAAGGGAGTTCATTTTTTAAATGGTTATGGATTTTAATAATCGTAGGGACAATTTGCGTGATAGGGGTTTTTGTATTAGTCTCCTTTACAAAGATGCCTGATACGGAGGAGTTAGAAAATCCAAAATATGAGCAGGCTTCTATAATTTATTCACGTGAGAAGGAAGAGATAGGAAGGTGGTTCCGTTTTAATAGAGAGTCTGTGGATCATCATGAGCTCAACAAAAATTTGCAAGAAGCACTTATCGCTACTGAGGACGTGCGTTATTATAGTCATACTGGAGTAGATGTGCGCGGTACTGCTAGAGCGTTTGCTTATCTAGGGAAACGGGGAGGTGCAAGTACGATAACACAGCAGTTAGCGAAATTGTTTTTTACTGAACGACCAGGCAATAGTCTCAAGCGTGTGTGGCAAAAGATGAAAGAGTGGGTTATCGCAATTGAATTTGAAAAGCGATATACGAAGGAAGAGATTATGGCGATGTATCTTAACAAGACAGATTTTGTGAATGACTCGCATGGTATTGCCGCAGCTGCGAACACATATTTTGGTAAGGACCAAAAGGACTTGAACATTGCTGAAGCGGCTACTCTCGTGGGTATGCTAAAAGGGCCTTCTCGTTATAATCCGATCTCAAATCCTGAGGCGGCAATTCAGCGGAGAAATGTGGTTCTGGGACAGATGTTAAAGTATGATAAGTTAACGCAAGAAGAGTTTGATGCCTTGACAAAGGAGCCCATTGATAATTCTAGATATAAACGTACCATGCATTATGATGGCGTTGCTCCTTATTTTAGGGCTTCGCTTTCAAAGTATGTCAATGCCATTTTGCGTGATAATAAAATTACTAAACCGGACGGTACTTCTTATAATATTTATCGAGATGGTATCAAGGTCTACACTACGATAGATTTAAAAATGCAAAAGCATGCCGAGGCTGCGGCAAACGCGCATATGGCTAAATTGCAGAAACGTTTTTTTACTGTGTGGGATGGATTAGATCCATGGACTTACGATGCTACGGATGAACAAAAACAAATTAGAAAGGATGGTCTTAATCAGGGGATTCGGGATTCTGAGCGCTATGCTAATCTGCGCAAGCGATATATGTCTGGGGCCTTCTCTGCTGTTTTAAAAGAAACACCCTCTGCCAAATTGCGTGACATAGATATTATCCGTATGATTAAGGAGGATAATGATGCGGGTTATCTGGTAAAACTGAATAGAAAGAAGACGATAAGCAAGGAGCAAATCAAGGTCTACAAAAAGATAATGAATGGTTCGCATTTTGGAGAATTAAAAGATGCTTGGAATAGTCTGAATAAAGCGACGAGGAAGGCATTTAACAAAAAGACGAACATGAAGATCTTTGCCTATAATGAGGCCGGCGAACGATCAGCAAATATGACTCCTCTGGATTCTATCAAGTATCATAGAAAGCATATGCAGATAGGTTCTATTTCTATAGAACCCGAGACTGGTTTTGTACGTACTTGGTTGGGAGGCATCGGTAATAAGTATTTCAAATTTGACCATATCAATGCAAACAGACAGGTGGGTTCCACGTTTAAGCCCTTTGTCTACGGTACTGCTATCCAACAAGGAACATCACCATGTATGCGTATCAAAGATGCACGTTATACGATACCCGCAAATGACCCCAATTTTGGCTTGTTAAAAACCTGGGCGCCAGAGAACTCTTCTGGAAAATTTACGAATCAACCCGTAACCCTGTTAGAAGCTCTCAAGAAATCGCTCAACTCTATTTCCGTTAAGTTGATGATAGAACTGGGTACGCCTGAACCTGTGCGTCAAATGGCAGAAATGATGGGTGTAGATAAAAATAAAATTCCTAAGTTTCCTTCTATTGCCTTGGGTACTCCTGAGCTTAACGTCTTGGAGCTTACCGCAGCATATGCCACCTTTGCAAATAATGGTGTCTATATTAAACCCACTTTTATAGAACGCATAGAAGATAAGGATGGTAAGTTGTTGTATAGATCTGTTCCAGAAAAACGAACAGCAATCAAGCCGAGGTATAATCATGCCATGGTCGAGATGTTGAAGTATGCTGCAAGCTTTGTGCACGATCGATTAGACGTAGAGTTTGGTGGAAAAACAGGTACTACCAATGATTATGTAGATGGGTGGTTTATGGGAATTACTCCTGAGCTTGTTACTGGCACCTGGGTAGGTGGAGAGGACAACTGGATACGTTTCTTATCTCTGGCAGATGGTCAGGGAGGCGTCATGGCCAGACCTTACTTTATAGACTTTATGCAACGCGTTGAAGGAGATTCTGATATCGATTTTGATTCCAACGCGACCTTTACTGTTCCGGAAGGAGAACTTGTCCATATGGACTGTACGGAATACGATAAATTACGTCAGCAGAATCCTACAACTAAGGTGAAGGTTATTTCAAAGAAGAAGGGAGTCTTTGACGATGATGATGAGGAAGAAGAGGAGGAATTTGAAGAGGAGGAAGAAGAAGAGGGAGAGGAATAATTATTGCCTTCTTAGGAATCGTTTTGTCTATTTCCACGTTATACTATCAAACCCGGCTATCCATGCGTGTATTTCGCTCTATCTTCCTATTATTTTTTCTCAGCATGCAATTTGCATTGCTCGCACAAAAAGATAGTATCACGGTTTATTATTTTCTGACGGAAGAATGTGTTGTATGCCAACAGTACACCCCTACTATGAATCGTTTGTACGAGTCTTTTAACTCCAGAAACCTATCCTTCGTAGGTCTATTTCCGAATCGCTTTTCTAGAGAAGAAAGCATCCAAGCTTTCAAAGAAAAATATAAGCTTCCTTTTGAACTAAAGCGGGAATATTATCAAAGTAAGACGAAGCGGTTTGGAGTAGAAATTACTCCAGAAGTCGTTGTCTATAATGAAAGCAAGGAGTATATTGTTTATAAGGGAAGAATTGATAACTTATTTATGCGTGTAGGAAAACGTAGACGTGTGGTGACTAAGAAGGAGTTAGAAAACGTTTTGCTTGCATTACAAAACAATGAGGATGTTACCATAGAGAACACAAGCCCTGTAGGTTGCTATATTAATCTAATCAAGTAAGCTATAACTCTAGAGTTTTATAATTTTTTGTGTGTACATTTTCTTTTCGTCTCTGACGTGAAGAATGTAAATTCCGGGAATTAAATGCGAACAAGCTACGGTGTTAATTCCCTGACTGAGCTGCGCTTGTTGTATTAAGACGCCTGTTTGATTAAAAAGCTCTAGATGTAAGCCACCGTAGTCAGAAAAAATACGCAGATTTTCTTCAACAGGATTATTGAGTACTGTCAGGAGTTGCTCATCTACATTGTCTGTAGCTGTCATATTATCAAAGATCTGACAATTACTATCTAAAGGAAGTAGTTCGATAGGGTTTCCAGGTGTAAGATCTTTCCCTATAAAGGCGGGATAATCCGCTGGATAGCGGATAATTTTAAAGACGTCATTGAGACTTGGAGTAATTCCTTGTTCGACTGGTCCTTCAATAATATCTACCGGATTCAGGTAATCCCATACTATTTTTCCGTCCACATTCACTTCGAAAAAATGTCCAGAGGTTCCCTCACAGATAAGAGCATTTTTATTAGGTAGGATTTGCACACTTGAAATACGTCCTGAGAAAAATTGTGGATCTGTATACTCCCAAATTGGGTTATCTGGTCCAAAGGCTTGTCCTTCTTCTAAGAAGTAATTATAATTCTCTATAGGTGCTATCCAACGTTCAACCCTGGATCTGTTCGGCTGCCAGTTATTATTAAACACAGATAACTCGCCTGGTAGTCCTCCCTTAACCCATTCTACATTATGTTGGCCAGCAAATATTTTATCTCCCTGGTTGCCTCTAGCATAGACCTGAGGGTTTCCGTAACGATATAGTATATCTCCCCCCATACCGGAATTTCCTCCAGTGGAGCCTTGCGCTTCTTCCGTAGTCGTACTTTTATCAATAATCCATATCTCACTAAAGTTTCTAGAACTGATTGCAATTTGATCTAATTCAGGGTTGTAATCTATTCCATTGCAATGCGCCCAATCTTGTCCAGAAGTAATTCCGAAATTAAAATTCATTCTTTCTGGATGATCTGCGATAACTCCAAAGTTTAGTTTGCTTGCGTCAAAGTCTTGAACCAGATGATCAAGCATACTCCACTCCCAGACAATGTTAGCTTCTGAGCTACCCACCATTTCTATCTCTATTACTTTTTCAATCCATACTCCCTCGTCGCTATTTCTACCATTTGCCTCTACTTCTTCGGCAGAGATCTTTGTCCAAACCATAGCGAGAAAATTTCCATTTGGGAGTGGTTCAATGTCGTGGTGAGAAAGATTATTTTCGTCTGCTATTGTATAGCTCCATAAGATGTCCCCATCCCAAGAATATAATTCAAACAAGCCACCACCACCGCCACCACTAAATGGACTTCCTATTCTTCCAGTACGTAATAGATTGCCATTTTCAAGAAGGTATACACTTGCTCCTGGAAGCGTGTTGCTTTCCCAGGTGTTAATTACAAAGCCGCAATTATCTATGAGGTAGGTAGTTCTATTATTGGAAAATAAAGTATATCCATTATACGCTTCTTCTGTGTTTACGAACAAGCCAACTGTTTGCGTTTGTGTAAAGCCTAATTGCGGTATCATCACGCAAAGAATGAAAACTAAGAATCTTAATTGCTGCATACGGTATATTAAGTTCCGTAAAGATAGCTAAAACTAGACTTTGCTTGGTTGTTGTTTTGGTTGCGCATGTAGTATACGGGACAATACAGATGAAGATCCTGCCTGCCTGTGCAAGCAGGTAGGATGAAAGGATGAGGTTTTAAGTGCTCGAAAATAGATATTTTATTTTCTAAAGAGATTAATAGTCTATAAATCCTAACTCGACCTGTTTCGTTTGTAGTTGATCTAAAAAACTATAGTACAATCTATTTCCAATTAATTCAATTTGTGGAAAACCGGTATCTCTTGCATTGGTATTTCTAGCAATTGATTGTGTTTCTACAATTCCTTTATCTATGTGCACTCGCGAAATCTTTACATCAGAAAATTCTTCATCGGCATCCATATATACTATGAGGGCCTCTTGCGTATTGAGTATTTTTACGTCCACTCTGCCGAGCGTCTTCCCTTCAGAAATAGTAAAGCGTTTTATTTCCTTACGTAAGTTTGTATCGTAAAATGCTAGATTTACTTGTGGGTATTCATTGCTTGCCGTGTACCAGGCTGAGACAAGAAGATTGTTTTTAGTATCGACACTGGGTCCGTTCACAGGACAGCCTGCGATCTTCCAATGGTCATTAGAAAACGGAATCGCTTGTGACCATTCCTTATCAAAAATCAACAAAGAAATATCGCGATACTCGTCATCGCTCCTGTCTCTATATTGCACAAATAATTTTTCTCCGTCTGCACAAATAGTAGTTTGACAACAGTCACAGACCTTATCATCTAAAAGAACAGAGGCAGTCATCTCACCTGTTGATTTTAGGAAGCGTGTTCGCAATTGCATGACTCCGCCTCCATGGCTATGTTCTTCTTTAGTTTCAGCATGCCCTTTAGAATTTCTTCCGTCCAGCCAAACGAGTTGAATACCATCTTTATATGGAACACTGCTTACAAAACCATATTCACCCTTTACTTCTGAATCATTTAGTTTGTAGGTCTCCGAAATAGCTTTGTCTGCGATGGAATATATTTTAAATCGTATATCATAGTCATAAACACCCTCCCCGCTTTTTTCTAACCAATGCAAAAACAAATGTTGATCATCAGGAAACACCTGAACGGAAGGAAAGTCAGCCCAATTCACAAACCAGTCATCTCCCGAGACGATGCTCTGCTTTTCGCTCAAATTTTTTCCTTGAATTTTGCTAAAGCCCAAATAGTTACTACTATCTCGAAATTCCACTTCACTTAGATATAGATTTCCCTTTCCGTCTTTTGCAAAATTTGGCAATTGACTCTGGACAAGACCAGTTCTAGAAAATCGAAATGTGCTTACAGGTTCGGAACAAGCAAGGAAGCCGCAAAGGCAAAGCATGAGATACGGAAGACGCTTCATGAGTCAAAGAAACAAAATATCAATACGAATTTTTTAATTCCTAAGAAAAAATGGGCTTGGTACTCCTTTTGTGTTCAGGTCTATTTTAAAAATGGATCCTGCATCTGGAAACTCTTGTAATTCCTCTTCGCTCATGTCTACTCGAGCGGAAGTAATGTAAAGAGTAGAAAGATTCTCTCCGCCAAAGGCACAGGAGGTAACATTATGTGCTGGTACTTCTAGTTTTCGTAGAACCTGTCCTGTTAGGGGATCAAATTGAATGACTGCATTTCCATTCCACATCGCTACCCAAAGCTTATCGTTTTCATCTATTGCCATACCATCGGGAAAACCTAAGGAGTTGGGCACACGGACAGCAATGCGTTCGTTCGAAATATCTCCACTTGCCTTATCATAATCAAAGGCTCGAATGTTCGATGTGGGTGTATCTATGTAGTACATCGTTTTTGCATCTTTAGTCCAGACAATTCCATTTGATATCGTGATCTTATCTAAGCGTTCTTTATAAGAACCATCTGCTTCAATACTATATAGTTTTGCGGCAGCTTCGGTTTCGTCCATGCGCATGGTGCCTGCCCATAGTCTCCCTGCTGGATCACACTTACCATCATTGAATCTGTTCGTAGGAATATCTTTTTCTATGGCAGAAAACAGTTCTATTTTTTTTGTTTTAAGATTCAAGGAATAAATACCATCTTCTAAGGCAAGGAGAGCGTTCCCTTCAGAAGTGGGCACTACTGTTCCTATCCTGGAAGGCAGGTCAAATGTTGTATTTGAATTATCTGCAGGTGTATAAATATGAAACTGTTTTCCTTCAATATCGATCCAATATAATGCATTTGTTTTGTGATTCCAGAATGCTCCCTCTCCAAGCTTTGCTTCCATTTTTAGTGTACGTTCTACTTTAGCAATAGGTCCAATAAAAATATTTGTTAGGTTTTTGTCTTTAGTTTGGGTGCAAGAATAGAAGAATAAGAATACAAGTAAAAATCGCATGCGTGTAGGTAGTGTTGTACGTCTCGAAGGTAGAAAATTCTATGTAAGCTAAGCTTAGTTAAATAAAATACTCCTTCATTTTATTGTAATCGTTTACAGAGTCTAAAAGGCCTCCCAATTATATTTCATATTTAAAACAAGGTTGTGCATGAATTTCTCTGCTCATTTGTATATTACTTGTTCAAGAATCTTGTATGAAAAATTTTAAATATATTTTGCTTTTTGTTTTTGTCGCTTTCTTATTTGCCTGCCAAAAAGATGGGGACAAGTCAGGCAATACCGACTTAGATAGGCCCTTCGTTTTTAGATCTGTCCTTGATGGGAAACCAAGGATGTTGAGCATAGGATTAAGCCCAGATAAGTTTATTGCATATAGCACTGTGGATGGTTCTATGTACAAGGCTTGGAAGGGATTAATTAATATGGATGGTGCGGTATTCACAGGTGCACATGGACCACAGCCAACGACTGTTGGTGACATGTATGTTGTTAATAAGCATGACCAGCCTTGGACTCTTATGAAGGAGGGCAAAATGCAGGCAAGCAGTTATCAATATCGAGGGCATAAATTTGTGGACGGTGCAGCTGTTCTCATGCATTCATTACAAGAGCAGGGTACACAAAACATTTTTCATATTGATGAACGGGTAAGTTTAGAAAACACAGAAAAAGGTGAAGAATTAAAACGCAGTTTTTCTACAGAGAATCTAAAGGATGGATATTCTCTCTTGCTAAAAACAAACGCTTCTTCTATTGTGGATAAAGCTCAGTGGTATTCGGATGGAAATCTAAGGATAAATGGAGAAAAAGATGTAGAATTTGAAGGAAGAAGTTTTATGGATCTAAGTGGTACACTTGAAATAAGTCAAACACCTGTCTCTTTGAGTATGCGTCTACTAGATGCTACAATAGAAGACCCAAATTTAGATGACGGCTTTGACAGAAATGACAGCAACCTTCCTTTAGGAGCACAGTTGATTGCAAAAAACGATTGTAAGACCTGTCATAATAAAAGCAAAAACACAGTAGGTCCAGCCTATATAGCTATTGCAAAAAAATATGAACATAATGATGGTAATATCGTCTCTCTTGCCAACAAGATAAAAAGCGGTGGTTCTGGAATCTGGGGCCAACAAGAAATGACGCCGCATCCAGAGATTCCAGATGAGGATATTAAAGAAATGATGAAATACATTTTTAGTTTAGCAGACTTTGATGGTGTTGCTAGTTCCTCTGTAAACGAGGTAGAAATGATGTCTCCATCTACAACTGTAAATTCTGATGACCTAGGGCCTGGTGCTGTGACACGTATTTATGAAATTGCAAGCACCCAGGGTACTGTTCCAAAAAACATGGAGAGTAAAAAAGCCATTCAAGGAGGCATCCTTCCTAACTGGGACAATTTAGAGGGAAATGATTTTAAAGATCTTACTGATAATTTTGCACTATTGTCTGAGGGTTATATAGAAATAAAAGAGGATGGTATATATGGAATGCGCCTATGGAGTGACGACGGTTCTGTTCTATATTTAAACGGTAAAAAAATCATTGATAATGACGGTTTGCATGGCACAGAAATGCGTGAAGCACAGGTAGGTTTAAAAAAAGGATTTCATGCATTCCGTCTTGAGTTCTTCCAAGGTGGAGGAGGTAAGATGTTATCATGGAATATCAAACCACCGGGTGCACCTGCATGGAGGGTTGTTCCGACAGAAATGGTATCGCATGATAGAAAAAAACAAAGCGATTTGCTGGGACTGCAGTTACCAATGTCTATAATGTCTCTGACACCGGGGGATAAATCGCCTCTTGCCGGAGTACATCCTTCTTTTACATTAACGCAGGCACGTCCAGATGACTTTATGCCGAAGGTTGGAGGTCTAGACTTTCTTCCTGATGGTAGAGCAGTAGTAAGCACCTGGGATACGGACGGTGCAGTGTATATCGTAGACGGGGTAAGCAGTGGTGATCCGTCGAAAATGTCAACTAAGAAAATTGCATCCGGGCTCGCGGAACCATTGGGAGTAAAAGTGATTGGTGATGACATCTATGTGATGCAGAAACAAGAAATGACTAAACTAATAGATACAGATGGAGATGATATTATCGATGAATTCAGAGCCTTATCAAATGACTGGGGTGTGTCTGCAAATTTTCATGAATTTGGGTTTGGTTTAGAAGAACAGGATGGTTATTTGTATGCAAATCTTGCTACCGGCATTATGCCGGGAGGTGCTGGTATGGTGAACCAACATAAGGATAGAGGATCAGTGATTCGCGTTAATATAGCAGATGGAAGTCTTGAAAAAGTAGCCAATGGATTGCGTACTCCAAATGGAATTGGGAAGGGATATAATGGTGAATTATTTATAGCTGATAATCAGGGTGACTGGTTACCTGCAAGTAAGATAGTCCATGTGCAAGAAGGCAGTTGGTATGGTTCCAGAGCTGTTGACTTTGAGGGAACAGCCAATTTAAAAGAAGACAAACCGGTAGTATGGTTACCGCAGGATGAAATTGGAAATTCGCCTTCAACACCTGGCCCTTTAAATGTAGGTCCTTACAAAAACCAAATGATCCATGGTGAGGTAACGCACGGTGGTATCAAGCGTGTGTTTGTGGAAGAGGTAAATGGAAAACTGCAGGGCTGTTTATTTCGCTTTACGCAGGGATTAGAAGCTGGGGTAAATAGGATTTCATGGGCTCCAGATGGTGCTCTTCTTGTTGGTGGTATTGGTAATCCAGGTAACTGGCAGCATAATGGTAAAAACTGGTACGGTTTGCAACGATTAGAATATAATGGGGAATCTACCTTTGAAATATTAGCTGTTCGAGCAAAGTCGAATGGAGTCGAATTAGAATTTACGGAGGCTCTCCGTGCAGGTGATGGATGGAATCCAGAAGATTATGAAGTACGCCAATGGCAATATGTACCCACTGCTGCTTATGGTGGCCCTAAGGTAGGTGATAAACAATTGCAAGTAAAATCAGCGCATGTTTCAGAGGATAGAAAAAAGGTGTTTCTAGAGCTTGCGGGTATGCAAGAAGATCGTGTTGTCTATGTGCGCCTTATAGAGAAGTTTGTAAGTGAAGAATCACATTCACTCTGGTCTTCTGAAGCCTGGTATACTATGAATTCTATACCCAGAGGTCAAAATGGCTTCGTAGGAAAAAACAGACCTGAAAAAGGAAGGTCTAATAGTCTTACTGTAGCAGAAAAAGCGGCGGGATGGACACTTTTATTTGATGGAAATTCTTTGGACAGTTGGAGGACGTATAAGGGCGGTCCTATTAGTAATAGATGGTCAGCTACTGATGGTACTTTACATTTTAATCCAACAATTGAGGGTCCTGGTGGAGATATCATGACTAAGGAAACGTATCAAGACTTTGAACTTGCCTTAGAGTGGAAAATTCAAAACTGTGGGAATAGTGGGATTTTCTATAATGTTGTTGTTGATGATGCATACGATAATGTTTGGGAAACGGGGCCAGAAATGCAGGTTCTCGATAATATTTGTCATCCAGATACGAAGTATGTAACGCACCGGGCAGGAGACTTGTATGATATGATCGAATGTACGTTCTCTACGGTTAAGCCTGCAGGATCTTGGAATAAGATTATGATAAAATCAAATAAAGGAGAAGTAGAGTTTTGGATGAATGGGTATAAGGTTGTGGCGTTTACCATGCACAATGACAAATGGAAAGAAATGATTGCCAATAGTAAGTTTAAAGACATGCCAGGTTTTGGATTAGCAAAGGCAGGTCACATAGCTTTACAAGATCATGGGGATAAGGTGTGGTTTAGAAATATAAAAATCAAAAAACTGTAGGCATTTATTATTTTGTAAAAGACAATCAAAACAAAAGCTATGGAAAACAATTCAAGATTATTTAATGCGAGCTGTATTGCCCTGACAGTAACTGCAATGACCTTTGCCATTCGTGCAGGGATACTTAACCAACTCAATGTAGATTTTGATCTAAACAACACACAATTAGGTTGGGTTAACTCTATGGCATTTCTTGGTTTTCCCATAGCAATGATTATTGGGGGCCTTTTATATAATTCTGTAGGACCAAGAAAGTTAATGTGGTTAGCCTTTATTGGACATTTATTGGGACTGATACTTACTATTTTTGCCTCTGGCTTTTGGACGCTTATTATTTCTACCTTCTTTATTGGATTTGCAAATGGATCTGTGGAGGCGGCATGTAATCCTATGATTGCAGATATGTATCCAGAAAAGAAAACCGCAATGCTAAATAAGTTTCATGTTTGGTTTCCTGGCGGTATTGTAGTCGGTGCCCTTGTTTCCAAGTTTATGACGGGTGCGGATCTAGGCTGGCAAATGCAGATTGCTGTGATGCTTATTCCTACATTTATCTATGCCTTTTTGATATTCGGGCAGAAATTTCCTGAAACAAAAGAATTGGAATCGGATACTGGTGAAAACATAAAAGGACTTTTCACTCCCCTATTTTTCTTTATAGCCATATGTATGACCATTACTGCAACCTCCGAATTAGGAACACAGCAATGGGTTGAGAAAATCTTAGCCAATCAGGGTGCGAGTCCGATGTTGGTACTGGCATTATGGGCTGGCGTTATGGCCCTGGGTCGGTTTTTTGCAGGACCTGTTATACACAAATTAAATCCAGTAGGTGTATTATTTGCTTCAGCAATTATTTCTACGCTCGGAATTTTTCTCTTATTAAACACCACGGGATCCATGACCTATCTAGCAACGATAGTATTTGCTATGGGTCTTACCTACTTCTGGCCAACGATGATTGGATTTACTGGAGAGTATCTTCCTAAGACGGGAGCACTTGGTATGTCCTTGGTTGGAGGAGCTGGTATGTTTGCACTTACTATATGGAACCCAATTATTGGGGGATGGTTAGATGATGCGAAAGAGACTGCACTCGCTTCTGGTTTATCTGGCGATGCTGCAGACTTGGCAGCTGGACAGGCGACCTTAGATAATCTAGCTTGGTTTCCGTTTGTATTGATTATACTCTTTGGGCTCCTGTATTTTTATATGCGCAGTCGGGATTTTAAGCCTGTGGTATAAGTATTTTGATTTAAGAAGTATTTTTATAAAAATAACTGCTTACTCTTGGTTACCTTTTCTTCTTTGCCGTTATTCATTATTGTCTAGAACAAGGAAAGCGTAATCCATCAAAAAATAATTAAATCAATAATGGCCATGCAAATCAAGTATATATTAAGCTGTACTCTAGTCATTTTTCTTAGTCTTAGAGTTAGTGCTCAAGAAATTTCAACATTCAACGGACTTTGGGGTGCCGAATTTTATCAAGACAATCAAGAGATCTCTAAATCTGAATTGGAGAGTTTATTAAAAACAAATCCAGAAGCATATAGTATGTGGAACAAGCACAAAAGGTATACAGGCTTCGGCATAATATCAGCTGGGGTACAAATTGGATTTGGGGCTTGGTATATCATGCGTCGGAAAGATGATGAAAGCATAGCTGTTCCATTTATTGGTTTCGCTGCCGCAACTGCAACTACTATTGTCTTTATCATTTCTGCAGATAGTCATAAGAAAAATGCTTTTTTAAATTATAATCAGGGCTTAGATGAGGGTGTAAGTTTAAAACTAGGACCCACGTATAATGGATATGGTTTTGTGTATAGTTTTTAAAGACGCAATGAGTAAGCTATTCTAGACTTTCAAGTGTTACGCAACGAGACTTGCTAAGTAATATACTGACCGAATCTAAAATTTTAACAGAAATCTAATAAATCGTGTCTTGCTAATATTACCAAAAATTGGTAATATTGATAAAAATATAAATTGTGAGTAAAAACACATCGGTAGCCTTAGGCAATCACTTCAATGATTTCGTAAAAAATAGAGTTAATGAAGGACGTTACAAAAATGCTAGTGAAGTTATAAGAGCAGGTTTAAGATTGTTAGAAGAGGAGGAACAAAAATTCTATGCTTTGAGATCTGCCATTGAAGCAGGAATTGAAAGTGGAGTAGCGCTAAACTTTGATCCGGACAAACATCTTGAAAAGCTAAAAAGATTGAAGAAGTAAATGGCTAAATTTGATCTTACCAAGACAGCATTAAAGGATCTTTCTGGAATTTGGGAATATACCTTTGATACTTGGTCGGAAAAGCAAGCCGATACATACTACAGACAAATCCTCTCTGAATGCAAACGACTTTCAAAAAGGCCTGAAGATGGAAAATCTTATCAAGGATTAGTCGAATCTTTAAGAGGGAAAAAAATAAACAAGCATATAATTTTCTATAGAGTTCTTGGTAAACAACATATTGAAGTCGCTAGAATACTCCACGAGCGAATGGATTTGAAAAGCAGAATTGCTGAATGAAATTCAAAGTAAATTGTTTTATTTGAATAGAGCGTCTTAGTAAGGATGCCAGCTCCCCATAACAATACCTAGATGAGGTCAAATTCTTTTGTTTGTTTTAAGAAGGGAAGAGTTCAGCATTGGCATTAATTTCTTAATATTTTTAATGGTGAGCATGAGCAAGAAGACGGCGCATTGAAAAATCACTAAATACCAGACACTAGACTTTTTTGTAAGTCAAATAAGAAATATTCCTATATGTCCTGCCCTATTTCCTCAGATAAAATTTAGCTTTGCACTTTGTAATCTAAATCTGAATCCGCAATGATCCTATTCTTCAGAAAGGACCCCTCAACTTTATTTGCATTACAAAGTTCAGCGCCCCTTAGCACCGAAAATATTTCTAAACTCTCTTGGTTGTTTGCTGGAGCCAAAGCTCTAGATACTGATGAGGTTCAGGGCAGTTTCATTGGGCCACGAGCCGCTATGATAAGTCCCTGGTCAACAAATGCCGTTGAGATAACTCAGAATATGGATATTCAAGGCATTATCCGAATTGAAAAATATCTAGATATTCAGGATGGGCCTGCGGATTATGATCCTATGCTTTCCCAAAAATTTAATGTTTTGGATCAGAAACTATTTGAGATTGATGTAGAGCCTGAAGCTATTTTGAAAATAGATGATATAGCAAGGTATAATGCAGAAGAGGGATTAGCACTCAATGAAGAAGAAATAGAATATCTCAATGCACTTTCCACAAGACTAGGACGAAAATTAACGGACTCCGAAGTTTTTGGTTTTTCACAGGTAAACAGTGAACACTGTAGACACAAGATATTTAATGGCAGTTTTATCATAGATGGTGAAGAAAAACCTAGCTCCCTATTTAAGCTGATCAAAGAAACATCTAAGGTTAATCCAAATGGAATTGTTTCAGCATATAAGGATAATGTAGCCTTTGTAAAAGGACCACGCGTTGAGCAGTTTGCTCCTGAACAGGCAGAACTACCCACGTATTATAAGGTCACTGAATTTGACTCTGTGCTTTCACTAAAAGCAGAAACACATAACTTCCCTACTACTGTAGAACCCTTTAACGGAGCAGCAACTGGTTCAGGTGGAGAAATACGCGACAGGCTAGCAGGTGGGCAGGGTTCCTTGCCCTTAGCAGGTACTGCTGTATATATGACCTCCTATTCAAGAATAAAAGAAGATAGACCCTGGGAAAAGGCGATGGATGCCCGTGATTGGTTGTACCAAACACCAATGGACATACTCATCAAAGCCTCCAATGGTGCTTCCGACTTTGGAAATAAATTTGGTCAGCCACTTATCACTGGTTCCTTACTCACCTTTGAGCATTCTGAGAATGGAAAGAAGATTGGATTCGATAAGGTAATTATGCAGGCGGGAGGAATTGGCTATGGTAAGGCATCCCAGGCACAAAAAGCGAAACCTAAGGCAGGAGATAAGATTGTCATCTTAGGAGGGGATAATTATAGGATAGGTATGGGTGGAGCGGCAGTATCTTCTGCGGACACGGGTGAGTTCTCGACAGGCATAGAACTAAATGCTGTTCAGCGATCCAATCCTGAAATGCAAAAACGTGCTGCCAATACCATTCGCGGTATGGTAGAAAACGCAAGCAACCCAATTGTGTCCATTCACGATCACGGTGCAGGAGGTCATTTAAATTGTTTGTCTGAACTTGTAGAAGAAACAGGAGGAAAAATTGATCTCAATGCCTTACCAATTGGAGACCCTACCCTTTCAGCAAAAGAAATCATTGGAAACGAATCACAAGAACGTATGGGTTTGGTGATAGATCCTAAAGACTATCCTATTCTTAAACAGGTGGCAGAGCGTGAGCGGTCCCCTATCTATATGGTCGGTGAGGTAACAGGTGATAATACGTTTAGTTTTGAAGGAAAGGGAGAAAGTCCCATGCACCTAGCCCTAAGTGATATGTTTGGTTCCAGTCCTAAAACGGTGATGCAAGACAGCACTCAAACTGCAAAATTTTCTGCACTAGAATATTCAGAAGATAAGATCCAAGAATACATCCGTGCTGTTTTAAAACTAGAAGCAGTTGCATGTAAGGATTGGTTGACAAATAAGGTAGATCGTTGTGTTGGAGGAAGGGTAGCCAAGCAACAATGTGTGGGTCCTTTACAATTACCACTTAATAATTGTGGTGTCATGGCCCTGGACTACGGAAGCACAGATGGCGTTGCGACCTCCATTGGACATGCACCTATAAGCGGTCTAATCGATCCAAAGGCAGGAGCAATGAATGCAATAGCTGAGGCCTTGACAAATTTAGTGTGGGCACCCTTAAAAGAAAACTTAAAATCCGTTTCCCTATCAGCCAATTGGATGTGGCCTTGTAAAAACCCAGGGGAGGATGCTCGATTATATGCGGCAGTAGAAGCGGTATCAGAATTTGCTATTGCACTGGGTATAAATGTTCCCACAGGAAAGGACTCGCTTTCTATGGCACAAAAGTATAAGAATGAAACAGTGCTTGCTCCTGGGACGGTGGTCATCTCTAGCGTAG
Source organism: uncultured Saprospiraceae bacterium (assembly GCA_938045585.1). Classification (GTDB taxonomy): domain Bacteria; phylum Bacteroidota; class Bacteroidia; order Chitinophagales; family Saprospiraceae; genus CALCMJ01. The sequence goes on from CALIAU010000020.1 coordinate 140,184, forward strand.
GGCATTGCAGCGATATCAATAAAATAGTAGAACCTGTCTTGAAAAAAGATGGTGGGGATATAATCTACATAAACATGTCGGCGGATGCTTTGCAGTTGGGGGGTTCTTCTTTTGCACAAACATTAAACAAACTGGGCGATGTTGCACCAAGCATTAAAGACCAAGAAGGCTTTGCAAAAACCTTTGACGTGGTACAGATGGCGATCAAAGAAGACATGGTGGCAGCTGGTCACGATATTTCCGCAGGAGGTCTACTGACCTGTTTGCTTGAAATGTGTTTTGCTGATCCGAGTATAGGTGCAAGCATTGACCTCAGTAGTATTCAGGAAGAAGATCTTGTAAAGATACTCTTCGCAGAAAACGCGGGCATTCTTATACAGGCGAAGGATGCAGGTCTACCAAACTTATTAGCTAAACACAAGATTGAATATCATACGATAGGAAAGGCATCTTTTATTCCCAGCCTACAATTAAAACATAAGGGTGCACAGCATACATTTAATATTGCGGAATTGCGTGATGCATGGTTTGAGACCTCTTTCTTATTAGATGATAAGCAGACTGCTCATGGACTAGCCAAGAAGCGTTTTGCAAATTATAAGAATCAATCCTTACGCTTTTCATTTCCATCCCACTTTACTGGAGAATTACCAGAATTAAGTAAGCTAAGAAACAAACCTAAGGCTGGTGTGCTTAGAGAGAAAGGGAGTAATTCCGAACGAGAGTTAGCCAATTCTTTATATAGGGCAGGTTTTGAGGTGAAGGATATCCACATGACAGATCTTGTGCACGGAAGGGAGGATTTAAGTGAGATACAATTTTTAGGCGCCGTTGGCGGATTTTCAAATAGTGATGTCTTAGGTTCCGCCAAAGGATGGGCAGGTGCATTTAAGTATAATGATTTGGCGCGGGAAGCCTTAGAGAAGTTTTTTGCACGCGAGGATACACTTTCTATAGGTATCTGTAATGGCTGCCAATTGTTTTTAGAGCTGGATTTAATAAATCCAGATCACAAACAATTATCAAAGATGACTTTTAACGATTCTCATAAGCATGAAAGCAATTTTACTTCTGTAGTCATACAGAAGAATAATTCTGTCATGATGCGGAACTTGGAGGGTGCCACTCTGGGTGTATGGATTTCACATGGTGAAGGAAAATTTAGCTTACCTCAAAAAGAAGAATCCTATAATATTGTTGCCAAGTATGGCTACGCCGACTATCCTGCCAATCCGAATGGCAGCGATTACAATACAGCCATGTTAGCAAGTGATGATGGCAGACACCTGGCAACCATGCCACATATCGAACGTTCCTTTTATCCTTGGAATTGGGCACACTATCCAGAAGGAAGAACAGATGCGGTAAGTCCTTGGGTGCAGGCCTTTGTGAATGCTAGGAAGTGGTTACTAAGGTAGCGACCAGAGCTCGCAGGGTTTCCGCTGCGCTGGTGTCATGGCCTGCCTGCGTTCCTTGGAAGGCAGGTTTCACGACCTACCTGCTTACGCACGTAGGCGGGTTTCATGATTTTAATCTTAAATGAAAAGCCAGTTTGCAAGTTCATCTTACAAACTGGGATATAAAAAAAGCGAGAAATTGCTTTCTCGCTGGTAATGCTTAATAAGGGTGTTTCTAAAAATAAAGGTGTGGTTTTAAAAAACTATTATCTCTTCTCGAGATCTAATAAGGGTGTTTGTGTAAAGGGTGTAAAACAAAAGGGTGTAAAAAAGGGTGTAATTTAAAATCAGTAAGAGGCTGTGTTAGGGGTGTTTAAGTGTCTAGTTTAAGGTGTTTAAGTTTCATTCTCATTACACTTATAAGACGCGGAGCTGAGATTAAGCCACATGCCTGTCTAAAGCTTTGAATGCTAGCAGACAAATATTTTATACTTGACAGATGCAAACTAGTATACAATACGATTTAGGAACTAAGTAAAACAAGGGCTTTGCACATCAAATATTTTAATGGAATACATATTTTTTATATTTGTTATTGCAACGTTAATGCTATCTTCTTTCCAATTTCCATTAGGTAATTCCTAGAATTATGCATTGCATCCTTTTCATTCTCCGCACTAAATATTATTGCATGACTAAATACGAAGCGTGATCTATATTCTTTCATGTCCTCTATTATTCCACCAACAAGACCACAGGGTGTATTATAGGTATTACATAATGCTAACACATTCCCCACTACCTTTCCTTGAAACGAAGTAGGGTCTATTTTTCCTTCTCCTGTAATCACAAGGTCTGCAGCCTCAATATGCTTTTCGAGTTGTGTTAGATCTGCCAGCATTTGGAAACCGTTCTTAAGCTGAGCCCCCATGATACCATATAGAGATGCGCCTACTGCTCCTGCTGCCCCCATGCCCGGCATAGTCGCTAGTTCCATATCGTATTCTTTCTTTAGTACCTGCGCATAATTTACCAAGCCTTTTTCTAATTCTAAAATTTCTTCAGAATTTGCGCCCTTTTGTTTAGCGTAGGTGTGTGCTGCACCTAAGGGACCAAACATGGGGTTAGTAACATCACAAAGTGCATTGATCTCTAGTTCCTCGAAATTATAGTGCTGATGATTTTTAATCGATCGTATTTTACTAAGATTTGCTCCTATCGGCTCTAAACGCTTTCCTTGTTCATCCAAAAAATCATACCCCAGAGCCTGTGCCATTCCAATACCCGCGTCATTTGTTGCACTTCCACCTATGAACAGATAGATTTTCTTAAAGCCATTTTCTATTGCATCTTTTATCTCTAATCCCGTTCCTCTCGTAGACGTATACATAGGGTTTCTATCCTCTTCTTGTAAAAGCACTAAACCACTGGCACTCGCCAACTCAATAAACGCCGTATCACCTGAAACAGAATAACTAGATTGTATTTCTCTACCCAGTGGATCAACTGTTTTCACCGGCGACGGAACTAACTCCATTAAAGACTTCATTATTTCAATTGAGCCATCGCCACCATCAGCCATGGGGATGGTTGTTATCTTAGTATCAGGATATGTAGTCAAAATTCCAGAGCGGAGTGCATCACACACTGCTTGTGCAGTCAGGGAACCTTTAAATTTATCGGGACAAATAAGTATTTTCAATCAGCTTAATATTTGTGGTAGATAGGCACAGAGTACCAATATCAAAATGAAATATCCGAATAATATATAACTCTCCTTACAAAAGAAATCATTCCAAGTAAACTGTGGTCGCTCTAATAGGTTCTCATCTTTTTTTATTCCTGGAGAAATAAGACTCACTAGATAGGCAACAGCTACTGCTATAAAAAATCCTGTAAAATTAAGCCAGATCCAAAAAACCGAAACGCCTGGGTCAAATCCAATAATGCCTTGCATTGTTTTTGAGAATATAAGATTGATCAATACAGAAACTATAATCCCAACTTTCATTCCCCCTGCACTTATCTTTCTGGAAAAAATAGCCAATACAAAGGTGGCTAAAACAGGGCCATAAAAAACTGAACCGATTGCATTTATTATCTCAATCACGGGGTTTTGACTGCCTCCAAATAAAAAGGCTGCACCTATGCATACCACTCCCCAGAAGACAACCATGTATTTTGAGTAGCGCATATAGTTCTCTTCATTCACTATGCCTTGTCTTTTTAGAATGTCCTCCATGGTCACGGCAGATAGCGAATTAATAGTAGAGCTCAGTGAAGACATTGCCGCTGACATAATCCCTATCATCAAAAGACCAATTAGACCATGTGGAAGATAGTTCATGATAAACACTGGCATCATTAAATCTGCTTTGATCCCATTGGATGCAAACTCTTTTGGAAAATGTTTCTCGGTGAGATTTTGAATATCTGACAGAAACTCTGGCGTGCTCATTACTAACTCTCCAATAATCAATCCCATAATACAGTAAATCAACACAACTGGAAATCGCAAAAGACCATTTGCCAATAATAACTTTTTTATAGTCCCCTCGTTCTTTGCTGATAACATTCGCTGCGCCTGTGTTTGGTCACAGCCATAATAGGATATGTATAGAAACAAGCCGCCAATGATCATTGGGAACAAACCATACTCCTCTCCTTCTCCAATGCCCCAATTCATATCCATTACCTGAAGACGACTTGGGTCAAATTGTATTGCCTCTCCTGTTTGTGTTAAATGTATCCAGCCATATATCAGGCAAACCACCAGACCGACAAATAAAATAATCATCTGCACTGCATCTCCCCACACCACTGCCTTCATGCCACCCTGCCAAGAGTATATGATGGTAATAACACTTATGATGAGTATGGTAACACTAAAGTCTAGATCTAATACTGCTTGCAGTATAAAAGCAATAGCGTACACCATTACGCCAGTACTTAGGGCTCTGTTAATTTGGAATACAATACTTAGGATCATACGGGTTGAATAATCAAATCGCCGTTCTGCATATTCGTAAATACTCACTATGCCCGACCTAAATAATGGTGGTATTACAACTAACATAATAAACAGCATGGCAATAGGCACTGCCATTTCAAAGGTGAGCCATTTTAAGCCACCATTCATTTTTAATCCTACAAAGGCTGGCGCGGATATAAAACTAATGGCGGAAAGCTGTGTCGCCATGGTAGAGAGGCTTAGGGGAAACCAACCTAGGGAATTTCCACCGAGAAAATAGTCTTTCGATGTTTCGTTCTTTTTGAACATAAACCCCAAAAGAACAAATCCTATTAGGTAGGCTAAAACAATTCCATAGTCTAATATATTCACAGGCCCGAATTTAAATGAATGTAACTAGAGGCTGTCCATGAGAAATTATCACCACCATAGCCCTTTTCTAATGTTTCTACTACTTCCTTCCGCGCTTCAAAATACTCAAAAAAGCCTAGCTTATGAATCAGCGTAATAAGATCAGATTTAACTAGCTCTGCTGTCTCTTTAAAGGAATAATTTAGTAAGCCATGGTAGACCATCCAATTCATCTGTGGCCATATAGGGCCTCTCCAATATCTCTTAGATTCAAAATGTGGACTGTCTACATCAAAGCTTGGACAGAGGTAAAAACCTCTCTTAGATATGTCTTCAAGATAGGTGTTGATTTTACTAGCCTTTGTCTCATCAGGAATGTTTGCAAATAAGGGAACAATGCCACCGATCTCACGATGCAGAACTTGTTTTTCGTTTCTTAAATCATAGGCTACATACATTCCTAATTCTTCATTCCAAAATTTATGATCATAGTTTGATCTGCTGAGTGCTTGCCACTCCATTACTTCTCCCGCATCTAGCTGTAGGTCTTTGGCAATCTGAATTAGACTTGCATTGGATTTAATGAGTATAGCATTCATCATATTGTCCTGCATCAAGAACGGACTTTCTTCTGCTATTTCTTTTCCGTCGTATTGATACTTCTTTCCTAATTCTAAAAGATATACATAGCGATCGTATTTGTCTTGCGTTGGCCTTTGGTCCTCTTCAGAAATGGACGTATCTCTTCTTTGGTACGGAGGAATAGATCCGGGTAGTATTTCTATGCTTCGCATTGCCTCGTCCCAGAGTGGCGAATTATCTCTCCCTGATTCCCAAGGATGATAAATAAAAAATAAACCTTCTCTATTGGGATCTCTATACGTGTAAAGGAACCGATGGTAGTGCACAACTTTAGGGAAAATATGCCTAACAAAGTCTCTTACCTCTTGATTCTTCCAATGGTTTTTTAAAATATCTTCCAAGATAAAACCAAACACTGCTGGCTGGGTAATCCCAGAAGATTTAGGGGAGCTGGGTGCTCCTGCATTCACTGCAGAATTCCAAAAGTCAAAATTAGGAAAATACGTTTTCTCGTTTTCGCTATGGAATAAGATATGAGGTATCATTCCGTTTTCCCATTGTCCAGAAAACATCTTCTTAATTTCCTGGAGAGACATCTTTATATTATACGTAGATGTTCCCAAGGACACAAATCCAGAATCCCACATCCACTGAAAAGGATATAATTTAGATGTTGGAATAGTAAAACCATCTCTCCAGTTATTCTCTAAAATTTGCTTTGCTTTGTCTAGATCTCTCAAGGTGTCCAAGTCTGTTTTATAATAATCCCAGCTGCTTTTAAATATAAACAATAAGACCATAAAATATAGCAAACTAATCCGCCTCCAACAAAAAAGGCGAGAACTTCAGTGAAATTCTCGCCCTTGTGCAATACTAATAATTAATTTTACTCACAATCATCTTTAAGTGCAATGAGCTCCTCCTTAGAGTTCACTGTAACTATGCTGCCATCTTCTTTCATTTCTACGTCTACTGGAAACTCCAAGCTAGGACGTTCTTCTGCATCTGGATTGTTTATTCTCCATTCTCGTAAGGCAGTTTTTAATGCAAATCTATCTTCAACTTCTACATTTGAACCATCCGGAAAAGCAATGGAAACAGGATAGACTAGTCTGAAACAATGTCGGCCTTTTTTATTTTCAAATCTTTCTCTTCGGCATTCTTTAATGACTTCTCTTAGGTCTGTTCTAGACTCAATAGAAATCAAGGAACCGTCTTCTTGAATAAGTTCAATTGGGTAGGCTAAACTAGGTCTTCCTTCCACATCGGGATTGTTTTCTTTCCATAGGCGAGCCGCTTCTTTAGCCTCTTCCATAGAATTTGCGCTAGCAAAGGTTCCATCTGGAAACTCTATACTAATTGGGTATACAATTTCAAAACATCCTGTAGGTCCTGAGCGTGTTTCTACAGAAATATTCTCAACTAAATTTTCTGAAAAGAGTTCGGCCTCTTCGATGTTATCACTACCACAGGCAGTAAGACATAGGGCTGTCACTAAAAATAAAAAAGCATTTTTCAACATAGCAATCATTTTTTAAGATGAATAATATTGGTTACGCTTACTGAGACTTATGTAACTTTGAAAAGTTTAATGCTAAATCCAATAAAATTAAAGATTCATGAAATTTTTAGAGTCAGAACGATTGTATTTACGGAAGATGATAAGAGAGGACTTTCCTCTTTTCTTTCATTTAGAGACTGATCCTACTGTTATGCGCTACATAGGACCTGCAAGAACAGAAGAAGCTGCGCGCGCACGTATGGAAAAGAGTTTTGTGCAATATGAAAACACCAATGACTTTGGAAAATGGATGGCTGTGGAAAAAGCATCTGACAAGGCAATCGGATGGTTTGTATTGACGCCTTTAGATGGAACAGAACAAATTGAAATTGGTTATCGCTTGAAAGAGGAGTTCTGGGGTAAGGGATATGCAACTGAAATGTCTCGGGTTATTTTAGAATATGGATTTAATATTGTAGGGCTTGACCGTATTGTGGGAGTCACACATCTAGAAAATGAAGCTTCTGGTAATGTTCTTAAAAAGATTGGCTTGCAGTATATAGGTCAGGAGCATTATTATAATACAGATGTGCATTTTTACGAATTAAGAAAAGAGGATTATCTTACAGTTTAAGTCAAAGATTGCATGATGCGCGATTATTTCAACAAGCTTGTTCAAAAATACATGGAGCACAGATATCCCTCTGTAGATCGGATGCGCACCGACCCGAACAGTTATCAGCAAAAGATGTTTGCATCTCTATTGCCTGACTTAACAGCGACTGAGTATGGCTATAGGCATTTTGCAAAAGAAATAAAGAACTACTCTGATTTTAAAGCTGCCCTTCCTCTTATCCAGTACGAAGACATTGCATCTGATATTCATCGTATGATGCTGGGTGAAAAAAGAATTTTATGTAAAAGCAATGTGCGTCATTTTGCCAAGTCTAGTGGTACCACCAATGATCGATCAAAGTACATACCTCTAACTAAGCGCTATCTTTTTCAAAATCACATCCGTGGCAATTGGGACGCAGTCACCTTTGTCCACCACAGCAATGCAGATAGTAAAATATTTTCCAGAAAGAACCTTCTTATGGGTGGCAGTTTAGAGCCCTTTGCGGAGAACAAAAATGTGATCGTTGGAGATATTTCTGCTATAATGGTTAACAATATACCACCTGTAGGTCGGCCATTTTATACACCTGATTTCCAAACTGCTCTTATTGCTGATTGGGAAAAGAAGATAGACTTGATGGCTGAGATTTGTACTAAGGAGAGTGTGCATATTTTGGCGGGGGTTCCTACCTGGTCGATGGTATTGTTTGATAAAATATTAGAAAAGACAGGCAAAGATCATATGTTAGAAGTATGGCCTGAAGCGATCGCCTATTTCCATGGTGGCGTCAGTTTTGAGCCTTATCGAAATCAGTTCTCAAAGTATTTTCCTGGTGATAATATAGATTATTACGAAGTCTACAATGCCTCAGAAGGCTTTTTTGGCTTACAAGATATACCAGGAAGAGACGACATGCTCTTATTGAGTAATAACGAAAACTTCTTCGAGTTTAATCCTCTAGAAGACCATCTACAAAATATAGATAACTGTGTAAGAATTGATGAGGTAGAGCAAGGGCGTACCTATGTTCTTGTTGTAAGCAATAGGAGTGGTTTGTGGCGTTATGTCAACGGTGACACCATACAGTTTACAAGCATCACTCCACCTAGAATTAAAATTGTTGGTCGGACTTCCCAGTACATAAATGTTTTTGGTGAAGAGCTTATGGTTTCTAATACTGAAAAAGCCTTGCAGTTCTGTTGTAAGCAATTGCACTGTAGTATAAAAGAATATACGGTTGCACCTAGTTATTTAGAGAAAGGAAAGCGCGGCTACCATGATTGGCTAATTGAATTTAATACTGCTCCAATAGATCTGTATGTCTTCGCATCTATGTTAGATAGACAATTACAAGAACTTAATTCGGATTATGCTGCCAAACGGTTTAAGGATCTAGCCTTAGAAAATTTAAAACTTATATCTCTACCTAAAGGCACATTTGATCATTGGTTCAGAAGCAGAGGAAAGTACGGAGGACAGAATAAAGTGCCTAGGCTTTCTAACGATCGGAAACTCTATGAGGAAATTCTGCGTTTTAATACAAAAGAAACAGCAAGTCTTTGGAAATAAAGAAAATCATAGAAGAGTTAGGTGCCACTGAAAAAGAAGCCAGTGACGAACTGATGATCGAAGAGATCTCAGTGCGTGTCGCTGATATGATGGATGACAATATCGATTTACTTATGAGCTATCTATATCGTCTAGACATCGAAGAATCAAAAATCAATCATGCCCTCCGTACGTCTAATGTTATCTTAGCACCCAAGGCGCTTGCAGAACTTATCTGGGAACGCCAAAAACAACGTCTGGCTACTAAAAAGAAGTACAAGCAAGATCCTATAGAAGGATGGGAGTTCTAATAGGCTTTGTAGTCACATCCTTAGATCATATCGTATATTCGCGTTTGCAAAATTGACGCTGCATTCTATGCTTGTAAAAACCAAGGGTATTGTTCTTAAAAGTATGAAGTATAGTGAAACCTCACTGATACTAGACATCTATACAGAAGAAAAGGGTTTGCGATCGTGCATAGTGAGTGGAGTCAGAAAAGTGAAAAGTAAAACTGCTAGTTTATATCAGGTTTTACAGATTCTCGATCTTATTATCTACGATAAGGATGCCCAAAAATTAAATCGCATTAAAGAAGCTTCTTCTGCCTACCTGTATCGTTCTATCACCTTAGATATTCATAAAACAAATTTGGCAATCTTCCTCATTGATATTGCCTCTCATACAATCAAAGAACATGAAGCAAACGCTGAATTGTTTTCTTTTCTAGAAATGTATCTGCGTTACCTTGACAACACCACAGACAGTATTGCCCTCCTCTCTTTAAAATTTATGTTGGACCTTTCCTCCTTTTTGGGTTTTGAACCATTAGACAATTATGGTCTACAGGATATATGTTTTGATTTAGAAGAAGGTAAATATGTTCCTGAAGATAGTAGAGGTAATTACATTCTGAATGCAGAACTCAGTCAGCATATAAGGACTATTCATAAAATGGAAATGCAAGATGTGCAGAGTTATAAAATTCCCAAAGCAGAGCGTACTGTTTTAGTAGACAAACTTGTATTGTATTATAAGTTGCATATGGAGGGCTTTAAGGATCCTAAGTCCTTAGAGATATTTAGAGGGTTGTGAGGGTGGTGTGGTTTAGTCGTTTCGTGAAAATTAAATTCCTTATATCAAAAATGAAAATTGACCTGTACCTGTCCAATATTTCGCAAGCTTAATTCTGTCCATGCCTCGTTCTCATCGGGGTTAAAGGAATTAGGATTATGTATTGTATTCCGTTCAAACACAAAACTAGGTTCTGTAGATAGAGAAAAGTGTTTGCCTATTTTAAACATGAAGCCTGCTAATAGTTCTACACTATATTTTCTTGTCGTTCTATCATTACTGTTCAAGACTCCCTGGGCATAGCCTAAGTCAAAGCCAGAATAAAATCTCCAATTATTGCTTATAAGAAAATGCTTATCCAAGCCTAGTCTAATTGCCGCATCCGATATTGCATTTTCATCCGAACTATAATCCAAGCTCACTGCTGAACGAAGACTATAGCTTTCATCCATGGAATAACGATAACTCACATCCAAGTTGTTTGCTTCTTCATTGAAGAAAAAAATAAACTTGGAGGCATTTAGTCCAATCTGATGTTTAGTTATTCCTTCTTGGGAATAACTAATAGTACTAAGGAGGAACCCTAGCACTATTAGCATATTATGTTTCTTAATTAAAATCAAAGAATTCATCCCATAGGTCTTCTAAGTCTTCCATAAATGGTCTCCAATATGATTCTGCATTTTCTGACGAGCTATCCTTATAGTAGAGAACCAGTGCTTCTAGTTCTGTGTCTATTTCCAAATCTGCAATTTTTACTTCATTAAAAAGAACTCTAAGGTCCAAGAGTGAATTTATTTGATTGTCAGTAGGATTATCAATTGCAAGTAGTTCTGCAATTCCTGCAAGTGATTCCACAGTAATATCTCCTACTATTACTTTCGCCTCTACTTTTTTGAAAGAACTGTTGCTCAGATTTTCTATATCATCATCTAATAATTCAAAATCAACTTCCACAGCTACACTACATTTGTCTCCATCAAGAAAGCTCGCGTCAAAATCAAATTCGGTTGATGAGATTCTGTTTAAGCTAGTATTTATTGTAACAGGCGTAAGAAAAACTGAGACATCCCAGGCTACAGGAATTTCAAAATCTGCATTATCGTCATATACCACATTATTCCAATCTACTTCTACGATTCTTTCATTATCAACTCTTACAAGGCCATGCATTTGTACTGGCAAATACCAGGTCTCATTGTCAATAACTACCTCTTGGTCTGTATATGCGTCAATAATAATTTCACTATCGTTTGTTGTTTCTAAAGGTTCAGACGGAAAGTGGAATTCTATCCTATCGGATGCACTTGCTTTGTCCCAAAGATTTGTTACATGATTAAATGTATAGATACCCGAGTGAAAGGCAAAATCTATTCTATTATTTTCTTCAATGCGTTCAAAGTCAAAGACCTCGTTTAAGGTAGAGGACATATCTTCAACCCAATCCTCGTTAAATACTTCACCATCAGACATTTTTAAAAAGTCTCTGAATAAGACATCTACCCCTTTTGACTCTTTAATGTTTCTGATACAAAGAAGCATGTCATCAAAGGTTTTTTGGATATTCTCTTTGTCTTCTTCTACTGTCGTCGCACAGGGAGGACAGTCTCCCCCACAGTCGATGCCTGTTTCTGTACCGTTCTGGATACCATCAGTACAACTTGGTGCCAGAGGTTCTGACTCACAGGAGACTAGGAATAAGCTTGCTAAAAAGAATGCACTGAGTAATGGCTTTACTGCTTGTAAATTCATTTTGTTTGGTTTGGTTAGTAAAATATAAAGAAGTTATTCTTCCTTCTTGAATGCAATTAAAACTAATAAAAACATTGCTAAGGTAATCTTAAGTTTATTATATAATACTGTTAAAGCGTGCATGTGACAAGAAGTATTGCTGAAGGGCCATATTTAATTCTTCCCAACTGAAGTCTGAAAATTAAAGCTCCCATCTACCCCCTCATTAAAATCTTCTACTAAAACTGGTGGTTGTGCTAACACAAAATGCATGTATAGAAAAAAAATACAGCTAAGGAAGGAGGATGGTTTTATATAGCTAATTCAACACTTTAATAAAAGATACCTTAGCAAGAAGATGATTCCTTTTATCACTAAACCTTTCTATACTGCTTAAATCTGAAACGTTTCTTTTCATTGCTAAGCCTAACTCCGTTCTATAGCCTGCTCCCAATTCTTTTGTTAATCCAATATTGAACAGGCCAGAAAACAATCCTCCTGTTCTATACCCAAGTTCTCCTAGTCTTCCATATTCTTGGTTTGATTCTTCAGAATATGCTACTCCTGTTGCGCTATTAAATATGCTATATTCCATTCCTCCAGAAAGTATAAGGCCAAGAGAATTCCTTAATTGAATTTTATGCCCAAATGCAGCATGCAGATCTAGCTGTCTGTAATTTTGATAAAATCTAGAATCTCTAGTTATAGTCATTGTTTCTATTCCAGCGCCATAAATTAGAACTTCTGTTCCATCAGGATAGGTATGTCTTTCTGTCAAAGTATTATCCAACTCTGTCTGTTCGTTTCTGATGCTTTGGTCTTGAAACAAAAAACTGGTTTGCATAAACCCTGCTCCTAATTCAATAAACTGGTTTTGAAAAATATTACGTCGCATGAATATATTTATTGCAAGGGCATCTAAAGCACTCTCTTGCGCATTTCTAGAAGAAATAAATTCAGACTGTTCACCACTACGATCTTTCAGAGACCGTGCATGTATTCCATACCCTAAGCTAAGGCCAAGATCATAGCTTGCTCCTTCCTTTACTGGCTGTGTAAGCTCAACAATCTTAGGAAGCAATCGATTCCTAGTTGTTTTAATTCTTGTCAATGGTCTTTTTGCAATTAAATACGACTTAGTTATTTGTGCTCTCTTTTCTTTTTGTTCAAGTACTTTTTGTGTCCCTGCTAAGGTGGCGTCTGATGCGTATTGAAGTTTTGGTGATAGGGTACTGAAATTCTCTGTTTGTATATTTACATTTAACTTTGAAGGGCTAAGTGATGCGATGGTGCTATTTGTGTGTTTGGCCTCTAATGTTATTCTTTCATCTGTACCTCTTTTGGTGTTGTATTCTATTCTATGAGGAGCTATTTCCTTGCTATTTGAGATTTTCTTTATTTCTTTTTCTCTATTAAGTTTTGGGTCTCTATTTTCTATTTGATGATTTTCTTCTATCTCCATTTCTTGGTTCGCAACTTGCTTCTCTTCCATTGACATTCGATTAAAGTTCCAATACAAGCTAATAGCAATCAATACGACACCCAAGCCAAAAACCCAATACAAAACTCTTCGTTTATCTTCCTTGGGATTTCTACGTCTCTCCAAATCATTCCAAGCTTGATCTAGGTCCAATTGTGGATCAAAATCATTAAACCTGTTTTTGAGTTTATCTTTAAGCCAATCTTCTCTCTTCATTGTTAATCTTGTTTGCTATTTTTTTTTCCAAATTCGCTTTTAATAATTTCTTTGCTCTTCCATATTGTGATCGAGATGTCGCTGCGCTAATACCAAGGCAATCTCCAATTTCCGTATGCTTCAAACCTTCAAACACATATAAGTTTAATACCTGTCTATACCCTTCTGGAAGTGCTTGGATAGTTTCTAGTAGAGTTTGATTTGAAACATGTTCTAAAGCTTCTTCAAATGCTTCTTCTGGTTTCTCTGGTAGGTATTCAGGATATGAAATGTTGATAGTATGTTTTTTCTTTCTCAGTTTTTTCAAGACCACATTTGTGCAGACTCTAAACATCCACCCTTCAAATTCTCCTTTGTTCTCATCGTATTTTGATAGATTATCGAAAAGAGTAATAAAACATTCTTGCATAAGATCTTTTGCCTCTTCTTTCTGTTTACAGTATCTGAGACATATTGTGTACACTCTGTTTGCATAGCGCATAAACAAACGGTTCTCCGCTTCTTTATTTCCTTCTAAACAAAATTGTATAATCTCTCGTGTTTCCAAAAATGTCTTATTTCCTTATATATCCTATATAATATACTCTGCTGTTTTTTAAATAATTGCCTGGGTTATAATATTAAAGCCTTTATCTCTAAATCGGCTCCATCCAAGACCTCCCCTGTTAATATATTCTCTGCACTTACTTTTCCAACAAAATGAAAGGTGTCGCCTGACTCTCTACTGTTCTCTAATATTTGCAAACTAATAGGTGCTCCTAATTCAAAATCAAAAATTATTTCTGGGTTTCCTTGAATGATTGTTTGGTTTGATTGAAAAGCAATAGAAGTCCAACTCAAAGGAGTATCTATAAAAGAAGTGATGTAAAGGAGATAAATTACAGTTCCATTCTCTTGTGGATGCACTAGGCTTATATCATATCGTTCTTTTGTGGAAGAAATATTTACAATGTTCATCGTACATGGTCTTCCAACTATAGAGTCTCCCTGCAGAGAGAGAGAAAACTGTCCTGCTAATTCATCGCAAGCATTTAATAGTTCTACATTTATATCCATGTCCAGTGTAGCAAAAAACACTGGGCTACTTTTTAAGTTGTCCAAATCTACACCCACTATTGCTACATCCTTGTCTATGCATTCCGGAAATACTTCTGCAAAGTTTCCTTCGTCATTTACAAAGATGATTCTATTTTGATTTGCATAGTTTACAGATACATATCCATTTGTTACTGGGGTGTTCTGACAATCTAAAAGCTTCCCTGAAATCAAAAACCAATTCTCAGGAGGAGTCGATACGGTAATTGCAGGCAGAACAGTGTCTTCTTCAAAAGCACCTATGTTTGTTGTAAATACTGGGTCATTACAGGTGTTTAAAATTTCTAGAAGAAACACTTCTCCTTTTGGAACGAAGCCAGAAAAAGATCCTTGTTGAGATACTGTTGCAATCGCACTTGCGCCTGTTGACACAACCGTGAGTCTTACGACGTGATCCCAATACGAACCTCGAATAGGGTTAATCGTCCCTTCTAAGAAAATTACTTCTGCTGGTATATCGCAATTCCACCAGGTGAAGTGTGCTACCTCTCCCACATATTTATTTTCTTCCAAGAGTGCTTCTCCTTCTTCTTTCCAAAGATCAGCTTCCAAGTCATAGTACCACAGTGGAATATTAGTAGGTGCATTTGTGCTAAGAGAGCTTGGCACAGGAAAGCTGAGTTTTGCTGGTTTAGAAAGTTGAAGAGGCCTTCCTTGAGGGTCTTCTAATTCCACATTGAGCATGGCAAAGCTTTGTAAGACCTGTAATTGGCGGTCTGCATTTTGTGCTAGTAAGTTACCGGGCATTATTTCTTGTAAATCGTCTCTACTTGGGTCAAGATAATATGCATACACATTTACCTCTCCCGAATAAGAAGAGCCATCTTCGTTTTCAAATCCATCTTGTGCAAATGTTATCTCCGCTCCTCCATTTGTTTGTATAGTGGTAGTTTCTTGCGATGCAATTGCTTCTGTGAGTTCCCGTTGAATAAGTTTAACCTTGGTTGTGGTATTCTCTTTTTCATAGGTCTGTAAAACCTGTCTAGCTATAAAGTACCCTTCTTTAGAAATATCCAGCCGGGCTTGTTTTTGTTTTACTGTTCCTGCGATTATAAACACTCCATTCTCGTCTGTGTTTACGGTATTTTCTCCCCAGCGTACAAATGCATCCGATACTGCATTATTGTTTTGGTCAACGACCACTCCTTGGACTTTGGCCTCTACAAAATTTACGTCAATAACTATAGGTGGATTTGTGGTAAAGGTCTCTGTATAACTATCCTTACGGCATGAAGAGAAGGCAAGTAGTATACAGCTAACAATTAAAAGATATATTGATTTTTGCATTTTATTATAATTTCTTTCACCTAATAAAAGGTGCTAAATAAACTTTCAGCATGCTTTACAATATCAACTATCCTTAATTTACACAAACGTTGCACCACTTCATCAGAAATATTTAAACTAAAATTTATAGCATCTAATAGTAGGGGCAGAAAAGCGCCCGCGTGAGTTGCCTGCAGGGTTTTAGTCCGCAAGGACCAAGCGAACAGCGCGCCCGGAAGGGAGCGACCTAGTTTCTGAAACTCAGAAACTGGGGCACGCCCAAATACATATTATTTTTTTCTTAACCCATATTAGGAATGTCTTCCTTGCTAAACTCATAGAGTTTGTCTGCCTCTTTTTCCTTGTAGTCCATCACCTGCTTGAGGGCGTCTGGAACTACATCGCTACACATGACAATCAGGCTACCGGGCTTCGCATTTTCGATGGCAAAGCTGATCGCTTCTTTTTCTGATTTAAATATTTTAATCTCCTTATTGGGATCATGTTCTTTTATCCCCTTGGTCAGCATGCCTATCAATTCTTCTTCTGTCTTACCTCTAAGATTTTTGTCTTGACGAATGATTACCTCGTCAAACATTTCTGCTGCGAGTTTGCCCATCGCTACATTATCTTCTTCACGTCTATCCCCTATTCCGGCAATAATACCAACCTTGGGTTTGCCGTCTAGTTTCTCAATAAACTTATGTAAGGCCTGCATGCCTGCCGCATTGTGCGCATAGTCCAATAAGACATTAAAGTTTTTGAACTCAAATAAATTTAGGCGTCCTGGTGTTTGTGATGGGGATGGAATAAAGGATTCCAAGGCCATCTTTATATCACGTAAATCAAAGCCTCGTATATATCCCGTCAGTGCGGCTGGCAATACATTTTGTATCATAAACCGAGCTTTACCACCAAACGTGAGCGGCACATTGACAGCATTTACAACACGCATTTTCCATGTACCTTTACAGATGGTTATGAAGCCATTTTCATAGATAGCGTACAAGCCATTTCTCTTTGCGTGTCGTTTTATGTTTTCATTATTTTCGTCCATAGAAAAGAGCGCAATGTTACACTTCAAATTCTCGCGCATGTTATAGACGAGTTCGTCATCTGCATTCAGAATAGCGTAGCCATCAGGCAGTACTGTTTCTGGTACCACTCCTTTCAATCGTGCCATCTGTTCGACTGTATTAATGCCTCGTATGCCCAAATGATCTGGTGCAACATTTGTCACAACTGCAATGTCGCAATTATGGAAACCCAATCCTGCGCGCAAGAGTCCGCCTCTCGCCGTTTCTAAAACTGCAAAGTCAATCGTGGGATCTTTGATTACAAACTCGGCACTCACTGGACCTGTACAATCGCCTACATCTAACATATGGTTCTGTATATAGATACCATCTGAGGTAGTGTAACCCACCTTGTGCCCCATCATCTTTACCATGTGTGCAATGAGTCGTGTCGTTGTGGTCTTCCCATTTGTTCCGGTAACGGCAACAATAGGAATGCGCGAACTGGTTCCTGGTGGGTAGAGCATATCTACCACGCTTGCTGCAACATTTCTCGGCATACCCTCTGTAGGAGCGAGGTGCATTCTAAAACCTGGACCTGCATTTACTTCTAAGACGGCACCCCCTGTTTCAGAAACAGGTTTGGAAATATCTGTTGTCATCAAATCAATGCCGCAAATATTCAAACCGATCACTCTAGAAATCCGTTCTGCCATAAATATATTTTCTGGGTGCACGATATCTGTTACATCTGTAGCCGTTCCTCCAGTAGATAGATTTGCTGTTTCTTTGAGATAGAGCACTTCGCCGTCCGTTAATACCGTTTCGGTTGTGTAGCCCTTGGACTTCAAAATATTTTCTGTCATCTCATTCACGGAGATCATAGTGAGTACTTTCTCATGGCCATAGCCTCGACGGGGGTCTTTATTTACCTCATCAATGAGTTCTTGAATTGTATGTTTACCATTTCCTACAACATGTGCAGGTGTACGCTTTGCTGCAGCAACCAATTTGTAGTTTATCACTAGAAGTCTATAATCATCTCCTGTTATAAATTTTTCTACAATAACTGAACGTGAAATTTCTTTGGCAGCCTTAAAGCCTGCGAGGGCTTCTTCCCAGTTTTGAATATTGATGGTGATGCCTCTTCCGTGGTTTCCGTTAATAGGTTTTATTACTAAGGGATATTTGACATATTCCACTGCCTCACGCAGTCCTCGTTCTGAGCGCACGATGTCTCCTTTCGCTACAGCTATATTTGCTTGTTCTAAAAGGTGCTTAGTATCTTCCTTATCACAGGCAACTTCTACTCCTATACTACTCGTATCACTGGAGACGGTAGCTTGAATTCTTTTTTGGTTTACACCATAGCCTAGTTGGCAAAGAGAATATTTATTAAGACGTACCCAGGGTATGCCCCTACTCACTGCTTCTTCAATAATAGATCCTGTGCTAGGTCCTAATCGCTCTCTTTCTCTTATTTCTCGCATCTCTTGAATATCCTCTTCTAAATCGTACTCTGTTCCTTCCGTCAGCGCCACTGCTATTCTAACAGCAGCTCGAGCAGCATACTTTCCTGCCTTTTCTTCCAGATAGGCAAAGACAACCGAGTAGACGCCTTCTTCTCCAAAGCCCCTCGTTCTTCCAAAGCCTACTTCCATGCCAGCGAGGGATTGGATTTCTAAGGCAATATGTTCTATCACATGTCCCATCCAAGTGCCATCTATTACGCGTTCAAAAAAGCCGCCGGGTGTACCTACAGAACATCTATGTTCGTACATACCTGGGAACATTTCTTTTAGACGTTCATAAAAACCATCAATCTTATTAGTGGGCATTTCTTCGTACTCCTCTAGGTCAAGAGTCATTACTATAAGTTTGTGTCTACGTATGGACCAATAGTTAGGGCCACGCATTGCTCTTATTTCTCGTATCCGCATAGTTGTCTTATTTGCTAAAAATTTACAAAAATCTAGGCGACTAAATATATACAAAGGGTAGAAATTCACATTTATATTGATTTTCTTTGCAACTGCATTTAAATAAGAAGAACATGGCATTTAAAGGAACATTAATACCAATCGGGGGGAACGAGGATAAAGGAGCTGGTGATCATGACGGGGGAATGGACTTTTTAAGTGAGGGAATATTAAGTAGAGTTGTAAAGGAAAGCGGTGGCATACATGCTAAGATTGTTGTAATCACAACGGCTTCTCAGATTCCTGTAGAAGTGGGCGAGATGTATACGAATGCCTTTACACGCCTAGGTTGTACAGATGTACAAATCTTAGATTTCCGCGAACGCGACCAGGCAGAGGATCCAGAAGCAATAAAAATTATACAAAATGCAGACTGTATTATGATGTCCGGCGGTGACCAATCCCGTCTTTCTGACATCATAGGTGAAACAGCTGTTCATAAAATGATGAAGCATCGATTCCAAAACGAAGCAATCGTTATTGCAGGTACAAGTGCGGGCGCTATGGCTATGTCTAGCGAAATGGTTTCTGGAGGTAGTAGTTCTGAAGCGCTCAACAAAGGCTCCGTGCGTATGCGTGAGGGTATGGGCTTCATCCCTGGTCTTATTATTGATTCTCATTTTATCCAACGGGGTAGATTTGGAAGATTAGCGGAAGCGGTTGCTTTGCATCCACATTTACTCGGAATAGGTTTAGCGGAAGATACGGGTATGATTATACGTAATTGTAATGATTGTACTATAATAGGTTCAGGCATGGTTATCATTTTTGATCCTGCAAGCCTCGATCATAATAATGTAGAAATTTTACCGGAAGGAACACCAATGACGATGTCTAATCTGACAGTACATGTTTTGGCAAATAGTGATATGTTTTCAATCGATGAAAAAAAAATTGCAGTTTTGCCAATTGATGCGGAATTTGAGTAAAGCGGTTTCATGTATCACGGCCTGTCTGCGTTCCTTGGAAGGCAGGTATCATGGTTTTTGTATTTAACAAAATCTGTAATTCTCGGTCAAGTCCAGAAAGAACCTGCCAAAGTTTAAGACCGCACAAAATCCTGTCTAATCCTCAAATCCTGTAAATCCTGGTATCTGTTGTTTGAATAGAAAAGTACTTAAGAAATAATCAGAATTGATTATACGAATAGCAAACCGTTGCACCAGGAAACCAGCACGACGTGCGGAAACCATGAAACCGTGACACACTGTGTCACCCCGGCTCACCCATAAATACTAACCTCTCTCCTTTCTTGGTTCCGCATCCCCCTATACATCCCATCACAATTAAAGGGCATGGATATATTCCCTTGGGCATCTATTGCAATGACACCTCCATCCCCCCCAAGATCTAGAAGTCGTTTCATTACAGATTCATTTGCAGCCTCATCAAGACTGAGTCCCTTGTATTCCATAAGACAGGAAATATCATAGGCCGTAACTCCACGCATAATATATTCTCCACTCCCTGTGCAAGAGACCGCGCAGGTTTTGTTATTCGCATAATTTCCTAAGCCTATCAAAGGACTATCACCTATCCGTCCAAATTTTTTATTCGTCATGCCTCCTGTAGAGGTGGCGGCAGCTAGATTACCATCCATGTCCAGAGCAACTGCTCCTACTGTGCCTAAGTATTTTTTATCCTCCTTCGCATGATCCAATTGAAAACTATCACTTCCCTTTATCTTTTGCCACTGTGCGTATCTATGATCTACATGAAAATATTCATCAGACTCCATGTCTAACGCATAGGGTTTTGCAAACTCCATTGCACCCTCTCCCATTAACAACACATGATCAGAGTGTAATAAAACTTTGTGCGCTAATGTAATAGGATTTTTAAAATTACGCACAGCAGCAACTGCTCCTGCATGTAGAGTCTTACCATCCATAATACTCGCATCCATTTCATGTTCGCCTTTTGCATTGAAGACAGAACCCCTACCTGCATTAAAGAGGGGACAATTTTCTAATTTTATCACAGCACATTCTACCGCTGCTAAAGATGTTCCTCCCTTCGCAAGAACCGCATAGCCAGCATCCAAAGCTATTTCTAATGCTGATCGGTACGCCTGCTCTTTCTCTGCTGTCATCTTTGAGCGCAGTATCGTCCCTGCTCCGCCATGTATTGCTATACCGAATTTTTCTTTGGACATGTTAAACTTTTTCTATTACAATTTTCACGCTGAGTGCACTGTCTATCTCCAAGGCCTCTGCACTCAGACCTTCTTGTATAATCACATCATCCGCTAATACCTCATTGCAGATATATTCCTTGTGCGCTAGAGCTGCAGCATTCACTTCTTCGCCTCCATCTAGCCTAACTAGTATTCTATCTACCACATCCAGACCAGAATCTTTTCTGATGTTCTGAATTCTATTTACCAACTCACGCGCTATCCATTCTGATCGTAAGTCTGGAGAGATATTCACATCAAGAGCAACCGTTATTTCTTTATCCTGCGCTACCTGCCATCCCGGAATCTCCTCAGCTAATATTTCAAAATCTTCTAGGCTGAGTTCTACAGGACCATCATCAAATTGCAAAGTATACTTCCCGTCCTTTTCTATCTGTGCGATATCTTCTTGACCCAGTCCTGCTATCATTCCAGCACCTGCCTTCATGTTTTTACCTAGGCGCTTTCCAAGGGTCTTGAAATTGGGTTTAATCTTTTTCTTAAACACCCCTGTTGTATCCGCGATATAGTCAATCTCTTTGACATTCACCTCATGCAGAATAAGTCCCTCTACCCTGCGCACATCTTCTTCAAATTTTGAGTCAAGTACGGGTAACATAATTTTCTGTAAGGGTTGACGCACTCTCAACTTATCATTACGTCTCAGAGAAAGTACTAAGGATGAGATGCGCTGCGCATAACTCATGCGTCTTTCTAGGTCCTTGTCTATGAGACTTGCATTGGACTTTGGAAAATGTGCTAGGTGCACAGACACATGGTCTTCGTTTTCTGAAACTCTATTTAGATTTTTATACAACCAGTCAGAAAAGAACGGTGAAATCGGCGCCATTAATTTTGCTACTGTTTTCATACAGGTGTACAAGGTTTGATAGGCAGAAATTTTATCCTCACTATAATCTCCTTTCCAGAAACGTCGTCTACACAATCGCACATACCAGTTACTCAAATTATCTTCTACAAAGCTTTGGATTTTCCGTCCCGCACGTGTAGGTTCATATTCCGCATAATCAAGTTCTACCTCTTGCACTAATGAATTCAATAAGGACAATATCCATCTATCTATCTCAGGTCGCTTCTCTAAATCAATCTCTTCTTCTGCGTAAGCAAATCCATCAATGTTCGCATAGAGTGCATAGAAGGAATAGGTATTATAAAGGGTGCCAAAAAACTTACGTCGCACTTCTTCAATACCGTCCACATCAAATTTTAGATTATCCCAGGGGTTGGAATTGGTCATCATGTACCAGCGTGTCGCATCTGCTCCATACTTTTCCAGTGTTTCAAATGGATCCACACCATTCCCTAAACGCTTAGACATTTTATGTCCATTTTTATCGAGTACCAATCCAGTAGATACCACATTCTTAAAAGCAACACTCTCTTTTACCATAGAGGAGATGGCATGCAGGGTATAAAACCACCCTCTAGTCTGATCCACTCCCTCACTAATAAAGTCTGCAGGATAGAATGTACCCTCGTCTACCAATTCCTTATTTTCAAATGGATAATGCAACTGCGCAAAGGGCATAGAACCTGAGTCAAACCATACATCGATTAGGTCTAGTTCTCTCTTCATTTCCTGCCCTGTTTCTGAGACAAGTATTACCTTGTCTATATAAGGCCTATGTAAATCTTCTGGAACTGTTTGGTCTAAACCTAACTTTGCATTTGCTTCAGCAATCTCTTTTCCTAATTCTTCTATGGAACCTATACACTTTTCTGCACCGTCTTCTGATCTCCATATCGGCAAAGGAATTCCCCAGTATCTTGATCGCGATAAATTCCAGTCCAATACATTTTCTAACCAGTTTCCAAATCTTCCTTCTCCCGTAGATTTTGGCTTCCAGTTAATTGTTTTATTCAGATCCACCATCTTCTCCTTCACCTCTCTTGCACGTACAAACCAACTATCCAGTGGGTAATACAATATGGGTTTATCCGTACGCCAGCAGTGTGGATAGTTGTGGCTATACTTCTGCACATTGAACGCCTTGTTCTCCGTCTTCAGTTTGATAGCAATATCAATATCTGTATTTCTGTATTCCTCTCCCTGGTTTTTATAATCCTTCACATAGCGTCCTGAAAATTCGCCCACCCCATCTACAAACTTTCCCTGCTTATCTACCAGCGTTAATGCACCCACATTATATCTCTGGGCAATACGCATATCATCAGAACCAAACGAAGGTGCACAGTGTACAATTCCTGTTCCATCAGAGGTCGATACAAAATCTCCTAGGCCTACAATAAATGCTTCCCCCTCTTCAGGCTGCTGATAATCGAGTAGTTGTTCGTACTGGATACGTTCAAACTGCGCTCCCTTATATTCTCCTGTAATCGCGTAGGGTATTTTTTTATCCTCTGGGGTAAACGCATCAAAATCCAGTTCCGCCTGCTCCGGTTTAAACCACTTCCCTACTAACTCTTTTGCAAGAATTAAATTGACTGGCAATTTCGTGTAAGGGTTAAATGTTTTTACCCGCACATAATCAATCTTAGCACCCATTGCCAACATCGTATTTGAAGGCAACGTCCATGGTGTTGTCGTCCATGCTATGATATGCACATCTTCCTCACCGATTCCCTCGTATAAGAAATTTGATGTTTCGTTTTTAATCACTTTAAATTGTGCGACCGCAGAAGTATCACTCACATCTTTATACGCACCTGGCATATTTAATTCATGCGAACTTAATCCAGTACCTGCCGCAGGTGAGTAAGGCTGTACTGTGTACCCCTTATAAATAAGTCCTTTGTCATAGAGGTTTTTTAACAACCACCAGACCGACTCTATATATTCATTTTCAAATGTGATATACGGATTATCCAGATCCACCCAGTAACCCATCTTCACCGTAATATCATCCCATAGGTTTTTATAACGCATCACCGTTTCCCTACACTTCTTATTATACTCCTCGATACTAATCGTCTTCCCTATGTCCTCCTTGGTAATGCCCAGCTCTTTTTCCACACTCAACTCTATCGGAAGTCCATGGGTATCCCAGCCGCCTTTTCTCTCTACACGTTTTCCCTGCATCGTCTGAAACCGACAGAAAATATCCTTAATCGCACGAGCCATCACATGGTGAATTCCCGGCTTCCCATTCGCAGAAGGCGGTCCCTCATAAAAGACAAAACTATTGTCCTTGGGTCTCTGATCCACACTCTTGTTAAACACATCATTATCAGCCCACATTTGCAAGATCTCCTTGTCAATCGCCGGCAGGTCTAGTCCCTTTATTGTTTGATACTTCTTCATTGCTATTTTACTGGCTGTGAAAATACAGTTTTTTGTCGATTGGGCGAAGGAGTCGGTAGGAAGAGTCAGGAATGAAAGGACTTGGGCGTGCCCCAGCTACTCCGTATCTGGGTCGGTCCCTTCCGGGCGCGCTGCTCGCTTGGTCCTAGCGGACTAAAACCCTCCAGGCACCTCACGCGGGACTTGGAGTAAGCACCTAGCGATTCATTTCTATTTTTTGGTTACATTTAAACACTAGGCTGATAAATCCTTCGCTTAGAAAATTAGATTACGTATGTCGAACACAATACCAGAATACAGAGTAGTCCCTTTCCGCCCTATACTGACGAAAGACTCTACCTATGGTGATATTGCCGTGCAGGTGCATGAGATAATAAGCCAGTACGTGGCTCAGGGATGGGAGTACCTTAGCATTGAAAAAGTAGAGGCTACCATCCAGAATAAAATCACTGGTGATGAACAAACAAATGTACAAGTAATGATTTTCAAAAAGTAAATGTTTAAGCAATAAACACAGTTTAATTATGGTGCATAAATGGCAAGATATAACAAGCGACTTATACAATAAGATTAAGCCATTAGGTGGTGATATCTATAGTCGGGTTAGCCGAGACTATATCAGAAATAAGAGGATAGAAGATATCTGGGTAGAGTTTGACATGAATGACTTTATCTACGAGGATCCCTTTTATGGAGAACAAAAGTCAACAGCACCTTTTCGGATGAATTTCAGTCTATGGGATTTACTAGGTGATGTGCGTTTAGGTTCTGTTTTACAACTAGAACATAAAACATTTCATGGAGGCTCAGAAGCTAAGATTGGTTCATTTTCTAATTCCCTACACTTCACCATCCCTGAAGTTACATTTGGGAAATTAAGCCCAGAGAAAACCATTGCAATAACACTGACTTACAGTTTAACGAATAGTGATAGTTATGGTATGATGGACGGATCACTTAAAGAGCATATCCAAACATCGGGTAGCTTCAGTACTGTATTGAAATGTAAAGAATTACTGGTTCGAAAACCGGATTCTAAAAATATTGATAGTCTTTTAAAAGCAATAGACAAAAAACACTATGATGTAAGTAGAATGTATGAGGCCACCGATTTATATTGGTCAAGTCAAAACAATACAAGCTACTATATACCTTTTGCATCAGCAAGCAAGAACTCGCACTCACATACATCCAATGGTACGAAAAATAAGAAAAGCTGGTGGTCTACGTTTTTCGGAAAATAAATCTGCTACTTCCTAATTTCTTTAATAAGAGCTAAGGCGTCAGAAACTTTTTCTTTCAAGAGGTCAAATCTTTTTTCTTGTACAATCTCCTTAGTAAATAATTTTGAGCCCATACCTACACAAGTTACACCTGCCCCGAACCAAGCAACTAAATTTTCTTCTGTTGGCGACACGCCTCCAGTAGGCATTATTTTAGTCCACGGCTGAGGACCACGGATTGCTTTTACAAAACCTGGTCCATAGATACCACCTGGGAATAGCTTTACTATCTCACAGCCCAATTCTTCTGCTCTACATATTTCACTTAGCGTACCACAGCCAGGTGACCATAGTACTTTTTTTCGATTGCAGGCTAGGGCGATGTCTTCTCTAAGAACTGGGGTTACTACAAAGTTAGCGCCCATTTGCATATATAAGGCTGCCGTCCCCGCATCTGTAACAGAGCCTACTCCTAGGATCATTCCTGGAAGCTCCGCTAAGGCATATTTATTTAGATCATTAAAAATCTCGTGTGCAAAATCTCCTCTGTTCGTAAATTCTAACAAACGCGATCCGCCATCATAACATGCCTTTAATAATTGTTTTGCAAGAGTCCCAGGATTGACCGAAATATTCCAAAACTTACTACACCTCTTGCTGCAGCATGTGCTACGGTGGCTAGAGACCATACACCTATCGATAAGGCAAAGCCTAATCGCGTACCTATCCAGTCAAAGATCTTACCGAAGATCGCCTGTCCAAATGCATAGGAAAGCAAAAACACAATAGAAATGTTTGTGTATAGCTGTTTGTGTCCATCCAAATCAATTTCTGGATATAACTCTTTAAAAATATCTGGCCATAAAATATTGAACGAGGTTCTGTCAATATAATTGATGACTGTAGCCAATGCTATAAGAGCTATTACCCACCATCGTAGACCTTTGATTTGTTTATTTGCTCCCATTATAGATCAAGCATTTCATGTCCTAAAAAATCTTCTCGCGCAGGGCTAAATACATCAATCAGAATTCCTGGTTTGCGACAAACGCATCCATGCATCTCATTAGGAGGAATATAATACGAGTCGCCTTCTTTGATAATGCGTACATCATCACCAATTGTCATTTCAAACTCGCCACTTGCTACATAGGTTACTTGCGAATGATAATGTTTATGTAATGTTCCTACAGCCCCCATATCAAATTTTGCTTTCACGAGCATAATCTTTCCATCGTATCCCATAATTTGTCTAGAGAGCCCCTCTGCTACTTGCTCCCAAGGAGTTTCTGTGTCTATCCAATATTCTTTAGTGGGTTTCATCGCGTCATGTAATTCACTCATATTTTTGATTTTTGTTTTTAATTATATATAGACCTTCCCAGTCCAAGCTCTTATTATTTATATTAAGTAAATGCTTTTTTGATGTATCTGCGTCTGCATTTGCAATCGCAATTAAGCAAGAATTTTTCTTTTTATCATGTAATTCCAGAACAGAATAATTTTCATCATTTATGCACAACATTAAGCTCTTGATAATTGAAATGATATTTGTTAGCGTTTCAGTAACTGGGTGGTAACTTTCATGGGTTCTATCACTTAAGCAAACAAGAGCTCCCATGCTTGCTTTGTTCTATGAATAAATACTGGGTCATTAGGTAAATTAAAATTGGATTCATTTGCTTCACTTCTTCCAAAAACAAATACATCCAAATTTTCAGTTGCACATGTTTAGTACAAAGGTTTATTTTCTTTTAAATGTCATCTGCTTCCTTTCTGATCAACATATACAAAGCGTGCCGCAACGTTGTCTTTGATAACTCTTCCAGTCGCCTACAGTACCCAAGAGACATTCCTTTGATTACTTAGCATAGCACAGCACAGCACAGCATATATTTGGTTGACCAATTATTGGTTAACCAAATATAGTTAAGAATTCTATAAATCCTAGTAACAATCCACTGAATTTCACATTCAGTTAGAAATATAATTTTGAGCTTTTAGAGCTAAAAAACACAAAATAATATGAAAAAACGCTAAAATATTTGCCTTTGTAACACATTCACTATCAGATTATTGACCTCCCTTTGTCAAATATCCGTCATTTTTTAAAGCTGTTTTTAGAAAATAATTTTAACATTTTATGTGGTTCAGTCAAACCCCAACGTAATATAGATGTAGTTGTGATTGCAAATGTGCATACAATTACAACCCCAAAAGTCCCTACTAGCGTCTGGACTTAAGAATTATAAAATTTAAGGGTGTTTATGTATTAAGCTTGAAGGTGTGGTGTCTTCAGGCTTTTTTTTGTCTATTGCCGAAAGCTCCGCGGAAGAATTTCTCAATCAGATTTTTACTTGTTTCCATTTGCCCTGCTTAAACTTCCAGTACAAGAGAAGGGTTAATACAACCGAACTTAGGTTGATTGCCATGTACACACCCTGTGACCCAAAGTCAAGAACCTTTGCTAATACATAGGCTGCTGGAATCTGAAATAACCAGAGCGCAATGAAATTCATGAGACTTGGTGTATAGGTGTCTCCTGCTCCATTGAATGCTTGACCTAGAACCATTTGGTACGCATAAAAGATATATCCAAGGACTACAAAACGCAAACAGGTAATTCCGTGCTGTACTGTTTCTGGGTCTTGTGTGAAGAAGGAAATAATCGGTCTTGGAAAAATCACACAGATTAGGGTAATTACAAACAATAATATAACGTTATATTTTCCTGCTAGCCAAACTGTTTTTTCTGCTCTCTCTGCATTTCCTGCACCCAGATTTTGTCCCACTAACGTGGCAGTAGCATTTGACATTCCCCATGAAGGTAGGATGGTGAAAATAATGACGCGAATGCCTATAGTATATCCTGCTAGTACAGCGCTACCAAATTCTGCTAATATTTTTACTAGAAATATCCAACTTGCAGTACTAATTAAAAACTGTCCTGCTCCGCCTATAGAAACACGCGCTAAATTTTTTAATATTTGAAAGTTAGGTTTTAAATACGATAGCTTTGTTCGAATTATAGATGATCCTTTTACTAAAACATAGATTTGAAACAAGACACCAATGCCTCTACCTATTACACTCGCAATAGCTGCTCCTTCCAATCCCATTTTAGGAAAGAAAAAGTACCCATGTATAAGACAAGGATCAAGTATTATATTAATTCCATTTGCCAAATACAGCGTATTCATTGCTATGGCAGCATTTCCTGCTCCTCTGAAAATACCATTAAATAAAAAGAGGAGCATGAGCACTATATTAAATCCCAAAATAATCTGGGTGTAACGTGTTCCCTTTGCTACTAAAGTTTCTGAACCTCCCATCATACGTAAGATATCATCTGCATAGTGATAGGACAGAACACCTAAAACTATAGCAACGAGAGTTCCCAGAAGCAGGGATTGCATAGCTGCACGGGATGCGCCCTCTGCATCTTTTTCTCCTATACGTCTTGCTACTACTGCTGTTGCTGCCATTGCTATTCCTATAGCAACCGACTCCATTATCATTAATACACTTTCTGTGAGACCCACTGTTGCAACAGCGTCTACATCATCTAATTTGCTTACAAAATAAATGTCAACGACAGCAAACAATGACTCCATCACCATTTCCATAATCATGGGAATGGACAATAAGACAAGTGCGCGCTTAATAGAACCCTTTGTATAGTCTTGCTCTTTGCCGCGCAGAGCGTCTGTAATGATTGCTATGTATTCTTTCAGTTTCAATTCTCTAAAGGATTACAAAGATAGTCTTTAGTAAAATATATTGTCAATTACAATTTCTCTCTATACACTCTGTAGCGTTAAATTGTAACTATCTATTATCTAGTTTTAAATTTTAACCTAAACTTGACATGGGTTACTCAAGAAGAAAATCTTATTTTGGAAACTCTTTAAAGGATGGCTTAATGGCTCCTTTAGGAGATAACTTATAAAAAATGCTAAAAACACAGAAGTTAAGTCATAGATATCATAAGGAAGAAATGATTCATTTTCCTGACATTCAATGTGCAGAGGGTGAGTCTTTGTTGATTCTGGGTCAATCTGGTGTGGGAAAAACAACCCTATTACATATTCTAGCAGGTCTTTTGAAACCAAATGAAGGAGATGTATTTCTTAACGAACAAAGTTTGTATAGCTTGTCTAAAAGTAGTATTGATAATTTTCGTGGTGACAACATAGGTATTGTTTTCCAGCAAGCACACTTTGTGGGAGCCTTAACAGTGCTAGAAAATATTTTGCTCACGCAAAAGATGGGTAGAGGGCAAGAAGACAAAGCTAGGGTAATGTCAGTTTTAGAGCAGCTACAGGTCGAGCATAAAAGCAATGCCTATCCCCGAAACTTAAGTCAGGGAGAAAAGCAACGTGTGAGTATTGCCCGCGCGATTATCAATAGTCCAAAACTCATACTTGCAGACGAACCCACTTCCGCACTGGATGATAAGACCTGCAACGAATCAATTAAGCTATTAGAAAACCAATCAAAGGCATTAGGGGCTGCCTTAGTAATCGTAACGCATGATGGTAGGTTAAAAGATTTCATCAACAATAAAATCATTTTAGAATGAGTCTTTTAAAACTAGCTTGGAAAAATATAATTCATAACCCGCTCAACTTACTCTTAGTTGTTTTGCTCTTTGCCCTAGGTGTCGGATTGATAAATTTTCTTCTTACGGTGAATGAACAGATGAAGGATAAGTTTGATAAAAACTTAGCAGGCATTGACATGGTTGTAGGTGCCAAGGGTTCGCCCCTTCAAATGATACTCTGCAACATGTATCATATTGATAATCCAACAGGAAATATTACGGTAAAAGAAGCAAGACCTTTTCTTAACCCAAAGCATCCACTCATTAAAAAAGCCGTGCCCCTGTCTTTGGGTGATAGCTATGAGGGGTTTAGAATTGTGGGAACTGATTATAGTATTCTTGAGATTTATGCAGCTGAAATAGAAACGGGCGCACTTTGGAAACGAAATTTAGAAGTCAGTATTGGAAAAGCTGTTGCTGATAAAACGGGTTTGCAAATAGGTGATAGCTTCTTGAGTTCACATGGTTTTGTACAAGATGACGATTTCGCACATGACCATGCTGCATTTAAGGTAGTGGGTATTCTGAAAGAAACGGGTAGTGTAGTGGATCAACTTATTCTATGCAATACTGCAACAGTCTGGGAGGTACATGATCATGAAGAGGGTGCAGAAGATCATGACGAAGACGAAGGGCATGACCATGATGGACACGATCATGATGGACACGATCATGCTGGACACGATCATGCTGGACATGATCACGACGACCATACAGGACATGACCATGGCGATCATGCGCACCACGACCATGCAGGGCACAATCACGAAGCACATGCACAAGAGGAAGTACCCTTTAATCTAATGGATCATCCAGATAAAGAGATCACCTCGGTGCTTGTTCAGTTTAAGTCCAGATCAAATTTTCAGGCCTTGAACATGCCTAGAAATATAAATCAAAACACAGATCTAATGGCAGCATCTCCTGCTATTGAAATAAACCGTTTGTACGATATGATTGGAGTAGGTTCGCGCGCCTTACAAATGCTTGCTTTCCTTATCTCACTTGTTTCAGCTATTAGTATATTCATCTCTTTATTTAATTCTCTTAAAAGCAGAAAATATGAGCTTGCCCTTATTCGGGTTATGGGCGCTAAACCCGTAAAGCTTTTTACCCTAATTATACTTGAAGGAATTATACTTGCTCTTATTTCATTTGTAGTAGGAATACTACTGAGTCATATCGCGCTTTGGTTTATGGCAGAGAATATGTCTGAGTCTTATAAGTATAGCTTTAGTTCATGGTCATTCGGTAAACGTGAATTCTATCTATTGTTATTCTCCTTATTAATAGGTTTTCTAGCTTCGGTAATTCCTGCATGGCGGGCGTATCGTACCGATATACATGAGACATTGAGTAAGATATAGCCAGAGACGGAGTGATGACAAAAAAACTGAAATCTAATGTCTAGTATCTAGTATCTAGTGCCCCCCCTTACAACTTATAAATATCCGTTGGGCTTTCGCAGAAGACTGCCT
This sequence comes from uncultured Saprospiraceae bacterium, assembly GCA_938045585.1. Classification (GTDB taxonomy): domain Bacteria; phylum Bacteroidota; class Bacteroidia; order Chitinophagales; family Saprospiraceae; genus CALCMJ01. The sequence goes on from CALIAU010000020.1 coordinate 171,773, forward strand.
TGTCACCTTTTATGGCAATAGGTGCTTTCATAAGATGCGGATTGTTTTTGAGTAGCTTGACCCAACTACCTGTGCCTGCCTCCGTGCCTCTAATTCTATTTTGATAATCAGGATGTGCCTTGTTTAAAAGTTCTTTTGGATGTTTGTCCAAAAGACTGAGTAGCTTGACCCAACTTGTATCAGAGATGGAAGCATCTTCATAAGAGAAGGCTTTTACATGTGTAGAAATACTCTTGGCATATGCCATCGTTTTTTTGTCGGAAGAGGAGCTAGGATTATAGTATAGAAGAATTTCTCTCTGATGAATTTTCATAAACAGCTTTTTATAAAGCTAAGGCATATTTTGTCATAATCCTACTTTTCGAAACATTTATGTGTTTTTATGGCTAAAAGCCACTTAATAAATTGCTCAGTTATACTTTTTCAGTATATATAGCTGTTTGATTATAGTTTTTTATTGATTTCTTCCTAGTTGTAATCCTCCAGTCCTACTTTTTCTCAGGATAAATTGATAATATGCAGTTCTTGAAAACTCAAAACAGAGCCTTAACCCAAGCATGAAACAGCGCCTTTTCTATATCCTTATCGCTTTGCTCTTAAGTATTGTCAGCTTTCCTGATTTAGTTTCTAACTATGACCTAACTATAGATCCACAGATTCATTGGGTATTTAATTGGCTGTTTGAAAACAACTTTGATCTAACTCAAAAAATAATTTTTCCACATGGTCCTCTCAGTTTTTTAGAATATCCGTTGGGTATTGGAAATAACATTTTACTAAGTAGTCTTTTTGTGTTTACACTGCATTTTCTTTTTGCTTATACTGCCTTGTTGTTGTTTTCTGGAGAAAAAAAATGGAGTTCCATTGTATATCTACTCTCCATCTATTTTTCTTTGCAGTACTTAGATTTTGAATTGACTCTCTGTGGTTTAGTTTTCTTACTTATAGGAAATCATTTGCAGAAAAAGAATATACTATTTTTAGTACTTGCGATAATCGTCTCAGCTTTTGCCTTTTATATTAAGATTTCAATTGGCATTATTTCTGCCAGCATGCTTGCTTCTTACTTCATGTATTTGATTTTCTTTGGATTTACATCTTCCAAGAAGGAGTTAGTAACTCTTGCAACATTTCCTCTTTTACTGATTGTAATTTGGCTTGGATTGTATCAAAATATAGATGGTTTTACTGAATACCTCATTGGTATTAAAGAACTAATTATTGGCAACTCTGATAGTGCTTCTTTATATCCAGATAATAACTGGATTTTACTATCTGCTTCGCTTCTTTCTCTTATAGTATTTCCCTTTATAGGCTTATCTAAGCAAAGCAAAATACTTTTTGGAATCAGCGTCCTTAGTTTGCTTGCAGTTTGGAAACACAGTATGGCAAGAGAAGATGCATGGCACATTATGAAATTTGGATATTGGATATTTTTTATAGGTCTTACCATACTGCTAAATGAAAAAAAGTGGCAGCTGTTTGCAAGTCTTGCCCTTAGTTTTTCATTGGGTTTCTTTTATCTAAATGCACGCAGTGTTACAGCAAGTAGTTTGATCTCTTTGAAACTACCTAAGCTAGAACACATGTATAATAATTTGCTGAGCACTAAGGAAAAAAGACGATCTGAAGATAAGATAGTTGCAGAGGCAAATACTTGTTTATTATCAGATAAAGATCGCCTACTTATAGGAGATAGTTTTGTTGATTGTTATCCATATAATTACTGCTTTATTCAAGCAAATAATTTACAATGGGCACCCCGTCCTATTATACAATCCTATGCTGCTTACACAACTCAGTTAGATTCAAAAAATGCGGAGCACTTTTTATCATATTCTGCACCAGATTATATTATTTGGGAAAGTGATATACTTAAACGAGATCGCTGGCAATCTGATATGAGTAGTATAGATGGTAGGTATCTTATGCATGATGAACCTCAGACCATACAGAATATTTTTAGTTCTTATTACATTGTAAGTAAGGAGGAGAATTATGTGCTATGGGCAAAACGTAAGGAAGCGCTTGTTGTCAAAGAAAAGGAGTTAACTAGAAAGAAGGTAGACATTGGTTGGGGAACGTGGATTCCTGTTCCTAAACACAACACAGCAATTCAACTCAATGCACAATTAAACAATTCTTTATTGGCAAAACTTAAATCTGCTGTGTATAAAGGAGAGGCCGTCTTCTTAGAATTTAAAACTGCACAGGGTATAAGAAAACAAAGAGTAACGCAAAAACATTTAAGTCAAAATTTATTAATAAGCCCTCTTATTGAAAATTTAAACTCGAATAATGTTTTGCAAAAGGTAGAAGCAGTACGATTTACTACGCATACGCCTAAATTCTTTTCCAAAACATTTCCTGTTCGATTTACAGAATATGCTTTTTATCAAAACGATACGCACATTTCACTCGAATCTATACTACAAAAATCAAGTCCAGATACTTCTTACCAATCAAACGCTATTCCTAATGTTTTTGAAGAAGAAGAAATCTTACAAAACATTTCTCCCGAAAAGTATTCCTCTACGTACCAGATTGTTGCTGATTCTATTTTACATTTTGGTATAGACACTGTTCTTCTTGTGTCTGCTCTTGACTTCAAAATGTCTTGTGCTGCTAAGGCAAAGCTTGTAATAGAAATACAAAACAAGTCTGATAAGAAATTATGGACATCGCGATCATTAGACAAATTTATGCATCACTGCCATGCCTGGGAGCATATGTATGATGCAAGGAAGGTTCCACTAGAAAAGGGGGATGTCATCAAAGTATATGTTTGGAATAACGCTGGAGAAGAATTGAGTATACGTGATTTTAAATTAAGTATACATTCTAGATAAAGAAAACATGTGGGAAATATTGTATAACTAAACTACTTAAAAAGCTGACAAACGAATATGGCCACATCTAATTCTTCTTTGTCACGATTATTTATTCTTGAATTTATCTCTGATTCTTGTAAATATATTTGATTTAAGATTAATTGCATTCGTCACGGCAATATTCACGACGAATTTAAGCTTTTTATCTTCAATACGTTTTATTCTAAAGAATGAGTTTCTTCCCCATTTGTCTTCTAAATAAGGGTCAAGATTGTTATCTAAAAGGTAATGTAATCTCTTTGTATACATATCATATGTTTCTTCTGATTTAATAGCTTTTACTATAAACCCGATTGTATCGTAAAAGTGAGATGATTGAGCAACTTTTTCGTTTATGTTATAGCCTTGTTGTAGAAGTTTATCCATAATATCAAATCTATCTTTTTTCAGTGCTTCCTTAAATGCACCATATTTAAAATTCACATTTCGTTCAATCAAGTTTTCGACGAAATCTTCCTTTTCATGGAGAATTGATAATTCTAAAACTCTTGAACATATTGGCTCCTCTGGAAATAATTTGTCCTCTAATCCTAAGAGGAAATCACCCAATCTGTTTTCATGATAAAGTCCTAGCGGGTAATAATCATTTTGTTTTTTTTGCCAAGGCTTTAACTTTCCATATTTTTCATGCGGTTTTGTCAAAAAAACTTCTCTACGATTAAATTCTTTGACTGCTTTTTCGTGATAAGAATTGTAATCAATCCCTTTATGTTCACATACCTTTTTATCATCCCATTCTTCTCCGTGGTCAATGACTATATCTTTGTATAACGTAACTGTTATTCCGTGTTCATAATCTAAACATGAACTGCAATTAAAAATATAATAGGCGAAATCTTCATGTCCAATTCTTTTGATTACTATTCGATCTATGCCATATAATTTATTGAGGTCTTCTACTTTAGTGAGTTGGGGATAACATTCAGGATATTCACTTTCCCATATAAAAGTTTTGTAATGAGGATATATTATATCCCTACTGTATTTCCATAAACTTGTTAATACCTTCGATTGGTTGTCAGGATTTAAAAGAAAATTGATTGTATTGAGTTGGTAATTTTCAGGGTCTGGATTTGAATTGAATTCATCAAATATCTCAAAATTAAATAAACCTTCACTTGGTTTTTCACTACCTCTTGTATACTCCGAATTATTTAATATTTTGAACTTTTCGAGTTTTAATTCGAGTTCCCAATCTCCTTTAAATTCGAGTGATGAATTTTTCATTTTTACTAATTCTGACTAGTAAGTGAATATAACTAATATAAACAGTTTGATGTTGAAAGGTAATAGAATAGCAGATGACAGTTCTATGTGTCCTCAGCTGTTCCCCCGCATCAGGGACCTGCCTGCGTGCGCAAGCAGGCAGGCGGAACTCCTGGAATAGCCCGGTCCTGCAAAGCAGGAGATGCCCTAAATAAAAGAAGGGAGAACAGTAAGCCCGCTCTCCCTTCAAAAATTGTTAAAACCCGTTTATTATTCTACAAGAAGCATTTTCTTGCGTACTGTTTCGTTATCTGTTTGCAGTATGTAGGTATATATTCCTGATCCGGATAAATCAGAACTTGCAATCCGTATACTGTGCTTACCTGCTGTTACATTTTCAGTCTGTGTAAATGCCTGTCTTCCTTGAATATCAAACACTGTCAGTACCACCTTACTTGCCTGTGTCAGATTGTAATTAATCTCTGTATAGTCTGACCAAGGGTTTGGCTGATTTTGACTCACTGTAAGGCTTTGCACAATTGCTGCATTCGTTCTTGTTTCCAAGTCTAATGTACCTGCCTGACCATCAAGATATGTCTCTGCTGTCATTCCATCTTTAGCCAGTGTAAAGTTATTAGATCCAGCTCCTTCCATAAGGATATAAAATAATACTTCGTTCTTGTCAAAGTCGATAGCTTCCGCTGTATTCCAACTCAGGCTTACTGCAGAGCCATCTTTATGTATAGCATAATTACTGTTGTCCATATCAAGACCTGCTGCTTCAAGTCCAACAAAATTTCCTTGTGCAGCTTCTAGTGATATAGTCGCTTGCAAACCTTCTAGAGATATAAATGCATCCGCATACACTGGGTGCTTAAATATCTTACCAGCTTGTTCTGCAACTTGGTCAACAATAAGAGATATGCCCTGCGTTCTAAGTTCTGTTTCTAAACCGGCTTGTAGGTTAGAAACTGCACTATTGTTTACATCTCCTACCTTATATCCTACAAAGGGAATATTTGCTGTTCCTTGTAAATTAGGAATCTCATACATATTCTCCATCTGCGATGACCAAGGATCTGTTACATCTATGAAGTGATGCGCAGCATTCAAGAAATTCCAACTTGAATTGTTAGGCAGTTCTGCATAAATTCCAAGAATGAGTTTTCTTAATTCCACGATATCTATGCTCGTCACTGATTCTGAACCATTGACATCTGCTGCTAGAATTTTATACGGACTATCTAGGACATCTAAACCTAATACATGTCTCTGTATAAAGATAAGATCAAGCGTAGTTACTCCATTTAAGTAATCATCATCTTTGTCTGGGACTACCATATATGATCCTCCTGCTGGCATAGATCCAAAATCGTAGTGTCCATCTGAGTCTGTCATTTCCATAGGTGTAGTAGATCCTTCCAAGCTCACCTGTACATCTGCAATCATATTATCATCAGATGTTCTGATTTCACCAATCACTGTTCCCATAAGGTTAGGAGGACAAATGTCATCCATATTGGAATCTTGGATATCTACAAAGGTTGTACAGAATGACTGTTGTCCGTTTGAATCTGTTACCCACATCTGTATTGGCTGAATACCTATATCGTCACAATCAAAAGTAACATTCGTATCATTTACATCCGCGCTAAAACTAAATGTGATGTCATACCCACATGGTGAGTAACTACTTGCATCAAAATCACTTGCCCATAACTCAACCACTTCGTTGTCTGGAATTCCATCGCCATCTGTATCTGATGCTGTTAATTCTGCTGCTAATCCATTAAAACAAACTGGCACTGGTGTCTTTGTGTTTTCTACAGAAAAATCCTGTGTATCTGTTGTAAAGTTTCCACAGCCATCTTGTACTGTCCACTCTATACAATGTTCTCCAATTGGATATTCTCCTGATGCATCATTAGTAGTTCCAAAAAGGTCATAGGTGCCATCACAGTTTGCATCTATTTTATAATTCCAAATAAGGAAGGCCGGATCAGTACAGTCATCTGTTGCACTTGCTGTAAGTGGAACAAAAGCAGCACTACAGTCTACGTCTGTTGATTCCACATCAACATCTGGAAGACTTCCAAGTTCTGGTCCTTCCGTGTTGTTAATCTTAATAATCTGATCCCATTCCCATCTCGGATGTACGCCATTTACTTTCTGACACCAATCAATAATTGTCCAGTGTCTTATAATTTTAAAGCAGGCATCTTGTCCGTTTGCAAATTGGAATATTTCATCATCGTAATCTTGACCAACAAGAGAACATTCATTGTCTCCTACTATCACAGGTTCTTGTGAACCCGCTGGTAGATCTCCCGGATCCAAGTCTGCTAATGAACATAAATCATCCGCTGTATAATCTGCTGGCCAGGTAATTCCTGTTCCATCAAATGGATCTGAATTTACAAAGGTGATGGTCTGTGTACAAACAGTTGGAGGGCCGTCTGTTGCTCCAAAGGCTGTAAAGGTTCTAGTAATAGATCCTGCTCCACAGTTATCAAAACTTGAAGTCGCACTTTCACTTACCATCTGCGAACAGTTTCCAATCACAGTAGGTACTCCAAATTGTGTGTCTAAATTATCTATATCAAAGTCAACTGTACATTCTACTGTCACATCTGGTGGACAACTTAATAGTGCTGGTAATTTATTCTGAACACAGATTTCTACCATACACTGGTTAGACCTTCCTCCCGCATCTGTCACTTGCATTGCTACCATATGACATCCTCCCGTTCCATCTGGATCAGGTAGGTCTTCACAACAAAATTCTACACAATCACCAAACACTAAATTTTCTGGCACACCACAATTATCATCCATCCTTGCAATCTGTATCGTTACAGGACCACAGGCATCAAAACTTCCTGCATCTATAGATTCTGCACATACCCATGCTTTCCCGTCTGAGTTAAGGCTTACTACCTCTTGGTCTTGGCATATTGCAATGGGGTCTGAGCCATCTACTATATATATTTCTCTAAAGCATTCGTTTTGGTTGTAGCAAGCATCTACTGCCGTATATCGTAACCAGACTCTACCTGCTGGTAAGCCTTCAATAATATAAGAGTCACCATCTGGTACAACACCTACATTTGTATATGCTCCATTTACTGGAGGTTGACCATTTTCATCTGCAAGTAGATAGGAAACAGTCCAAGTAGGGTCATTACAATCTGTAAGAATTAAAGGCGGTTCCACTGGATAGTCTGCTAAGCAATCTTGTCCAGTTACTGCCACAAAGTCTGGAGGATTGACATCTGGTGCACATACTAAAAATGGCGCTTGGTTGTCTATAATATCTATCGTCTGGGGTACTATCATTGTGCTTTCTCCATTACACCACCATTCTCTTACCTCCCAGGTTCTGACAATCTTCTTTTTACATGGTGTATCAATCAATACAATATCTGTATATTCCACAAAGGTCATACACAATACCTGAGCAGGATATAATGAAAGTCCGTTTTGCGTAGGCACCCCTGTTATAGTTGGCGAAGGATTTCCATTCGCATCCATTGGTTGATTCTTAAAACAGTCTGTATTGTCATTATCCATAAAGACTGTATCTGATGGAAACTCAATGCCTGTAAGATCAACTCTTTCTATAAATATTTCTTGTGTGCAAGTATCTCCCTGATTTCCTGATCCATCAATTGCTGTAAATGTTCTAGTGACCATAGATGTATATAATGGATCACAAGGAAGAGCTTCTACGACTTCATTTAATAAAATGATATCTACAGTCCTACAGTCTGCTTCTGTTCCTGTTACCGTTACATCATCAATGGCAAAAAAGTCTCCTGAGTCGTGTACTATCACATAGGCAATATCTGGAGCGCTTACAGTAAGAACAGCTGTAGTATTCAAATTTGCAGGTCCACTTGTTGATGTAAGTAATACATCCCCTGCATCATAGGCCTCCAAAAATAAGGTGGATATAGATGTATAGTTAAGAGATACTGTAGACCATGTTCCACTTGCTGCACTAATAGTAATACTAGGAGATAAGGGTGAAAACAATACATTTGATCCTGAAGAAGGAGGATAAGAGTCGCTTAAGCAATCGTCTGCAGATGCAATTTGCGCATTTTCAAAAATAAAACCTGGAATCTGCGTTGTTACTGGTGAAAAACAGAGATTGGGCTGATCTTCAAAATCTACAACTACAGTTCCTATTCCATCGAGCACCGTTGGCTCTATTGCCGTGCTCAATCCATTACAAGAAACTGTATCGTTTTCACAAATTACCCGAGGTGAAAGTTTGTCTTCTATCAAAGCGTAACCCCAACACACAATCCCACAATCCGGAGCATTTAATTCTACCTTTAAGTTCATGCCTACCATTTCCTGATCGACAATATTAGAAGGCAGTACATTCCCCCATGGGTCTGTTAGTACTACAAAGGCAGTCGTTAAACATGTAACTGGGTCTACGCCCGTTGCTATCATAGCTGGCGTAATTTCCGCTGTACAGTCTGTTCCTAAACTGATATTAATCTGCTCTATACACTGAGCAGACATCTTCGTATTGAAGGATAATAAAATGATAACTCCTAGAAAGAAATTTCCTAGAGCCTTTTGTGCACGTTGTAATGCATCCGTTCGTTTCCGCATCTTGAGATATTTAAAAAAAGTAAATTAAATCCTTAGTTAACTTACTGTCTTTATTGATGTAGTTTTCTTGCAGTTAACCGAACTGCGCAGAATCAAATACGGGATGATTGTAACCCTGCTAAGCATAGTTACATAGGTCAAATATATAAAAGATTTTAATATATATAGAATAGTTTTAATATATAATTACTTGGTCTTGTGATTGTAGTGTCAAAAGTACTGAGTGTCAACTAGCTTATATATATGCTTTTTTTAATATGATCGAAAAAAATATTTTTTGCTAGACTTTAAACAATAGTCCTACCAACAGCGGCTGCCACTGCAGACAACGAAGCATATAATTCCCTGAAGCTCGCATGGTCTAATTGCTGCGCTGCATCTGATTTCGCCTGCTTAGGAGTTGGGTGTACTTCAATAAGTAAACCATCTACCCCCATTGCAACACAGGCGCGCGTGAGATCAGGAATTCCATAGGCATGGCCCATCGCGTGTGAGGGATCTAATATGATGGGGAGATTACAGTGTTCTTTTAAATAGGAAACACCGCATAGATCTAAGGTAAACCTTGTCTTCGTTTCAAATGCACGAATACCTCGTTCACATAAAACAACTTGCTCATTTCCACCGGACAAAACAAATTCTGCGCATTGGACAAATTCCTGTAGGGTTGCACCAAAGCCTCTCTTAAGAAGTACCGGCTTGTTTATTTTAGCACAGGCTCTTAAGATTCCTTGATCATACATTGCTTTTGCCCCTACCTGTATCACATCAGAATATTCTATTACCTTATCAATATGACTGGCATCTCTTGCTTCTGTGATAATGACCAATCCATGTTCTTTGCGCATGCGCTGTAACAACTTAAGCCCTTCTAATCCCAAACCCTGAAAACTGTAGGGAGAGGTTCTTGGTTTATAACAGCCTCCACGAAGAGTAGATAAACCAAGTTCTTTAAGAAGACTGGATGATTCTTGAATTTGGCTTTCTGATTCTACAGAACAGGGTCCTGCTATCAATAGGGTATTTCCCGTACTCCCTCCAATTACTTTATCACCTATACGTACTTCTCTCGTTTGCTTCTGATACTTTCTAGAAGAAAGCTGCATGTCATTATCAAATACAAACTGTGCAGATATATCTTCCTCGTATTCCTTGGGCAGCTCTTTTAAAGAAGAAGAAGAAATCAGGACATACCTATCTTGTTCTTCTATCACAAATGCTTTTAAGGCATCCCCTATTTTCTGTGCTCGCTCTAAACCCTTTGTTTTTTCTATATGCAGAATCATAGTTCTATTGTATTTATGCGTCTAGGGTAATAAGAGTTCAAAAATGACATCTAATTCATCATAGGATTTTACACCAACTTTGGTTTCGTCTCCACCTCGCAAAATTAAGCCAAGCTCCATTCCTTGTTCGATTATAAACTGTATATCTTCCACCCCATCAAATCCATCAATAAATGCTCCTTTAGTAAAGCCGCCATCCGCAAAATTGATGATGGGAAATTCTTCCTTTCCATCCACTATTTTTTGTGCATCGCAAACAGCATCCAACTGCAGTACCTCCTCAAATAAATTTGCACCTGCCACATCAGTAAGCTGACCCAAGGTTTTTGGTCCTTCTACCCACTCCACAATTTCATTGATTTTGTCATAGCCCAAAAAATCCGACCCCTCTGGGTTTAAATCAAAGCCTAAGTAGTCCACACCATAGGCTGCGAAGTAACGCGCATCTGTCAAGTTATTAATGGAAAGTACAGCGATTTTAAGTCTTAGCATTTTCTCTATTCTAGTCGCACAAAGGTATAAGAATTGTTAAACTCATTTATCTTCGATCACAGTACTCTTTCCATTATTTATTGTTTTCCTTACATTCGCAAGAGACATGAGTTATTACGACAAAGTATATGAGGTCACACTGACCATTCCTCCTGGGCGGGTAAGCACCTATGGAGCTATCGCAGACTATCTTGCCTTGGGTTCTGCTCGTATGGTAGGTTATGCCCTAAATAAATGCCATAGGTTTGAAGAACCTATTCCAGCACATCGTGTCGTGAATAGAAATGGAGAATTAACGGGCAGGAATATGTTTGCATCTCCTACCCGTATGCAGGAGCTCTTGGAAAGTGAAAACATAGAAGTAAAAAACAACAGAGTTGTTGATTTCAAAACTCTATTTTGGCATCCGCAAGACATGTAACTGTGACAAAACGCATTCACCTTATATCTGGCCCTAGAAACATATCCACCGCGCTGATGTATTCTTTTGGAAATAGAGAAGACTGTAGGGTTATAGACGAACCCATGTATGCCGTGTATCTTTCTAAGCATGCTGTAGAGCACCCAGGCAGAGAAGAAACACTTGCCTCGCTTTCTTCAGATATGAAAGAGGTAAAAAACAATGTCATCTTAGCTCCTTATAATTCAGAGCTTTTGTTTATCAAAAACATGGCCCACCATTTTATTGATGTAGATCACAGTTTTATTTATACACTGGATAATGTATTTCTTATTCGAAACCCAAAACAACTCATAGCCTCCTTTGCACAGGTGATTTCTACACCAACCATGCAAGACATAGGGCTAGAAAAAGAATACCAACTTTTCCAAGATATTGCAAGTAAGAATAATAAACCACCCATCGTACTAGATTCTGGTCTACTTTTACAAAACCCCAAAGCCGTTTTGCAAAGCCTTTGCGCTCAATTGGACATACCCTTTCATGACAGTATGTTGTCTTGGAAAGCAGGCCCTAGAAAGGAAGATGGTGTCTGGGCAAAGTACTGGTATGCCAATGTCCACAAGTCTACTGGATTCTCCCCACAGAAAACAAGTAGTCGAGATCTACCTACACATCTAGAAGAACTTTATCTTAAAGCAAAAGTGTATTACGACAAACTGTATAAACACGCAATTAGAAATTAATTATGCTACAAAAATTTAACCCAAAAAACGCAGACATCCAGATCTATGTTGGCGATGGTCTTTACCACAGAAACGAGGCAAAAATTTCAGTGTTTGACAGTGTTGTCCAAGGAGGCGATGCCGTATGGGAAGGACTGCGTATTTATAAAGGATCTGTCTTTATGCTGGATAGACATCTCAACAGACTTCTTGAGTCTGCGCACGCTATGGCTTTTCAAAACATACCTACTAAGGAAGAAATTGCACATACTCTCTATGCTACCCTGAATGCGAATAAGATGTATGACGATGTACATGTGCGCTTGACGCTTACACGCGGAGAAAAAATCACGAGTGGCATGGACCCACGATTAAATTCTAAAGGTCTCAATCTCATTATCCTGCCAGAATGGAAGCCCCTGGTATATGATAATACAAATGGCATAAAAGTAATTACCTCAAGCATACGTAGAAATTCGCCTAGCAATCTAGACTCTAAGATTCATCACAACAATCTTATAAATAATATACTCGCAAAAATTCAAGCAAACTTTGCGGATGTTGACGCAGCACTTATGTTGGATTTAAATGGATTTGCAGCAGAACTGAACGGTTCTAATATTTTTATCGTTAAGAACAATGCATTGATCACTCCCTTTGCTGATGCCTGTCTCCATGGAATAACCCGAGGCTTTGTTCTGGAGTTAGCAGAGCAGTCTAAAATACCTCACAAAGAAAAAAATATCTCATTGACAGAAATATATAATGCGGATGAAGCGTTTGCTACAGGAACCTGGGGCGAACTCACTCCTATCAAAGAAATAGATGGCAGAGCTATTAGCAATAAAACTGGCTCTAATATCCTTTCTAAAATAAATGCAGCATTCGACGCAAACAAAGCACAGTTCTTAACTGAAATACCAAAGTCAATTAGCTTATGAAAAATATAATCTCGTTTACAATATGCATGTTCTTTCTTACATCTATAAGTTTGGCACAATCTGTCATAGGTGTATGGAAAAACGTAGATGATGAAGATGGTAAGGTAAAGTCCCACCTGGAAGTCTACGAAGAAGACGGAATGATCCACGCACGTGTTAAGAAGTTACTTGATAACGCTACCATTACCACTTGTATAAAATGCAAGGACGAAAGAAAGGACCAGGATATAGAAGGTATGGTAATTATGTGGGATATGAAGCCAGAAAAAAAGAAAAATAAGTACAAGGGTGGAAAAATTCTTGACCCTAAAAATGGTAAGACCTACAGCTGCAAAATAGAGCTTAAAAGCCCCGATGTACTTAAGGTTAGAGGCTATATCAAGGCACCGCTTTTTGGACGTACACAGGAGTGGTTTCGACTCAAATGATTGTCTGAGAACACAATATTCCCTACTTCTTTTAAGTTATAATGGCGATATCTTATTAAATCATGCTTAATCCTATATATGGAGAAAACTTACACTGACCTTTCACTTATTAAATTTCTTTACAAAGACACTGGAATCGCAGAGTATTTCGAGACCCAAAACAGGATCGAAGAGGATGCTTCTGTATCAAAAAGATTTAAAGAATTAAGAGCATCTATGAAGGCTCTTCCCGCTGTTAGTTTTAGCCCTAAATTGAGTTCTATGAATACAATTTTGGCGTACAGTAAAGGATTTTCGTTTAGCCTAAGCTAGACCCCAAGTGACAAAAATTATCAAGGCTATTCGTGTAACGCGAGTAGCCTTTTTTTTATTAAGAAAGTTTTGGGCGTGCCCTACCTGTTTACACAGGCAGGTCGTGTCGTCCGCAGCTTGGTCCTTCGGACTCCCTACAGGGACTGCTACCACCACTCACGCGTCGCAAATAGCCTTTGCTAATTTGTTCGTTTTTCTATTGCGACCCTACGATTTATTAATGGATTTCTATTCTTCTCATGCAATAAAAAAGGTCTCTAACGAAACCGCTAGAGACCCTAAGAATCCTTTTTGTTCTATATCAATTTACTCAATCACTATCATTTTCTTTGTCGCAGTAAAATCTCCACTCTCTAACTGATAGTACATCACTCCTGATGTGCCTAACTGTCCTTTCGTCAACTCTATTACGTGAGACCCGCTTTCGTAGTCACCTGAAACAACTGTTAGTACTTTTCCTGTTACATCCATAACAGTTAAGGTAGCTTGACCAGCTTTTCCTAATGTGAATCCAATCTGCGTAGTTTCTCCAAATGGGTTTGGCTCATTCTGCGCAAGCGCAAACGCTGCAAGTTCTCCCTTGCCTCCTCGCATGCTTACTTCAGCCACCTCCAAGTGAGATCCTACATAGGCTTCTGCATCTGTTACTCCTGATACTAAGCTTAGCTCTGTTCCTCCCGCTACTTCAAGAGTAAATAGAACGGTACCTTCAGCAAATGTATTTGCTTCTGTTCCTGAGAATGAAGTAGTAATTACTCCTCCTTTCAAGATTCCAAAGTTGCTAGCATCTACTTGTAATGCTCCTCTTCGCACGCCTTCAAGCATTCCGTTTAACTGCATTGTAAACTGGTAAGCATATACATCTGTAAAGTTCTCTCCTGCTCTTACTTCGATCAAGTTCTGACCTAAGGCCTCTACTTCGAAGCCTACTGTAGATCCGCTTCTTGTGTCTACATCCACATCGAGTAAGTTAGCTGTAACGCTTCCGTTTACATCTCCTATCTTAACGCCTACGAAATCCTCTTCCATCATGTCAGCCTCTAATCCTACAATATCTATTGCCTCAGTGAAAGGGAATGGATCCATAGTCATTACTTGATTCGCTATTGGGAATCTCCAGCTATCATTCTGTGGTAACTCATCATAAATACCCAAGATTAATTTTCTTAGTTCTACGATATCTATTCCACTTATACTTTCATCACTATTGATATCCGCTGCAATTAATTTGTACCCACTATCTAGGTTCTGTAGTTGTAAGATATGTCTCTGGATTAATACGAGATCTAAAGTAGATACTCCGTTTAACCAGTCGCCTGTCTTATCTGCTGATACCTGATAGGTATTATAATGTAGGTTATCCATGAAGGCATAGTAACCATCTTCTACTGTATCATCAAATCTTGGATACTCTGGCTGTGTAGGACTCACCACTGTTACACCTACTCCTGCTACTGTCTCTCCTGATTCTGTTGCTATTGTTCCTGCTATATCAGACCTCGGAATAGCCACTCCTAAACATTGCTCTCCGTGAATGATTAGGGTTACCCAACAGAAATCTGTATTGAACTTCTCATCCCATACACTTACTCTGATATCATTCTCTCCACACCACTCTGTCCCTACGAACTTAGTTCCTGAAGATCCTGTTGCTGGATTCCATCTTTGTACTGGGAAACCATTC
>CALIAU010000021.1 GCA_938045585.1 uncultured Saprospiraceae bacterium
TGGTACTTTAGCACCAACAGATCCAACGACACTTACAGTGACAGCTTCGGATCCAAATGTGAATATCCAGTTTGAGTCTACAGGACTTGAAGGAGACTTCCCAGTAGGAACGACTACAGTAGAGATGTGTACTACGGATTCTAATGGCAATGAAGGATGTTGTTCATTTACAATAACAGTACTAGATGTAGATGCACCATTAGCAGAGTTTACATTAGAGCTAATTGACCTAGAAGTATGTACAGATAATATGAGCATGAATGGTGATTCTTACCTATGGGACTTTGGAGACGGTACGACAAGCGAAGATGAGAATCTTTGTCATACCTATGCAGAACCAGGTATGTATACAGTATGCTTGACAGTAACGAGTTCATGTGGTAGTGTAGACGAATTCTGTGAAGACATAACAGTAGAGCCAGAAATGCTAACAGAACTTACTCCAAGTTTCTTTACGGATGGTACTACTTTCGCAGAGCAGCAGTGTAGAGATGCAGTATATATTATTGATAACGTAAATCTAGGAGAAACAGATGGTATGGTTCAGTTCTTGATTGCGAAACCTGCTGCGTTTAACTTGACGATAGATCCAAGTGCAACATCTGCAGACGTCTTTGGAATAGCACTACCTGCGAATAACCTAGATTGGATTATTACAGATATTGGAACTTCCTTCCTTCTGACCTTACCGCCAACACAAACGATACCAGGTGGAGGATTTACAATTATTGCAATGGAATTATGTGCAACAGGATTGCCTACAAGTACTGGGCAAACAACGGGTCAACTCATCAACTTTACAGGGGGTGATATTGAGCTAGGGAACAACTTTGCACAAGGAACTTTAATTATAAACTAAACCAAACTAATTAGATAATTCGATACAGGGGCCTGTAGCTCTACAAGCCCCTGTATCTTAAAATTTTTTCATTATGATGACAACACTAAAAACATTAATCAGTGCAACTGTGATTTCCATGGTTGCGATTACAAGCATGTCTGCCCAATGTGCAAGTCATGATTGTAACCCCGCATTGAACGGGATGGAATTTACAAGTGCATGTATCGAAACAAATTCTACAGCAACAACAGAAATAACATGGACTATGGGCGGTGGTGATGCTACCTGCTTGGCACCTGCTGGAAGTTGGAACATTCAAATTAGCCTGCCAGTAACAGGCCAATATGGAGTGGAAAATGCCCTAACCGTTGATGGACCAGAATTTGACTGGACCTACGATGCAGATAATTTTAGCCTAAATGGAACTTCTAATGTAGATATGAACTGGTTACAAAGCGGTATGATAACTGTAACAGTAACCGGTTACTTTGATACAGGCTGCGTACTGACAGCCTCAAACGCAAATATTTTCATAACACCTAATGTGCTAGGTGGCTGTACACAAGCATTTAATAACCAAACCTCCGATGATAACGCAACAGCTTCTCTAGGGATAGAAATTTTAGATGCTGGTCTGCCTGTGGATCTAGTGGGCTTTACTGCTAAGAGACAGGATGAAAATGCTTTGTTGGAATGGACAACTCGCGCTGAGGTAAATAACAAAGGCTTTGACATACAACGTTCTGAAGATGGAGCACGCTATGAAACAATAGGCTTCGTAGAAGCGCAAGGCTCTACAGCCTTTGAAAATCATTACAGTTTTGTAGATGAGTCTCCAGCAAGAGGAATAAATTATTATCGTCTAAAACAAATTGATAATAATGGTGACTTTACACATTCACCTGTACGACAACTGAGCTTTGATAGCCCACAAGGAGGTAAGATAAGATTCTCACCTAATCCGGTTATAGATGAAATCGAAGTGCAGAACCTTACAGCAAATAAGATTGAAACAATTTACATCACAGATGATGCAAATAAATTGATCAGAACGATTCAAGTAGACGCAACACAGGATAGACATAAATATGATCTGAGCGAATTAAACTCTGGTGTATATTATGTCAGATTTGTAGGTGGAACGAACGTGATTACCGAAAAACTAATAAAATTATCTTTTTAGTTTGGAATTGTTTGTTGGGGTAATACCCCACAACAGGAGGCCATCTGCATACCATGTGGATGGCTTCGTTATTCTCAAACTAAAAATCTAAGTAACATGGATCAACTTCAACAATTGTGCACCCTAATGAACGAGTTTGGAATTGTTCCTTAGTGTGTAACCTTACAATTCTGAAACCCAGTCTAGCGCAGGTTTTAAAACCTAAGGCTACCACTAAATTGAGCTGTCCGTCAGGACAGCTCTTTTTTTTGTCTTTTTTTCAAAAAGGGGTAACAATTCTTAATTCGGTTGATATATAGTAGTAGAACAACTTAGCAACACCAATTGTACAATTTAATCGAAAGGGTGTTTTGCATTATGAACAACTTCCACATTTTTGAATATTCAAAAATGGTTGCCATCTTCACGGATGGCAACGCTTTTTATTTCTGCCAACCATCATCAAGCTCATTGCTGACCTTGTAGAATATCAAGTTCCAACTTTCATCACTGAGCTTAGTAAAGCGCCTTTCTAAAGTGAAGATGCCCTGTGTATGATATATGATTTCGTAAATAATCCCATTCGTACTTTGTAATTTTCGTTGATAGTTAACTTCGTCTACAGAAAACGCTTTGTTGATTATCCAGCTTTCCTCAGTATACTTTTTTCCATCCTCCTGCTCCGGTATAGGAAAAGCGATGTGCTCCATTTGAAACACACTATCCGTATGGAAGCGATTGTAAAAATTAAAGAAACTCTCAGGGATTGATTCCTCCTGAATTCCTGCGTTTAAGACGTCCTCACTTTTCTGTTTACAGCTCTGTGTCGCCATCAGGAATGCCATACACAAGAAAATACTCATCGTGCTTTTCATAATACATTGTATAATGTGTGTTGAAATCATCTTTTTCCATTTTTGCTAAAAAGGATCCTTTATCACTAAGAGAATCTATATAGTCAACAAAAAGATGTGCCTTGAAATTCACCTCCTTTTTTCCATATGACTTATACATACATTCTTTAGCTCCCCAATACAAATGCAATCTTGCCTTTTTTTGACGGTCGTTGATACTTTGGAGCTCAATCGGGTTTAGAAATTTTTCCTTAATCCGCTCAATCTTCTCCACATATTTTTGCAAATCAATTCCCACACGCCGTTCGGAAATTATAGCTGCTGAACGATCATAAGAATGTGAAAGCGAAATATACAACTCTGAGCCCTCTATATAGGGTTTGCCATAGCTGTCCTTTTTAAATTTTGCCCAAATACTTTTACCTAATAAATGCTGCAATAAATATCGACTCGTCAAAATTTCTTGCTTTCTCCTTTTATTTAAGTTATTTAATTCGCTCAAATCTTCCCTAGGAACCTCCAAAGCATCTATATAGAATTCTTCCTGCTCGTCATAACTACAAACAGCAATCCGCGTATTATCTCTATTCTGAATTTCTTTTATTATTCCCAATCTTCTCTTTTCTAGCAGCAATATATACATTAATGGATATAAGAGAATATAAAGCCTGCTGTAAGCGTAAAAAAAATTAAGTTTGCAAGTCCAACTTGAAACGTAAACTATGATACTGACGGACAAACAAATCTTAAACGCTCTAGAAAATAAAGAAATTGTAATCGAACCCTTTGATCGCAATTCACTAGGGACGAATTCCTATGATGTGCATCTTGGAAAATATCTTGCAACCTATACCGATCAAATTTTAGACGCAAAAAAACACAATACGATTCAAGAATTGGAAATAGGAGAGGAGGGCTTTGTTATACAACCTGGGACACTCTATCTGGGTGTGACAGAGGAATATACGGAAACACATAATTCAGTGCCCTTCTTAGAAGGGAAGTCGAGTGTAGGAAGACTTGGAATAGATATTCATGCGACGGCAGGAAAGGGAGATGTTGGATTTTGCAATACCTGGACACTAGAAATATCTTGCGTCCATCCAGTACGTATCTATGCAGGCATGCCTATTGGCCAACTTATCTACTTTAGAGTAGATGGTGAAATAGAAAACTATTATAACAAGAAAAAGAATGCAAAATATAACGAAAGGACGCTCAAACCTGTAGAGTCCATGATGTGGAAAAATAAATTCTAAAGAAGCTAAACAAAAAAAGCCATCTCAACTGAGATGGCTTTTTTATTATGTATAAACTCCAGCGATTAGTTCGCTTTCGTGTATTTGTTTATCAATCTTCCAGCCCAATCTCTACCTCCTAGACCAAATGCAATTGCCGTAGCTAATCCTAGTCCACCTAAGATAATTCCTACTACATTGTTTACAAGATCTTCAGCTATACCTAACTGATTCATTACGATTGCTATGGTGAAGAACATAACTGCTCCATATGCAATTCTTCCTACTAAGTTTGGATTGTCAAAATCACCACCCTTAAGAGCAGCTATAACAAGCCCACTTACAAACTCAGCTAAGTACATACCTACTATAAGTAAGATACACGCAACGATTATGTTTGGAATAAACTTAATCACATCTTGAAGAAGTCCAGATACAGACTCTAATCCAAGTGTGTTGAAGAATAAAATTAAAACTGTCAACATTACTATCCAGTAACCTAACTTAGATATAATTCCTGATGCACTTGATTTCAATCCTCCCTTAGCCAAATAACCGTTGATACCTACTTTGTCTGCTAAATTGTCAAATTTAACTGCCTTTAATACCTTGTATAAAGCCCATTTTAGAGATCTAGCGATAATCCATCCTATTAGCAATAATACGATAGCACTAAATAGCTTCGGTAAAAAATTTGCAGTCGTGTTGTACGTTCCCTGTAACGCGGTTTGTAAAGATTGTGATAATTCTCCCATTGTTATGATTTGTTAAGATTTATGATCAATAACGTCCTTATTAGACACCTTTTAGACGTAGGATTATGTTAAAGTAACGGAAAAATTTAGGTTTTTTTAACACTTAAAAACCTCTATTCTGCCACTCTAATATACCACCTAATACATTTCTAACATTCTTGAAACCCTGATTCGTCATAAACTCTTTTACCTGGCCGCTACGCGCACCACTTCGACAATGCACAACAATTTCTTTTTCCTTAAAGTCTTGATATTCAGATAGTTTTGCAGGTATAATACCCATTGGAATAAGAGTAGCCCCCAGATTAAACTCTTCATATTCATAAGGCTCCCTTACATCTATAAAGATAAATTCTTCGCCAGAATCTAATTTCTCCTTAAGTTCCATTACACTTATGTCCATATCGTTTTATTTGCAGCTGGAAGGCTTATTTTGCTGAATTCTGAAATTTATGAGCTCTCCCATGATTATGGTAGCACCAGGCTTCGCACGCGGTGATTGATCCGCAATATAAGCAGAGCCCTCATCTGTTATTTCCCCATTGCCACTAATAGTACCTAATAGCAAACCCTCATTCTCCATCAAGAATCGCGCTTGATCTAAAGACATACAGGTATAATCAGTCAATGGCAACTCCTTACCATCTGGTTTACTTAGTACAAAGTCTAAAGTTGCTCCCTTTTCTATCTCCACACTATTGTTTCTTCCATTCTTACTGGATATCAATTTGCCCTTGTAATACACTTCCAAAATATGATCCTTCGCACCTCTATCATGCTTATACCCTTGTATGCTACAGTTAATATTTAAGTAAGAAAGATCCTTACACTTGGACTCATAATTAGTCCCATATAGCGTAGGTAGTGAACCTACCGTTATCCTATCCGCATTGAACTTAGTTACAGTAACATATATCATTCTATTTTCCTTGACAGTACTTTCAGGATTTGGATTTTGTGATATAATTTCACCACCCGGTTTACCTACTATATGTACAGAATCAGCTATAGAAATTCTAAAACTGCGATCATTCGCATCCGTCTTTGCATCATTAAAGTTTTCACCGATATAGTTCGGAAGAACTAATTTCTGACCGTGGTTTGTATAGGAACGCAACCATAAATTTACCAGAGTTATTACGACAATAACAAAAAGTAAAATAAATAGGAGTTGTTTAAGAAAAGCTTTTGTTGTCAATGTAAATGTATTGATGTAAAAATAATACTTTAAACACTTATTCTATTTTAAGTGCATTTCTTTTTTCGTGGCTCTCTTCCGCCAATTCTATTAAACGGCTAACCAGATCTATATTTGATATCCCCGAATATTCCCAAAGTTTTGGATACATACTGATACCAGTAAATCCAGGAATCGTATTCACCTCATTTATAATTAATCCGCCGTCTGCTTGCATAAAAAGATCCACACGCGTGAGTCCCTCACATTCCAGTAATTGGTAAGTACGTATAGCCAAATCCTGAATACGTGCAACTTCTTCCTCCGTTAATTCCGCGGGAATCTTGAGCTCTGCTCCAGCCTCATCTAGATACTTGTTCTCATAAGAATAAAATCCTCCCCTAGGAATTACCTCACCTGGGATCGAACAAATAGGTGCCTCATTACCTAGAACAGCACACTCTATTTCACGTCCTGTAATTTTCTCTTCCACGACCACCTTTGGATCATACAAAAATCCATAGTCTAATGCCTTCTCAAATCCTTCCGCATTATCCACACGTGATACACCCACAGACGATCCTAGATTCGCAGGTTTGAGAAATAATTCCTTACCCAGTTTTTCAGAAATCTCTGCATACGAAAATAGATTACGTGTATGCGGTCGTATCGTCACAAAGTCTGCTATCCCTACATCCGCATCGCGCAATAAGCGTTTCATAATATCCTTGTCCATCCCTATGGCTGATCCTAGTACACTACAACCCACACATGGAATATTCGCAAGACGCGCAAGTCCCTGAATGGAACCATCTTCTCCATATAATCCATGAAGCACCGGAAAAATAACATCTACAGTCGATAATACTTTTCCAGACCCCGCGTCTACTAAACTTTGATCCCCCGCATTCTGAGAAAGTAGAACAGGAGCACCCTCCATATGTAATTCCACCTGACTGGCATCATCCCCATGAAATAAATTAAGCGAATCTTTATTCAAATGCCATTTTCCTGCCTTATCAATCCCCACAAGGACTGCCTCATACTTGGATGGATCCAGTGACTTAATAACATTTTGAGCTGACAATAGAGATATCTCATGCTCCGTAGAACGACCTCCAAATACGATAGCGATTTTCTTCTTAGGATTCATATTTCCCACTTTCACAATAACATATTAAGAATAAAGATAATATTTAAACCATCATTATGCACGATAAAAAGAAATAACGAGATATTGCACCCAGATGTCTACTAACAAAGAAATACTAAAACTTGCTATCCCCAATATTCTCAGCAATATATCCATTCCTCTGCTTTCTTCAGTAGACACCATTCTCATGGGACATCTTTCTCTGCAACATCTAGGAGCAGTAGGAATTGCTTCCATGATTTTTAATTTCATTTATTGGAACTTTGGCTTCCTGCGCATGGGTACAACAGGCATTACAGCCCAGGCTTTTGGGGAAAATAACACAGACAAAATTAGAGATACTCTGGGCAGATCTTTATTGCTTGCCTTAGGACTTGCAATCCTCATAATACTTTTTGCCTATCCCTTGCAAAAATTTTCTTTTTCTGCCCTGCAAGTTATTACCACACAGAATGACATGGTGATGGATTATTATTATACCAGACTCTGGGCCGCGCCAGCTACACTCTGTATCTATGCCTTTACCGGCTGGTTTTTAGGAATGCAAAATGCCTGGTATCCCTTGCTCGTAACACTAGTAGTTAACCTTACAAATATCGTCGTAAGTTATTACTGCGTCGTGCACCTAGACATGGAAGTAAAAGGAGTAGCCATCGGTACTGTGATTGCCCAATACCTAGGTGTCTTATTGATATTAATTTTGATAAGGCATAAATATAAAAACCTACTCCATGGACTTAGCCTAAAAACACTTTCCGCTTGGTCAGAATTTAAAAACTTCCTGCTTATAAATAGAGATATTTTTATCCGTACCATCTGTCTCACCTTTGCCTTTGCCTACTTTTATCGTTGCTCCTCCACCCAAGGAGAAACCATCCTCGCCGTCAATCTTATTCTACTGCAATTTCTTAATTGGATGTCCTACGGTATTGACGGTCTTGCCTATGCATCAGAGTCTCTTGTAGGAAAATATAAAGGAGCAGAAAATTGGAAAAAGCTAAATAAAGTAATCACAAAAGTAATCCTCTGGGGTGCAGTATTTGCAGCAGCCTATAGCCTAGTCTATTGGATTTTTAAACGACCACTTATCCATATCTTTACCAGTGATGAATCATTAGCGATTACAACAGAAAAATATATGTTTTGGATGGCAGTTCTCCCACTATTCGCCTTCCTGTCCTACATTTGGGACGGCATTTATATTGGGCTCACCGCATCTAAGTCCATGCGTAACCTGATGCTCATCTCTCTCGTCATGTATTTAGTAATACATCACCTCCTACAATTATTTCTGACAGAAAATAACAGCCTGTGGCTTGCACTCTTAAGCTTCTTACTAGCACGCGGATTGCTACAGTCATTTTGGTATAACCGGAATGGAAAAAACATCAACTAAGAAAATATTGTTTTGATTTAATAGGATTTGGGTGTCACCCCAGCTTCCGTGCTGCACTCCTTGCCAAGCTCTCAAGCCAACGCTCTGCCTCCACACCCTCAGCTGCGGTCGTTCCCTTATAAACCTGCTTGCCTTACAAGCAGGCATGCTCCACATTCGTTCGGTCCTCCGGACTCAGCCTACGGCTGACATTCCAGGCAACTGACACGAGCCCTTTACTATATAACTAAGCGATAACTTATAATCCAAGGGGTGATAACCCCTTGAACAAACTAGCGTCTAGAGTCTAGCGTCTAGAGTCTATCCTAAGCTCCTAACGCCTAATCAACTTAACAATCTGTCTTACATCCTCATTTTCAATCTTAAGTATATAGATTCCAGCATTGAATCCAGTTATGTCTACCTGAGAAATGGAACCAGATCGTGTGCCATTATAGATTAATCTTCCTTGCGTGTCCATAATTTGTACAGAGTAACTGTCTGCAAAATCTTTAGCTCTTAAGACTAGATTTCCATCTGTAGGATTTGGATAGACAGCAAAGACATCTTCTACATCCACAGGCTCCTCTGTTGATGTAAACGAACTCACTTCAATATTAAATGCTGTAGTAGGTATCCATCCTCCTTTGTTATCTACAACAGTAAATAAGAAACTATCTTCAGAGATGTTTTCACCACTATGTCTGTAATCTAGACGGTTTGCATCTATATCTGCCTGCGTGAATTGATCACCTTCGCGTACCTCGATATTGTTCAATAATAGGCTACCTACTGCTGGAGTCCTGATAACAGTAAAAAACAAATCACCTGACTCAACATTCGGATGTAATGCACGTAATAAAGATTCGCCAATATTCCTACGCGCGCCATCCTCAATAGTAAGCGTTTGGTTATTTAATATGTATGGATTTTCTAAACTTGCAGAAGAACAAATATTCAAACTAAAGCTTTCAAATTTTCCACCATCTCCACCATCCGTATCTTCTATTCTGAAAGTCCATTCACCCTCTATTTCTTCTCCCTTGAAAGCAGCTAATTCTTGCTGAGGCTTGAACGTTAATCCACCTGTTAAAGGACAACTAATTTCAAAAGCTGACTCATCATCGAAACTACAATTAAAGTTGGATAGGTTAAAACAGTTATTACCAAACATACGTGCCTCTTTTCCAGAAGGAGAAACAAGATAGCCACGTAACTGACTGATAAATGTATGTGATCCACTCACAGATACATTGACATCACTTGCCTGCCCCTGATCTGTAATAAAAAGTTTAGATTCTATGGTTGGCATTCCAGACTGCGTAATGTTAATTGGTAAATCAGTTGCAGCATAAGAATTGCAAGATTCGGATAAAGTAGAAAAAGCATATATGTCTCCTGACTCTGCTGTACCACATCTATTTTCACCCAAAACCCTCCAGTAGTAAATTGTATTTTTCTCCAGAATTTCTGTAAACGATACAGAATCTGCTTCGATGTTACTGATGATACGTGTATCATCCGTATCAAACTTTGCACTGGTAGAAACCTCTATAGTATAGCTATCTGCATTAGATGATCCTACCCATTTAAAGAAAGGTGTTACTGCGTTATCAGAACTACCATCTAATGGGAAAACATTCGCAATTTCAGAATAATCAACAGAAATAATTTCGAGCTCTACATCTCGCATGATCGTATCGTTCGTAGCAGACACACCCTGTACAGTAATTACCAAATTATCATTTAACAAAACCTCAGATAAGTCTAACTCAAGCATTGTCGCAGCGGTGCTAGAAATATTATTATCAGAAAAGCTATAACTTATATCGCCTGGTAATCCCAGAACAGAGTATTCTATTTGCTCATCGTAACCCCCATAAGAAACACCTTCCATCGGTATCGTAAATAGAGTAGGGGCACAGACTGTATATGCTGTATTCTCTACATTAAAATAATAGCCTGGCTGAGGAGCTTCGTTTACAGTAAAATTGATATTATTATAGTCATAATAAATATTGTCAACTGCCTTGATTTTTATTCTTCCTGTACTTGTAACAGCCTCTGGAATATATACATATTCTTCGCCATCATTCAGTGTGTTTTCTAATAAGACATGATCCAGGTTAAACCCACCATCTGTACTTAATTCTATATCAACATATTTTGTATTGATGGGAGCCTGGTCTGTATTCGCAACATCCCACTGAACGAGAACGCGCTCACCTACCTCATAGGTATTATTGTCCTGTTGTGTTAGTACTTGAAACGGTCCTGCCTGATCACTCGCATAAAAAGCAACCTCTTCCCAAACAGTAGTTCCACCTCTATAACTATTATCTCTAGCAACAAAATAAAAATTAAGATCGCGAGAATATGTTGGAAGAACCTCTCTTTTGTCTGAAGAATTATTTAATGTATTTGATAGAATAGGAAAATGACGAGTTTTTTCTGTGTCCGGATAATAATTTCTAAATGTAGGTGCATTACCCCAAGGTTCTCCAAGTACCGTTACTAAAGGTCCTGCATTATGTTGCTCCCAAGTAAAGGACATTGTATCTCCATCCATATCTTCTGCTTCTCCTGTAAGTTCAAAAGGTGTACTAATTGGGATGGTAAATCCATTTTCATAGTTTAATGTGATATCAGGTTCATGATTTCCAGATTCTTGAATTACTCCACAACCCGTGCCATTTCCTTCTCTGGTAAAACTGTACATCTGTTCTATAGAGCCTACATGAAATACATCAAAGTTAGTGTTTGCCAGATTATTAAACAGCCCGTTTCCATTAATATTATCACAAGCTCCTGCATAAGACATGATTGTAATTCCACTACCCGGTTCGTAACCTGTTCCTAAAGATTCATTCATCATATCACAATGATTGAATGAATGCTGTGCTGCCATTTGGTGCCCGATTTCATGGGCTACAGTTCTAACTGTTATGTTCTCTATATTTGTTCCAAAAAAACAGGTAACTCCTCTTGCTCTATTGTTGACTCCTCCACATAATGAGCCCAAACTTGCAACTCCACCAACACTGTAACAGCCACGTGTGTAGATATGACCTATGTCGTAATTCCCAAAACCAATTTTATTATTTATAAAGATTGGATTCTCTGCTAACAGACCTGGACCCGGATTTGTTTCTCTTGCACCAGAATTTCTTCCATCAAAAAAATCATCTTCATCTCTGTCAAAATTAAATAGTTGATCGTTATCATCAACTAATACCAATCTTATAGCAAGTTCATTCTCAAAAATCATATTTAAACGATTTACTGACGTGTTTAGAACTGACAAGGTGTTTTCGACAGTCATTCCTATTGTCTCACCAAATTCGCCCGTGGTAGCAATCGCCAATCTATATACCCGTAAAGGAATCTCTGCACCTGATCGAGTACTTGCTTCTAATTCTACTTCAGATGGTAACTGATCAAAAACGTCAGCATCTTGAGGATCCATACCACATGCGGATACGGGATTTTTACTTACTAGCTGATCCTTAGTAAAATAAACAACATAATTCCCCTTATTACTATTCTCTGTAGGGTCTATATACACTGAACCTTCTCTTGTAATAATCGATCCGTGCATTCCCTGTGTACCAAAATCCATACGACAGATAATTGATGGATTCTCTATAGCATAGCCCTTATAGGACTTTATTTGCTGGTACCTAGCGGATATCCCCTCCATCATACAAGGCGATTCAAACATATGAAATGCCATTGTACCGTATTTTGGTACTGGAATATCCAATACTAGCCCCTTATCTGACTTAAATTCCATTTCTGCCTGCGATAAATACGCTTTCAAAGCATCGTGATCTACATCATACGCTTCAAATTTCTGAATGCCAGTAGTTTCTGCATGCTGCGTAGATTGAAAGCTTTTATTTTGCTGGAAGAAATTCTGTGCAAGGCCTAGCTGAACACCCATCGAAGAAATCAAGAAAAGAAGGACTAATTGTTTCATAAATTCTTTTGTTAAGATTGTAAATATAACACGCAAAGACTGGTATTGTTATAATTTACTGTGTTCTTATGCGGACTATGTGAACTATTTAGGCTTAACTTATGACAAGTTCTCGAAATGTCAACCAGTTTACACACTTAGCTCAAATAGTCCTATTTACCTAACAATTCACATTCTATTATATGTTAAATTTGAATATGTTATTAATTAAACAATTGATTGTTATATCTATATAAATTATATATTTGTCTAATGTATTATATACACTTCCCCATCCATAAGCAGTTTTTTAATCTTGGTGCATTATTTGATTACACCTGATTAAAAGCACAGTGAATTCTTTAATTTTTAAGGGGTTCTGAAATTCATTTTGGATAATTTCTCATATATTTGAATTCAAATTGGAGATCTCGATCTCGTGAACAAAATTTAGAAAGAAATGCAGCGAATCTACCTTTGTGTAGCGTTCTTAGTTTTTATTTCGACTCAAGTCAATTCTCAGGAGTACAGAACTATAAACGGACAGAATAACAATCTTTCCAACCCAGCTTGGGGTATGGAAAACGGGAATATTATACGAGTTACTCCAGTTAACTATAAAGATGGCGTTTCAGAAATCCAAGATGATAAGCCAAACGCTAGAGTCATTTCAAATAAAGTCTTTGACCAAGCTGCAAATACAGAAGATATACTCAACCTCAGCGATTTTGTATGGGTCTTTGGTCAATTTCTAGATCATGATTTATCTAAAGTAGTAGGATCTAATGAACCTATCTTAGTTACAGTACCAGAAGATGACGAATGGTTTTTACCGGGTGCTTCCATTCCGTTGGCACGATCCGCAACAATCCCAGGAACAGGAATTGATTCACCCAGAGAATATAGCAACAAAATAACAGCCTTCATCGATGGCTCTAATGTCTACGGCAGTAATGATGCGACTGCACATTACCTGAGAACGTTTAACCAAGGTAAACTAAGAACATCTACAGGAGATTTGCTTCCTTGGAATACAATTACAGGAGAATTTAATGATCCTAAAGATCCAGATGCTCCAGAAATGGATAACGATACACACAGTGGATCTAAGCTATTTTTAGCAGGTGATTCAAGAGCAAATGAAAATCCTCTTCTTACCGCAATGCATACACTATTTGTAAGAGAACATAATAGAATATGTGATGAAATGGTTTTGGCAAATCCTAACTGGAGTGATGAAACAATTTATCAAAGTGCACGAAAAGAAGTAGGTGCTATTTTACAAGCGATTACTTACTACGAATGGTTACCTGCAACAGGACTTAACATAGAGGAATACACAGGCTATAATCCAGAAGTAAACCCTAATATTACAAACCTTTTTTCTGCCGCTGCATTTAGAGTGGGACATACGCTGATTAATTCAAATATTATCAGAATGAACAATGACGGAGAAGAATTGTCCGAAGGGAATATATCCCTTAAAGACGCATTCTTTAATCCAATTATCGTCTCTTTAGCAGGCGGTATTGATCCTTATTTGAAAGGTATGGCAACTCAGGTACAACAAAAAATGGATAACAAAATCATTGATGATGTTAGAAACTTTTTATTCGGTGCTCCAGGAACAGGTGGTGGACTTGACCTTGCAGCAATAAATATCGCAAGAGGTCGTGAAAGAGGTATAGCTGATTATAACCAACTAAGGGCTGCCTATGACCTAGAAATCTACTCAGAGTTTTCGCAAATTACCTCCGATCCAGATGCTCTAGCAGCACTAGAAAGTACGTATTCTTCAGTCGATCAAATAGATGCTTGGGTTGGAATGCTCAGCGAAGATCCTATGCCTGGCGCTATATTTGGGGAACTTTTAACTGTTACACTTATGGAGCAGTTTAGAGCGGTAAGAGATGGAGATAGATTCTATTTTGAAAATGATGATTACTTCACAGAAGAGGATATTGCTAGAATTAAAGCAACCACTATGCAGGATGTTATCATGCGTAATACAGATATAGAAATTATGCAGGATAACTGCTTCGGAGCTGCGGATCATGTGAAAATTCCTCTTGGTCCTGCATTAAATAACCTGCATTTAGAGGCTGCATTGTATCCCAACCCAGTAGAAAATGCAACTGTGCTTAAGGTATACTCTGAAACTGACTATGAGCTTTCAATACGTGTAATGAATATAGAAGGGCGCATTGTTGAGCTAGTAAACACAAGCGTAACACAAGGAGAAAATCTAATTCCTTTAAATTTCGCAGCGGATTTATCTACTGGAGTCTACAATCTTTTAATTGAAACTGGCCCTAGATTCAGCATCGTCAAGATGGTGAAAAACTAACAAATACTATTTTTTTATATCTGTTATCTACCGTTATTTGTTATATTGATAACAAATGTAATTCCGTGCATAATAGAAGGTCTTTTATTAAATCTACTGGCTTAGCAACTGCTATAACGGCCATTGGGTGCAATGCTAGTACCCAAAAGAATACTTCTAAAATACAGGAGTACCCTAAAATTATTTCAACCTGGAAACACCTCGAAGACAATAAGGCTGCACTCGACGAATTATTATCTGGTTCTTCAGTGCTGGATGCAATTGAAACGGGTATTCGTATGGCTGAAAATAATGCAGAAGATCTCTCTGTTGGAGTGGGTGGCCTTCCTGATAGAGATGGGAATATTACTCTGGATGCCTGTATTATGGATAGTGCAGGAAAAGCAGGTTCGGTCTCATTTTTACAAGGAATCAGGCATCCTATCTCACTAGCAAGAAAAGTGATGGAAAATACCCCCCATGTTATGCTCACAGGAGCTGGTGCGCAACAATACGCACGCGAAATAGGCTTTCCTCTGGAAGACCTAAGTACAGTAGAATCCAACAAGGCATTTGCTGAATGGAAGAAAAAAAGCATTTATAAACCCAAAATTAATATTGAAAATCACGATACAGTAGGTATGCTAGCCATCGATAACAATGGGAATTTGGCTGGCGGATGCTCCACAAGCGGTGTAGCATACAAAATGCATGGCAGAGTAGGTGATTCTCCCATAATAGGAGCCGGTCTCTTCGTTGATAATGACTACGGAGCAGCAACTGCCACGGGCATGGGTGAACTCGTCCTGAGAACCCTTGGGTCCTTTTTAGTGGTCGAACTCATGAGACAAGGGGCTACACCCGCAGAAGCATGCAAAGATGCAGTAATGCGAATAGTGGATAAAGGGAACTACCAAGACCTCCAAGTTGGCTATGTGGCTATGGATAAACAAGGGAATACAGGGGCGTATAGCCTAGTATCTGGATTTAATTATACAGAAACTACAAAATCAGATTCAGTTATTCTGGACGCTGACTCATATCTAGATTAATTAAATACATCAATTACCCTTTTTTGGCACTTCTTTTGCTTTAAGTACCATGACGAATTTAAATCCACTTGAGAAAGTGGGATTTTGACATTTAAATAATTTAAGGACATGACAGCAATTAAAACAATTGTAGCAGACAAGCAGACTATGTTTGTAGAAGGATTAAAAGCATTATCATCGCTCGATAATCCACCCCTGCTAAATATTGTAGACGTTGTTGCTAGTGCCGAAGAATTATTAGAAAGTGTACAAACCCATAACGTTGAGTTTGTAATTCTCGATTTGAACCTAGCAGGAGATGATGGACTTGCCGTGATTCCTAAAATAAGAGCCCTAGACAAAGAATTGAAAATGTGTGTCTTGACATCTTATAGCGATCACAAGTTTGTCAAAAACGCCCTGATGAATGGTGCAAATGGTTACATTTTGAAATCAAATACTAAAGAGGATCTAAAAGAAGGTATTGTCAATATTTTTAATGACAAAACTTACTTAGCTCCAGGTTTGCATATAACCCCCCCTAAAAGCAAATTTGGCGTAGTTCCTAATGGTAACGGGCCCAAGTCTTTGTATGAAGACAGATTCATGATAAAAAGAAAGCTCACAAGTAGAGAGCAAGAAGTATTATCATTGATTACGCAGGCAAAAAACAACAGAGAAATCGCTGAAGAATTATTCATCAGTGATCAGACTGTAGGTGTTCACCGCAAAAACATAATGCGAAAACTTGGTGTACGCAATACAGTGAATCTGATAAAATTTGCTCTAGAACATCAGCTCGTATAAAATATAGTTTTTGATACTCAGAGCTCCCCCGCTTATTTCGAGTATCGCCCTAAGATATTTCTCTTGAAGAATTCTCCATTTAATTTTCTGAACAAAAATTGAATTAATAAAAAAGATTTTTTAAAAAAATTAAGAAATGGAGAATTCTACAAGATTAATGAAAGCACAGTATGCTAAAAGCATGAAATACTGGCTTGTAGTAATGCTGACATTTATGTTATCCAATGTTTCTTTCGCACAATGCGAATTAGCATGTAACAATAATGTTCAAGTGTCGTTAGATGGTGATTGTGAAGCAGAAATCACATTCGATATGGTTCTGGAAGATCCTGATCCACAATGTAGCTACGATGTAGAAGTATTGAATCTAAACGATGTTATGATACCTACTTCACCTGTGGTAACTGGTACATATATCGGACAAACTTTAAAAGTACGCGTCTTAAATGATGTCGGTAACTCTTGTTGGGGTTACATCCATATTGAGGATAAACTTGCACCTATTTTAGAGTGTCCTGATGATATCACAATCTCTTGTAATGCAGCAGATCAAGTATTAGATTTTGATGCGTTTACTAACGCTGTATACCCTGCAACCTTGAGTGCGGCAACACCAGCAACGTATTTTGATGGAAGTGGTTCATTTACAGCCTTACCTATAGATATACCACAATCTTCCGCTCAGGATCTAACCGTCCCAATCCAGATACAAAATCTTGCAACGCAGTTTGAATATATTGAAACTGCTACTTTGGTATTTGAAGTAGATGGTATTGTTACAGGCGAAACATTTGATATTACTCTAGTTAGCCCAGATGGATCTATAAACGCTTGGCAAATTACTTCTTTGGAAGACGGAACGTTTGAAGTAGATATAACACAGATGGTAGGATTACTCACGACTGATCCATTTATGGATGGTCAATGGGAATTCTTAATTTATGATATGCTGAATGAGCCACAAGTAAAATCTTTACTTAGTGTAGAACTACAAGTAGAGTCTTTAGGTTTTAACTTAAGCTCATTTGGTTTTATAGAAAACTGTTCGTCAACACTTGACTTCGCCCTTGTAGATGAAGATCTTGATGATTTAGATTGTACAGACATGGGAGGCATTTATAGTGCGATTCAGACCTTTACATATAACGCAACAGATGATGAAGGGAATGTATCAGCTCCTTGTACGTTTACCGTAACATATGAAAGAAGAGATCTGGATGATGTTGTATTTCCAGCAGATACTACCTTGCTATGTCCGAATGCTTTTATTCCTGGTGTAAATAACTGGGATACAAATGGAAATGAATATCCAGACCCACTTGTGGACGAAGCTGGTGTGCCTTTAGTAGATGGTTATCCATTGTATCCTAATAATAGTTTATGTGAAATAAATGTAAATTTTGAAGACCAGATTATTGATGTCTGTCCAGGAGAATATAAAATACTTAGAAAGTGGACTGCATTAGATTGGTGTACCTCGGAACTAAGAGATACTTTCCAGATAATCAAATTAGGAATGGAAGACAACGTAATTGTTTCTACTTGTCCTGAAGATGATTTGATTTATTATTCTGATCCATATACCTGTACTGGAACTATCAGTTTACCTCCGCCAGAAGTGCTTGTGAAAACTTGTTCTGACGTAGTGTACTCTGTAGCTTACCTACTGTCACCAGATGGAAGCGGAACACCACCAACGAATGGGTTTTATGTCGGTACGGGAGAACTATTTTCAATATCAGAAAACGCAATAATTGAAGATTTACCTGTAGGCTGTGTTTGGATTAGATACACCCTGTTTGATCAGTGTGGTAACCAAGGAGAATGCTTTACAGAGGTAATTATAAGAGATAATATACCACCCTATCCAGTATGTGATCAGTTTACTGTAGTAACATTAACTAACAACGGATGGGCACAAGCTTTTGCAGATTCATTTGATGATGGATCACATGATAACTGTACGGATGTTAGATTCTATGTACGTAGAATGGAAGATGTATGTGATGACCCAGATATTCCTGAAATTCCAATTGCTGTAATTTTACCAGATGGGAGAGAGTTTCATGAATACGAAAAATTCTGCTGTGAAGATGTAGGAAATTCAGAACTGCTTGTAGAATTACTTGTGTTTGATTTTGCAGGAGAAAAGAACTTTGAATTTGCCTTCGATGGGAATGGAAATAGAATCTGTGTACCTACGGGAGAAGATAATTACAATACCTGTATGGTGAATGTAAACGTGCAAGATAAGTTAGACTTTGTTCTACAATGCCCTGCAGATATTGAAGTAGAATGTGGAACGGATATTACAGACTTATCCATTACAGGTGATCTTGGTACTATCCTCGATAACTGTGGAATGGGAGATGCATCATACACAGATGACCCTGATTTAAACAGTTGTGGTGTAGGAACAGTGATTAGAACGTGGTCCGTAGAAATAGGTGGCCAGACAAAGACCTGTGAACAAGAGATTGAAATTACACTTGATATTTATACAAATGGAGATATTAATTGGCCTGAGCAAGAAGTATTCATCGAAGGATGTATGAATGCGGATACAGATCCATCTAACACAGGTGAACCGGATCTAGGTGTTGAAACATGTAAGCTTGTTTCTGCAACCTACGAAGACCAAGTATTTACCTTCGCTGATGGAGCTTGTTTCAAGATCATCAGAGAATGGGTAGTCATTGACTGGTGTCTATATGACTACACAAATGGACAAGAAGGACTATGGGACTTTAGCCAAGTAATTAAAGTAAATAATACCAATGCTCCAGTTGTAGAAAACTGTGAAGATAGAGAGTTCTGTATCTACGGAGAAGACTGTGATGGGAATATCGATTTAACAATTGATATAACAGATGACTGTACTTCACCTGATGATATGAACGTGTCTTATACTATTGATTTCTTTAATGATGGAACAATAGATGACTCAGGAACAAGTGCAGATGCAAGTGGTGTATATGTAACGGGAGAACACAAAATCAAATGGACTGTGGAAGATATGTGTGGTAATAAAACACTCTGTACCTTCTTATTTGATGTACAAGATTGTAAAAACCCTACTCCATATTGTTTAGGAGGTATTACAACAGTTATTATGAATGATCCCAATGTTGCAGAGGTGCAAATTTGGGCTACAGATTTTGATTTAGGCAGCTTTGATAACTGTACAGAGGATGAAGATTTATACTTCTCATTCTCTAGCGATATAACAGAAACTAACAGAACCTACGATTGTGATTCATTAGGTCTTAGAGTTGTGCAAGTATGGGTAACAGACGAGGCTGGGAATCAAGACTTTTGTACAACAATGATTGATATTCAAGATAATGCTGGGATATGTGGTGGAACAGCAAATAACAACCTAGTATCAGGTAGAATTATTTCTGAAAACCAAGAGCCAGTAGAATCAGTTGAAGTTGCTCTAGAGCAAATGGCATCAAATGAAATTAGAACCTTTAATACTAATTCTGATGGTAATTACGCCTTTGGAAATGTAACACTCGGTACTGATTACCAGATTCGCGCTACAAGAAACGATAACTACTTAAATGGTGTAACTACACTGGATCTTGTACTTATTCAAAAACATATTCTAGGATTACAATCATTTGATTCTCCTTTCAAAGCTATTGCGGCAGATGTAAATAATAGTGAGTCCGTAACAGCAATTGATTTAGTAGAATTAAGAAAACTAATACTAGGTATCTATAATGAATTACCAAGTAATGATTCTTGGAGATTTGTTGATGCTGGACAGAATTTCCCTTCTGCTACGAGTCCTTGGCCTTTACTTGAAGATATTAACCTGTATGGAATTACAGCTTCTTCGCAGAATAATGACTTTATAGCAATCAAAATAGGGGATATTAATGCAAGTGCATCGTATAACTTCAACCAATTACCAGATTCTGAAATCAGAACAAATCCTCTTGAGTTTGTATCTCCGGATATGGATTATAATGCAGGAGAGTCAGTTGGAGTAGAAATAAATGCATCAGAAGAAAGTGCAATCACTGGATTCCAGTATACTATAGAATTTGATACGGATAAACTTGAATTCATTAATGTTGCTGCAGCTAGCCTAACAATGAATGAATCGAATATTGGTCTTAGAAATAGCAATAAGGGCCAGATAACTGTGAGTTGGAATGATGCAAATGCTGTTAACTTAACCAAAGGCCAGAAACTTTTCACATTAAACTTCAGGGCAAAAACGAATAACAACACAAGCAACAGCATACAAATGACCTCTAATGCATTAAATGCAGAAGCATACGATGAGACATTGAGTACAAGAGAAACGACGCTTGTATTCAATAGATCTAAAACTGTAAACAATGCGCTTACAGTAGAACAGAATTACCCGAATCCATTTACGAATTCAACTGAAATTAGATTCAATAACCCACAAAGATCAGTTGTTACCCTAGATATAATGGACATTAATGGTAAAGTTGTATTTTCTAGATCTGCTGAGTATGATCAAGGGACAAATACAATACAGATTAACACAAATGAGCTAAATTCTAAAGGAATGCACTACTACAGAGTAGAAACAAATGGTGCTTTCGTTACCAGAAAAATGCTAATTGTAGAATAAATAATAGATTCTTTTAATTCAATTAAGCCTTTGTAATACCGTATTACAAAGGCTTTTTTGTATTTTATGTACATATTAGCGAGTAATTTCGTTAAATAATATTCCAACATGGCGCACTATTTGCAGCGTTAGTGTACATAATATAATCTACTGAAAGATTATCAGTTAGTTAGTTATTATATATTTTTGTGATTTGAATGGAGATAACTTCAATATTCATTTAAATAAAAGTCGAAAAGTGAGAAATTCTTACTTATGAATAATTAAGCGTGTTGGAATAATGGTTTTGTCAATTCCCACCTTCTTATTTACTCGATCAAACAAATTGTAGCAGATGAAACAAATTTTCTTGTCATTATGTATTTCCCTATTGTGCATAGGAACAACTTCAGCCCAGCTTGTCGTTAACTTTTCAAGCGCTTCAGATGTAACACCTGGTGGGCAGGTAACAGTAGATGTATCAGTAGAGGATTTTGATAATATCGTGTTATTTCAGTTTGGTGTGCTTTGGGACCCATCTGTCTTATCCTATAATTCTTTAACTAAT
Source organism: uncultured Saprospiraceae bacterium (assembly GCA_938045585.1). Lineage (GTDB taxonomy): Bacteria > Bacteroidota > Bacteroidia > Chitinophagales > Saprospiraceae > CALCMJ01. Next base: position 21,843 of record CALIAU010000021.1, read on the forward strand.
GTAGTTGGGAATCCTCCTCTTCCAGACTTCTCAGAAGGAGGAAATATAGGAACTCCTACTGTTTCTACCTTATTAGATGATGGAGAAATATGGACCTCATGGAACGAGTTGAATACAGATCAGGTAACAATACCTGATGGAACCATCCTCTTTTCTATTGTTTTAGACGTGGTTGGTGATCCCTGTGATGAAACCTCATTCTCTGTAGGTGCTATCCTTGGACCAGTAGAAGTCTATGATGACAATACCTTCAGTAATAATATAGGCGTAACATCTAATGATGGTCTAGTCAGCATTGATGGAAATGATTGTGACGGTATGGGTTCTGGCTGCGATAACTTTAATGGCATCGTTCTCACTATTGAGGATGTGAATGCAAGTCCAGGAGAGAACGTATGTGTGCCTGTTACAGTAGAAAATTTTGATGATATAGAAAGTGCATCTATCGGTGTGACTTGGGATGAATCAATTATTGATTATACAGAAATTACAAATTTCTCCCTACCTGGATCATTGCAGTTTAATGATACTAACGTAGGTAATGGAGAATTGGCAGTATTATGGACAGATCCTCTAGGAAACCAAAATTCCTTGCCTGATGGTGCTGTTCTTTTTGAAATCTGCTTTGATGCCACTGGTTCCATAGGACAGAGCTCAACGATCAATTTTGAAGATTTACCAAATATTGGAACAGGCTTTGAAATGGAATTCTCTTCAAATAGTGTTGCAATTCCATTTTGCGTGAATGAAGGATCTATAACTATTGCAGATGGTCCTGTAGAACTGTTTATTATAGCTGGTGGATCATTCACTGGCGATCAAGGAGAACAAGTTTGCGTTGACTATACAACTGAGAACTTTACAGACATATCAAGTATACAATTAACCTTCATGTGGGATAACAGTGTTATTGACTTTACAGAAGTCTTGAATACGAATGACCAACTTGGAGGATTATCGCCAGGTAGTTTTAATCAACTTGCAGACGATAAATTAAGATTAACATGGAACAGTACAGGTGGTGACGGAGAAGACCTTCCGGATGGAGCCTTACTTTTTTCATTGTGTTATGATGCTGTAGGAAATTGTGAATCAGAATCTGACATCATGTATGTTAGTTTTGGTGGAATCAATACTGAAATCGGAGACGGTTCAGGAAATTCAGTGCCAGCCAGCATGTATGACCTACAGAACGGAGACGTAACAGTAGTGTGTCCACCAGATGGTTGTACAGTTTCAGTAACTGATGTTAGCTGTAATGGAGGAAATGATGGTGCAGTGAGTGTCACCTTTGATGGTGGATCTAATCCGTCTTGCGAATGGAAAAATTCTAATGGAGTCGTAATAGGTAGTGCTTGTAACCTTTCTGGTCAAATGGCAGGTGATTTCACGCTATGCATTACAACGGGAGGTACAACAACTACCAAAGATGTAACAATAGATGAACCTGCCCCTATAAATATAAACGTAGTAACAACAGATGCTTCTTGTAATGGGGGAGGAACTGCCAATATAACGATCACTGGAGGAAATGGAGGATATACAACCACCTGGGTTCCAATTGGCTCAGATCCAACAAATCTACCTGAAGGACCTTATACAATTAATGTTTCAGATTCTAAAATGTGTATGGCATCTGAGAGTTTCACCATTGGAATGTCTAATACCCCTCTTGAAGCTACAGTAACAGCAACCGCTCCCAGTTGCAGTGATTCCAGTGATGGGTCTATAAGCTTTTCAGCATCTGGAGGCTGTGCACCTTATACCTGCACAGGCTGTGATGGAGAATTTGCACCTGGTATTTATAATGTAACAATCTCTGATTCAGATGGACAGACCGTAAATGCAGAAGTGGTGGTACCCGATGGTCCTCCGGCAATAGAAATCATGTTGCTGAATGCCACAGACGAATTATGTACAACAGGATCGGATGGATTTCTTAATATACAAGGCATGGGAGGTACAGGAGCCCTGTCTTACAGCTGGACAAGCCTAAATGGATTCACAAGTAATACACAGAACATTAATGGATTAGCTGCTGATACATATACAGTATGTGCAACTGACCAAAATGACTGTATTTCATGTATGTCTTGGCAAATAATAGAAAAAAATGATACAGACCCTCCAGTAATTTCAAATGATTCAAGCACAGACAATAGCTGCTTTGGATTAGTAGGATCTGATTGCGATGGGAGTATTTTTGCGGCAGTGGCTGGAGCGACGTCTATTACAATAAATGGAGATGCTGCAACAGAAGTAAACCTAATGGGCCTATGTGCTGGAGATTATGAGATTGTTGCAACCAACGCAAATGGTACAAGTACAGAGACTATTACAGTTGGGGAAGCAAGCGCCATCGATGTAGACACCGATGTTTTCTGTTCTACTGATAATGACGGTTCTATTGAATTAGATGTAACAGGAGGAACAGGACCCTATACCTTTGACTGGGGAGATCCTACAGTAATGGGTAGTAGCCCAGGATTTCTTGCTCCTGGCACATATAATGTATTAATTGAAGATATGAATGGCTGCCTCTTTATGGAGCAGGACATTGTAGTAAGAGATTGTGCAGATCCGGAAGTACCCTGCTTTGAAGCCTTAAACATTCTTACGCCGAATGGAGACGGAATGAATGATATTTTCCTTCTTAGTTGTGCAGAGCAAAATACGGGAACATTAACTGTCTATGATAGATATGGCCAAGATGTGTATAGTGAAGTAGGTTATGCAAATACTTGGGATGGGACTAATAATAACGGTACTATCTTAAATGAGGGTGCATATATGTGGGTCTACGAAGTAGACTTTGGAAATGGTCAGACTGAATTGTACAAGGGAACAGTAACCGTCCTTAGAAATTTATAATTGCAAATTATTAAGCGTCTAAGCTTATTGAAAATAAAACAAATGAAAAAGCATTTAGTACTTCTATTCGCATTAATGTTCGTAACGCAACTTGTAATCGGACAAGCTAGATATTTTAACGAAAGATATGTATATACACAGTATCATTTGTATCCTGTGTTAATTAATCCAGGAGCTACTGGAGCCTCCGGCCATCATCAGGTGGTATTCAATTATAGAAACAAATGGGCTTCTTTTCCTGATTCTCCGAGAAGCTTTACCTTTTCCTATGATGGAGATCTTGGAAATAGAGTAGGATTCGGTGGCTTGCTAGTAAGCGATAGATTCGGAGCATTAAATACTACCAAAGGCCAGTTGTCATTCTCGTATACAATTGACTCACCTACGAATAAAGTTGGATTTGGACTTGCAACAGAATACATCAGGCATTTTGTGTCTGGAAGTAGCTTTGCCAATCCATTCATTGATACACAGGATCCATTGTTCTTACAAAGAATCGATGGCAATGCATTTTTTGATATTACTCCAGGAATCTATGGTTTATATGATGATAAGATCTCATATGGACTCGTACTTCCAGGTCTACTAAGCTCAGAATTAGATGAACCAAGTACTCTTGGTAATGAATCAGAGTTTAGCTATATTTTAAACTTCGGATATAAAATAATATCTGAAGAAAACGATATCGTCTTTGAACCCTCTATATATATTAAACAACTCAACTATGTGCCTCTGCACGTAGATATTAATCTAAAAGCAGGCTTCTTAGAAGAAAGGTTGACAGGAGGTGTCACCTATTCATTAGGTGCTGACGAACGATTAGGCTTCCTCATAGGGTCAAAAGTCAACTCTCTTAACTTCTATTATGGATATAACGTATCTAGACACGAATTCCAATCATATAACAACGGATCTCACGAAATAACAGTTGGATTTGATATAGATGGATTCCAAACACAACAGATTATCCCTAACGAACAATAATTTTAACATTTCATAAGACCTACATGGTTTACGCCTTAGATATTATAAAAAATCCTCATATGAAAATTACCGACATGGCGGTATTAAATGAGAGACCCTAAAATGTATCTTTGTGCATAACGATTAAGTGAACCATGTCCGTAAACGTACGGGCTTTATTAATAAGTCAGGCGAAATCAATCCAACTTTAAGCAATTAGAGACAGGATCCCAGTTGGACTAGCGCAGTTACACTAAGACGAAATCAAACATCTGCACTAGTACTTCCTCACTTTTTATTTTATGGTTCCCATTATTCAAGACTAATACCGTACTCGTATAGGTAAGCTATACAGGTATGGCTTAGATTATATGTATTTTTTAATTAAACCAAAACTCAATCTCATGAAAGAATCCATTCTTGGAAGATTTGATTTTTCTTCAAAAGTGAGAATGGTAGTAATGACCGGTTTGTTTATGTTACTCGGTGTAAGT
>CALIAU010000022.1 GCA_938045585.1 uncultured Saprospiraceae bacterium
TGTCGGTGGTCTAGGGGCAATCGCAATATTGTTAATCATATACTTATCTGGATCTGATAAAAATTTGATCAGCTTAATGTAACTCATTAAGTGTATTCTTATCATTGAAGAGATTCCTGAGAAAGACCAATTTCTCTTCACTTTTGCTTTTATAATTTTTATTAACAGATCGGCAATCAAGGCACACCATACTTGTATTTTTATTGTGTTTGCATTATCTCCAAGAAAATTCCTTAGTGGGTAATTTTGTTTGAGTCTTTTAAACAAAAGCTCTATTTGCCAACGACGTTTATAGATCAAGGATATCGATTTAGCGGACAGCTTTCGGTTGTTGGTTATAAAATTAAAATGCTTCTTATTTTCCTTGTCATAAAACTTGACTAGCCTTGCTTTTGTCCTTGGCTTTGTCCCTCTGCTGGTTCCGCCAAGTAGAATGTATTGATCACTTACTACTCCAGATTCAATGTCATTTTGTGTTATGTTTCTTTGTGAAACGATCTCGTGTGGGCCGTTGTTTTTGAGTCTTGTAATCCAAGAAACTTTCTGCTTTTCCCATAAATCATATTGTACATAATTGATGTATCCCTTATCAAAAGTTACTATAGAACCCATGGGCAGCCTTAGTTTGTCTATGAAAAAGACATCACTACTCGCCGCATCTGTTAGTTTAACCAAGCACGGAACATCTTCTTCAGCCTTAATCATGGTATGTACTTTCATACCTCCTTTAGTCCTACCATCCATCCTACTTAACCCATTTGCTTTTAGTATCTCACTAAATAATTTTATGGTAGTCGAATCAATAATATATAGCTTATCAATCCATGAATTTCTTACTCGGCTGTCCGGTAAACTTTTTCTATATCTTCGAAATAAAGACATATAGATTGCTTCAAATACTTTATGGTTTCGATTTGCATTCGCTTCTGACAAAGTGCTTCTTCTTGGACAGTAAGTCATGCCTAAATGATTCAACTTATGCATGCTAGCCTGCATGCCCGTTGTTACTTCGCGCAATGAGGTGCATCGTTGATAAATCGTATACAACATCGTTACTAGATGATCGTATGTCTTGAATTTCTTATAATATTTATCCGATTCGTGAGATTTAGCTAATCGCTGAATTTTACTCCTTTTTATCAAAGAAAGTACTTGGGTAAAGATCGGCTGTCCGGTAAAATATTCATCTTTGCTCATGGTGTATTTGTTTGTGTAGTTACTACAAATATCACCTTTGGCCGGGATTATCTTTAATCTCGGCCACTTTAACCGGACACCAATGACTTGTACCTACGAATCCATATTCTATTCCCGCTATGTAAGTTCACACCTCACGATTAGTAGGTTGTACCTACGAATCCATATTCTATTCCCGCTATGTAAGTTCACACCTCACGATTAGTAGGTTGTACCTACGAATCCATATCCTATCTCGCATTTATAGTTCACACTGCGCTATTCGTAGGTTGTACCTACGAATCCATATCCCATCTCGCATTTATAGTTCACACTGCGCTATTCGTAGGTTGCACCTACGAATCCATATCCTGCCACGCTTTTCATGTTTTGCAACTACCCATCCACATGCACACCCATATCCACAAAAACCTTACTTTTACATCATGTCAACATTAAACTATTCGCAACTAGGAAAAGAAAAACTCTTGCTCATTGCAGGTCCCTGCGTGATCGAAGACGAAAGTTCGCCTATAGACTTAGCTGAGGGAATATTAGAACAAATTGAAGGACTCGATGTAGAATTTGTTTTTAAGGCGTCGTATAGAAAAGCAAATCGATCTTCTTTACATTCGTTTACCGGGATCGGGGATGAGAAAGCTCTGAATGTGTTAAATGACATCAAAGAAAAATTTAAAGTACCAATCACGACAGATATTCATGCACGCGATGAGGCAGCATGGGCCGCTGAAGTGGTAGACATCTTGCAAATACCTGCCTTCTTGTGCAGACAGACAGCCTTACTCTTAGCAGCAGGAGAAACAGGAAAGATAATCAATGTAAAAAAAGGCCAATTCTTATCACCTGAATCTATGCAGTTTATTGTGGAGAAATTAAGGTCAGTAAACGAACAGGTAATTCTGACTGAACGCGGAGTGAGTTTTGGCTACCAAGATTTATTAGTGGATGTGCGTTCTATTCCTAAGATGCAAAAGACAAAGGCACCGGTCGTCATGGATTGTACACACGCGCTGCAAAAACCAAATCAAACGAAAGGAGTAACGGGGGGCGAACCTGAAATGATTGCCACCATTGCCAAAGCTGCAGTTGCAGTAGGTGCAGATGGCCTTTTTATAGAATGCCACCCAGAACCTGCACGGGCAAAATCGGATGGAGCGAACATGTTAGAACTGAGTAAGTTGAGATCAGTGCTTACAGAGGTTCTTAAAATTAGAAAGGCACTGCAATCTTAGTATGGCAGATATTGTAGAAATAAAATTAGCACCGGAACATATCAATGATCTGGATTACATTACGACTTTACTTGTCAAAAAAGTGAAGGGCTTCCAGGGAGGCGATTGGTATATCCTACGAAAGTCCATTGATGCACGAAAGAAGAATCCATTTTATTTGCTTAGAATTCAATTGGGAAAGAGGGAAGAAAGAATTTCTTTTAAAACCTCCATTAGAAGCAAGAGTGTACATGGAGCTAAGCCTATCCATATCATAGGTGCAGGACCTGCGGGTTATTTTGCTGCCTTAGAATGTATTCACTTAGGACGTAAACCTATCGTCTACGATAGAGGCAAAGACGTACAAAGAAGACGAAGAGATCTCAAAGCAATACAACAAGACCATACTGTGAATCCGCATTCTAACTATTGCTTTGGAGAGGGTGGTGCAGGGACTTATTCCGATGGTAAACTGTATACACGTTCGCATAAAAGAGGGAAGATAGAAACAGTCTTGCAAATCCTACATGACCATGGTGCACAGGAAGATATTCTTATGGATGCCCATCCTCATATTGGTTCCAATAAACTGCCAAAGATTATTGCCGAACTGCGTGAGAGTATTTTACAAGCGGGAGGAGAAGTACATTTTGATGCCTTTGTAACAGATATTGAAATAGTAGATGGTAGTGTACAATCTATACGCTTAGAAGAGGGAGCACAAATTCCTGTCGATGATCTTGTACTTGCAACGGGACACTCTGCGCGCGATATATTTTATCTTTTGAATAACAAAGGCATACGCATTGAAGCAAAAGATTTTGCCCTTGGAATCCGAATAGAACATCCGCAAGACTTTGTAGATCTGCGCCAGTATAATATATCCCCACGGCCTGAAAATTTGCCCGCCGCACCATACCGACTCAATACACAGGTAGATGATCAGGGTGTCTTTTCTTTCTGTATGTGTCCAGGCGGTCTCATTGTTCCAGCAGCAACCTCTCCAGGTGAATTAGTAGTGAATGGCATGAGTTTGTCCAAGCGCGATTCTCCCTTTGCAAATTCAGGACTAGTGACCTCTGTTTCTGTGGACGAATTAAATAAAGAAGGATATACAGGTGTTTTTGCCTGCCTTGATTTTCAAAAAGAAATAGAGCAAGGCTTATTTGCTTATGGAGATGGTTCACAAAAAATACCAGCCCAGCGAGTGCAAGATTTTGTACAGGGTGTTATTTCTGCAGACCTTCCCAAATCATCCTATATACCAGGAATGTATTCTGCACCTCTACACGATCTACTTCCAGACTTCATATACAAGCGTCTGAGACAAGGCATCATCGATTTTGATGCGAAGATGAAACACTATCTGCATCCTGAAGCCATAGTGGTAGGAGTGGAGTCCAGAACGAGTTCGCCCATACGTATTCCTCGTGACAGAGAAACCTGTCAACATCCTCAGGTCAATGGTTTATTTCCATGTGGAGAAGGTGCTGGTTATGCGGGTGGAATTCTCAGTGCCTGTATGGATGGTATGCGTGTTGCGCGTGCTGTAGCTCAGATTGTAATTTAAATATTTTACCATTTTAGCAAATACATGATTTAATTCTGTATTTTAATCAGCTCATAATCATTCAATTGCCCTGCATGATAAAACGACTACTCCGCATTAGCCTTATTGTCTTTCTAATTTTTGGCTTTTATGCCGCTAGAAACTATTACTATCGATACCAAGAACAAAAAGCACGCGATGCGTATATAGAAAATATAGTGGATACTTCTACACCTACAGTATCCGTACTCCGAGATTCTATTTTTATTGATTACCAAAACGAAAAACGTACCATCCACGTCTATGTACCACCTAACTATACGGAAGATTCATTAACAAGGTATCCGGTCATTTATATGATGGATGGAGAGTCATCCTTTAACGATATGGAGAATATGGCTCCAGAATGGGAAATAGATGAAGTAATAAATGCAGCAGCAGCTGCAGGTAAGCAAACTGCAATAGTCATAGGAATAGAACAATCCAAAGAGCGCGATAATGAATATACACCCTTTGTCATAGATGATGTACCCAAAGCCCATGGTACAGAATTTGCAAATTGGCTAGCTACAGACCTTAAGAATTGGGTAGATACAAACTATCGAACGCAAACAGAAGCCACAGCAACATCAATAGGGGGTATATCACGCTCAGGCATGATGGCATATTTTATACTCATGCAACATCCAGATGTGTTTGGGAATGCCCTAGTCCAGTCTCCCTCCATGTGGGTAGATTATGACCGGCTCTTTGCTATGGAAATATCCGATGAAGACTTACAAGACAAAAAAATATTTGTAAGTGTAGGTCAGTACGAAGGCAATGCAATGATTTCATTTGCAGAAGATGTGTATAAGAAGTTTAAGGATAGAGGTCTTGATGCTGCGCATATCCACTATGAAATGATTCCTGATGAGTCACATTGGCATATGACCTGGCGCAAATCATTTGCAAAAGCATATCCTTGGTTAATGGGTGGCTAAGCCTTCTAAGTCTTTTTTAGTCTAAATGAAGACCTAAGCATATTCCAATAAAAAAGGAGCGAGGAATTTCTTCCCCGCTCACAAAAAAAAGGGTGCTCCTCCACACTATTCGTGTAGAGGTTTCTCATAAATTAGATTTTTATTCTGCATTAGATTCTATGAACTAACACATCAGCATTATAAGTATAGGGAGTTTTTTTATTTGGTGTAAACGTAAGAGGCTACGACTAGTTCCAAGGGTGTTTTGTAATTGCTTTCATTCTAATTACATCCTTAAGACGAGAAGAAGACCTTTAGACACATGTATATGTACTCTTTTGAATACTAGCTTACAAAGCTTGTTGGAATTATAAACTAAGCGACAATTAGAGTAGTTGAAAAAAAGAGTGGGAAATCTAAGTAATGTGGAGCCTGTAATTGTTTGCCATCTACTCTTAGTTAAGTATTTTCGCACTGCGTATGTAGGCGCCTCCTCCTAGATTATTAAAAGAAATAGTGTTTTTATCTTTTAGATTTCCTACATCTTTTATCTCATAATCTAGAACAAGAGAGTTGTTTAGCCAATGCTGTACTGAACCTGCCTTGACAATAATATGGACTTGAGACCATTGATTGAAATATCTCACTGGTTTGTCTTTCTCTGGATTAGATAGGTTTTGTGCCTGCAATCTGTCATACAGCCCTCCAGTCTTATGTCCCTTCTTTTTCATATTGCTTCTATTGATATCATCAAGAATAGCATATGCTAATAATGTCTTGCCTGTTTTGTCTTGACCATATTCTATGGTTGCAGCCTCTCGTTTATTCACCTTATATTCTAGCTTGAGTTCAAAGTCACCCTCTACCTCTCCAAGCATTACTTTGTTCTTCAGTTTCTCCCTGCCAGTGAATTGCTCACCCGCTAGTTTCCATCCTTCTTGGACTTCTCGCTCGCTCAATACATTATGTAATAAATTGATTTCTGGATCAGAATCTGCAATAGGCATCCTATGTGCATCAAAATTTCGTGTTACCAAGCGAATATTTTTCCACTGCACCTGGGTACCTGCTAAATCTTCTTTGCCAATATCATGTACCTGAAAACCAATGAATCCAGCATAACTTGCAGTGTCTAACAAGTTGGCAGTGTTGACTCCATTAATCCATACCCGGATACTATTGCCTATGGCCTCTATATGATAAGCATTCCATTCGTCATTTTTAAATGCTGACCTGGCCTTTTCATTATGTGCTAAGCTGTGAATCCATCCTCGTCTGTTCTCTTCATAAATACCTCCACTCCATGCACGTGCACTTGGGTCTATTTCTACTTGAAGTCCCGCTACTGTTTCACGCCCTTTTACACTGACAGAATCACTTCTTATCTGTACACCTGAATTTAAACGCGGATCAATGGAAACCTGAAAGTCTAAAATAAAATCTTTGTACAAGGCTTTAGTACATAGGAAGGTATTGGGTGTACCACTCTTAGAATACCCAGTGAGAATGCCATTCTCTAATTTGAATTCTGCATTCCCACCTCTCTGTATCATGTGATTTAGACTTGTATCTTCTAGCAAGTCGATGATGTTTTTTTGTACTACGGGTTCTGACTTACAGCCCAGTAAACACACTATAACAAATAAGAAGCAAATTCTAAACATATTCGAAAATATGAATTAATATTTTTTAAAAACTAATTTTCTATAATCATTCACGCTTATTGTATATTTCGGTATGCGATTACTTCCATTCATTATCTTATTATTCCTTGGCTCCTGTGCTTCTGAAAACAACAAGGAGATGGATGTTTTTAACATTCCTAAAGGAAAAACGCTGACGTGTATCGCTGAAGAGCCCATATTGAATGCGCCTGTTGCAATCGACTTTGATGAACGTGGACGCATTTGGGTTTTAGAGATGCCTGCATATATGCCTAATGTAGATGGGAAAGGAGAAGATGAAGCCATAAATACAATTAAAATATTATCAGACACAGATGGGGATGGTAAAATAGATAGTGTAGATGTTTTTTTAGAAGACCTCGTATTACCTAGAACAATCTGCCTAGCCTATGGTGGTCTTATCTATGCTGAACCTCCTTTTTTATGGCATGTTGAAATAAATGATAACAAGCCTGCAAAGCGCACCCTTATTGATTCCAGTTATGCCGTCAACGGAAATGTAGAACATATGCCTAATTCCATTACTTGGAATATGGATAACTGGCTGTATAGTAGTAGTGCAAATACACGCTACAAACGAAAGAATGGAAAGTGGATAAAAGAATATACTACACCGCGTGGTCAATGGGGCATGACGAAAGATAATTACGGCAGACTTATTTATAACAATAATGCTCTTTTGCTCGCGGGGGATAGAGTCATTCCCAATGCCTTATTTAGTAATCCCTACCTGAAACTGGAACAAAACAATTGGCAAATTCTGACTGACAACCAAAAAGTATATCCAGTGCAAGCAACTGCTGTAAACAGAGGATATCAAGATGGAGTCCTGGATAAGGAGGGCAAACTTTTGGAAACAAGCTCTGCCTGCGCACCCGTGTATAATCGCGATGCCTTCGTAGATGATTGGGCACAAGCAGCATTTGTAGCTCTTCCAGAAATAAACGCGATTAAGAAGCTAAACATAAACCATACAGGATTTGATATCTCTGCAAAGGCAGACTCTGACAAGTCAGAATATCTAAGTTCGACCGACCAAGGTTTTCGCCCGGTACATTTAAAGTTTGGACCTGATGGAAATCTTTACATCGTTGATATGCATCGTGGAATAATTCAGCATAAGGCCTACATGACATCTTACCTAAAAGATATGATTGTGGAAAGAGAATTGGATGCTATAAAAGGGCAGGGGAGAATCTACAAACTCTCTGCACCAGAAAATGAACTGCGTCCTCTGCATTATAATGTAGAGGACGATCCCATTTCTTATCTATGGTCTAATAATGCCTTTCTAAGGGATAAGGCACAACATACCATCGTTTACCAAAATAGGACAGAACTCATACCCAGATTAAAAGAGGTTCTATTCAAGGAACTGGGAGAGATAAATTTATTGCATACGCTCTGGACATTAGAAGGTCTAGGTGCTCTGACTGAATTCGAACTGATAAAATTATTAAACACACGATCCTCACATCTACGCTATCATGCGATGCATATTCTTGCTGGGCGAACAAAAATTGTAAATAAAAAATGGTTACTCAGTGTTGTAAATAGCTTGTTGCGAAAAGAAGATCCAGAAATAGATTTTGCAATAGCGAGTCATTTGGCAAGATTCAGACTAAGAGGGCCTATTCGCCTAGAACGTGATTATAGAAATATCTTAATGCGTAATGACACGAGTAAGTATTTTATAGAGGCTATTTTAGCAGATGCAGTTGCTTGGGAAAACCAAATGTATTCAAAATTTAAAGCAAGAAAGGATTCGACCTTTATTGATTTGCAAAATGGATTTGAGAATATTTTGAAAAGAAAAAAGAATAAGAATCCAGTGTACTATTACCAAGAGAATTTGCTTCTAGAAGATCGTAGAACAGTAGGCATGGAATTGTATAATGGCTTTTGTGCGTCTTGTCATGGAATAGATGGGGCAGGTATTAAGAATATTGGTCCGCCCTTAGCAGATACTGATTTTGCCTCAGGAGATGATACAAAATTGATCTTAGCTACCTTACATGGTATAAACGGTCCCCTGCATATTAACGGTGAGAAGTATACATTTAATAACGGTATGGTGGGTGTGCATGAAAACGACCTACTCAACGATGCCGATATCAATGATATTCTTAATTACATCCGTAATGCCTTTAACTCTGCGCCCTACACAGTAACAGAAGATAAAGTATGCATGCTGCGCAACTTCCCTCCTCCAAATGGTCAGGTATTTACTGAAGAGTCTCTAGAAGAAATGGTGAAGGAGGTGAAGAGAAATCTCACAAACTGAATAATATAAAGTCTGAAGTCAAAATCTAGTGTCTAGCGTCTAAAATCTAGCGTCTTTACAAAACACTACAGTTCAACTTAGATTTTCTACAACTCACAAGTATTCCCTTTCATCACAAGAAGTTTTAAGCCATATTTGAAATACATTCAACACAACAAATTTTTATTATGGAACTACTAATAAAGAATCAGCCCACAAAGATTTTACTAAGCATTCTAGTTTTACTTTTGAATTTCTGGAATATGCAAGCACAGTCCTCTGGACAGACGGTGAAAGGTGTAGTAACAGACCAACAGTCAGAAATGCCTTTGATAGGTGCAACTGTTCTGATTTTGAACGAAGAAGGTGCTTTGGGATCCACAACTGATATTGATGGAGCATTCCAAATCACCTCTGTACCTCTCGGCCGCCAAAACTTTGAAGTGAGCTATTTAGGCTATGAGTCAATAACCATATCTAATATTGAAGTAACTGCTGGGAAAGAAGTATTTCTTCCCATCACACTCAAAGAGTCTTTGGTGAAATTGGATGAGGTTGTTATAACTGCTGAGGTAGATAAGGACCGCAGTATAAACGAAATGGCTACAGTCTCAACACGTCAGTTTAGCATGGAGGAAGTGAATCGATTTTCAGGGGGTAGATCGGATGTAGGTCGTCTAGCCGGAAATTTTGCAGGGGTAAGTACTGCAGATGATAGTCGTAATGATATAGTGATTAGAGGAAATAGTCCTACAGGTTTACTTTGGCGATTGGAAGGTATTCCTATCCCTTCACCGAACCATTTTTCTACAGTTGGAACAACAGGTGGACCTGTCAGTGCACTCAATCCTAATCTACTCAAAAATTCAGATTTCCTCACCTCTGCATTTCCTGCCGAATATGGAAATGCCTTATCAGGTGTTTTTGATCTGGGCTTTAGAAGTGGAAATAAAGACAAGAATGAATATAGTTTTCAATTAGGAGCGATAACCGGTTTTGAAGCTAGTATTGAAGGGCCCATGATGAAAAGTAATAAAGGGAGCTTTTTAGTATCCGGTAGATATTCATTTGTTGGAATTGCGCAGGCTCTCGGAATGGATATAGGGACCAATGCAGTTCCAAATTACTACGACCTGTCATTTAAACTAGACTTTGGAAAATCTTCAATAGGAAATGTCATCTTGTTTGGAGTAGGAGGAAGAAGTGATATCGAATTTCTAAGAGAAGAAGTAGATGAAACGGATTTGTTTGCTGCTGATGATGAAGATGCACGTGCAGACTCACAGTTTGGGGTTGTAGGCTTAAAGCACAATCTTATAATTGGTGATAACAGTTATTTAAGAACTGTATTAGCTGCTTCTGGGAATACTGTTAGATTCACCAGAGACCGCTACTATCCATTTGAAGAAGAAATAAAGGCACCCTTTGTAATTGGTAATGACGGACTGGGTCGAGTTTCTCTGTCGTCGTATTACAATACCAAACATAATAGTCGACTTACAACACGTATTGGCTTTTTGGCAGAACAGGTTTCTGCAAGTTTGAGTTTTCAAAGCGCAGAACTAGGGGATGACATAAATGGAGATGGGATATTTGAGCTTAGAGAGATTTATGATTTTCAAGAAGGGACTCTATTGTTACAGCCTTATGCACAAGGTGCATATAGAATCAGTGAACAACTTACGCTCAATTCAGGCCTACATGGTATGTACTACGACCTGAATGGTGATATGGCATTAGAACCACGTGCAGCGCTCAAGTATCAGGCTAACGATAGACATAGTATTTCCTTTGGATATGGATTACATTCCCAAACGCAGGCCATTCCAATCCAGATTACTAGTAAGGTGGATACAGAAACAGGAGCAGTGAGTTTTCCCAACAGAGACCTAGGCTTTACACGATCAAATCAATTTGTACTTGGACATGATTTTAGAATAAATAAAAGTTGGAGATCCAAGATTGAAGTCTACTACCAAAGACTCTCAAATGTGCCCGTGGAAAGAGAAATCACTTCATATTCTGCTCTTAACGTAGGTGCTGACTTTGGTTTCCCTGTAGATAAAGATGACCTAGTCAATGGAGGCACAGGAAACAATAAGGGGGTAGAGTTAACCCTAGAAAAATTTTATGATAGAGGCTATTATGTCCTATTAACGGGTTCTGTATTTGATTCAAAGTATACGGGCAGCGATGATATCGAACGCAACACAGCATTTAATAATCGATATGTATTAAACGTACTAGCAGGGAAGGAATTAAAATGGGGCGGGAATGAGCAACATAGATTTACATTTGATACAAAACTTACAACGGCTGGGGGTAGATACACAACACCTGTGGATCTGGAAGCATCGCGTGTAAATGGTATAGAGGTACGTGATTCCGAATTGGCCTATTCTGAAAGACAGTCGGCCTACTTTAGATGGGATGTCAAATTGGGAGTAAAGTTTAATAATGAAAAACGTGGCTTCTCTCAGGGTTTGTATTTTGACATCCAAAATGTCACGAACAATAAAAACATCTTTACAAAAAGATATAATAGATTGACAAATGATGTAAATGAAGTCTTTCAGATTGGCTTCTTTCCTAACTTTATGTATAAGATTGAATTTTAAGATAACTGGAATTGTGTAATTTAACTGCAGTGAAGGATACTACACATATATATGGTTTTGATGACAGATGGTTGATGCTCTTTGGAATACCCATAGTGTCTGTGTCTGCAACAATAATGATATTTGGTGTAAATGGTTTGATGAATTCCAATGGTATTTGTCTGATTGCTGGTGCCTTGTTTACCACGGCATATTGGTTTTCCTTTAGATATTTGCAAAAGAATTATCACATGAAATATCCTGGATACGAATTTACGAGTAGTAGGTTGTTCTATATTGGTTCCAGAATGTTATTCATGTTTTTGGCAGTAAAATATGCAATGTCTTTTGTTGTACATGCTATTCTGCCACCCCACATAGAGTATATGCAGGGAGGTGGAATAGGGATAGAGTCTACACTGATATCAATCCTCCTTATTGCATTTATCTTTTTTGTCTACGAAGGGATTTACTATTTGAATAGGTCCAAAACCATAGAGTTAGAAAAAAGAGAACTAGAACAAATTACATCCGAACAAAAATTAAGTACACTCAAGAATCAAGTCAACCCACATTTTTTGTTTAATAGTCTTAATACGCTAGTGACAATAATTCCTGAAGAACCAGATCTCGCAATCGAATTCGTCCAACAGATGTCCAAGACGTACAGAAATATATTAGAATATAGAGATGAAAAATTAGTTACAATTGAACAAGAATTAAAAGCACTGGATTCATATATCTATCTTTTAAAGACGCGTTTCCATGGGAAAATTCATATCTATAATAATATTGATAAAAAACACTTTAAAGATTTTATCCTGCCACTTTCTTTGCAGATATTAATTGAGAATGCTGTCAAGCATAATATTACCTCAAACACGAAACCACTCAAGGTAGAACTCAATTCCACGGATGGATATATCACCGTGGTAAATAACTTACAAAAGAAAACCCAAAATTATAATAGTACAAAGATGGGCTTGGCTAACATTAGATCAAGATATAAACTACTTGTCGATCAAGAGATTGAAGTACATGAAACCCAAGACAATTTTATTGTAAGACTACCAATAATTAAATCAGCACAATGAGAGTACTTATCATAGAAGACGAGCACTATGCGGCCAAACGCATAAAGCAGATGATTGCTGAAGAACTCCCTGATGCTAAGATCTTAGAAGTATTGGATTCTGTAGAAGACTCTTTGGCTTGGCTCGCAAGTCACGTAGAACCCAACCTTATCTTTTGTGATATCCAACTCGCAGATGGACTAAGTTTTCAAATTTTTGAACAAACCCAAGTAAAGTGCCCAATCATTTTTACTACTGCTTATGATGAGTATGCACTGAACGCCTTTAAAGTAAATAGCATAGACTACCTACTTAAACCTATTGACAAACAGGCGATGCAAAGAGCTATTGCTAAATACCAGGAATTTTTCCCGAACAAAACAGCAACAGAGTTTGATTGGAAGAGCATTACGCACGAAATGTTTAATCCGAAAAGCCAATTCAAGCAACGATTCTTGATTAAATCAGGAAATGCATATAGCTATTTGAATGTTTCTGATATCCATCTTATCTACTCAGAAGATGGTCTGAGTTTTAGTCTTGACCACTTGGGTAAGAAACATCTAATAGACAAATCCTTGGATCACATTGAGAAAGATTTAGACCCTGGTGTTTTTTTCAGAATTAGTCGGAAACATATTGTAGCTCTGAATGGAGTCGATAAAGCCCATACTTATCTAAATGGAAGACTGAAACTGGATTTGAATCTAGCTTGTAATCAAGAATTAATTGTTTCCAGAGAAAAAGTGAAGAGATTCAAAGAGTGGTTAGGAGGCTAAATAATTTCTTTTTGTATGAGCTCTTCATTCTCTAATAAAGAAAAATTCCTTCAATAGTTAATATTATCTTAATCGCATTTACCTTTTTCCACCTAGGATAACATAGGAGTGTTATCATTAATTTAAAAACTAAACAATATTATCATGAATGCGTTCAAGCAACTTTCAAACCTCCTATGCCTATTACTCTGTGTAGTCACGATTGGCTTTTTATCTTCTTGCGAAGCTGATATACCTGCTGTAGATACCCAGCCGCCTACTGTCCGATTTACCATCTTAGGAAATGGAATTAATGAAATAATGGAAAATCCTCCACAAGAAGTGTATGAGGGTCCGGGAGGAATACAATACTTAGATTTAAGTAGTGGAGTCTCTTACGATTTTACAGTCATAGCAGCAGATGCTGGAGGTGTACGTAAAGTATCACTACGGGTCCCTTTTGATGCAGTAGTAGAAGCAGACGGAGCGGCTACAGTGTCAACAATGGGTTTACATCAATTTATAACAATTGAGGGAGATCCCTCAGATCCATTAACAGGTTTGGCAATTAGTGGAAGTATTACACTACCTAGAGGTCTTGCCTTTGATTTTATTCCATCCGCTCTTGATTATGGAGGCCAGAATGGGACATCAAATTCAAGGTTAATGGTAGTCTCCGCTTTTAGCCAATAGCAAGAAGCGTTTTACGAATTTAATTTGGCACCTCGAGCTATGTATTAGCTTGAGGTGTTTTGTTTTTTATTCCCTAAAAGAAGTACTGGAATGCACGTACCACAATTAGATAACTGTTCTTAGGAAGTCTATAATCATGTCATCTACCGCCTTGTCACGTAATCTGTGTCCATAACCAGCAGTCCGCTTATACGTGCAGTTTTTCCAAGTTTTTGCAATCATATCACTGCCCGCAACAGGTAAGGTTCTATCTTCTTCATCATGGACAAGCAAGGAAGGCAGCGTAAGATCTTTTACAAAATTGGCAGAATTAAATTCTTTAGGAATTACATCGTAGACCTGTATAAAATGACTCCGTAAATTACTTATAGCTCTAGTACTTAATCCAAGTATACTTTTCATGCCAGTGAATACATCTTCCATAGAATAGGTAGGAGCTAATATGACACAGCACTTCAGTTTATTTGGTATGCTAGATAAATAATACAAGGATGCAAACCCACCCGCTGAATGCCCCAATAATATTTCAATCTTAGCTTCAGTTATGATATGGTGCGCTGCCTCTGCAAATTTTATAGGCGTAAATTCTGTTCCCGTACTATTACCATGGCCAGGGGCATCCATCGCATAGATATTGTAATTTTCTTGCCGTAGTTTTTTTATCAATGGTCTCCAGCGTGAAGCATTGGATTCCCAACCATGCAAAAGAAGAATAGAAGGACCAGTTCCTTCCCAATGGTAACCTGCATACGTTTCTCCATGTTCTTCAAAACTAAAATTAGCTGCCTCCGCTAAGAAATTCAACATATTAGTTTTAATAGGTTTAGGCCTAGGCTTCAGTAATAAGCTAAGTAAAATTCTACCCGAACGTTTGGGTGCAACCAGTGAGAGAAGATTTAAACACTTCCCCACAAACTTTACCTTATTAAATCCTTGTTTAGCGATACCTCTAAATTATTAAGCAAAAGTAGCTTTTTTAACTCTTGTTCCTAGTATGAGTAAGCCTCTTGTTGGTAGAATATTCTAATGAATCCATATAAAGCAAAGCCATTCGTCCAAAAAAAAATATATCTTCACTCCGAGTATGAAAGACATAGCAGATCTTATAGGAAGAGTGCTTCTAGGCTTCATTTTTTTATATGAAGTACTAGATTCTGTAGTTTACTTTGAAAGTACAAAGCAAACTATGATTTCCTATGGTCTCAGCTGGAAACCAGATATCCTTTTAATAGGAGCCATTACTCTTCTTGTAATAGGAAGTTTTTCCGTACTAATAGGCTATCACGCACGCGTAGGTGCCACCTGCTTATTGATTTATTGGTTAGTATTTACTCTGGTTGTTTATAGTTTTTGGAACGATCCAGAAGAAGTAAAGCAGCTGCACGCACTCTACTTTATGCGTAATCTTGCCATCTGTGGCGGACTCTTTATCCTAATAGCGAATGGAGCAGGGAAGTATAGCGTCAACCGATTAATACATGTAATGCGATTGCCCAAGTAATGAAGTATACACATCTCCTTTTTGATCTGGATAACACACTGATGGATTTTACGAAAAGTAGTGTCTTTGCATTTAAAGACATGCTGCATCATTTTCAAATTCCTGAAGAACAAGATTTTCACCCTGTTTATAAAAAAATAAACAGAAAGGTATGGCAGGAATTGGAAACAGGAAAAATTAACCAAGAGACCCTAAGAGAAAAACGCTTTCGTTTATTTTTCGAATATATTGGAACTACCGAACTTGATCCACTAGAAGCAAATAAAGTGTATTTGCAAGGGATAGTAGATCACCCTGTGTACGTTGAGGGCGTACTTGAGCTTTTAGAAGAATTCAAAGATGACTTTGTAATGTGCATAGTGACGAATGGATTGAAAGAAGTCCAGCGACCAAGACTTGAACATAAACTAAAGGACTATTTTCGTAGTGTAACTGTCTCAGATGAAATTGGTGTTGCAAAACCACACAAAGAGTTTTTTGATATTACTTTTGAATCTATTCCAGAAGCTAAAAAAGAAAACACCTTAATGATAGGGGACTCCTTAGGTTCTGATATCTTAGGCGGGAATAATTATGGCTTAGATACCTGCTGGATGAATTATCATAAAACAAAAAATGATACGGAAATTATTCCAAGCTATTCTATCACCCAGATGAAGGATTTGAAGGACTATGTTCGTTAAGTAGGTTACCACACTGATGGCAATAAATAGCCTCAATGTCATGGCCTTCTTCCATGCAAAATTTACAGGCCTGCGTAGACACATCCTCATCCTTCGTTTCTTCAGCCTTCATAAGTTCGCTGCCCACAATTCCTGTTGGCACTGCGATGACAGCATAACCCATAATCATCACAATAGCAGCAATAAATTGACCTAAAGGCGTGCTGGGGGAAATGTCGCCATAACCCACGGTCGTTAGAGTAACAATAGCCCAGTAAATACTTCTAGGAATATTATCAAACTGCTCATTATTACCATTGTGTTCTACGAGATACATGATCGAACCAAAGATGCAGACAAGAATAAGTACGGCAAATAGGAAAACGATAATCTTATCCTTACTTGCCTTCAAGGCATCTGCTAGCACTCTTCCTTGCTTTAGGTAGGAACCTAATTTAAATATCCTAAACACACGTAGTAAGCGCAATGCACGGATAACCACTAAAGATTGGGTACCTACCATGAACAAACTAATATACGTTGGGAGGATAGATAGTAAATCTACAATACCATAAAAGCTAGTTGCGTATTTCCTTGGACTGTAAACCACATAAAGCCGTGTAACATATTCTATTGTAAAGAAAATAGTAAATACCCATTCCAAAAACACAAAAAGATCGTGGTACCTAGCATTATAAGAATCCACTGTTTCTAACATCACCACAAGCACACTCATAATAATCATGACAAGCAAAGCCTCATCAAACCATTTACCCAATTTGGTGTCCGCCTCAAAAATAATCTCGTGTAGCCTTTCTCTCCGGGGAGAAAAGTTCAATTCTTTAAGCTTCTGTTTGCGTGCCTGTCTAAATTTATCGCCTCTCATGTTATTTATCTGAAAGATATGCGTACAATTTCTCTATAAGCGCCTTGCCTTTTTCAGAATACCGACTAAAATCATTTAATGCATAGGCATTCACCATAAGCATAAAATTATCAGCCATTATTTCATCAGGATGTATGATATACTGCGTATTGTCTGCTATGCTTTCGAAAAAACTGTTAAAATACGTAGCGTCCACATCTGTAGAAACACCATTAGATAGTACAATTTTCTTACCATCTTTCTCTACCAACCTATATAAATCAAACTTTAAATAGGTAAAGTAGTCCTTCACATTCGGTTTATAGTCATCATAGGTACTATAAATCAAAGGGACTGCCTGCATTTCACCCCCTTTTCCATTGCTTAGAGTGATATAACTATTTGTCGCCAATCCATCAGGATTTAACAGTAATCGCTGAGCTAACACAGGATCATCCACTACCGGATCACTAGACATCGGCTGGAAACCTATCATTTTATATATCTCTTCCTTTGCCTTAGTATTATACCGCGAATAGATATGAAACAATTCATGCAGCATCACTGTCCTGAGTTCCTCTGAAGTATTTTCCAATTGGGACTCAGGAATCACTATCGTATTCTCGCGTGTATAATAGGCCTGCTTACCATAGCCTCCACCGGTTGTTTTTATCAAAACGATCTCATCCAGCCCTAGATCAATCTGAATTGTCTTTAAGGTCGATTGTATATCTGAAAAAATCGACTGCATTTTCTGTTTATCACTCTTAGAAAACGCAAGCACCTGTTCCGCAATAAACTGCTTATATTCCTGCACATAGCTTGAGGCATCTAATTCCGCTACCGGCCTTTGCATTTGTATTGCCGCATCTAAAATTTGGATAGTTTCAAAGAAGCCTTCAACCTTATCCTGAGTCAAAAGTTCCTTAGCTAAGTTTTCTTCAGCAAACGAAATGTGAAATCCGTTCTGACTAGCTGCAGTTACAAGCTGCTTATCTTTTTGCTGAAAACATGCAGTATGTACTAGGGTAGTAGACAAAATCAAAATGGAGATAACAAGCTTTTTCATTGCGCATAAAGTTAGTGGTAATCGGGCACTAATGTTATTGTTTTAGCAAATTTTATGGGGCCTTCCCTGCATGCGCAGGGTCGCTACGTTCCAGGGCCTGCTTGCTTACACTGGTAGGCAGGCTCACAAGTATGCTCGGCCACATGCATAGCCTGTGTCTTTCACCCTTACACATCGCTAGTCCGAAAAGTATACATGATACACTTACTTAACTAAAAACTTAATAATGCCTTTTACCTACTAGATGTCGCAGGAATACTATTAAACTATATGAAACTATGTTTGAAATCTTGGAAAACGAGAAGGGAAGATCCGTTAGACAAAAAAAGAAAACTACATACCTAAAAATTATCTCTTTATGGAGCCTTGGGAGCTCCGCATCGGTTTGTGAGATGACCTCTATTGGTATATAGTTTTCACTAAGGATCTCAAGAAAACTAATTTTTCTTACAACGCTTTCGCTGATTGCTCAAATGTAACATTTGATTACATATTATAAAAATATTTAATATGTTATTTTCACATTTTAATTTAATAAATAATTGAAAATCATATATGTATGTATGACTAATAATCATAATATGTTGATTTAGAATCTAATACCCCAAAGTATTATCAGATTCTCATTAGGAGAAGTATCTAAGCATATTGCAGATACGTTTTTCGTAGCATCGTACAGTGCATAAGTATTTATCTATTAAAATACCGTAAGCCAATATTAAAAGTATGTGAAATACGGTTTGGAGTCGTGTCCAAAAACAAAGTATACAGACTCTCTATCTCAAGAGAAGAATGAATAAAATACTTAAAGCCAGCACCTAGCTGTGTAAAGCCATTGAAATCTATATTCTTAGATCCACCACCTGAGCTTACAGTCATTCGCGGTGCGACCCCTAGCAGACCATAGTAAGTAACTCCAGATCTAGGAAAGAAATTTAATATGGCAGTCGTAGGCAGTCCAAATTGCGTAAAACCAGATGCATCGCTTGAACTAAAAACATGGGAACCTATATTATCTATGAGCAAACCAAAGTCCACAAACAACTCCTTTTTAAGACCAAGTGATTTGGTATAGAATAGCTGATTATTTATACTGATGTTATCCCAGTCAATATAACGGCCAGTTCCTTGTCCTTCCAAATTATCACCAGTCGGTACAAAAAGGGTATGGGTGATATTTATATTACTATGAGAAGCAAAAGGAGCATAACGCACAAATGGATAAACCGCTGTTATTCCAGAGCGTGTATATCCTATATTCCTGTCATTTATATCTATCCGCGTTTCCTCACGCGCAAATCGTAATGCCTTAAAAACACCATCTGTTGATGATCTATCCTGATAAACTGATCTTGCACGTACACCCAGTCCTACATTTAGTCTGTTATTAATGCCTACTAAAAGTGCAGTTAAAATGGAATTGAAATTATGACGACCAAAATTAAATTCCTCATAACTACCAGTCTCTTTCTGTGTATAATAGTTATTAAAGACATGTATTTCAAATTCACCCCTGTTGTACAGACGTGTAGCAAGGTAACGTTTCACATTGGGCACTACAGAAAGACTATTTAGTGACCAGTCATAGCTTTGGTATTGTACGGTGTAATCGGCAAGATCTTTATCTGGGAAATACGGTGTCAGAAAACTCTTTATATCACTGCCAAAATCATTTGTAAACCAGTTAAAAATAGCATTGGGCTGTATCTCCTTTTTACTATCATCAAAATCTAACATCCTTGGATTTGCTAATGCTGCTTGCGTTGCTCTTTCCAGCTCTTCTTCTAAGTTACCCATCGTTACTAGTGTAGGACTCAGTTCTGGACAAGACTTTGCACCACATACGAGTATAAAATGTATCCTTGGGTCAGGTTTTAAACTGAGTATGTTCTTTTCCAATGCATTCAAACTTAACTCTTCGCCAAACACCATATGCTTTCTATCAAAGAAGGCCGCATTGGACTTAACACTGGAGATAGGGTAGAGCTTAGTGACTTCCCGAAGTACAATAAGATTATACGCATTTATCTTTGCTGCAACCTGCGCTTCCACAGCCTGTATCATCATTTCATGGCCTAGAAAAGCATCCACAGCTTCTATAAATCCTGCCTCATTTAATTTTAAATGCTTATAGTCTACACCCTTTTCTGTTATGCTCCTTTCTAATATCTGATCCAGCTCACCCTGACCCTGCAATTGCAATAGCACACAAATAAATAAAAGAACACTTAATTTTGATTTCATAACTCTACTAACGTTGAAAACTTAGATTTTGATCTAGCAAAAATGTAAGCTAGAAGATGTTTCGCGATTCAAAAGTAAATATTATCCTTGAACACGCTGCTATAAGTACTCGCTATTCCTTAGCTATTCGCAGCTTGTATTCCGCTATTCGTAGGTTGTACCTACGAATCCATATCCTTAGCACCCCGCTATTCGTAGCTTAACCTACGAATCCATATCCTTCCTCCTCGCTATTCCTAATTTCCACTACATATCCATATCAACACCCATTCACTGTCTACCCCGCTTCAGCTCTTCTTTTAATTCCTTTTCCATATAATTGTAAAACCCATCAATCCACCCAGGCGCCATCGCTGGACTTGTACGACAATCTTCTTGCTTATAGCTTTCTTTTTCTTCCACAAAAATGGTTTCTAAGCTATCGATATATCCATGCGCTTTCAATGCAACAATATCAAATGACTTTGACAATGCAATGGAATCTTTATATGTCATCATTGGACTTAGGATATCTAAATCCCACATGACTCCCTTTTCTAAATATATGCTCATAAGTTCTTTACGGTAAGTAGGAAACCACTGAAGCAATCCAAATTTATTTTTTGCCCAGTATTCTTCATGACATATTTGATCCTCGTATATGATTTCGAGCACTAATTTGGAAGCAACGGGAACTAGGTCCTTTAATGCCGGTTCCCAAAGTGTAACTAGCAGTTTATCTTTTATCCGATTCTCTGAAATGGATTCTACACAGTGACTTATTGTTTTTACATCGGAAACTTGACCAGAACTATCTATTTCAAGCCTAAAAGTGGATCTATATCTCTCATGAAATCCACTACTAGCCATTCTAAAATTCGATTCAATTTCACTAAAGACTGAAACTCTCTTTATAGGATAGCTAGCACTTTTATCACCATCAGATAATTCCCACGCCAAACAATGATGTAACGCATCAAACTCTACTGCAGGTGCCTGCTTGCATTTTATAAATTCTGGCACCCTATTAGTTTGACCTCTTAAGTTGAAGATGTCGTACAGCTCAAGTGTATCCTCTACCTGGCCTGAACACATAGAGTAATTAAGAAAGAAAACAGACACAAATACTAAGTATTTCAATTTCATATTTAGTCTTATCAATTTTAAATCCCGCTATTCGCCCGCTATTCGTAGGTTGTACCTACGAATCCATATCATAGCACCTCACTATACGCATTCCACTCCTCGCTATTCGTAGGTTGTACCTACGAATCCATATCCTTCCTTTCCGCTTTTCCTTCCGCTATTCGTAGGTTGACCTACGAATCCATATCTCGCACCGCTAATTATAGCTTGACTACGCTTCCATGTTCCTTTCTGCTACTTTCCGCTATTCATAACTTAATCTACGAACCCATATCCACACTCCGCAAGCTCTTAAACAAACTCCCACTCAATCCAGCAAGCCCACCTAACAAGCCAAACACCAATCCATTTACACCCACTATAAGACCTCCCGGCAAACCACCAAACACATCACCTATAACTCCAGCAAGCCTAAAACCATCCTGCATACTTATAGCGAGAGGATAGAGCGCCCACACAAGAAAGACTGCTAAAAAAGAAACGAAAAATGCCCTGCGCCAATTGTCTGCTAATAAGAGTCCATACATAAACGTCAGAATAACAAGAGCATACCACGGAAGGACAAACTGCGCCAGAAAAATCACTAGAGCTAATACAACTATTTGAATAATACTTCGCTTCATGATTTCTTCTGTATTGTAAGTGTCCGACTTGCTGTTAATTCTTCTGCCTTAGGCTGCATTTCTATCTTATAGTATTTACCATCAATCCAATGTTGCAGCATATCCGTATAATACTTTGAAGCAGGATTACCCGACTGGCCACCAGGATATACTCCATAGGCTTCTATCTTGTCACCCATACCCACTACCATCCGCCATGATGGTCCAAATCTTGTACGCGTTGCATTCAGTGCTTCTCCGGCACCACCCACAGCAATATTCCCACGGCCCAATCCCGATATCTTAGCCACATGATCAATATGCAAGGGGCGATACTGAGACCAACGCTTGTCCGTCATATTATCCATCGTTTCGCAGGCTTTGACAAAACTTTCTCTAATAATATCATCTCTTGTTTCCACCTGATCTGTTTCCAGTTTGTCATAAATTTTGTGTTCCGGATAATCCCGAGTTAATTCATATATTTTCCAATCAAATGGATACTTCAAATAGACCTCATCCCTGTGCGGAATAAATTCATCAAAGATCATTCTCTTATATTCTGTATACCACCTATAAAATAGGGTAGCAGCCTCACTATCCTTAGTATATCGAAAGTCCCATGCTTGCAAAAGATTTTTATACGCACTGTTATCATTCTCTTCTACAGCAGCAAGAAATAATGGTAAAAAATCATGCGCCTTGATACTATAATCGTCCAGTTGAAATTTCTTAAAATCCTCAGGAGTAAAAGATTCCCCATCCGCTAATAAAGAATTGATTCGCTCACCCCTATACGTTGCAAAAATCCCATTATAATAATACGGATAATCTGCAGCTGTCGATCGCTGATTCGCAGAGGATACAAATCCACGTTCTGGGTTCTTACTATGTGGTAGCTGATCGATTGGGATAAATTTATCATATCCTGCCTCTGGATTAGAACCATCTTTTACAAATTTACCATCTCCCTTTTTCTTCGCAGGAAAAGCACCATTGACACGTATCCCAATGTTAGATCTATCTACACAGATAAAGTTCTGAGCTGGACTTACATAGCCAGAAGAGTACGCTACAAATTCATCGTAACTCTTACTGCGCATACAATCAACATACACACTCGGCTCATGCGCTGTTGCACGATACGACCGAACCCAATGCATTGCATAATCTCCAGTTTCTTGGCCGTGCACAATAGGACCCCAAGCCGTATATGCTACCTTCTCCACATGATCCGCCGCACCACGTCTCTTGATAGTTTCATCCTTAATCTCTATTGCACGTTCCGTCTCTCCATACACATAATTTGACTTACTCGCGTCCGTATATTTTATTTTGTAAAAATCCTTTATGTCATGCCCTACATTCGTCATCCCCCAAGCAATGTTTTCGTTAAAACCAATCATACAACCGGCCAAGCCAGGCACACTTACTCCATGCGCATGCATCTCTGGTGTATGCAACTCTATCTCATACCATATAGAAGGCAAGGACAAGCCCAGATGGGGATCATTAGCTAGTATAGGCATCCCTGACTTCGATTTCTCTCCAGCCACCGCCCAGTTATTACTACCCGCACCAAATATCCTATTGGGACTAAACTCAGATTTATAAATCTTCCCATAACTATGCATAGTGCTATCATAACTGTCTTTCTCCGCTGCTGCACCATATACCGTTCCTTCTGGAATGACAGGAGCCTTGACCTGGAAATTTTCTCCATACAGAAACGCATGTAACTCGGGCCCTAAGACCTCTCTTAGATTGTTATTTTCAAAATCATCTGCACGACCTGCAAGCATATCCGCCATCGTAATCAGTACATATATAGACTTCTCTTCCGTCCACGGACTAGGCGTAAAATCCATTAACTTGTACTCTATCGGATAATCCTTTGGCGCTAATCCAGCAATATAATGATTCACCCCCTCCGTATAATATTTTAGGTACTGCTTAGTCTTATCCTTTTTAAACTCCTGCATCAAAAATGCAGCAGTAGACCTATGTCCCTTCCGCACTGATTCCACATCTTTTTGGAACACTACTGCATTCCCAGCAATTACCTCTGATAAATTCCCTGAGACCGACCGCGACATCATATCCATCTGAAACAACCTATTCTGCGCCTCCAGATATCCCTGGGCAAAAAGAGCATCCTCCATACTTTGCGCATACACATGAGGCACATAACGTTCATCATATACAATTGTAATATCGCCCTGCACTAAACTTGACTCAAGCTGTAGATCAGATAATCCTCGCTCTGCATTTTGCCAAAATCCACCATGCGGATTTAAGACCTTACCCAAGGGCGGAAAGTAAGACTCCAAGCTTATATTTCCATTTAAAAAAAGCGTCGCAGCAAGAGTCAGAAGACTCAATAAAACAGGCATCACATACTTCAAAATATTTCCATTTTGTTCATCCTAAAGTACTGAAAAACAACGACCATGTTTAGCATCTTTTCTATTTTTATTTGGGCGATCCCCTCCTTACAGTCAGGTCAGGCTATTCAGGGGTTCCGTCACATACGTGACCGCCACTGGCGCCCTTACTATCCTTATCGCAATGCCACGCTATTCGTAGCTTGACCTACAAATCCATCCGCTATCCGTACTCTCCGCTATTCGTAGGTTGCACCTACGAATCCATATCCTTTACCACGCTATTCCTAGTTTCCACATCGCTATTCGTAGGTTGACCTACGAATCCATATCCTTCTTTCATTATTTGCAGCTTCTACACCCCGCTATTCGTAGGTTGACCTACGAACCCACATCCTTTCTTCGCTATTCGTAGGTTGTACCTACCAATCCATATCTCTCTGACCTACGAATCCATATCCTTTACTACGCCATTCCTAGTTTCCACCCCGCTTTTCGCAGCTTGCCCCCACAATTCCATCTACTATCTGACACTTTATAAACCCCTCAAAAAAAACCTCAATATTCATTCACACTATATCACGAACTTTTCTAAATTTGCAGTCTATTAAGATTTAATCTAAATAAAAACAGTGAAGAGAATGACCTCAAAAATCCTTATAATACCAACACTTCTCCTCCTTTTCCTCTCTGCTTGTACAGACAATACACTAGACGTACAGATAGAAACACCTATCAGCTATGAATTTACCCGCGATGGTAATTCAACTGTCTCATTTTCAGGACAAACGACACGAATAAGCATGGCAGAAGAACTATCTAGCGCCCTGCTAAACTTTGATAAATCAGCAGCCTCCCTCATAGAGATGTATGCTAACGAAACAGCAGCTGGTGCAGATGCAGACCCATTCTTGTCAGCAGAGCTAAACGCGTCTACAAAAAGCATACGATCAAAAGTGGCAGCTTCCCATGATTTCTTCTATTCAAATCAAGTAGAAGCAGCAAGTATAAAAATGGATATTGAATCTTGGATTTCTGCGCAAATAACAGAGGTATTTCCACATAAAGACCAATTAGCAGCTTTAGGAACTGCTGGACAAATAGCAGATGGTAGCACAGCAAGATATGTAAGTGCTAAAGGACTAGAATACAACCAAGCTGTATTAAAATCTTTAATAGGTGCATTAATGGTAGATCAAATGCTCAACAACTATCTAAGTACTTCTGTATTAGATGAAGCATCTAATATATCCGATAATGACAATGGAGTACTTGTAGATGGTCAGTCTTATACTACCATGGAACACAAATGGGATGAAGCCTATGGCTACCTCTATGGTACACCTGGTGCAAATTATACAGACGCGATGGAAACACTTGGAAGTGGAAGCTTCTTAAACAAGTACCTGGGTAGAGTGGATGGCGATGCTGATTTTTCTGGAATTGCACAAGATATTTACGATGCATTGAAACTGGGAAGGGCCGCCATAGTCGCTAAAGACTATGATTTAAGAGACGCACAAGCAAATATTATAAGAGAAAAAATTTCTAAAGTCATTGCAGTAAGAACAGTATACTACCTACAACAAGGAAAAATTGCCAAAGCAAATGATGATCTAGGAGGAGCCTTCCATGATCTTTCAGAAGGATTTGGGTTTGTCTATTGTCTGCGCTTCTTAAGAATACCTAATAGCGAAGCTGCCTACTTCTCTCGAACAGAAGTTGATAATTTTATCGAGCTCTTATCAGCTGGCAATGGTTTCTGGGATATTGAAGATGCTACACTTGATCAGATTTCTGCAGATATCGCTGCTAAATTCGACTTTACAGTAGAACAGGCAGGAAGCTAAACACCCATGTTTAAGAAAACAAGCATATTACTCTGTTTATTTCTCACTTGCTTTGCTTGCAGTGATCCCATGGAAACTTCCATGTTCACAGATAATTTTGACAGAGCTGAAATGTTAGAGTTTTGGGCGGATGATATTATTATCCCTGCTTTTCAATCGTATGCTGAAAATTTAGATGGACTTGATCAAGCAGCGAGTAGCTTTTTTACAGACGCAACAGCTACTAACTTAGAAGGATTCAGATCTGCATGGCTAGCTGCCTATCTTGCGTGGCAAGAAGTATCCTTATTCGATATTGGAAAAGCGGAGGAATTAGGTCTACGAAATTTCACAAACATCTATCCAACAAATACCGATCTTATCCTTAGTAATATTTCTAGTCAAGATCTTAACCTGGAACTACCTTCCAATTTTTCAGCGCAGGGTTTTCCAGCCTTAGATTATATGTTATTTGGAATTGAAGAGGATGATGCGCTTATTCTTGCAAGACTTACAGAAGAAAATGTAGTACAGTATGTTCAGACCCTTATAGATAGACTCATAGACTTAAATGCAAGTGTATTACTTGATTGGGAAGAAAACTTCAGAGATGAGTTTATAGCGAATGCCGGTTCGTCTGCAACAGCTTCCACAGATAAAATGGTCAATGATTTTCTATTTTATTACGAACGATTTGTACGTGCTTCAAAAGTAGGTATTCCAGCAGGTATATTTTCAGGAAGTACGGAAGCAGAATTGGTGGAAGCAAGATATGCAGACATCTATTCTAAAGAACTGTTCGAAAGAAGTTTTTTATCTGTAAAGAATTTCTTTCGAGGTATCTCTTTTGACAGAACCCAAGAGGGGAACAGTCTTGAAGACTATCTAGATCATATTAGAGCTACCAACGGGCTGGAGTTGGACTTAGCAAATAGTATCATAAGTCAATGGGATTCTGTTGATTCAGCACTCACTGAGCTAAGCCCAAGTTTTGCAAATCAGGTGACTACGGATAATACTAAAATGCTAGCTCTCTACGACGAAATGCAAAAGGCAGTACCCCTGCTAAAAGTTGATATGCTGTCCGCATTGAATATTCAAGTAGATTTTGTTGATGCTGATGGAGATTGATGCAACAACAGGTCATAACATATTTAAATGAAAAAACGATGGCCGCCCCGTTAGCGGTCTTTCGTATTTTATTTGGCCTTCTCATGGTATTCAGCCTCATTCGATTTTGGTATTATGATTGGATAGCAAAGTTTTATATTTTACCCAAAACCCACTTTCATTACTACGGTTTTGAATGGGTGCAAGTACCTGGGAATTGGACCTATCTACTGTTTATAATTTGTGGATTCTCTGCCTTATTTTTCGCCATAGGGTTCAAGTACCGAATTTCTATTGTAGTCTTTTTCCTCAGCTTTAGCTACATAGAACTCATGGATAAAACCACCTATCTAAATCATTACTACTTTGTCTCGCTTGTTGCCTTTCTCCTCATTTGGATTCCGGCACATGTGCATTTTTCTGTAGACGCGCATAGAAATAGTACACTGCGTTGTGAATTTGTTCCACGTTGGTACCTGACGGCCTTGCAGGCTATGATCTCTATAGTATACATCTATGCAGGACTCGCTAAACTGAATAAAGATTGGATGCTTGATGCACTACCTTTAAGTATCTGGTTACGGAGTAAGGTAGACCTACCCCTTATAGGTCAGATTATGGACGAACGCTGGTTACACTTCATGTTTAGCTGGGGTGGCGCATTATATGATCTATGTATTGTCTTTTTTCTTATCTGGTCACGAACCAGAATATTTGCCTTTGTTATCGTCTTGTTTTTTCACCTCATGACTAAGATCTTGTTCCCCATAGGAATGTTTCCCTATCTAATGATTACAGCGACACTCTTGTTTTTTAGTGGGGAATTCCACACGAGGATACTGAAAGGGGTTTCAAAACTTTGTAGTATTTCCTACAAGAAGTTTTGTAATGGCATAAGCTTTAGATCGGAGAAATACATGCAAAATTTGACCGTCAGTGTTTTTACTGTTTTTTTTCTTTTACAAGTTTTAATTCCTCTGCGCGGCTTCGCCTATCCCGGTAATATGTTTTGGACAGAACAAGGCTATCGATTCTCCTGGCGCGTTATGCTTATGGAAAAAACAGCCTATGCAAATTTCAAGGTAGTGGATAGCCTAAGTGGAAAAAGATTCTATGTTCAAAACGAAGACTTCCTAACAGCCTTCCAGCAAAAGCAAATGGCAACCCAAGCAGATTTTATGATAGAATACGCACACTATCTAGCAGATCATTTTGAAAGCCAAGGGCATGAAAATTTGCAAATATTTGTTGAAAGCTATGCCTCGTTAAATGGTAGAAAAAGTCAGGTCTATATGGATCCCAATGTTGACCTGCTTACCTTAAAAGATGATTGGAAACACAGATCGTATATTAAAGCACTAAAAGATGATTAGATGTCTTGCCATCATATGCGGACTATTCTTATCGTGCTTGACTAACGCACAGATACAGGGGATTGTTCTTGATCAGAGCAGTCAAACCCCAATAGCAGATGCTGAGCTGCTTGAACTCAGTACAGGTATCAGTTGCTTTACAGACTCAGAAGGGAAGTTCCTTTTGGAAACCATAAATACACTCTCTACCCAATTTATTATCTATAAAGAAGGCTACCAAGTCTTAGATGTTATTTTGGGACAAGTAAAAGATGAATATATATTCCAGCTCGAGAAATTACAAGTTGAATTGTCTGGAGTTGAGCTGATAGCGCAACGCAAAGAAATATTCGCTACCAAAAAATTAAAAGACATTGACGGTACTTCTATTTACGCCGGAAAGAAAACAGAGGTAGTTGTCCTGGATCTTATAAAGGCAAACACGGCTGCTAATGTAAGTAGACAGGTCTATGCACAGATCAGTGGACTTAATATTTATGAAGGCTCTGATGGAGGGGTTCAACTCAACATTGGTGGAAGAGGACTGGACCCGAATAGGACCTCTAATTTTAATACCCGCCAAAATGGTTATGACATTAGTGCTGACGTATTAGGTTACCCAGAAAATTACTATACGCCACCCTCAGATGCCTTGGAAGAAATTAGAATACTGCGTGGTGCCAGTTCTTTACAGTATGGGACTCAGTTTGGAGGCTTAATAGATTTTAGAATTCGCAAAATCCCAAGATTCAAAACCTGGGATATCCGTACAAAGCAAACGAAAGGTTCTTTTGGATTCTACAATAGCTTTAATGCCCTCAGTTATAACAACAAGAACTTTGCTATTGATGCCTTTTATAATTATAAGCAGGGTGATGGGTATCGAAATAATAGTGTGTTTACGGCGCACAATGCCTTTATTGCTACTCGTTTCTTTTTATCAAAGAAAACACAACTAGATCTCGAGTTTAGCTACTTTAATTATTTGGCAAAACAAGCTGGTGGATTGACAGATGTACAATTTGCAGAAAATTCAAGACTCAGTACCAGAGATCGGAATTGGTTTCTTGTAGATTGGCAGCTCTATAATGCTAAGCTACATCATGACTTTACTAAGGATAGTCGACTAGAGCTTAACCTGTTTGCCCTGAATGCGAAAAGAAATTCTGTAGGCTTCCGCGGAAATCCAATAGTGCTAAACGAAAACCCCATCTTGGCACTTGATGAACAAAACAATGCCGGAGAATATGTAAATCCACGTGACCTTATTTTAGGAGAATTCCGTAACGCTGCACTTGAAATTAAACTCCTCAATAAATTTCAACTCAAACAGGTACTTGGAACCTGGCTGATAGGAGCGAAGTACTATAAAGCAAACAATACATCTATCCAAGGCCCTGGCTCCATTGGAACAGATGCAAATTTTGAATTGCAAACTTCTAGTTTTCCGGACTATGCAAATCAATCTAATTTTATCTTACCTAACTTGAATTTTGCTGCATTTACAGAAAGCATATTTTATCTGAATAACAATCTGTCAATTACTCCAGGACTGCGCTTAGAATATATAAAAACC
This sequence comes from uncultured Saprospiraceae bacterium, assembly GCA_938045585.1. Lineage (GTDB taxonomy): Bacteria > Bacteroidota > Bacteroidia > Chitinophagales > Saprospiraceae > CALCMJ01. The sequence goes on from CALIAU010000022.1 coordinate 30,308, forward strand.
GAAAGTGAAGGAAGTTTTCAAGAAGTAGTTTACGACCTTGCCGGGAATCCATTAAGTAATACCAGCTTTGAAGAAACAACGAGTCTACTGCGTAGATTTCTAATTGCAGGTATTGGGATTGATTACAGCTTTGCAGAGCAACATAAATTTTCGATAAACCTCTCACAAAATTATCGCTCCGTAACCTTTAGCGATATCCGAGTAACTAACCCTAGTTTTATAGTAGACGAAAACATTTCGGACGAGAAAGGATTTTCTCTGACAGCTGGCATCTCCGGAAGACTACAATCAAAGTTTTCTTACGATCTGAGTTTGTATTCGATCTTATATAATCAACGGATTGGTATCATCTTAGATGATAGGGCAAATAGAGTGCGTACTAACATTGGCGATGCAATTATAGCAGGTACAGAATCTCTTATAAACTTCATTCCGTACCAAATAATCAAAAACGACAAAAAACTATTTCAAGTAAAGACCTTTTTAAATACTGCATTTACGCTTTCGGAATACCTCAATTCATTATCAAACAATGTGGTAGGGAATCAAGTAGAGTTCATCCCTCTGATAAATATAAAAACAGGTCTTACATTAGACTATAAAAATCTAAGCAGCTCTCTACAATATAGCTTTGTGTCAAAACAGTATACAGACGCACAAAATAGCCAAGCCTCTCTCAGTGATGATTTGCGAAGTGGAATAGTAGGTGAGATCCCTCAGTACCAAATTCTAGATCTATCATTGCGCTACGCATGGAACTCTGTGTCCTTAGAAGCAGGCATCAATAATCTTCTAGATGCAGCATACTTTACACGCCGTGCTACTGGCTATCCAGGTCCTGGTATAATACCTTCTGATGGAAGATCATTTTATTTGACTGCTGGCTATTCTTTTCAAGAATAAACTCATGGTTACCTGTTTTTCTAGATGTATTTCCCTGCTTTTATCCTCCCTTTAAAAGTAGAATCAATCAACAGCAATTTTTTTTATAAATAAATACTGCTAGCCATTTACCTTTTCTATTACCAGACCACTAAGGTAGGTAAACTCTATTTTAACTAACCAATAAAATGCATTATGAATAACTTTTTACTCGTACTTATATTCACTTTAACTTCAGTACATTTCGCTACAGCGCAATATTGTAGTGCTAGTAGTAGCATCTCAAGCTTCGAATGGATTGAACGCGTCAGTTTTGGCTTTGACAAACAAGAAACAGGAAATAATGGAGGCTACTATGATGGCGTATTAGATGCCCCCATGCACGCAAGTATAGGTGAATGTTTTTATGTGACCGCAGAACCTGGCTATTCAGGTTTTGAATATACTGAGTACTGGGGAATATGGATGGACTTTAACCAAGATGGTGACTATAATGATACAGGAGAAAATGTCTTCCTTAGTAGTACACCAACAAATTACGGGATGTCTTCTTCCATTACAATACCCGACTGGGCACCAGCAGGATGGACGCAAATGCGTGTTATTATGAAATGGGGGTCTGCACCTACTCCATGTGGAAGCTTTAGCTATGGAGAGGTAGAAGATTATTCGTTGTATATCGAAGATGGATTATATTCATGTGAGAATGATGGTGCGAATAGTACTTGGGAATGGATTGATGGGGTAGGCGTAGGAGACTTGTATCTGTTCAATGGAATCAACGATGGCTTTCATGCAGACTATTGCCAATTATATACCACTGATCTGAGTGATGATTTATTTATCTCTTGGACTCCAGGCTACTTCGGTACTGTCTATGAAGAATTTGTCAAGGTCAGCTTTGATGCAAACAATGATAACTTTTTTAGTGCTGCTGAGACGCAAAGTTTTTCAGGCTTAGATGGACCGGGAAATGTGACCTTCCCATTAGACCCTTCGATAGAACCAAACGTATGTCACCGTTTCCGAATCCAGTTATCCTATTATGATAGCGAGCTTTGCCATTATTTCACGTATGGCGAAGTAGAGGAATATGCTGTATACATAACCGACCTCTACAATATACACGCACTCGCAGATCCTAGTGCTGAGACCAGAAGAAAACATAACGATGGCGACCCAAGACAGATGAAGCTAAGTACTGTAGAGCTGTATCCTAACCCTGCAAGAGATAATGCAACATTGGAATTTACTGGAGCAAATACTGAAGAATCAGCAAATATTAGCCTTTTAGATATCACAGGTAAAGTATTACTTAGAGATACTAAAAAAGAGTTTGAGCTAACAAAACAGTTGGATCTTAGCAGTATACAAAATGGTACATATATTATCCAAATCAGATATGCGAATCACATTGAAACAAAATCCATTATAATCACCAGAAAATAAATAGAATAATTTAAACTCAATAATGTGCGTCGGGTTCATCGTATACGATGGACCCGCTTAATTTTTATGCCATGTAGAACTTAAAATGGACAATCGCCAGGAAGAGGTTCTTGTTCCTCTAATCCAATAGCAAAATCGGCTGCAAGAGAATCCTGCACTAATCCATCATTCAAGACGATTCCTTTAAACACCTGAGTACCATAAGAGAGATTATTCATATGCGCCCTTACTATTATAGTATCTGTAGGACCCACTTGCACAGGACCCCCACTTCTTGTAAATGGTTGTTCGTTTACATGACTATGCCCGAGTATGCGCCTATATACCAACTCACCTTCGGGAGTAATCACCTCCCACCAGTTAGCGTATTGATCACAACCCGTATCTGGACTCTCAATCGTAACACTTAGTGTATAATCATTTGGTCCACCGGTACACTCTACTTGGATGATTTTAGCAGACTCTTGGGAGTTAGCATTCATGTCTTCTGAGTTTTCACTGTCGCACGCAACGCATAATAAAAGGAGCAGTGGTAAAAAGGAACAAAATTTATTCATAAAGTAAAATTTAATCAATCTCCATAATTACATCAAAATTAACTTAGAAAGTATCTAAGAATTGTCGCCAAGCCCATTTTTTTGTCTTTTTAGAAAAGGCCCTAAATCTAGCGTCTAACGTCTAGATTCTAGCGTCTATCTAAGCTATCGCACAAAATACATCTCACTATCATTACTAATAGCAGCATCAAATCTATACTCCTCCACATTAAATGTCTCCAAAGCACGCGGAGTTTTGATCTTATTTTCTATGACATAACGCGCCATAAGCCCACGTGCTTTTTTCGCATCAAAGGAGATAAATTTCATTTTACCATCCTTGATATTTCTGAAATGAATATCCAGTACAGGTTTTTTAAGCTTCGTTCTATTTATTGCCCCAAAATATTCCTGGCTAGCAAGATTGAGTACATATTCCGATTGCGTATCTTTTAGATCCTTATTCACCTTTCTAGTAATCTTATCACCCCAAAATGCATATAAGTCTTTCCCTTTTTCATTCTTCAGCTTTGTTCCCATTTCTAAACGGTAGGGTTGTATGAGATCCATTGGTTTTAGATAACCATACATACCAGATAAGATGCGTAAATGAGCCTGTGCAAATCCCAATTCTTTTTTCTTAAACTCTCTTCCGCGCAGCCCCTGATAAACACCACCATCAAAAGTAAAAATAGCAGCCGTACTGCTCTTTTCTGTATGCGTTTTTTTGAATGCTTGGAAGCGATGATAATTCTGCTCAGCAAGCTTATCACTGATATGCATTAATTTTTTTATGTCCTTTTGTTGATAAACCTTCAGCACAGCTGCTAAGGCAAATGCATCTTTCCTAAAATCTGCTTGGCTTGTACCGATAGGCGAGGGGAGTCGCTCTGTATTTAAAGTCTTTGCTGGAGAAAGTAAAATTATCATATTTCTATTTTAATATAAGCTTACAACGAGCTACGCTTACTAGAGTTCAAAGAAAAGCAAAGTTTTGAAAAACTAAATATCTGGAGCTAAAATCTATCTAAAAATAAACAGTTTTTGCGTAGAAAGAATCGCCTGCTTATTATTTAAAAACTGTACAATATAGACACCAGCTGGAATCCGCTTTATACTTAGCTGAGCATCTTGTTCCACGGTTTCACTTAGTAGGATTTCACCCTGTAGGTTTATCATCTCTATACTACTAACCCCCTCTACTAAATCAACTTGAATCTGATCAGTAGCTGGATTAGGAAATACAGTACTTTGAAGATCAGGAAGAAGTGCATTATCTACACTTACCATGGTACTGTCTCCAACAGAATAGCTACATACCTGATGATAGTCATTGTCTTTATTATTGCAGTTATTCCCAATCAGAATGCCAGATGGTATAATATTAGTACGTATGCAATGCACACCTGTTTCTTCAGTATCCGTCGAGTATTCTCCAATTTCACTTTCTTCTCGCACCTCATAGCTTACAGTAAATTCAAAGCAGCCTGCTGGTATGGTAGTAAATTGTTCTGCGATCGAACAATTAAAAAAGCTGCCCATTTGGAAATAACTCATTGCGGAGCCTTCAAATACCGTAACCTGTAATAGATTATTTACAGCAGGGCAGAAGTTGATTCGCACTCCACCATTCGGATCCATGGGCAATGCTTCTTCTCGATTACAAATCGTCCAGCTTATTTCATTTGCCTCTTCTAAGTCCAAGGGCTCTACCTCAAAGTCACCTCCTTCAATGTCTAGTTCGTAGCATTGTGCATACATAGAGAAACTAGTATAAATAAGTAATAAGCAGATAGTATATATTTTCTTGTGTAACATCATTTCAATTTTTGAAAGCCAAAGCCTATTTGATAAAGTGTGTGATGGCTTCTACGTCTACATTATTACTTTCGTTTGTATCTCCACCGCTGCCACTTGCTATGGATACTGTATACACAACTTCTCCATCTTCCTGGGTATCATAATTAAAAATAAAACCTATGGAAGATTTTCCATTAGCGGGAATCGTATCTTCTAAGGTAAAAACATGAAAGTCTGGATCGGAGTCATCATAGGTCCAAACTGCATTATTTACAATATAAAGACCTGCGATCGCCAAGGAGGGGTCATATACAAAGTCTAAATTGTCATCCTTCTCTAAACGAATCGTGATCGTCCCGACTGTTGCATCGCCAGCCACCTCATACACATCTATAATTCCAAACTCGAAGGTATTACCATCCATTATTGAGGAGAGAATATTAAAGGTACAGGCAAGGTCGGGAATGAGTAAGGGAGGATTCTTTATATTAGCTGCCTGCGCAGGCAAACAAATACTAAACATAAATATAAACAAGAAAGCTACCGGTAGAAATTTCTGAATTCCCTTTTTCATCTGTGGATTAATTTTCTACAAGTTAGGCTTTAACAACTTTGTCCAGAACAATAATGTACAGATTTAACAAAAAAAAAGCAAGAACCTTAGGTCCTTGCTCTGATATCTCAATCTCCTTTTTTATTTAGACAATGTTCTAGGGTGTCTGCTCTTCTGTTTATATATCACCAATACTATTTTTTTACATACAGCTTTTCAGTAAATTTTAAATTCCCTTGCTTGTTTAAAACAGTTACTGAATATGTGCCATCTAATATACCACCTAACTCAAAACGAGCACCTTCTTCAACGTCGAATTTTTTTACTTCCTTACCTTCAGTATTATACAAGTATACCTGATCGCCTACTTCAGTCCCAAAGATTTGAATAAAATCTGAACTAGGATTAGGGTAGAAACTAATTGATTTTTCCTCCCCATCAAATGCAAATACTCTAACTTCTGAATATTCAAATGCCCCATCAAAATCTACTTGTTTTAACCTATAATAGTTAATACCTAGTGCTGGATCTGTATCTACAAACTGGTAGTCTAGTCTATCATTAGAATTTCCATGACCTTCTATTCTGCCTATAGTTGTATATGTGCTGCCATCTTTCGAGTGCTCAATACTAAAAAAATCGTTGTTGACTTCCGATGCAGTTACCCATTCAAGTAAAGATTTAGAACCTACTTGCCTCGCTTCAAAACTGATCAACTCGACTGGAACATCAATATATAATGCCCAAGTACAATCCCATTCCTCATCATTTTCAGTGTCATTGCATGCATTCGCTATTAATATATTAGAAGGTATTATATTTGATTGTACGCAACTGAGCCCATCCTCTCCTCCTATAAATGAACCTGGAGAATTTGAAGCATGTGGTAACACGGTTATTTCTATGGTAAAGCAGCCAGTTGGTATTGTAGCAGTTTGATCTAAAACCTCACAACCTGTTACATCAGAAAAAGAAAAATAAGGACTGCCAGTTCCTGAAAAATTGCTATTTAGATTGTAAATATAACTTTCAGCCAAACATATGTTGAGTTTAACTCCACCGTGTGGACCTACAGGTAAAGGGTCTTCATTATTGCATATTTCCAAAGTGTACAGTTGGCTAAAATCTACTCCAAGTGGGGTATATTCAAATTCTCCACTGACTATTTCCAGATCATAACATTGCGAGAATGAGAATTGTACTATTAGGCAAAGCAGGCTTGTAAAAATTATATGTTTTGAATATTTCATTTTCTCGAGTTATATTAGTTAAATCGGATGACAGTTTCTGTATCTAGGTTATTCATAAAATTACCCCCTTCTCCACCACTTCCTGCTATAACTGTTGCAGAATAGGTGATTACAGAATTTGAGACAACACTAAAAATTCCTTCAAGACCTATTATGGAGGCTCCCATACCTGTGATAGGAATATCAGATACCCATATATGAAAACTAGTATTACTCCCATCATAGGTCCAGTCCGCATTGTTAATTGCTGTAGAGGATAAAGTGCTCAGAGAATTGTCATAGTTGAATGTAAAATTATTATCTCTTGGAAATATCACAGTTATAGTTCCATTGGTAATATTACCTGTTGTTTCATAGAGCGAAATGAATAGATTAGAATTTGTAGTTCCTTCAATTATGGTGTTTTCAATGAAAAGGCTTAATGATAAGTCTGGAATACCCGCGTAACCATCTACACCCGCATCTACATCCGTATCAAGAATAACATTAAATGTTTCTGGATCTGTACCTTCTGACTGTTGGAGCTCTACTGGAAAATCAGGGTCGCTTTCATCCACATCAACAGTGGTCATCCCTGGGATCACAACTGCAGTCCAATCACCATTTCCATCCGTAACAGCTGTTAATGTGGTGCCATCAGACTGTGTAATAATTACATCAATCAATGGAATGCCCGCATCAGTGCCATCTTCAATACTATTATTATTAGCATCAAAATATATATGACCGTGTATACTAGTAACGATCTCAATAGGTGGACTAGCGCCTAAGGCAAAGGCCTGTCCACAAAGAATCATTATTATACCGAGGCTCTCTAATAAGGGTTTTTTCATCTTTAATTAGTTTGTTAAATATGTAGGATAAAATCCTAAATAATATTCGAATCTAAAGTAATGACTTCACTACTATAATCAAATTACTGATAAGATGTGACAAGTAAAAATATTAAACTTGGTTTTGGAGGTGCAATTTTATAAACAGACCTCTGCCTATATTAGTAGATTAAATGCATGCATGAGCAGGTAGGAATAATACCAAGTGAAACATAGAACTACTCTAGTGCACACGGTGTCCCTATTCCAAGGTTATGCAGCCAGGCTATGGAATATTAATGTGTAATGAAAAGCTTTTGCGTATGGATAAACTCTCCTTGCTCGTTTTTTACTTTAGCAAGGTAGTTGCCTGATGGTAAATCAGATACATTGATATCTGCATAATCACTGACATGTATCTGCTTCCACACCTTACCAGTTAAATCCAATACATGTAAAATACAATTCGCTTCTATACCCTGTACACGAATATATTCACTTGCGGGATTTGGTAAAATAGTCATATTTCGCACAGCGTCAAACTGTACTGTCTGTATAGCAGAAAGTGTCCTTGTTCCATTTAAATCTACCTGTTGTAATCTATAGTAATTAGAACCCAAAAGAGGACTTTGGTCAGTGAAGCTATAAGATTGCGTTTCGTCCGTTGTACCATTTCCTGGAACGTTTCCTAAAGATTCAAATTGCTTTCCATCTACTGATCGTTCGATAAGGAAGTAGTCATTATTAATTTCTGAATCTGTTTCCCAGGTAAGGAGGCTCGTGTTTCTATTTTTTTGTGCTTTAAAATACTTAAGGTCAACGGATAGGATACCTGCTGGTATTGAATAATTACACATACTATGACCATCGTCAGATGATTCATTGCAACTGTTTCCGGCAACAATTCCTGAAGGAATAATATTTGTGCTTATGCAATGCACCCCTGTATTTTCCCCATTTCCAGTAAATTCTCCTATATGACTTATGGATTTAGGCTCATAGCTTACCTTAATTTCAAAACAACCTGTAGGTATAGTTGTGAACTGTTCAGCAATAGAACAGTTGACAAAACTTGCGAAAGAGAAAAAACTCGTACCACTTCCTGAAAAAGTAGAGACCTGTAATAAATTATTTACAGATGGACAAATGTTGATGCGTAGCCCCCCGTTCGGATCCATTGGAATAGGATCTGCATCATTGCAAAATTCATACGTCACCTCTGTAGCTTCACCTACAGTCATTGGTGAATCTGCAAAAACTCCACTAGAAATATTGATATCATAACATTGCGCATGAAGATTTGAAAAAAAGATAAGCAGAATGAAGTTTAATATAGAGTGTTTGAAATTCATCATATTAATTTTAAAAGTTGACGCAAATAATTATCCTACTATTGCTGGAAATAAGTAACAGTCTGGTTGTCTGAATTATTACTACCATTGGTTTCACCACCACTCCCCAAAAATACACTGGCCGCATAAGTAGTAATTCCATCTCCGTTAGGAACGTAGTTAAATAGTACTCCTATGGAAGATTTTCCATTTGCATTTATGGCATTTGATGTAGTCCAAACATGAAACGCAGAATTTGTGCCATCATAGGTCCAATCAGCATTATTTACTACATATGGTCCAGCTAGAACCATATTTGTATCGTAAGTGAATGTCAAGTTAGGATCCTTAGGCATGGTCACTGTAATCTCACCACTGGTTGCATCTCCAGCTACTTCATAGACATCAATGATTACAAACTCAAATGTGCTACCATCCATAATACTTGAAAGTATATTTAAGGTACAAGTAAGATCTGGTATCATAGAACCTGAAAACAAGGGGCTATTCGATTGCGTAATTGAAGAAGCCGCTGTTGCAAGAATTGTTTCTTCTTGTAATTGTATAGAGGTATTATTTCCTTGAAGTTCTACTCCAGTAGAGAATCCAAGGCTGTTCATGAAAAATATTGCAAGAAGACTAAGAGTGAATTTAGTAGATGTCATAGCTTAAATTTGGTCGTCGTGAACTGTATTTAATCCCTAACGAATATAGAGCTTTATTTTACTAACTAAATGATGTTATTCTAAATTTTATGAATTGACGTCTGGGTGACATTATCTGTCCTATATCTTAAAGGCGGCTTACAGACGATAGGTACTTCATTGTAGAATAGCTTAAATAAAAAAAGCCCAACTACAGGGTAGTCAGGCTATATATTGTTTAAAACGTAGTCTCGAATTAATTTCCGCTGCCGCCGCCAAAAATAGAAGGCTCTGCTGCTGGTACTGCTTCTTTCTCTTCTTCTACTAAAACCTTTCCGTGTACTTTTATAACGTGTGGCTTAGTGCCTACTTCGTTTGTTGTTAATGTAACAGTTTTGCTAAAAGGTCCTTTTCTGTTCGTTGCATATCTAATTTCTAAATATTCAGTTTCTCCTGGAAGGATAGGCTCTTTAGGCCAAATAGGAACTGTACATCCGCAACTTCCTCTTGCATTCTTGATAACTAAAGGCTCCGTGCCAGTATTCTCAAACTTAAGCTTTCTTAATGGCTCAGAATTTTGTTCTATTGTACCGTAGTCAACATCCATCGCTTCAAAGGTCATAATTGGACCACTTTTAGCAACTTCTTCTGTAGTTTCTGTCTTTTCTACCTTAGGAACATCTTTAAATTGCGCAGTTGCTAGATTTACACTAAATACGCTAAGAACTGCTAAGAGGAAAAATTGTCTCATTATTATAATTATTTAAAGCAAATGTAAAATATATACGGCAATTAAGCTATTAAAGAAGTTTTAATAACTTGTTAATACCTCATTTTATGCCATTTTCATGCCGTTTAATACAAGGAATAAACAACAATTGATAGCTTTTTAGTTTCAATAAGAGCTGGAAGTTTATTTTTCTGTCCTTGGAGTTAATAATTTTGCGATTCTTAGAATCATTTTCCAGCGGACTTTTTATGCGTAGCTTATGGACTTTCTAAGCTTGAAAGCACTTAAATTTTGTACCTTTATCGCAATCACAACCTGATAGAATATGCTTGACAACTCCGTTCTGAAAACTGTAAAACGCAAAGGTAGAACTAAGGAGGATAAATTTATAAACGAGGTCTTTAATGATCTCTGGATTTGCCTTGTTAGTAGAGAGGTAAGTATACTCGGAAGAAAGGAAGTATTGACAGGAAAGGCAAAATTTGGCATACTCGGCGATGGTAAAGAAGTACCACAGGTAGCGATGGCCAAGTTTTTCAAAAAGGGAGACTTTAGATCAGGTTATTATAGAGACCAAACCTTTATGTTTGCTCTTGGCTTATCGACAGTAGAAGAATACTTTGCACAATTATATGCAGATCCTGAACGTGATCCCTTCTCTAGTGGTCGTCAAATGAATGCACATTTTGCAACTCCATTTATAGACTCAAATGATAATTTCATAGATTTTACAGAACATTATAATGTTACGAGTGACATTTCTAGTACTGGGGGACAAATGGCTAGGGCTCTAGGTGTAGCCTTTGCTTCCAAGAAATTTAGAGAGCAGAAAGAATTAAAAAGCTTTGATACCTTATCAAAAAATGGCAATGAGGTTTCTTTTTGTACCATTGGAGATGCAAGTACCTCAGAAGGAGTATTCTGGGAATCTATAAATGCAGCCGCTGTTTTGCAAGTTCCGCTCGCTGTCTCTGTATGGGATGATGGCTACGGTATATCTGTTCCTATTGAATTACAAACAACGAAAGGCTCTATTTCTAGAGCCCTAGAAGGGTTTTTAGAAAATGAATACGGCAAAGGTATCATGATCTATAAGGTCAATGGATGGGATTACCCTGAAGTTTGTGCGACCTACGAAAGAGCAATTGCCAAAGCTAGAAAAACACACCAGCCCTGTCTCATTCATGTTAAAGAGCTTACACAACAATTAGGACATTCAACGTCTGGTTCCCATGAACGCTACAAGAATAAAGAACGTCTGCAATGGGAAAAAGATACGGATTGTATCGAGAAGATGATAGAGTGGATGATTGAGGCTGGAGTAGCAACAACTGAACAAATACAAACTCTAAGAGCTGAGGCACGCATATTTGTCAAGGATGCAAAAAATAGAGCATGGAAAAGCTTTAATACAAGAAACCAAGAGTTAGCACCCCAGCTTATTGCAGCGGCAAAAGTGGCAGCACAGGAATTAGCTGATCAAAATATTACAAAACTTGTTAATGGACTTTCTAGCGCACAGTATGTTAGCTTTCATGAAATTACCCAAAATGCACGAAGGGTTTTACTTTTTGCACAAGGCAGAGATTTTTCAACGAAGGGAAAGATTCAAGATTTTATAAATGAATCGGAAGAGCTCGCGGAGGATTGGTACCACACACATTTATATAGTGAAACAGAAAAAAATGCCTTACGTGTTCCATATGTTGCTCCTGTGTATGCAAAGGATCCTGTAAAAATGAATGGCTATGAATTATTAAATTCATTCTTCGATAAGAAATTAGCTGAAATGCCAGAGTTTTTTGCCTTCGGTGAAGATGTAGGAATGATCGGCGCTGTGAATCAAGGCTTTGCTGGATTACAATTAAAGTATGGCACTGAACGTGTATTCGATACAGGTATAAGAGAATGGACGATAGTTGGCCAAGCAATAGGAATGGCTATACGTGGCTTACGCCCGTTAGCAGAAATTCAATATCTAGACTATCTTGCCTATGCTTTTTCTCCACTTACAGACGATCTTGCTACCCTGCGTTATAGAAGCGGTGGCCTCCAATGTGCTCCTGTAATTATACGTACTCGAGGACATAGATTAGAAGGCATTTGGCATGCTGGTTCACCTCTAGGAATGATGGTAAATGCTATGCATGGAATCTATATCTGTGTTCCAAGAAATATGGTGCAAGCTGCAGGTATGTATAATACCTTGCTACAATCAAATGATCCAGCAATCGTCGTTGAGTGTTTAAATGGGTACAGACTCAAAGAAGATGTTCCAGAAAATGTAGGACAATATACCACACCTCTTGGTCAAATAGATGTGTTAACGGAAGGCAATGATATTACCTTGGTTACCTATGGATCTTGCGTACGAATAGCACAAAAGGCATTGGAGCTTATAGAGCATACCGGAATATCTGTAGAACTTATTGATGTCCAAACTTTGATCCCATTTGATCTTTCGGAAGGAATTCTAAACTCATTGAAGAAAACAAGTAAAATAATTTTCCTTGATGAAGATGTACCAGGTGGTGCCACCGCATATATGATGCAACAGGTCATGGATCGGGATGGAGCCTATCACTATCTGGATGCTAAGCCAGTCACTATAACTGCAAAAAATCACCGAACTCCATTTGGATCAGACGGTGACTATTTCACTAAACCCAATGCAGAAGATATTGCAGAAGCAATTGTAGAACTGTATCAGGAGTAGTGAGCACTCAGCCCAGCCTCAGTACCATGATACCAGCCCGCAAGGCAGATACCATCTTTACTCATACTTCGACTACTAAATCCGTCCTATATCCCTTATCATAAGTGAATGCATAGGTACCGCCTATCGTTTCCATGCGTTCTTGCATGTTCTTCAAACCCTGACCAGCTTTGCTAAGCGTTTTCTCAGAACCATTATCCGCTATTTGTATGTGTAGAATATTTTTTCTGTTAGACAAGAGAATTTGGACTCTATCTCCATCAGAGTGTTTAAGAATATTATAAATAGATTCCTTAAATACTAAATATAGGGCGTGCTTTACTTCTAAACTTAAAGGCTTAAAATTTTTCGATATCGTATTTTTAAAAGTACAATCGATATTGGATCCTTCCAAGGTGGTCGAAACATAATCTTTCATCTTATACTCAAGATCTATAGGTGAACTATTCCGCGCATCTACTGCCCAAATCATGTCCCGCATTTTTGTAATTGCTTGACCTGATTTTTTTGTTATACTTTGTATTTTGGATGCATGTTCAGAACGCACACTTGATTCTAATAATTGGGATTGAAAGGAAATCCCCGCAAGGATAGTACCAACATCATCGTGTAGGTCTTTTGAAATTTTAGAACGCAGCTGTTCTAGGCGCAGTTCTTCCTTCAGACGACGTGATTTTAACCACACAAAAAATAGAAAAGCTCCTAATAAGAATGACATCGTCATAAGTCCCAATAGGATATTGCGTATGCGTACTTTATATGCTTCCGCTTCATGGAGTTTAACCAATTCTTGGTTTTCAAGAATCTTGGATTCCAGAACAAATTCTTTTTCATTCCATTTAGAAGCATCACTATCAAGACGTGCCAATTTTGCTGTATAGATGTCTTCTATCTTTGCAGTCAACTCCTTTATCTTGGAAGTATTATTTCTACCTGCGTACAAGTTGATCAACTCTGTTGCTAAGTCTAAGAATTCCTTGTCATCATGTCCATCACTTACGGAGATTGCTTTTTGTAAATATTTTAAAGCTTCTTTCTCTTTGCCTTGCTCCACGTAAAAGTATCCTAATCGCAGATATGACATACTATGGCTTATGGTGCTATCCTTTTCCATAATGTGCATAGCCTCTAATAAATGTTTTTCATAGCCAAGCAAGTTTCCCTGTTCTTTGGCATGAATTGCAAGATTGTTCTCTAGATAAAATAATCCTTTTCCAAAGGGTATCTTACGCCATATGTCATCGGCTTTAGAATAATAATCGTATGCCTCCTTGTATTTTTTCTCCTTCTGGTATGTGTGACCAAGGTTTAGAAAAACATAGCCTGTGATTTCTTTGCTTTCACATTTCTCAATGAGTTCGCTCGCACTAAATAGATATTTTTTTGCTGCCTCTAAATCATTTTCTTGGTTGTAGACTAGGGCATGATTAATTAAGGATTGGAGCTGACCAGAGTAAAAATCAATAGAACGACTTATGTCTCCAGCCTGTTTGAAAAGTAAAAGTGCCTGATCAGGATTTTTTTCTTTCATCTCAATCAAACCTTTGATCAATTTTGTAAAGACGCATATTCTGTTTTCACAACCACTCTCTGGAAGATGTGATTCTGCTTCTTCTAATGCTGCTTTGGATTGAATAAATTGTCCATCATTGTAATATATGATTCCTGCCAGAGTTAGAATTTTTGATTTGATATCACACTTTTGATCTAAGACTTGCTGGTATAAGTAGGGTGTAAGCTTCCTAGTCTGAGCAGTTTCTTCATGATTGTATTCAAAGATCGAATCAATGATTGCCTCTATTTGCTCGCAGGGTATGGGAGTGTCTATCGCTGCTACAAGAGATGAGGGTGCTAAGAAAAGAAAATACAAAACCATTAGGCATATTAGAGCCTGAATGGAGTTTTGGAATTGTTGTGCTATTATTTGTAATCTCATATAATTTTAACCACTGCTAAAATGAAGAGTACATAATGTATAATTACAAAAAATACTTTGAGAAAGATTTATTTTATAAAATTAATTAGGCCTAGCTTTCAAAAACCTATCGTAATTAGTGTACAATATTTCCCTATCTTTGGCTCTTAGAATAGACGCTTTGGACAAGTACTTAGTAATTATACCTACATACAACGAAAAGGAAAATATTGAGAAGATCATCGATGCAGTACTTGCCTATGATACTGGTTACCATGTACTTATTGTAGATGATAATTCACCAGATGGTACAGGAGACATAGTAAATGCTTTAAAGGAGAAAGAAGGGGAGCGTATTCATGTTCTACATCGCAAAGAAAAAAATGGTCTGGGACCAGCCTATATAGCTGGATTCAAATATGCCTTGGAACAAAATTTTGACTACATCTTTGAAATGGATGCTGACTTCAGTCATAATCCAGATGACCTAGATAGATTATTGGCAGCTTGTAAACAAGACGATTGTGATCTAGCAGTTGGCTCGCGCTACACAAAGGGAGGTGGAGTCGGAGATAGTTGGGGCTGGTATCGACATTTCTTATCCTTTGGTGCTTCTATGTATGTGCGGATGATAACGTTCATGCCAGTTATGGACCCGACAGCAGGATTCAAATGCTACACTAGAAAAGTTTTAGAAACTATTAATTTAGATAATATTTCATTTGCAGGATATGCTTTTCAAATTGAAATGAAGTATTCTGCATATAGACGCGGTTTTAAAATCAAAGAGGTTCCAATTTTGTTTGTAGATAGAGAACTAGGAACCTCAAAAATGAATACCAGTATAATCGGAGAGGCGATATTTGGGGTACTTCGTATGCGATTCGTAAAGAAATTTAAATAAGGTAACTATGGCTGATTTTTCTCATTTAGATAAGGAAGGAAATCCTACTATGGTAGATGTAGCTGCTAAAGCAGTCACAGAAAGAATGGCAAAGGCACGGACGCGCATGGTATTAGATGAGGCCATCCTACAAAAACTAGAATCTGACGAAATACATACAAAAAAAGGACCCGTATTTCAGACAGCGATTTTGGCTGGAATCATGGCTGTAAAAAGAACGGCAGATCTTATCCCTCTTTGCCATCCTCTCAATATTTCAAAAAGCAAAGTGGATATCCATGTCAATGATGCAAGAGAAATTGAAATATTGTGCGAGGTTCGTTTGTCAGGAAAGACTGGAGTAGAAATGGAAGCGCTTACTGGCTGTTCAGTTGCTGCCTTGACCATCTACGATATGTGTAAAGGGTTTTCGCATAATATTATAATAAAGGAAACACGCTTAATCGAAAAGAAGGGTGGTAAGAGTGATTTTATCCATAGCTAAATTCAGAAGATTTATCTTATGATGCAGGAAGAAAAAAAACATACAAAACATACCGCCCTTATCAAACCTTTGGGAGGTGCGTTTCATAGAAACGAATGGGCATTACTCGGAGCCCCCTGCGATCGTATAGATGCTTTGATAAGAAGTTTAAATAAAATACTTTCCGGCAGGTATAAATTAGGTTATATCGATGCTGCCCATAATGCTGCGCAACAAGAAGGTAGATTGTATTCTGAATATACGGATAAAATTAACTTCCAAAGTTTTACTACAAATTACGCACCCCAACAAAAGCAGTATAGAAAGTTTTTTAATGATTTAGATATACTATTTGTAAACGGAAATCATTTTAAAGGATCCAAGCAAATTGTAATTCTTAATGAGAAAAAGAAAGAGTCTCTAAGTCGAAAATTGGACAGGTTGACAGACGTACGTCTACTTATTACGGATGGAGGAGAATGCTACGGTTTTTTAACTGACATAGTACCTCATGGAACACCTCAGATAGATATTTCGGCAGTTGAACAAATCGCTGCCTACATAGAGAAAGAACACATGTCGCAAGTAGCTCCTCTTTTTGGTTTGGTCCTAGCAGGAGGAAAGAGTCAACGTATGGGTTCAGATAAGGGCGCACTTGATTATAAAGGAAAGCCGCATAGAGAATACACTGCAGACCTCATCAATACATTTTGTAAAAAAACCTATCTCTCTTGTAGAAGAGAACAAAAAGAATCCATAGAAACTAACTATGAAACGCTAATGGATAGTTTTACTGGTCTTGGTCCATATGGTGCGATCTTATCCGCTTTCAGAGAGCACCCAAATCACGCTTGGTTAAGTATCGCCTGTGATCTTCCATTTATGGATGAAGCTACGATTAGAGAATTAGTAGAACAAAGAGATCCTTCTAAACTTGCAAGCTGTTTTCATAATCCTGAGACAGAGTTTCCGGAACCCTTGATTACGATATGGGAACCACGGGCATATCCCGTTCTGCTAGAGTTTTTAAGTCAAGGATATTCGTGCCCTAGGAAGGTTTTAATAAATACAGATATACAAGAGATTTTAATCTCAAATAAAAAAGCAATGCTGAATGCGAATGATAAGGAAGCATTCCTTATGGCAAAGAATCAACTTTCTAATTAATTCTTATTACACAATTGCACTTACTTGATTTACGACTCGCATAGCACTTGATACAGCACCATCCATGTAACCACCAAATTGAGAGCTAGTTTCTGAGCCAGCAAAAAATAATCTATCCTGAAGATATGAAGCTTGATAAAGAGGATGCCCATTGTTCTCATGTGGTAAGACATGTCTACTGTATGGTACACTGGTATGCTTCTCGTGCACCCAAACTAACTCTTCGTAGCTTAAGTAGTCTTCTGCAATTTCACCGTAATATTTTTTTAGCTGAATCATTATCATTTGCAGTCGTTCTTCTTTAGACAGATTATAATATGCTCCATTCAAAAATCCCATGAGGGCATAGTATTTATTTTCATAATCAGAATGGTCATACATTTCTGGTATGGGTCCAACACTGCTAAAAATGGATCCACTTAAATTATTTTTTTGCCAGAATGCGTCCTTATATCTTAAAGCAACTTTTATAGATTCTCCCATCCAGGTATGCGTGCCTAATCCTAATTCAATCAATTCAGATGGGAGAGAAGGCGAAGTTTTTACACTGTCAAAAAATAAGGCGGGTGGGAGTGTAGATATAACCAGATCACATCTAAATTGCTTTTTTGAAGTATTAAGAATTAACTGCCTTCCATCCGTTTCTATAGATTGTACTTGAGTATTTAAATATATTTGCTCTTGCAATATATGAGCTGCCAAGGCATCAATTAAACTACTCGTACCATGCTTTATACGAAAACTTGGTTCGTCATTTGGAGGGAGCCGTACTATTTGAGGAGGACTTGTTGAGATAGGCTCATACACTGCTGTCTTGCCAAGCACTTGCGGAAAAATATCTATATCTAGACTTTGTAATAAATCAATCAAGTTCCTATGTTTCTTGCCTAACCAAGTTGCACCCATTTCTACCTTTGCCTCACCAGGTCTCTTTATACTTAGTATTCTGCCTCCTATTCGATTACGTGCTTCTAAAATCTTACTATCTATATTATTTTTCTTCAATAAGTATGCTGTACATAATCCAGCAAGTCCTGCGCCTAAAATTATAATGTCTTTGGGTTTAGTATGCATAAGTGCCTTGTTTAACGATACATAAAAATGGGAAAAACTTCTCCAGCCTGAAAGTGGTCCCTGCCTTGCGGTAGTTCTATAAACGCATCTCCGCGCATCAAATTTGCTAAATCTCCGGACCCGTTTCCTTTTTTAGGAGTGGCTAATATCCTTCCATCTTTTGAATATCTAATTTTTACTTCCAGGTAATATGTAAGGTCAGGTGAAAACTGAACGTTTTTTTCAAGTACTGCATACCGCTGTGAAGCTTCTTCATTTTTCAAAGAAAGATGTAGCCAAGCTAAAAAGTATCGCTGCATACAAAGGAAGGAAGAAACTGGATTTCCAGGAAGGGCAAAAACAGTGCAGCTGTCTTTATACTTACCAAACCAAAACGGTTTGCCAGGTCGTTGGGCAACTTTATGAAATAGCTTTTCGACTCCAAGTGTATCCATTACTTGTGGGATAAAATCAAATTTACCTTTGGACACACCTCCACTTAGAATTAAGATATCATATGTTCTTAAATATACTTCTACTTTTTCTGTTATCTCCTGAAGATCGTCTTGGAGATGCGCTGTGTCAGCCTCTATATTGTACGCTTGTAGACTGCAAGCAAGTCGGTATACATTCGACTTTCTTATTTGAAAGGCAGCTGGCGATTGATCTATTTCTACAAGCTCGTCACCTGTAGATATAACTAGTACTTTTGGCAGCTTAGCAACTCTAATTCTATGTTTGCCCAGACTTGCGCCTATACCAATTTCAGCAGCAGAAATTTGTGTGTCAAAGGGAACAATCAACTCTCCTGCCTGCCTATCTTTTGCCTGGGCATGCACATTTTGATGTTTTTGGATAGTATCTACAAGAACCTTAGCCACGCCATCTACTATGTCTACATCTTCGTAGCGTATAACACTATCCGTATTAGAAGGTAAGATGCTTCCAGTCATGACTTCTAAACAAGCCTTATCGTCTGCCATTTCTTGTTGTGGACTCCCCGCTGCCGCAATGCCTTCTATCCGAAAATCGCGTTGGCCTAACTGAAATGCTTCATACAGTATGGCTATCCCATCCATACTCACTCTATTATAAGGAGGGAGATCACGATCAGCAAACCAATCTTCTTTTAATATTCTGTTTAGCCCATCCTTGAGGGCTATTTCTTCAGTCTCAAATTCTACCTGATGTGCGGAAATAATGTCTAAGGCATGTTCTGTTGTTATCATCCGCCTATGGTTGCCATGGATTCAGAAACATGCGGATTAATCTTTCTTTTGGCTTCTGCTTCAAAACCATCTTTTGCTCTATGGCTACACGCTTCCTTTACAGCAGCAATAATTTCATTATCTGTAGCCCCTGCTCTCATAATGTCTCTGATGTTAAAAATACCATCATCATACAAGCAGGTTTTAATAGATCCCTGTGGAGTCAATCGTAGACGATTACAAGATCCACAAAACGATCGTGTATAGGCTGGGATAATTCCAAAACTTCCTGCAAAGCCTTCTAATCCATAGTTCAGAGAAGTGGAATTTTTACCATCATCTAACTTTATTGCCTTACCAAAAGTACTTTCAATATGCTGCAGTATTTTAATATAGTTCCAATGTGTTTCTTTGTTGAACTTACCATCCCCATTAAAAGGCATCTCTTCTATGAATCGAACAGAAATGTTTTTTTCTTGTGTTAGTCTGACCATAGGGATGATGTCTTCTATATTTTGATCTGCCATAACAACACAGTTCAGCTTTAACTCTATGTCCTCTCGAGCTGACATTTGTTCAAAACAAGACCACACCTCGTCAAAAGAATCCCTACGTGTGATTTTTTCAAATCTAGCTTTATCTATACTGTCAATGCTCAGATTAAAAGAACGGATTCCCATATGCACCAAGGCATCTAAATGTCGCAGAGTGATAGTACCATTTGTGGTAATAGCTATTTTATTAATTCCTTCAATTGCACTAAGATTTTCTAGAAAAGAAACTAAGTCTTTTCTAAGAAAGGGCTCACCACCTGTTATCCTTATTTTAGAAATTCCTTCCTGCGCTAATAAACGCATTAATCGTAAGAGTTCTTCGTAGCTCAGTAAGGCATCCTTTTTTAAAAACTGGATACCATCCTCTGGCATACAATAAAAACATCGAAGATTACATCTGTCTGTAACAGCGAGACGCAGGTAGTCAATTGTTCTTCCGTGGTTATCAATAATCACAATGCAGTATTCTTAGTTTTAAAAGTATTAATTTATATAGCAATTATTAGAGTAATTATTGGAATTTCCTTAGAATGTGGTAAATGATGGATTAATAGACCAAATGCCACCAATTGAACTCATCTTTTTCTTTTTTTTGATAGCCATCCTGTATTCCGCTGTGGGGTTTGGAGGAGGATCTAGTTATCTAGCCATTTTGGCCTTATACGGAATCGACTATAAATTATTGAGATTAGTAGCACTCATTTGCAATATTGTGGTTGTGACAGGAGGAAGTTATATTTTCTGGAAGAAAGGCTTTGTTCCTTGGAAAAAAATAATACCACTTATTATTCTTAGTGTGCCCTTAGCATTCTTAGGTGGAAGTATACAGTTATCAGAATCCATATTTTTTATCATTTTAGGTATGGTACTAACGATTGCTGGACTAACAGTATTTTTTATAAAATCTAGAGTGGATGATGGCCATGTAGATTCTATTGAAACGAATGCTATCGTGAATGGATCTATGGGAGGATCTATCGGCTTTATTTCTGGCCTAGTTGGAATTGGTGGCGGTATCTTCTTATCTCCCTTGTTACATCTGATGCAATGGGATAGGGCCAAAATTATTTCTGCTTCTTGTAGCGTTTTCATTTTAGTAAACTCTATGGCAGGTGTAGCTGGCCAGTTAACAGCGGATGCAAGTGGTTTAGATTACAAGTTTATAGGATATTTAGCCGCAGCTGTATTTTTAGGAGGCCAAATAGGTTCGCGCTTAGGAGCAGTGCGCTTATCCAATAATCAAATAAGAAAATGGACAGCAATTTTAGTTGTATTTGTCGGTTTACGTCTATTATATAAATATGGAATAAGCTATTCGTTTTAAGCAGTATATTAGTAGTATGAAACTAACCCTCATTTCCTACGGCATAGCTAAAGAAATATTACCTGCCCATAAGCATGAAATAGATCTACCCGTACATACCATAGATGAGCTCAAATCTAGTTTATTCAAAAGCTATCCTGCCTTAGAAAAATTGCAATCTATATCATTCGCAGTAAATGAAGAATACAGAGAGGATTCGTTCTCTCTATCTGAAAATGATGAAGTGGTAATTATTCCTCCTGTCGCTGGAGGTTAAAATGCGCTAGTAAATGATTGACATCAAAATTTTATCTGAGCCCCTAAACGTCGAACTCTGTACAGCTAAAGTGCAGGATGATGGAGCTGGCGGTATCGTCGTTTTCGTTGGAACAGTACGCAATCATACAAAGGGTAAAACGGTACGCTGTCTTGAATTCGAAGCCTATGAATCTATGGCAGTTTCTGAGATGCAAAAAATTGCAAAGACGATTGAAGAAAAATGGAACACCTATCATGTATGTATGCATCACAGAGTAGGATCGCTCGGTATCCAAGATATCGCAGTCATCATAGCAGTTTCTTGTGCGCACCGCAAAGCAGCTTTTGAAGCCTGCCAGTATGCCATTGATACACTAAAACAAACTGTTCCTATTTGGAAAAAAGAAATTTTTGAAGATGGAGAAGAGTGGGTTTCGGCGCATCCTTAAAGAGCCGGTTTTAATTTTGAGTGGGACGATCTGAGCCTAACCATCTAGTATTTCTTACACTTTTATTTACTGCTATACGTATAGCTTCTTAAACACAATTGTATCAGTTTTATTTTTTAGGGCATCTCACAAAACATACTATGTTTTGTGACCGCGCTATCCAGGACGCCGCGTTCGCTTTGGTGCTGCGCACTCTGCTTTCAGCAGATCCTTACTATCCCTGATGCGTAGATAATCACAATTTAAATTTATCAAATCCGAGTAAGTCTGTATAGTTAAGGTGTGATTGAATTAATGTATACACTTGATTATGTGAAGTCTTGAATGGTCTTCTTGCCCATCATTTCTTCCCAGGCTATAATGCCACCCTTTAAATTATACAGATTGTCATAGTCGTAATTTTTCTGCAATAATTGGATCACAGCTGAACTGCGTGCACCACTCTTGCAATGAACGACTACCATGTCATCGTCAGATATTTTCTCTAGATGCTGATACACTACGGGAGCAGGTATGAGCTCAGCTCCCATATTGTGCTCTGCATATTCGTCTGGGTTACGCACGTCAATCACTTGTATGTCCTTCTGTGTCTTTAATTTTTCCACTAGGCTGTTTATGTCGATCTCTTTAATCATAGTGTCGTTTGTAATTCCGCAAAACAAGTCGTAATCAATTAGTTGAATAGAATCCGCTAATTCAGTTCGAATAGTATTATCTGCACGTTTCGAAAATCGTATGCTCCTCGTTGAGATGGAGTCAAGATTTACACAGAGCAATTTCCCAGAGAGCTCGGTACCTATTCCTGCTGCAATCTTAATTATCTCATTAGCTTGTAGGCTGCCCATAACGCCTGCAATCGAACCTATAACACCGGCTTCTTCGCAATTAGGAATACTATCAGGTTTAGGGGGAGTTGGAAAGAGGTCACGATAATTTGGTCCATATTCTCCATTGGCCCCCTTATAATTGAATACACTCATTTGGCCTTCAAACCTATGGATAGAAGCAAATACATTTTGCTTCCCCAATTTTACACAGGCATCATTAATAAGGTATCGGGTAGGAAAATTGTCTGTACCATCTGCAACAATGTCATAGTCTTTCATTATCTCCAGCGCATTGGAAGCGTCCAGCTTGAGGTGATAAGTTTTAATTTCAATGTGCGGATTAATCGCTCTTAGTCGTTCTGCAGCTATTTCAACCTTTGGTCTTCCTACATCCTGTGTAGTAAAAAGAATCTGTCGATGTAGATTGTGAATTTCTACACGATCATGATCTACTGCACCTATAGTACCAACCCCAGCTGCAGCAAGATATCTAAGTAGGGGGGAACCTAGTCCACCGCAACCTATTACTAGGACCTTTGTATTCTTGAGTGCTACTTGACCGGTCTCTCCAAGTTCGGGAAGCCTTATTTGCCTGCTATATCTTTTATGTTCTTCTTGACTGAGCACGATTTTTTTAGTCTTAATCTTTTACGATAGTCTAAAGTAAGAATATATGAATCATTATACACTGCAATATATAACCAGGGGTCTTTTGATAGAAAATTTTGAAAAACTCAGAAGCAAACTTGCGCTAGATCTTAGCTCAGAATAAGGCAGATTTAACAGTATATGAAATATGCCAATTCAAAATACTAATAACCAAATCAATACATATTAAATAAATTCACTATATTTATTATACGAAAACAGTAAAACGCACTATATATAGGCGTTTCCCATCCCTTTTTTCTAATTCAACCACGGTATTCATAAGTATTCTATTTATTATATGTAAGCATATTGCTTACAAGTTCTAACGAATTAGAAAACAAAATATATGTTTTGTGTAAAAAAGTGGTAGAAAGTGGTAAATCTTGGTAATTCTGTCTTACATTTGAATCAACGATCCAACTGAGATGACAGGAAAGTACCGATTTCTAGGCGAGTACGAGTGTAAGCTCGATACCAAAGGAAGGTTAAAACTTCCAAGTGCACTAGTGCGCCAGATAGGCGAATCAGGGACTTTGAATTTCGTAATCCATCGGGGTTCAGAAAAGCATCTCAGTTTGTATCCGCAAGTTGTTTGGGATAAAAAGACGAACGAGTTAATAAACCGACTCAATCTCTACAACACAGAACATAAGCAAATATTAAGGTATTGGAATAGAGGAGCGACGCAGTTGTCGGCCGATTCCACAGACAGAATACTCATACCTAGAACTCTCATCGAGTTTGCAGGTCTAGAAAAAGTAGTCGTATTGAATTCTGTCTTAGATGAAATCGAAATATGGGATAAGGCAATGTATCAGTCTTATATCATAGATAACGAGCCTAAAGAAATGGCGCATCTTATGCAAAAACATCTGGGTGGTAGTAGGGATAATTCTTCTTCAGCAATATCGGACAATGGATAGTTATCATATACCTGTGCTTCTTATGGAAAGTGTAGATGCTTTGATAACAGATAAAAACGGTGTGTATTTAGATTTGACTTTTGGCGGTGGAGGACATTCAGCAGAAATTCTAAATAGACTCGATAGTAAAGCAACATTGTATGCCTTTGATCAAGACGATGAAGCCTTGGCAAATGTATTAGATGATAAACGAATAAGGTTTGTAAAGTCAAACTTTAGATACCATAGAAGGTTTTTGAAATATTATAATCAACCCCATGTGCATGGTGTACTTGCGGACCTGGGAATTTCTTCGCATCAGATAGATGTGGATTATAGAGGATTCTCATTTAGGTTTCACGGCGACTTAGATATGCGTATGTCTTCAGGGATTCAATTAAAAGCTTCAGATGTATTAAATACATACTCGGAAGAAAAGCTACAAAGAATGTTCTGGGATTATGGAGAATTGAAACGGGGTAGGAAGTTGGCAGCGGCTGTTGTTTCTAGAAGAAAGCAAATGCCCTTTGTTCGGATAGAAGACTTTGTGTCTTTTTTAGATGATTTTGTAAAAAGTCAACCGGCAAAATTTATGGCTAAAGTGTTTCAGGCGCTTCGAATAGAAGTAAATGGGGAAATGGAGGCTTTAAAAAAGATGCTTACAGATTTGCTGTATGTTTTAAAGCCAGGGTCAAGAGTAGTGATAATAAGTTATCATTCGCTGGAAGATCGCTTGGTGAAAAACTTTTTTAAAACTGGAAATATAGAAGGGAATTTGATTAAAGATGATTTTGGAAATGTGATCAACCCTCTTAAAGAAATAAATAGAAAGATCATTATTCCTTCAGAGGAAGAAATAGAAAGAAATAATAGATCAAGGAGTGCAAAGATGCGAGTAGCAGAATATGTAGGACTTAAATAAAAATATAGGAATACAGTGAAAATAAGATACTTAAATAATGTTCCGTTTTTATGCTTCATCGCATTGCTGGGCGTGATTTATATATCGAATGCACATAGTGTTGAAAAGAAATTGCGGAAGATTGAGCTGCTGAAAAAAGAAGTGAAAGAAGAAAAGTGGAAGTACATGGAGGTGCAAACTAAAATAATCCATGAGAGCACAGAAAGTCAGTTAGCAAAAAAATTGAACGACAAAGAAATTAAGATAAATGATGAGGCTCCGGTCAAGCTCAATGGAGCAGGAGAATAATCTGATCGACGAATGGACAGAAAAAAGGAACTACTTATTCGAGCATACTTTGTGCTATTGTGTTTCGTCCTGTACGCTTTATTGATTGCGTTTAGAGTTGTCAATATAAGTGTAGTAGAAGGAGAAAAGTGGAGGAAAAAAGGAGGACACAATGTGAAATGGATGCAGGTGGAAGCCGAGCGAGGTAATATCTATGATAAAAATGGAAACCTCATGGCTACATCACTACCGTTCTTTGAAATACGGATGGATTTACTTGTGCCGAGAAAAGATGTATTTAATAAAGGCATAGACTCTTTATCCATATGTCTTGCAAATTTCTTTCCAAAAGGAAAATCTGCGGCAGAATGGAAGTCAGAATTAGTAAATAAACGAAAAGACGGTCAAAACGGAAAACCAGGATCGCGCTATCATTTTATTGCTAAAAATCTTGGCTATGATCAGGTCCAGACACTTAGAAAGTATCCCATATTTAGAGAAGGGAGATCAAGTGGAGGATTTATAGTCGAGAAAGAAAGCAGAAGGCAAAAACCTTTTAAAGCTTTGGCTTCTAGGACTATTGGTTCGCATGACGAGAAAAAGGGAAACAGAGGACTGGAAAAGAATTTTGATACTGTATTGCGCGGAAAATCTGAGCAAAAGTTGATGAAAAAAATTCCACCAGGATTTTGGGTCCCAGTCTATGAGCCAAGTGAAATTGATAATGCCAAAGGGGATGATGTGGTTACAACTCTAGATGTACATTTTCAAGACATAGTACATGAGGAATTGTTGGGGACTTTAGAGCAGTTTTCTGCAGAGAAAGGGTGTGCCATTTTAATGGAAGTGTCAACTGGGGCAATTCGAGCCATATCTAATTTGGAACGGCTTAAATCTGGAAAATATGCAGAACGTTGGAATCATGCGATTGCAACCTCTTCAGAGCCAGGCTCTACCTTGAAATTAGCAAGTGCCTTAGCCTTATTAGAAAGTAATTATGCAGATATGCATACAAAGGTGGACTTGCAGGGAGGAAGAAAAAAGTTCTTTGACATATGGATGCATGATTCAGAACCTCATGGAAAAAGAGAGGTGACATTTAAAGATGCCTTTATTCTGTCTTCAAATGTGGGAATTGCTACACTTACTGCTCGGGCATTTAATAAGAAGGATAGAAGAGAAGATTTTGTGAACTATTATAGAAAATTTGGATTGACGAATAAGACGGATATTTCTATAGTTGGAGAACCACTTCCATTGATTAAAGATCCTATAAAAGATAAGCATAATTGGTATGCTACTACAATTCCTTGGATGTCACATGGATATGAAATGATGATGACACCATTGCAGATACTGTCTTTTTATAATGCAGTTGCAAATAAAGGGAAAAGAATGAAGCCATATTTAGTTAGTGATATTCTACGAGATGGTTCAGAATATAAAACGTACAAGCCAACTGTTGTAGGTGAAAATATAGCTTCTTCCGCCTCTATTGATAAGGTACATCAAATGCTAGTGGAAACAGTGACAAGAGGAACAGGAAAAAGAGTGAGTTCTACAAAAGTAGAGATTGCAGGAAAAACAGGAACAACAAAAGTAGAGTACGGAAAAGATAAAGACTCAAAAAAGTACAACGCATCCTTTGCTGGTTATTTTCCAGCAAGTGCGCCAAAGTACTCACTGATTGTGATCGTGTATAAACCAAAAGAATCTTACTACGGTGGGGTTGTTGCGGGGCCAGCTTTTAAAAGGATAGCAGAACGAGTGGCAGCAAAAGAAGTGGATATTCAAGAATTTGCAGATATCGATCATATAGCTGGACATGGATACCAACCAACAAATGTGGTGGGGTACTCAAAAGACTTTCAGCAACTCATGAGCTACTTAAATCTTGGATTTAAGAAACGAACAAAAAGTAAGTGGGTGCATATTGATTCTGAACAGGATGATATAGTGATTAAGAATGAAAAGATTAAACGAAGCGAGGTGCCCGATGTGCGCGGAATGGGATTAAGAGATGCAGTCTATGTGTTGGAAAACCTTGGGATGCAAGTACAAGTAAAAGGATATGGAATAGTGCATAACCAATCCATCAAACCAGGACTAAAAAATAAGGGGCAAGAAATCGAATTATTCTTGCACTGATACATATTGCTTTGCAAAAGTGAATAAAGCAAATTGAAGAAACTCATTGACATATTAGATAACATTAAAACTCAAAATGTTGTAGGTGATACCCAGATAGAAATTGAAGGAATTACCGATGATTCTAGGAAGGTAAAGCCAGGCTACCTCTTTATAGCGGTGAAAGGTGTAAGTGTAGACGGCCATGATTATATCGAGAAAGCGATTAAGCAGGGTGCAGTTGGAATTGTGGTAGAATCAGACATAAAAGACGAAACTGTTGTTGTAATCCAAGTAGAAGATTCGCAGAGAGCGAAAGGAAGAATTGCGCAAGCATATTTTGACTTTCCTTCCTCCAAATTGAAGCTGATTGGAGTAACAGGAACAAATGGTAAAAGTACAATTGCTACTCTACTATATAATCTTTTTGAGGCAGAGGGATATAAGACAGGTTTAATCTCAACGATTGAATACAAAGTGTCTAAGGAAGCATTCCCTTCTACTCACACAACGCCTGATGTTTTAAGAGTATATGAGATATTAAATCATATGGTAAAAGCCAAATGCAAATTCGCTGTAATGGAAGTGAGTTCGCATGCCATTGACCAGAAACGGATCGAGGGCTTAGAATTTGACTGTGCTGTCTTTACAAATTTGACACATGATCACATTAATTACCATGGTAGTTTTGATAATTACCGAGAGACAAAGAAAAAGTTGTTTGACTCTCTTGATGCAGATGCTTATGCAATCGTAAATGTAGATGACTCAAATGGAGAGATCATGGTACAAAATACGGATGCAAAAATCTTGCATTACAGTCTAAGGAAAATGGCTGATTATAAGGCTAAGATTATAGGCAATACAATTGAAGGATTAGAATTAGAGATAAATGGCACTAAAGTACATCTGCAATTTGTAGGGATGTTTAATGCGTACAATCTTTTAGCAGTGTATGCGGTAGCGGATAAGATGTTGGATAACACCGACAGTATTATGCAGACTCTGAGTGGCTTAAGACATGTGGAGGGGCGATTTGATCTGGTCAGAGGACGAGAAAGTAAATTGACAGGGATAGTAGATTACGCACATACGCCGGATGCCTTGGAAAATGTTCTTAGAACAATTGGCCAAGTGAAAACAAAAGATGCAAGTGTAGTTACAGTAGTGGGATGTGGTGGAGATAGAGATGTTACAAAAAGACCTCGAATGGCAAAAATTGCCCAGGCTTTAAGTGATGTTGTGATTTTGACCTCAGATAATCCACGAACAGAAGATCCAGAAAAAATTCTGGATATGATGGAAGCGGGTTTAGAAGAAGATGTTAAGAATGTTGTGCGCATTACAGATAGAAAGATAGCGATCCAAACTGCAACGATGATGGCCTCAGAAGGAGATATCATTTTAGTAGCAGGAAAGGGTCATGAGAAATATCAAGATATAAATGGTGAGAAGTCACCATTCGATGATAAACAAATATTACAAGCCTTGTTAGGTTAGGCAGTAATATTTAAAGATTAGGTTCTATTATCATTCTCAGGTTGGTTTTAACAGTTGCGATAGGTTTTTGCTCAAATAAAGATTTGACCTTCCTATCGCGCTGTTTTTTTAAGAAAATGAAGTTACAGAGATAGATGTTATATCATTTATTTGAATTGTTAGAAAATAATTACGACTTGCCAGGTGCAGGTTTGTTTAGGTTTATATCATTTAGGTCTGGTGCTGCAATCATATTGTCATTAATAATTTCAGTATTGATTGGAGACAAGATCATAAGTTCTTTGAAAAGGCTGCAAATTGGAGAAACTGTGCGAGACTTAGGTCTAGACGGTCAGAAAGTAAAAGAAGGCACCCCAACAATGGGAGGTCTTATTATAATACTTTCGATTGTCATTCCTTGCTTATTGCTTGCACGGTTAGATAACATATACATTATACTTATGCTTATCACAACCCTTTGGTTGGGTTTGATTGGCGGAGCTGATGATTATATAAAAGTGTTTAAGAAAGATAAGGGAGGTTTGAAAGGAAAGACTAAAGTCATAGGGCAAATTGGTCTTGGGGTAATAGTCGCTGTGGTAATGCTTAAACATTCTGACATCGTATTGCGGGTACCTCTTGATTATGCGCAAAAACATAATCTTGAAATAACAGAACAATTTACGGTAGATGTGCCAAGGATTAACGATGTACTCAGTGCACAAAAAATGGCTTATGTAAAAACGACACTTACAAATGTGCCATTCCTAAAGCAAAATAATTGGGATTATAAATATCTCTTGTTTTTTCTAGGAGATAATGCAGGGTCACTTGTGTACATTGTCTTTGTTCCTATTCTTGTATTTATAATTACTGCAATCTCAAACGGTGCAAACCTTACAGATGGAGTGGATGGTTTATTGGCAGGAGTCTCTGCAATAATAGCAGTAGTTCTAGCCATCTTTGCTTATGTTTCCTCAAATACGATTATAGCAGATTATCTGAATATATATTATATCCCACACTCAGAAGAATTAGTGATTTTTTCAGCATGTTTTTTAGGAGCCTGTGTTGGCTTTCTCTGGTATAATAGTTTCCCAGCCAAAGTATTCATGGGAGATACGGGAAGTCTTGCAATCGGAGGTATAATTGCTGTGATGGCAATCTTGTTAAGAAAAGAATTATTGCTCCCACTCTTATGTGGAATATTCTTAATTGAAAATTTATCTGTGGTATTACAGGTAGGGTATTTTAAATACTCAAGAAAAAAATATGGTGAAGGAAGGAGAATCTTTTTAATGTCTCCCTTACATCATCATTATCAAAAGAAAGGAATTCATGAGGCAAAAATTGTTACGCGTTTCTGGATTATCGCGATCATTTTGGCCTTACTCACAATATTGACATTGAAGGTAAGATGATAGAGCATACGAGTATAGCAGTGTTAGGAGCGAAAGAAAGTGGAGTAGGTGCAGCTTTATTAGGCAAGCTAAAAGCAAAGGAAGTCTTTGTATCAGATTTTGGAAAAATTCCAGATGATTACAAAAACGAACTTTTAGAAAATAACATCCCCTTTGAAGAAGGGGGACATAGTTTTGACATATTGGTAAAGCAGGATATTATAATTAAAAGTCCTGGTGTTCCTGAAAAAGCAGGTATTGTAAAACAATTACGTGCAGCAGGTAAAACCATTGTTTCTGAAATCGAATACGGTGCTTGGTTTTATTCAGCTAAAGTAATTGCGATTACAGGCAGCAATGGGAAGACGACAACAACGATGCTAGTGCACCACATTTTGACAGAATCTGGCTTGCAAGTCGGATTAGCTGGAAACGTGGGAACAAGTTTCTGTAAATATCTTCTAAAAGAAGAACAGGATCCAGTTGTAGTCTTAGAGTTAAGCAGTTTTCAATTAGATGATATTCATCAGTTTAAAGCAGATGTTGCTCTCTTATTGAATATAACACCAGACCATTTAGACAGATATGAGTATAGTCTTGATAAATACGCAGACTCTAAATTGCGCGTCTTCGAAAATCAGACAGTGAAAGATGAAGCGATTTTTAATGAAGACGATCCTTTAATCGCTGCAAGAATAGAACGTATTCAAGGAGAACCAAGTCGCATTCCTTTTGGAGGTGACTGGGATGACTTGAATTCAAATTTAAAAGGCAAACATAATGTATTTAATATACGATGTGCTGTCAGGATTGCAGAGTTGATGGGACTAAAAAGAGATCAAATTCAAGATGCATTAAAAAGCTTTAAAGCAGTCAAGCATAGATTAGAAACAGTGGCATTTGTTGATGAGGTTGAATATGTAAATGATAGCAAAGCAACAAATGTAGATGCAGTGAAATATGCTCTAGGTGGTATAGAAAAACCTATTGTTTGGATTGCAGGTGGGACAGATAAGGGAAATGACTATGCAGAACTATATGCAGAAGTTGGAAAAATTAAAGCTCTCCTGTGTTTAGGAGTAGATAATGAAAAATTGAAAACAAGCTTTACCGATAAGATTACAATAATTGAAGAATACCAAGATACCACAAAGGTGGTAAAAAGAGCAAGTGAGATAGCGACGAGTGGAGATATAGTATTACTCTCACCAGCCTGTGCAAGTTTTGATTTATTTAAAAACTACATGGACAGGGGAGAACAATTTGAAAAAGCAGTTTTTGAACTTATTTAGTAAGAATTTATTTGGCAACATTAGAGGCTACATATCAACATCTTAAAGGAGACAAGGCCATATGGTTTATTGTTCTCTTTCTTGGAATATTTTCCATCCTTGCAGTGTATTCTGCTACCGGAAGTATGGCCTATAAGATGCGTGATGGGAATACAGAATACTATTTGATTCAACAAATATTATTCATTCTCTTAGGAGCTGGACTAGTTTATACCTGTTATAGGTTAGACTACATGCATTACTCTAAGTTGGCACCCTTGCTCATGTTTATTGCAGTACCCTTATTGGTTTTTACAATAGGATTTGGTACTGAGGTAAACGATGCAAGACGATGGATAACGATTCCTTGGATTGATAAAACATTCCAAGTATCTGATTTCGCAAAATTGGCTCTTATTATTTATGTAGCTAGATCTATAGCAACAAAGCAGGAGTTTATTAAGGATTTTAATAGTGCCTTTGTGCCAATTATTATTCCTGTAGTTCTTGTGTGCGGATTGATTGCACCAGCAGATTTTTCAGGAGCAGGATTGCTCTTTGTAACCTGTGTGCTGATGATGTTTATCGGAAGGATTTCATTGAAATATGTATTCCTTCTAGTATTGATGGGTATAGGTTTATTGGGCTTACTGATTGTGCTTGGAACTCTATTTCCAGATTATGTAAGACTAGATACCTGGGTAAATAGATATAATGAATTTATGTATAACACAGATGGAGGTTATCAGATTCAGCAATCTAAAATAGCAATTGCAAGTGGAGAGTGGATAGGTTCAGGGCCAGGAAGTAGTGTGCAAAGAAATTATTTACCATCCCCGTATGCAGATTTTATTTATGCGATAATATGTGAGGAATATGGTTTGTTGGGAGGCTTAAGTATACTGGGAATATATCTCTGGTTAATGTTTAGATGTATGAGCATAATTACAGAATGTCCAAAAACGTTTGGGGCAATCTTGGCAGTAGGACTTTGTCTGAATATAGTGATACATGCTTTCGCAAACATTGCAGTGTCTGTCCACTTAGTGCCAGTGACAGGTTTGACATTACCAGTAGTAAGTATGGGAGGAACATCAGTGTTATTTACCTGTATTTCCTTTGGGATTATTTTATCAGTGAGTAGATATGTAGAGAATGCAAAGGCACAGCGCATTGAATTGGAGAAAATGGAATTAATGAATGCGGATAATAATTAGCGGCGGCGGAACAGGAGGTCATGTGTTTCCTGCTATAGCGATAGCAGATGCAATGAAACGAAAAGATCCAAATGTAGAACTACTCTTTGTAGGTGCAAATGGAAAACTTGAAATGGAAAAAGTACCCAAAGCGGGTTACAATATAGAGGGATTAGATGTAGTGGGCTTCCACAGAAAAAGAATGTGGAGGAATATAGGATTTCCTTTTAAACTGTTTAAAAGTTTAAGGAAGGCCAAAACGATCATTGAAAAATTTAGACCAGATGTAGTTGTAGGTGTCGGTGGATATGCAAGTGGTCCTGTACTAAAGCAAGCCCAAAGAATGGGGATTGCAACGGTAATTCAGGAACAAAATTCATACCCTGGCGTAACGAACAAATTATTAGCTAAGCAAGCAAATAAGATTTGTGTGGCCTATGACAACATGGAGAGATTTTTCCCAAAAGAAAAATTAGTGCTGACGGGAAATCCGGTGCGTATGGATTTAGCCATTGACGAATCAGATTTGCCTGCAGCGTATAAGTATTATAAAATTAACTCTGATAAGAGGACTACACTGATCATTGGAGGAAGTTTAGGAGCGAAGTCGCTTAATGAAGCGATGAAAAATAGTTTTGCTTTCCTGGAAGAAAGAAGTGATATACAGTTCATTTGGCAGGTGGGAAAGTTGTATTACGATACGTATAAATCGTGTCGTTCTGCAAGCTTGTCAAACGTACATATACATGCTTTTATCGACCGCATGGATTTTGCTTATGGTGTAGCAGATGTTCTTATTTGTAGAGCAGGTGCTTTAACAATAGCAGAATTGGCCATGTTACAGAAAGCGGCAATTTTAGTTCCTTCCCCCAATGTGTCAGAAGATCATCAGACAAAAAATGCAATGGCATTGGTGGAGAAAGAAGCAGCAGTATTATTGAATGATACTGCATTGGGAAAATGGGAAGAAATGATAGTGTCGATTTTAGATGACACAGAAAAACAAAAAGTCTTGAAGAAAAATATTGAAATGTTTGGAAAGCCCAATGCGGCAAATACAATCGCTGATATAATTATAGATCTGGTGTAAATAGTATGGAAAAGAAGATTGAAATATCAAAAGTGCAGAATATATACTTCGTAGGAATCGGAGGTATTGGCATGAGTGCAATAGCAAGATATTTTAATAAGCAAGGAAAAAATATAAGTGGTTACGATAAAGTAAGCACGCTCCTCACCAAAACGTTGGAAGAGGAAGGCATGAAAATCCAGTACGAGGAGGTAGTTGACAAGGTTCCAGATGGTATTGAGTTGGTGATTTATACACCTGCGATACCCAAGGATCAAAGGATACTGACACATTTTCAAACGAAGGGATTTGTTGTTATGAAACGATCGGAAGCTTTGGGGCTGATTAGCAAGGAAACACGATGTGTTGCCATTGCAGGAACGCACGGAAAAACCAGCACGAGCTCATTAGTAACACATGTTTTGAAACATTCGGGTAAAAATCCTACTGCCTTTGTTGGTGGCATAATGAAAAATTACGCATCAAACTACATTGCTGGAGACAGTGATATAGTTGTCGTAGAAGCTGATGAATATGACAGATCATTTCTGACTCTTGAGCCAGAAATTACTGTATTGATTTCAGTAGATGCAGATCATTTAGACATCTACGGGAATCATGAGATAATGCTAGATAGTTTTAGAGAGTTTCTCCTTAAAACGAAAGAGAATGGCACTATAATTCTCCATACAAAAGTAGTAGAACGTTTAGGTGCAGCTTGCTTAGATAAACTGAGAGACAAATCTATTTATGTCTTAGCCTATGGGCAAGAGATGGTTGGAATTGCAGAACAGACCAAGGTCTTTGCTCATAATACCTGTGGCTTCTTTACTGGAAATCATAATAAAGAAAATGCGATTGCAGCTTTATTGGTAGGAGAGCAGTTTGGAGTCAGTGATGAAGAGTTTATTGATGCTATTTGTTCTTTCAAGGGGATAAAAAGAAGGTTTGAAAAAGTGTATGAAAAAGGGGAGGTCGTATATGTAGATGACTATGCACATCATCCTACTGAAATTAAAGCTGCAATAAGTGCCATTAGAAAATTAGCTGGAGATAGAAAGGTGACGGGAATTTTTCAACCCCACCTGTATAGTAGAACTAGAGATTTTCAAGATGGATTTGCGGAGGAGTTGTCAAAGTTGGATAATATCATCTTACTAGACATTTATCCAGCACGTGAATTACCAATTGCCGGAGTGAGTTCAGATATAATATTTGATAAAATTAACAATCCAAATAAACGTAAAAGCAGTAAAGAAAATTTAATACATGATCTCAATAAGAAAAAAGATAATGTGATTTTAACGATTGGTGCAGGGGATATCGACACCTGTGTACCAATGATTAGAAAACTACTAGAACAGGAATATGGCAAAGAATAGCATGGTACCTAAAAAATTGATTGCACAATTACTCTCGTCCGTCTTGATGGCCGCAGTGCTTGTTATGTTGGGATTTGCAATTAATGCAAAATCAAATTCGAAGCTCAATCATTGCACTATTTCTGTAGATGCCTTAGCAGATAAGAAATATTTGATTTCTAAAAAGGATGTTAAAAATATCTTGGATAACACCCTAGGCTTTGACATTATGAATGCAGTAATAGATGATTTGGATCTGATGGTGATGGAAGCTGCAATTCTAAAAGATAAACGTGTGCTAACAGCAGAAGTGTATCTGGAACATAAAAACCAAATGGTAGTAAAAGTGGTACAGAGAAAACCGATAGTACGGATTTCAGATATGAATGCAAACAATTACTATCTCGATGAAGAAGGCAAACGTGTACCACATGTAATAAACGAAAGTGTGCGTGTGCCAGTAGTAACAGGATTTATAGATGGCTATACACAGAATTATGCGCAGATGAAAAAGAATAATCTCAACGATATCTTTTTATTAGTAAATAAAATTCGAAAAGACGATTTCTTGGCACCCCTAATCGAACAAATACATATTGAAGAAAATAAAGAAATACTCTTAGTGCCAAAAATGGGCAAAAAGAAAATCATAATAGGCAATACAGAAAACTTAGATGACAAACTCTATAATTTAAAAACCTATTACAGACAAGGAACGAAGAAAGTGGGCATTGATAAATTTGCGATTCTTGATCTGAGATATAAAAATCAAGTTGTAGGAAGAACCTAAAAACTATTTTAATTATGAATTACTCAACAGAATATACCAGCTACGGAGACCTTGCAGTAGCCCTTGATATAGGGACGACAAAAGTGTGTGCCATTGCAGGTCATCGCAACGAATTTGGCAAAGTTGAAATCGTGGGAGTAGGGAGAGTAGACTCGCAAGGCGTATCACGGGGAGTCGTGTCAAATATTGATAAGACAGTTGCAGCTATTGCTGAGGCTATTAAAATAGCAGAACAAAACAGCGGGAAGAAATTTAAATCAGTCCATGTAGGTGTTGCAGGACAGCATATAAAAAGTTTGCACCACCATGGTATGCTGACAAGAAATGATGCTACCTCTGAAATATCCGAGACAGATATAGAACGCCTGATTAAGGATATGTATAAGGTAGTGTTACCTCCAGGTGATAAAATACTGCATATCCTGCCTCAAGAATTTACAGTAGACAATGAGACGGACATAACTGACCCAGTCGGTATGTCAGGGATACGTTTAGAGGCTAACTTTCATATTATAACAGGTCAGATTTCTGCATCTAGAAATATTATTAAATGTGTCGAGAAGGTAGGGCTGGATGTAAAAGATATGACGCTAGAACCGATTGCTTCCTCTGCATCTGTTCTTGGACCAGAAGAGAAAGAAGCAGGTGTTGCTATGGTGGATATCGGTGGTGGAACTACAGATATAACCATATTCAAAGATGGTATTATCAGACACACTGCAGTAATTCCATTTGGTGGTAATGTTATCACAAAAGATATTCGTGAAGGATGTACGGTGATGAACGATCAGGCAGAGAAACTAAAAACAAAGTTTGGATCTGCATTGGCATCAGAGATAATTGATAATAGAATTATTACCATTCCAGGATTCCGTGGAAGAGAACCAAAAGAGATCTCTGAAAAGAATTTAGCAAAAATAATTCAGGCAAGATTAGAAGAGATTTTTGATTATGTCCTATGGGAAATACGTCGATCAGGATATGAAAGAAAGCTAATAGCTGGTATCGTTTTGACAGGAGGAGGATCTTTATTGAAACACATCAATTTACTTGCAGAAAAACATACAGGATTTGAATGTCGTATAGGGAAACCTGTTGACCATCTTGCGCATGGCTATGCCGATGCATTGGCTAGTCCAATATTTGCAACGGGCATAGGACTACTTATTACTGCGATCGAAAATATGGAAACATCTGATCAGGAAACTATGGATGTAGTGACACCATCAAACGAAACAAGGAAAGGAACAGAAAAGGAATGGATGAATAAAATTTTCAGCTATACCAAATCATTTTTTGAAAACACACCGGATTCGGATTTTTAAACCCACAACAAGATTACTATGTTATTTGATATGCCAAAAAAAGAATCACACATTATAAAAGTCATCGGAGTCGGTGGTGGTGGTGGAAATGCAGTAGGTCACATGTACTCTGAAGGTATAGTAGGAGTAGACTTTGCAATATGCAACACGGATAATCAAGCCTTGGAACATAATGCAATTCCATACAAAATTCAATTAGGTATGAACCTGACTGCTGGAAACGGAGCTGGATCAAAACCTGAAGTGGGAAAACAATCATGTATCGAATCAATTGATGAGGTACGGAAGTATCTAGAAGATACGAAGATGCTTTTTATCACCGCTGGTATGGGAGGGGGAACCGGAACTGGAGCTGCACCTATCATTGCTCAAGCAGCTAAAGAAATGGAAATTCTTACAGTTGCTATTGTAACCATTCCTTTTAAATTCGAAGGTTTGAGAAGAAAGCGACAAGCATTTGAAGGTTTAGAGAATCTAAAGAAAAATGTAGATGCAATACTTGTAATTTCTAATGATCGCTTAAGTGAAATTTATGGAGATCTTGGAATTGGAGAGGCCTTTGCCAAAGCGGACAATATATTGACTACAGCAGCAAAGGGTATTGCTGAAATAATTACTGTACCAGGAATCGTAAATGTAGATTTTGAAGATGTAAATACAGTAATGCGTAGTAGTGGGGTAGCTATTATGGGTAGTGCAATAAAATCAGGAACAGATAGAGCGAGACAAGCAATTCACACAGCACTTAATTCTCCTTTGTTGGAAGATAACGATATCAGAGGGGCACAACATATTCTTCTGAATATTACTTCTGGAAAGAAAGAAGTGACAATGGCTGAAATTTCTGAAATCACTGAGTATGTGCAGGAAGAAGCAGGATACGGGACAGATCTTATCTGGGGACATTGTGTAGATGAATCATATGATGACGAGCTAAGTGTAACTCTAATTGCAACAGGTTTTGAAGAAGGAAGACAAAAAGCAAAAGAAGCAGAAAATTCCAAAGTTGTAAAAGTAAATATGGATGGCCAGGAATTAGAAGTTATAGACTTGAATTTGTCAGAAGAGCCGGCTGCTCCTTCAAGAAGAGTAGTAGAGTTTGATACTACAGAAGTAGAACAGACAATACGAGATATTTCCACTGGTTCCAAAACCATGACTGAAAATTCAATGGAAGAACCAACGATTCGAAGAGCAGAGTCTGTTGAAAATAATGTGAAACAAGAAAATGAAGAAGCAAGAAGAGAATACTACCGAAACTTAAATGCAAAGGCTATGGATTCACCAAAATCCTTATCGCAAATGGAATCTGAACCAGCCTATTTAAGAAGAAATGTGCAGTTAGATGATGTGGAAGGTTCTGCATATAGCAAAGAATCAAATTTGTCGATAAGCAATGATCTGGATAAGCCGATCATTGAATCACGCAACTCTTTTCTGCATGATAATGTAGATTAGACTAAATACGGATTTCGTCTTTTTATTATACTCTCTTTTATGAGATTGGTTTATTGTAAGCCCGGAGCCTTCCGGGCTTCTTTTTTTTGGTTGAGGCTGAGGTTTATTATCCTCTAATTGCGTTCACCTACCAAAGTAAGTAAGCAAGTACCTTCTTGAACCATTAATGTGATTTGATTACCTCCAGAAGGGAGAGAATTATCTGTACAACCATTATTTCCACAAACTGAGAATTCCTCATTTGTAAGAGAATAAGTTCCGTCTATGAAAACCTCCTCACCAGTAAATTCACCCTCTAATAAGTACTCTGCTTCAAACACATTACCAAAAGTAAAAAGCATGTTCCCTGAAAAATTGAATGAGGTACCTAATATTATATTATTTCCCTCAACAACAGATATATCTTGATCAGAGTTTTCACATGACTTCTCTAAAGAAATTATGTTATATGTTCCAGTGATTTCAATAGGGTCTTCACTACATGAGAAAAAAGCTAGAGAAAATAAAATAATTAGAGTACTTAGTTTTTTCATAATTATTCTTGTTAGAATATTGATTTAACGATTGTTAGGTAAAAATAGTGGGTGCTTAAAGTTAAATATATAGCTTATTGCCAAAATTATCGTTTAATCCATCAGATATGGTTAGTTTAGAATTCCTTACTTTTGAGACTCTTTGTTTCTAAATAGGCCGCGTAGTTCAACTGGATAGAATATCGGATTTCGGCTCCGACGGTTGGGGGTTCGAATCCTCCCGCGGTCACTATTTCAAATAAAGCAAGGCATATTTGGCCCTGTTATTCCTTAAAATGCAAAAAGAAAGGTCAAGCGATTGCTTGACCTTTTCTTTTTTCAGTTTAGTATCTGTAGTTGTATCTACATTAACTAGAGGATATGTCTCCATGTCACTCGCTATTTTGACGTAGAATTTCTGAGAAGTAACATGTTTTCGAAAAAAAAATAAAAAAAATAAAAAAGGCCAGCTAAACAGCTGGCCATAGTTAATGTAGTTATCTCTAACTACA
The DNA here is from genome assembly GCA_938045585.1 of uncultured Saprospiraceae bacterium. Lineage (GTDB taxonomy): Bacteria > Bacteroidota > Bacteroidia > Chitinophagales > Saprospiraceae > CALCMJ01. The sequence continues at coordinate 70,354 of CALIAU010000022.1, forward strand.
CACTAAACTGAAATAAATCGAGCAATCTAAAACTTAGGGGTGCTAAGTGTTTTAATTAAACAGATTAGATGCCCGTATTAAAGGGTGTTCAGTGTTAAGGATATTACACAAATAGGTGTTTATGTTTATCACTGAATGTTAAATATATCGATTTACAGCCTCTAAAGCAAGATTATTAAGATATAGCTATGATTAGAATGAGCTATTTTACATAAGCGGATGCTTTTATGCTATAAATGGTGCCAATATACAGAATATCATGTAGAAAAAGGTAAGGCAGTGCAAAAATGCACTGCCTCTTAGCTAACACCCTTATAATTGAGAAAATGAGAAACTTCTGCAAATATAGATATTATTAAATCTTACAACAAGTTGAATTTAAGTCAGATCAAGTGATGATTTCGTAAATCACTGATAATGAGTGATGAGCGTATAATAAAAAGAATATATTAATTAGTTAATCGTATAAATTGGAAAATAGACGTCATTTTAAAGTGGTATCATGAAATAGAATATATAAAAAAAGGTCTTGATGTTTTCAAGACCTTTTTTGTTGGGTTTAGTTTAGACTACTTGAATACGGAAGTCTTCTTTAGCTCCTTTGTAAGGAGGTAATAAACAACAGCTCGGTATTTATTTCTATTCCCTTTGCCCATTGTTTTCATTACTCTATCCATAGCATTGTCTAACTTGGCACCTTCTTTTACACCAAGTTTCTTAGCACAAAATCCCTTCTTAATTCTTGTTAATTCTGCTGGATCAGATCCTGCAACGGTACTTGCATCTTTATTGTATAAAGAAGGACCACAAGCCTTAGCTACAGCTCTTAATAATTTGTCATCTACTTTTACTTTAAGCTTAGTAAGCTGTTTTGTATAGGTCGCTATACAGTCGTCAAATTTGCCCATAATCAGGTTTGTTTAAGATTAAAAAATTTCGTTAAAAGTATAAAGAACGTGAAATATTAGAAATATTAATAATTTGACACATATAAGTTTTAATTATAATATAATTTTTTAATTATATATAAAATATATTCGTAAAGTTTATTACATTCATTTATAATAGATTAGACATTACAATTTTTTCTATTTGTATAAAATTTGAAACATGGAATTTTACGACATCAAAACATTTAACTCATCGCATTTGATGGTTAGAGCAGAGGAAGTTTTTGGTTACGGGCAATACCTGGAGTCTTGGATAACCAAGTCACAATACAAGAAACTCTATTCTTATTCAAATTACTATGTCGAGATCTTGTATAACAATGAACACAAGAAAATTGCTGACATTAGAGCTATAGATCTAGATACAGCTATTGATGCGTATGTTTCTAATAAACACTTTGAACGCGAGCTAGATGCTATCAATGCACTTTAGTCTAATTTTCCATTCACCAAAGATTTAATATTCCTATTTTCGCGCTGTAACTACTATGGCAAGAAGAAGATTTGAAAATCGTGACAGCACTAAGATAAATCGTACTAACCTACGTAATTCACTAAAGATATTTTCATACATCAGACCACATCTCCTACATTTCATAGTAGGAATGCTTGTTTTAGTTTTAGGGCAGTTTGCCTTTATGGCAGTACCAGGGGTGTGTGGTGAAATGGTCAATGTAGCTGTTCAAAAAGGAAAATGGGGATTTAGTATTAATCAACTAGGGACCATGCTAATGGTGCTGGTAATTTCTCAGGCAGTTTTTTCTTATATACGGACAACTACCTTTGCAGTAGTAAGCGAAAAAGGTATGTCAGATGTGCGTCGTGACTTATATCATAGATTAATTATGCAGCCTGTTACGTTTTTTGAAAGTAGCCGTGTAGGAGAGTTGTCAAGCAGAATTACTACAGATGTCGAACAATTACAAAGTGCGCTTTCCATTACCTTAGCAGAGTTTATTAGACAAATTATAACGCTTGTGGTGGGAGTGGGAATACTAGCGTATTTGACACCCAAGCTATCGTTCATAATGATACTTACCTTTCCCGTAGTGATTATTGCTGCCATGTTTTTTGGAAGATATATAAGGAAGTTATCCAAAAACAGACAAGAAGAGTTAGCAAAAACAAATACCATCGTTGAAGAGAGTTTTACAAATTTTAGTATTGTAAAAGCATTCACAAACGAATTATTTGAAAGCAAACGATATTCTGATTCTGTCGATAATGTTGTAGGAATCTCACTGAAATTTGCCCGTGTACGTGGCTTGTTTTTTGCCTTCATTATTAGTCTAATATTTGGTTGTATCTTGTTCATATTATGGAAAGGAGCCTCCATGGTGCAGGCAGGCGAAATGGAAGCAGGTAGCCTTCTGTCTTTTGTCTTATACACAATGGTGATAGGAGGTGCAATTGCTGGTTTTGGAAATTTATATACTGCGCTGGCTGGTGCTATCGGTGCAACTGAACGCGTGCAAGAATTATTACATCAAGAAGGCGAACTAGAACTCAATGCATTTGATGAAAAGTATACACAACTCCAAGGAAATGTTGTATTTGAAAATGTTGCATTTACCTATCCAAGTCGCCCAGATGTACAAGTACTCAATGACATTGATATTTCGATTCAGTCTGGAGAAAAGGTTGCTCTAGTTGGCCAAAGTGGCTCAGGTAAATCTACCATAGTACAACTACTCATGCGGTTTTATGACCTAAATGCCGGAAGTATTAAAGTGGATGGCAAAGATATTCATAAAGAATCTCTAATAAATCTTAGACGCAATATTGCCATTGTACCGCAAGATGTGCTGCTATTTGGTGGTACAATTAGAGAAAATATTGCCTATGGGAATATACATGCAACGCAGGCAGAAATTGAACGTGCTGCAGAACAATCTAATTGCGTAGAATTTATAAGCCAATTTCCTGAGGGGTATGAATCGATAGTAGGAGAGAGAGGCATAAAGTTATCCGGTGGGCAACGACAACGAATAGCAATCGCTCGCGCTATTCTTAAAAACCCAACTATCCTAATTTTAGATGAGGCTACCTCTTCATTGGATGCCGAATCTGAAAAAGTCGTTCAAGAGGCCTTAGACCGACTCATGCAAAACAGGACTTCCATTATTATTGCGCATAGACTAGCAACCATTAAAGAAGTAGATCGAATTTATGTCCTCGAACATGGACGCATAATAGAAAAAGGTAGGCATGAAGAACTAATGCAAATTCCGAATGGAGTGTACAAGAACTTAGCAGACCTTCAGTTTAATATGAATGTCTGAGACAACAAGTAAAAGAAATAAATAAACACGTATCGATAATCCACATTTTGATAAAGCAGGACTCATAGCAGGGGCAATCCTATTTGCAACTATATTCTTCTTTGTTGTGGAAATGGATCACTTTCAAAAAATATTATCACTTAATTCCTTTGTACTTATTTTTAGCCTTCCTGCGGTTTTCTTAGTTGCTCGCTATATGATGCAACAGAAATTGGTGACACTTTTAAAGGAAAAAGTAGCACTTGGACTCTTTCTATTATTCTTTATACCAACCTTATGTATTTCATTTGCATCTTATTTAAATAGAATGCTTCAAAAAGAGCCTGGCGAACAGATTACTGTGGATACCGTTGCCCCAGAATTTAACAGCATGTATGGAATAACCTATGATGACATGATGAAGAAAGTACCTTCGCATTACCGGCTTTATTTTGAATATAATGGGGAGGCGTACGATAGAGCATTTAAAAAACATCCTTGTAATCCCGAAATCAGTAACTCTTCTTCCTGTTTTATCGTCGTAAAGAAAGGAGGCTTGGGCTTTCATGTGATAAATCTGAATAATAAATAGTAATTTTACATTATGACTTTTACTAATATGAAAAATATAACTCTAATTGGCCTATTTACCTTAGTTTTCGCTAGCACCTGTGTAGCTCAATTTGGAATCGGTCTGACTGTGAGTAATGATCTATACAATCGTTATCAAAATCCAGAAGATGATATTGAATATACAGGCTCAGGAAGTTTTCTCCTAAATTTGGGTGTTGGTCCTAAAATTTGGTTAGGAGGAGAGGATTTTTCCATCTCTGCTGAGGCACAAGCCACCATTGGCTTATTTGGACTTGCTATAAAAGATTTTAAAGGATTAGGGAGTGCCTCGTTTCCGCTTATAGGTCGACTAAACTTTGGTGGACTTTCTGGTTTAAATAAAGAGGGCAAATTTGGTTGGTCTGTAGGCGGTGGATTACAATTTAATAGAACAGAACTGTATTTCGTATCTGGTGATTTCAAAGATCAGGGCGGTACAAGAGAATTATTTAAAACCTACGTTGGCGAGTTTGCCTATGGCTTTGGACTTTCTGGATTTACAGCTGCTGGTGTCTTGCGAATAGGATACAATAGTGAGACAAAAGCGAACACTGTCAATTTGGGACTACAATATGATTTCAACATTCCAAAACTGAAAGAAATTGCTAATCCTGCGAGCGCACTCTAATGGATCTAAAAACCAATTTCTCATTAAAAGAATACAATAGCTTTGGTATAGATGTAAATGCATCACATTTTTGCGCTATTCATAGCGAAGATCAACTAAAAGAAATACTAAAGAAGATCTCTCAACCCATATTTGTACTTGGCGGTGGCAGTAATTTGTTACTAACCAAAGATCTTAATGCTACAGTCCTTTATAACCAGATAAAAGGAATCGAACGTGTGGCAGAAAATGAGAAAACAATTCTTATTAAAGTAGGAGGAGGAGTGGTATGGGATGATTGTGTTTCCTGGGCGGTAGCACATTCTTATGCTGGAATAGAAAACCTATCTCTGATTCCTGGTTCAGTTGGCGCAGCACCCATCCAAAATATTGGAGCCTATGGTGTTGAAGTAAAAGATGTATTTATATCCCTAGATGCCATTGATCTAAATACAGGTAAAAAAGTATCTTTTAAAAAAGAAGACTGTGGCTTTGCATACAGAAATTCAGTATTCAAAAATCAATATAAAGGTCAATTTTTTATCAGCTATGTCTATCTAGAGTTGCAAAAAGAAGCGAAACTCAATCTTGCATATGGTGCCATAAAAGAAAAACTGGCAGAACAAAAGATAAGCGAACCTACAATAAAGGATGTAAGTGATACAGTAAAAGCAATTCGAAGGATGAAATTGCCAGACCCAGCAGAACTTGGAAACTCAGGAAGCTTTTTCAAGAACCCTGTTATTTCAGAAGAGGAGTTTCAACGATTAGCTTCTGAATTTTCTGATCTAAAGTATTACGCCCAAGAGGATGGAAATTATAAGATTCCTGCAGGTTGGCTTATTGAAGAATGTGGATGGAAAGGGAAGCGGATTGGAAATACTGGCTCCTATGCAAAACAGGCTTTGGTCATAGTAAATTACGGGGATGCCTCTGGAGAAGAAGTAGAACAACATGCGCTGAATGTAAAGAAGTCTGTGTATGCTAAATTCGGTATCTTACTTGAAGCAGAAGTGAATATTCTGTAATAATAATTTAATGTAAAGCTATTTCAACGCGTTTTTTTAATACGGGCAAAACATCTTTTTTAAACCAAGGGTTTTTTTTCATCCAAATATTATTTCTTGGCGATGGGTGGGGGAGAACAAAATATTCAGGTAAATACTCTTCAAAATGCAATACTCTTTGTGTTAGACTTCTCTGTTTATCCTTTAGATAGTAGTCTTGGGCATACTTACCAATCAATAAGCTAAGTTGGATATTTGGAATCAAATCGAAAATTTGATTGTGCCATAAGGGAGCGCATTCTTTTCTTGGAGGGAGATCACCTGTTTTTCCTTTACCCGGGTAACAAAAGCCCATAGGAACAATCGCCAGAATGTTGGGGTCATAAAAACCTGTACTATCCATGCCCATCCAGCTTCTTAAATTTTGTCCACTTTTATCATCCCAGGGAATACCTGTTCTATGTACGATTGACCCTGGTGCCTGGCCGATAAGAGCAATTTTGGATTGCGCATTAAAAGATACAACAGGTCTAGGTGCATGTGGTAGCTGGGCTGCACATTCTTGGCAGCTTTTTATTTTTTGAATAAGATGATTAGCCTTATCATATTGATTAGCCATAGGACCTTAAGATATGCTAATATTTGCTGCTTATAAGCAGGCAAGGAATTTAGTTCTTTTGCTTGAAAGCGGGATCGTCCTCCGGATAAACATATTCGCTTTTGTCCTTTCCTCCAAACACAGATACCTTCACATATCTACTCGGATTTAATCGAAGATCTTGTAATAAAAGCGAAAGGTTTCTTGAAGTCTTCTCCATATTCTCATACAACTGCTTGTCATTGATCAGACGGGCGAGTGTGCCCTCCCCATCATTGACCTTAGCCATGATATTGTTTAAATTAACGACGGACTTTTGAGCCTCTTCCATCGTCTTTTGTACTTCAGCAAGTGAGGCAGTAGCCTGATCTATGGTGCCATTTGTTTTGTTTACTGTCTCACTTAATTTAACCTCAGCAAACTGTCTGCTTGCCATATTGAGATTAGAAATCATGCTAGTAATCTTTTCATTATTAGCATTTAGATTGGATGAGATAGAAGCCATGTTCTTAAATGTGGTATTCAATTCATCCTTAGAATTATACAATACACTATTTAAGTTGCTCGTAACCTTGGTTAGGTTATTTGTAATTATTTCTAAATTTCGAATACTTGCATCAAGTGGTGCATCAGAATCTTCAGCGCCCAGTTTCCCAATAGTAGAATTCAGTGAACTACCAATAGCATCTGCATATTCCGTTACCTCATCAGTACCTACCATCGAACCAATTAACCCTAATGCAGAACCATTTATTTCAGAACCACTTTGTAGGCAGTTATCGCCAGTACACATTTTTTCAAATTCCAAGTCAATGAATTTGCCGCTAATAGGATTTAGCGCCTTGAGTAAGGCTTTAGCATCCTGTGGAACCTTGATATCAGATTTTATATCGTACTCTACTCGTATTTTACTGACATCCTCAGGTGATAGTTTAATACCAGTAACCGAACCTACCTCATATCCATTTACCATAACAGGGGAGGCGACCGTAAGGTCTTTTACATTGTCATAATACGTGTAAAAGGAGTTGTTATTTGCTAGCACATTATTTCCAACAACAAAAAGATAACCCCAAATAACAATACCCAAAGTCAACAATGTGAATATACCTATCTTAATTTCCTTGCCCATAAAAACTGTCTGTCCTTAAAGCGCACAAATTAGGAAAGATATTACTCCTCCTTTGCTATTTCTTTTGCTTTTTCGATGTTTCGCTGGATATTTTCGTCATATCGCACAAGAAATGCGCCTTTTACTCCCTTTTTGATTAAATCCAATTTGTAATCCAAGGCTTCTTGCATATTATCAAAATGGCCACTGATATACTTATACAATCCTGCTTCAAAGAAGGATGTATATGGAATATCTCGTAGACCCATATTTGTAATAGGATTACATAACTCGCGTGTTGCTGCGATTTGGATACTATAGAAGACATTGCCTTGTACCTGGGCAGTGTTCTTTTGTGTGGCAATGGTACTACCTGAATACGAACGCACTATATTTCCAGAGTTATATGCAGCCGCATTGTTTGTCCTTATATTTTGCCTTGTTTGCGTTTCTTGCCTTGTAGGACTCTGGTATGTTTGCCTGTGTGGCGTAGAATACGTTTGCTGGATAGGGGCGGAGTATGTTTGCTTTGTCGGTGAAGAGTAATTCTCTTGTTGCTGTTTAGGAACATTACTAGCTCTTGCCGGAGCATGGGTGAAGATGCCTGAGCTAGGTTTAATTGGAGCAGTAGAACGTTCTTCTTTTTTGGGAGCTGCATTCTTTGCCGGAGCATGGGTGTATATCCCAGAACTGGCATAGGCATCTTGTGTATTTTTCTGAGTCTTTGTAATCGCTTCGGAATTCGTGTTCTTCTTTGGTGTAGTGATTTGTGTTTTAGGTGGATTTGATTTCTTAGGTGCAACTGCTATTTCTTGCATGGCATTTGCTTCCTCTCTAAAGGAGTAGGCATCATGTGCTGCATGTACCTCTAAGGCAGCACTCTTTCGAGAATCGATATATCTACTTAGGCCGTTAATTATAGCTTCTACAATTTTTGCCTTACCATTATCTGAACGTAAAAATTTTTCATCTTGGCTGTTTGTCAAGTAACCCGTCTCTACTAGAATACTAGGCATAGTCGCCTTTCTTAAAACATAAAATCCAGCTTGCTTGACACCTCGACTTTTAGAAAGAGCACCCTCTGAAAAGGCATTTTCTATCTCTGCTGCAATGGCAATACTATTATCCAAATTTTCATTTTGATACATGGATAAGAAAATATGACCCTCAGGAGATTCAGGATCGAAATCATCATATGTAGGATCATAATTGTCTTCTAATTGGAGGGATGCATTTTCTCGTTTAGCCGTTTTTAAATTCTCCTCTGCCTTGTGTAAACCCATGACATAGGTTTCTGTTCCTCTTACATTGGATTGTGGAAAGGAATTACAGTGGATAGAGATAAATAAATCCGCATTGTTTTTATTTGCCACCTTTGCTCGTAAACTTAATGGAACAAAAACATCCTCAGTTCTTGTATATATTACTTTAATATTTGGGAAATGAGTACGTATCTGCTCTCCTAACATAAGAGAAATATCAAGGGCAATATGTTTTTCTTGGGAATGATGACCCAAGCAGCCACTATCCTTGCCTCCATGACCTGCATCAATAACAATTGTTTTTAAAGGTGGATCAACATTTGCTAACTTTGTTAATACCGAGTTAAAACCAGCATTAATCGGTGAGGAAGCGGAACTTATGCTGCATAGAAGCAGACAAATAAACGTTATTTGTAAGTGTAGTTTTCCCAATTGGAAGTATATATTTGAAAAAATATAATATGAAGGTAAATAAATGCTATAATATAACATAACTCCTTTGCGTCGAATATTTTATATAATAATTATTTTTTTAATATGTGTCCAGAGTAATTCTGTTCTTGCACAAGAATTGAAATCTGACACTATTTCTGACACAACAATAATTGAAGAGGGGCTTATCAGAGACAGTTTGTCTTTAGATACTATACCAAAAAACATACCTGATTTTTCAGAGCAGAGAGATTCACTACCAATTTCTACTGGGCCAGTAATTAGTGAAGAGGCACCAGACGAACCTATTAATTACGGAGCCAAGGATACAACATGGTTTGATAATGTAAATAGTGATATTCACCTTTATGGGGATGCTTATGTTACATATGAAAACTATGATCTAAAGGCTGGCTATATCATTTTTGACTTTGATAATAATATAGCACATGCTATGAGCATTAAAGACGATGCAGGACATCAAGTCCAGCCACCCACTTTTAATGATGGAACCAAGGAGGTTATCTATGATGAACTCAAATTTAATTTTAAAACGAAAAAGGGAATTGTTTATAATGCCATTTCTCAAGAAGGCAATATGTACCTCCATGGGGCTAAAACAAAATTCGTTAGTGCAGAAGGGAATGATGATATTGAAGATGATATAGTCTATAATCAAGATGCCTTAGTTACCACCTGCAACCATGAAAACCCACATTGGGGAATACGTACAAGCAAACTCAAGTTAATTCCAGATAAAATAGCCGTAATTGGACCTGCAAATCTTGAGATCGGAGGGGTTCCTACGCCTCTATTTATTCCATTTGGATTTTTTCCACTTTCTGAAGGAGCTTCTACAGGATTTCTTTTTCCTAGTCAATATGGCGTTGACGAAAATCTAGGAATAGGTGTGCGAGATATCGGTTGGTACTTTCCTCTTAATGAATACATCGATTTATCCGTTACAGCAGATATTTACAGCAGAGGAACCTGGGGGATTAATTTAAAAAGTAACTACAAAAAACGATATAAATATACGGGTAGCATTAATCTAGAGTTTAATGATCTGAAATCAGAAAGTTTAGAAACGGGACAAACCCTATCCAATAAAAGTATCGGAATTAAGTTTATACATACCCAAGACGCTAAGGCACATCCTTATATGAATTTGTCTGGGGATATAAATTTTGAAACAAATAATAATAGCAGGAATAATTATAATGATGCTGGGTCTGTTCTTACAAATATCTATACTTCTAACCTTAGATTTAGACACGATTTACCGAATACCCCGCTGAAGTTAAATATTGGGCTTTCACATAATCAGAATACAAATACAAATATTGTAAATGTTACTCTCCCAGATATCGATTTGAGTATGCGACCAATTACACCATTCAAAAAGAGAAATAGGGGAGGAAATGCAGAGAAATGGTTTGAAAGAATCACCTTTAATTATGGAACTAAGATTAGAAACTATGTATCCACAACAGATTCTACCTTCTTCTCCAAGCAAACCTTAGATGATCTTATCACGGGGATGGATACGGATATGAGCACCAGTGTTAACTTTAAAGCATTCTCTTATCTAAATATAAATCCCAGCGTAAGCTACAGTGAAACCTGGTATTTACAAGATATCTCAAAAGTATACAATGAGGAAGACGCATCTTTTGAAGATGTGATTTCAAGAGGATTGCAACGTTACTATACCTACAACGCAAATGTCAGTGCGACTACACAACTCTTTGGTACCCTTTTAATTCCAAAGGGTAAGGTCAAGGGAATCCGTACTACAATAAAACCCACCTTTGGATTTGGTTTTACTCCAAATACGCGAGAACGTTTTGAACAGCTAGCCTTTTCCCCTGATGGACGGGATTCTACCTTTTTTAGTCCCTTTCCAGCACAACCCTTTTCAGCTAGTTTAAATGGGCCAAGTATGCGTTTCAATTATAACTTTAGGAACAATATAGAAGTGAAATATTTTTCTAGTAAAGATTCCACAGACAAGAAATTTAAGCCCTTAGAAACAATAACAGTCAGAGGAGATTATAACTTTCAAGCGGACTCATTAAATTGGAGTCGGGTGCGCGTAAGCTCTTCGACCAATTTGTTTCAAGGTATGACGAATTTAACCTATGGATTTACCTTTGACCCCTATGAAGAAACGGAGAATAACAGCAGCATTAATACACCAGTACTTAGTTCTAGAGGTAAACTCTTAAGAATGGAAGAGGGACTCATTGGAATACGAAATAGCTTCTCATTATCGCGCATAAAGAAACTCTTTTTTAAAACGAGTTCCTCGTCCAATAAAAATTCTGCAACAGATAAGGACAAACCAGGAGAACGGCCTATTGATAAGGTGACGCCAGATAGTTTTGATCTATCTGGAATAGAAGACTTAAACAAGCCGAGTAAGAAGAAACCGGAAGTAAAAAAGGAAAAGCCTTCTTTCTTTGGACTATTTGAAAATTTATCGTTTACACACGATTGGAAATATACCTTCAAAGAAGATGGTGGGATAGACACAAGTTTTACCAGTATTCATTCTATAGGGGTACGTGGTTCCTTTCCATTAACTGATAATTGGGACATAAGTATTAATAATCTTAATTATGACTTTGTCCGCGGTGGATTGAACTATCCCTCTTTTACCTTTTCTAGAAAGCTGCATTGCTGGTATATGAATTTTGCTTGGCAACCTAATAGAGGGAGTTATAACTTCTTTATTGGGGTGAGTTCAAATGAATTCAACTTCCTCAAATATAACTACGGGGAAAACAATTTTGGAGCTGGGGCCTTCCGATAAACATACTCTACAAAAAAAAGCGGCTAGAACTAATTCTATCCGCTGGTAATGCTAATAAGGGTATAATTTGTATTAAGGGTGATTCTAAATAATCTAGTTTCTCATGCTCGATTATTAATAGAATTAAAGCTAAGAGGTTTCGTGTTTCTCGTCTTTAAGACGCCCTCTTATGTAGAAGTCACGCTAATTCATCTTCTAAAATGTTAAATGACGCTTTTTTAACATTTCGAGGAATTAGGGCGTGATATCAATGCTTTTAGGCTGCGGAATACCCTCAAATTCAGCACTTTAACAGCTCCAAATGTTAAAGTTTCATAGATTTTTCCCTTTCTAAGCTATAAAATGTGACCTAGCCTTTAATAACAGAGTCAGAAAAAAACTAACATACAGGTAATGTTAGATTCTAGGTTTCAATTATCCGTTTGAAAAATAAGGTTTCAATTGTTTTCTAATGGATCATATGTATTTATACATAGTTTAGAATAAAATAGAGCAGGATGAGAATTCTGCTCTTTTTTTATGTTAAAATTGAATGTTAAGTTTAGATGTATGTGGCTTTCAAACCATTTCCACGTCTAGAAATATGTAAGTCAAATGATGCAAGATGATTTACTTCAAATTGTAACATCGATTGCCTAATCGATCGATTTAAGATTGAATGAGAATGTTACTGGATAAGGTGGTGTGAGTATTCACGCTACCTTTTTTTTATTGGGAAATATAATATCGGAAATTTGATTCCGTTTTATCTAATGCTATGCAATGGATTCTGATATTACTTTTATTGTTCCCTTATCTAAGCAGCGTTTCGCAATCTGATGACGTAGAATTCAGAAATGTAGAGGCACGTTTTGTTTCTATACCAGATGCTGTGCATGCATACCATCCAGGTGCAGAAGAATATCCTACCTATGAAATAGTCAAATTAGATAGAGTTTGGTATCCAGAACGTGATTACTTTGATTGGTTTGGCGATGTAGATTTACAAGATTCTTTTGCAATATTTTTTACGGGAGAACTCGTATTTCCAGAAGATAGCTGGTATAATATGAGTTTACACTCTGACGATGGTTCTATTCTTTGGTTAAACGATAAAGAAATTTTAAATAATGATGGGAATCATCCTATGCGCTATCGAGAACAGCTAGAGTATTGTTACACAGAAAAAGAGTATCAGTTCAAGATTTGGTATTTCCAAGATTATCCGGAAAAGATGGGGATCGAATTTAATGTGCAAAAAATCGACACAATAGATAAGGAAATCCCACAAGAACAAATCGTCTTAGAAGAACCAAAAGAAGAACGCATAGTCTTAGATGCGCAGGTCTTATTCAAAACAGATTCTCATCGTCTTTCAAAAGAGGGTAGAGTTGTAATTGATTCCATTGGAAGGAAACTCACATCTATTATGGATGCTGACTTCTTAATCGAAGGGCACACCGACAATACAGGCACAGATGTATATAATCAAGCACTGTCATTAAAACGCGCAAATGCAGTAAAAAAGAGAATTGCCTTACAACAGCTTCCCACACAAGCAAAGATTATTACCAAGGCCTATGGTTCCTCCATGCCCATTTCTGATAATGAAACAGAGAAAGGCCGCATGCAAAATAGACGGGTAGAAATTAAAATTTTGTATAAGTAGTGGATAAGACAAGTATTATGTGACTACGCAGTCATTCAATTCGTCATAAGAGTATTATTCACAAATTATACAAGTAATATATGTTTGACAGTTTAAAAAGAATGGCAATGCAAAGACTTGCTCAGAAAATGATGAGCAATGTGTTAAGTCCTGAAGCAACATCTGCAGCAGCAGAAGAAGGTGCAGGAGCAGTAATGGAGTCAATAAAAGCAAAATTGGCTGGCGGAAACATTGACCAGGTTAAAGAATTATTTTCAGGAAATGCTGACATGGAATCAAATGATTTATTCCAGAATGCTAAAGCGAAATTATCCGAAGTACTTCAGAGCAAGGGAATGAGCGCTGAAGAAGCAGAAACAGAGGCAGCAAATACAGCTCCTGACCTTATAAACGGATTGAAAGAAAAGTTTTTATCTCAGGATGAGGCTGACAGCGAATTTAACTTGGAAAGTTTAACAAAACTTATCCCAGGAAACGCAGGAGACCTACTGAATAAAGCAAAGAATTTATTCTAATACTGTTTTGAGTAAAAAGTGTAGAGCGATGCCGTCAGGTGTCGCTCTTTTTTTTTGCCAATACACAAAGGGGTTCAATTGCATAAAATTCAATAACTTTAGTTAAAACACTATGCTATGAATTTTAAATGGGTAATTCTACTTTTTCTTTTTGCAATTGGATGCAAACAGAGTCTAGATAATACAGCTGAGGGTCAGACTGCAATTAAATTAGGAGATATATCCTTAGATGTTACAGGTAAAGAAATTGCCCAAGAAGCGTTTAAAAATGGACTCCTCCTCATGCATAGTTTTGAATTTAAAGACGCAGCAAAGAAATTCCAAGAAGCACAAGCTCTAGATAGCACATTTGCAATGGCTTATTGGGGCGAAGCAATGAGCCATAATCATCCTTTATGGAGAGAACAAGATAAAGAGGAGGCGCTGAACATTTTAGCAAAATTGGGAGATACACCTGAATTGCAAAAGGAAAAATTTGTCACTCCATTAGAAAAAGATCTTTGTCAAGCAATTCATATTCTATATGGCAAAGGAACCAAAAAAGAAAATGATCTTGCCTATTCTGAATTTCTAGCCGACTTACACAAGAAGTATCCAGATAATCATGAAGTTGCTTCCTTTTATGCACTTTCATTATTAGGTGCAGTAAAAGGAGGAAGAGATTTTGAAATGTATGCCAAAGGAGCAAAAATTGCCCAATCTATAATTGATGAAAACCCAAACCACCCAGGAGCACTACACTATCTTATTCATAGCTATGATGATCCAGATAATGCACCCAAAGCACTAGATGCGGCTACACGCTATTCTAAGGTAGCTCCAGATGCAGCTCATGCCTTACACATGCCCTCTCATATTTATGTGGCTATGGGAATGTGGGACGAAGTTATTTCTTCTAATATCGCTTCATGGAATGCAAGCTTAAACAGAAAAGAAAGATTGGACTTGGATAATGATGCTTTAAATTACCATGCATTTAAGTGGCAGATGTATGGCCACTTACAGAAAGGTGAATTCGCAAAAGCAAAAACCTTAGTAGAAGATATGCAGAGCTATTGTTATGCAAAGCCTAGTTCCAAAGCAGTAGCCCATCTTGTTATGATGAAAGGTGCTTATTTTAATGAAACAGAAGATTGGAATGATCCCCTGTTTCAAGATACCGTGGACTATTCTACCTTGGCAATTCAACTCTTAGGGGCCTACAGTTACACACAGGCGCGCTATGCCTTTGCAAAAAAAGACCATGCAACAATTACACAACTGATAGATCATCTCGAAGAAGAAATTGGTCTTGCAACTAACGAGGCCTTAATTGGAAACCCTCAGATGTGTAGTGGAGGCTCATACGGAAAAGGGAGAGCAACACAGGTTCATGTCAATAGGGCAGAAGTCATGAAATTAGAAATGGAAGCACTACGTGCCATCTTACTGAACAAACCCTACGAGGCTGAAAAATTTATGATAGCAGCTGCAGAACTAGAAGACAACACAAGTTATGCCTATGGCCCACCTGAAATTGTAAAACCTTCGCATGAATTGTATGCGGAATGGCTGATGGAAGAAGGCAGGTATAAGGATGCAGAAAAGCAATACAAAAAAGTCTTGAATCGAGCACCTAAACGATTACTCGTGCTGGAAGGCTTGGAAGAGATTGCTAAATTGTCTTCCTGATTTAGATTATATGTATATACAATTGACCTTATTCAATTACTTATTACACAATTCAAATAGTACAAGATGAAGTATATTATTACTGGGTGGTTCCTGTTCTTTTTATTCCAAATCCAAGCAGAAACCTACTATGTTACAGTTCTTGGTACCGATCTTAATTCTGGATTAACAGAAGAAGACGCTTGGAGCCTAGAACATGCGTTTGCAAGCGCTATAGCAGGAGATATTGTGTACGTAAAATCGGGTAACTATGGTGCATTAAATTTAGTTGTTGCTAATCAGGGTACACAAGCAGAACCCATTCAATTTATAGGATATAAAAATACTGCAAATGATATTAATAGTGCAATGGGTTCTACTCGAGTGTATGGGGATCCATTAGATGCAAATGAGATGCCTCTGCTAGTGGGGTCTGAGGAAGAAAATGCTGAGTTTTTAGGGACGGGGATATGGGTAGGAAAAGATTATGTGAACATTTTAAATTTCCAAATTACTAAATACAAAAATGGATGTCTTACAACCGGTGATGGATGTTTGATAAAGAATGTAATTGTACATCAGGTAGGTGATTTTAACCCAGAGCATACCTATGTTCCAGGCGGTGATGTGAGTGCATTTTTAAATTATAGTGGAAAAGGGATTCTAGTCTATGGAGATTATGTGAAAGTACAAGATTGCTTAGTTGTAAACGCAGGAGCAGAAGGATATACATTTTCTAATAGTGATTTTGTAGAACATGCATATAATGCTGTGTATTCGGACACAGAAATAAATCCTTGTGATTATTATTACCTGCTTGCAAATGGTACGAGCAATAATACCTTGGAGCATATCTATGTGGAAAGAGTAGGCCCCTTAGTACACAGCGGTCATGGTTTAGTGTACAAGGTTGACGCCCAGGAGAATGTCGCCTCCCATTGTACAATCATAGGTACCAAGATAGAATTACAATACATAGAAGTTAAAAACAACATCTTTACGGACTGCCATATTACACCTGGAAGTGATGGGAAAGGAGAAATAAGAATTGCAAACGCAGCCCACCACAATACCTTCGTCAATTGTTCAGTAGATGGTGCGCAGGGTGTAACGTTTAGTGATACCTCAGAAGATCCCAATGAAAACGCTGGCAACAATAACGATTTTGTGAATTGCACCTTCTCTAATATGAATTCGGCCATTAATTGGCATTGGTATTCTACTAGTTATGAAGAGTCGGCCGCCTTCGACAATACCTTTTATAATTGTGTTTTTTATAATCTCAATTACTTATTTATGGTAGACAGAGCAAACTATGGAAACGCTTTGGTAAATTGTATAATACAAGATGTTGCTGAGGAACGCTATGCCTGGTATCCGAGCATACATAGTGATCTGGTGCTTGATTTTGATTATGGAAATTCAAATTTGTACAATGCATTTACCCCCTCTGTGGGTGGAGCAGATATTACTACGCAAGATCCTATGTTCGCTGATCCTGCAAATGGTGACTTTAGTTTGGATGCAAACAGTCCACTTATTGATGCAGCAGAAACAACTATACATAATTATGATATTAATGGAGTAAACAGACCGCAAGGAGCAGGTTTTGATTTTGGCTTGCATGAAACTGGAGAGACAGATCTCAGTAATACCCTAACTATGATACCTACTATTCTTGGTGGAGAGTCTTTCCTTAGTTTTGTTGTCGATGTGCAAGAATTAAACAATACGGATACGGAAGGCACTATCACCGTAATATTTGCAAAAGATGATAGGTTTAGTTTTGACTGGGATACTGCACTAACACAGATTGGTCCATTATCAGTTCAGAATGCTGACTGGACCTATGATGATACTAATAATGCATTCCATATTTTTAATACAGTTCTACCTGTAGAACAATTGTCAGGCACCTCTTTTGGAATTTTGGCTATGTACGATCCCCAGGGAACTTCTGGTCAGACAAACTTTACCACCACCATTTTAGCTGGAAGTGGGGGTGAAGAGAATGGACTAAATAACACAGATGCAGAAACAATTATTTTCAATTCTAATTAACACAGTAGATCTTCTCAGGGAATACCCTGTATTTATATTTTTTTCAAGAATTTGCTGCACGATTAGGGAGTAGCTTACGTTACATTGTTGAAGTAAGTAATATCCTATGCAACAAAATTATCTCATCGTAGAAGGGGGCGGATTCAAAACAGCATTTACGGCTGGAATATTAGATGCCTTTATCACAAATAACTTTTATCCATTCAATAATTATATAGGTGTCTCAGGTGGGGCCGTAGCCGTTTCCTATTATCTCAGCAGACAATATCGCTACACTGTCAATGCCATGAAGATATTAGCAAAAGATGAAAATTTCCTTAACTACAAACGGACCTTTGGTGAGCAAGGCTATATGGATATAGATTTCCTAGCTAAAGTGGCTCAAAATAAGGTCCCCTTTGATATAGAAAAGGCAGTGCGCCTTACGAGAGAAGCTAAGGTCTATTTTGTTGTCACAAATAGAGAGGACGGACATCCAGAATATCTTAGACCCATTCTAGAAAACTGGTTGGATGCGGTTGTTGCTTCAAGTACACTTCCCTTTGTAACCAAGGGACTACATCGCCTAGATAATAAAATGTATTTCGATGGCGGATGGTCAGATGCCCTGCCAGTCAAATGGGCTTACAAGAATGGCGCTAAAAAAATATTGGTTCTTCGGACTCGACCTGCTACAATAAAGTCGACACAATCTTGGTCAGACTATTTTGGCTCCATATATCATAAAGCAAGTCCGCATCTTAGAGAAACATTTGCACATTGCCACAGTAGATATAATGAGGCTATTGATTTTATGGCAAACCCACCATCGGATCTTTCTATCGAACAAATCTCACCTATCAAGCTTCTGAAAAGTGGCACCTATTCTTACACTAAGCGAACAATCATGCGTGATTACAGATATGGTTTAGATAAGGGCTTGGCCTATTTGAATGCATCCCGAATGCAAGAACATACAGAGAAAGAAGAAAGTCGTTTTGAAGAAATAAAGATGCCAAAGGTATAAGCATACTTTCTAGAATGCTAAGATATTTTTTTGGGCATAACCCTATGTAATCTTTACGATTACATAGCGTCGCAGTACTCCGGGCTCGCTTATTCCGCTCGGTATTCTAGCCTCCTTCAGATGCTAGAACACTTTCACCCTCTGTGTTGCTTATGCGAATTGATAGCCCCAGAGAATCTGTTAAAATTGCACCCCTTGATATCAACGCGGACAATTCACTTAGTCTTAATTTTTAAAGTGTAAGGGTATATGTTGTTTAAAGCATCTTCTAAGAAACAAGATGTCTATGAAAAATCAATTACTTACCCTTGTCACATTATTTTTAGTGTTTCAACTAACACAAGCTCAGAATACGGTAAATGGTTTTGTTGTAAGTTCTGAAACGAATGATGCTATACTTTTTGGTTCAGTTGCTCTTTGGCAAGAAGAAAAACTTATAAAAGGAACAGAAACAAACTTAGAAGGATTCTTCGAAATAGAAGACATTCCTGATGGTAATTATAGACTAGAGTTTTCCTATGTAGGCTATACAACTCTCAGTGTACCCGTAGAGCTAGCAAAGGGCAGAACGGATCACAATGTCTATGCAATAGAAGAAGGCCTTATGCTGGAAGAAATAGTTGTCATCGATAGCTGTGTTCGTTTATATCGCTGTCCTCACTCTGGTTGTGGGAATACAGTCTGTAGCAATTGCTTCGAAACGTATGATGACGAGAGACCAGTATGGAGAGAGAAAAATGATAGCGTTTCTGATGTATCTACAAACATTTTAATCTATCCTAATCCGGCCAGAGATTATATTCATGTCAGAGTAGATGAAAATATCAAATTAATTAGCATTGTAGATGGAGTTGGTCGAAATAAAGTACAGGTACAAAACACGAATAGCGAACTTCTTACCTTGCCGGTTGCAGGTCTGAGAGAAGGGAATTATTTCCTGAATACAATAAATAAAGATGGCTCAGTAAAAGTTGAACAGTTTGTAAAAGTAGATTAGTAGTAATTTCTAGGAATAAGGAATTCAAGATGATGAAACTTACTTTTCAGGTGTCGGTCATGTGAAAGCTATTTCAAATGATGGGAATGAAACAGATATTAAGATTAGGTTTAGAGTAGCGAAATAAACCAAGATGCCGCGAAACCATGAAACCTGCCTTCCCAGGAACGCAGGCAGGCCGTGAAACCGCGAAACCATGAAACCGTGAAACCACGAAACCTGCCTTCCAAAGAACGCAGGCAGGCCCGCCTTTCCAGGAACGAAGCCAGGCCGCCCAACTAAACAATTATATCACTTATTTTCCCAGCAACCTCTAATCCAGAATTTCTCCCAGTGTCTTCTAGCAGAACTTGTTTGTTTTTTTTATCATACAAGCGCACATTTAATTTAGCTGTCATGCTTTCCTCAATACGTGCGTCCATGAATCCAAGAATAGGTGCGGCTAACTCCGTAGCAGCTTCTCTGTTGGCAAAAATTTCTAATAGGTAATTTCTGTTTTCTAGTATTATCTCTACCTTCTCTTTGTCTGCATATGACTTACGCAATTTTGTCATATTATAAGTAGTAAATTCTATAGTGCGATCATAGAGGAAAACACCTGCAATAAAACCTACAAAGGAATTCATCAGCCAAGGGATCTTAGCTACGGATGCTTTTAGAGATATTCTCTCATTACTAAAATGATTGCTTTGCATCCATATATATCCGCTGGGAAAAGAACGGCCCCAGTCTTTTTCGCAATAGCCCCTGCCATTTGTAAAATCGATTTCTTCTCCTTTTATATCTAGGCTACCTTCTATACTGTGGTCCATGCTCAGAATGCCATGATAACATTGCATAAAGGGAACAAAAGAAAAGGGACCCATGATACCCGGTGAATACCAAGAGTTAGACCAAGGCACACGTTGTTTAAACCGAAGACTACCATGCACATTAGGAAGTTGTAGATCTATCTTATCAGCAGAGAAAAAATTCTTTTCTAGTTGTAATTGGAATGCACCCTTAGTAGGAATAAATTGTTCTGCATCAAATTTAAAGTAGTCGGCACTTAAGTTTTTACCATCCAAGACCTGCACAAAGGCTTGTTTGTTTCCATTTTCATCCATTGCAATACCCGGAATAAACGCAAAGGCCTTATTTTCATCCGCATTAACAATCTTATAATACCATCCTTCAAAGTAGCGTTTCGTTTTTCCCCAGCCATGATACTGCTCAGAATGAAAAAGAGCTTGAAGATTTGCTAGCATGGAATTCTTTTTGGTATTAGTTTATAATAGCACTTGCTTTATAAGGGAAGTTAGTTTTTTCTAAGGAGAGTATAGTCTAGTATTGACTAATTTGTCCTTAGTTCTTTTCTTCAAAACTCAGTAAATGTAAGGGAACAGATACCAAGACCTTTCTTTATAGTCTTTAAATTCCTCTTGTAATCCATATCTGTTTTCCCATTTTTCTCTTAACAATGGAATGCCACTAAAACGTATTAAAATAAAGCTTATCCATATTGGACTCAAAAATGCTAGGTATCCATAAGAAGAGGAGAGAGCTGCTATACTTAATCCTATCCAAAATATAATTTCACCTGTATAGTTTGGATGTCTTATCTTTTTCCACAGCCCTGTCTGCATAAATTTATCCGGAAAATTATTTTTGAACTTATACTTCTGATTGTCAGCTATAGTCTCTATGCCTAATCCAACTAGAGCTATGCCAACACCTAAAAAGAAAATCAAGTCTAATTTTGGATTCTGATTTGCAAAAACTAGCAAAGCGGATATACTTACGAGTACACAGGTCAAAGCCTGCATCGTCCAAAACCCTAAAAATTTGAAAAAATAAGGTCGCAGGCTGTCAAACCTATCATCTCTTCCAATCGCATGCACTCTGCGCATGAGAAAACCTCCAAGACGTACAGCCCATGCCACTATTAATCCTGCCATAATGTAATGGGCAAGATGCTTTTCAGAATAAACCAAACCTGTTACTGCAATAGCTATAAAGGTCAAAGAATAGGTCATGTCTGTTAGCTTGTCTGTCTGCAAACTATAAGCAATTATGAAGAAGACTAGATTTAGTCCTATTGCAATGATGAGAGTATATGCGATGAGCGTAGACATATAGGACTAACAGAGAGGCTTGGAAAATGTTTATCTTAATTTAGAATTATTGGACCTAAGATTTATGTAAGGCCATTAAACCAAATAGGGGACCCAGTGCTAATATCCAATACGACCAATTTCCAACATTGCTTAAAACAAGAATACTTAATAATTGGATGCTGACTATCGTAATGGCAAAACCCAGACAGTTCACTATTGTCAAAGCAGTTCCCTTTATGTCTGCGTTTGCGTTTTGAGCAACAAGAGTAGAAAACATAGGGGAGTCTGCTATGACTACAATACCCCAAATTAAGAGAAAGAGAAGGAACAGAGTAAATGAAGCTACATGAATAGAAAAGGGTGCAATAAGACAACAAATTCCAGATAGAGCTAATGCAATTGTAGCAGTTTTTTTTGGCCCAATACGTTCGGAAATATAGCCAGCCAAAAAGCAGGATGGGCCACCAATAGCAATTACAAAAAAAGCGTATAAGGAGATATTGATGTCATCTAAACTATGTGTTTTTGCATATTGAACTAAGAGTATCGGCACAAAGGCCCAAAAGCTATATAACTCCCACATATGCCCAAAGTAACCAAAGGCAGCTTGCTTGAATTTTTTGTTTTCAAATACACGCCTAACTGCCGATAAATCTATTCCTTTCCCCTGCTCCCTATAGGGCCCATCAGGAACTAGAATTATCATTAAAAACCCACCCACTGCAGCAAGAGCACTTGTAGCATATATTACAAAGGTCCATGAAAAATCCAATTGAACGCCTTTTACTAAATGTGGTAAGGCAGTACCTAATACGAGTGCACCTACAAGAAAGCCAAGTGATTTGCCTAATCCCTTGTCAAAATAATCCGTCGCTATCTTCATGCCTACTGGATAGATGCCAGCTAAGAAAAAACCTATGAACGAACGAATGGCTATCAAGGAGAATAAATTGTTATCATCAAGTAACATCCCTAAATTTAAAATCGCACCCAAAATTGCACTGATAAAAAATACTTTAGAAGGAGAGAATCTATCGACTATAGTTAGTAGTGCAAATACAAGTGTTCCTACAATAAAACCAAACTGAACAGCAGAGGTAAGATGACCTAGTGCGCTGGCCTCTAACTTGTATATCTCTATCAATTGATCCATGACAGCATTGCCAGCAAACCAAAGAGAGGTACAGCAAAATTGTGCAACTACAATTACAAATAGGACTAAGCTATATGACTTCTTAGCTTCTATAAAGCTTCTTTTATCATACCAAGAATTTTATTTGCTTGGGAAGGTTGACACCAACGCATGACTATCACAAGATTTTGATCAGGTTCTATGATAATGTAATTACCTCCAAAACCAGCACCATAAAATCCAGTATTACTTAAGTTGCTCATTCGGTTTTCACCACTTGTTTTGTTGAGCCACCACATATAGCCATAAGCAGGATTAGCTGTAGATGGATTCGTAGCAGCTGTAAGCCAATTTTCAGATATTAATTGTTTGCCCTGCCAATTCCCCTTGTTCATGCATAGTAATCCAAAACGGGCATGATCTTCCGTACTTATAAAGATACCACCACCAGAATGCCCTCCACCACTTACGGATTGCATCTGTATACCATCTACATTAGTCCATGAGTTGTCATAACCATACCAGCGCCAAGTATCAGAAGCGCCAATAGGATCCATAATGTACTCTTTCAATACCTGAGGTAGGGGTTTGCGCCAAACCTGAAGCAAACTATACGCAAGTAAGTTTACACGCACATCATTATATTCCATTTCTGTTCCAGGTTCTGCTAAGCTGGCTTTTCTCCAACTATGCACATCACCTGTCTTGGGTGGTCTATCGTTCCAGTCATAGCCTCCCCATAATTGCCCAGACCAGGCAGAAGACTGATTTAGTAAATGTTCCCAGTTAATTTTTTCATTATGACTCCCAGTAAATTTTTCATCCCAGATATAATCTTGCATCTTGTCTTGCACGGATCGTATCAGACCATGATCCACCGCAAGACCAGCAACTGTAGATAGATAAGATTTAGTTACACTGAAGGTCATGTCTACGCGTTTCGTATCACCCCATTTTGCCACACAGTAGCCATTTTTCAGAATCATTCCTGTTGGGCCACCTCTTCGCTTTGTGGGTCCTAGAATCTTATGATAGGGTTCGCGTTCAAATCCTTTTAATATTGCTTGGCGCAAATCAACAGGCCCGGTATATTCACTTGCAATCACCGAATCGATAGCAGTATTAAGTTTGTCTTCATCTATGCCAAAGTCCTTTGGCGACTTTTCTTCCCAACTGTGTTTTTCGGGGAAGTACATGTTACTTTGTGTGTTTGCAGCAGCAAATACAAAGAGTAAGATTAGAGTAAAGCTGTATTTCATATTTTGAATGTATAGAATTCTTTGTGAAACGTCTATCAGAACTTAGCCAATTGTCTTGCGTAGCTCCTTTTGGCGAGTCGATTTTCATTTAAAATTAAGATACAATTTTAAGCAGACTTATACTTTTTCAATTCTTTGATAAAGTTATTAATGACTGGATTTCTATTGTCGCTATTCCACACAGCTGTCAGTGTTGTACGCTGAGGAATCTTATCTAATTCAATAAATTTTACGCCTTTCATATGTTTAAATTGAAGAGACTTAGGAACAATAGAGATTCCAAATCCGTGCTCCACCATTTTATAAATGGAATTAGAATGAATGGTTTTATGAGAGATAATAGGTGTAAATCCACTCCCGTCAAATATCTGCATAACCTTCTCGTAATAGGAAGGACTATACTTAGGATCAAATAATATAAAGGACTCGTCTTTTAACTGAGACATGCGTTTAAAGTTCTTTTGATGGAGTGGGTGCTTGGAGGGGAGTACTAAACAAAAGGCCTCCTTAAGTACTGCGTGTTTCTTGAGCCCTCTAGGTACTCTTTCTAAGCGCACAAATCCCACATCAATTTCTTTGTTCAAAAGGCTGTGTATCTGATCTGTATTATCCATTTCTTTTAAATTGAATCCGAGAGTTGGAAACTGTTTGCGGTGCGCTACTAAGAGATTTGGAATAATCTCCTGCATGGCCGAACCCACATATCCTAGACTTAAATCCCCCTGTAAACCATCATGTAGTAATTTTGAATGATGCAGAATGTCCTGCAAGCCTTGCATATACTTAGCAAGTTCTTCTTTTAGAAATTGTCCGCTAGGGGTAAGCGCTACATGCCTGTTATTTCGATCAAACAATTGTGTAGCCAGTCCTGTTTCCATTTCCTTTATTTGCTTACTGAGTCCAGGCTGAGAGATATATAATCGTTCAGCTGCCTTTCTAAAATGTAAATCTTCCGCCACAGCAAGAAAATACCGAATATGTCTTAATTCTAATTGATAATTCATAGTTATCAATATAGCTAATATTGTGTATTGTTAGTTATTATATATTAAATTAATTTAAAGGAATCAAAATCTGAGAATATGCGCTTTAAATATGGTATAGATGAGCTAACCGTGGCAAAGATGGATGCCATTATGCAGGGTGATTTAGAAACCGAATTAACAGAGGAGGCCAAGAAGAAAGTAATTAGCTGCAGGGCAAATGTAGAAGCCATGGCGCAATCTAATAAAGCTGTCTATGGAATAAATACGGGATTTGGTCCTCTATGTGATACTCAGATATCGCCAGATGACACTTCTAAATTACAAGAAAACCTGCTCATTTCTCATGCAGTTGGTGTAGGTAAACCTATAGAAGGACAACTTTCAAAGATCATGATGATCTCTAAGATACATGCACTTTGTCAAGGCTACTCTGGGATTCGATTAGAAGTGATAGAACGTATTTTGTTTTTTATAGAAAACGATTTGCTTCCTGTGGTACCTGAACAGGGTTCGGTAGGGGCTTCAGGTGACCTTGCCCCACTGTCTCATTTGTTTTTACCTCTGCTAGGAGAAGGGGAGTTCTGGGTAGAGGGTAAAATCGTCTCGGCTAAAATTGTTTTAGAGCAACATGGATTACAAGCTATACGCTTGGAAGCAAAAGAAGGATTGGCACTGATAAATGGAACGCAATTTATACTCGCGCATGCAGTACTTGGCTTATTGAAAATGCACTATCTCTTAGATCTTGCTGATCTAGCAGCTGCGATGAGCTTAGAAGGATTTCAGGGGAGTGCTGCTCCTTATAAGGAAGAACTCCATAGAATCAGACCCTTCAAAGGAACCATGGAGGTGGCAGAACGTATGCGCATGTTTTTGAAGGATTCAGAAAATTTAGAAAATCACTTCGAATGTGATCGAGTGCAAGATCCGTATTCCTTGCGCTGTGTTCCCCAGGTACATGGGGCATCAAGAAATGCCTACTACCATCTTAAGGAGTTAACCGAAATTGAAATGAATTCGGTTACGGACAATCCGATTGTCTTAAGTAGCGAAGAAGCAATTTCAGGTGGTAACTTTCATGGCCAACCGCTTGCGATGGCATTGGATTATGCTTCTATAGCAGCTTCTGAACTTGGAAATATTTCTGATAGGCGTTCTTATCTTTTATTAGAGGGGAAATATGGTCTACCGCGTTTGCTGACTGAAAGTGGGGGCTTAAATTCTGGACTCATGATACCTCAATATACCTGTGCCGCATTGGTCACTGAAAATAAATCCTTATGTTTTCCACCCTCAGCTGATAGTGTGCCTACCTCCTTGGGTCAAGAAGATCATGTGTCCATGGGAAGTATCTCTGGAAGAAAGTTTAATCAAATCCTAGTTAACATAGAAAAGATTCTTGCAATCGAATTAATGTACGCAGCGCAGGCCTTGGAATTTAGAAGACCCTTAGAATCTTCAGTTATAATAGAAAAAAACCACGCTCTCATTAGAACAAAGGTGGCGAAGTTAGAAGAAGATCGCTTATTAAAACATGATATAGATGCAATGATATCTCTAGTAGAAGAAAAAGCATTTATAGTCCAAAAGTAAAAAGAATAGCATGACGTTTAAAGAACAAATACTGCAGGGTATTCCCAGTAATTTACCTGCGAAAAAATCCTATCCAGAGGGTGTAAATAGAGCACCTAAAAGGAAAGATATTTTAAGTGCGGATGAAAAACGATTAGCGATAAGAAATGCACTCAGATATTTTCCTGCGGAATGGCATAAAGAATTGTCAACAGAATTTGCAGAGGAGTTACAAAATTATGGACGTATTTATATGCATCGATTTAAGCCGGATTATGAAATCTATGCTAGACCAATTTCGGAGTATCCCTATATGTCCCAGCAGGCTGCAGCTATCATGTTGATGATTCAGAACAACTTGAATCCAGCAGTAGCTCAACATCCAGAAGAACTTATCACCTATGGCGGGAATGGCTCTGTGTTTCAAAATTGGGCGCAGTACCTCTTAACGATGCAATATCTCGCAACAATGAACGAGACACAAACACTGCATATGTATTCAGGTCATCCATTGGGCCTTTTTCCTTCGTCCCCACAGGCGCCTAGAGTAGTTGTAAGTAATGGCATGATGATTCCAAATTATTCAAAACCAGATGATTGGGAGAAGTATAATGCGCTTGGTGTTACGCAGTATGGTCAGATGACCGCCGGCTCATACATGTATATAGGCCCTCAGGGTATAGTACATGGAACTACAATTACTGTAATGAATGCCTTCCGTAAAATGCTTGATCAAGGCGATACGCCCAAAGGCAAAATCTTTTTAACTGCAGGATTAGGCGGAATGAGTGGTGCGCAACCTAAGGCAGGAAATATTTCTGATTGCATCACTATCTGTGCAGAGGTAAACCCTAAGGCAGCTCGCAAACGGCACCAGCAAGGATGGGTAGATGTCTTGGTTGAAAATATGGATGACCTATTGTCCAGAGTGAGAGAGGCACAAGAGCATAAGGAAGTGGTGTCTATTGCTTACATCGGAAATGTAGTTGACATATGGGAACGCTTTGATGAAGAGGGTATATTCATTCATGTTGGATCGGATCAAACCTCCTTACATATCCCATGGACAGGAGGATACTATCCCGTAGATCTTTCTTATGAGGAATCAAATCGGCTAATTCGCGAGGAACCCGAAGAATTTAAAGAAAGGGTGCAGGCCTCATTGCGACGACATGCGGCAGCGATAAATAAGCATACAAATAAAGGCACGTATTTCTTTGATTATGGCAATGCATTTTTACTAGAAGCTTCTCGGGCGGGAGCAGAGGTTATGGCAGAAAATAAGATTGACTTTAAATATCCTTCCTATGTGCAAGATATCCTAGGTCCAATGTGTTTTGACTATGGCTTTGGTCCCTTCCGTTGGGTCTGTGCTTCTGGAAAACCAGAAGACTTAGATGCTACTGATAATATTGCCATACGTGTATTGGAAGAAATAAAAAAGACTGCACCGCAAGAAATACAATTACAGATGCAGGATAATATCACCTGGCTACAAAATGCAAAGGCTAATAAACTAGTTGTAGGCTCACAAGCGCGTATACTGTATGCCGATGCAGAAGGCCGTATAAAAATAGCCCAAGCATTTAACCAGGCAATTGAAAATGGAGAAATTGGACCTGTCATCTTAGGTAGAGATCATCATGATGTAAGTGGTACAGACTCTCCATTTAGAGAAACCTCAAATATTTATGATGGTAGCAAATTTACTGCGGACATGGCTATTCATAATGTCATTGGGGATAGTTTTCGTGGAGCAACTTGGGTATCCATACACAATGGTGGAGGAGTAGGCTGGGGAGAAGTTATGAATGGTGGCTTTGGAATGCTCTTAGATGGTAGCGAAGAAGCGGAAGCGCGCTTAAAAAGTATGTTGTTTTATGATGTGAACAATGGGATAGCAAGACGGTCTTGGGCCAGAAATGCAGAGGCCAATTTTGCGATTAAACGTGAAATGGAACGCAGTCCAAATTTAAAAGTCACTCTTGCAAATACAGTGGATAACGGTCTCATAGAAGCAATGTTTTAACTTTCTAGAAGACATATTTGAAAGAACTTATCAACAAGTTTAAATAAGCCAATATTTATGGAACTAAAGCCTTCAAATAATTGCTAATTTCATGTAAACTATTCTATTTCCCTTAAGGGATTATTTTAACATTTAAACTAAACATAATAATGGCGAATTTATTAAACGAGCTAAGTAGGCATCTAAATGATGACGTAATTATCCAATTAACAAGACAAATCGGTGCGAAGGACGCCAATGTAGTAAAAAAGGCAGCGTTTGGAATCGGTGAAATGTTGCTTGATGCTATTTCTAGAAATGCAAACAATCAACAACGTGGAGGTGGACTATTCGGAGCAATTGAAAAAGATCATGATGGAGGTATCTTAGGTGATCTAATGGGTGTGCTTTCTGGAAAGAAACAGGTTAATAATCCATCTACCTTGAATGGAGAAGGAATTATTAGTCATTTATTAGGAAAACAACAATTAGAGGCAGCTCAGTTAATAAGTCAGCATAGTGGATTACATATTTTTAAATCAGGTGTTCTTATGCAATTAATTGCTCCTGTAGTAATGGGAGTAGTAGGACAAAAGCAGCGTTCAGGTGGTTTAGACCTAGGTGGACTTGCAAGAGTATTACTCGGTGGTGGTCAACAACAAGCACAGAGCCCAACTGGAGGCATGTTAGGCAAATTACTTGACCGTGATGGTGATGGTTCTATGATGGATGACTTATTAAATATTGGAATGAATATTTTAAAGAAATAAGTATACCCTAATAAGCTTATTACAGTTTAAAGAAAAAGAGCGATGTGTATATACACATCGCTCTTTTTTATCAGTTAAAGCCTTGCGTGAGTCTGCCTGGATTGTGGACGTAGTCCAGACCCGCTAGGGGCCGACCGAATAGGGAGCAAGGAAGGGAGCGACCTGACTGAGCTAGCGAGGGAAAGGGCACGCCCAAATTTCTATAACAATAAAAATGAAAAACTTTTCAAAGCGGAACACGCTTGTGTGTCTAACAATATATGTTTCGTAGGTAGTAAAAGAAGTGCACCATCCAATTATTACGTAATTACCTTTCGTCCTATTTAGTAACAAAAAAAAAGGAGCCTACGTGCGTAAGCTCCTTGATTCTAATGTCCAATATATTTACTGTTTAAAAATCTGCATTGATTTAGAAACATGTTTATTCGTAATCGTAATTATATATAAACCAGAATTTAAACTTTCCATATTAATGGACTTATTCTGGATAGTGCCCGACTGGACAAGTTTTCCGTTTGTATTAAACACTGCATAGCTTCCGCCATCTACAGATGTAAATATCTGTGAAGTAAATGGATTAGGGAATACTTTGAATTCAGACTGTTCTAAATCAATAGTTCTAATTTCTGTATACGTTATTGTATTATCAAAGTCTACTTGTTTGAGCTTATAGTAGTTTACACCTACACTTGGATTCTTGTGCGTGTAGGTATAAGCAGATAGTTGCGTTGTATTGCCATTTCCTTTCACTCTACCCACAGCAACAAAGTCAAGACCATTTTCACTATGTAAGATTTCAAAGTAATCGTTATTCGTCTCGCTAGCAGTTCTCCAATTCAATTCTACTTCATCCCTTGATAGCCTAGCTGTGAAATCAATAAGTTCTACATCCAGAGCTACTATAAAGTATCCAAAATCAGCTGTGTTATGGTCATCGTCAGTGCCTAGTACAACATCTATTGCATGATCGAATCCACCATCTTCATCATAAGTTTGCGTATAAGCATCTAATACACCTTTAGTAATATTACATGGGTCTACTTCGATGCTATAATTACCTGGTGGGAGATTATCAAACATGTATTCACCATTTCCGTCAGTAGTTGTAGTGATAGGCATCCCATTGCTATCTAGTACGGGCATTCCCATAGCATCTAAAAGATTGAGTATAACTCCTGGGATAGGACCTTCTCCTGGGTCTAGGACTCCATCACCGTTATCATCTTCCCAAATAAGGTTACTTATACTAGAGTTTCCTTGATATCCAAAGTCTTCCAAAACTGCGTTTTCGCCTGGTCCTAAAGTTACCTCAGATGTACTATCAAATGCTCCGTCTGGATCTCCTGTGTTCGTATAACCAGCTGGTGGCGTCACAGTTACAGTATAGTCACCCGGCGGTAAATCAACAAATTCATATTTTCCGCTGGCATTTGTTACTGCTGTTCCAATAACTGCTCCTGTGGCATCTGTAAGAGTTACAGTTACCCCTGCAATTCCCATTTCTCCAGGATCTTGTACTCCATCTCCGTTTGTATCCTCCCAAATAAAGTCTCCAATAGATCCATTTCCTTGGTATCCAAAATCTTGATCATCATTATCTTCTCCTGGTGCTAAAGTAACAGCTGCAGTATCGTCAAATGCGCCATTCGGATCTGCTGTATTGTCATATCCGGCTGGAGGCGTTACAGTTACTGTATAATCACCTGGCGGTAAATTTTCAAAATCATAATTCCCCATGGCATCTGTCACCGCTGTACCTACCACTGCACCTGTTGCATCTGTAAGAGTTACGGTCACCCCTGCAATTCCCATTTCTCCAGGATCCTCTACACCATTTCCATTTGTATCTTCAAAAATAGTGTCTCCAATTGATCCGGTCCCTTGGTAACCAAAATCTTCTACATCAATATCTTCTCCCGCTCCTAGAGTAACTTCTGTTGTGCTATCAAATGTACCATCAGGATCTCCCGTATTTACATATCCAGCAGGAGGTGTCACTGTAACTGTATAATCACCTGGAGGCAAATTTTCAAAATCGTAATTCCCCATAGCATCAGTCACTGCAGTACCAACTACAGCACCATTTTCATCTGTTAATGTAACTGTTACGCCTGCTATTCCTGTTTCACTTGGATCTTGTATTCCGTCTCCGTTTGTATCTTCCCAAATTGTATCACCAATAGAACCTGTTCCTTGATAACCAAAATCTTCTACATCAATATCTTCCCCAAGCCCTAATGTAACATCAGTTGTGCTATCAAATGTGCCATCTGGATCTCCCGTGTTTGCATATCCAGCTGGAGGAGTAACGGTAACGGTGTAATCACCCGGCGGTAAATTTTCAAAATCATAATTCCCCATGGCATCCGTTATCGCAGTAGCTACTACATTGCCATTTGCATCTGTAAGTGTTACTGTAACTCCTGCAATTCCCATTTCACCGGGATCTTGCAAGCCATCTCCGTTTGTATCTTCCCAGATATAATCTCCAATAGAGCCTGTTCCACTTAGACCAAAATCTGCTGTCTCATGTGTACCACCATCCGGTAAAGAAACGATGGTTGTATTATCCGGTGATGCTGTTCCACTATCTTCATCAAAAGTAGCATTGTAACCTGCTGGTGGAATTATCTCTACAGTATAGTCACCTGGCGGTAAAAATCCTGAATTCCATTCACCATTTGCATCTGTTACCACAGAGGCAAGAAGCGTTCCGCCACTTGAATATATGTTTACTGTTACTCCAGGAATTGGAGCTTCGTTTGCATCTTGTATACCATCCATATTTAAATCTAGCCATACATAGTCACCAATAGAAGATGGTTCTCCTTCTCCTGTAAACTGTACTTCTCCTGGATTTGGACAGTTTGCTCCAGCATCACCACTTACAACAACTATCGTGTTACAAACCTGCTCTACTGTGGCGCCGTTATCAAAAATCCAGAAGTTGGATGTACCGATTGCTCCACCTCCGGAACCATCTCCAAATCCTACGGCTCCTTCTCCACAGACAGAGGCATTTGGACCGTTGATAATATGATCATCATCTAACGCATAGCAAACGCCACTTTCTATCAACCAAAAGCTGTTATCATTTTGTCTTACGTCATCACTAAAATATGCCTCAGCACCATCATACATATGCCACACCGAATCATCGTTCAATTCCACATCAGAACCACCATTATGACAGTCCGCTAAGCCTCCTGTCAATATGGTTCCATCTGCGCATTGTGCTTCATCAGCCCCTGGGTCTGACGGGGAATTAATCACTATACAACCAACGCAGGCTAGAGTATCCATGTAAAATGTACCATATACTTCTACGATTGCATTATTGTTCAATATAAGTCCATCACTAGGATCACCAGCACTAAAGTTTAATGTTCCTTCTATCACAAGACTTCCTGTTAAAGTAAATGGGTCGCTTGCCGGTGTGGAAGGATCTGCATCTGTAAATGTAACAGTCGTTCCGGCTGAAATAATAATATCATCCGTACTGGATGGAAGTGAACAACTCGCAGGTAGACCCCAGGTGGCACAATCATTCCAATCACCGTCTGTGACTGAAACATATTGACTGTAGGCAGTTTGTTGAATACATAATAAGGAAAGGAGGAAAAGTATAGATAGTCTCATTACTAAATTATTTATAGAATAATTAAAAATTGAATTCGAAAATTCTTTTAAAAATGTAATAAGGGGTATAAAGTAATAAGGGGGTATAAAGTAAAAAGGGAGATTAATGGAAATTGTATCTACTATTCATAAACATGACACTACAAAGACTAGTCACCCTAAGAGAAAAGCCTTAAAGTTTACAAATTTTGTAAAAAAAGGGAAGCCACTGAGCAAAAGTGCAATCTTTTAAAATTAGTAGATATATAGTGTGACTTTATTTAATTGTTTTCAACGACCAGTATTTAAAGGGCTTTAGTTTCTTGCTCTTTTGGAAAGAGTCTTTTCAATGTCGGATAAGTTACATTTCTTGGAATTTAGTAAAATTGGGAACGGATGCTGTAAATCTTATGTTTTACTCCTTTTTAAATGCATAACTAATGCAAGTCCACATGTTTAATTCCAGCTATAATTCTATGATCGAGAAAATTTTCCTCTGGTGGAATAGGGCAAGAATAACCTGTCGTATATGAACAATAGGGTTGATACGATAAATTAAAATCTATGACAATCTTTGTTTTGTCTTCAGGTATCTGAACGTCAATGTATCTACCACCTCCATAAGTTTCTTCGCCTGATGTTAGATCAGTGAAAGGAATGAAGAGAGAATTTTCGTAGCCAGGATATGTGCTTACACTTTTATATAGAAGCAGGGAATAGGGGGTTCCGTCAAGTGTGAAACTGGCCTTACCATAGATTTTATATTTTGCAATCCTGCTTGTACTCGTCTTCATACCTATCTTTTTAGGATTGTCATACACTTCAAAATCTGCTGTAATTCTGTACTTATCCGCATAAGGGAAAAAAGGGTGATATCCTCCTTGTATGAATTTTTCTCTTTGAGTTTCACTCAGTATGGACTTTTCCTTATCTGCATACGTGCTATTCAATTCTTGTTGATGTTGATAAGCAAACTCTTTTGGCGTTAAATTAGAGCTGTCAATTTCATATTGTTTTTGAGCCATTTTAGGTGTACAGGCTACAAAGCATAGTAGAAAGAATAATGCGAATTGCGAGAATCTCATTTTGTTATTTTTTGACTAACATAATTAAAACTAAGAAATATCTATTAGAAGTCTGCATTCCTTAAATGCCTAGAGTTGCATGCGAATAGAAAAATTTGGTGTAAACCCAATTCCCTGTCTATCATAAAATGCTAATTCAAATGGTGTTTTGGTATAGTCAATATAATATTGTCTTTTAATAACATTAGTTCTATTGTACACATTTTGAATATGCAGGCCAAACTCCACCCATCGTTTTTTCTCATTTCCATATTGCCATTTATACAATAAAGAAAGATCTAAGTTGTGATAAGGAGCTACCGTTTCTCTCAATAAATTATCGTACTCAATCCCATAGTAGAGGCTCGGTTCGGTAATCGTAATAAACTCTCTGCCTACAGAAAAATATCTTCCAGAATTGTATTTCCATCTGCTTGAAACTGTCCAATCTTTTTTATTAAAAGATTGCATGAAGGAGAGTTTGTGTCTTTGTGTAAAAGGACTCTTTATTTCAAATTCTTCTTTCTGTTTTACTTCAAGATTTTCATCTGTTAATTCATAGGTCCATATACACCGCCAATGCTTGTTCTGAAAATGACTGGAAAATTCAAGACCACGTACAGATAAATCTGCAAAGGCAAAAGGATCTTCTTCAACGGCAAAATCGAGTGCGGAAGTCCAAATGTTTTCAGCTTTCTTAGTGTATGCATCTACAGTTAATTTCCAGCGATCAAACATATATTTTAGACCAATACTAGTTTGTTCATTTTGGACAACCCAGATAAAGTTATCCGATTCTGGTCTTTCATCTGATAAATACCATATACCTTTTTCTACTTCTAGAACAGAGGTGAATAATCGTCTATTTAAATTTTGGTGAAATTTTCCATAGTGGGCATGTAGGGTAAGTTTTGAGTTTAGTGTATGTGATATATGAATACGGGGTTCAATGAACTTCCTATCTACTAAGCTAAAACCAAAATCAGAATATCGGATACCTGTTTCAATGAGGGTCCTAGGTATAAATTTCCACTGCCCACGTAAAAATGCACTCTGTTCATTTGTGCTTGCTCCATTAATAACATTAATTAAACCCTGAGCACGTACACGCGTTGTGTCCAAAAATAGAACATCCCATTCTTCTTGCTGAACGCCTAGTTTTACATCTATCCACTTATGCGAGTAATTTAAATCAATACTATATTGCTCCTGATCTACATCATTTTCCCTGAATTGATCCCTGCCCAATTTTTTCCCAATATCCTTGGAGAATAAATAGTGATTCCTATACCTACTTCCAGTATATAAGGCATTTAAATGTAACTTACTAGAGAACCTATGTTTGGCTGTGATACTCCATCCGATATTTGATATTTGTAGATCATCTTTCTTAGTTGCATCGTCAAAAAACCCATCAAAATAAGAGTATTCAAATCGATTTCTGATACTCAGTAGGGAAGCAGAAATTTCAGTTTTATCACTGATATTATAATTCATAAGAAAGGACAGATCATCAAAACTAAAACGTCGCTCTATCTGTTCCTGTCCTCTAATCCCAAAAAAGTCGATATAAAATTGATCGTTTTCTAATTGACCAAATTGAAAGCTTTGATCAAAATAATTATTGTAAACCGAAGAGTTAAATAAATAGTTATGTGATTTTCGATATGCTATTTTTGCTGATAATTTATCTTTTATAATTGGAAGCTGAAGACCGATGTTGCCATAAATAAGATCAGAAAAAATACGCACTTTAAAATCATTGTTCGCTTTCACACTTGATTTCAAAAGTATAGAACCGGAAGCCTGACCTGATTGATCAGCTGAGCTCCCATTTCTTGTTATATGGATATCGTCTACCATAAATGGATTGACGCCACTTACTTTTCCATAAAACAAACTGGTTTGTAATAGCCTAATATTATTCCACTTATAGCTTACCTGATCGGGAGGCCCTCCTCTTATTTGTAGGTCATTAAGAGACTCGCTGGTACTATGAATGCCTGGAAGTAGCTGGGCTTTTTGTAAAAGATCCTGATCAGAGACACCTGCTATGTCTATGTCATGCAATGTCTCTTGATTTTCTAAGCGATTAGTACGATGTGTACTCAAAAAATCGCGAATGATAATTTCACCAAGGATATGATTTGCATTATCCAGGACAATCAGACCTCCATTTTTTATGGCACGCATTTTTATTGTACGTGTGGCGTAACCAATAAATGAAATGTTCATTTCTTCTTCTTCTGAGAAGAATCCTTTTACAGTGCATCTTCCATCAATATCTGCTTGAAATAGAAGATCAAGTGCAGGAAAGTGAATGTTGCAAAAAGGAAGGGTCTCGTCATCCGTATTTTTTATAGTAAAGCTATAAGTGGGAGACTCAATAGGCGATGCGTCTTTTTTAGTAAGCGCATAGATATTATTTTCTAAAGGAAGAATATGGATATGTAATTTCTGCTCCACCTGATTCAGAATGTCAAGTATATCTCCTGAAACAGAAAAACTATGTACTTTCTCTTTGAGTAGACTATTATCATAGTTAAAATCTAAAGAAAGTGTGTTTGCCAATTTATCAAAAACTTCCTTCTCAGATTTTTCCTTAAAACGAATATGATTTTGGCCCACTAATGATTTAGCACACAAACAAATTATAACAACTAATAAGATTCTACTTATTCCTGCTAAATAGAATGGTATGTTCTGATTGTTTGGATTCATATGGTAAGCTAGTCTCTATAAATCGAATACATTTTTCTAAGTCATTTGTAGGTAAGATACCAGTAAAAACATCTTTAGAAATACTTTGCTCTAAGTTAAAGTTGATCTTATAAAATCGCTCCAAATCTCTAAACACAATTTCAATAGGCATTGTTTGATAGGCTCTATAATTTTCTCTCCAATCTTTTCTTTCCTTAGACTCTGCCCGCACATCTTGTAAATTAGAATCTAGAATTAGTATAGACTGATCCTGAGTAATTTCTTCTGACTTTCCCGTATTATCACTTACACGAACCCTTCCTTCCTTGCAGTACACTTGCATATACTTATTATCAATACTCCATACATCAAACTGAGTTCCTAGAACTTCTATTTTACCTGCCTCTGTCTCTACGATAAATGGAACACCTTTATTCACTTCAAAAAATGCTTGACCCTCTAATGCAATATGTCTTTTAGTCTGCCAGTCGCCGTCTGCATATGCAAGCGAACTGTTCGGGCCTATAAGCACCTTAGAACCATCTGCAAATGCAATTGGGGTGTTTGCATTAAACCTTGTTTCTACTTCTTTTAGATTATTTCCGAAAAAAAGAGAATAGGCTAGAAAGCCCAGGAGAGACAGGATAACTAAGCCAAATATATATTTTAACCAATTTGCTTTTGAAGAATGAACTGACTTTGTATTGTTTATTCTTTTTTGTGCAAGATTATCCCATATTTCTTCTCGCGGCTTTACAGAAATAGTGTAATCTTCTTGCTTCGACAGGAGTGCTTGTAAGTAGTCCATATCGTAGCTTTCTTCCAATAGAAGACTTTCTTCATCACTTATTTCATGGGAAAGCCATTTTGCTAATAGTATATCATGAGATGTGCTCATATATTATAAAACGTTTTTTCTGGTCTAAACCCTACCTAGGTAATTGTATTTTATTT
Organism: uncultured Saprospiraceae bacterium; assembly: GCA_938045585.1. Classification (GTDB taxonomy): domain Bacteria; phylum Bacteroidota; class Bacteroidia; order Chitinophagales; family Saprospiraceae; genus CALCMJ01. The sequence goes on from CALIAU010000022.1 coordinate 108,045, forward strand.
TCTAATAAATGTTTAAGTGCCTTAGACATGCGTTTTTCTACAGCTTTTACGCCAATTCCTATAGATTCTGCAATTTCTTTGTAACTGAGTTTGTCAAAACGATGTAGGATAAATACCTCCTTGCTAGCTGGACTCATTGCATCCATGACCTGTTCTAATTTGGTTTTGAATTCTTGCTCCTCTAAAAGAAATTGCGCATCCTGTGTCTCTACACTTGAATCGTTCGTTTGCTGCACATGCTTGAGACGTACTTGGTTTTTCCTATAGGCATCTATCTGCAATCGTTTAGCTGTTGTAAACAAAAAAGACTTTGCCTTTTCTTCTTGTACTTTGCTGCAATTGTTCCACAATCTTAAAAAACAGTTCTGTACCTCATCAGCTGCCAATTCCATATCAAGGCCACGTGCTTGCAAGAAGTGCTGCAAAGGGATTTGCCACCTATCAAAAACCCTGCGAAATATATGTTCTGAACAGACACCCATTATAATTTTTATTTAAGTGGTAGGGTATTAGAGTACAAGCACGTTATACTCACAAGTAATAAGAACCCAATTTACTCAAAGCACTAAAATTAATCATTATGAAAAAGAGATTATTATTCATTCTTACTATTTCGAGTTTATCTTTCTTTTTACAAGCCCAAGGGACATGGTCTACATTGAAAACTGGGGCGGGTGGATGGATAACGGGTATGGACATACATCCAGATGGTACAAAATTTATTCGTTCTGACGTGGGAGGAGCTTATCGACTAGACAATGGTTCCAATACATGGAAACAAATTGTTACAAATACCTCCATGCCAGCCTCTGACGTGCATTGGTCTAAATATCAAGGTGTCCTTAGCCTTGTCACAGCACCCTCCAATGTAAATCGTTGTTATATGGCCTATCATAATACCATATATAGTTCAGATAACCAAGGGGAGAATTGGGAACGAACGAATTTTCCAAATTTATTTATAGAGCCAAATTCGGATTATTCGAAATTGGCAGGTGAACGCCTTGCAGTGGATCCTCTGAATGAGAATCGTGTCTATTTTGGTAGTATAAATAGAGGATTATTTTTCACAGAGGATGGTGTAAATTGGTCTAAGATAAATGCAGTACCAAATGGAACCGAAGAAAGAGGAATACGGTCGATAGTCTTTGATACGAGTTCTGGAAATTCAGGGAATGCAACAAATAATATTTATGTAGCAGTAGATGGAGAGGGTATATTTAGATCCACGGATGCAGGAGCAAATTTTTTAAATATAACAAATGGTCTATTTACGCATAATGATCCCATGTTTTTGGATATGGAAATTGATGGTGCAGGGAACCTATATATAACAGGTTCAGATAAGACAGATGATGGATCTATTGAATCTATTGGAATGTTTCACTTTGATGGAGAAAATTGGACACAGAAGTTTAATGAAGATCTAAGCATTTCCTATTCTGAAATAGCTATTGATCCAAATAACTACGATAAGATCATGTTATTTTCTGAAGGATTTAGTGATACCTGGCTTACATCAAATATTATGTCTTCTGCGCCACAATGGGAAAAAAGAGCAATGCAGAGGAATGCACAAAATGTGCCATGGATGGAGTGGACGGAAACAACTTGGTTTACTCTAGGAGAAATTGAATTTGATCCGATTATTGAAAACAGAGTATGGATTTCCTTTGGAACAGGGACTTACTATATCGATGATGATGGATCAAACCCTATGATATGGAATGAGTCTTCAATAGGCCAAGAACATTTAGTGTCAAACGATGTAGTCAGTTTTTCGAATGGAAATAGTCTAACTGCACATTGGGATTTTCCTGTCTTCTTACATACACCTGAAAATAACTATCCAGAAAAGCATTTGCCCACAGATCGATTTAATTCTTGTTGGGATTTATCGCAAAGTCCGACTGATGAAAATTTTGTAACTGCATTAATTGAAGATAATAGATATTGCTGTTGGGATGAGGAAACAAGAAGTAGTGTATATAGTGAAGATGGAGGCCTTAGCTGGAATACCTTCCCGAGTATGCCGGAGGGTGAATTTGATCTAATTTTTGGACAAATTGAAGTGTCTGCTCAAGATAATAATAATCTAATATGGCTGCCGGGAGGCAATCGGAGTCCCTACATTAGTTTTGATAAAGGGAGCACATGGCAAGAATCTGAACTGCCAGGAGCATCCGAAAATTGCTGCCTATCAGAACCGTTTTTCAAAAGAAAGGCTTTGATAGCAGATAAGGTAGCGGCACATACCTTTTATATTTATGACTGGGGTTCTGGTGATGTCTTTGTTACTTCTGATGGAGGTTCCAATTGGAATAGAAATGCTTCCGTACTCCCTGCTTGGTCATTTAACGCTAAGATTACATCCGTGCCAGGAAAAGAAGGACACTTATTTTTTGTAAATGGACCTGAAGAATCTGAAGATTTAATCGAAGGATTATTTAGATCCACGGATGGAGGTTCTACTTGGACAGAAATTGAAGCTACGACGAAGGTGCTTAATGTAAGTATTGGAAAGGCTGCACCCAATGCAATTTATGAGACAGTTTATATCTGCGGAGAAGTAGATGGCGTTTTTGGATATTATAAATCTACTGATAATTGTATGAGTTGGTCCTCATTGGGTAAGTATCCACTCGGCATATATGATTGGCCAGTAGTCATGGAAGCAAATCCATTTGAGTATGGAAATCTAAAGATCGGTTTTAAAGGGAATGGATTTGTAGAATACTCTGAAGAGATAGACATGGAACCAGTTGTTACAGAGCATATCCATTTAGACCAATTTGGCTATAAACCTGATTTCACAAAAGTTGCTGTTATTTCTGATCCACAGGTTGGATATAATTCAGATGCTAATTACACGCCTGGTTCTCTTTTGAAAGTGATTGATGAAAGTTCGGGTAATACGGTTTTTTCTGGAGAACCAATTCTCTGGAGTGGGGGAGCAACACATGGACAATCGGGTGATAGAGGATGGCATTTTGATTTCAGTAGTCTTACTGCACCAGGTAGTTACCATATTTTAGATGAAGAGAATAATACGATGTCTTATAGTTTTGAAATTTCGGAATCAGTGTATAATAATGTATTAAAGGCAGCAACGAAAATGTTTTATTACAATAGATGTAATATGGCGAAAGAGACACCGTACGCTGAGTCACCGTGGACAGATGGTAATAATTTCAATAACAATTTGCAAGATGAAAACGCACGCTATATTTATGATCAAGGAAATGCTAGTCTAGAAAAAGATCTTTCAGGTGGATGGTTTGATGCGGGGGATTATAATAAGTATGTCACCTTTGCGCATAGTACCGTACATAACCTCTTAACTGCCTACGAAGAAAACCCTATGGTCTTTGGTGATAATTGGAATCTGCCTGAATCCGGAAATGGTATTCCAGATCTTTTAGATGAAATAAATTGGGAATTAGAATGGTTAGAGAAAATGTCAAATGAAGATGGTTCTGTACATATTAAAATGGGCAGTAAGAACTTTTCCGAGAACATAAGTAGTCCGCCAAGTGCAAATTTTGATCAACGATATTATGGACCAATTTGTTCAGCAGCATCCATAGCGGTAGCATCTATGTTCGCCCACGCTGCTGTTGCCTATGAACATATAGAAGGTCTTCAAACATATGGAAATAGCTTAGAGCTGCAAGCTGTAACAGCCTTTGATTATTTCTTAGAAAAGAAAAATGCAAATGATCTCGATACGGCCTGCGATGATGGATCAATAGTGGCTGGCGATGCAGACTGGGAAGCAGACTTTCAAAATGAAATTGCATTGATTGCCGCAGTATATCTGTTTGAGTTAACGGGTCAGTCTATCTATGGAAATTATATTATCGAGAATGTCTTTGATGCACAGGCCGTTCAAAACACTTGGATGGGGCCATACACAAATCAAGTCATGGAAGCGCTCTTTCATTATACTACCTTGTCAACAGCGGATGCAACCACAGCTAGCACTATTTTAAATGCTGTAAATCCGCATGTGTCACAGGATTGGGATGGTTTTTATGGACAGAACGATTTAGATCTCTATCGTTCTTATATGCCTGATTGGTCATATCATTGGGGATCCAATTTACCCAAGGCTGAATATGGTAATTTGAATAAGATGGTTGTAAAGTATGGGATAAACCCATCAGATAATGATTCCTATCTGCAAAAAGCAGAAGAACTAGTACATTATTTTCATGGGGTAAATCCATTAGGAAAAGTCTACCTGTCTAATATGGCAAGTTTAGGAGCAGAGAATAGTGTCGACGAATTATATCACACATGGTTCTATGATGGTACGGAATATGATAACGTGCAAGACTCCTATGGACCTGCACCAGGTTTCATGCCAGGTGGACCTAATCAAAATTATAGCTTTAGTGAAAACACACCTCCTTTTGGTCAGCCCGCGCAAAAATCTTACATGGATTTTAATACAGGATATCCAGATGCCTCATGGGAGATTACAGAACCTGCTATTTATTATCAAGCAGCATATGTACGTTTATTAGCAGGCTTTGCAAATGGGGATGTAACGCTTCCTGTAAACCTCTTAAGTTTTGATGCCTATTTATCTGGTGAAGATGTAGAGTTAGAGTGGTCTACGAGCAATGAAGTAAATACAGACCGATTTGAAGTAGAAGTGTCATTAGATGGATCTGTGTTTAGTACGGTAGGAGAGAGAACTGCTGCTGGTAATACTACGAGTGTAGAAATGTATACTTATACAGATGAAGATGTCACTACTGTCTATGCTGGAGCTACAGTTCTTTACTATAGATTACGTATTGTAGATCAGAATGGAAGTTTTACTTTCTCAGATGTCCGATCTATAGACTTGGAAAGTACAAGAGTTACTGAAACGGAGCCATCTAATCTTAAAATATATCCTAATCCTGTTAGAAATGAATTACGTATAGAATCATTGGATGGGAAGGATATAACTAGGATTACAATCTTGAATATTTTAGGTAAAACTGTTTTAACAAAAGATGCATTTGGTCAAAATCTAAGGCTCGATGTATCAAGTTTAGAAACGAGTAGCTATTTAATATTAGTGGAATTCGATAATAGAGTGGAAAAACAAATGTTCATTAAATCATAGTTTGGTAAACTACGTACAAAATCAAATGCCCTCTTAGTTAATCTATCTAAGGGGGCATTTTACATCAATATACCATCTTTAGCTTTGATAGCTGGAGGTAGATCTGTTTCTCCTAGCATTTGAACAAGATCAATTTCTATCACTCTACATAGAGACATCATAGGAATATCATTTGCTAAACCTTGAAAGGGGTTTTCTGAATAGTCTGCAACGTTTTCCATCATTACAAATATCCAACCTATTAAAACAGCAATTGGAACTGATGGCCATAGGGTATGATGTCCAATTTTCATTAATTCAGGTACCATACTAAAGGGGAGTAGTATGATAAAAATTCCTACAAAATACCTACTCATATTTGCATATTGACGTGGAAGAGGGAATTTTTTTATGCGTTCGTTTTTACCCTGTAAAGTGTAGAAACTTTTAAGGAGATTCACCATCTCCATATGTCTGAAATCTTCAATGTAGCCCTGCTCTCTAAGCTTTGCTAAATCTCTAGACTGTTCATTTATAATTTGGGTGGCCGTGTTTACTGAACCCACGAGTCGATCATGTTCTGCATCAGGTAAAAAGGATCGTAATTCTTTTTTAGTGTGTTCATCATCAAGCAGTCCTATGCCAAATTTTTCTTGATATTTTTTAATACGTTTAGTAGTGAATCCACCCTGACTCACATGCTCCCAAGGAGTGGCCACCAAGAGCTGACTGCGATGGGCGTACAACCAAGCGATATGTCGATAAATAAGTCTCTGTTTGATAGCGTGAATCTCATCTGAGGATAGTTTATTTTCTGCAAATAAATTACTTACAAATCCATCTACCATCATACCCCAAGACCGACTATCATTTACAATGCCACCCCATATTTTTCTAGCCTCCCACATCCTGTCATAGGATTGATTATTTTTAAAACCTACATAAAATGCGACTGCGGTACCTACTACAGAAACAGGTAGCCAGGGGATGTTTACATGGATTAGATTATAATCGTATAGTAAGGCTACGCCACCCATAAGGAGGCTTAGCCATACTACATGTCGGAGTGTCCAACTAAGCAGGTTCTTTAAACCTATTCCCTTAGTTACTATCATCTTTTAAAGGAAGTCTACCTTACCAGAATCTAAATTATAATAGGCTGGTAATATTTTTACGTCTCCTTTTTCTACAAACGAACGAATAATGGAAGATCTATTGATAAGCTCGGTTGCATTTAGTTGCGCATTTTTCTTTACTACGGTATTAATGTCAGCACCATCGTCAGTTGCATCTAGAGCAGGAGCGATGTGACTTAATAAGTGATTCAAATTATATCCGTTATCGCCTCCAGCAGCAGCAGCCGTTACAGCTCCACAGCTTTGGTGTCCAAGTACAACAATTACCTTAGAACCACAATGCGCAACCGCGTATTCTATACTCGCTATAGAAGAACTGTTGGCTACATTTCCAGCAACACGCACAACAAATAATTCACCTAGCCCAGTGTCAAAGGCAAGCTCAGGCACTACGCGACTATCTGCACAACTAAGAACAATTGCATAGGGTTGTTGTCCCTTAGTCAGCTCTGTTCTACGTGCAGTGTCGTTTAATTTTCCATCTAATTTGTCAGCAATGAATCTTTCATTACCGTCCTCAAGTCTTTGTTTAATATCGTTAATAGTCATAATTAAAAGTTCAATATTTTAGAATTAAACGAATATAGAAATCTTAGCAGGATTAAATGTAAATATTTAGGCAAAAATACGTCTTCCTACACCTATTTTAAACACAAAGATTCCTTAAACACTTGGAAAACGAATGATTTACTCGAATGGGTATTTGATACCAGTCATAGAACGTATTTCATCTAAAACTTGAATGAGTTGAATACTATCTTGATGTGACCAATGTATGCTTTCCATTTGATTATTTTGAATAGCTGCATAGCATTCTTCTATTTCATGCGTGTAGCCCCTGCCTACTTTACTATGGTGATAGATGTTTCTTAGACCATCCTTTTCTAAGGTATAGCTATCTGGTTCGTGCCACCGTTTGTTGATATAGATACGGCCTTTAGTTCCTTCTATTTTGGCTACCATATCAGATGCTCTATGAAAGCCTCCAATAAGATGAGCATCGCAATTCTCATAGTCAAAACTAATCTCTGTTTGTAGATCTACTCCTGTTGTGTGTAAGATAGAACTTGCCCTTATTTTTTTAGGTATACCTTTGAGAAAGTAGGAGAGAAAGACTGGATAAATACCTACGTCTAATAAAGCACCTCCGGCTAAATGAGGGTTTAATAATCGACTCTCATCTGGATCATTTCTGTACATTGAAAATTCAGCATCGATATGCCTGACTTCTCCTATAAGTCCGGAATCAATTTTCTTTTTTACCTCTAATATGCATGGATTAAAACGAGTCCAAAGTGCCTCCATTAAAAATCGTTGATTCTCTTTTGCACAATCGATTATTGCTTTAAGCTGTGCTGAGTTCACAGCTATGGGTTTTTCGCACAGCACATGTTTTCCTGCCTGCAGTGCATCTATGGCATATGTATGATGACTATTGTGTGGAGTGGCAACATAGATGATCTCAACGTGAGGATCTTCTAGGAGTTCTGCATAAGATCCATAGGCACGCTCTGCCTTATGGTGTTTAACGAATGCATTGGCCTTGTCCAAACTTCTAGATCCTACTGCATACACTGAGTTGTTTTGTACTAATTGTACATCTTCACAAAACTTATCTGCTATGTTTCCTAAGCCTAATATGCCCCAACGTAAATGCACCTCTTTTTCTTTTTATTAAAATATCAAAAAAAAAACGGACTTGGAGAAAATCCAAGCCCGTTATACATCGTGTACGTATTCTTATTGTTCGAATCTAAAATCACTGTAGTAAACTTCTCCTGACTCAGCATGCCCTGCGCCTCCAAATTCAAGAATGACTAGGTCAATATCATTTCTGACACCACAAGCTACACTCGTGTCATCCAATGCGCCTGCAAAGTCCAAAGTTACGGTCGTCCATGTGTCTAATGGAAGATCTGATTCTGTTGCTGTTGTCCAACAACACCAAAATTCTTGATCTTCAGAAGCATCACCTAACTTTATTATAAGTTGATTTGCTAAGGCACCATTGAAGTCATTTGTACTTGGTACATATACATCTACTGTTGCCTTAGAGAATGTGTATGTTCCACAATCATCAAATAGAATATCAGCATCTCTTGACCATAATTTTAAATCCGTGAAACCACCATCAGCATCTGTTCTTGTGTATTTTGTACAAGCAACACCATCAATGCTTTGATCATATTCTAGGATACTAGAAGAGCTTACCTCGTCAACACCTGTGCCTACATTTCCTTCCGTATCAAATCCGTGTGAAATATCCGCAGAGGAAATTTCATCTGAAAAATCTACGGGAACAAAAATATTTCCGTTAGGACGTATCTCAGGAGTAGTGCCTCCATAAGATGCAAACGTGAAATAGTGTAAATTCACACTTCCGTCAAAATCGTTATCCGCTACTACGTTTCTTAGAACTAAATAAGATACATCACCCTCCGTGAATGTTCTATGGATAGTATATGTAATTCCATTTCCTACATCGTGACTTGACTCTCCTGATTTAAATCTTGGATTGGAAATATGTGCACCTGAACCAATTACTTCAAGAGTACTAGCCGCTTCGTCGATCACATAATTTTGTGTTGTTTTTACGAAATCACTTACATCAACACCATCAGCTCGTACTGGTAGGTTACCATCAACAAGATCAATATTTACCTCGTTAAATGCTGTTCCTGCCCAAATTCCAAACTCACCCCAGAAGTCTCCATTCCAATCAATATTATACGTACCATCTGCATTAAACGTGTACACATCATTCGCCGCTGAAAATCGTTGCGCTAAGGAATTTTGACAAACAAAAGCGCCATCTACCTGTAGGTCACCTAGATTAAACCAAGGCGCTACAACCTGTGGGTCATAATCCCAAGAACCATCGTCCGGTCCTAGGTGAAAAGCAACAAAATCTTCTCTAGCAAGTACCCAGTCCTTACCGCTTATAAAGTTAAATAATGGACCTCCACTAGAAGTTCCTTCTTCTACTGTGATAGATGAAGAAGTCATATCCGTACCATCATCATTGGTAACAGTAAGACTTACAGTGTAGGTTCCATCCGCAGCATAGGTATGCGTAGGGTTCTCATCCGTGGATGAATTAGAATCTCCAAAATTCCACTCAAAAGATTCACCTCTTAATGAAGTATTCGTAAACGTAGCAGTTAGTCCGCTAGTTGTTGAAGTAAATGCAGCTTCGGGTCCGTTTTCTGAACCCTCGCCATCTTTTCCACATGAGGAAATGATAAACATCATACTTGCAATTGCACATACAAAAAGTATGTTTAGATTAAAAATTTTAAATTTTTTCATTGTAATTAATAGTCTTTTATAAAGAAATCTGGTTAGGATTTCATTTGGTATGGTTTCAATTTAATCGTTATTAAATTAGGTCTAAATATACATGTTAATAAGTTGCTCAAATAATTCTTGTTTTCCACTTCGTTGCTCCGGTTCTCCCACTTCTATCGCATAGTTTCTCAACTCTTCAAACGTAAGTTTTGAATTTTCAAAGTCCAACCCTTTTCCTTCCACAAATGAACTATATCGATTACTGCGTAGTGCACTATAGTCCGAATTTTTTAAAATTTCATTTGCCGTAATCAAGGCTCTAGCAAAAGCATCCATGCCTGAAATATGAGCGATAAACAAATCTTGATAATCCGTGGAATTTCGTCTAAGCTTAGCATCAAAGTTTATACCACCAGATGTTAAACCCTTAGACTGCAGAAAGATAAGCATCATTTGTGTAAGCTCATAGATATCTATAGGAAATTGGTCCGTATCCCAACCATTTTGATAATCGCCTCTATTTGCGTCAATACTTGCTAAAACACCTGCATTTGCTGCAATCTGCATCTCATGTTCCATAGTATGTCCCGCAAGAGTGGCATGATTAACCTCTAAATTAAGAGCAAAATCATCCAAAAGCTCATATTCTCGTAAGAATCCAATGACCGTTGCCGCATCAAAATCATACTGATGTTTGCTAGGTTCCATAGGTTTCGGCTCTATTAAGAAGGTGCCTGTAAAACCATGCGATCTTCCATAGTCTTTTGCCATATGTAGGAATCGAGCAAGATGGTCCAACTCCTTTTTAATATTTGTATTTAGTATGGAATTGTAACCTTCACGACCTCCCCAGAAAACATAATTTTCACCTCCTAGCTTAATGGTAGCATCAATTGCTGCTTTTACTTGGACGGCTGCACGCGCAACGACTTTGAAATCTGGATTTGTAGCAGCACCATTCATGTACCTTGGATGCGAAAATAAATTTGCTGTACCCCAAAGTAATTTGACACCAGTATCAGCTTGTTTTTCTCTAGCGTAATCTGTAATTTTTTCAAGTCGCGATTCGTATTCTTGAATGCTGTCTCCTTCGTCCACCAAGTCGATATCATGAAAACAATAATAGGGGACACCTAATTTTGTAATAAACTCAAAAGCGGCATCCATCTTATCTTTAGCACGCTCCATAGGATCTTTGGATTCTAACCAAGGCATTGGACGTGTAGGAGACCCGAAAGGATCTGCACCACTACCGCAGAAGCTGTGCCAATAGGCTACAGCAAATCTAAAATGGTCTTTCATGGATTTCCCGTCCACTAATTTGTTCTCATCATACCACCGGAAGGCAAGTGGATTCTTACTGTTTCTTCCTTCGAATTGTATTTTTTCAATATCAGTAAAATATGTGCGCACGTTACTTGTTTTTAATGAGAGTATTTAAATCATTTTTCCATATTTGATATGCATTCTCATACGCACTATCCTTTGTAGTTGGAGAAAATGTTTGTATGAATGGAGTATTAGCTACTGCTTCCTTAAAGTCGGAGTAAAATCCCTGTGCTATTCCACTAGCTTTAGCAGCACCATCAGCACCTGTAGTATCCATCACCTGTATTTCGCAGCCTAAAAATTCGGCAATGGTACTAGAGAAAACAGGAGACTGGAATAAGTTATCATTACCAACACGGATATGCTGCGGATCCACGCCCAATTCTTGCAGTATATGAATACCATACACAAAGGCAAAGGCAATACCCTCTAGACCTGCGCGGATTATATGATCCTTGGTGTGTAGAGCAAATTGTAAATTATTTAATTGAGCACCTGTTTGCAAGTTATTTAGCATGCGTTCCGCTCCGTTGCCAAAGGGGATCATACGTAAACCTAGCGAACCAACAGGTATGTTTGCAATCCTAGATTCTAATTCTGCATATGTTTTTTTTGTACTGTGGATTTGCTTTCTAATCCAAGCATATTGACTCCCCGCACCATTTATGCACAGGAGTTGCCCTATACGTATTTGCTCTTTGCTATGATTGACATGGGCAAAACTATTGATACGTTGTTTGCTATCTGTTTTTAACTGATCAGAGACGCCATATACCACACCAGATGTACCTCCTGTAGCAGCTATTTCTCCGGGCTCAAGTATAGATAAAGAAAGGGCATTATTTGCTTGGTCTCCTGCTCGATATGTAACTGGAATGCCCTGCGCTAATCCCGTTGCTTTTGAGGCAGAATTAGATGTGACTCCTTGCTCACTTGTGCAAGGGAGAATTTCAGGAAGAAGACTTGCATCTATATTAAAGTGTTCTAAAATTTTCTTTGAAACAACATGTTGTCTAAAGTCCCAAAAAATACCCTCAGAAAGGCCGCTCATACTTGTAGTAATATTTTCCGTTAAACGCATGGCAATGTAATCACCGGGCAACATTATCTTATGAATCTTAGAGTAATTTTCTGGTTCGTGTTCTTGTACCCAGGCCAATTTTGCAGCGGTAAAGTTGCCCGGACTATTAAGTAGGTGCTCAAGGCAGTAGGACGAACCCAGTTCTTTATAGGCGGAATCGCCGTAGGGGATGGCACGGCTATCACACCAAATAATTGCAGGTCGAATGATTTGCTTGTGTTTATCTACAAGTACCAAGCCATGCATCTGATAAGAAATACCAATAGAAGAAATCTGATTTCTAGTCTCAGGAAATTCTGCCAATAATTGTTTGCTCGTATGACAAACAGCTTTCCACCATTCTTCCGGGTCTTGCTCAGCCCATCCAGCCTTTATTGCAGTAATAGGCATTTCGCTTTCTGGATATTGAGCTATACCCAATCTTGCTCCAGACGCAAGATTAACCAAGGCCGCTTTTATGGAAGAACTTCCTATGTCATATCCTATGGCATACATGCTCAGCTATTCAATTTATACTATTTAAGAATTATAGAAGGATATCTTTTTCAAGGCCTTTAAAGATATAAATTAAAACGAAAGAGATTGGACACTTTAGCCCGATTCAGAAGCAAATAGAAGCTGCTCCGAAAATTAAATATTTTTGCTGATATAAATTAAACGCACGAATTCTTTTCTTTACTTGATTATTGAAATTGCATATGAAAATCTATTATGAAAAAAAATTACATTCCTGGCTTATCAATATTGCTATTCTCTATTATTACGACCTGCGGACTACAAGCTCAAACTAAAATTGGTTTAAGAAGTGGTCTTAATATTAGTAATTTGAATTATTACTTTAATGAGAATAAAGTGGAAGATCAGGAAGCACAAAATAAAATTGAATTAGGTATCTTCTTGGAACAAGGATTACATTCAAAATTTGATTATGTATTTGAAGTGAATTATTTTGAGTCAGGAATCTCTATTCCATCTATTCCTTTTAACTTAACCACCAAATCTTTAGAAAGCAATTCTATTCTTAAGTTTAGAATATTAAAAGGCAGCTTTGAACCAAATGTATTCGCCGGAATAGGAATCAACAGATATCTTCAAGCGAAAGATTCACAGGGTTTTACTTATGACTTTCAAGAAGATGATATTCATGCATTTGGAATTGGCTATTTACTAGGATTCCAATTTGATTATAATATTAAAAAGAACGTGATATTTTTTGATGCAAGATTTAAAAATAGTCTGAGCAACTTTATTGACAATGCAACAAATGAAGATTTTACAATTCAAGTAAAGAAACAAGAAACAGTATTAAGTCTAGGATTCAAATATAAATTGAATTAGCAAGTAATCGGTTTTAAATCTAAAGGTGAGCGGAGAAATTAATTACATCAAATACAAATTTATGGTAGAATCTTCAAGACCCTGGTGCAGAGAATCCCTACCAATTACTAAACGCATCATTAAACACCTTCTCCAAAATATCATCCAAAATGATTTCTATCAAACCATCCTGTACACTTGTCAAATCCTGATCGCTTTCAAAATCTTCAAACTCTGAATAGTTCTTCGTGTAGTTTTGTTTTTCATCACTAATCAGTTCGTAGTTTACCCTTGCGCTAATATCAAGTCGGTTAAGTAGGGTAGTGTTACCTTCAATAGGAGCAGCCGGATTGATCGTATATCTGGTAATGTTACCGCTAAAAATAATATCTGGATTTTCATCATCGTACTTAAGACGCGACTCATCACGTATTTTATTGATCAGTGTAGTTGTAAATAGTATGTCTAGATCCGAGGGAGCAATAGAGGCGGATTGGTCTAGAATAAAATCTTCTACGTAAAAAGTCTTGATACTGGAATCAATAGATGTACCCTTGAATGAAAAGCTGCAGCCGCTGATTATACAACAAGCAAAACACAAGATATAGTATAAGGCAATTCTAGTTTTCAATGATGTCAAATTCTTTAATCTTACGATACAGCGTACGCTCAGAAATTCCTAAATCCTCAGCCGCATCCTTTCTCCTTCCTTTGTGTTTGTCTAAGGCCTTTATAATGAGTTCCTTGGTTTTGGCTTCTAGAGATAAACTTTCTTCAATAATTTCTGTCTCTTCGTATTCTTTCACTTCCTGCGCACTTATTATAACGGGCCGAGAGGCATTTAGCTGCTCCTTATGTAAACTATCTTCATGTAAGATGGTTGGCAGGTCTGCATGTACTTCCTGACCAGGTGCTAGTTTCGGAAAGTCTAAATCATTCGTCCGAGCCAGTTCGTAGACGAGATTTTTTAAATCAGACAGGTCTCCTTTCATGTCCAAAAGAAACTTATACAAGATTTCTCGTTCTTCAAAGGTCTCTCCATTCGAACCCTTACTTGTTACGCTAGGTAAATTGCGTTTAGAAAGATGGGGCGCAAATTCTAATAAACGTTCTGCTGTTACGAGTTTATTGTCAGACAGAATTGACATTTGTTCAGCTAGGTTTTTTAGCTCTCGAATGTTACCTGGCCAAGGATAGTTTTTTAAAATCAACTTGGCGTTCTCATCTAGTTGGATAGGCTCCATGCGATATTTCTCGGCGATATCCATGGTAAACTTGCGCATCAGTATATTGATATCATCCTTGCGCTCCATGAGTGATGGTATTGCAATAGGAACTGTATTCAGACGATAATAGAGATCCTCTCTAAACTTGCCCTTCTTTATTTTATCCTCTAAGTTTACGTTCGTGGCAGCGATAACACGCACATCCGTTTTTTGTACAGAAGACGATCCCACACGAATAAACTCTCCACTTTCTAAAACCCGCAGTAAATATGCCTGAGTGTCTAAGGGCATTTCTCCGATTTCATCAAGAAAAATTGTTCCCCCATTCACCGTTTCAAAATATCCCTTTCTATCGCTTGTTGCACCTGTGAAGGCTCCTTTTTCATGTCCAAACAATTCAGAATTGATGGTACCCTCAGGAATAGCACCACAGTTAATACCTATCAGTTTATTGTGCTTGCGCTTGCTTTGATCATGAATGATTTTAGAAAACACATCCTTACCTACACCACTCGCACCGCGTATAAGCACACTCAGTTCGGTGCCAGCAACGCGGATAGCATTTTCTAAGGCGCGATCCAGTAATTCAGATCTACCTATAATTCCATATCGTAGTTTTGTACTTTGAATATTCATCTTTATACAATCTTACCTAACATCGTGTTACTCGTTGCAGAAGTGATTTCCACATTTACATAATCACCTACCTTATAGTCTCCTTTTTTAGGAAAAACGATCAACAAGAAACCACTGTTTCTACCTTTAAAATCTTTGTCTGATTTTTTAGAATCTCCCTCTATCAAAACCCGATAAGTTTTACCAATGGTCGATAGGTTATTTGCATGGGATATTTCTTTTTGTTTCTGTACAATTTCTTTCAGTCTTCTCTTTTTTACTTCCAAGGGAACATCATCTTCATACTTACGTTCTGCCAAAGTCCCCGGACGTTCAGAATAATAGAACATATAAGACAGACAATAGTTCGCGTACTCCATCATGCTGAGCGTTTCTTGATGATCCTCCTCCGTCTCTGTACAGAAACCAGCAATAACATCTGAAGAGATAGAGCAATCAGGAATAATCTCACGGATCCTGTCTATCTTTTGCTTGTACCAAGGCCTGTCATAGGTCCTATTCATTAATTTTAATATCCTACTACTACCTGACTGTACAGGAAGGTGTATATAGTTGCATATATTTTCATGATCGCGTATCGCATACATGACCTCGTCCGTGATATCCTTAGGATGCGAGGTCGAAAATCGGATGCGTAAATCAGGATGTATTTTTGAAACCAGCACAAGTAATTGCGCAAAGTTGACTACTTCTTTTGTTTCAGGATTTTCCCACTTGTAAGAATCTACATTTTGCCCCAGCAAAGTAACTTCTTTATAGCCCCGCTTAAATAAATCTTCTGCCTCTGCTAAGATGGAAAACACATCTCTACTACGTTCTCTTCCGCGGGTAAATGGAACCACACAGAACGAACACATATTGTCGCAGCCACGCATGATAGAAATAAAAGAAGTAACTCCATTGCTATCCAGACGTACAGGCGAAATATCTGCATAGGTTTCTTCTCGAGAGAGTAGGACATTGATGGTACGTTCACCTCCCTTGGCCGTGTCAATGAGCTTAGGTAGGTCGCGATAAGCATCTGGACCTACAACGATATCTACGAGCTTTTCCTCATCCAGAAATTTACTCTTTAAACGTTCCGCCATACAGCCCAGAACACCCACCAGTGTCGCTGGTTTATTCTTTTTCACCTGATTAAAAACCGTCAATCTCTGACGTACATTTTGCTCCGCCTTTTCGCGTATGCTGCAGGTATTAATCAGTATCAAATCCGCACTTGCCATTTCCTTAGTCGGGAAATAATTCTCCTCACGTAGGATAGATGCAACGACCTCTGTATCCGAGAAATTCATTGCACAACCGTATGATTCTACATAAAACTGCTTGGCATCTGCCGGTATTTGCGTCTCCGCAGTTAATACCTCTCCCTGCTTAGATTCGTCAGGTATATAGTCATCTGTGGCGATTGCCTCCTTTTTCTGCATGTATTTTCCTGTTTTTGAGCTCGGCAAAGATACGACATTAGAGAATGAATGACAAATTGTCAGGTAATAGTATCTATGCTTAATTTTTGGGCATGACCCTAGGCTCTTTTGCTTGTATTAGTCATATTCTCTTGTTGGTTTATAAATAGAGTAGAGCTTGAGCTTAGCTGAGCATCTAACTATCTTCAGTGGTGGGGCATTTGCGAGAAGACAAGCTAAAGGAACATCTTGGAAACTATCGAACCAGTGTTACATTCCCAGTTCTAACTCCCTGTGTTCCATCTTTAAAGCGGAGGATAGCCGACCATATGTAAACTCCTTCTACAGAGGCCTGGGTATTTCGTGTACCATCCCAACCCTCATTAGCTTGGTTAGCCTGAATGTTTGATTTTTGGAACATTAAATTCCCCCATCTGTCATAAATTTCAAAACGCGCAATATCAAAGCTTAGATTACCCTGCAAGAAGAAGGAATTATTAGCACCTCCACTATTAGGATTAAAAACATTAGGAGCATATATCTGTATATCGACTAGCTTCAATCCTAACTGATCACTTACGCTACAACCAGTTGCATTTTCTAGCGTCAGAGAAAGCTGCGTATCTGAGATACCTTGAATGCGTAGGTTTTTGCAAGTAGGACAATCCAGAGCTTGCATATTGTCACTTGCCCATTTAAATGCTCGTATAGGCGATTGGCTTACAAACTGAGGTTCTATTGTAATGGTTTCACCGAGCTCTAGAGAAATGTCATCGCCTAGTTCCAGACTAATTTCATCCAAGCTAACTAGGGCAGTAGCAACAGTCTGATCACAGTCCGTAGTTATGGTAACTTGGTATGAACCCTCTCGATCCACTATAATTTCTTCCGTTGTTTCGCCGGTACTCCATAAGTAAGAATTTGCTCCGTACACACCTGCGTGGATTGTTGTTTCACCTCCTTCGCATATACCAAAAAACTGATTGTCTATTTCAGAACTTAGTGCTTCTATAGAAAAGATTGTCGCATCATTTGGAATTGCTGTAGATGGATCATCTGATAACACAGAATCAAACTCTAAATCATCTAAGCGAATTCCTGATAAGATCACTTGATTAAGAAAGTCTCCTACATTTGCATCCTCATTTATCCTCAGTACAACTTCAAATGACAGAACGAGGCGATAAACCATAGCCAAACTATTTTTGAATCTGCTAGTTCTGACCAATTATATTGATGGCTCGGTAGTTTTTCAACAAAACCACTAATTCCCCCTACTTGTTTTAAAGATAAAAAAGCTAAGATAATAGCAACAGGAATCATTATTATCAGCTGCATAAAATCACTTGCTACCACTGCCCATGATCCTCCAATAAGAGAGATAATGAGAACAGTAATTCCAACAGCGAGAACTGTCATTTCCATACTTACCCCAAATACTGTCGATACTATAATTCCTAATCCATATAGCCATACTCCACCATGTATTACCCCAAAAGGAACTACCAACCAAGTAAAAAATTGCTCATTGACCCTGCCAAATCGCTCCCGCACAAGTTCTATTGCCGTAACTAATCTTGATTGCCTAAATCGTTTAGAGAAATAAAGAAAACTGATAAAAAATCCTACCCCATTCGCCATATAGACAGTAAATACAAAGGTTCCAGTTTCATATGCCTTTCCAGCAGCTCCAGTGTAGGTAACAGCACTAATAAATGACATAAATGTGGTAGCTCCAACCATCCACCATAACATACTTCAACCACCCCTAAAATAGTCACTGGTGCTTTTGTTCATCCTTTTAAAAATGATACCTAAAGCCATCATTAAGAAAAAATAGGCAATGACAACTAGATAATCGAAAATTGAAAGCATTAGTTTCTTTTTAGCGAGGGAAGTATGATATCAAAAAAGTCAAGCATTTTCAGAAACGTAAAAAATCGAGAACGTTTTAACTTTTTAATAAGAAAGTACCCTAAAGTATAAAAAAATATTTAATTTTGGTTGACCAGTAATTGGTTGACCAATAATTTTAATATATCTGTATGCTAGAAAATTTAAGTCGGATAAAGGTAGATGATCCAGTCGATTTGATAATCTCTCAAATTAGAGAATTGATTTTGTCAGGAAGATTTAAGCCTGGTGAAAAACTTCCACCAGAACGTAAATTGGCTGAACATTTTGGTGTTTCTAGAAATCAGGTACGAGAAGCAATTAACAAACTTCAGATTTATGGAATCCTTAAAGTCTTACCGCAAAGTGGTACCTATATAGCTGGACTTGGATTAGTCGCTATTGAAGGATTGATTACAGATATTCTAAAGCTAGATAAACCAGAATTCAAATCCTTAGTAGAAACAAGAATACTACTAGAAAAAGAAGCAGCAAGATTAGCTGCAATACATAGTACGAAAGATGATATTGTACAATTAAAAAATGCATTGAGTCGCTACGAAGAAAAGCTACGTGAAGGAGATGTTGCTGTCGAAGAAGATCTCATATTCCATCTTAAGATAGCTGAAGCAGGTAAAAACGAGGTTCTGAAAACACTTATGATGATTATTACGCCTGACATCGTAAAAAATTTCATAAAACTCAAAGTGTGCAATGAAAAAAACAACA
Source organism: uncultured Saprospiraceae bacterium (assembly GCA_938045585.1). Taxonomy (GTDB): domain Bacteria; phylum Bacteroidota; class Bacteroidia; order Chitinophagales; family Saprospiraceae; genus CALCMJ01. Next base: position 127,187 of record CALIAU010000022.1, read on the forward strand.
AAAAGACTATTGAAGAACATCGCTTAATATTACAAATGATAAGTGATGGAAATCCAGATGGTGCGGTTGATGCTATGGAGGAACACCTTCAAGAAGTCAAAGATTTTCAATTATAAACCATAATTTTTTTAGATAGAATTTGAAATTAAGTTCTGTCATCGGACAATTTTTAATGAAAAAACTTTTTTAATTATGAAAAAAACTATGAAATACTGGCTATTCAGTAAAGTCAGTGTTGTAATTTTTATGTGTTTTGCAAGCACAACAATGTTGCTCTCCCAAACAGTTTCTGGAGAACTCTTTGATGAGACAGGTTTGCCCATGATCGGTGCAAATGTCCTAGTTCAAGGAACGGATACAGGAACAATTTCTGATGTCGATGGAAAATTTGAAGTAGCTGCTAATCCAGGTGATGTTCTTGTAGTCAGCTATGTTGGTTATAAAGATCAATATCTAACAGTCGGGAACGACAGATATATATCTTTTGCAATGTCAGCAAATTCCCTTGAACTAGATGAGGTAATTATTGTGGGTTACGGTACTCGGAAAAAGTCGCACAATACTGGTGCTATTGCACAGGTGGAAGGAGATGCCGTAGCTGCTATTCAGGCAGCTAGAATTGATGATGCCTTAGCAGGTAAATTATCAGGTGTATTAATCCAGAACCAAAGTGGTGAGCCCGGCGGAGATCCAAAAATCCAGATTAGAGGTGCCTCTTCCATTACTGGAAATTCAAACCCACTTGTTGTTGTTGATGGATATCCAATCTCAGGAAGTTTGGCTACTGTCAATCCAAATGATGTGGAAAGTATTTAGGTTTTAAAAGACGCTGCATCAGCTGCGATCTATGGATCTAGAGGAGCCAACGGTGTAATACTAGTAACTACTAAGAAAGGAAGTTCTGGTAAAACCCAATTTAGCTATAATGGCTACGTAAGTACATCAAAAAAATATAGAGATAATATAAACTATACTGCTAGCGAATGGGCAGACATTGCAGATGAAAGAATTGCTAACGGAACATGGGATGTAACCGAGCTAAATGCAATTGCTCCTGGTTTCGTTGATTTTAAAATTGATGGTTACAGAAACTCTCCTGACGTTGTTGCAATTGAGGATCATGTATTTGGAACTGGTAGCACTGTAGCGCATGACTTTAGCATGGCTGGAGGAAGTGATGATACGAAGTTTTTTGCTTCAGTGGGAGTTCAAAATATTGATGGTGTTGTTATAACACAGGATTTTGAACGATACAATGCTCGTTTAAATGTAGAGGCTGATAATCAAGATGGCTATAAAGTAATCAGGAATCATACTACAACACCCTTAGCACTGGGTGAGATATTTAATACAATCTGGGATGCAAAAGAACTCATTGTAAATCAAACTATAGATTATCTAAGAGCTTCTATTACGCATGGAGGTGGTATCACACCCTTACGTAGAATGGCAGATTTTGCTGCAATGTATGATATTAGAATGGCACCGCATGGTGCACCGGATCTATCACCAATTTGTCATGCGGCGCATGCACATTTTAATATATGGGCTCCTAATTTTGGATTACAAGAATTTATAGGATTTGGCAATGAAAAATTAAATAGTGTGTTTTCTCATCCACTCTCTTTCAACAATGGCTATATCCTTTTGGAAGATAAGCCAGGTCTTGGTGTAGATTATAATGAAGAAGAGGCAGCAAAGTATACCTACAAAAGATCATATTTGCCTGTCTCAAGGCTTGAGGATGGGACCTTATGGTATTGGTAAGAATAGATTTTACCAAAGGATTGAAAGATAATGTCGCGAAGAATTATAGCACTCTTAATATTCCAAATTCATTTTTAGATTAGTTGGCATATTTTCTACTTATTTTTAGATGTAACTAACAAATATTTGCATTATGAAAATACTAACATCTATACTCATTTTATGTATCCTAGTTTTTCAAGTTTGTGCACAAAAGACCATCGAACAAGGGAAGCAGTGGAATATCATTAATTACAAAGGCTTCACACCAAACTTTTGTACGGATTTATATTCCTTTAGAAATGATACAATAATTAACGGAGTAGAATATCTTGAGCTGTTTACTAAAAGTGATACTGTCCAGTCAGCTGTTTGGATCTCTGATAATGTATTTATGAGAGAAAATAATCAAAATCAAATATTTCTCTTAGACGATGAAGAAGAAATAATGATGTATGATTTTAATCTCATAGAAGGGGATAGCTTTTTTGTTGATTATGACGGTAGTGAATGTGATCTAATAGTATATCAAATAGATTCTATAGCGATGCTTAATGGTGAATTGAGAAAACGCATTCGTTTAGTACGTTCAGATGAACCGGACCCAGATCAGCCCTGGGCCGGATATATCGTTTGGATTCAGGGCATGGGAAGTACGACTTCCCTTACGCAATATGCAGGTTCTTGTTTTGTAGATTCTTTTTATGACTTACTCTGCTTTTATGAAAACGAAGAAATACTCTATACGAGTCCATATACACAAGGCTGTTTTCTTACACCTGTAAAGGATATTGAAAATACCATTAGCCTAAGAATGTACCCCAATCCCGTACATGATATATTACATCTGGAAACAACATCTAAAGTGGAACAAGTAAATATATATACATTAGATGGGCAATTATTATTAAGCTCTCATGAGACCAGTGTGTCGCTAGGGGCTATTGCTCCTGGACTCTACTTGGTGCGGATAGAAACGGCAGATGGTATTGCTCTTAAAAAGCTATTCGTAGAGTAACTTGCTTTCAGAATAGTTTTAAGAAACTTTGGTCTTCGGTCTTGCATTGATTACATTCGCTATGATGCTAGGGTTTGGCTATCTTGTTTGCATAAGATCCCTGCTCTAAATAATAGTAGATGGATATTGTAATTAAAATTTTAATTGGTCTTGTAGCCTTTCTTCATTGTTACTTTTTATGGTTTGAAATGTTTGCATGGGAGACCAAGGGAAGAAAAGTATTTTCTTCTTTCCCTAAGGAATTATTTGGGCAAACAAAAACGATGGCTGCAAACCAAGGTTTATACAATGGATTTTTAGCAGCTGGACTTATCTGGACCTTTTTCATTCAAGATGCAGAATGGAATAGAAACATCTCTCTGTTTTTCTTAAGCTGTGTTGCAATAGCTGGCTTGTATGGAGCCTATTCCGTAGACAAAAAAATATTATTTGTGCAAGCGCTTCCTGCACTCATTGCAATCAGTTTGATTTTAATAGCAGCCTAAGCGGAAGCATGCGTAAAACGCCTACATGAAATTATTAAAAACCCACTACCATCCAGATTTAAATAGTCTTGAAAATAAAACGGTGTTTACGCGTCTAGCTACACGTAGTATTGCCATACATGGTAAAGAGATTTTACTGATGTATACTGCACGGTATGAAGACTATAGTCTACCAGGAGGAGGTTTGGATGAAGGGGAAGATAGAATAGAGGGAATGAAGCGGGAGTTGACTGAAGAAACGGGTGCTCAAAATATCTCAAATATTCAGCCCTTTGGGGTCTATGAAGAATACAGGCCCTGGTACAAATCAGACTATGATGTGCAACATATGATTTCCTATTGCTATACCTGCGAAATAAATAAGGAATTGGGTCTTGCGCACTTAGAGTCTTATGAAAAGAAAAATGGTATGCAAGCCATTTGGGTAAATATTCAGGAGGCGATTGCGCACAACAAACGCACAATGCAATCCAGTGAAAAAAAAGGCCTGTCTATAGAAAGAGAGACCTTTTTGTTGGAATATATTTCTAATCTACATCCCTACCTAGCCACATAATTTGAATTAGAGTCAATGAATCTAGAGTCAGAGAAACATATGCATTGTATTAGGAAAGGGAATGCCCATTTCAAAGGCAACAAAGTGTGAAATTTGGAAACAAAGAGTTACATTAATATTGAATTAAAAAATGCTAATATGAAAACAACAACTTTTTTGACATTTGTAGGTGATCAATGTGGAAAGGCAGAAGAAGCGATAAATTTCTACACCACTGTCTTTCCAAATTCTAAGATTTTAAGTATCACTAAATACGCAGAGGGACAAGTGGGTGGTACACCAGATCTAGTCAAACTCGGAGTGTTTACAATAAATGGAACAGAATATTTGCTTTCAGAAAACAACTATAAACATGCCTGGTCGTTTTCACCTGGGGTTTCAATGTACATAGAAAGTAATTCTGAAAGTGAAATAGACAACTTGTTCGAACAACTCTCTTCAAATGGGGGAAAGGTAATGGTACCTTTGGCTGATTACAGCGCTCCTAATTTTGGTTTTGGAAAAAAGTTTGGATGGTGCGAAGATAAGTATGGTGTTTCTTGGCAGATTAATCTAGCAGAGTAAAGCATAAAAACATAAGTCAATAGTAATATTGTATTTTACAAAAATCCAACTGTTTTTTAAATTCCTGAATAAGAGGCCAGCTTGCTTGTAATCGCATGAGAGGCCTGCCTGCTTGTGCACGCAAGCATGCCGTTTGTCCGCTTCGTCTCGCACGCATCGCTCTATCCATCTCTTTAACCTTCAATCTCGCACACGCCGCTCTTCTGCGTCCTGACTGCTCGCGCACGCAAGCCGTTATTCCGTTCGTCTGTTATTCCGTTTGTCTGTTGGTCCGTTCATCTGTTGGTCCGTTCGTCCGTTCCTCCGTCTACACTCTAATCACCAGCGCACTCGCACCACCACCTCCATTACAAAGCGTAGCACAACCGATGCCACCACCATTCTGTTTAAGTGCATGATTCAAGGTCGTAACGATACGCGCACCCGAAGCACCTAGTGGGTGACCTAGAGAAACCGCACCACCATGGATGTTGACTTTTTCATTGTCTATGTTCAAGGTTTTATTGAAGGCTAGTGTTACTACAGAAAATGCTTCGTTAACCTCAAACAGAGCAACATCGTCCACGCCAAGGCCTGCTCGTTTTAAGGCGAGGGGGGCCGCTTTAGTAGGTGCTGTAGTAAACCATTCTGGTTCGTGGGCCGCATCTGCAAAGGAAATTATTTCTGCAATAGGTGTTAGGCCATGTGCTTTCAATGCCGCTTCACTTACTACAATTAGTGCTGAGGCACCATCATTTATTGTAGATGAATTTGCCGCAGTGGCAGTACCGTCTTTAGAAAAGGCCGGACGCAGGTTTGGTATCTTTTCGAACTTTACTTTTTTGTATTCTTCATCCTCAGACATGATGATAGGATCGCCACGACGTTGTGGAATGCTTATGGGAATAATCTCGTCTTTAAATTTCCCTGCTTCCGTAGCAGCAGCTGCCCGTTTATACGAACTGACTGCAAAAGCATCTTGTTCTTCTCGACTTATCTCATATTTTGTAGCAGTACTATCTGCAAATTGTCCCATGGGACCCTGCTCGTATACATCGCGCAATCCATCCTTTTCTAGACCATCAATAAGGTCAACTCCTCCATACTTGAGCCCCCATCTTGCCTTTGGCAGGTAGTAGGGAATATTAGACATGGATTCCATGCCGCCGGCCATCAGGATGTCGTTTTGACCTAGCATGATACTTTGTGCAGCTAGCATTATCGTTTTCATGCCACTAGAACAGACCTTATTTACTGTGGTACAAGGAACAGTGTTAGGAATTCCTGCTCCTAAGGCAGCCTGTCTCGCCGGAGCTTGTCCTAGATTGGCTTGGCATACATTGCCGAAATACACTTCTTCCACCTTATCGGCTGGAATGCCTGATTTATCTAAGGCTCCCTGCATTGCAATGGTGCCCAGTTGGGTGGCTGAAAAGGATGAAAGGGCTCCTCCGAAGCTTCCTAGAGGGGTGCGAACTGCTGAAACTATATATGCTTTATTCATTTTCACTGTTTTTAACGATTCTTTATGACAATATTTGGACGCATAATAATAACAAATATGTTTTTAATCCGTCTAAATTATAATAAACGTAGTTATCTTTGTTAAACACACGTAACATGAAAAATTTCTTCCTAACAATCATTCTTGCAATACTCTGCCTTCCAGTGGTAGCACAAGAGCTAGATAGTGAACTCGGGTTCATCTATGTAAAGGGAGAATATCTCATGGGTACTGAGCGCTACGAAGACGCTATCGTTGAATTGAACAAGGTGATCAAGAAGAATGTTTCCTACAAAGATGCGCTTTTATTAAGAGCGGAGGCGAAATATGCCTTGGGTGCCTATCTTGGAACACGGAAAGACATCCTTTTATGGGTGGATAATAATGGGATATCTCCGAAAGCAAGCCAACTTCTAGGTTTAGCTGAATATCAATTAGAAAATTATATAGCCGCTGAGAATAGTTTAATCATGGCTGCAGCCTTTATAGATACAGATGAACGCATCTATGAGGCACTAGGTGAAATCCACTACCAAAATGACGATTTATCAAGTGCATGTAGCAGTTGGTCTGAAGCCTCAGCCTTAGGTTCAAGTTTAGCTAAAAAGCAACAAAGAAAATATTGCTCTGGAGTTGCCTCATCTACAAAGTCAAGTAGAGCGACTACGAAGAAGCCTGTCAAAAAAACAAATAACGATACGAGTAGATCTCAAGGCTCTGAAATTGCATCAACCGAAGAAGCACCCATGGAATACGATGACGATGATATCGAAGAGATGTTAGAAGAGGAAAAGGTAGAAGAAGTGGATATAGAGTCAGTGAATGAAATGTATATAGATGAGGATCTTACCTTAGAACTCCGTGATGGACTAGGCGCAAGAGAAATCTTGAAACAGCCAAATATTCTGATTTTGTCTGATGACTCGGGGGATGTTACAATAAACCTGTGTGTTAGTAAAAGTGGAAGGGTAGAGAGCGCTGAATTTAATAAAGACTTATCTACCTTACAAACGAAGAGCATTATTTCCCTAGCTCTGCGTAAGGCCAAAGATTTCTGGTTTGAGAAATCTAAGTCTAAGGTCTGTGGAACCATTGCCTTCAAGGTAACTGGTAGACAATAATTTTCTTTTAGTAATATATCTGCTTTATGTGTGAGTGCAAGTATTTGCAGCTAAACAATTATTTCTAGAATAGAGATGCTACTAACTTTCTTCTATTGTAGAACGAATCAATAAGAAGCATAGCAGAGATTATCAGTAATACATAGCTATAGTTTTTGAATGTACTGAGCCCTGGAATATCTAAGCTGTAATTTGGTATATATTGTTCAAGATATGCACTTAAGCTAGAACCACTTGCAGTAGCATCTGACTGAAAGATAAGAGCAAAGAACGTGACCGCTAATACAGTCAATGGAATGATAAAAAGATTCCCTAGCTTCACTGGCTCGTATTTCTTTACTTTTTGGGATGAGAGTGAGGACATAATATTTTGAGAAAAAGCAGAGCTAGGAGAGTGGAGCGGGAGGGCTGCTAATAAGCTATTTGCTTCTTTGTAGGCTTTGTAGCTATCCATTAATGCAGAATCTGTTTGCAATTGCTCACGGACAAAAACTGCTTGGTCCTCGTTGAGATTTCCATCTATATACTCAATTATGATTTGCTCTGTTATTTTCATCTTTCTCAGTATCAAGGTAAATACAATTTTTTTAATTCTGGGCTAATCCGCTCTTTCAATTTTTTACGAATCCTAAATAGTTTGATTTTAATATTATTCTCTTTTAAGCCTGTAATCTTTGCAAGATCTCTTACCTGCATCTCTTCGAAATAAAACAAGCGAATAATGGTGCGATCTTCTTCATCTAGCGTTTCTATGACAGATTGTAAAATTCCAAATCGCTCCTCATCCAGTAATTTGGAATGGACCCTATCTTCTTCTTTAAGCTGTGCACTGTGATCTTCAATATTCACTGTACGTTTTCTCTTACGTAGATGGTCTAATGAGGTTCTATATGCTATCCGATATAACCAGGTACTAAACTTAGAAGTCTTATCAAAGCTTGTCAACTTTTTGTAAGCTTTGATAAAGCTATCCTGACTGGCCTCCTCTGCATCTTGGGTGTTTTTAAGAACAGAGACACAAACTGACATGACGTAATCTTTATGACGTTCTATCAAGAGTTCGAAGTCTTGTAGTGAACCAGTTAGGACTCTGTCTATAATTTTGAAGTCGTCTATCATCAATATATTTGCTTGCAGGAGAGTATTTAGGGTCTTAGAATTTTTCTTCTGAGTCCTCTCGTTCAAACTTCCTGTCCAGCATATGGGATATAATCAATCCTACTCCTCCACCAATCATAATTAAAGGTGCGATCATCCGACCTCCATCCATATGTAAGCTGTGCTCTAATACGGACCCAGTCATAAAGCCACAACCTACCCCAGTCAAAAGACATCCTAGTTTAAAGGCTAAAGAACCACCTACTTTCTTTTTAGGGTAAAAGATGGTTGCGTCTGCACCCGAATCTATTAATGCCATACGCTCAGCATGTCGAGTTCTAAAAAACATTAAGGCGATGGTAAGTACTGTTCCGAAAACGGAAATGATTGCTACTACTTCTGTTATAAACATAATCATCAATTTTGGTGATTTAACGTAATGCCAGATGATCTGGTTACATAATTTACAGAAAAGAACAGGGAAATAAGGAGTTGAGGTAAAAAGAAAGAGATTGCAAGCTAAATTGGCTGTAAGGTACTGCTGATTTTAGATCCGAAAACCCATTCCAAATAGGATGTTTATGTTTCTTGAATTGAGGTTTTGGATAGGATTTCCTTCCTCGTTGGTGTATTGGATACCGTCTGATTCGGTAAAACTGCGCTTAAGACTTAGAATAAGATATGTTTTATCTAAGTAGTAATGGAGGCCTGTATGTAATAATATATCATTGCGATTTGTAAGAACGGCAGTTGATCTATCATTAAATTTTTCAGAGAGTTTATAAGCAAAACCGCCTCCAGCAAACAATACCAGTCTGGACGAAAATTTTCTTTCTAAATGGGGGATAAACTCGATGTATCTACGTGTTGCAGGGATAGTTTCCAAAAGACCAAAGCCAATGGTTTTTGTCCCTGTGATTTTATGCCCTTTTTGAGAGAATTGAATATCCGCCTTAATAGCATACGTGGGATTCAGCTCTTTTACCAAAGCTGCACCAACAAAGAAGCCAGACTTAAAAGTTGTGAAATAGGGATAGTTTTGATTATAGCTCGTGTTCCCCATCTGCAGTCCCATACTAAAGTCAATTTCTACCTGGGAATGGATGCTGGTAGAAAGACAGATAAGAATCAAACATGTCCAGAAAGCTTTCATGCAGGGCTTTTTCACTGTAAACTTCAGTATTAACAACTGTATGAAAACATGAATTTTACGAGTTTATTGTATATCCTTAAGAAAAAATATGGTAGAATGTTGAAGCATGTCTGCTGAAAACAGAATTATGATACGCTTTCACATTGAAGTGCACATACTTCAAATTAACATTGAAGAGGCAAAGTTTCGTGTAAGTAATTTTAAGAAAAATGAATATTGTGCGTGAGTTATAAGCAAAAAAAAGGCCCTTGTCAAAAACAAGAGCCACCTTACTTTATGGGGATGCTCATTTCCTAACGAGTAATCGCTTGGAAACAACTGCATCCGAGTGTAGGTCTTTAACTTTAATAATGTAAAGACCTGCATTTAAATCGTCCACGGGTAGACTTGTTAATTCACTCTTCATTTGCACTTCTTTAATTACCTTGCCTAGGGAATTCAGGATAAGAATCTGCGTATCTTTGCTGCCTTTAATATTTAAATTAGTCACAGACGATGCTGGATTTGGAAAAATATCCAACGAAAGTTTGCTTGTTTTAACTATAGGATCACCGCTAAGGCAATTCGCATTAGACGAAGTTCCTAAAGCCATAAAAAATACTGAAAAGAAAAGTGATATGTAAAACTTTCTGACCATTCAATCTGATTTAACATTCTCTATATATAGGACACAATAATACGCGGCTACCCTAGTCCCTTATGTCAAATTCTTTACAATCTTCCATTTTATCGATATCAAACATACCAAGGGGGAAATTATATAGTTCAAGAGGGAATTTATCTACAATACCATGCTTTGCACCTTTATCTCCTTGTAAATCAGTAAGATAGGAGAAACTTTGGGAAGGAAATACACTAGGCGGCCCCTTGCTATTACCATAGTTTGACAATATAATAGCCTTTGGGTTGCTCTTGTGTAAGGCGAGGATTTCTTTTATATTTTTTTCTTCCAGCAAGATTTGATCGGGTAAGACCAAAAGAATACCCCTATAGTCTTTCTCCATGATCTTAGACACACCACAGGCTATGGAACTTCCCATACCCTCTAAATGATTGTCATTGTGAATGATATTTATTTGAGGATAAACAGAAAGCGCATCTAGTATTCGGTCTTTGTAAGCTCCAGTAACTAAATACGTATCCCTAGGGGCGAAATCTTGTAAAACGGTGGATACACATCTAAGAATTAAAGACTCATCCTTATACTTTAGAACTAATTTGGCCTTTCCCATACGTTTAGAAGAACCTGCAGCTAAAATGAGACAGGCGTATGCATCTGTATCTTCTGTCATTAGACTGTAAATTTGTCACCGACTGAAATCACTCCCTCTGTGAGGCAAATTGCGTTCATTGTAAAGTTTACATAATTTCCTTCTCTTCGATAGCTACTTAAAGTTTTGAGCGGCTCCTTACTGGTGCTGCCCGTATCCTGATTTATTGTTGTAACCACACATCTCGAGCAGGGCTTCACCATTCTAAAGTCTAAACCATTTATTTGAAAGTCAGTCCAAGTATCTTCTGCATGCGGAGTATCTGTTTCTACTATTATTGTAGATCTAAATCGTGTTTCTGGAAGTGCTTCTTCAAGCTTAGAATTCAAAAGTTCTACACTCGCAGTTCCCAGAATAGTATAGGGATAGCCATCAGAAAACCGAATAGCAACTTCATCAGGTGCTACACGAATCTTTTTAATACGTGGTGTTTTAGCTTTTAAACAAACTAATTGTAGTTGTTTACCTAGGTGCTCAGAAAACCATTCGCTTAACTCGGTCTTACAGACATCAGCAATGAGCGTATGTTCCCAGATTTGTACAGTTCGCTCACCTTCCTTGGTATGGATAAATGGAAGTAGAATTTTTTCTTCCTTATAGCTGACCTCCACGCCCTCGTCTTTTAATGCAGTTTTGAAATGTACCATGAAACGAAGTTCACGTTGGGTTTGGAACGTACCCTCTTCATCTACCAGCATCCAATGTCTATCCCATTGGATACCTTCTTGTAAGGCTTTGGTAGAATGGACAGAAATTCCCCCCATACCTTTAATAGGGTAGAGTTGAATTTGTTTTATGGTGTGTAACTTGCTTATCATGCTTCCTAACTTTATTAATAAAAGTAGGGTATTCACTGCAGAATGAGCTTAAATATTTCTTTATATTTAGAATAATCTAATATCATCAAAATTATACATCATGGCAAGCTATGAATTAAATGTAAACGGGAAAAATTATACAGTGGATGTAGACGCTGACATGCCTATTCTATGGGTACTGCGCGATACCCTCGGTCTAGTGGGAACGAAATACGGATGTGGTATATCGCAATGTGGCGCCTGCACGATTCATTTAGATGGTACAGCTGCACGTTCTTGCGGCATACCAGTATCCAAGATAGAAGGGAAAAAAATAACAACGATTGAGGGCCTATCAAAAGATGGTTCGCATCCTGTGCAGCAGGCCTGGATTGAACATGATGTGCCTCAATGTGGTTATTGTCAAGCAGGCCAGATAATGACAGCGTCGGCTTTTTTAAAAGATAACAAGAGTCCATCTGATGAAGATATTCAACAGGCAATGAGTGGGAATCTATGTAGATGTGGTACCTATTTAAGAATTAGAAAAGCAGTAAAAACTGCTTCCAAAAACAGCTAAGCTATGACTATTAAAACAGATAGAAGATCCTTTATAAAAGTGAGTACAGCTGCAGGTGGCGGTCTCATGTTGGGATTTACCTGGGTAGCTTGTAAGCCAGAAGCAGAACATGCAATTGCATTAGCGATGCCTGAAGAGTGGTATGATGTGAATGCATTTTTGAAAATTGGTGATACGGGCTTAGTGAGTATAATGTCTCCTAATCCAGAAATAGGTCAGAATGTAAAAACTTCTATGCCTATGATAGTTGCAGAAGAACTGGGAGTAGATTGGAAAGATGTAATTGTAGAGCAAGCAGCTTTGTCAAAAGATTTTGATAGACAGGTTGCGGGAGGAAGTCAGTCTATTCGCAAGAGCTGGGATAGCTTACGGAATGCGGGTGCAACAGCGAGAGAAATGTTGATTAGCGCTGCAGCAGAAAAGATGGAAGTAGATGCAAGAGAATGTACAGTGGACAAAGGCATTATTAGTCATAGTTCAGGTAAGTCCGTGAGCTTTGGCGAGGTAGCGTCTATGGCTTCAAAGCAAGAAGTACCAACACAGGTAAGTTTTAAAGATCCAAGTGCATATAAGATAATAGGAACGGATCGTAGAAATGTAGATGGAAAAAACATTGTTCAAGGCAAACCCTTATTTGGAATTGACACACGCAAAGAGGGTATGATGTATGCGAGTGTATTAAGACCACCTTCTTTTGGACAGACATTGGAAACCTTTGATGATAGTGCAGCAAAAAATGTAAAAGGCGTCACGGAGGTGATTCGCTTTGGAGACAAGATTGCAGTCTTAGGAAATTCAAACTGGGCAGCTATAAAAGGCAAGAAATCGCTTAAAGCAATATGGAAAAAAGGAGAAAGCTTAGAAAATAGTGCAGACCATGATGCAGCGATGAAGCAAATACTAAAAAACGCGAAAGGTGAGTCGCTGCGTAAAGATGGAGATGTTGCAAAGGCCTTTAAGGAAGCAGACTCTATCCTGGATCGTACCTATGAAGCACCTTTCTTACCGCATAATTGTATGGAACCTATGAATTTCATGGCCTCAGTAGAAGGGGAGAAGTGTTATGCTGAAGGTCCTATCCAGACACCAGAATGGACACAGAACAGGATAGCAACTGCTACAGGATTAAAACCTGAAAATGTTGAAATTAAATTAACACGAATGGGGGGAGGATTTGGAAGACGTTTATACGGAGACTTTGCAGAAGAAGTAGCTCAAATTTCTCAGAAAGCGGGTGTTCCAGTACAGCTGCTCTTTACAAGGGAAGACGATATGACAGCAGGAACCTATAGACCTGCTTCAAAATATAGGATTCAAGCAGCTGTAAAAGATGGTAAATTAACAGCGTATAAATTAACTGAGGCCGCAATGAATTCTAACATGTACGGCCTGATTGCACATTTCTTTCCAGCTGGCTGTGTAGACAACTACGAGGTGGTCGCGGGAAAAGTTGAAAGTAATATAACTACTGGGGCTTGGAGAGCTCCATACACTAACTTCCTTGGCTTTGCCGAACAAAGTTTCTTTGATGAATTAGCAGCAGAGATGAAAATAGATCCAGTACAATTGCGATTGGATTTACTCGAGAACGTCAAAGGAACTACAGATGAAAATATAGAATATTCTGGCGAACGGATGCAGGGTGTTATTAAACTCGCAGCGGAGAAAGCAGGATGGGGAAAGGCAAAAGATGGTGTCTATCAGGGCTTCAGTGCCTACTACTCACATAATACACATGTGGCTGAAGTGGCAGAAGTCGTTTTGGAGGACAACAAACCAGTTGTTAAGAAGGTGTATTGTGCAGTGGATTGTGGGATTGTCATAAATCCATTAGCCGCCAAAAATCAAATCGAAGGTGGCATCATTGATGGAATAGGTCACGCTATGTTTGGTGATTTGACCTTTGAAAAAGGAAGTCCGTCCGCATCTAACTTTGATAGATATCGACTTATCCGAAACATAGAAGCACCGGATGTAGAGGTACACTTTGTAGAAAACGTATTGTCGCCAACAGGCCTGGGAGAACCCAGTCTACCTCCAGCAGGGGGAGCAGTTGCTAATGCAATTGCAGCAGCTACAGGAGATCGTTTTTACAAACAACCCTTCATTCAGTATAAGGATGTCATTGGATAATTACTTTTTGTCCTTATCATTCACAATAATTGGAATGCCTTGATTGATCATAGTTTGTTAAGCTATTTGTCGATTTAAGTCATTTTTATCCTAACGAACTGTTCAACATATACCTTCAATAGTATACTGAACATTGTTAAAGTTTATTATATCACCTAGGTCTTTACCCAAAATAGGTCGAGCTATGGGGGCATCTTTTGAGATAACAAAGTAGGTAGTTTCATGCATTCTTATCCGACCAAGACCCACACTGATAAGAAAGATTCCCTTATCTGTTTTAACCATGCTTCCTTCTTGGATAGTCTCCAAAACAGGAGATTTCTGATGTAATTTAAGTCGGGTGAGATCGGTCAAGATTTGAGAGCGTTGACCTTCTAGCTTATCTATTTCCGACTGCATCATTTCCCTACTCGTCTCAAATTTGTCACCAGCAGAACTCTTGGTTTCATTCTGTTGGGCATTTTGTAAAGAAACCACAGTCTTATGTATTGCCTGACTACGTTCCTGAAGAACTTCTATGCAATGAGCAAGGAGCTCTTGTTTATTTTGGAAAAGTAGGCCAGCCAAATTCAGTATTTTAAGCAGCAGCTTTGAACTTATACTTTCTTCTATATTCGCTAAAGCTGATCATCTTTTCTTGATTTTCATCCCAAAGCTTATGACGAATCATTTTAAGAGAATCCCAGATGGTAACCTGCGTAACATATTTATTCAGTATAGGCTCTTCTCTAAATACCTTCGGTAAATTGTAGTTTGGTATCAAACTGCTTAGGTGATGGATATGATGGTAGCCTATGTTTCCGCTCAACCAATGCAGTATTCTTGGTAGCTTATAATAGCTACTGCCTCGAATCGAACTTAAAAGAAAGTCCCAATTATTTTTCCAGTGTTTATAAGAAAATTCATGTTGATGTTGCACATAAAAAAACCAAAATGCAACCACTCCAAACATGAGAACTAGAGTCAACTGAACCGCAAGAAACATTTTCCATCCTACTAAGAATCCCACCACCACATAGCTAAGAGCGATCCAGAAGTTATCCTTAATTACCATCTTAAGATACTTTGCTCGATTATTAAAAGAGAAGGTTGGATATCTGCAAGAAACAATAAAATAATAGGCAGGTGCTATAACAAAGGTTACAACTGGGAATCTCCAAATCCTATATTTCAATTTTCCCCACCAATTACGCTCCATATATTCTTTTACGGTGATGGTAGGTATGTCACCTATATCTCTTACCTCTAATTGACCAGAGTGCCCATGATGAAAATTATGCACCTTAGCCCAATACTTGTAGGGAATAAAACTGCAAATGCTACAAAGAGTCCCTATCAGGTTATTTAGTTTTTTTGATTTGAAAAAAGACTGGTGTCCACAATCGTGCTGAATGATAAATATACGTACCATGAAGCCCGTGTTTATTATAAACAGTGGGATGGCAAGTAAAATAGACCATTTAAGGGCAAAGTAAGTAAGTATCCATAATCCTAGAAAGGGTAGGAAGGTATTCGCAATCTGAATAATTGCTTTTTTATTATTAGGAACTTGATATTTTGAAATAATCTCTTTCCAATTACTTAAGGCTGACTTAATTTCAGAATTAAGTTTTTCATTATCTATCATCTGACAAATTTGATCTTGACTTAAAGATAGCTATTGATTTTAAAATCAGAGGCGAGTTTCTGAATAAGAATTCTGAACTTACTTAAGAAAAATTTAAGTTTTTGTTAAATGAACGGTTTACATGAATAGTAGAGTGACTTTCAAAGCCAAATTGCGTAAAATAAGTGTACTTAATACGTTGAAATGGAAATATCAAAGGACCAATTTGAGGTGTTTATTATGGTATATGCTGCCTATGCGGATTTTGAGGAAAGACCCTTAGAAACACGTTTAATTATTGACAAATTTGGAGAAAAGCGATACATGGAAGCTTTTGAATTGTATCACAGTTTGAAAGAATATGAACGTGTTCAAATAATCATACAACATCTTGAAGACTTTCGGGATGAATCAAAGAAGCAAAGAATACTTACCACAGTAAGAACCTTACTAAACTATGACGGTTTTAATCGTTTCGAGGCCAGTTTTTATAGTTACTTATCTAAGGTCACAGCAGAAGTTTAATTATTATTCGGATCACTGCGCAGTTTGATTTCATCTTCACTGCTTAGCCCTCCGACTACCTCTACAATAATACCATCCGAAATCCCAAGTTCCACCTTTGTCTCACTGAACTCCTGATCTCCAGTCACTAATTCTACAAAGGTAGAATCGTTCCTGTAAATCACGTCTCGCTCATTCACAACCAAAAGATCTGTCTTCTTATCTAAAATGATATCCGCATTCGCACTGTAACCCGCTCTTAAAAATGCATCTTCATAATCATCCTTTATCGCCGCACGAATCATAAACTTTACAGAGCCCTCTTCTAAATTACCCTTCGGAGAAATAAATTCAAGGACTCCATTAAAACTTGTTTCATTTAATGCTCCTACAGTTAGAACCAGTGGCATACCCTGCTTAATCTTTCCTACATCTGATTCGTCCACCGTACCCTCAAAAATAAGTGTACTCATATCCGCTACAGACGCTACCGTCGTACCCTCATTAAAGTTGTTTCTTTCAATGACCGAACTCCCTTCTTCTACTGGCACTTCTAATACCATACCATCTACCGTTGATTTAATAATATTAGAAACCTGACTAGAATTTTGGGTAGCACCCTCTCTTAATAACTGCAAATTATTTATTGCCGCATTCATTTCCTGTCTGCGTATATCTACTTCCGTCACAAATTGTTGTAAGGTATTGCTCGAACTGATTTTAGCATTATCATAGGAGTTTTTCTCAAGCTGCAGATTGAGTTGCGCCTGCTGGTATTCTTTTTCAGAAATGACACCATCTTCAAATAAATTCTTTTGCCGCTGTTCCTCTTGCACTGCATTGTCATATCTAGATTTAGCCTGTGTTATGTCTAGGTTGCCAGAACTCACAGATCGCTGACGATCTAGTTCTCTTTTTGCATCCTGATACCTGAGCTTAGAAAGTTCTACACCTGACTGCGCATTATTGATGTTTACCTGACTTGGTACCAGCTTTATACGTGCAATATTTTGCCCCTTGGTCACCTTGTCACCCGCCTCTACAAAGAGACGGTCTATGACACCAGACACCTGTGGTTTGATGTTTACTTCCTTGCGTGGTTTTATACTTCCGGTCGTTACCGCCTTAATTTCTATATCTCCCTTTTCTGGCTTAACATATTCGTATATGACAGGGTCCTTTTTGTTGTTCTGATAGAAATAATATATCAGTCCCGCTGATAATAAAGCAAAAACTAAAATTGAACTTATTAAACATCCTTTTTTCATAACAAACGTATTAATGCATCTTTTACTTGGTTAATTACTCGTCTTTTAAAGCTTCCACAGGATTTATGTTTGCTGCCTGCATCGCTGGAATCAATCCTGCTATTGTTCCTGCAATTACTAGCATAATCAGCGCACCTACTCCCGCTGCTAAGTTTACTTGCGGATTAGCAAAATTGTCCACGTCTACCTCAAAGCTGTACATCGCATAACTGATACCTCCTATTATCAAGGTGCCTAGCAAGAGGCCTAGATAACCTGCCATCGCTGTAATAAAAACAGATTCCGTAAGTATCATGCTTACGATAGATCCTGGCGTTGCGCCCAAGGCCTTACGTATTCCTATTTCTTTAGTACGTTCTTTTACTATGATGAGCATGATATTACTGACACCTACTATCCCTGCTAGTAGAGTGCCTATGCCCACAAACCATAAGAAAGATTGAATACCTATAAATAGATTTACGACCTGATCTATTTCTTCTTCAACATTTTCATGTCCTATCCCATTCGGATCATCAGGATGAATTTGATGGCGTGTTTTCAATAATGCCACTACCTTTTCTTCAGCCACACTTACCCGCGTATCCATATGACTTGAAATTGCCATATAATCTATGCGCTCTTCTAAGCCAAAGGCATGACACATCGTGTTTAATGGAACGACAATGGATTCTGTATCAGAAATACGCCAAGGCTTTAGCTCAATAGGCGCCATAACACCCACTACCTTAAATCCTATGCCACGTATCATTACATATTTTCCAATAGGGCTTTTATCCTCAAAGAGTAACTCCTTTACCTTGGTTCCAATGACGGCAACCTTGCGCCTATCATCTAAGTCCTTTTGATTCAAATACCTGCCTTCCGTTACCTTAAGTGGTTCTATTTCTACCATAGATGGATATTCCCCGCGTATATCATAGTTGTCTGACCTATCTTCATAATGGACAAAGGTGGCATTCATCCTTCGCCTTGGTCCTAACATATCCACTTCTGGAATTTCACGCTTAATCGCGGCAAGGTCATCAAGGGTAATATCAATAGCCCGTCCAGCAGGAAAGCCCTTATGCGGTTTGTTCGTGCGCTCTCCCCAGACATACATCTTATTTCGCATCTGCGAACCAAAATTTTTAAAAACACCAGCTTCTAATCCTGATCCCATGCCTAAGAGAAAGATCAACATAAACACGCCCCAGAAAACACCAAGTGCCGTAAGTGCAGTACGCATCTTGTTTTTACGTATAGTTCCAAATATTTCTTGCCATTTATCTTTATCAAACATCTTAATCAGATTTTATGGCTTCAACAGGATTAATGCGTGCAGCTTGTATTGCAGGAATTAATCCAGCTAAGGTTCCGGTTAATACTAAGACAAACAATGCGGTGACAACCACACGTAGATCGACTCCAGGATTTCTAAAATAATCGGATTCTACATCAGAGAGTGCAAACAATAAGCCGATGCCAAGCAGCAGCCCTATGTAACCTGCAAGGGAGGTAATAAAGATAGACTCTTGCATAATCATACGCACGATACTCCCTGGTGTAGCACCTATGGCTTTACGTATACCTATTTCTTTTGTACGATCTTTTACAATGATCAACATAATATTACTAATACCAATTACCCCAGCCAAAATACTAAAGATACCTACCAGCCATATTAGCCATCGAATAGCTCCCATCAGACCAGTAAACTTTTGATATTCTTCTGCGAGATTAAAGATTCGTAGTGCTTTCTCATCTTTAGGATCAATGCGTTTATTACGTGCCAGTGTATTGTGAATTTTACTCTCAAGAACCTGCATCTCTCGCAGACCTAGAGTTCCGCCTGAAACCATAAGCTGATGTATCTCCGGCTTTCCAGAATAGATGCGCTGCGCAGTTGTTATTGGAATAAAAATATTCCGCATTTCATCATCACTTCCCGTATCTCTAAACACGCCCACTACCTTATATATGGTGCCACCTATACTTATTTCTTTTCCTATTGCATCTTCCTTACCAAACAAATCATCGCGTACAATTCTACCTATGACAGCCACCTTACTTACCGCATCTAGATCTTTATCGAGAATGTAACGCCCCTCGAGCATAATAGAATTTTCTAAAATTTGATGCCCTGGATGTACACCTCTCGTACTAAATGACATGTCTTTGTCCTTGTAGCTCACCGTCTGACTTCCACTGATATAAAATCGGCCAGTGATGGCATCTATTTCTGGAAACTGTTCCTTTATTAGATCATAATCTGAATTGTCAAATTGGATGCGTCTACCTTTTTTAAGACCCTTATATGCCAAGGATGTTGTTCCTGACCGAATCCATAGACTATTAATCGCATCATCTCTAAAATCATATTCCAGCCCTTTTTCTAAACCTCTACCCATACCCAATAGAGCAACCAGCATAAATATTCCCCAAGCGACGCCAAACGCCGTTAAAGCTGTCCGTAGTTTATGACGACGGATAGAAGAAAATATTTCTTGCCACTTGTCTATATCTATCATGATGATTCAATTATCCCATCGCGTAAGCGTATTACCCGATTTGTCATTTTAGAAATTTCATCCTCATGCGTCACAAGTAAAACGGTTATGCCCTGCGCATTGACTTTTTTAAAGATATCCATTACATCTTCTGAGGTTTTGGAATCTAAGGCACCTGTAGGTTCGTCTGCAAGAATCACCTTGGGCTTGCTAATTAGCGATCGAGCAATGGCTACACGTTGTTGCTGACCACCAGACATTTGATTTGGATAATGATCTGCCCACTCTAACAATCCCACCTGATCCAGATATTCTAATGCCAACTCCTGGCGTACCTTCCTGTCTACCTTCTGATAATAGAGGGGTAGAGCAACATTTTCTTTTGCAGTTTTAAATGCAAGTAAGTTGAAAGATTGGAAAACAAAACCAAGGAGATGATTTCTATAATAGGCCTCGTCCTTCTGACTTAGATTTTTAATCAGATTGCCATCAAGAATATATTCTCCCTCATCATACTTGTCCAGTATGCCCAGAATATTAAGCATGGTAGACTTACCCGAACCAGAAGAACCCATAATAGAAACAAAATCGCCTTCTTGAATATCTATATCTATTCCCTTGAGTACATGTAGTGAATTATACTCCGTTTGGTAAGACTTATGTATGCCTTTAAGTTGAATCATCGTGCATTAGTAAACTGTCTAAAAGTAATTTACTTTCACAGAATAGACGCAAATAATAGATAGAAGGTTGCATTTTATGGATAGATTTCCATTTGGGCGTGCCCCTTTCTTCCACATACGTTGTAGAAAGGGTCGGAGTATTCCAGGTTCGCGATACCGCTCAGTCCCTTGGACGAGCATATACTATGCTCCCTTCCATGTTCCCTGCCTGCGTGCGCAAGCAGGCAGGCTCACGCAAAGCGCAAAGCGCACAGACTAAGAGACTAACGGACCAACGGACAAAACATAAACATATGTTATATACGCTTTCTCGCTTTTATAAACTATAGCATATATATATTATTAATTTTGCCGATCTCCGATCTGGGTATTTGTAACTGCTTTTGTGCTATAAATGAAGTAGGAACATTAGCATATAATTACAAGCTTATCACGATGAAAAAAAGGCACAAGTCTCACTTGCACCTTTTTCTTTATTTTCACTAAACCACATCGTCCCGCCCACGTCACTCTCTTCCGTCCTGCCTGCTTGCGCACGCAGGCAAGCCGCTAGTCTGCTAGTCCGTTCGATCCGTACACGTCGCTCTCTTCCGTCTGTTCGTCCGTTCGTCTGTTCGTCCGTCTAATCATGCATCCATTTAATAACCTGCATCTGATCCTCAATACGGAGAACAAGCACATAAGCACCTGGACTTAAATTTTCAAGCTGTATGCTCGTGTCATTTTTTCCTGCAGTAAATAGCAGATCTTTTGTCATCAAGGATTGTCCGAGTACATTAAATATACGGAGCTCTGCCTTGGTAGCTTCAGATGATTGCACAGATAGAACAAACTCACCTTGATTAGGGTTTGGATAAATGCCTATACCGTCTAAGATATCTATGCCAGAAACTGAGGTACTTTCTTCAATGATTATTTCTTCTTCCCATACCTCTGTACCACACGCATTACTAGCCGCTAAAGTGACAAGATAGCTGCCTGGACCCTCAAAACTATGGGATGGATTTTCTATTACGGATGTATTCCCATCTCCAAAATCCCACGCATAGCTATCTGCATTTAAAGAGGTGTTGGAAAACTCAAAATCGAATTCATCCACAGAAACAAACTGGAAGCTTGCTGTTGGTAGGTCTTCAGTAATTATCAAGTCTGTAGATACAAGCTCGTCACTGCCAGCACTTGAGCTAACAACTAGGCTCACATCATATTCACCCGTCATATTATATGTTACAGTAGGGGATGCTTCAGTAGATGTGGAAGGTGTTCCTCCCGGGAAGGTCCAATTCCATTCCGTCACATTGCTGGACGAATTGTCTGTAAATTCTACAACTAGAGGAATACAACCTGTTGTCACATTCGCAGTGTATCCGGCTATAGGTAAATTGTTGACGATTATAGTTTCAAGATATTCCGTTAGACCACACGCATTTTCTGCCTGCAATACAACGACGTATTCACCCTCTGTATCATAGGTATGAATTGGATTTTCTTCAATAGAAGTATTTCCATCGCCAAAGTCCCATGAATAACTATCCGCGTTCGTAGATGTGTTAGTAAACGTAAGCGTATTCATATCTCTTACAGAAGTATAACTTGCCACAGGGATATCTTCCACAAGGATGATGTCATCTAGTACGAGAACATCTGTACCCGCTGGATTTGTAACACTAAGTTCTACAGAGTATGTTCCTGCCGCTTCGTACACTACAGTAGGATTTTCTTCTGTACTACTAGCAGGATTCCCACCTGGAAATGACCACGACCACTCTGTTGCATTTTCTGAACTACTTGTAAATGATACAGTAAAATCTGCACAACCCTCCGCTTGATCTATATTTATATTTGCTACAGGAAGTGAATAATTACTTATGGTTTGGACCATCTCATTTTCCCCACATAAACTGGTAGCGTAGAGTATGATGGTATATTCACCTTCTTCATCATACGTATGGCTTGGGTTTATCCCAGTCGCTGTATTTCCATCTCCTAAATCCCAACTGTACATAGCATCACTCGTATTCATTGTTGTAACTGCCATGAGCTCCACAGTTAAGTCATCTTGGATCAAAGTAAATTCAGCCGTAGGTGCATCAGATACTTGTATGATTTCATTTAAACTCTCTGTGGATTCACCTACAGAATTGCTGACGGTTAATTGCACATCAAAGTCACCTGCAAGAGGGTATTCTACAATCACATTTTCTTCAGTAGATGTTGCTGGTATCCCTCCTTCAAACTCCCAAAAATAATTGTCTGCTGCAGTGCTATTTGTAGCAGAGTAACTGACTACCATCCCAATACAACCTTCATTTATATCATAGTCAATGCTGGCAATAGGTTCACCAGTGACATTAATAAGCTTACTGATTTCAGCACTACCGCAATTATCACTTTCAATGAAGAGAGTCACCTCATATTCACCACCTATAGCATAACTGTGAGAAGGACTGACCTCTGCAGATGTATTTCCGTCACCAAAATCCCAACTCACATCGCTGTATCCGCTAGAGAGATTAAAAAAGTCTACTTCCTGCGTATTTATGTCAAAATCAAATTCGGCCAAAGGAGATGCTTCTACCTCAATGAGATTTGATTCGTATAATTCGTCCTGGCCATTTGCATTTGTGGCTACTAAAGAAACATCATAGCTACCAGGAGTAGCATAGGTAACAATAGGATTTTCTTCTGTGGAAGTTTCTGGAATTCCTCCTTCAAAGGTCCATAGTATATCCACAGTATTACTTGAACTACTATTAGAATAACTAACCACAAGAGGGTTACAGCCAGATGAAAAGTCTAAATTAAACCCAGCCGTTGGTGGAATAAAAAAGTCAACCACCTGCGATACTTCAAATACGCCACAATCACTATCTACAGTTAGGGTGACCGTATAACTACCATCATTTATATATTCATGAAGTGGATTTTCTGCAGCACTTACATTCCCATCACCAAAATCCCAGAAAAAAGAATTTACATCCTCTGCTGTTTCATTTGTAAAGGAGATAAAGTTTCCTATCAGTTCAAAACTAAAGGCTGGCTCAGGTGGCTCTTGCACTTGTACAATATCAATTTGTGTCCATTCGTCTGAGCCACTTGAATTTGTAGCGACAAGTGTAACGCTATAAAACCCTGGCTCTTCGTAAATAACAAATGGATCTTCTTCTGTAGAAAAGTCAGGAGTTCCTCCTGGGAAAAACCATTCGTACGATTCTGGATCATTAAAGGATTGATTTGTAAACTGAACCTGGGCAGGTGTGCAAGCGTCAAACTGGGTTACCGTGAAGTCTGCTACTGGGGGAGTACCTGTGTCATCGTCTCCACCACCACCAAAGGCACATTCATCTCCAGTAGAACAATTCGCAGAATTATATTTATTTAAAAGTAAGGCGCCAGGCTGATCACCAAATCCATTATTGAAGTTTATACCAACTCCTCCAACAGCATGACAATAACTCATTATAGTACCACTACTTGGTAGGATAGGATCGGAAGGATCATAGCATGATGTATTTACATTACTGAAGGCAACAGGTCCACAATCATCGATCTGGGTTCCATTTCCATTCCAAACACAGGCGTGGGTATGTGAACTACCAATATTATGTCCTAACTCATGTGCTACAACCATAACATTCCAAGAATATATGGGAAAAGGAACCACATTAGGGGATAGAGCACCACTTACAGCATAGGGCCCAAAAGAACCTCCGCTATTTGTTGCACAAAGCACATTGACCCAAGCAATTCCTCCACCTACATTTCTTGTAGAGAACAAATGAGCTAGTCTACCATTGTAATTGTTACCAATAACACTACCCATTAAGTTTAGCATATCTCCAGTACCTCCTGCGCCGGCATAAGGATCTGAAGTATCGTAAACTAGTATCTCTGACACTGCCATTGGAATACCCTCGTTGTCATATAAAATCTCTACCTCATTCATTATAGCGAGTGCCCAATCTTCTGTGTTAGCTATTGAAGAACCGTTTTCCAGATAACTATCAAAGTCACATTCTATATAGACTTCTATACAATCTCCAAAGGATTTTTGTGACGCTTGTTCAAGCACCACGACTTCATCAGGAATTCCTAAATCATCCGAACTACAGCCTAATTCTTGACTGTGTTTGGAATCAGATACACGATAGGCCGCATATAGGTCTTCTTGAATTTTATTGATTTCAAAATTTCCTTCTTCTGTAGCTATTGTCATTCGTATGGAATTACTCAAAACGGAAAGACTTACTATGGAGTTAATATCATCTTTTATTATACCGCGATAGAAAACGGACTGCGTTCTTTTTGTGCTTTTTCCTGAAGATGTTTTAATTCTGTAAGATGGGGTGCTTACATCTTTTCTATATAATTGCAAAGAATACGTATACCCCTCAAACGGTATATTTAAATAGAGCTGCTCTGGTTTGTCTCTTTTAATCTGTTCTGCTAGAGAGGCATCTAGCTGCAGAAAATCTGCTTTACTTACATATTGGCTTGAATTGCTTGGAAGTTTGGCAGTTGTGTTGGGTGAAAACAAGGAGGAAGACTCGGAGGCAAATTCGCCTTTCATTTCTTGCACCTGATAATATATGTTTTTTGAATTGTGTGTTTGACTAACTGCTATCTGTAAAAAGAAAAAGAATAGCAATACTGAGGCAAAAAATCTATTATCCATATAGCTTTTTAGATGATTGTAAATCAATTAGTTCTTGTAAATGGGTGATTGTGTTCTTAGGGAAGACTTGTTGTATGGTGAATGTAAGTAAAATTGGAGATTTTGCTAGTGCTAGAATGTGCTTTTTTTGAGCAATGTCTCCCAAAGCACATTTTTGGATGATCTAAGCAAATATTTTAAAGTAAACAAGCGGTGTACCATACATAGGCCATACTTAATATTGCCACAATATTGGACATGAGACCAAAAAGTTTCATCTGTCCAAGGGTATATTGTTTTGTCTTGAAAATGAAAAACAAATCTACTAAAAGCCATAACAATCCAAGGGCCAGCATACTACCAAAAATATACTCATCATAAACAATATAGAGCAAGGAGACTTCAAGAAATACAATCAAAATTATAAGTAATTTTGTCTTCTTCATTCCTAGGATAGTAGCTGTTGTCCTTCGGCCTGCTTTCCGATCCGGAACGATATCCATTACCTCGCCAATGAGATGCGATTGAAACGCAAATAGTAGTAAGTAAAAATAGGTAGTCCAAGACAACATCTCAGCCTGATTTAGGTAAATACTCAATGGAGCAACCAGTAGATAACCAAACTGACAAAGCAATTCTAGTGGCGGTTTACTGCGCAATCCATGCTTAGGTAGATTGTAAAGACCATTTATCAAAACAAAGGCAGCAAATAACCACAGCATCCTAATACCTCCAAAATATATCAGAGGTGGAACAAAGAGAATCTGCACGAGTAAAATTGCTTTCCAAAGCTGCCTAAGATCTTCTGGACTTCCTAGAGCTCCAAACCAGAATGTATCCTTTCTTGGATTGACAGCATCTGTTTCGTAATCTACGATATCATTCCAGCCATACACTAGAAAATTCAGCGGAAAACACACATAAAAGAGCCCATACCAAAAACTTGATTCATGCCAAATATCCATTTGGCTAGTAGGTAATAAGTAAAGCCAGACTGTAGCAAACCAGAGACCGGGTCTAGAGACTTTCAAATAAAAAACGAGAGTTTTCAAAATGATAATTACTTTTACTCTATAATATGCTTAGTACTAAAGAAAGAACAATACAATGGATAGAAGGGTTTGTCTTAAAGCATAATTTATGTCCATTCGCCAAAATACCCTTCACGAATAATAAAATACTGTATCAAGATACGAATACTACACAGTTGGAAAAGCTCTTGTTTGAATTGCATACACTCTTATTCAATATGGAAGGATATTCGAATGGCTTTTTTATTTTACCTAGCATGGAATTTGATGAGTTTTTAGATGTTTTTTATGCGGCCGAACAATACATCATAGATGCAGGATTTTCTTCTGAATTCCAATTAGCAAGTTTTCATCCAGAGTATCAGTTTGCTGATTACTCTGAAGAAGATAAGCGTAATCGAACAAATCAATCTCCATTTCCAATGATACATATCCTACGTGTTTTAGAGATGAAAAAAGCCATTGAACAATACGGAGATACCACTCAGATTTTCGTAGAAAACGAAAAGAAAATGAATCGATTGGAATAGACTCCCCATGCCTGATTCTGAAACAAAATATAGAAAAATTATTCACATCGATATGGATGCCTTCTTTGCTTCTGTAGAGCAACGGGATAATCCAGAATTAAGAGGTAAGCCTATTGCTGTAGGAGGTGGGGGCAAACGTGGAGTGACCACAACAGCAAGTTATGAGGCCAGAAAATTTGGAGTTGGTTCCGCTATGCCCGGATACAAGGTACGCGAACTTTGTCCACAAATTATCTTTGTTCCACCGCGCTTTGATGCATATAAAGAAGTATCGCTGCAGATACGAGAAATCTTTTCTAGATATACGGATCTTATAGAGCCGCTTTCCTTCGATGAAGCCTTCCTAGATGTCACAGAAAATAAAGTAAACGAGGCTATTGCAACAGACTTGGCAATGCGCATTAAAAATGATATAAAAGAAGAAACCCAACTCACCTGTTCCGCAGGAGTTTCCTATTGTAAGTTCATTGCTAAGATTGCTTCGGATATGAATAAGCCTGATGGCATTACAGTCATCAAACCCTCCCAAGCGCTTGTGTTTTTGGAGCAGTTGCCGGTCAAGAAGTTTTTCGGGGTAGGGAAAGTGACGGCAAGAAAGATGGAAGCAATGGGAATCCATACAGGAGTAGATTTAAAACAATATTCAAAACTAGAACTAGCGCAAAATTTTGGAAAGACAGGTAGATTCTTTTATGACATAGTCAGAGGGATTGACAATAGGCCTGTAAAAGCAGAGCGCGTACGAAAATCCATAGGTATTGAAACGACACTTAATAATGATATAGAAGAGCATCATGAAATTGTTGAAGTTTTAGATAAGATTATCGAAAAGTTTCACCAAAGACTAACGAAGGCAGAAAACTTTGGAAGAACATTAACCCTTAAATTAAAGACCAAGGATTTTAAAACTATAACGCGCTCCAAATCGGAAGACTACTATATTCTTGAAAAGTCAAAGATTCGAGAGATTGCCTATCAGTTATTAGAACAGGTTCTAGGCGAACATAAGGCATTTCGATTAATTGGACTTACAGCAAGTAAATTGCAAAGTGAGGAAGAAGAAGATGGTCAAATTAGCTTATTTTAGCCTGGCTTGTTTTGTATATTAGATAAAAACTTCTTCCATGTACTTTTATAGAAAAAAAACTTCCATTATTATTTTTCTTTTCCTATTCTTAGCGCCAAGCTGTATAGACGCGCAAGAAACGCTAATAAAACCCACCAAGTTTACTCCTAAGTTTTTAGTGCGCGCTTTTTCTGAAGAAGGAACTATTACAGGCGGTGTCATTACAGACGACTTTAGACTCCCATTAAACTATTACAGATATTCTGGGGTGAGCAATCCAGATTCTAATTTTATCATGGATGCCAAGTTGCGTGCACAATACTATATGCTAGAAAATGACTTTGAATTTAGACGTGATGAGAATGGTGACTATAAATTCATAGGCAATGATATTCCAGAACGATACATGATACAATTTGCTGCAAATATTGATGTGCGTATAATTCCGCAATTTAGTGGTCCAGTAAGAACACCTTCATTTATGGGAGGTGGGCGCGTGTTTTTCCTGATTGGTAATAACAAGGAAAAAATACTGTCTAAAAAATTCAAAGAGTTTCATAATTTTTATTTGGGCTACTATCATTATTCTAACGGCCAAGATGGGGCAACTCTAGCTTCAAATGCAAACCTCCTACCGGAATTTCAATACATTAATGCAAACCATGCCCTAAATGTCTACAATGGTAGCTTTGGTACTAATTTTGTCAACTTTGGCTACAATTATTATTTTAATCACCAAAGTGGTTCAGACGAACATTGGCATAATATGAATATCGATTCAGAATTTCATACGAATGGGGTAGACCCAGATCTGCAAGGTTACTTTTCAAGATTAAAATTAGCATTGAATTACAGTATAATATCTCTAAAGCCAAGCGAAGACCCTATTGTTGAATGCGAAGAATACAGACGTTTCAAGTTTCATTTTGAGTACAGACCCTTAGATACCTCGCTGTTACCTAACTCTGATTTCTTTACGGATATTTCTAGCTCTATTACCTATTTTTTCAAATTACCGCTGTCTACATTTACTGCATGGTATATGCAGGCAGGTTTCCAAGGGTCGGATGATTACAATATCTATTTAGAAGACAAAAATTTCTACTTCCAAATAGGAATAGCGACAGGTAATTTTATTTATAAGTAAAAAAAAAACCCTTATAAGATCCAACTTATTAAGGGATTCTACATTAACTACTTATTCAAAATACTATCAATAACTAAATGATAATCAAATCAGCTTATCGGAAAGGTTAAGCTGTGCTTTACTCTCGGTCTTAGAAATTTAATATTAGGTCTGAAATCTTTAACTCAACAATAAATGTGTTTTTACGGAAATAGGTTACCAACGAAATCCATTTTTTTTAAAATTCCACGGAACTTCCTTATTTACTTAAAAGTTATATATTTGCAGCCCGCTAGAATGTTAGCGAAAAGATATATCGCGGAGTGGAGCAGTTGGTAGCTCGTCGGGCTCATAACCCGAAGGTCGTAGGTTCAAGTCCTGCCTCCGCTACTACAAGCCTTGTAAATCATTGAATTTGCAAGGCTTTTTTTATGGACAGCAGTAAATTGTCACCAATCTTTCCAAAATTTTCCAAGTTTTAGGGAATCATAGATTAAGTTTCGATTTTTCCCGTATTTTTTTACTTCGTAACTACCTGATATTCAGTTTGTTTTAAATTTTAATAAAAAATTATTCATTTTTTATGTAAAAAACATGTGACATCCCCTAAAAAATGTGTCTTAATGGTGGAAGTTGTTCTATAATGATTAAGTCTCCCGCCTGGGAGGCTTTTTTTTTGCCCCTAACTCATCTCACGGCTTCAAGGCATGCTTGTGTTCATTGGAAGCAGGTATCATGGTATTATGGTCTCTTGGTTTCAAGGCCTGCCTGCTTTCCTTGGAAGGCAGGTAACGCGGTATGGCCATTTTGATATTCTTTACCGCGAAACCAGGGCGTAGCCCGGAAACCATGACACCTTGATACCGTTCGCCATCGGCGATCTCGCGTGAGGGATAGGAACAGTCCGAAGGAGTCCGCAGGACCAAGCTGTGGATAGCCCGACCCTCTTCCTAGAAGAGGGGCACGCCCAAATTATATTTCCCTATTAGAATAGTGTCTTCATAGTGTAGCCAAAGAACTATATTTGTTGAGAAAAATTTTTCTTATGCAAAAGCATCTATTAGAGGAAGAACATATTATGTTCCGAGATATGGTCCAAGAGTTTATTAAAAAGGAAGTAACGCCTTATTACGAACAGTGGGAAAAGGATGGGAAAGTATCCAAGGAGCTTTGGTTAAAAGCGGGTGCACAGGGAATGCTATGCATGGATTTTCCTGAAGAATATGGAGGCTTAGGAATTAAAGATTTTAGATACAATGCTATTGTTACCGAGGAGTTTTCTAAAGCCTGTGCAAGTGGAGTCGGTTTCTTCTTGCATAATGATATTACTGCGCCCTATTGTATGGAATATTTCACTGAGGATCAGAAGAAACGTTTTATGCCTAAAATCGCAAGTGGTGAAATGATTACTGCAATTGCAATGACCGAACCTGGAGCAGGGAGCGATTTGGCAGGGATTAAAGCAACAGCAGTAAAGCAGGGAGACCATTATTTATTGAATGGTGCCAAGACCTTTATTACAAATGGCATCATGAGCGATCTTGTCATTGTGGCGGCAAGAACAGATAGCTCGAGCACTAACCACAAAGGGATTTCTTTATTGCTGGTGGAAGAGGGTATGCCTGGTTTTACACGTGGGAAAAACTTGGATAAGATAGGTATGAAGGCGCAGGATACTGCGGAAATGTTTTTTGAAGATGTCAAAGTTCCTGTAGAAAATTTATTAGGGGAAGAGGGCAGAGGTTTTTATCATTTAATGAATAACCTGCCACAAGAACGTCTATCCTTAGCAGCTTCTGCAATTGGTGCAATTGAGGGTGCACTTAGCCAAACCATACAGTATTGTAAAGACAGAAAAGCCTTTGGTAAATCAATTGGGAGTTTCCAAAATTCTAAATTTAAGTTGGCAGAAATGCATACAGAGGCAACCATTCTGCGCAACTTTATCGATAGCTGTATCATCGAATTAAATGCTGGAACACTTACAAATGAAAAAGCAGCAATGGTCAAGTATTGGGCCTCAGATATCCAATGCAAAATTATGGATCAGTGTCTCCAACTCCATGGAGGCTATGGGTATATGACAGAATATCCTATTGCACGCTACTATGTAGATTCAAGAGTCCAAAAAATCTATGGTGGGACAAATGAAATCATGAAAGAAATCATTGGTAGATCGCTCGGATTTTAGAATTCTGTTTTTGCCCATTACAATTCGTGAAATTCCATTCTATACCTAGGTTTTGAGCAATATAAATGTATTTTAGTCCACATGAAATACGGCTTTGTTATTGATAACAGAAAGTGTATTGGATGCCATGCGTGTACGACGGCATGTAAATCCGAACACGAAGTACCAGTGGGTGTAAATAGAACCTGGGTTAAGCAGGTAGAACAAGGAGAATTCCCAGATACAAGAAGATTGTTTTCTGTCATGCGATGTAACCATTGCACGGATGCACCCTGTGTGCCCATATGTCCAACAGAGTCCTTGTTTATAAGAAAGGATGGCATTGTAGATTTTGATAAAGACAGATGTATTGGCTGTAAATCTTGTATGCAAGCCTGTCCCTATGATGCCCTCTACATTGACCCAGATACACATACAGCAGCAAAGTGTAATTATTGTGCACATAGAGTCGATCTGGGCTTGGAACCTGCCTGTGTGAATGTCTGTCCTGAACATGCGATAATATCAGGAGATATGGAAAACCCCCAATCGGAAATCGCCATGCTCTTACTAGAGCAGGAATCTAAAGTGAGAAAACCGGAAGCAGGTACTAAGCCAAATGTATTTTATATCGATGCAGAAGATGTATCACTTGTGGCAACGGATACGACCCAAACTTCTGAAAATATGTGGGGCTCCCAATCACATGGTGTAGGTCATTTTGCAAAAGAAGCGGAACGTTTGTCTTTTTCAAATACAGACCTTGTCGCAGAAATGGTTAAAATAAATGGAGGCTATGAGACAAATGCAGGTAAAGTAAATTCGCCCAAAACGGTGGAGGTTTTAATGGATAAGGCAAAGCAAGTCTATAATACACCGGATAAAGGCATTCTATGGGGCTGGGAAGTCTCTGCCTATGTATGGACTAAGGCCATCGCAGCAGGAATGATATTGATTCCTTTCATAGCACTCATATCAAATTTTGTACAGGTACCCAATTTCTTATGGAGTGCAGGTACAATGACAGCACTCGTCTTTTTGACATTGACAGGTATACTCCTCGTCATGGACTTGGATCAACCTAAGCGATTCGCCTATGTCCTTTTACGACCTAATTGGAGTTCATGGTTAGTTAAAGGAGGCTATGCTATTACAGTCTTTGGTGGCTTGTTGACTTTAATTTTATTCAGCCAATATTTTCAATGGTTTGACAATTATAATCCGCTCTATATAATTACCGCATTACTGGCTGTTATTGTAGCAACTTATACTGCTTTTTTATTTGCGCAGGCAAAGGGCAGAGAATTCTGGCAGTCCAAAGCAATGGCCTTACATATGTTAGTACATGCTTGTATGGCAGGTGCTGCGATCTACTTTTTCTTCAGTTTGGGCACGAAGTCATCTGCAGAGTGGTTGCACTTCCTTGGTCGTTCATCCATACTCTTTATTGTCTTAAATGTCATGATAGTTTTATATGAACTCTATTCTACACACAGCACAGTGGATGCCAAACGTGTCGTATATATGATTAAGTCAGGTGAATACAAAACGATGTTTTGGTTAGGTACTATCGTAGTGGGGAATTTACTCCCTGTTTGCATTTTACTCCTGACTGGGTTTACTCCTATGGGTGGTTCTATTGCTGGCGCCTTAATATTATTAGGAATATATTTTAATAATCACATTTGGGTGGAAGCACCGCAAAAAATTCCATTAAGCTAATGAAGAAGAGAACACTTGTAGAAAGAATAGCGGAATCGCTAAAACTTATTCCTGATCTTCAAAAAGATAGAGAAGATGTACTCGACCGTATGACGGTGACCGACTTGGATAAATTTCCTCCATTAGATCAGTGGGATCATTGGGAAGAATATGAAGCAAAATCTTGGCCTAAGAGAGAAAAGAAAGCCTACACGATTGTCCCCACAACCTGTTTTAATTGTGAAAGTGCCTGTGGACTGACAGCCTATGTAGATAAAGAAGCAGGCACCATTCGGAAATTTGAAGGGAATCCTTATCACCCAGGAAGCAGAGGCCGAAATTGCGCAAAAGGACCGGCCACTATAAACCAAATTACAGATCCTGATCGCATATTGTATCCGCTAAAACGGGTTGGAGAAAGAGGCGCAGGCGAATGGGAGAGAATCACTTGGGAGGAAGCCTTAGATACAATAGCTCAGCGCATACGTAAGGCATTACTCGAAAAACGACACAACGAAATTGCTTATCATGTGGGTAGACCTGGGCACGAAGGCTACGCAAATAGAGTGATGCAGGCCTGGGGTATTGATGGGCATAATAGCCACACAAATATTTGTAGTTCGGGCGCGCGCTTTGGTTATAATATTTGGTATGGTCACGACAGACCTAGTCCAGATCACGCGAATGCAAAGTTTATCCTGCTTATATCCGCACACCTCGAAAGTGGACACTACTTTAACCCACATGCCCAGCGTATTATTGAGGCAAAAATGAAAGGAGCTAAATTAGCTACCATGGATCCGCGACTGTCTAATACAGCAAGTATGTCGGATTATTGGATGCCTACCTATCCAGGTACGGAAGCAGCGGTTTTATTAGCAATGGCTAAGATCATTTTAGAAGAGGGTCTCTATAATAGAGACTATATGGAAAAGTGGGTAAACTGGGAGGATTATTTAGCAAATAAGCATCCAGAAATAGCAAGTAGCTTTGAGAATTTTATAGAAAAAATAACTTTAGAATACGCAGAATATACACCAGAGTTTGCAGCAAATGAAAGCGGGATGAAGGCAGAAACCATCAGAGAGGTTGCCTTAAAAATAGGTGAAGCAGGAGAACATTTTGCTACACACAATTGGCGCTCTGCATCAAGTGGTAATCTGGGAGGCTGGTGTGTTTCTCGTGCATTGCATTTTCTCAATGTGCTTACAGGAAGTGTAGGAACGAAGGGAGGAACCTCACCTAACTCATGGAGTAAATTTAAACCTAGTTTTCATAGTGTACCACCGGGACAGAAATTTTGGAATGAGCTTCATTATCCAAGAGAGTACCCGTTGGCTATGTTTGAAATGAGTTTTTTACTTCCACATATGCTCAAAGATGGAAGAGGCTTTATGGATACCTATTTTTCGCGCGTCTTTAATCCGGTATGGACCTACCCAGATGGATTTACTTGGATGGAAGCGTTTAAGCGTGAGGATTTGTTTGGACTCCACATCGCCATGACACCTACCTGGAACGAGACTGCTTTTTTCGCTGACCTTGTCTTACCGATGGGGCATAGTGCAGAACGACATGACTTAAATAGTTATGCGACACATTCCGGGAAATGGATTGCGTTTAGACAACCCGTATTGAGAGAAGCTGCGCGACGTGCTGGTAAAGAAGTTCAATTTACCTATGAGGTTAACCCAGGGGAAGTCTGGGAAGAAGATGAATTTTGGATTGAACTGAGTTGGCGTATTGATACAGATGGTAGCTTAGGAATACGAGATCACTTTATGTCTCCATATAGAGAGGGGCAAAAAATGACAATTGATGAGTATTACCAATACATTTTTGAACATACTCCAAATCTACCAGAGGCTGCAAAAAAAGAAGGTATTTCGGAGTTAGATTATATGCGTAAATATGGTGCCTTTGAAGTGGAGGCGCATACCTATAAGAAAAATGAAAAGGTGATTTCGGATGAAAAATTAGCTGGAGCAAACTTTGATCCTAAGTCTAAAATATATTCGCAAAATGGAAAAAATTTGGCGATAGAAGTAGATGGAAAACCAAGAATGGGATTCCCTACACCTAGTATGAAAAATGAATACTATAGCCAAACGATGGTGGATTGGGGTTGGTCAGAATTTGCGACACCTACCTATATCAAATCACATATTCATAATGAGAAATTGGATAAGGAAAAAGGGGAGTACGTACTCGTACCCACCTTTCGATTACCCACATTGATTCATTCGCGTTCGGGCAATGCAAAATGGTTGGCAGAAATTAGCAACCGGAACCCCATATGGATGCATCCAGAAGATGCGCAACGTTGGGGCTTTGTCACGGGAGATTTAGTAAAGATGAATACAGATATCGGCTATTTTATCGATAAGGTATGGGTGACCCAAGGAATGAAACCAGGAGTAGTAGCCTGTTCGCATCACCTAGGTAGATGGCGACGTCAACAAGATCAAGGGAATAGATGGGCAACGAATACTGTCAAAATATCAGACGATGGAAAAGGCGTGTATCGTATGAATACCAAGTCAGGTATCAAACCTTTTAAGAGCGAGGATAAGGATAGTAAACGTATCTTCTGGGTAGATGGTGGTGTACACCAAAACATCACACACGCAGTACATCCAGATCCTATAAGCGGAATGCATTGTTGGCACCAAAGAGTGCGCATAGAAAAGCCAGGGAAAGATGAAAACTATGGGGATATAGTTGTAGATACAAATAAGTCCATGGAGGTCTATCGCGAATGGCTAAAGATGACAAGACCTGCACCTGGTCCGGAAGGTTTGAGAAGGCCACTTTGGTTTAAAAGACCATTGAAGCCGGACAGAGAAACGTATTTTATTAAAGATTAAAATTTGCTACTTAATTAGCTAAAATGATACAAAGCAAAACATCATCCTTGCGTAGCTTTTTGGGTGCAAAGGATTATTCTATTTCTAGGCAGTTTTACAATGAGCTAGGATTTGAAGAAAGTATTATTGATGCTAAAATGAGCTTATTTCAAGTAAGCCCGCAACTGAGTTTTTACCTGCAAGACTACTATGTAAAAGATTGGGTAAACAATACCATGATATTTCTGGAAGTAGATGATTTGTTAGCCTGCGAACAAGAAATAAAATCCAAAAATCTAGAGCAGAAATACAAATACGTTCGATTTACTGAAATCAAATACATGGATTGGGGCGATGAGTTCTTTATGCATGATCCGTCAGGTATTCTGTGGCATTTTGGTAAATTTCATTAGATAAAATTGATCAATAAAGTCTTAAATCCTTCTTAAAAGATATCCACCGATGAAACTAATGCCTTATATTGTTATAAACTAACTCACATGAAAATCAAATGCCTCTCGTTTTTGGCTGCTCTATTTTTTACAACAGCACTGACTTCACAAGTAATTGAATCTCCACCACCGCCACCACCACCGCCACCTCCACCGATGGAGCAGGAGGAAATTTTTAAGGTGGTAGAACAAATGCCTCGTTTTCCTGGCTGCGAAGGACAGTTCAAAGAGGAGAGAGCGTTAAAGGAATGTGCAAAAGAAAGTTTAATGGATTACATTACTGGTAATCTGCAATATCCTGCAGCAGCGATGGCTAAAGGAATAGAAGGCATGACTGTAGTTCAGTTTATTGTAGAAAAGGACGGTAGTATTAGCAATGCTAAGGTTTTAAGAGATTTAGGTGAAGGCTGTGGGGAAGCAGCATTAGCAGTAATTAACAAAATGAATACCCTACCTGAAAAGTGGACGCCTGGTAAGCAAAGGGGAAGAGCTGTAAAAGTATTATATACCCTGCCAGTGAAATTTGTGCTGCCTAAACCCGGACAGCAACAAATGGAAAAGGAAGATGTACCTAAGAAAACAAAAATTAATAAAAAAGGTATGGGTCAGCACTTAGCTAATCCAGATGGAATCTCTAGACCGCCAGCAAGAACGAAAAAAAATATGAATAATATTGTGGAAGAAGAACCTGTCATGGAAGATATGCCTGTGATGCATGACGAACCTGTTTTTGTAGATATGGAAGTAGCTGAAGAACCTGCACCGCAAATGATGGAAGAGGAGGTATTTAAAGTGGTTGAGCAAATGCCTAAATTTCCTGGATGTCAAAATTCTGACGATAGAAATTGTACAAAAGATAAGTTGCTCATGTTTTTAGGAAAAAATTTAAAGTATCCAGCAGAAGCAAGGAAGAAAGGTGTTAAGGGAAAAGTGGTTGTACAGTTTGTTATTGATAAGGCTGGAAAAGTTAAGAATCCTACTATACTTAGAGATATTGGTGCTGGTTGTGGACAAGCGGCCTTAGATGCAGTCAATGAAATGAACTTTTTACCACAGGCTTGGACCCCAGGTAAGCAAAGAGGTAGGGCAGTAAATGTACAGTATACTTTGCCGGTCGAGTTTAATTTATAGAAGGCCTTGTGCGCTTAAAAAAATAGATTGTTTTGAGTTTAACAGTTATTGATAAGCCTAAGTTGGATATTGATCCATCTATCTTGGATAAGTTATGCACCCAAATAGATGAGCAGGGGCAGGTAGTTCTCCATTTTTTGTTTAAAGCCAGTATTTTTGGAGGAGAGAAAATTCGGATCTGGCCGACTACCTATCTTTACGATAATCAGTCCGAATTTAGAAGCGAACTCGTGCACCAAGAAAATATTTCTTTAGCACCACAATGGACAGAGTTAGAACCAAGTTCTGCTAGATTTTTTACCCTTGTATTTAATGGTTTGCCAAAGTCTTGTATGAGCTTTGATTTTACAGAACACTGTGAGGGTGGGGGAGCCTTTCATGCTAAAGCTATTCGACGGAACAAATCTGATGTTTACTTTTTACGTATTGGTTAGAATATGAAATTGAAAGCAACATACGGCAAATTTAGGGAGGGCTTATACCTACGTCATTTTAAAATTCCAAATGAGCTTGTAGCAAAACTTTCCAAGGATGGCAAGAAGAGAATACTTTGCACAGTAGAAGATCATCCTTACTTCCATTGCGCAATGATGCCAGATGGCCAAGGAGGTTTTTTTATAATGTTGAACAAAGAAAAAGAAAAGAATTTCGACCTAGTCATTGGCGAAGATTATAACTTGAAACTTGAAAAAGATAATTCTAAATATGGCATGTATGTTCCAGAAGAACTGGAAGAATTACTCTATCAAGATCCAGAAGGAGAAGCAGTATTTGAAACACTGACAGACGGGAAAAAGCGTAACCTCATTCATCTGGCTGCTAAACCAAAGAAAAGTGAAACCCGACTTGAAAAATCTGTTGTAATCTTAGAATATTTAAAATCAGTAAATGGTAAGCTAGATTTTAAAGAGTTAAACCAAGCATTCAAAGACTATAAGTAAGATCTAGTAAGATCCAAAGTACCGCCTTAAAAACCACTCTAGAATAAGCAAACAAGCTAAAAGACCGAAGATCCATTTCAAATTTAGAATGTTCTTGGTATGATTTGTATAATACGCTACTGGTTTGATTTTATCCGAGACCTTTATTTCTTCAGCCAAAGTGTTTATTTGATCTGGTGTATACACCTTACCACCATATTTATCGCCTAACAAATGTAGTATGTCATGGCGCGCCGTTAGGTCATATTGCTCTAATTCAACTGTTTGAACAGTAAAAGCACCCTTGCTATTCAAGTCCTTGCCATTTAAAGTAGTACGTGCAGTATAGTTGTATTTACCTGGAGGTAATCGTCCCGCATCTAAGGTGTAGTAATTGGAATTGCGCGAAAAGGTATAATCATATTTCTTTCCAGCAGCGTTGCTAATCGTGGCATATACTTCCGGACCATTGATCAGTTCAAAATTGTCATTGTACAACTGGGCATCTAGATAGATGGATTCATTTTCTTTATAGATGTTTTTGTTGGTATAGCTTCTAAACTTTCGTTTATCTTCTTTTAAAACTAGATACTGTACAAGCTTACTTATGAGTTCGTCTGTAGTCTCATAGTTGGAATCATCCATAAAGTCAAATAGTCTCCATTTCCAAATGCCTTCTGCAGCTATGACTCCCGTTCGTCTATTGGATTGGTCAGATACGGCAATCATAGAATACTTTGTATCAACATCCTTTATCGTTTGATACAAAATAGTCTTGGTATTTAAACCATTTTGATACTCACCAAAAGGCGCGATCATAGGAGGGAAGCGTTTTACAGCATTAGGGATTGCATCGGATACGGTATAGGAATTAAAGCCCGTGTTAGCATAGGCCTGTGATTCATTACTACTGGCTACACTTTGACGAATAGAGAGTACGTTTTGCGCAGAATTAAATCTCCCTAAATCTGTTTGAGTACCAACTACAAAGAGTAAAGGAATGGCACGCTGAGTCGCCGTAGTTAAAATACTATTTACATCAAATTCCTTAGATGGAAGATTATGTAAAAGAATAAAATCATACTGCGTAGGATTTACATCGGCGTCAGCAGCATATTTAATATCTATCTCGTAATTCTTGTTTGTCTGTAAGGTCTGTTTAAAAGCAGATAAATCAGGGTGCGGGGAATCTGCCAATAAGAGGATTTTTTGTCTGTTGTCAATTACCTCAATGTATATATTCTTTGAGTTATTCGTTACTGAAATTTCATTACTGACTCCAGATAAGCTAAGTAAGAATTGTTTGGTGCCTACGCGCGAAGCCTTAGCCTTCATTTCTACCGTGCTAAAGAACTTATCTGAATCAATACGCAGCTGTTTTGAAGAAAGACGTACTCTTTGGTCATTTTCAATAGAATAAAGCGTCAGCGTAGAATTATTACCCCTAGCATTGTTTGCTTGCACATCTACTTGAATACTAAATTCATCCCCCAGATATGCAATGCGATTATGAAACACATTTTTTATAAGCACATCTCGGCGTGTAGTACTGTCACCTAGAGCTATACTGTGAATGGGTGCTTTGATTCTGGAATTAAAATAAATTGGATTTACCCCCTCATTGAAAATACCATCGGTAGCAAGTATTACAGCACCTAAATTTTGGTCGGAGTAGTTGTCATCAATGTATCCAAGAACTTTTGAAATATCGGTGGATTTGCCTAGGGTAGTATCTACCATATTTGCTACAATATCATCTCCAAAACTAAGCTGAACGAGCTCATAATTTTCTTGGATGGACCGCAGCATACTCGTACGAGCAGATTGGTATTCAGTATCTTCAGCATCACCAGATACCTCTAATGATCCACTCATGTCTTGTGCAAATACAATAATGGGCTTTTGAATTTCTTCTGAAACTGTCTTTATGAAAGGGGAAAGTAACAGAAATGCTATGATACTGCTTACGAGAGTACGTAGTAGAAATAGGCCCCATTTAATAGGAGAGGAAACATGTGCAAGCTTTTTGTCTTTCCAATACATCAGCCCTGCTAGGAATAATCCTAAGAGTAAGCATAAAAGCAAATACCAACTGGGATACGATAACTGTATATTCTCTAGCACAATTTCATAGATAAGACTGCAAAGATTATAATAAAACCTTAATTGTATTAAGAATTTCTAATAATGCTTAA
This sequence comes from uncultured Saprospiraceae bacterium, assembly GCA_938045585.1. Taxonomy (GTDB): domain Bacteria; phylum Bacteroidota; class Bacteroidia; order Chitinophagales; family Saprospiraceae; genus CALCMJ01. The sequence goes on from CALIAU010000022.1 coordinate 167,564, forward strand.
ATTTTTTAATTATTGTGAATGTAAATGCACATTCCTGCGTTACTAAAACGAACTTTCTTAGATCATAATATCAGTAAGTATGCATTCATTAAAGAGAATTTGCCTGTTTTTTGCCTTTTTACTTTGTTTTTCTAGCCAAGGTCTGGCTTCGTACATCTTAATCCCTATGGAACATGATGTACAAACTAATCACCTAAAAGCCTATGGTGTAACCTATTGGGTACTAGAGAAAGGGGAGGAAGCCTATTGGTTATTGAATTATAGAGGCGGAAGTTTCGCGTTTAAACATAATTCGGCTTTTGAAAAGGAATTAAAGGTCCGCGCAGTAAAATATGAAGTGATCGCAGATTCTAAATTTGCATCCATCAGGCAAGAAATTTCCAATCCAGAAGTCAATATGGATGTAATTAAGTTGGAAACAGCCCCTAAAATTGCAGTGTATACCCCTAGTTTTAACGCCAGAGGCGAACAAATTCAGCCCTGGGATGATGCTGTTACACTGGTACTTACCTTTGCTGAGATCCCCTACGAGACCGTATATGATAGAGAAGTACTCGAAGACAAGCTAGCGCAGTACGATTGGTTACATCTGCATCATGAAGACTTTACAGGCCAATATGGGAAGTTCTATGGTTCTCAGGGTTCACAACCCTGGTATCGAGAAAATCAAAAGCGCATGGAAGCTCTTGCAACTAGCCTAGGCTTTGATAAAGTATCTAAACTTAAACTCTCTGTAGTCAAAAAACTAAGAGAATATGTTGAAGGAGGTGGCTTTATGTTTGCTATGTGTAGCGCAACGGATTCATACGATATAGCCTTAGCATGCGCGGGACTAGATATCTGTGATGATGTATATGATGGAGATGGTGCAGATTATACGGCTAACGATAAATTAAAGTATGATCAAACCTTTGCATTCAAAGATTTTGAGCTTATCATGGATCCACTCTACTATGAGTTTTCTTCTATCGATCAAGAAACGAAGGAAAGAAAAATAAACCCTAAGCAAGATTACTTCAGTCTCTTTGACTTTTCTGCTAAGTGGGACCCTATCCCAACCATGTTGACACAAAATCACACGCGCACCATAAAAGGATTTATGGGGCAAACAACGGCTTACCATAAAAAACATATTAAGTCAGATGTATTAGTGCTAGGAGAAACCAAAACGCTGGATGAAGCTAGATATATTCATGGCTCGTATGGTTTTGGTACTTGGACTTTTTATGGAGGACATGATCCAGAGGATTATAGACACTATGTAAATGATCCGGAAACGGATCTTAACCTACACCCCAAATCTCCAGGTTATAGATTAATCCTAAATAACATATTATTCCCTGCTGCCAAGAAAAAGAAAAGAAAGACTTAAACAGTATTTGTACATCCGCTTAGTCCGCTTAGTCTCTCCGTACTCACCTCACAAACCGTGAAAATTGCCTACGTGCTCAGCAGGCAGGATATGAAACCGTTAAACTCGGAAACCGTGATACCGTGAAACCGTGAAACCGTGATACCGTGAAACCACCTCCTTATTCCACCACCTGAAACTTGAAATTCAACTTCTGACGTTCGGAAACAATCCCGAGCACATAATTCCCACTAATGAGATTATCTACATCAAAGACATATTCATTCTGTCCACGAACAGCTGTTGTCTCACGCTCATAGATAAACTTGCCCGCCTCATCTAGAATGAAGAAATATAAGTCTTGATCGTTCGGCGATAAAAGTTTCATTGTTAGATCAGTCATGGTAGGAACAGGATAAAGCACATGCTCTAGTGTTGTACCATCAAGTGCATTGCCTAACTTATCATCAAATAAGACCTCTACTTCTATTGCTTGAATACAACCATTCGCATCACGTACCTCTATTGTATAAATGCCTGTGCTAAGGTTCGCCGCATAATACGTGTCATCAAAACTTGCACTACCTGCTTGCACAACACTGTAGGGTGCTAGGCCACCTGACATGCTCAATTGTATGCTACCGTTTCCTTCACCCGTATCCGAACTGCTGATCGCTTCAATATTAAAAGCAGACGGTTCAGAAATTGCAAATTGTATTTCTTCGCTACAACCATTTATGTCATTAACTATTGCCGAGTAATTTCCAGCTCCTAGGTTTATATAGCCTGGAACAGACGAACTTATGCCTTCCATGATATATGTGTATTCTGGAGTACCTCCTTGCGTATTAAAGCTAACAGAACCTGTATTTGCTCCATTGCAATCTGCATCAAAAAGTTCAGCTATCGAAGTAGCTAAGATTTCTGGCTGTGTAATTTGATAGTTTGTACTTGTGCTACATCCATTTTGATCCTGTACTTCTATCATGTAATTATTTGCAGCCAAGCCTTCAAAAATGCCCGTACTAGAATTAAGGCCTCCGTTCAATATATATTCAAAATTACCATTACCGCCTTCAGCAGAAACTGTTAAACCTGCAGTTGCATCTCCAAAGCAAGCTATGCCTGCTGATTCTACTACATCAATAAGAATTTCATCTGGCTGTGTAATAATTAATGGATCAGAACTGGCGGTGTGTGTACATCCATTTTCATCCATAATTGAATAAATATATTCGCCTACTGATAGGTTATTGAAAATTCCTGTTGTATTTGTTTGGTTGCCCAAACTGTAAGTTATTTCACCAGTACCGCCTGTAGCTGTAAGCACAGCAACTCCATCTGCAAGGCCAAAGCAACGCACAGCTGTGAGTTCAATATCAGCTAAACCTAAAGCTTCTGGCTCAGAAAGCTCTACTTCAAGGCTCGCATTACACCCAGCAATATCTACCACTTCAATTAGGTAGGTGTCAGCAGCTAAATCTGTAAATATACCTGTGGAATTTGTAATGCCACCCAAAGTGAATTCCTCACCACCTCCACTGCCTGAAACAGTCACTTCTATACTACCATCTGTCCCCGCAAAACATCTCGGCTCATTTTGTTCTACCACACTTAGGTTTATATCAATCGTATTTTCTATAGTAATACTTTCTGTCTCTGTACAAGCATTCTCATCGCGAATGGTAAGCATGTAGTTGTCAGCAGCTAGATTTTCAAACATACCAGTTGTATTTGCTGGCTGTCCTGAAAGCAAATATTGTAGATCTCCTGTTCCACCATTGGCACTCACCTCGATAGATCCAATTGTTTTTCCATCACAACTATTGTCCTCAATATTATCAATAGAGTAACTAATAGCTCCTGGCTCTTCGATGGTAAATTCCATAGTTACTGAACACTCGTTTTCATCCGAGACAGAAAAACTATAACTTCCTGCTCCTTGATTTGCGAACAGTCCATCAGTGTTCGTACTTATCCCATTAGAAAATGTATACGTGCCAGTACCGCCAATAGCATCTAGTCGGATAAGTGCATCTGTATCTCCGTTGCACTCTAAAAATTCAATTTGATTTATCTCTAGAGTAAGTAATTCTGGCTCATCCATTTCTACTACCGCAATAGTAATACAGTCATTCCCATCTGTTACAAATACATCATAAAGCCCTGCAGCATAGCCAAAGTATTCTTGCTGTTCTGTGAAATTAACTCCATCCAAGCTATACATATAGTCTCCTGTACCTCCTAAACCGTAAATTGAGAAAGAACCATTGGAATCACCAAAACATGCTACCTCTTCTTCTATTTCTATTTCTAATTTCAAATCACTGGATTGCTCTATCTCAAATACTTCCTCTGAACTACATTCATTTTCATCAGTAACAATTACAGTATAACTTCCTGAAGTTAGTCCTGAAAAGAAACCAGTCATATTTGTCTCTGTACCCAGAGTATAGCTTATGTCTCCAACGCCACCATCTGCAGAAATTTGCGCTGTTCCCGTTTCATCACCAAAACATTCGACCTCTTCCGTATCCTCTACAGATATATTGATGGGCTCAGGCTCAGCAATAAAATAACTAATGTCTGTAGAGCAATTATTTTCATCGACTACTATAAAATTCCAATTTCCCGTACCTAGATTATTGATAACACTTGGTACAGGGTTATTTATATTACCTTGATAAAAAGAGTAATCTCCAGTGCCTCCACTTGCACTTAAAGTAATCTGTGCATTCGCATCATTATTACAGAGAAGAGTCTGCGTTTCTTCAATACCAAAGTCAATAGGTTCTGGAGCGGTTACTTCAACCTGAATAGAATTCACACAACCTGTTGCATCCATGACATAAAACTCATAACTATCAGGCACTAGATTATTGAACAAGCCAAGATCTGTGAAATTCATTCCATCAGATGAATAGCTATATGGTCCAGTGGTATTACTACCCTCTATTCCAATAAATCCATTAGCATCTTCTCCACAATCAAGATCGAGATAAGAGTCCAATACTGTAATCTCAATCGCATCTGCTTCAGAGAGCTCTAATTCTTCTAATAGGGTAGAGCAACCATTTGCATCCATTGCAGAAATAGTATAATAACCAGAGTATAGGTTTTCAAACACACCCAGCGTATCTGTTGAAATAATAGCAATGGTATCGTGATAGATCGTATCTACTTCAATACCGTCAATTAATAGTGTATCATAGGTCAGACTATCTAAAAGGTAGGTATACTGCCCCATAAAATCTTCACCTCCCTCTCCTGCTGCTATTAATACGCCATCATTCGAACCACATTCTGGGGAAAGTAAACTGTCCAAGCTTATCGTAAATGGATCAGGTTCAATAATTGATATTTGACTGGTCACACTTGCACATCCATTTTCATCATTCACCGTTATCACGTAACTATCCGCTCCTAAGCCAGTAAAAAGACCAGAAGATGTAAAAGGACCATTGTTTATAGAAAACAAATAATTTCCAGCACCCCCTACAGCATCCACTTCTATAAGTCCATCTTCATTGCCAAAGCAAGCGATGTCTTCTGTGTTTTCTACAAGAATGGATAAAGGATCTAAATCAATAAGGGTGACCGTAATAGGATCTCCCATTGTACCTGCTCCATCTTCTATTTCAATTGTGTAAAATCCTGCTGGGAGATCTAAAAATTCTCCCGTGTTATTCGTTTGCGTTCCATTAAGTGTATATGTGAAATTACCATCTCCTCCATCGGCTTCAACAATAATGAAACCATCTGCAAATCCAAAGCAGCTTGGATCTTCAAAATCGATAAGAAAAGTAAAAACAGGATCTGCAATACCTGTACCACAGACATTGACAGCATTATTTATTACATTGTTTAAGCTCGAGTTGACATAATTTTCCATCCGTGTTGCCTGTCCTTCACTGAACATATACATGCAGGCATCATTTACATAGTCCATATAGCTCATATGCATATCTGCAGAGCCACAACTCTCTACTCCAATAGCTGGACAGCCAAAATATTCTTGCTCTGAGACTGGTGTATCACTAACACCGTCATCATTGCCACATCCTCCGTTGCCGCCCCACATATGATCTAGGTTAAAATAATGTCCTAATTCATGTGTTACAGTTCTTCCTAAATCATAAGGTGCTTGTGGAACTACGCCCGGACAGCCAGAACCTGTACCAAATGCGCCTAAGTCCATTGTAATACCATCTCCATTCCCATTTCCACCTAGTGGACTGAAGCCTAAAGCTCCTATTGATCTAACATAAAAATTTATATATCCAGACCAGTTTGCATCAAAGGATCCCGAAGTTTGATTTATCGTTACTGCTAGGTCTCCATTATTCAATCCATACCCACTTGGATGATTTTGATTCGCGATGCATAATTCAATACACGCTTCGCCATTACTGACACCAGGAAAAGTGGAAGAAGCAGAATTGTTCCAAATTGATATATCTGAATTGAGCCCCTGCAAATCATTGTTTAATATTTCTACCTGTTCTTCAGCTAAGGCAATCAAACATTCTGCATCAGCAGCATTTACTCCTTGATAGTGGATTGCTGCTGGTAGCTGTACTGGATTAGAGCATACCTGTCTTGATTCGCCTCTTTGCACCTGATAGATTTCAAACTTCTTGATCTTTTCCTGATGCTGTTTAGCGTAATCAGGATTTGACTGCAACTGCTCCATATGCGCTTCCATACCACAGGTCCTTCTTTCTTCATCAGAATTAGTCTGAGAGACTAATAAACAGGGCAATACAAGTAATAGAACTAAAATTGAAATTAACTTTGACATGTACGTTGTTATTGGATAACTAAATATAATAATAATTAGAATCTTAAAGACTGGATTACTGCATTAACCACTCCATCTGTCCTCCGGAGTTGTAGATATATAGGATTGCAATAATAATAGGAGGAATGACAGCTAGAAACATAGTCTTAAAGTAGCTTCTTGGCACCCTAGAAGGCTCCACCAATTCAGAAATCAAACTGACAAGTAAAATGGCAAAGAGAATAGCTGGGACAATTATGGACAAAATAAATGCCGTATACTCATCTATTAGCCACAGGGCAATAAAGATGATTATTTCAAAAAGTATGATCTCGCGTGTTCCCACAGTCCTAAATATTTGTTAAATCATGTAGCTAAACAAAATCCTTTACGTAATATTAGTGTTAGCAATACAGACGGAACAATATGAGAATTTTATTACTATTAATGGCATTCTTCTTCTTTGATAACCTGAGGGCACAAGATCCGCCTTCTACCTACAAGGAATTTGAAAAACAATACAAGAAGAATATCAGAAAAACACGCATTGATGGGGTATACATCCCCAAGGATTTAAAGGATGCGTTTTCTCAGTTGGAAAAAAGGTCTGAACCGGATGCTATCAGTTCGTTTAAAAACGCGCCCGAAGACCTGGTTGCAAAAAAATTACACTTTAGTCTCGGACGATGGATGATCCATAATTGGAATTTTGAAGAAGGTTCTAGAATTTCTCATCATTTACAAGAATTAGGACTGCGTAATCATGACGATAAAGCACAATTTCTAATTGTTAGTTTTCATAGACATTTGAACGAAATTGACCTAGAAGTAGAAAATCAGATAAAAATTCTCACAGAAGCAAGAAAGAAAAAAATAGAGAAAGGTCAGACACGCGAACTCCTTGAAACCAAACCTATACCTAAAGAAAAGAGTTAATTTCATCTCTCGTAGTCGCCCTTCTAATTGACATTTAAATACTTCTTATTCGCACACTTGGTTTGAATTTTGCAAAGTATTTATACATTTGTCCTCTTGAAAAGAAATTTGAATAAGACTGGATGGCAACAAAACTTCTAATTGTAGAGTCGCCTGCAAAGGCAAAGACTATCGAAAAATATCTTGGATCAGACTTCATTGTCAAATCCAGTTATGGCCATATTCGTGACCTGGATAAAGGAGATAAAGGGGTAGATATCGAAAATAAATTCGCACCGAATTATGTCGTTACTCCAGAAAAACAAAAGGTCGTAAAAGAACTCAAATCAGCCACAAAAAAAGTAAAAGAAGTCTGGCTCGCAACGGATGAGGATCGCGAAGGAGAAGCTATATCTTGGCACCTTTGCGAGGTCTTAGGCCTAGACGAAAAAACAACGAAGCGAATCGTCTTTCGCGAGATTACTAAAGAAGCTATTCAGAAAGCTGTAAAAACACCTAGAAACGTAGACCTTGATCTAGTAGATGCCCAACAGGCTAGAAGAATATTAGATAGACTGGTTGGCTTTCGATTATCTGAAACACTTTGGAAAAAAGTAAAGTACGGACTGTCAGCTGGACGCGTTCAGTCTCCAGCAGTAAAGTTAATTGTGGAAAGAGAAAACGAAATAAATGCGTTTAACTCTGAACCCTACTTCAAATTGCAGAGCTTCTTCGATGTAGAAAACAAACAGGGACGAAAAGTCGAACTTAAGTCCGAACTAACAAATAGGCTAGATGATATAAAAGATGCACGCGATTTCTTGAATAAGTCGAATGGTGCAGAATTTAAAATCGACGAAATAAAAATTAAGCCGCTCAAACGAAATCCAGCAGCGCCTTTTACAACCTCTACCTTACAACAAGAAGCGAGTAGAAAAATTGGTTTTAGCGTTAATAGAACCATGTCTACAGCTCAGCGTCTCTACGAACAGGGTTTTATCACCTACATGAGAACTGATTCAAAAAATCTGAGTACACTAGCACTAGGAACCATTGCTGACGAAATAAAATCTGCCTTTGGCGATGATTACCATCATCTAAGAACCTACAAGTCTAAATCAGCTGGTGCCCAAGAAGCACACGAAGCAATTAGACCTACCTATATTAATAATCATTCTGTAGAGGGTACAGATGATATGCGTAAACTGTACGAACTCATTTGGAAGCGTACCATTGCGAGTCAAATGGCCTCTGCGCAATTAGAAAAAACTACGGTAGCCGTAGGTGTATCTACTATTCCTGATGCTAAACTACAAGCAGTAGGAGAGGTGCTCAAGTTTGATGGCTTTCTTAAAGTATATATAGAATCAAAAGATGATGATTCCATAGAGGAAGATACAGGTATACTCCCTCCACTTTCTGAGGGCCAAATCCTAGATTTGAATAGGATGGAATCCACACAGCGATTCACCAGACCTCCTGCTAGATACACAGAGGCTAGCTTAGTAAAGAAATTGGAAGAACTAGGGATTGGAAGACCCTCTACCTATGCGCCTACAGTGACTAAGATCATGGAGAAGACGAGAGGCTATGTGACCAAAGAGAGTAGAGAAGGAGTAGAGCGTACATACGAGTTTCTATCACTCCAAGATGGAAAAGTAAGCGAAGAACAAAAAACTGAAACAACAGGCGCAACATCGAATAGATTGTACGCCAGTGACATAGGTAAGGTAATTGTAAAATTCCTATCTCAGCATTTTGATGAGATCATGAATTATGATTTTACTGCCGAAGTAGAAAATAAATTAGATAGTGTAGCAGAAGGAAAGGTAGAATGGAAGAATATGCTACAAGACTTTTATGGTCCGTTCAAAAAGGATGTTGATAATACGATAGAAAATGCAGATCGGGAGAAAGGAACACGTGTTTTAGGTGTAGACCCAGTATCCGGACTTTCTGTCCTTGCACAAATGTCTAGATATGGACCGGTTGTTCAAATCGGCTCTAGAGAAGAAGTAGAAAAACTAGGAGAGGATGCAAAGCCTAAATTCTCAGGCCTGAAAGTAGGCCAGTCCATAGAGACAATAACTATGGAAGAGGCTATGGAATTATTTAAATTGCCTCTTACACTAGGACACTATCTTGATAAAGAGGTAGTCATAGCTTCTGGTCGCTTTGGTCCTTATATCAAGTTTGATGAAAAATTCATCTCCTTGCCCAAAGGACAGGATCCCACTACGGTATCTATGGAACAAGCACAGGGGCTTATCGACGAAAAAATTAAAATGGATGCTCCTATTGGTACCTTTGAAGATCTACCAATAACAAAAGGAAAAGGCCGCTTTGGTCCCTACCTCAAATGGAATGACTTCTTTATTAATATCCCTAGAAGATACGATGCAGAAAATCTCAGTGTAGATGAGATGAACGAACTCATTGAGGCAAAGAAAATTAAAGAAGCAAATAGATATGTGAAAAGGTGGCCAGACGAGGGAATAGATATAGAGAATGGAAGATGGGGACCCTTTATTCGGTTCAAGAAAAAATCGTACAAAATTCCTAAGAAAGAGGATGGAAATCGCTTGACTTCAGAGGAAGCTTTAGAAATGGACTTAGAACAGGTAAAAACTCTGATCGAAGAGCAGGGTGGTAAGCCTAAGCGTCCAAAGAAAAAAGCAGCAAAGAAACCTGCGGCTAAGAAAAAGCCAGCAGCAAAGAAAAAACCGGCAGCTAAAAAAACAGCAGCAAAGAAAGCGACTACAAAAAAAGCAGCTCCTAAGAAGAAAGACGCATAGCTTATTTTAAATCAGTCCTATTATTTCTTTTGCAACAGATCTGCTTACATTACCGTTCCCTAGTAAGGCCTTTACCTCTGCATAGTCCGCTGATATGCGAAGTCTAGAATCTTCTGAATCTATCAGGACATCCATTGCTGATTTTAACTTTCCTATGTTAAAGTCATCCTGTATTAACTCTGGGACTACCTCTCTTCCCAGAATGATATTCACTAGCGAAATATGATTTAGGTGTACTAAACGCTTTGCTATAAGATAGGAAAGCTTATTACCCTTGTATATAACTACCTGCGGTGTGTCTAATAAACACGCTTCCAGACTTGCCGTCCCACTAGATATAACGGCTGCCTGTGACTCTTCAAGCAGAGTATAGGTGTCATTCCAAACAATATCCACTGCAGGAAATGCTTCTAGAAAACTCGTATAAAATGCTTCTCCTACCTCAGATCTACCTGCTATACAAAAGCGATAATTTGGATACTCCTTGGTCAAGCTGAGAAGCAAAGGGAGATGATTTCTAATTTCTTGTTTTCGACTGCCAGGTAATAAGGCAATTGTGTTTTGCTTTTGCTTCTTTTCTGTTTTCGATATTAGCTCCATCAGTGGATGTCCATAATAACTGGATGCAACACCATGGGACTCCAAAAATTTAGATTCAAAAGGTAAAATCGTACAGATGCCAGCGCAGTACTTTTTTAATTGTTCTACACGACCAGCCTTCCATGCCCAAACCTGAGGAATTATATAATAATAGGATCTGTATTTTTCTGCGTACGCCCAAGCTGCCATGCGCAGATTAAATCCTGGGTAATCGATAAAAATAATTATATCGGGATTAAAGGCACGAATCCCCTTTTTGCAAAGCACAAATAATTTACGGATAGTCCCAATGTTTTTTAGCACCTCCACAAATCCCATAAACGAAGTATCTCGATAATGCTGTTCTAGACCCTCCGCTTCCGCAGCCATCAAATCACCACCCCAAAATCTAAATTCCGCATTCGGGTCCTCCGCATGCAGGGCTCGTATGAGTAACGAACCATGTAGGTCTCCAGAGGCTTCTCCTGCTATAAGAAAATATCGCATCTGCTAAAATAACATAAGTTGGTGTCTAAACGTATACACCCAAAAGCCAACATAAATTAAAGTAGGGAAAATGATCCCACGCATCGTGTCATCCCACTGACGCCTCTTAGAGATGTTAAATGGAATCAGATTAAAACAAATGGCTAGTAACAAAATAGTACGTGCTCGTCGCGTATCCAACCCATCGCGCACGTAAGACATGAGATTAAAATCTACAAGTAGATCAAATACAAAATCAATAAACATATAACCCACTACAGGCACAATAGCACCCACAGCCAATCCCATGATAATACTGTCCTTATCCTCCATGCTCTAAATATTTTAAAGGTTCTATAGCATCATGTTTAGTAAGATCATGCCACGATGGCACGATAGATATATATCCCTCCTTCAATGCAGCAAGATCTGTATCTGTCTCCTTAGCATCAGGAATAAACTTACCAGTTAACCAATAATAGGTTTGCCCTCTAGGATCCTGCGCGGACTGAAAATCTTCTATCCATTCACCAGTTCCCTGCTTACATATTTTAAATCCCTTTATTTCTTCCAAGGGAAGCTTCGGGATATTCACGCTTAATAACTTACAGTTTTTCAACTTGTTTTTGAGAACAGACCGAATAAGCTGACCCGCATAATGCTGTGCTGGCCTAAAGTCCGCTTCAAAAGAATAATCCAACAAAGAAAATCCAATGGAATCGATTCCCTCTAGACTAGCTTCCATTGCCGCAGACATAGTCCCAGAATAAATGATATTGATTGATGCATTGCTACCATGGTTTATTCCAGAAACACATAGGTCCACTTTTCTATCCCTAAGCAAAACATTCTTTGCAAGCTTTACACAGTCTACTGGTGTGCCACTACATTCATAGGCCTCCACACCACCGAAGACCTCTACCTTGTTTAACCGCAATGGATGCTCCAGAGTTATAGCATGTCCCTGTCCAGATTGTGGAGAATTAGGAGCAACTACTACAACTTCGCCTATTTCTTTACAGACTTCCACTAAGGCCTTGATGCCAGGAGCAAACATTCCATCATCATTCGTCACAAGAATCAACGGTTTCGACATATTTTTCTTTTTGTATTCTGATGTAAAACTACAGAAAGCACCTAAGAATTGTACACTACTTCGAGTTTATTAGAGCTAGCCCGCATAAATATCTATTCATTTTAAACAGAACATTACATTCTGCGTTGTAATACTGATTTGTTACAGACTAATTTTACATTTCCATGTATAATTTGACCTCCGCAAAACTTACTTTCGCAAAATAAATGCAACACGTGTATAAAAAAGGCGTTCTTCTTGTTAACCTAGGTACTCCTGATGATCCAGGTAGAAAATCAGTATATAAATATCTGAAACAATTTCTCCTAGACCCCAGAGTCATAGATATTCCTGCCATTCCGAGAAACCTACTCGTACGAGGAATTATTGCTCCCACCAGATCAGGAGAATCCTCTAAACTGTATAAAGAACTATGGACAGAGAATGGATCTCCACTTAAATATTATGGCATCAAAACAAGAGATGCTCTAAGAGAAAAATTAGGCGAAGAATATGTGGTCGAACTGGGTATGCGCTACCAAAGCCCCAGTGTAGAGTCAGCCCTAGATGCTCTCAAAAATCAGAATGTCTCGTCTATAAAAGTAGTCCCCTTGTTTACACAGTACGCCAGCGCAAGTACAGGCTCTGTCTACGAAGAAGTCATGCGAATTCTTTCTAAATGGCAAGCCATCCCTAGTCTGGAAATAGTAAACAACTTTTATAATAACGAGAAATTAACGGATGTTTTTGTAGAACGTGCTAAAGAATACAACCTAGACGATTACGAACATTTTGTCTTTAGTTATCACGGGATACCACAACGTCAATTACGCAAAGCAGATCACAATAATCATTGCTTAAAAAATGCAGACTGCTGCCAAACTATCACAGAAAAAAATCAATTCTGCTATTCCGCACAGTGCTACGGAACTACCAGAGAAATTGTAAAAAAGTTAGGCCTTAAAAAAGATCAGTACACCGTTTGTTTTCAGTCCCGCTTGGGCAAAGATCCATGGACAGAACCCTTTACCCCAGATGCACTCAAGGCACTTTCTAACGCCGGTATAAAAAATATTCTCGTCTTCTCTCCCTCCTTCGTTGCTGACTGCCTAGAGACGATTATCGAGATCGGGGATGAGTATAAAGAAGAGTGGGAAGAATGGGGTGGTGAAAAGATTGACCTCGTTGCCAGCCTAAATGACCATCCACTGTGGATAGAAGCTCTGGAGGATATCGTTAAGAATTAAGATTTGGGCATCCCCCGCACTTGTTACACAAGCGCGCGTCGGGTCATCCAGGGGTTCCGCCTGCCTACTTGGAGCGTCCAGGTAGGTCCCTTGCGGCGACAGCCTACGGCCTGCGTGCGCACGCAGGCAGGCTCCCTTACTACCCCTGATGCAAGAAAATAAACCTCGACACCTCGACACCTCGACACCTCGACACCGCGACACCTTGACACCTCGACACCTCGAAACCGCGAAACCGCGAAACCTCGTCACCGCGATACTATATCCTAGCAATCGCATCAATCGCCCCCTGCACCTTATCTCCTTGCTTCACTAAAACCTCAGCATCCAAAGGCAGAAAAATATCTACACGTGATCCCAGTTTTATAAAGCCCATATCTTCTCCTTGAATGACTCGATCTCCTGGATTAACATAGTTGACAATTCTGCGTGCTAAAGCACCAGCAATCTGTCTGAATAGAACTTCCTTACCACCAGACTCTATTACTGTCGTACTTCGTTCGTTTTCTGTAGAAGATTTTGGATTCCAAGCCGCTAAATACTTTCCTTCGTGATACTTCGTATAGGATATTTTACCACCTATAGGATTTCTATTGACATGCACATTGAGGGGAGACATAAATACACTCACCTGTATACGCTCCGCTCTAAAATATTCTCCTTCGTTTACTTTTTCAATAGCGACTACCTTGCCATCAGCAGGGGAGTACACAATCGAGTCATCCATTTTTGGAATAGTTCGTTTAGGATTTCTGAAAAACCAAACTAAAAGAAAAAACAAAATGCTAAAAACCAATAAGACAAAAGGAAACACACTAGGCAGAAACTTGTAGCATAAAAAAGAAACAAGGCCAAACAAGAAAATACTGAGTGATAAACTAACTATACCTTCGCGATGTATCATGATAAAATATTAAAATGTTCAATCAATAAAATTAAAAAAGGAAGTATGAAAATAAAAGCATCAAAACGATCATAAAAGCCGCCATGCCCTGGCAATAAACTACCAGAATCTTTGATCTTAAAATAACGCTTAAATTGTGAAGCAATCAGATCACCAATCGCACCCAGACCCCACACAACTAATCCAATAACAACCCAAGCACGCCAAGTGCCTATACCAAAATAACTATGCAAAATGTAAGCAGCTATTAAGGTAATCATACAAGCTCCCCAAAGTCCTTCCCAAGTTTTCTTTGGAGAAATGCTGGGAAACAATTTTCTTTTGCCTAATTGTGATCCCACGAAATATGCAGAAGAATCAGAAACCCAAATTAACAGCATAGCACTAATGAGTATGTAATTAGGAATATGCCACTCTAGAAATATGGCTAATACAAAGGGCAGTAAAATATACAAGCTTCCTAAGGGCGCCTTCGCTCTTTCCAAATTTAGAAATCCAAAAAATAAATTGGCTAGCAAAACTAGGTTGATGCCCACTAATGTGTATGCAAGATAATTTTGCGAACTCTCTCCCTTGTAATAACACAGAGCTGTATAAGCACCTACGATTAAAATACTTACAATCCAATCTTGGATCTTGAAGCCAGTTAACTTGGAAAATTCTGCAAAGGATAAAATAGGCACAAGAACAAGCAAAATAAGCCTAGTCTCTTTACTAAACAGAAGTAATCCTAAAACTACCAGACCAAAAATAACTCCTGTAATGACTCTTTGCTTCAACTTGACTATTTTTGCAAAGAAACATATTTCCTATGACCCGATTAAGCGTTAACATCAATAAAGTTGCCCTAATTAGAAACAGCAGGGGCCAAAACCTGCCAGATCTTCGAAAAGTGGCTATAGATTGTGAAAAATTTGGTGCGGAAGGCATCACTGTCCACCCTAGACCTGACGAACGGCACATAAAATATGCTGACCTCCCCATATTAAAAGAGGTAGTAAGCACAGAGTTTAATATTGAAGGCTATCCCTCAGAAAAGTTTATAAAAGCTGTTTGTGCAGTCAAACCGCACCAAGTAACACTCGTTCCTGACCCGCCCGGAGTACTAACCTCAAATGAAGGCTGGGATACCATCAAGAATCAGGATATTTTAATATCTGTAATACAACGCTTTAAGGATCAGGGGATTAGAGTCTCACTCTTCCTAAATGCTGAAGAAGATCTTGTAAAAGCAGCCAAAGACTGTGGAACGGATAGAATAGAGTTCTATACGGGGAAATATGCAATGGATTATAGCCAAAACCCAGAAAAGGCGGTAGAAAAGCACAAAATTGCATCAAAAACCGCCGTTCAGCAGGGTTTAGGTATAAATGCAGGACATGATTTAAATTTGGAGAATCTTAAGTTTTACAAACAAAATGTTTCAAATCTTGCTGAGGTTTCCATTGGCCATGCAATAGTCTGTGATGCCTTATATTATGGGCTTAAAAGCACCATTCTTATGTATAAATCACTTTTATCCTGAGAATAAAGCAGCAAATTTTATTTTCTCTACGTTCAATCCTTAAGGAACTCTTAACAAATAGAAAATTGTCTTAAAATTGTTAAGTAACAATTAGTTAACATTTAAGACAATTTGATTATAATTGTATCGGACTTGGAGTTCATTTTTTTTGAGAATAACCTGCACTAAGAATTATCGCTACCATTATAGGTGGGGCGACATTATTATTTTATAGCATTTTTATTAATAAATCAAGCAGTATGAAAAAACTCTCACTCTTACTGGGATTAGTAGTTTTCGTTATGGGAACAGCTTTATCTCAAAGATCTATTAGTGGAACGATCATAGACAATACAGGTCTACCACTAATTGGAGCTAATGTTCTGGTCAAAGGAACCACAGCCGGAACAATCACTGACATCGACGGAAATTTTACTCTAGACGTACCAGAAGGTGCGAATGAGGTAGAAGTTTCTTACACTGGTTTTACTTCACAAACCATTAATATCGATGGCCTTAGTCGTATTGACATGACCTTATCAGAAGGACAACTTCTAGATGAGATCGTTGTAACAGGACTAGGAATCAAAAAAGAAAAGAAAGCACTCGGGTATGCGGTAAGCTCCGTAGGTGCAGACCAAGTTGAACAACATGCCGAGTCGGATGTCGCCAGAATACTTTCTGGTAAAGCGGCCGGAGTACAAGTTACTTCAGCAGGGGGTGCCTCTGGATCAGGTACAAACGTAACGATCCGTGGTCTAAGTTCATTTAGTGGATCTAACCAAGCACTTTTTATTGTGGATGGTGTTCCATTTAGTAATGATACGAACGCCGGTGTAAATGGTGGGAATGGTAACTTCATCAGTGGTTCAGTACAGGGATCAAGATTTCTTGATTTAGATCCTAACAATATTGAAAGCATTGAAATTTTGAAAGGACTTACTGCTGCAACCTTATATGGTACGCAGGGTAGAAATGGTGTAATTTTAATTACAACAAAAGCAGGTGCTTCAGAATTAGGTCCTAAAAAGACAGAAATAACTGTTAACCAATCTTATTTCGTAAATGAAATTGCTTCATTACCTGATTACCAAGATCAATTTGGAAATGGTTTTGATCAAAGTTTCGGTTGGTTCTTTAGTAACTGGGGTCCTAGTTTCGAAGAAGGTGGAACTGCAGGTTGGGGAGCTCAGCCAGCAATTGATGAAAACGGAACCTTATTACACCCATATGCAAACTCTGCATTCCTAAATCCAAATGGACCAAACACTGGAACAAGTGAATTAGCAAGACAATTTGCAAACCAAAGATATGAGTGGAGACCATATGATTCTGTTGAAGAATTTTTCCGCAAAGGAAGCACATCTATCACTTCACTTAACATGGCAGGTAGTACAGAAGGTGGTTCTACTGTATACAATGCCAATGCAAGTTTTACAAATGATACAGGATTTACGCCTGGTAATGATGTACAAAGATTTAATGCTTCATTAGGTGGTAAGACAAGGTTGTCAAACAAGTTTACTATCACGGGAACAATGAATTATGCACAGACAGATTATACATCTCCTCCAATTTCTTCTAGTAGAGGTAACGGTACAGATGGACTTTCTATCTATGGTAATGTATTCTTTACACCACGTAGTGTAGATTTAATGGGATTACCTTTCGAAGATCCAGTAACAAAAGGATCTATCTACTATAGAAATGGAAACGATATTATCAATCCAAGATGGACAGCTAAAAACGTGATCTACAATCAGGTAACAAACAGATTTAACTGGAACATCGGAGTTGGATATGATATCACAGACAACCTTTCTGCGAAGTGGAGAAGTGGTCTAGATTTCTACAATGAAAGAAATGTAAACAGCTCGAACAAAGGAGGAATCCGATTTACTGAAGCTGTATTTGGATTCTTAGATACCTATGATAACAATAATTCAATCTGGGATCATTTATTTTCTGTAGATGGTGATTACAGATTGACAGAAGACTTAGGACTTACCTTTACAGTAGGTGGTACGAACAGATCAGATGCCTTTGATCAAAGTGGTGTATCCAGTACTGGTCAAATTGTTTATGGAGTTACAAGACATTTTAACTACGAAAATCAGTCTCCAATTCAATTCTCTAGACAAAGAAATATTAGAGGTTTATTTGGACAGGCCTCATTTGACTTCAAAAACTACTTATACTTAAATCTTTCTGCAAGAAAAGATTGGGTATCTAATTTCTCATCTGAGAATAACTCAATTACTTACCCAGGTGTAAGTATCTCATTCTTACCAACTAGCTTTTTCGAAGGCTTACAGTCTGAGAATGGAATTAACTTCTTGAAGTTAAGAGCGTCTTATGGAACATCAGCGAACTTTGACACACAGAATCCTTATCCAACAGTAGGGGTAGTTGGTCAAAATACAAACGTATTTACTGATCTGGATGGTAACCTAGTTACTACCAATCAGATAGATAACTTTAGAGCAAATCCTGATTTGAAGCCAGAGCTTCTTCAGGAACTTGAATTCGGAATCGAAACTAGATTCTGGAAATACAGAGGTTTCTTTGATTTCACTGTATTTAATAGAACAACAGATAACCTAATTGTAACACAACCACTTCCTCCTTCTACAGGATTCTCATTTACACAAAACAACGTAGGTGAAATCCAAAATAAAGGTATAGAAGCAACGCTTACATTAGATATCCTTGAGTTAGCAGGATTTACTTGGAATACAGGAGTTAACTTCTTTACTAACTCTGAAATAGTGACAGAACTTGAAGAAGACTTTATCGCATATGCAGGATCTCTTGCAGAAGGTGGTGGTCTATTTAGAGGTTCTAACGCTGCTATCGAAGGTGAGTCTCTAGGTACAATTGTAGGTACACAAATTCAAAGAGATGAAGCAGGTAATTTTGTTGTAAACTCTGCTGGTAGTTATGCAATTGCTGAGCAGGACTTAGATGGAAATGTTCCAATTATTGGAGATGCAGTTCCTGACTATACAATGAACTTCCTTAACTCAATGACGTATAAAGGATTAACCTTAGGAGTACAGATTAACCATACGAAGGGTGGAGACATTCTTTCAAGTACAATTGCAACTCTTTTAGGTAGAGGACTTATTGTTGAAACACAGGATAGACTAGCTACATATATCTTACCTGGTGTAACAGCAGACGGAACGCCTAATGAAACGCAGTTAAATAACTCAACATACTTCTTCTCTAACTTACTGTTTGGTCCAACTGAAACAAGAATTTATGACGCATCAGTAATTAGACTACAAGAAGTATCATTATCATATGATTTACCAACTAGTATCCTAGAAAGTACTCCTTTTGGAGCACTATCTATCTCTCTTCAAGGGTTTAACCTTTGGTACGATGCTTACAACACACCGGATGGAGCAAACTTTGATCCTAACGTAGCAGGTGTTGGTATCGGTAATGGTAGAGGATTTGATTTCTTGAACGGACCAAGTTCTAGAAGATATGGATTTAGTATTAAGACATCTTTCTAAATTAGATAAAAATGATAAATAAAATTCGATATATATTATCTGTAGTAATACTATTAGTATTAGTGCAGTCATGTAATCAAACGGATCTAGACTTACTCGTAAGTCCAAATGATCTAGCTGCTGATGCATCGGATCCTAACCTCCTATTAAATGCAGTGCAACTTGCATATGCAGGAAACCAGGAAACCCTAAGTGACATCGCCGGCGAACTTACAAGAATAGAATACTTCTTCGGTAGAGATTATTTCAACAACTTACCAGGTAGTACTCTTGATGGAGTGTGGAGAAGAACCTATAGTAGTGCAGGATCAGTTATTGGTGATTCCCCTTCTTTAGGAATTTTAACTAACCTACAAGCTTTGGAAGATATCAACACGAATGGAACTATTGATGTACGTTTCCATGTAGGTGTAGCAAAAACGTTATATGCACACTCACTTTTACAATTGGTAGATTTTATTGGAGCAGCTGCTTTCTCACAAGCGGGTGATCCTGAATTTCCTACTCCAATGCTAGATGATGGACAGACAGTATATAATGCTGCCTTAGGTCTTTTAGATGAAGCAGAAGCACTTTTAGCGGATGATGTATCACTAGTAGGTGTGACAGATTTATTTTTTAAAGGAAATGTTTCTAACTGGAGAAAAGTTGTAAATACTATTCGTTTAAGAACCTATGTAATGACGGGTAATAAGTCAGCTTTTGATGCTGTAATCAGCGGAGGAGAATATATCAGCTCATCAGCAGATGATTTCCAGTTACAGTTTGGAACAAGCGAATTGCAACCAGATGATAGACATCCAGATTATGCAAATGACTATAAGTCAGATGGTGCTGATCTATATCAGTCAAACTGGTTGATGGTTACTATGTTGAACAATGATGATCCAAGAAGATTTTACTACTTCTATAGACAACAGTGTGGTACTCCAGGAGCAACAGATTGTAATGGTGCAGAAGTACCAGAAAATGAAGAAGAATTAGCTTGTTCATTAGTTGTACCTCCACCACACTATGATGGTTTGGCTTTCTGTGGAGTGGATGATGGATACTGGGGTAGAGCACATGGAAATGATGAGGGTACACCTCCAGATGGATTTAGAAGAACTGCAGTAGGAGTATATCCTGCAGGTGGTAGATTTGATGATGGTGGCTTTGGAGTTGTCGGACTAGGTTCTGGTGGCGGTGGAGCTGGTATTGAACCTATCTATCTTTCTTCTTATGTTGATTTTTGGCAGGGTATAATGGCTTCTGATGATGCAGAAAAAGCAGCATTCCTTAGATCAGGTTTAGAAAAGTCAATGGAAAAAGTTAGATCTTTTGGAGCAATGGATGCAAATGCAGATTTCTCTACGGCACCAACAGATGAAGATGTTACTGCCTATATCGATAATATGGTAGCAGCATTTGAATCAGCTACTGGTGATGACAAAGAAAATATCTTTGCTGAACAATATTTTACAACCTTATATGGTGGATGTACTGAAGCGTATAACTATTACAGATTGACTGGATACCCAACTACGGTATTACCAAACTGGGAACCAGATCCAGGACCTTTCCCTAGGACTCTTTTGATTCCGCAGGCGGAGGTTGTAAATAACTCAAGTCTTACGCAGAGAACAGATTTAACAACACAGGTATTCTGGGATACTAATCCTGCAAGCCCTGCTTTTCCACCAGCTAACTAAAAATATTAAAACATGAAAAATTTAAATTTTAAATATGCCATTGTTTGTTTATTTATAACGCTGATGGCAGTATCATGCTCAGAAAGCAACGAGGTAGTTGATCAAATTACAGATGGCGTAACGCGTGGAGCTGTTCTTAGACAGCTAGATGTAATTTCTAATTCTGTTGCGATTAATAGTGCTACGAATGTCCTAGAACCAGGAGAGCAATTCGCAGTCTTATTAGAATACCAAGACGATGAAGATGGAGCACTCTTTTCAAATATGGACGTATTTGTATCATTCGTAGACAACACGGATGACAACGGAGAGAATTCTCAAGGAGAAGTATTAGTAGAAACTATTGATGCATCTTCATTTTCTACGGGAGATAGAGGATTACCGCAGCTTAACTATGCGCTTTCTGCTCAAGCAATGCAATCTGCTTTAGGTCTTGAAGACATGCAAATAGGATTTGGAGGTGACCAGTTTATTGTGCGTTTCCAAATTAATCTTACAGATGGAAGATCTTTTACAGATGCACAAAATTCAGGAACACTTACGGGTTCTTATTTCCGTTCACCATTCTCTAATAGAATAAATGTTGTATGTGGTCCTTCTAAGCCAACAGCTGGAACATGGATAGTTACAACAAATGATAGCTATGGAGACGGATGGAATGGAGCATCTCTTGAGGTAGTAATCGATGGAGCACCGTTCGCATCAATTGCAAATGTAGACGGAAATGGAAATGATCAAACTTTTGAATTTGTAGTTCCAGATGGAGCACAAACAATCTCAATTAAGTACGTTTCTGGTGCTTGGGATTCTGAAGTTTCATATACCATCACATCTGCTAATGGAAATGAAGTAGCATCTTCAGGACCACCACCACCAGCTGGTGTTGAATTATTAGACTATTGTGCTGATAACTTATAACAGCATTTTAATATCATAAAAAGAGGCTATCTTGAATTTCAAGATAGCCTCTTCTTATTTTTCAGCTTTGTGTTAAATGACAAGATTTGACATCTCTCATAATCTATCGCAAGCGAATTATAATGTATTTTCGTTTACCTTGAAGCAATAACTCTTTAAAACATTCAAAAGTCTATGAGACTTTCTATTTATCCTATTTTCCTTATTACTCTGCTAACGAGTAATCTACTATTAAGTCAGTCAAATGACTTTGAGCTCTTAGCTAGTAGTAAAACCGGAATTGACTTTAAGAACACAATTAAGGCTAATCTGGAAACAAGCGAAAATTTGTTCGACTTCGACTACTTCTACAATGGGGCAGGAGTGGCTGTTGTAGACATAAATAACGATGGCTTACAGGATGTATATTTTGCTTCTAATCAAGGACAGGATAAACTATACAAAAACCTAGGAAATTTTAGATTTGAAGATATAACAGAGCAAGCTTTTAATGGTTTTACCACCCAATGGTCTACAGGCGTATCCATCGTAGATCTAAATCAAGACGGATGGCTAGATATTTATGTTTGCCAAGGTGGACCTAGGAATTCAGAATTAAGAAAAAATCTCCTCTTTATTAATCAAGGCGATGAAAGCTTTGTAGAATCAGCAAACATCTTTGGTCTAGATGATACGGGTATGAGTACTCAGGCACTTTTCTTAGATTTTGATAAGGATGGTGACCAAGATTGTTTCGTGCTTAATGAAAGCTTAGCCTATGGCTTAGACCCTTTAAAATTTACTAGACTAAATCTTGAACAAAAGCCAAGACTATACGAAAGTTATTCACACTTCTATAGAAATGATGCAGGTCTCTTTGTTGATGTCACTAAAGAACTCGGAATGGATCAGGCCACCTTTGGTTTGGGAATTGGTTCATTTGATGCAAACCAGGATGGCTGGGAAGACATATACATCTCCAATGATTACTATGTGCCGGACATGCTCTATATCAATAATAAAGGTAAAGGCTTCGTAGATCAAATCAAACTACGTACAAAGCAAATGTCCTTCTATGGCATGGGTATGGATATAGCTGACATGAATAATGATGGACATAGTGATATTTTTGTACTGGACATGGCCTCGGGTGATCACTACAGATCTAAGACGCTTATGCGTTCCATGGATGTAGATAATTTTCGATTATTAGTAGAAGGACTGCAGTTGCCCTATCAATACATGTTTAATTCCTTACAGTTAAATAGCGGCAATGGAACTTACAATAATATTGCACAGCTTTCTGGCGTCTCCAGTACAGATTGGAGTTGGAGTGTCCTCATGGAAGATTTTGATTTTGATGGATTAAAAGATATTCATATCACAAATGGATATAGGAGATATGCCTTGGATAATGATTTTCAAAAGAAAGTATTTGAAGCCAAAGCAGAACATAATGGTGAAGTGCCCATAGAAATTAAAAGAGAACTGTATGATCAGATGCCCACTGAGAAATTGAGAAACATCTTCTACAAGAATACCTCAGATCTACGTTTCGAATCATGGATGGATAGCTCTGAAGACAATCCTCCCAGCTACTCAAACGGTGCAGCAGTTGCCGACTTTGATAATGATGGAGATGTCGATCTTGTAATTAACAATATGGACGCAGAAGCCTTTGTCTATAAGAATCTGGCAAGAGAAAATGCAAGGCATAATTTTCTTGCTCTAAAACAAAAGGGGAACACTAGCAATGCCATGCAAAGAGTAGAGTTGTTTTCTGGAGAGGAACGTTTTGCCTTTGAACCAAGAAGAGTACGAGGCTATATGTCTTCAAGTGAGCCCTCCATTTTTCTCGGCCTAGGTAAGGAGCAGTATGTAGATAGTTTAAAAATCCTTCTAGCAGATGGCAGCATGATCGTCAAGGAGGAAATAACAGCCAATCGCATTTTATATCTTGAAGATTTCGAAGAAGCTAGGGATCTTGGTTTAGACAACTTGAAAAATAAAAAAGCAAAACCCTTCTTTCGCGAACTGGTAGCGTCCAATTTAGGTCTAAGCTTCACACATCTTGAAAACCCCTACGACGATTTTAAGAAAGAAATTTTACTTCCCTTCAAGCAATCAACATTGGGGCCCTTGCTCACATCTGCGGATGTAAACAAGGATGGTAAAGACGATTTGATTATATCCAATTCTGTAGGTACGCCTGCACGCATCTTTATTCAAAATGAAAGTGGCTTTGAAGCACAAGAATTTCCCTTAGAACTAAATACAGCAATTAAGGAAACAGGGGAAATATCCGTACTTGATTTAAATAAAGACGGCCGACAGGATTTTATAATACCTGGAGGAGGAAATGAAAAGCCGCAAGACGATCTCATGTATGAGTCGGGCTTGATTATCTCAAATACAGATACCAGCTTTACATATCAGGCACTCTTTGGAGATATGGGCTCCACGAAGAAAATAATACCTATAGACTTTGATCAAGATGGAGATGAAGACCTGTTTGTTATAAATAGACATGTGCCGCAAAAATATCCCATGCATGCTGCTTCCAAAATATATGAAAACCAAGACGGCAGATTTATAGATGTAAGCAAAACAGTTTTCCCTCAGCTAGCTGAGTTCGGAATTATAAATGATGCAGAATTAGCGGATTTAAATAAAGATGGAATACAAGACCTAGTTGTCGTAGGGGAGTGGACAGGAATAGGTTTTTTTGAAAATAGGTCTGCATCCTTTGTGCAAGTAAATGCTGACTATGGTATTCCAGAAATGTATGGATTGTGGTTTAGTATTGCTTCAGAAGATCTAAATAAAGACGGACAACCGGATTTTATCATCGGCAATCTTGGAGAAAATTCTAAATATCATGCAACTGAGACTAAGCCTCTAAAAGTATATGGAGGTGACTTTGATAACAACGGAACCTGGGACCTCGTACTAAGTAAGCTATATAAAAATGAATTTGTTCCATTACGCGGTTTAGAATGTTCATCTGATCAGATGCCTTTTATTAAAGACAAATTTAAGACCTACGATATGTTTGCCAAGTCTAGCCTCACGGATGTGTATGGCAACAGTTTGGAAGATGCCTATCATCGCTATGCGAATACAATGTCGTCTTATGCACTGTTAAGTAATGCGCAGGGAAAATATACTGCTGTCGCCTTACCTGCACTAGCACAAAGCTTTCCTATTCTAGATATAGAGATGATTGATATAGATGCTAATGGGAAAGTCGAAATGATATTATCAGGTAACATTTATAATACAGAGGTAGAGACACCAAGACTTGATGCCGGAATGGGATTAATTCTATCCTATGATAACGAAACAGGCTTCAGGGCACATCCACGTGCAGAGACTGGACTAAACCTAGAAGGAAATATAAAGTCAACCACTCTCTTATATCATACAGGAATGGCAAAGCATATCCTTGTTGCCAGCCAAAATAATGGAGCGCTTAAAGTATTCAGCGTCTTAGACGTAAATTAGCTCCTACTAAGTACAGAAACATATAAAATAGCCTGTATATCAATTGAAAATAACATATTACGATTTTTTGTAATATATTTATTCTGTGAATCAAGATCAGAATATAGAGCTGTTTTTAAATTTCATTCGTTTTGAAAAGCGTTATTCAGAGCATACAGCACTGTCTTATGAAAACGATTTGAGTCAATTTGCTGCTTTTATGCAGTTCCAGTTTGAACAAGAAAGCCTAACTGCTACCAAACATCTCCATGTCCGATCATGGATAGTTTCATTAATGGAGGCTGAGATATCAGCAAAGTCAATTAATCGGAAAATATCTACACTGAGGTCCTTTTTCAATTTTTTACGAAAAAAGGAGCGCATCGAGGTTTCACCCATGCTCAAAATCATTGCGCCAAAAGTAGGTAAACGCCTCCCTAAGCATCTTACTGAAGAGAATATGACAGATCTGAAGGACGAACTTGACGTAGAACCGAGCTTCTCTTCATCAAGAAATAGATTGATTATAGACCTTTTTTACAACACGGGCATTCGTAGATCCGAACTCATACAGCTGACAGAGAAAAACACAGATACCAGAAATCACCTAATTCGCGTATTAGGAAAGGGGAATAAAGAACGTCAAATTCCTATTCCTACTAGCCTTAGTGACCAAATTGAACGATATAGGGCCTTGAAAGCTGCAGAATTCTCAGATCTTGAAACAGATAGATTATTACTCACGGATAAGGGAAAGGCACTTTACCCACGCTTTGTCTATAATACTGTCAAGAGATACATAGCTAAGGTAAGCACCATAGAACAAAAGAGTCCCCACGTCCTGCGACATACCTTTGCAACGCATCTATTGAATAATGGGGCAGAATTGAATGCCATCAAAGAACTATTAGGACACGCAAATCTATCTGCAACACAAATTTATACCCATAATTCCATAAGCCGATTAAAAGACATTTACAAAAAGGCCCACCCAAGCTCAAAAAGCCAATAAATACGGCGTTTTAGCTAGTTTTATATTTTTTTGAAATAGGGTTTCAATTTTCCATAAAAAAGACTATTTTTGCGTTCGCTTTGAAGAAAGTGAAAGTGAAGTAACGATGCCAGTGTAGCTCAGTTGGCCAGAGCAGCTGATTTGTAATCAGCGGGTCGGGGGTTCGAATCCCTCCACTGGCTCACATTTTAGAAGACATTGATCTTCGGGGGTGCGCCGGAGTTGGAGAGCCGGGCCAGACTGTAAATCTGGTGTCTACGACTGAATAGGTTCGATTCCTATCACCCCCACTTTGAAACATTGAAATTTTAAACATAAGCGGGAGTAGCTCAGTTGGTAGAGCATCAGCCTTCCAAGCTGAGGGTCGCGGGTTCGAGTCTCGTCTCCCGCTCTATATTTAACAGAGCAAGACCTTGGATTGCGATTGGTACTGTCTTTATGTAAGATCAGCCAATGTAGCTCAGGGGTAGAGCACCTCCATGGTAAGGAGGGGGTCGGGGGTTCAATTCCCTTCATTGGCTCAAAGGAATGCACAAAGGTGCATGGAAGAAATTGAAAGAAGAGTTAAGTTGCCCGACAGTCGGGGCCTGCCTGCTTACGCACGTAGGCAGGGTTCAATTCCCTTCATTGGCTCAACTAAGGATGTACAAAGGTGCATCGTTAATAAATAGACTTTTATCGAATTACATTATAATATTATTAATTGGCTTAAATTTTTTATAGATGGCAAAGGAAACCTTTAACAGGAACAAACCACACGTAAATATCGGAACAATTGGACACGTTGATCATGGTAAAACCACATTAACCGCTGCCATCACGTATGTACTATCAAAAGATGGACTTGCAGAATCACAAGGATATGACGCGATTGATGCAGCTCCAGAAGAAAAAGAAAGAGGTATTACTATTAATACTGCACACGTTGAATACGAAACTGCTAACCGTCATTACGCACACGTTGACTGTCCTGGTCACGCGGATTACGTAAAGAACATGGTTACGGGTGCTGCTCAGATGGATGGAGCTATACTTGTTGTTGCGGCAACAGATGGTCCTATGCCTCAGACGAGAGAGCACATCTTACTTGCTAAGCAGGTAGGTGTTCCAAAAATCGTTGTTTTTATGAATAAAGTGGATCTAGTAGATGATCCTGAAATGCTTGAACTTGTAGAGATTGAAGTAAGAGAATTATTAAGCAACTACGATTTTGATGGAGATAATTCATCCGTAATTGCTGGTTCAGCACTTAAAGCATTAGAAGATGATGCAGAAGGTGTAAAGCAAATCCAAGCGCTTATGGCTGCAGTTGACGCAGAAATTCCTGAGCCAGTGAGAGATGTAGACAAGCCTTTCCTTATGCCTATTGAGGATGTATTCTCAATTACAGGTAGAGGAACAGTTGCAACAGGTAGAATTGAAAGAGGTGTTATTAACACATCCGATCCAGTTGAGATTGTAGGTATGCAAAAAGATGGTGAAAAGCCACTTACTTCTGTAGTAACAGGGGTAGAGATGTTTAGAAAAATATTAGAAAGAGGAGAAGCAGGTGATAACGCAGGTATACTTTTGAGAGGTATTGAAAAAGAAGCTATCAAAAGAGGAATGGTTATCGTTAAGCCTGGTTCAGTAACACCACACACACATTTTAAATGTGAGGTGTACGTTCTTGGAAAAGACGAGGGTGGAAGACACACTCCTTTTTTCAATGGTTATAGACCTCAGTTCTACTTTAGAACAACGGATGTAACTGGAGATTGTAAATTACCAGATGGTGTAGAAATGGTTATGCCAGGTGATAACGTTACACTTGAAGTGAAACTTATCAACGCAATTGCAATGGAAAAAGGATTAAGATTTGCAATTAGAGAAGGTGGTAGAACAGTAGGTGCAGGACAGGTAGTAGAGATTCTAGCGTAGTACGTACCACCATACTCAAACAATAAAATAATCGAAATTAAGCATCTAAATGTAGGTGCTTAATTTTCGTGTTATATAGAAAATATATTTAAAGGGGACTTTTAATATAAGGTTATACAGGGGAGTAGCTCAATTGGTAGAGCGGCGGTCTCCAAAACCGTAGGCTGAGGGTTCGATTCCTTTCTCCCCTGCACTTTTTTAATTTGAAGAGCAATGAGCGATATTTTATTATACATCAAAGAAAGTTATAACGAATTAGTGCACAATGTAACATGGCCTACTTGGCCTATGTTGTTTAGTAGTACGCGGTTGGTACTAGTAGCTTCAGCAATTATTGCTGGTGTGATTTTCGTAATGGATGCACTTTCAAGTACTGTATTGACTGACTTTTTATACAAATTGGGTCAATAAATGAATATAGACGATTTGCCAAAAGAACTTGAGTCTGGGTCTGAGAACTTAGAAGAGAACGCATCTGTAGAATCCAGTTCGTCAGAAGAACTTCCTGTTGAGTTTGAAGAGGTTGTTGCGGAATCAAACCAAGAGACCGCAGAAGATACAACAGAGGAAACTGTTGTTGAAACGAAGGAAGAATCAGAACTAGCTGTTTCAAGTGAAGAAAGTGCAGCAGATGCAATGACTGAAAAAGTAGCGGAAGAAAAACTAAGTGTAGAAGATGTCATCTCAGGTACGGATAAAGCTTCCCTACCTACTATCAAACAAAAGAAAAAAGGAGATCAGAAAAGATGGTACTCCCTACGTGTGATAAGTGGTAAAGAGAAGAAAATTAAAGAGAGAATCGAATTAGAAATCTCAAGAAGAAAATGGGCGGATAGTGTAACGCAAATCCTTGTTCCTTCTGAGAAAGTCTATAAGATTAGAAATGGGAAAAAAGTGATTCTAGAGAGAAATATCTTACCAGGATATATTCTAGTTGAAGCAATTCCAGATAGATTTAGTGGTGAGATGATTCAGACTATAAGTGGCATGACAAATGTGATTCACTTTTTAGGTAAAACCTCACCTATCCCTATGCAGCCTTCAGAGGCAAATAGGATGTTAGGAAAAGTGGATGAGTCACAAGAAGTAGGAGAGGCAATGTTAGAACCGTTCATTGTCGGAGAAACAATTAAAATAATTGATGGACCATTCAATGATTTTGTTGGGGATATCAAAGAGGTAAACGAAGAGAAAAAGAAATTAAAAGTTATCGTAAAGATATTTGGAAGAGGAACAGAAGTGGAGCTGAACTTTATGCAGGTCGAAAAGACCTCCTAATTATTTTTTAAATCAGTATTGGTCCATTCGTTTGGTGCTTTCACAATACTAAGTCAGACAAAAAGACATGGCAAAAGAAGTTGAAACGTTTATAAAACTGCAGATTAAAGGAAATTCTGCTAACCCATCCCCACCAGTAGGTCCAGCCTTAGGTGCCAAAGGGGTTAACATCATGGAATTCTGTAAAAGGTTTAATGCAAAAACACAAGAGAATGCAGGTAAATTGTTACCAGTAGTTATCACTGTGTACAAAGACAAATCATTTGACTTTGTAGTAAAAACATCCCCTGCTTCTACGCAGTTGATGTTAGCAGCTAAACTTAAAAAAGGTTCACCTGAGTCAAACAGACAAAAAGTAGGTTCTGTAACATGGGATCAGGTGCGTACCATTGCTGAAGATAAAATGGAAGATTTAAATGCTTTCAAAATCGAATCAGCAATGAAAATGCTGGCTGGTACAGCAAGGAGCATGGGACTTACCGTAACAGGTACACCACCATGGGATGCAGCTGCATCTGAAAACTAAAATTAGAATTATTAACGAGGGAGTTTAATACAAACGCTAGGACCTCAAAATTTTTTATAATGGCGAAATTATCCAAGAAAAGAAAAGCCGCTGAAGCTAAAGTCGACGCAGACAAACAGTACGACTTAAAAGACGCGATGGCCTTAGTCAAAGAGGTAAACACTACAAAATTTGACGCATCAGTAGATCTACACATTCGTTTAGGAATTGATCCTAAAAAAGCAGATCAAGCACTAAGAGGAACTGTATCTCTTCCACACGGAACAGGAAAGACCAAAACAGTACTAGTTATGTGTACTCCTGATAAAGAAGAAGAAGCAAAAAATGCAGGCGCTGATCACGTTGGCCTGGATGAATATGTAAAGAAAATCCAAGACGGTTGGACAGACGTAGATGTTGTCATAGCAACTCCTAACGTTATGGCGCATGTCGGTAAAGTAGGTCGTATTTTAGGACCAAGAGGACTGATGCCTAACCCGAAAACTGGTACAGTAACAATGGATGTTGCAGGTGCTGTAGGCGAGGTGAAAAAAGGTAAAATTGCATTTAGAGTAGACAAATATGGTATCATTCATTCCGCTATCGGAAGAGTGTCATTTACTGCAGATAAATTAGCGGATAACGCAAAAGAACTGCTAGATATGTTGACAAAAATGAAACCATCTACGGCTAAAGGCATTTACATGAAATCTATTAGTGTAGCGAGTACGATGAGTCCAGGAATCAAAGTAGATCCTAAAACCATTTAATAACTTCCCTAAAAGAAATAATCATGAAAAGAGAAGATAAAACAAAAGCAATAGAAGAACTGAAAGTAAAATTTCAAGATGCACAGTTTTTCTATCTAACAGATTCTTCAGCATTGACTGTGGCGCAGGTAAACGAGTTGAGAGGGAAGTGCTACGAGAATAATATTGAAATGAAAGTTGTGAAAAACACTTTAGCAAAGAAAGCTTTGGAAAGTGTTGCAGAAGAAAAAGGATACGCAGCATTATATGATGTATTAAAAGGTCCTACTTCAGTATTGTTTACAGATACTGCTAACGCACCTGCAAAAATTATTGAAGAATTTAGAAAAGAACATGACAAACCGGTATTGAAAGCAGCTTACATAGATAGTTCTATCTATATAGGTGATGAGCACGTGAAAGCATTGGCGGCATTAAAGTCAAAAGAAGAGCTTATCGGAGATGTTATCCTCTTATTACAATCACCAATCAAAACTGTTATTGGACAGTTGCAATCTGGTGGTCAGACAATTGCAGGTCTTGTGAAGACCCTGTCTGAGAGAGGTGAATAAACTTGGCTTCCAAGCATTTTTTTTATATACGCATTGATATAAATATTTATTATCAAACATTTTAAAATTATTAAAACATGGCAGACATAAAGTCAATTGCGGACACGCTCGTTGGACTTACTGTTAAAGAAGTAAACGAATTAGCTGATTACCTCAAGGAAGAGCATGGTATAGAGCCTGCTGCTGCTGCTGTAGCTGTCGCTGCAGGTGGTGGAGGCGGAGGAGCTGCTGCTGACGAACAAACTGAATTTGATGTAATATTAAACTCAGCTGGTGCAGCAAAATTAGCAGTTGTAAAAGAAGTTAAAAACTTATTAGGTATAGGTTTAAAAGACGCTAAAGGTCTTGTTGATGGTGCCCCAGGTCCTATCAAAGAAGGCGTAGCAAAAGATGAGGCAGAATCTTTAAAGGCAGCTCTAGAAGCAGCTGGTGCTGATGTTGAATTGAAATAAATTTAAACATTAGCCCCGTATAGATGTTTGCATCTTATAAACCTTAAAATACATACAAGAATAGGCTTAGTAATCACATTACGTGACTCGCTAGGCCTATACTTGTTTTTTTTATTTGGATGACTTGTCAAGAAGATCCAGTTACTTTGAAAAAATAAAGCCTAATGTCTAAAGAAACTGTAGTTCACACGAATCCCAGAGTAAATTTTGGAAGGATTAAGCTACCTAAGCAATATCCCGATTTACTCGATATTCAATTAAAATCCTTTAAAGAGTTTTTCCAGTTGGAAACAACTCCGGAGAATAGGGTCGGGGAAGGTTTGTTCCGCGTATTCCAGGAAAACTTTCCTATCACTGATGCGAGAAATATCTTTGTATTAGAATTCTTAGATTACTACGTGGATCCTCCACGATATAGTATTCCTGAATGTATGCAAAGAGGTCTCACATATAGTGTACCACTAAAAGCAAAACTTCGTCTTTCTTGTAATGATGAAGAGCATGTTGATTTCCAAACAATCGTTCAAGATGTGTTCTTGGGGAATATCCCATACATGACACCGAAAGGAACCTTTGTAATCAATGGTGCAGAACGTGTTGTAGTATCACAGCTACACAGATCTCCAGGGGTATTCTTTAAATTAAGCTACCACCCGAATGGCTCAAAATTGTACTCTGCAAGAGTAATACCATTCAAAGGAGCTTGGATGGAATTTTCTACGGATATCAACTCTGTTATGTACGCATACATTGACAGAAAAAAGAAGTTCCCAGTAACCATGTTATTGAGAGCAATTGGATATGACAGTGATAAAGAGATATTAGAAATATTTGACCTTGCAGAAGAAGTGAAAGCGGATAAGAAAGGTCTTAAAAAGGCAATAGGCAGAAAACTGGCAGCAAGGGTACTACGAAAGTGGTCTGAGGATTTCGTGGATGAAGATACAGGTGAGGTTGTAACAATAGAAAGAAACGAAATTATCCTTGAGCGTGATGTAGAGCTGGACGAAGAAAACGTAAAGTTGATTCAAGATGCCGGAGTAGATACAATCATTCTTCAAAAGAAAGATGTGTCTGATGATTACTCAATTATCTATAACACCTTGCAAAAAGATGTTTCTAGTTCTGAACTGGAAGCAGTTGCACAAATCTATAGACAACTAAGAGGGTCTGAGCCGCCTGATGAAGAAACAGCAAGAGGAATTATTGACAAATTATTCTTTTCAGATAAGAGATATAATCTTGGTGAAGTAGGACGATATAAAATCAATAAGAAATTAAATGTTGATATCGACCTCAATACTTTAGTACTAACTAAAGAAGATATCATTGAGATAGTAAAGTATCTTGTTAAGTTGATTAATCAGAAAGCAGAGCTGGATGATATTGATCACCTTTCTAATAGACGTGTAAGAACAGTAGGAGAGCAATTATATTCTCAGTTTGGAGTAGGACTTGCTAGAATGGCAAGAACGATACGTGAGAGAATGAACGTAAGAGATAATGAAGTGTTCACGCCGATTGACTTGATTAATGCAAGAACACTTTCTTCTGTTATTAATTCATTCTTCGGAACATCACAGCTTTCACAGTTCTTAGATCAAACTAACCCGCTTTCTGAAATCACGCACAAGCGTAGAATATCAGCACTAGGGCCAGGTGGTCTTTCTAGAGAGCGTGCAGGTTTCGAGGTAAGAGATGTTCACTACTCACACTATGGAAGATTATGTACCATTGAGACTCCGGAAGGACCTAACATTGGATTGATCTCCACACTTTGCGTACACGCAAAAGTGAATAAAATGGGATTCTTAGAAACGCCGTATAGAAAAGTAGAAAAAGGTAAAGTGGATCTTGATAGTCCAGTACAATACCTATCTGCAGAAGGAGAGGATTTCAAAAAGATTGCTCAGGCAAACGCACCAATTACGGATAAGGGATCATTTAGATCAGATAGAATTAAGTGTAGAGAACATGGTGACTTCCCAGTGCTTGCGCCAAAGGAAATTGAATATATGGATGTTGCACCTAACCAGATTGTAGGTGTTTCTGCTTCATTGATTCCATTCCTTGAAAATGATGATGCGAATAGAGCCCTGATGGGATCTAACATGCAGCGTCAAGCAGTACCACTTGTAAGACCTAAGTCTCCAATTGTAGGTACAGGTATTGAAGAAAAGGTAGCAAAGGATTCTAAGATGCTAATCAATGCTGAAGGAAAAGGTGTTGTAAAGTATGTAGATGCTAGACAGATTCAAATTAAGTACGATAGAAATAAAAATGACCAACTTGTTTCTTTTGAGGACGATGTGAAAACATACGATCTGATTAAGTTTAGAAGAACTAACCAGGGTACATGTATCAACTTGAAGCCGATTGTGAAGAAAGGGGATAGAGTAGAACTTGGAACCCTGCTTTGTGATGGTTATGCAACAGAGAAAGGAGAGTTGGCTCTTGGGCAAAACTTGCTAGTAGCCTTTATGCCTTGGCAGGGATATAACTTTGAGGATGCCATTGTACTTTCTGAAAGAGTTGTAAGAGAAGATGTTTTTACTTCGCTTCATATTGAAAACTTCGAATTGGAAGTAAGAGATACGAAGTTAGGAGACGAAGAACTGACAAATGATATTCCTAACGTAAGTGAGGAGGCAACGAAAGATCTTGATGAAAACGGAATCATCCGTGTAGGTGCTTGGATCAATGAGGGAAATATTCTTATTGGTAAGATTACACCTAAGGGTGAATCTGATCCTACTCCAGAAGAAAAGCTATTGAGAGCAATCTTTGGAGACAAAGCAGGAGATGTAAAAGATGCATCATTAAAAGCGCCACCATCTTTAAAAGGTGTGGTAATTAACAAGCAACTTTTCGCAAGAGCTAAGAAGGATAAATTCCAGAAAGTACAAGAGAAAGAATTGCTGTCTAAATTAGATGACAAACATGCAGTTGTATTAAACGAACTCAAAACTGTTCTTGTAGATAAGCTTATGGTGCTTATCAAAGGAAAAGTATCAGAAGGAGTAAGAAGTGTATACAACGAAGAGTATATCTCTAAGGGTAAGAAGTTTACTTCCGCAGTAGTGAAGAAAGTAGACTTTAGCCAAGTTGACTATTCTGGTTGGACAAGTGAGAAAAAGACTAACGATCTTATCGCTAGACTTCTTCATAACTATACCATCAAGTTAAACGAAGAGATAGGAAAATACAAAAGAGAGAAATTTAATATCAGTATCGGAGATGAGTTACCTGCAGGTGTACTCAAACTTGCGAAGGTCTACGTTGCGAAAAAACGTAAACTAAAAGTAGGAGATAAGCTCGCAGGACGTCACGGTAATAAAGGAATTGTTTCCAGAATTGTAAGACAGGAAGATATGCCTTTCTTGCCGGATGGAACACCTGTTGATATAGTACTTAACCCACTGGGTGTACCATCTAGGATGAACCTTGGACAGATTTTCGAAACAGTTCTTGGTTGGGCTGGAGAGAAACTCGGTGTGAAGTTCTCTACACCAATTTTTGATGGAGCATCTATTGATGATATTGATCAGTACGTGAAGAAGGCAAAATTACCTTCTCTTGGACAGACGTATCTATATGATGGAGGTACTGGAGACAGATTCCACCAGGAGGCTACTGTTGGTATTATATACATGTTGAAATTATCACACATGGTAGATGATAAGATGCATGCAAGATCAATAGGACCTTACTCACTAATTACGCAGCAACCACTTGGTGGTAAGGCGCAGTTTGGTGGGCAGAGATTTGGTGAGATGGAAGTATGGGCTCTTGAGGCATTTGGTGCATCCAATATTCTAAGAGAGCTTCTGACAATTAAGTCGGATGATATTCATGGTAGAGCAAAAGCATACGAGGCGATTGTGAAAGGAGAGACGCTACCAGAACCAAGTATTCCAGAATCATTTAACGTATTGATGCACGAGCTAAGAGGATTAGCTCTTGATATTAAATTTGATTAATTGTAAATCACTTTAAAACGCTATATAAATGACGTTTAGAAAGAAGGATCTAAAACCATTAAAACCATTTGACTCTATTACTATCAGTCTGTGTTCTCCAGATGATATTCTAGAAAGATCATTTGGAGAAGTTCTTAAGCCAGAAACAATTAATTATCGAACGTATAAACCAGAAAGAGATGGTTTATTCTGTGAGAGAATTTTTGGACCTGTAAAGGACTTTGAATGTTATTGCGGGAAGTACAAAAGAATTCGTTACAAAGGAATCGTGTGTGATAGATGTGGAGTAGAGGTAACGGAGAAAAAGGTCAGAAGACAACGTATGGGTCACATCAAATTGGTAGTGCCTGTTGTTCACATCTGGTTCTTTAAATCACTTCCAAATAAAATAGGTTACCTATTAGGAATGTCTTCTAAGAAATTGGAAATGGTAATTTACTACGAACGCTATGTAGTAATTCAGCCAGGTGCCAAAGAAGAAGAGATTGAAATAAAAGACCTATTAACAGAAGAAGAATACTTTGAAGTATTAGATAGCCTTCCAGAAGGCAACCAAATGTTACCAGATGATGATCCTCAGAAGTTCATCGCTAAGATGGGAGCAGATGGTGTAAAAGAATTGTTAGAAAGATTAGACCTGGATCATTTATCAGGTGCTCTAAGACATCAAGCGGCAACTGAAACATCTCAGCAGAGAAAGTCAGAAGCACTAAAGAGACTTAGAGTGGTAGAAGCATTTAGAGAGGGACAGAAGAGAATTGAAAATAAACCAGAATGGGCTATTATTCAATATCTCCCTGTTATTCCTCCTGAACTGAGACCTCTTGTTCCATTGGATGGAGGTAGATTTGCAAGTTCTGATTTAAATGATTTGTACAGACGTGTAATCATTCGTAACAATAGACTAAAAAGATTATTAGAAATCAAAGCACCAGAAGTAATCCTCAGAAATGAGAAGAGAATGCTTCAGGAAGCTGTGGATTCATTATTTGATAACTCTAGAAAGTCCAATGCTGTTAAAGCAGAAGGAGGACGTTCACTTAAATCTTTAAGTGATATCCTGAAAGGAAAGCAGGGAAGATTTAGACAGAACCTACTTGGAAAAAGGGTAGATTATTCTGGACGTTCTGTTATCGTGGTAGGACCTACATTGAAACTACATGAATGTGGATTACCAAAAGGAATGGCGTCTGAATTATTTAAGCCATTCGTAATCAGAAAATTGATTGAGAGAGGCATAGTCAAGACAGTAAAGTCTGCTAAGAAATTAGTAGATAGAAAAGAGCCTGTGATTTGGGAAATCCTAGAAAATATTTTGAAAGGCCACCCAATCTTATTGAACAGAGCCCCTACCTTGCACAGACTTTCTATTCAGGCTTTCCAACCTAAGTTAGTAGAAGGAAAAGCAATCCAATTACACCCACTTGTATGTGGTGCGTTTAACGCCGATTTTGATGGTGACCAGATGGCAGTACACGTTCCATTATCGCAGGGTGCAATCTTGGAGGCACAGATATTAATGCTTGCCTGCCATAACATGTTGAACCCGCAAAATGGAACACCTATTACGCTTCCTTCTCAGGATATGGTACTAGGTCTATACTATTTGACCAAGGGTAGAACGATGGCTGAAGACTACAAACCTGCAACCTTTTATGGTGCAGAAGAAGTAGGCATTGCATTTAATGAGGGCAAGGTGAAGCTACACGATTCGATTAAACTAAAAGCTTTGGTCGATGTAGAAGGAACAGAAAGAGAGATGGAGAAGAAGGTGATTGAGACAACTGTGGGACGTGTCTTACTAAACCAACATGTTCCTGAAGGGGTACCTTTTATAAATGAGCTTCTAACGAAAAGAAACTTAAAAAAAGTTATCTCAAAAATTATAACAAGAACCTCATTCCCGAAAGCTGCAGAGTTTTTGGATGAGATTAAAACTCTAGGTTTTAAATGGTCGTTCAAAGCTGGGCTTTCATTTAACTTAGGTGATCTCATTAATCCTACCATCAAGGAGAAAACTCTTCTTGAAGCGCAGGATGAAGTAGATGAAGTTTGGGAGAATTATAACATGGGACTTATTACTCCAAATGAGAGATACAATCAAGTAATTGATAAGTGGACCTACGCGGATAATAAGATTACTGAAAACCTCATGAAGGAATTAGCAGAACATAAAGACGGATTTAATTCTGTGTATATGATGCTTGATTCTGGAGCAAGGGGTTCTAAGCAGCAGATTAAGCAGCTGTGCGGACTAAGGGGGCTAATGGCAAAACCAAGAAAGTCTGGTGACACAGGTGGAGCCATTATTGAAAACCCAATCTTGGCAAACTTCCTAGAAGGCTTGTCCGTATTGGAATATTTTATCTCTACGCACGGTGCACGTAAAGGTCTTGCAGATACAGCCCTTAAGACGGCAGATGCAGGTTACCTTACTAGAAGACTGGTGGATGTTTCTCAAGATGTTATTATCCAAGAAGAGGATTGTGAAACATTAAGAGGAATTAAAACAGAGGCGCTGAAAGAAAATGATAAGGTTGTTCAAGTACTATCAGAACGAATTGAAGGTAGATATTCTTTACTTGATATAACACATCCTGAAACGGATGAAATGATAGTAGAGGCAGCTGGATATATCGACGATAAAAAAGCCAAGTATATAGATGAGGTAGGAATTGAGAGCGTATTGATTCGTTCTGTACTTACCTGCGAATCTAAGCAAGGTGTTTGTTCTAAGTGCTATGGTAAGAACCTAGCATCTGGAAGAATATCAGAGATTGGAGATGCAGTAGGTATCATCGCCGCACAGAGTATTGGTGAGCCAGGTACACAGTTGACACTACGTACCTTCCACGTTGGGGGTATCGCATCCGTAACAAAGACAGAGTCAGAATTAACTTCAAAGTTCGATGGTATTCTTGAATTTGATAATATCAAAGCAATAGCACAGGATGATGGAGATAAGAATACTTCTGTAGTTGTTTCCAGATCAGGAGAAATCAAAATTTTACATCCAGAGACGAAGAAAGAAATTTCAACGCTCCACGTGCCCTATGGTGCAACTCTTTTTGTGAAAAACAAAAAGAAGATTAAGAAGGATGATTTGATTTGTAACTGGGATCCATTTAACGCAGTAATTGTTTCTGAGTACAAAGGAATTGTACAATTTGAAGATATTGAAGAAGGTGTAACATTCAGATCAGAAAGAGATGAGCAGACAGGTTACACAGATAAAGTGATTGTAGAATCTAAGAAGAAGAAGTTAATTCCTACAATGAAGATCGTATCAGCTGCTGGTAAAACGCTGAAGAGCTACAACATGCCAGTGGGAGCATACATCGCAGTAGAAGAAGGACAGGAAGTAGGATCAGGAGAAAGACTAGCGAAGATACCTAGAAAACTAGGTAAGATTCAGGATATTACAGGGGGTCTACCTAGGGTTACTGAATTGTTCGAAGCAAGGAATCCTTCTAATCCAGCAATTACCGCTGAGATTGATGGTATCATTACCTTTGGTAAAATCAAAAGAGGTAAACGTGAGGTATTCTTAGAAGATGAAAAGACTGAAGAGAAGAAGAAGTACCTAATCGGACTATCAAATCACATTCTTGTTCAAGAGGGTGACTTTGTTAGAGCTGGTTCACAATTATCTGATGGTGCAATTGCTCCAATTGATATCTTGAATATTAGAGGATCATTTGCTGTACAACAATACTTAGTAAACGGTATCCAAGAAGTATATCGTTCTCAGGGAATTGGTATCAACGATAAGCATATTGAGGTTATCGTACGTCAAATGATGAGACGTGTGGAGATCCTTGATCCAGGAGATACGAGCTTCTTAGAAAACGAACCTGTAGACAAGCTGGATTTCCTTGCAGGTAATGACTATATCTATGATAAGAAAGTTGTTACTGATCCAGGAGAATCAGAAAAAATTACGCTAGGACAAATCGTAAGTCTAAGACAATTAAGAGAGGAGAATTCTTTCTTGAAGAGAAATGATAAGAAGATCATAGCTTATAGAGATGCGGTTTCTGCAACATCTAAGCCACTCCTTCAAGGAATTACGAAGTCATCTTTAGGAACACGTAGTTGGATATCAGCTGCATCATTCCAGGAAACAACCAAAGTACTAAGTACAGCTGCAATAGGAGCGAAGGTTGATTACCTTGAAGGCTTGAAGGAAAATGTAATTGTTGGTAAGAGTATACC
Source organism: uncultured Saprospiraceae bacterium (assembly GCA_938045585.1). Lineage (GTDB taxonomy): Bacteria > Bacteroidota > Bacteroidia > Chitinophagales > Saprospiraceae > CALCMJ01. Next base: position 207,478 of record CALIAU010000022.1, read on the forward strand.
TGCAGGTACCGGAAATAAGCGATACAAAGACTTATTTGTTGATGTAGTTGCTACTGTGGACGAACCAGAACTCGGAAACGAGGATGGTGAGACACCAGTAGAAGAGATTATGATCATCGATTAAGATTTTGCATAAATAAAAAAAGGGGCTGTTCAATTTTGAACGGCCCTTTTTTTATTTTTTCACTATTAAGCGGGATAGGCTATAAAGAAAGATAGCAGCTATTTCATCTAAAACTCCAGAGCCTAAAATCTAGCGTCTAGCGTCTAGATTCTAGCGTCCCCAAATATCTCGACACATACTTTCCAAAAATATCAAACTCCAAATTCACAGTATCACCTACCTGCTTAGTATGCAAATTTGTATGCTCATAGGTATAAGGAATGATTGCTACTTGAAAGCTGTTTTGAGTGGGATCAATAACCGTTAAACTAATACCATCGATGCACACAGATCCCTTTGAAACGAGAAGGGTAGCATGCTCTTCTGGATATCCAATGGTAAATAGCCAACTGCCATCTTTATCTTCCACGGAAAGTACTCGACCTGTTGTATCTACGTGTCCCTGTACAAAATGTCCATCCACTCTGCTATTGGCTAGTAAGCATCGTTCTAGATTGATAAAGGAATTTTTAACCAAGACTCCTAGATTGGAGCGGAGTAGCGTCTCTTGTATAGCAGTAACCACATACTGATCAGCAGTTTTAGAAACGACAGTGAGGCAGACGCCATTGTGGGCAATGCTCTGATCTATATAGGTATCCTTTGCAAAACTTGCTGCTATGGTCAAGTGTACGTTTTCACCCTCTTTTTGAATATCCAACACTTTTCCTTTCTCCTCAACTATGCCTGAAAACATATCTTAGTTATTTCGTATTAAATGGATAAATCCTGTAAGTAGCTGTGTGCGTTTTTCAATGCCGGTGACTTCTAATTCGAATACCTCACAGGTATAATGATATACCCCCTCATCCATATTCTCACCGGATAGATTAGTGCCATCCCAATTAATTTCTGGATCTGAAGTCTCATAGAGAAGATTTCCCCACTTATTAAATACCTGGAAATTTATCCTATCTATATATCGACTACGCATGGGTGTAAACAAGTCATTTGCATTATCGTTATTTGGTGTAAATGTATTGGGTAATTCATAAACTGGGCAGTTATCTACACAGACGATTGGACTGAGCATAGATTCATTACCTAAGGAATCTAGCACAGATATTTGATAGCATGAAACAGCGCCTTCTGAGGGCGTATGTACATAGCCTAATGTATTTATGTCATCAATTTCTGCAATCAACTCAAAGGTACTCATTGTAGATTGGCCAAAGTAAATCTTGTATGATGAAGCATCCGCACTATTCGTACACACGTTAAATGGGCTAGGCCAGGACAAGAAATTATTTGCTATTTCTGTTTCATCTAATTCATCACAAGGATTATCCACGTTAAGCTCTATGTCACAGGGAGGAATAATATCTATGGCAGTTGCACAATCTCTTTGTGACAAATTGATAAGCATCGGATCTAAGTCGGCAATACCATAGGTGCCGATGGAGCGTATTTTATAGCAATAATTTTGCCCATTGACTAATCCAATATCTTCATAGAAAGGACTCAATGCGCTTCCAATAGAATCATATTCTAATGTAGTATTATTAAATCTCAAAATATCAAAACGGAAATTTTGCCATGACACATTGTTGCTCCACTCTAAAATAGTCCTCTGATCTGATCCCATTACGTTTAGATAGATGGAAGCACTTTCCTTAGAGCTCTTTGCCGGATTATTAGAATTCCCTTCAGTAAAGAAATCTACCTGATATACATACTCAAATTCTTCTGTATTAAGACCTATGTCTAAGTACATACTATCCACATCAACTGCAAAAAAATCAGAAGTAAACCGTGCATCAGAAATATTCTCAAAATTGGCCTGCCCTTGTACCTTTCTCTTAAGCTGATAGATGTATGGACCAGGATTCATAAGGGTATCCAAGTCTGCTGCCTTGGGCTTTGTCCATCTAACAAAAATTTCTCCCTCATTTAAATCTGTCTCTTCCACGGATACATTCAGTAAGACAGGGAAGTCACGGAACGCCTGGACACATACCTCATTCGAAGCAAGACTTTCTATTCTATTAAATGGATTACCAGAACTTGTAGTTTGTGCAAACTCAGCTAAGACACGATAGCAAAGAAAATTTTCTCGCTCTACATCTTCGTCTAAAAAGGTATATCTACTGCCATCATTTTCCTGCGTTAGAAATTCTATTTTTTGATAGCCCTTGCCAGCTAAGCCACCCTCACAAGTATCTATTGTAAACGGATTACTACCATTTCGTTTCCACACAGAAAAACCAATAAAAGCAGAATCCATCTCACAGATATATGGCAATTCCCAGTCCAATAAAATGTCATCACCTAATACAGTAGCTTGTAAATCTTCTGGAGCTGGGGCAGATACTGTAATCTGTAATGCCTTTAAATCCGCTAAACCCTGATTATTCCCAGCCGAATTATCCTGCGCCCTAAACACCACTTGATAAGGATACTTGCTTATATCTTTACAAGTCGTTTCCCAAGTCAAAACGGCATCAAAGGGTACTGGCATAAATTCAGGACTCACAGATACCACAGCTGCATTTTCTGGAAGATCAAAGATGCCTCCTGTCGCAGTCAATATTACGAGATCATCTATATCTATATCAGATACTCGTATCGGCACTTCTATTTTATCTCCTGCCACTACACAGACTTCTTCGATGACCTCGATTTGTGGAGGATTAAAATCACATAAATCGACAAATATTTGCATATCCCGAATGATGCTTGTCAATAATTCACCATCTCGATATTCATTTATTTTTATCGCAATATTATATTCACCAGATGCCTGCGGTGCATCCCAAATAAATGTTCCTGTTACTGGGTCCAAGGATATGTTGTTATTAGACCCAGGCGCAATTTCATTAGGGAATAAATAATTTGGGACATCAATATCTGCATCCTCCCGTGGTACAATTAGCTCATAAGATAAGCTATCACCATCTGGATCAAAAGCATTTGGATTATGTATAAATCGTTTACCTACACAGGCAAAATCAATAGGGGGTTGCAATAGTTGTGCTGAACTATTTGTTCCTTGAAACTGCGTATTAAGCAGAGTAAAGGTCGTCTGTAAAAAAAACTCGACATCAATCGAATTAGGGAAGTTCACATTTAGTATGCCGCTCACTCTATTTGGATCTTTAAAGGCTATCGTATAGGTTGCCCTACCCGGATAGGTATGCTCTTGCGTGTAATAGTTTACCTTAAGATCTAATCCTGGTATTGGATCACCTTCTGGGTTTGTTCGTTGAACAAATTCACTGCTACCATCACCCCAAAATAATTCTAGACTATCTCTGTCTGCAGAAGCACTTGATGCCTTGGTATAGGTAGTAATAGTCGCTATTATGGTCAATGGACCTGTTTGTACATAGGTAATCTCGCCTGCACGATTATGTGTAGCGTTTGCTTGATTAATAAAACCCAAAAGCATCAAAACCAAGCAAATCTTGTAAAAAACAGAAAGATTTTGCAATAATGTATTGTACATAATAAGTAAACGCTTATTTCGCGTCTATGTTTCCGGTCGAAGTAAGATAATCATTCAAACTCTTTTCCCAAAGTGGAATTTGAAGTTTATATTCCTTAGATATTTTTGCGGACGAAAGTACACTCCAAGATGGTCTGTAGGCCTTCGCACCGTAGGATTTAGTCGTGGTGTTAACTACCCGACATGATTTACCTGATAATTTGAAAATCTTTCTTGCAAAATCAGCCCAGTTGGTCCTTCCAGCATTACTATAATTATATATCTCTTGGACCCTGCTATCAGAACGTTTTGATAATTGCTGTATTATCTTCAGACTTGCATTCGCGATATCCTGCGCATGGGTAGGTGCGCCTATTTGATCACTGACTACCTGTAAGCTATCGTAGGAATCTGATAATCGTAACATGGTATCCACAAAGTTTTTACCATACCTAGAATACACCCAAGAGGTTCTAATAATTAGGTAATTATTAATTATGGCTTGAATATTCTTCTCACCCTGTCGCTTGGATTCTGCATAGACTCCCTTTGGATTTGTTTTATGCCTTTCTGTCAATGCTACCTGCAACTTTTGATTATACACGTAGTCAGTGGAGTAGTGCAATAGGGTACAGTTATAGCTATTGCATAGGATAGATATGTCTATGAGTGCATTGGCATTAATATCATATGCAGCTTGCACCTCATCCTCTGCCTTATCGACCTGTGTATAAGCCGCTGCATTTATATAATATGCAGGCTTGTATTTTTTAAATGCAGCTTGCAATTGCTTTGGCTTACTAATATCTAACTGCTGCCTGTTTAATGCTATAATACGCATGCCTGGTATTGGCTTAGCCATCCTAAGTTCAGAACCGATTTGTCCATTGCCACCACTTACCAGTATATTCATATCTAAAATTGTTTGGCATCAGCAAAGAGTGGGAGGGCTGTATCTTTTTCTGAAAGTTTAAACTCTGATTGAGGCAGAGCCCAACTTATACCAAGAGTTTGATCTAGTAAACTAAATCCTCCTTCCGAACTTTGGGAATAAAAGTTATCACACTTGTAAGAAAAAATAGTATCGTCTTCTAATACTAGAAAGGCATGGGCAAAACCACGGGGGATTAACAGTTGTTTCTTGTTTTCTTCACTTAATATGATACTATAATGTTTTCCTTTTGTCGGTGAATCCGGACGCATGTCTACTACCACATCTTGCACAGACCCTTTTATTACTCGCACTAATTTTGCCTGCGCATAAGGAGCAAGCTGATAGTGAAATCCACGCGCAACCCCTTTCTTTGATTTAGATTCATTGTCTTGAACAAAAAGCATATTCAGATTCTGTTCCCTGAATACATTGTCGTTAAACGATTCAAAAAAATACCCACGGTCATCTTCAAAAATTCTTGGTTCTATAATAAAAAGTCCTTCTATCTCTGATTCTATCTTATTCATACAATTCTAAATAATTAGCTCGGATTATTTTTCTCTAAAATAAATGTTTATCGGTACTCCTGTAAAATTATAAGTGGCACGTAATCTGTTCTCTATATAATTTCTATATGATTCTTTTACATACTTTGGGTTATTGCAAAAGAATGCAAAACTAGGGTAGTGCAGGGGCAGCTGTGTAGCGTACTTAATTTTTACATACTTCCCTTTTATAGAAGGCGGAGGGTAATTCTCTAATGCTTCTTGTAAAAATTCATTCAACTTAGAGGTTGTAATTTTCTTAGTCCGTCTGGCATGTACTTCTAAGCCTAATTCCAATGCCTTAAAAATTCTTTGCTTTTGCAAAACAGATATAAATAAAATAGGCACATCATTAAAAGGTGCTAATTTGTTTTTTAAACGTTCTTCAAATTCCTTAGCTGTATTAGTTTCTTTATCAGCTAAATCCCATTTGTTCACCAGAACAACGACACCTTTCATCCGCTTAATAATGAGACTAAATATACTAAGGTCTTGTGACTCTAAACCCGTCGTTGCATCTATCATGAGGAAACAAACGTCTGCCTCTTCTATAGCACGTACAGCTCTGAGCACACTATAAAATTCCAGGTTCTCATGCACCTTATTTTTCTTGCGCAATCCCGCCGTGTCAATCAAGATAAACTCCTTATCAAATTTCTTATAAAAACTATGCAAAGAGTCACGTGTTGTTCCTGCAATATCGGTTACAATATTTCGCTCTTCCCCCATAAGCGCATTCACAAAAGATGACTTTCCTACATTTGGTTGTCCTACAATAGAAAACTTAGGAAGCTCATTTTTTTCCACACTGGCATCCTCAGGAATCATGTCTGTAATGGCATCCATCAGTTCGCCCGTACCTGAACCACTAATAGATGAAAGGAACAGAGTGTTTTCAAAGCCTAGACTCCAGAATTCATTGGCCTGCAACTGCCGCGTATTATTGTCAACCTTATTGACTACTAGAATAACAGGCTTATCAGTCTTTCGAAGTAATCGCGTTACAAATTCGTCTTGATCAGTAATGCCTGTCGCAACATCTACCATAAACAAAATAATGGCAGCCTCATCTATTGCTATTTCTACCTGTTCTCGTATTGCCGCTTCAAAGACGTCGTCAGAATTTAAGACATAGCCTCCTGTGTCTATGACCATAAACTCCTTGCCATTCCACTCCGATTCTCCATAAATCCTATCGCGTGTCACACCACTCACATCATCTATGATAGACTTCTTTTGACCTATCATTCTATTGAACAGGGTCGATTTTCCAACGTTCGGTCTTCCTACTATTGCTATTACTTCTGCCATATTATTTTACGTAACCAAATGATTTAAGGAGTCTGTCATCATTCCTCCAATTTTCTTTAACGCGTACATACAATTCAAGATGAATACGCTTCCCTAAAAATTCCTCTATAGATTTTCTGGCCTCTATGCCCAGCTCTTTGATATTGCTACCTCCCTTGCCAATAATAATGACTTTCTGATTTTTCCGCATTACATATATTTCCGCCTTTATAAATACAAAGGGCGCACCATGCTTCTCCACTTCATTAAATTCTTGGATAACGACCTCACAAGAATATGGAATCTCTTGATGGTACTGTAGGAAAATTTTCTCACGTATGATTTCAGAAACAAAAAAGCGTTCAGGTTTGTCTGTCAGTTGATCCTTTGGGTAGTAAGCTGCATGCTCAGGAATTTCTTCAATAATCTTATCGAGCAAAACATCTGTTCCTATTCTGTTTAGAGCAGAAATCAAAAAAATATGATTAGGTTCTAACAGGTTCTGGTAATAGGCAGATAATTCCTCTGCCTTCCCGTGATCTATATCAATCTTATTTATAACCAAAAACGTTTTTGCCTTACACTTTTTGAAACTTGCAATAATAGGTTCTTCTCCTGTGTACCGGTCCTCCAGGACATCCGTCATAACCAGCAGCACATCCGCATCTTCTAAAACTGTCATCGCGAAATGATTCATCGCCGCCTGCATCTTATACTTAGGGTCTGATATCATGCCAGGCGTATCAGAAAACACGATCTGATAATCTTCCTCATTTACAATTCCTAGGATCCTATGTCTTGTCGTTTGCGGCTTAGCAGAAATGATAGACATCCGTTCACCTACCAAGTCATTGAGTAGGGTAGACTTGCCCACATTCGGCCTGCCTATAATATTTACAAATCCAGATCTATGTTCTCCCATCTTAATACGTTAATTGTTTTGTTTCATTATTCATTATGGAAAGCAATTCTAAGTAAAGATGTTTTGGAGATTTCTTTCGCCATTGGATATCCATAAATACATCACTCAGCTGTAAGTAATTTTGTAGCCGTACAGCCTCCATTTCTTTAAGGACATGAGCGTGCGGATTTATTACTGCTATCCAACCATTGTATTCTGCTAACTCATTATACCACTCCTCATAATAGCTATCATCCGAACTATGAAAATTTAAAACGTTTTCACAAATGAGAATAAACTTAGAAATACCCTGATCTATCAAAATATCTGCAATGTTACGCTTTAAAAACATCACATCGTTATGTATGCAATCATTCCATTCACCTATTAATTCAATAACCGCATAATTATCGACCCTATCCAGATACAGAATTTTCATATACAGGGTTGAAGAACCAAAATCATCCCATTGCGGATGTATATAATAGTTGTAGATTTTTTGAGAAAACGAAAACTCACTATAGACCCTCCCGTAGAAAGGTGAACTCTCATCCTCAGAAGCAATATAATACTCCCGCCATCCGTAATGTGGTTCTATATCATGCATGTAAAAACGCTCTTTTCACTCATTATTAGCTCCTGCAAATTTACGATATTTTATGAGAGCAATAAGTATTACTAGACGGCAATAGCATGGATAAAGATTTGGGCGTGCCTCCTTTTCTAGAAAAGGAGTCGTGTCGTCCGCAGCCAGGTCCTTCGGACGCCTTCGGCCTGCTACCACCTGCCTGCGTGCGCACGCAGGCAGGCCACTCACGCAGAAATCCACAGGATTTCTTAATAACACTGCAAATCTATATTGTACAAGTCACTCTCCCTTTATCCTTCATGCGCACGCTTGCAGGGCCCTTCACCCCTTCCTCTCCTTCGCTATTTGTAGGTTGTACCTACAAATTCATATCCTTCCACCATGCGCAGCTTGCACTTCGCTGTTCCCAGCTTGCACCTACAAATTCATATCCTTCCACCATGCGTGACTTGTAGATTCCGATCTACAAGTATGTATTTATCATTGTATATTTAAAGGAGGTATGATATGTATGCGAAGTTAGGAAACTACGTAAGAAGAGAAACCCTTTATCACGGGCATTCGACGCTTTGCCTTTGAGAATCTTGATTTTTTTGCAACTTTTTTCATCAAGGAAAAAAGTCGATACAGTAAATCAAAATCAGCTTGTACCTACAAATAGCGAATTAAACGATTAATAAAACATCGTAGTAAATACTACGATGACCGGACCGAAGGTCCGGAAAAAATGCATTGTAATTATACCTATCGCTTCACTATTTGTTGCTTGTACCTACATATCCTTATCAATATGTACCTTTGACAACAGTAAGCCAAGCTTACCTTGCAGTGCCCTTCATCCCTTCATCTCCTTCGCTATTTGTAGGTTATACCTACAAATCAATATTAAACTCACTCACACATTCTACACTTCGCTATTTATACGCACGCTATTTGTAGGTTGACCTACAAATGCATATTAAACGATTAATAAAACATCGTAGTAAATACTACGATGACCGGACCGAAGGTCCGGTAAAAAATGCATTGTTATACTTATCCCTCCGCTATTCGCAGCTTGCACCTACGAATCCATACCCATACCACAGCTCACACATTAAATATGTACCTTTGACAACAGTAAGCCAATCTTACAACAAGCACATGCGAAAAGCAAAAACCATATTAATAACAGGACCAGAATCCAGTGGCAAAACCACGCTTGCCAAGCAACTCGCAGAGAACTTAGGTGCAGAATTTCTGCCAGAATATGCACGCACATATTTAGAACAACATGGTCCAGAATATGAACAGTCCACATTGCTAACTATTGCAAAAGAACATACACTAGCCTTTGATACATCACTCGCATCTAATCAGTCTAAGATCCTCTTACTAGATACCTTTCTTTTAAACATTAAAATCTGGTCAGAAGAAAAATATGAATCCTGTGACTCCTGGATACTAGATCAACTGACAAGCTTTAGACCAGATGGGGTTCTTCTTTGTAAGCCTGATATTCCTTGGAAGCCAGACCCTCTCAGAGAAAATCCCCTAGATAGAGACCGCTTATTCGCAATATATCAGCAAGAGCTTGATCAATTGCAATGGAACTACCTGATCATAGATGCAGAACGGAGAGAAAAGAAATTAAAAGAAAGCGTCAGGGAATTCATTTCAAAAGCCTAACTTCGTCCTACTTATTTGGGGTGCTGCCTTGTGCGGCTGAGAACATACCCAGGAACCTGGCCAGGTAATTCTGGTAAGGAAAATGAGCTACTAGTATTATAATATCTAGCGCACGTTTCTGCGTTCTGTTCTCCCCCGTAACTATTAAAAAATCTATGCCATGTCGAAGTGGATTCTAAGCCTGTGTTTGTCTCTGTTCTCTCTCATTATTAGCTACGGACAATTTACTGTCGAAGGAAATATTACAAACGATCAAAATGAGGGTCTGATTGGTGCTTCTGTATTTATAATAAATTCAGAATTCGCTACAATCACAAATACAGAAGGTGACTTTGTCCTAGAAAATGTCCCGTCAGGAGCCCATCAATTGAAAGTTAGCTATCTAGGCTATGAGTCCATGGTACAAGAAATTACAGTGACTAAGCATCTCGATCTTGAAACTCTAAGCTTGCAAGGTAGTGTATTTGGCTTAGATGAGATTCAGATAAAGTCTACTTGGACGAGTGAGGATGCACCCTTTGCACAAGAAAGAATTTCAAAAGAAACAATTGAAGAAACTAACCTTGGACAGGATGTTCCCTACATGCTAAAGTGGACACCCAGTGCTGTAGTGAATTCAGATGCAGGTGCAGGAATAGGCTATACAGGAATTAGAATTCGAGGTACAGATCCTAGTAGAATAAATGTAACCATAAATGGCGTACCACTAAATGACTCAGAATCCCACGGAGTATTTTGGGTAGACCTCCCAGATTTTCTTGCCTCTGTAGATGAAATCCAAGTCCAGAGAGGGGTCGGTACTTCTACCAATGGTGCAGGTGCCTTTGGAGCAACCATAAATATGAACACCAACCAAACCAATGTAAATCCTTACGCCAAACTTACCCTGGGTGCGGGTTCTTTTAATACACAAAAGTTCTCTGTAGGTGCAGGAACAGGACTCATGCGAGACAAGTATAGCTTTAACTTTCGCTTGTCTAATATTACCTCAGATGGCTATGTGGATAGAGCATCTTCGGATTTGCGATCACTTTATTTTTCAGCAGGTAGGATAACAGATAAGTCTGCTTTGAATGTACATGTGTTTACTGGAAGTGAGGTGACGTACCAGGCTTGGAATGGATTGCCTATCCAATTCTTAGAAACAAATAGAACCTTCAACACGGCAGGAACAGAAAGAGAAGGCGAACCTCATCCAAATGAGGTAGATGATTATGACCAAACCCATGCACAGGTCCTCTATAATAGATTGATAGGGGATTGGAAACTAAACCTCGGCTTTCATTACACAAAAGGAAGAGGGTTTTTTGAACAATACAAAGCGGATCAGGACTTACTGGATTATAGCCTGCCGGAAGGAGAAACAGATTTGGTAAGAAGGCGTTGGTTAGACAATGATTTTATCGGAGTCATCTATGCAGCGCAAAAATCATTTGAGCATTTTGATCTTACACTAGGAGGTGCAGTGAATAATTATGTGGGTGATCATTTTGGACAGGTGATTTGGACAGAGAGCGAAGTAGATATCCCACGTGACCATACCTACTATCTTAATCAGGGAAGAAAATTTGATGCAAACGTTTATGGTAAACTGAATTATAGTATCTCAGAACGCTTTAAATTTTTTGGTGACCTACAGTACAGAAGACTTAACTATGAGTTCCTAGGTTTTAATGAACAAAACGAAAATGTCCAACAAGAAGTGGCACTGAATTTTTTCAATCCAAAGTTTGGTCTAAGCTATCATATAAGTCCTAGCAATAGATTTTTTGCATCCTTTGCAGTGGCTAACAAAGAACCAAATAGATCAGACTACACGGAAAGCACCTTTGCAGAAAGACCTGAGCACGAAACCTTATACGACTTAGAATTCGGATATGAACTAGAGAAAGAAAAATGGGGCATTCAGGCAAATGCCTACAACATGATTTATAATAACCAACTCGTTCTTACGGGAAGGATAAATGATGTGGGGGAGTACACAAGACAGAATGTAAAAAGTAGCTATAGAACGGGAATAGAACTCTCTGCCTATGTAGAGCCTCATAATTTATTCAGGATACAACCTTCTATCACACTTAGCCAAAATGGGATCAATGATTTTGTTGAATATATAGATGACTGGGATAACGGGACGCAAATAATACAGGAATATGGAGATACTACCGATCTAGCCTTTTCTCCCTCTGTCATAGCTTCCAATGCAATCCACTTTCACTTAGGAAAGCTTTTGTCAAACAAATATCTGAAGTCCACTGAAATTAGCTTCCTGTCTAAATATGTTGGTGATCAATTTATTGATAATACATCAAAGCAAGAAAGTCTGCTAGAGAGTTACCTATATCATGATCTGCGCTTACAGTGGGATATAAAAATTAATAGGATAGATAGACTTGCACTCAACATCCAGGTCAACAATGTATTCAATACACTCTATGTGTCAAATGCATGGAACTATAGATTTAAATCTGTCTTCTATGATCCTACTCCAGATGATCCCTATGCACAGTCAGAAGGTCTCGGTCTGTATAATTTAACAGGTCTGTATCCACAAGCAGGTAGAAATCTACTAGTAGGACTTAGCCTGAAGTTTTAGTGCTTAGTTACTTGCTTTTAAAGACGCTAGAGCAGACTTAAAAATTATAGGTAAGACTGGCCCAGTATTCAAGAACATTGAATTCATCTTGTAATTCTCTGTTCAAATGGAGCATCGCCTCAAAGCCAAAGCGCCATGGGCCTCCTTGAGAAATATAACCACCCCCAATAAGTGGTGCCCATTTTTTGAAACGATCACCGCCACGGTATTCTATGTCTACACTATGATAACCATATTCAGCCTGGGCATATATGGTCTGAGTTATCTTAGCCCTTGCACCAGCTGTTGCTCCCCAATCAAATAAGTGAAGATCACTTGCGGTTCCGAACGAATTTGCAAAATTGTAACGGATTTTTGGACCAGCATTAACAGAAAATACATTATTGAAACTATACCCAAGAGTGTACTTTGTAGCTATGGCAAAGCCGTTTTGTATAAAGACATTGCCAAACTTTATTTCATGATACAGTTCACCTGATTTGTTAAACGGATCATCTGTTTTTTCTGTATCAGCGTCTCTTCGTTTACGCTTACGTTGCGCCTCCGCGTCCATGGTGGACATAACAACAAATAAGGCGACTAACATCAATGGGATTATACGTTTCATACTCTTTAATTTTCTATTTGTAAAAAGAATCTGTCTTATATCTCTCTTCTCTATCCTCTATCTATTAAACTACTTTAGGGGCTGAAAGGCTGGAAACAAATTCAATTTGTGATAAATTTAACAAAACTTGAAAAAAAGCATCCCATTTTTAACGAATTCCGAACTGTCAGCGGTGCAGCATTCGCCTAAACAATCCTTAATAGAATGTCCAAATGAACTGAAATTCATGTATTTTTGTCTCGTTAACACAGCTAAGCTAGCCATAATGAAAATTGGAAGAATGAAACATACCTTAAGTGCCATATTGCTAATTATATTCGGACTCAACGTCCCCGTCCAAAGTCAAAATTCTACCCAATACGCAGACCAACTTTCTAAGCATTTTGAAGAATACGCGATTCAAGAACTGGATGTAGATGCATCCTTTGTACAATTAAAAAATATACATCAATTTCAAGAGTTTCAAATGCAAAGTCCTGATGGCAAGACTTGGACCTTTGATCTATTTCCAAGTAATGTCTTATCAGAAGATTTTGTGTATACAAAATTAGAGAACGGTAAAAAAATACATCAAACGGAAATTGCAGTATTCCCTTATCGAGGATATGTAAAAGGTGATCCACATTCTAAAGTAACACTTACAGTTGCAGATGGATTTATTCAAGGAACTGTCTCCACACAGGGGCTTGACTATAGTTTTCAAAATTTAGATACATACATTAAGTCTGCACCGTCCAATGAGATTCTTTTGTATGAAAATGAAAAGATAATAGAAGGGGAGGACAAAACCTGCGAAATATTTAATGCAGAGAAGATAGACGAATTAGTACAGAACGAGAATAAATCAAACCTTGCTTGCCTAGGTCTGCAATTGGCATTTGCAAATGACTTTTCTATGTACCAATCCTATGGGAATGGTGTCCTTGCGCACAACATTGCAATTATGAATGATGCCCAAGGGAATTACACCTCAGATTTTAACGATGAAATAGAATTCACACTAGAACAAATTTTTGTAGCTGTGACAGCGGATGATGATCCATGGACCTCCTCCACAGATCTTGAAACTTTTTTAATCGATTTTTCTGGCTGGGGAAATACTGGTGGCTTTGATGTCATCTATGATTTGGCGACTATTTGGACGGAACGTAACTTTGATGGTCCGCCCGTAGGTGGCGCGTGGACGAATGGTCTATGTAGCAATATGAGATATAATGCGATTCAAGATTATACAGCGAATGCAAATTTAATGCGTGTTGTTTTGGCACATGAGATGGGACATAACTTTAATGCGAATCATGATGCAGGTGGTTCAGGCTTTATTATGGCACCAGCGGTGAATAATACGAATACATGGTCAGCTGCATCCATAACATCGATAAATAACAAGATATCTTCTGTAAGTTGCCTAGGAGGCTGCCAAGGTTTTTTCACCGCACCTGTAGCGGAGTTTTCACATGATCTGACGAGTACATGTTCCCCAGCGACCGTTAACTTTTTTGATGAGTCGAATGGAGATATCGTCTCATGGATTTGGTTATTTCCAGGCGGTGAACCTGAGTACTCTACCGAGCAGAATCCTACTGTGTTTTATGCTGTTGATGGTACCTATGATGTAACGCTAGCAGTTGCCACAGACGGAGGGTCAGATGAGCTAGTTTCCTTTGGCGAAATTGTCCTTTCACAAAGCCAAGACGTAGACTTTGATGTGAGCATAAGTGGTAATATAGCCTCCTTTACAAATACTTCATTTCCGTTGACCGGAGACTTTTTATGGGACTTTGGAGATGGGAACACAAGCACTAGCTTGAATCCCGTACATCAGTATATACAAGACGGTTTCTATGAGGTTACGCTTACACATTCAGGCTGTGGTAGTATAGAAGCAAGTGAGTTTATTGAAATAGCAACTGCACCTATTGCAGATTTCTTTACCAACTTCACCTTTGACTGCCAACCATTTACTGTAGAGTTTTTAAATAATTCCTCGAGTAATGCAACATCATATGTATGGGAATTTGAAGGAGGAACGCCAGCAACTTCTACAGACTTTGATCCAATAGTTGTGTATAACGAACCAGGAACCTTTGATGTTTCATTGACGGTAAGTAATGACAATGGTTCTGATCAATTTGAAATTTTCGATTATATAACAGTAGATCCCCTGCCGCAGGCTGGTTTTGATTTTGATGTAGATATGCTAACAGTAAGTTTTACTGATGCCTCTGAAGATGCGAATTCAGTGCTCTGGGACTTTGGAGATGGATCCAGTGCTTCCATGTTTAACCCAGAACATACCTATGCAACGGGTGGCAGCTACATGGTTACTCAAATAGTTAGCAATAACTGTGGAGATATTTCACTCACACAAGAAGTAGTTGTGAATAGTGGACCTGCTGCTGCAATTAATTACGATATAAATTCTGGTTGTACCGATCTTGCAATAATGTTCGATGGAACTGCAAGTAGTTCTGCAACAACTTACGCATGGAACTTTCCTGGCGGTATACCAGTAAGTTCAGATCAAGTAAGTCCAACAGTGGAATACGTAAATCCTGGAATCTTTGATGTTAGTCTTATAGTTTCAGACGGCACTACTAGTGATACCCTAGAGATGGAAGACCTTGTAATAGTAAATACTGTTCCTGATGCTGCTTCCATTACAAGTGTAGATACGATGACCCTTTTTGGAGTGGCAATGGCAGATGCGTCCATGAATACTACCTATACATGGGATTTTGGCGATGGTAATATAGGTGCTGGTGATACAGTCTTACATAGCTATGCAGAAGAAAATATGTATCAAGTTATCTTGACTGCTGAAAACGAATGTGGGATCGAAATGGATACTACAGCACTTAATTTATATACAGTACCAACTGCCGCCTTCAGTAATTCTACTGCCTCAGGTTGTGCACCCTTTACAGTTAACTTTACCGATAATTCTACGAATGCGATAACAGAATGGGCATGGAGTTTTCCAGGTGGAAACCCAAGTTCTTCTACTGATCAAAACCCGAGTGTTGAATACATAGATGCAGGCACGTACGCTGTCAGTCTCATGGTGACTAACCCGAGTGGAGCAGATGCAATAAGTATAGATAATTTGATAGTAATTGATGACGTGCCTCTAGTGGATTTTTTCGCAGTGAATAATTTAACCACAGTAAGTTTTACAAACCAAACGGTAAATGGTACAAGCTATATGTGGGATTTTGGCGATGGCAACAGTTCGGACGAAGAAAGTCCTGTGCATACCTATGGTGCAGAAGGGATGTACACAGTTAGCTTGACCGCTACGAATGCCTGTGGCACAGCAAGCCAAACACAAGAAATAGAAGTGAATCAGTTACCCACAGCAGGGTTTGTAGCGAATGTAGAAGAAGGCTGTATTCCGTTTGAAGTGACATTTATGGATGCCTCTTCTTCAAATGTAACAAGCTGGGAATGGAGCTTTGAAGGCGGTACTCCCGCAAATTCCACGGAAGCTTCTCCGGTAGTTAGTTATACAGCAGTAGGGGAGTATGATGTACAGCTAATTGTAGATTCACCTGCTGGGAAAGATACACTAAACATGCAAGAATTAATCTTTGCAGACGATGTGCCAGCTGCATTCTTTGAATTAGTGGCAAGCTCAGAGTTTGTATATCAGTTTACAAATGGGTCTGTAAATGCAACGAGCTTTCTATGGGATTTTGGAGATGGTATCACCTCTATTGAACAAAATCCGATGCACACATATGCAGAACCAGGAGATTATACGGTGCGTTTAACTGCAACAAATAATTGCGGATCTACCACATGGGAAGAGTTAATAACTATTGTAGAAAGTTCTGTGCTAGAGATAGAAAGTATTCAAGAATTATGGATTCAGCCAAATCCGAACCGAGGTAGTTTCCATCTTTTTATACAAGCGTCTGCCTCAGAAACAATAGAGATACAAATTCTAAACCTATTGGGACAAAGCATGTTTAGTCAATCAAGGACGATACAGTCAGGTGAAAATAGACTTTACTTTGAAGTAGAAGATTTGACAAATGGAACCTATCTGCTTAACTTGCAAGCAGATGGTAAAAGAGCAATTAAAAAATTCATTATAAATAAATAAGATTTAGAAAAAAAAATTAGACTATGAAAAAAATATTATTCAGCCTATTGATTATATCCAGCATAATTGCCTGTGGTGACGATGATGCAGCTCCTGTACTTACAATTACCAGCCCTACTTCTTTTAACATTAATCCTGGAGATATTATAACTCTAAGTGGTTCTGCTACGGATGATGTTGAATTAGTCAACGTACTTGTTGAATCAGATGGCTTAGGATTAAGTGAAACAATACAAGGATCTGCGCTGGAAGCAAACCCAAATTTTGAATTTGCTATATCTACAGATATGGCGACACCAGCTGGGGATTATACGATTACGGTTACTGCAAATGATAATAACGATCAGGCAAGTTCTGAGGAGATAGCAGTCACAGTAAATTAATGGCTATCCAGGATTTTTGAAAATTCAAAAAAAAAATACTTAACTTAGTTTTCTAACATTGTAGTTATGAAATATATCTCCTTATTCATTTTAAGCATATTGTCGCTGTCAGCAGTACAGGCACAAAGCTTTATTTTTGATGCAGATATGCAGGATATGCAGCTGCGCATTGACAATTTTGAGTCTGCACTCGCTAATCTTGAGCAAGGCGAAGACTATGTGGCTTCTAAAAAGCAATTGATGAAGGGTTTGAGAAGTATTTCTACAAACTTTAGAAACTTTAATGTTTCAGAGACCAAGAACGCAGATGATTTTAATTCAAATGAGAAGTTAGATGCAGTTAGGCAGGCTTCTGCAGATACAGAGGCGTTTGCTGTCCGATTTTCCCTCGATCAGAAAAGAGAATTCTCTGAAAATGTAAGCGAAATGCGTGCAATTAAAGAGTTTTTTCGTAACGAAAAATGGACTATAAGCAAAAATGATCAGCAGCATTTAGAGAAGCTACATTTGTTTCTCTTAGCTGCAAAGTCATGTCAATCTATCCAAAAGCAATTCGTTCAGTAGATTTAGCCTAGATTTTTAGTTCTTAGCTCCAAATCTGCATTGGTTTCGCTTAGCCATCTTTAGTATGGTAAATTCCTTGTTTAACCATATTTTAGCTATATTGTTCCTACAATAAGTCCTGTTTTATACAGTGATTTATTCTCCCTACAGGCGGCCCACCATTTACGAATACGTAACTCACTCGTTGAGAGTGTATTATAATTATATTAATAGGAACTGTAATATGAATAAACGTTTACCCTTAATAATCAGTGCATTATTTGTGCTCATGAGCTCATTTGTCATTGGACAATCAGATAATTGCGATGCTGCTTCTATGATGCTAACCCCTGGTGTGTTAACCACTGGCGATAATACCCTTGGAACTGCAGATGAAGACTATAGCTCAGAATTTGTGTGTACTAGTGGTGATTTTGAAGCTCAAGTATGGTATCAGTATACAGCTAGTAGCTTTTCAGCTGAATTGACCTTTATTGCAACAGCAATTACAGATGCTTCCATTTTTGTAGTAGAAGGCTGTGGTCCATGTGCTGGACCTGGACATATTGTATTTTATACCTGTGATGTCGCTAATGGTGCAACAGAGATGGCGGGTCTTTGTACTGAACCTGGAACAACTTATTGGATAGGGATTTCATCATTTAGCGGAGATGCAGGACTCTTTGATATTGAGATTGATGAATCAACGAATCTAGATGCTTCCAATTCAACTTGTGGAGCTGCAATGGCTATTTCGGACGGAATTACAAATGTGACAAACTTTTGTACTACGCAGAACTATTTGTTTTTTGAATATACAGTTCAAACAGGACCATCTATTACGGTTTCAACGTCTAATAATTCACCAGTAATACCAGTCTGTAGTGGTTCAAGTATTCATACTATATTACCAGATTGCTCTGATCCTGAGGCTACAATTCCAACAACGATTCCAGTATCTGAATGTTTGGCAGTCGGTCAAACAATCATAATTCGAGTAGAAACAGCACAAGCACACGAAATAGAAATAGAAATTGTAGATCCAGACCCATTGGGTAACCCATCCGAACCAAATGACATATGTACAGATGCCTTTGATATGTATCCTGGAAGTCCACTATTATGCTCAGCAAATGCAGGACTCTCTGGAAATGGAGCGGCTTGCCCTGATACTGAAGGCGCTGGATGTAATGATACTGACCCTGGAATATGGGGTTTTTTCACGGTAGACCCTACAGTGCCTTTCTTCAATGTCACGGGATCAGGTTTTCAGCTTTTTGAAGGACCTGACTGTAATAATTTGACATCACTGATTTGTGATGTGGCAACGTCAGGAATTGTACCAGATTACAATACAACCTATTATGTTTTGATAACAGGTGATGGTACTAGTACTTTTAATGTTGCAGGTGCTACAAACGCACTTGGGATACCAGATCCTACTAATGACGATTGTGCTTCAGCAGATGCATTATCATTGGGTTTAAATAGTGGACTAACAAATTTATGTTCATCCACTGATATTAATTTAGGAACCTGCGGTGCTACCCAATCTGAAGCAACAGTATGGTATGAGTATACACCCTCACAAGCGGTTACTTTTGTAGAGATTACATTAGCTGCTGCTACAGTTACATCACCAGGTTTTGCAATCTATGATGCTTGTGGTGGAGCCTTACTAGACGAATTATGTTCAGAAGGAACTATTACGCTAGAATGTAGCATTGAAAATCAGTTTTGGATTCAAGTGGGTAGTGCTACTATTAATGGGGGAGATTTTGATCTTACAATTACAGAAGGGAATCCGGTAAATGTAAATGACCTATGTACAACAGCTGCAGCCGATCCAGAAAATACCTTAGCCGATTGTACACCTGCTACGATTTCAGGCGATAATACAGATAGCTGTCCAGAATCTTTTGGCCTGGGTGGATGTAATATAGATACAGAACCTACGGTTTGGGAAGAATTGACTCTTCCTGCAGGAACCGTATCACTAGAAATAACAAACATATCCGCTGGCTTTAGCGTGACTATATGGGATGGCTGTGGAGGTTCTGCATTTGGCCCCTCTTGTTTAACTGCGGATGCCTTTGTGAATATTACACCAGGTCTAACTACTGTTTTTGTATCAATCAATGGTCCTACGGAGGGACCCTTCTCTTTTGATGTATTAGCAGTTGTGCCGCCAGCCAATGATGCCTGTGCGGATGCAGAAATGCTAGGATCAGGTACCAGTGTAACATTGACAAATGCCTGTGCAACAGCAGATGTAGCTCTAGGTTGTGCTGCAACACAGGATGAGGCTACGGTATGGTATAGTTATACAATAGCAAGTCCCATAGATGAAATAACAATTACTTTAGCTGGAACAGGTACTTCCATTTTAAATCCTGCTTTCCAAGTATTAGATGGAAATGCAGGTTGTAAT
The DNA here is from genome assembly GCA_938045585.1 of uncultured Saprospiraceae bacterium. Classification (GTDB taxonomy): domain Bacteria; phylum Bacteroidota; class Bacteroidia; order Chitinophagales; family Saprospiraceae; genus CALCMJ01. Next base: position 227,660 of record CALIAU010000022.1, read on the forward strand.
GGGACATTTATTCCGGGAATAACGCCTGCTTGTTCTGGGGGGACCATAACTATTCCTTGTCCACCTGTGGGTGATCTATTAATAGAAGTAGGTTCTGCCTTTGATGATGCAGGAGAATTCCAAATAACAATAACAGAAGGAACAGCAACGCCTCCCAATGATCTGTGTATGAATGCTGCAACAGATCCAGAAAATACCTTAACAGCCTGTACAGAATCTATGATAACAGGGGATAACAATAATAGTTGTCCAGAAGCATTCTCATTAGCTGGCTGTAACATAGATATAGAATCTACAGTATGGGAAGAGCTTACTCTACCAGCTGGTACTGTGGCGCTAAATATTTCGGGAATTACACCTAATTTTAATGTAACTGTATGGAGTGATTGTACAACACCGCTAGGACCCTCTTGTTTGACAGCAGATGATATGATTGCTATTGCAGCTGGAACAACGTCCGTGCTTGTTTCTGTTAGCTCTGATCCTACATTGGAAGGCGCGTACGCGTTTACTGTCTTACCAGTTGTGCCTCCAGTAAATGATGAATGTGCAGATGCAATTGGTATAAATAGTGGAGCAAATACAGGTCTAACAAATGAATGTGCAACAGCAGATGTACTTTTTAATACCTGTGGAGGTGGCCAAGAAGAAGCGACTGTATGGTACAGCTATACAATTGCAAATCAAATTGATGAAATAACAATAAACTTAGCAGGATCTGGTGCAAATATAACTGCTCCTGCCTTTATGGTGCTTGATGGAACTGGCGGCTGTAGTGGAGTCTTTTTAGATGAGGCCTGCGCAGAAGGAGATCTTATTATTGAGTGTCCTCCAGTTGGTGACATTTTTATAATGGTAGGTTCTACCTTTGATAATGCAGGAGAGTTTGATATTACGATTACGGAAGGTAATCCTAGTCCTACGAACGATCTATGTGATATGGCTGCAGTAGAACCAGCCTTAGTTGCCTGTGTAGCACAAGAAATATCAGGTACGAACGAATTTGCCTGTCCAGAAGATTTTACATTGGCAGGTTGTAATATAGATGTTGACCCTACGGTTTGGCATGAAATAACAGTGCCTGCGGGAACAACAGCCTTAGAAATTGAAGTTACCTCAGGTCCTATCTCTGTAACGATATGGGAATCTCCTTGTCCTCCAGGTGGTACTGCAAATGGACCTGTGTGTATTAATGGAATGGATGTAGTAAATGTGCCAGGAGCAGGTACCTACTTTATTTCGGTAAGTACCATTGATGGAAATGAAGGGGCCTATACCTTTGATATAACCGCTATTGTACCTCCTGCAAATGATGATTGTGCAATGGCAGAACTTATTACTGCAGGTGCTACCAGTGGATCAAATATTTGTTCCACTCCTGATATAGCTCCAGGCTGTACAGCCTCTACTGATATTATTAATACAGTATGGTATGAGTATGTCGTGCCAGCTGGAGTAAAATCTGTAACTATCAGTATCGCTGGAACAGGTGGTATTCCAATATCAGGAGTGCATGCGGCGGCAGTAGATGGATGTCCACCAGGATCCAGTTTGATCGAACCAGGAAGTGAGACCTGTGCAGGGGAAGATATAGTACTCAGTTGTCCAGACCCGGGTGTATCCGTATTTATCCTTGTAGGTAGTACCAGTGATAATGAAGGAGATTTTACGATTACAATAACAGAAGATAATCCTACGTGTACATATGGAAATGATGAATGTGCAGATGCAGAACCCTTACCAAATGATCCAATAACAAATATGGGAGAGGAATGTACATCTGGATGTAATGAATTAGCCTGTCCAGATCCTGAGATTGATGGTGTATGCGGAGTAACTACTAATAATGTTGTTTGGTTTGAGGTAACAACAGATGCCTTTGATCCTTCTATTGAAACATTTATAATCGCAGAGATTTCTAATGAGGTTGATTTTAATCCAGTGGTTGGGATCTTTACTGGTTCATGTCCTCCCGTTAGTGGTCTTACATCCATAGGTTGTAATCCTGGAGCGAACGTAACTGTATCCAATGCTGCCAATGCAGCGAACCATCCCATGCCAAATACGACCTATCTGATTGCGGTTGCAAATTCAGATGATACACAATCGGGAGGTACCTTTGATCTATGTGTGGAAGTGGTACAGGGATGTGCAAATGATGACTGTGTAAGTGCTCTCACCATTACGGATGGAGTAACTCAAGTAACAACTACAAATGGTTGTACGGAAGATATAGGTGTACAAGCATGTGGTGGACCCGGAGGAGCTTATGAGGCTTCTGCTTGGTATAATTATACGGTCCCTGCGGGTGTAACTGCGATCTTAGTGGAAGCAACAGGTGCAACTGGAGCTCTAGTTTTTGATGCAATTGTAGATATTGACTGTAATGATCCTGTTCCTTTTGGTTCTCCTTCAGAGAATGTAGACTGTAATTTCAGTGAAACACTATTGACCTGTGTGCAAGAAGGAGAGGTGTACACATTTTTTATAGGCTCAGAAATTTCAGGTGTTAATTTTGATTTAACCATAACAGGTTTGCCACCAGATGACCCACAAAATCCAAGTCCAGATAATGATCTTTGTACGGATCCAGAAGTAATTCCTATAACAGATGATTGTGCCTTTGTAACAGTAACTGTAAATAATGAAAATGCTTGTGAAGAAACCTTCTCTGTAACTCCATGCGTGACTGGTCTTTTTAATGAAAACCCTACTGTTTGGTTTGAAGTAACTTTACCTGCAGATGCAACAGGACTAGATTTTGATAACATTAATAACGGAACCTATCTCTCTGTGTTTGACGATGTGTGTCCTATAACAGGGGGAACACCCTCTCTAGGTTGTATGGATCAATCCACTGCATCCTCAATAGTTGGTTTAACAGGTGGTAATACCTATCTAATTGCTGTGGCACATCCGGTAGAGTCTTCTTCTCATAGTTTTGATATCTTGGCAATTACGCCACCAGAAAATGATGGTCCATGTCCAACAGATCCTGACTTTTCTCCTGCAGATATAACAGGTGGATCGTACTCAGGAACAACCTGTTGTGCACTAGGTTTTAATGATCTAGATGCAGCAGGAAATCCTTTAGATTTAGAAAATATAGCCTGTACAGGTACCCTGACACAGGATAATGTAGTATGGTTTATCTATCAGTGGATAGATGATGGTTCAGATGGTATTGAAATAAATTTTAACCCAACAGGAATTTCTGGAAGTGCTTCATTAGAAGTGTATACTGCAACTATGAATGCAGGCTGTGCTCCTCCTATCCCTGCAACTGCAGCAGATGTAGTTGGATTCTCCTGTGATGCTGTAAATGATGATCCTATACGCATAGGTTGTCCAGATCCAGATGTATATTATTATATTAAGTTATCTACTGCAGATGAAACTTGTGGGGAATACACTATTTCTGTTGATCCAGCCACTTCACAGTGTTCTGAGCTAGCAGATGAATGTGTCGATGCACCTATGTTAGTAACACAAACACCAAATGCTTGTGCAGATGGAGAAATTCCACTCTCAGTAGATGGTTGTTTAGATTTAGCCTGTCCAGAAGATGTGTTCACTGATTGTGGACAAGATCAGGGACCTACAGTGTGGTTTCAAATTACTATTGATGACACGGATGCGAATGGTTTATATACGCAGGTAGATGCGCCTGGTTTTGACGCGGTTTGGGCAGTATATGAAGGAACTTCTTGTGATGACATGGTTCTTGTAGGTGATTTAGATGAAGATAATCCAGGGAGTATATTTCCATGCAGTTTTTCTGATGGAGATCCAGGAAATTTATTTACAGTTCCTATTGGTACAGATCCGGCTACAGGAGATGATTTTACCTATTGGGTTTCTGTAACGGCAGTTGGTCCAGTAAGTGATCCTAACTTTGAGTTAAGTTATGGTGCAACCCTAGGTTGTATCGCTTGTAGTGGAAACACCGCACAAGATTGCGACAATGGTACCTTTGAAGCCTTTGTGGATGGAGAGCTGTCGGAAGGCCCTTTCTGCGCAGGTGCTGAGGTAGAAATATGTTTGTCTTTTAATTATAATACAACAGGTACTGGTAATGATTGGTTACACGGAATAATTCCAACCTTTGGTGCTGGATGGGATGTAGAAGAAATAGATTTCCCATCCATTGATTTAGGAAATCCAAATTGGGTTTGGGCAGATGCAGACGGTGGTTGTGCGCCTTTTTTGAATGGCTATAGTCTACCTAACGCATGTACCTTTACAAATGCTGAAGGTTTATTGCAAATATGTAATACCTCTTGTAATCCTTCCTGTGATTGTGAGCTTGGGGCGCCATTACCAGATGGCTCACCTCTCCCAAGTGGATGGTTCTGGAGTTCTCCTGGTGGTTCGCCTACCTGTGCAGGAGCATGTACTCCTTCCGATGATTGGGGAGTACCAGCAGGAACTAACGTAGATGTTGATATCTGTATGACACTTATTGTTAAGTCCTTTGATGATCCAGATGAATGCGAAGACAATAAAGATTTAAAAATATTTTTCCAGACAACTTCAGATGCAATTTCTGGGTGTTGGGTAGATTCTTCTCCTTGTATAATTGACCCATCCTTTGAGAGTCCATCTTGGGAGGTAGACTGTGATACGTCACCACCTGCAGTTGCTGATATTGTTCCAATTTGTAGTGGGACAATGGCAATGACGCAGGTATCCATTGAAGGCGGATTAAATGGAGAAATAGAAATAGAAATAGACCCAGATACCTCTCCAGATATTCTTGGTCAAACAGAAGATGTATTTACAGGTGGTGTAGGAACGATTATGGACGAACTGATAAACTGTGGTACTACAGTAGATACTGCTCGGTACATCGCTTTTGCAATTGTGGATGGATTCCAGTGTCCTGGTGTTCCAGTAGAAGTAAAAATTCCTGTATTTCCTAAAATTGTAATAGACCCACAACCAAATCCGTATATCGTTTGTCTACCACATACCATTGAAAACCTACCAGCAAATGTATCTGGAGGTACTGGCAGCTATGATGTTATAAATTGGTTCTGGGGAGATGAGTTGACAGGAACACTGATAGGGAGTGGACCTGTGCTTACAAGTTATCCGTTGAGCATGGATGGTATTATTACTATCCAGGTAATAGATTCGGGAGGTTGTACAGAAACACAGCAACTCGTTGTTGATATTTTTGAAAAGCTAGAACCAGAGATAAATATTGATGCTACGGAGGTATGTAAAGATATTTCATTCTTGGGAGCAGATGCCTTTGTTTCTATAGGGACAGTAGATGATTGGTTCTGGTATTCAGAAGATGCAGATGGAAATCCTGTAGATATATTTACCGGCGGGAATACTGGCTCCAATGTAAATATTGATCCTTCAGACCCTAGTGTTGAACCAGGAAAATATACTATTTTTGCAGAAGCATCGAATGATGTCGGCTGTGTAGGTATAGATTCAGTTTGTCTTACCATTTATCCATTACCAATTGGAGAGATTGTCCAACAGCCTAGTACAGACTGTTCTTCTGAAGTTGAGCTTTGTGTAGAATTTTATGATGAGAATGGTGCAGATATTTATGGAAATGGACCAGATGATAATGGAAACGGTATTCCAGATCTTTTCGAAGATGATAATGGTGATCCAGACTTTACAGTAACCTGGTTTGCAAGCTTCATCCCAGGTGGTTCTACCACAAATGAACTCTGTTTCCTTACCTCGACACAAAGTTTCTATGATGTCGAAATAGAATCCGCTAATGGTTGTATTGGAATATTTGGAATAAGTGAAATCGTACTGCCTATGTCCACTCCTCCGACAATAGAACCAGATACTATCTGTCTAGGGGAAATGACAACTCTAAGCGTGATGCCGCAAGACTATGATACCTATGAGTGGGAAGATGCAGATGGCAATCCGATAGGAGGGGGTTCAGCAGGGCCAATGATAAATGTTGCCCCAGTCGTAAGTTCTACCTATTTCTTGACAGTAACAGATGCGAACGAATGTACGGGTGAAACCTCCGTCACTATAGAAGTGAACCCATTACCGGATCCACAGTTTTCTGGAAACCTTTCCATATGTGCTGGACAAGAAACTGAAATAACTGCCTTAGGAGATCCTGCCTTATTTGACTTTAATTGGTTGGATGGTTCAGGTGGTTCTATTGGCGTAGATTCCTTTGTAGTCATTTCAACTACAGGGACCTACACGTTAGAGTTAACGAATGAATTTGGCTGTATTAAGGATACCATGTTTACTGTAATAACAGCTGCAGAACTAGATATTAATATTTCAGGATCTGATATATGCGATGATGATGGATGCACCACACTAAATGGAGGTGCAGGTTTTGATATGTATACGTGGACAGATATGGATGGAAATGAAATAGTTTCAGGACCAACAGAACAGACACTAGAAGTATGTGATCCAGGTGATTATATTTTGATTGCTGCACAGGGCGTTTGTTCAGGTGTAGATACTATTACTATCAGTCAAATGGATTCTCCAATAATTGATATTGCTGATGGAGAAGCCTGTAATATTACTTCAGGTGGATCTCTATGGTTTGTCAATTTTGACGATCTAGTACTTTCAAGTGCTGGAGGGACTTGGTCCTCACTGACAGATCCATCGATAGTGCTTTCACCTCTTGATAGTGTGTCTTTTGCTGGACTGCCACAGGGAGACTATGAGTTTATTTATACAACAAACACCGCAATGGCGCCATGTGCTGATGTATCAGATACAATAACAATAGTCGTGGGTCCATGTGATTGTCCAAATCCGAATGTAAACAATCCAGTCGATCTGTGTAATGCAGATAACAACTACGATCTGAATACACTGATAGGACCAAATACAGATGCAGGGCAGTGGGTCTTCTTAAATGGGCCAGAGGCTACAGTGTTAGATGGAGATAGTATGTTTGTATATAACGGCGTAACACCTGGTATGTATGAATTTGCTTACGAATTAGTACCAGTGCCAATAGGAACATGTACGGAACTAGCAGATACAATTGTTGTAACCGTGGTAGAACCACCAGTTGCAGAAGTTGAAATGTTTGCCTGTGTGTGTGAAACACAGTCAACAGCGGGTTGTAATAATGGAAGTACCATGCTAAATCTAGACGATTTTGTATTAAGTGGAACAGGGCAGTGGATAGATCCAGGTATTGCAGGATTAGCATGGACACCACCAATGCTAGACTTTTCAGGCTTACCAACGGCACCAGTTGTACTTACCTTCCAAACTACAGATGCAGTTGCACCTTGTAATAATGTTGAATATACATTGACAGTAGATGTTACAGATTGTAACTGTCCAAATGTTTCGGTAGGAACGGTAGACGACCAATGTAATGATGATGCTGTTATTGATCTTTCATTGATTGAAGATGTAAATATTGCGCCAGGATCATGGGTAGAAGCAGCTTCGAATCCTAGTACCGGTGTATTAGCTGGATCTACTGCAACGTTAACAGGTCAACCTACAGGATTGTATGTGTTTACGTATGTTTTAGATACACCAGTTGCAGGTTGTGATGATGAAAGTACGCCAGTCATAATTAGTCTAAGTGAACCACCTGTAGTAACAGTCATGAATGCATTCGTTTGTAATGTAGCTATGGGTATGGATACCACGAATATAGATTTAAATAGCCTTGTTTCTGACCCAACAATTGGAGTTTGGACTGATAATACTGGAGCTCCAGTATTAGATACCAATATTGATTTTAACGGTCAGGCAGTGGGTACTATAATAACATATACATTTACTACAAATACAGCTGTGGCACCATGTGCTGATCAGGCATACCCAGTCGATATTGAAGTAGTTGATTGTGCTTGCCCTCCATTAAGTTTTGCCAATCCACCTCTGCTCTGTTCAGAACCAGATGGCTCGGTAGATTTGGATTTACTAATTCTTGCACCGACACCAGCAGGAACATGGAACCTTGTGTCAAGTCCAACTGGAAGTACAGCTAACTTGAGTGGTTCTGTACTGAATGCAACAGGATCTGTAGCAGGGATTTATACTGTAGAGTTCCAGCCTGATGGCGAACTGCCTATTTGTGCAGAGACTTTAGATGTGACGGTATCTGTGATGGCAAATGCCACACTAGAACCGAGTTTAATAATTTGTACAACTAACTCCAATGGAGAAGATACAGATTATGATCTGAATGACGCGATCACAGGAGGTGATACAGGAGGGGTATGGACTGATAGTGATGGCAATGTGATTTCAGATACTAATATTGAATTTTTAGGAGAAGATGATGGTGCATATACCTATACGTACACAGTTGAATCAGATGATCCGTGTGATCCATTTATTGGATCAGTTACCATAAACGCAGGGAATTGTGCTTGTCCAGTTGTATTTGATTTGGAGACCTTCTGTAGCACAGGTGGAACTATTGAACTCTTTGATATTTTCAATATCAGTTTCCCTGGTATGTGGCTATTTGCTGACGGGACTCCAGTTCCAAACGCAATTATTGACTATACAGGCTTCCCTGATGGCATCTCTACAGTATTCTTTGAGATGGATGATCCAGGAACTACCTGTTTAACACAGTATCCAGTCAACTTTAATATCGTGAGTCCAGAAGATTTAGGAGAACCTGCTGAGCCACTTAGAATTTGTGAAGGGGAAGATGTACTTGTTAATTTACTTGATCTTTTACCAAATGCTGCGACAGGAGGAATGTGGATAGAAACATCTGTAGATGGAAGTACACCGGGAGCGTTCGATGCCAATGCAGGAACCTTCAGTACTGGTAATGAAAGTGCAGCAAGTTATATGTTCCAATACGAGCTACAGTCTGCGCAACCTTGTCCTTCTGTGGCAGAGACGGTACAGGTAATTATCGAAGGCTTACCAGCTGTTGAAGCAGGGGAGACGCAGACTCTAACCTGTGATAATAATACAGCTGCACTCGGAAATGATGCGATCACTTCACAAGGAATTAACTTTGTTTACCAATGGACAGAAGCAGGTGGTGCAACGATTCCTAATGATACGGAGTCAAGTATAGTAGTGAACGAGCCCGGCGTATATAACTTAGTAGTAACCGATATCAATACAGGATGTACTATAGAAGATTTTGTTACAGTGAATGTAGATGGAAATATCCCTACAGTAGCAGCTAGTTTTACAGAAATAAGCTGCTTTGGTGCAGGAGACGGTAGCATTGAGGTTGCTGTAACAGGTGGCGTTGCACCGATACAATACTCTATAGATGGAGGAAGCAGTTATAGTAATAATAATATTTTCGAAAATCTTGGACCAGGTAATTTCGCAATTTCTGTTCTTGATGATAATGGCTGTGAAACAGGCTTAAATATTGAAATCACACAGCCTGACCGTGTGACTGTGGATCTAGGAAGTGATATTACTTTAAATGAAGAAACAACAGATACGCTATTGACATTTACAAGTAATTTCCCGAATGATCAAATTGCAAATGTAGTTTGGACGGACGAAGATGGTCTTGTCCTCTGTGAAGGCACCTATGATGAGTGTAGAGAATGGATGGTTGGTATAGCAGAGGCAACTGTTTACTGCGTAGAGATTACGACTGTAAATGGCTGTGTAGCTACAGATTGTATCCAAATACGAGCAATTATTGTAGAGGATTGTTATGTACCAAATATCTTTAGTCCAAATAATGATGGGCAGAATGATAGTTTCTTCATGCAGTGCGATGAGTTTGCAACTAGTGTAAATAAATTCTTCGTATTTGATAGATGGGGAGAACTGGTATATGGTATAGAAGGTATACTGCCGAATGATCCAAGTGTAGGCTGGGATGGTACCTTAAATGACCAAGATGTGGAGCAGGGTGTCTACGCGTATTACATAGAAGTAGAATTTAATAACGACCCAGATAATGTCGAAATCTTTGCTGGAGACATTACTGTAGTACGTTAAAAAGAACCACCGAGCCCGTAAGGGTTCGGTGGAATAATTACATTTAGTCTATAAACCCATGATAGTCTGTCATTTATGGCAAATAATAGATACATTTGTAATGTAAAGAATGAACTTGAGAAGCCTTTTATCATCCTTGATACTCATATGTATGGTGCTAAGCATACATGCACAAGACTGTGTAATCACACAGGACTATGAGATTGTAGATGATAGTACTGTAGTTGCAGCAATCACAATAGCCGGTGCAGCAATTGATGATCTTTCTGACCCCTTACAAGGATTATGTGGTGTAAATCTAGAATTTGAACATGCTGCGGTTGGAGATATAGAAATATTTATACAATCTCCAGCAGGTCAAGTCTTACAACTTATTGGACCAGCAGGTCAAAATACAGAACTTACACAATTCCATTCATGGGATATTGGTTTTGTTCCTTGTTCTGTGACAGCTATGCCAGATCCTTTTAGAGCTGCTGTATGGACTAATTTAGATAACTGGTTTAATTTCACAGATGCCACTGGGACTTATTATCCATTTGGTGGCTGTCTGGAAGAATTCAATACGGGTACAGTGTCTGGAGTGTGGAACATCATTATCACAGACGCTGCTGAAATATATGATGGTGTCATTCATGAGATAGAACTCGTTTTTTGTGATGATACAGATATCACCTGTGAGTCTTGTCAGCCCTACCCAGGTAATCTGCAAATCGAAGCAGGTACTTATTGTGAATTTGATCCAGCACTTGCCTTTGATTTAGTCAGTTTTCCAATTGACTCTACACCAGATCCTTTTAGATATGATTACGAATATGTGCTTGTTTCATCTAATACAATTATAGACTATTTGGATACACCAGATTTATCTTTGCAAGCTGCAGGTTCCTATGAAGTCTGTGGCTTAAGTATTTTACAAGATCACCAAATACATAAACCGCTAGCTGATGGTACAAGTACTTTGGATGACCTAAAGGATATAATAAATAATAATACAGCCTGCGCAGTACTTACAGATACCTGCGTACAAGTAGAAATTTTAGCTGGCCCAGTACCAGAGAATTTAGATGTAGTGATTTGCGCTGGAGAAGAATTTGAATACCAAGGAGAAATATATACAGAAGAAGATAGCTACTTTATAACGTTTGGGAATGGGGCATGTGATAGTATTACAATATTGAATCTGAGAGTAGTAGATGTAATGGCAAATATCATAGCTAGCGAACCTACCTTCTCTTGTACTTCTTCTGAGATAGTACTCTATGCAGATTTTGTTGAGCCATTAAATGACGTTACGTTTGAATGGTCTTATGAGAATCCACAGGTGATAATTCCTGAAAACACCTTTGACTCTGTCATTGTGAATCAAGCGGGTAGCTACACACTCATATTGGAGTCGGAAGGATGTAGGGATACCGTTGATATTGAGCTCGATTCTGATGGTACAGTTCCCATGCTGAGTTTTAATGCCACAGTACTAGATTGTAATAACCCTGTGGGTATCATTGATTTGGAAAGTTCGGTTGCAGCTACCTACATGTGGGATGGACCCGGTGTTTTTCCTTCAGAAGTCAATGAACAAGACCCTCTTGTGAGCGAGCCTGGATTGTACACTGTGACTGTAACAGAGACTTTAGGGCAATGTGTAGCTATTGGGAATGTGGAAGTATTCATTGATACAATAGTAGAACTACCCATCATTAATACAGTACAGTTTAGCTGTGTTACAAATAGTGCAATGATAGATTTAGAGTTTCTGACAACAACTGGAAATACGGTGTCCTGGATGTATGATAATATAGAGATAGCAGCTACTGAAGATATAACTGTTACAGAACTGGGGCAGTACACAGGAATTATTACAGCAGCGAATGGATGTACTGAAGAAATTCAGGTAGATATTTTTGAAGAATTTGCTGCTCCTGCATCAATCTATTCAGTGGACACTTTAAATTGTTTAGTGACTTCTGCAAATATAGATCACCTAGCTGTAGAACCTGGACATAGCTATAATTGGGAAGGTCCCTCTGGGCCTCTTGGCAATGGATCAAGCATAACTACCAGTGATGCAGGATTCTATTATGTGACAGTTACTTCCGATGCAGGGTGCGAAACCCTAGATACCTTTGAAATAGTAATGCAAGATAGGATACCAGATCTTCTTATAACAGCAGATAGTTTAGGCTGTAGTCCAGATGGTGGTATGTTGTCTGTAAGTTCATCTTTAAATCTAGTCTCCTTTGATTGGTTTGGGCCAGGCGAGTTTTCTTCGAATGCACCAAATCCAGTAGGGATTTTTCCTGGTGTCTACATAGTTACTGTTACAACTGATCAGGGCTGTATGGGGCAAGCATCATATTTGCTTGATCATCAGGTAGGGGTACCAAATATAAATTTGCTCCCACCACCCTTAGATTGTGACACAGATGCAGGCCAGGTAACCATTAATGGAGGGAATCCAAATTTGACTTATAGCTGGAATGGACCTGGTATGTTTATGAGCATGGATCAAGAACCTATTATTACTGAACCAGGAATTTATACAGTTACTGTTACGGACACAAATACAGGCTGTGTATTTTTTCATGATCTTGTTGTCAATGAAGTTGTTGCTCCTGCAGTGCTAGATTTTGTAACTACTCCTATTACCTGCGATGACGATCAGGCGACCATTTATTATAATTCCAATACAATTATAAATTCTTCTACTTGGGAAACATTTGATGGTAATATTGTCCAAGATATGTTTGATACACTGATAGTGGATCAGGTAGGAACATATTATGTTAATACGATTAATGAATTTGGATGCGAAGGAAGAGACTCTATTGTAATTGTAGATGATTTTGAGATTCCGGATTTAACAGTTGCTGCAGCCCTTGTTTTTTTAGATTGTAATGCGCCGAGAAAACGCTTAAGAGCGGAGACCACACTCTTCACAGATGTTAGTTTTGAATGGGAAGGTCCACCGGGTGTAAATGTTGCAAACATATTTAATCCGCGTGTAACAGAAGCAGGTTGGTACTATGTTACAGCAACACGTGACAATGGTTGCTTTGCGATTGACTCAGTAGAAGTACGAATGGATACGATTCCCCCCTTAGTAGATATTATGGTCTCACAAAACGGTATAGCTACCTGTCTTGATAGTGTGGTAGAAGTAAGTTCGACTGTGAGCTTTCCAGGCACCTTTGAATTTGAATGGACAGGTCCAGGGCTTAGTTCTATGGAAACCGATTTAGAACTTAGAGATGAAGGCTGGTATATCTTAACTGCAATAGGCGCAAATGGCTGTGAGGCAAAGGACAGTATAGAAATTGTACATGAGTTTATCGATCCTATTGTAGAAGCAATAAGTGACACAATAACCTGTACAAACCTGATAGGAGATTTAGAAGTACAATCACAAGAAATGAATCTAAGCTATGCTTGGACTGGACCTGACGGAACGGACTATGCAGGAAATAACATAGAAGTAATAGATGAGGGCATGTACATTGTCACTGTTACAAATGATCTAAGCTGCGAAACCTTAGATACTGCCTTTCTAGTTATTGATACACTTTCCGCCATCTTGATGCCTATGGAGTCAGAAGCCTTGGACTGTGATACACAGAGTGCGGCCTTGAGTATTAATGCCGATCGACCGATTATTGCATATCATTGGGAAGGACCAAATCTGAATTCAGATCTAGCCAACCCAATAATTTTTGAGGGTGGTATTTATTTAGTAACCGTGACGGCTGATAACGATTGCACCTCAGCAATTTCCTTTGAAATAGAACAAGATGAATTAGTACCCTTTATAACGACTACAGATATGGAGCTCGATTGCTGGGAATCGCGGGTTGAATTGACTGCCCCAAATACAGCAGTGATGCCGAGTTACTTGTGGGATGGGCCCTTAGGTTTTAGTTCTACAGATGTAAACCCTTTAGCAAATGAACCAGGCACATACTATATAACCGTAACGGATGCAAATGGCTGCGCAGCCTTTGATTCTATTGTAGTAACAGCGAATCTTGATCCTCCAGATGTAATTGCGAATGATGCCTATCTTCCATGCAATGGAGATCCATTGCAGATTACTGCATTTTCTACAGATCCAATCGAGGAATTTAGATGGTTGGGTATAGCACCTGTTGATTTTACTTCAGTGGGACAGATTGCAACAATAACGGAGCCAGGATCCTATGTCTTATTGGGAATAGGAACAAATGGATGCATCAGTTTAGATACCGTTGAGGTGTTTGATGAGGCTGTACCTCCATTCTTTGTATTAGAAGACCAGGTATTAGATTGTAATAATCCAAGTATAGATTTGTGTGCCTTGTTCTTAGAAGATGATATGAGCTTTGAATGGTCAGATGGAACCTCAGTGATTGGGATGGATACCTGCCAGTTTGTAGATACACCGGGAGAGTATTTTCTAACTGTTACTGGAACAAATGGTTGCACCGCTACAGAATCAGTAATGGTGGCCATTGATACAGTTGCTCCTGTTGCCATTATTTCTCCTTTTACAGAAATATTATGTAATCAACAAGAAGATGTCCTAGATGCTACTGCCTCTTCTACAGGCAGTGAATTTATATATCAATGGGAAACTTCGGATGGTATCATTCTAAGCGGAGAAAATACGTTGACTCCTAGAATAGAGGGGATTGGCTTATATTCTCTGCAGATAACTGATCTCAGTAATGGCTGTATAACAGTAGAAAGAATCCAAGTAGATGAATCAATAAGTACCTTAAGCAATATTAATTTTGTTGCAGTGGATCCGAGTTGTGTGGGCTATGAAAATGGTTTTATTGAGATTTTTTCTGTAGATGGTGGAGTAGGTCCGTATGAGTATTCACTGGACGGTATTGTGTATTCAGATAAGGTAAAATGGGATTTTCTAGAACCTGGATTATATACACTTCATGTAAGAGACGCTATTGGCTGTATCTTTATGCAAGAAGTCCCAATAGGCTTTGGAACAGATATCAGTGTCTCCCTAGGGAATGACCAAACAGTAACACTCGGTGATTCTATTTTTATTCAGGGACAAACGAATATTGATACTTCTCAGATTGTTTCTGTGATCTGGAACCCAGATGAACAATTTGAATGTAAGGATTGTATTGAATTTTATTTCACTCCTCTGGAAGCTGTAAGTTTTGAACTTATTATTCAAGATGAAAATGGCTGTGTTGGTTCTGATATAATGAACGTCTATGTAGATGGTCTTCCTGAAGTCTATGTACCAAATATTTTCTCTCCAAACGGTGATAACATCAACGATCAAATCATCATACACGCTAGTGTAGGTGTAAGTAGAATCCTTGACTGGCGGATAATCGATCGCTGGGGTAATTTATTACACCATGCGGAAGACTTTTTGCCAGGCGATTTCAATTTTGCCTGGGATGGAAATTTCCGTGGTGAACCTGTAAATCCAAATGTCTTTGTTTTCATTGCCGAGGTAGAGTATGTGAATGGGCAAACGGAGTTAGTAAGGGGGAGTATTACTTTAATTCGATAATCCTATTCGGACCTTCGGTCCAGTCATCGTAGTATTTACTACGATGTGATATTAATCGTTTAATATTGATTTGTAGGTACAAGCTACAAATAGCAAGTGCGTAGAAAGTGTGAGCGAAGTTTAATATGGATTTGTAGGTGCAAGCTACAAATAGCGAAGTCCAGTCATCGTAGTATTTACTACGATGTGATATTAATCGTTTAATATGGATTTGTAGGTACAAGCTACAATTAGCGTGCGTGTAGAAAGTGTGAGCGAAGTTTAATATGGATTTGTAGGTGCAACCTGCAAATAGCTAAGTAGTATTTTCTACGATGTGATATTAATCGTTTAATATTAATTTGTAGGTTCAAGCTACAATTAGCTAGTGCATAGAAAGTGTGATAGAAGTTTAATATGGATTTGAGGTGCAACCTACAAATAGCGAAGTAGTATTTTCTACGATGTGATATTAATCGTTTAATATTGATTTGTAGGTACAAGCTACAAATAGCGAGTGCGTGTAAAGTTTGAGCGAAGTTTAATATGGATTTGTAGGTGCAACCTACAAATAGCGTATGTGTAGAATTTGTGAGTGAGTTTAATATGGATTTGTAGGTACAAGCTACAAATAGCGAAGTAGTAGAAAGTGTGAGCCTATACCCGTTCTGCGTAGTTTCCAAACTACGCATCCATATCCATACCCTTTACTTAATACATGCGAATCCATATCTTTTATTTAATCCGTTAGCTGGATAGCTCCTTGTAGATAGGAATCTACAAGCCACGTAGCCTCAGTAAACTCACCCGCGTGAGCGGCCTGCCTGCGTGCGCACGCAGGCAGGTGGTAGCAGGCCGTAGGCGTCCGAAGGACCAAGCTGCGGACGACGCGACCCATCAGATAGTCTGGGACTATCTGATGTCCTGAGCGGAGCGAAGGATCTGGTCACGCCCAAATTGTGTGAGTGAAGTTTAATATTGATATGTAGGTACAAGCTACAAATAGCGAGTGCGTGTAAAGTTTTAGCGAAGTTTAATATGGATTTGTAGGTGCAACCTACAAATAGCGTATGTGTAGAAAGTGTTAGCGAAGTTTAATATGGATTTGTAGGTGCAATCTACAAATAGCGTATGTGTAGAAAGTTTGAGCGAAGTTTAATATGGATTTGTAGGTGCAACCTACAAATAACGTATGTGTAGAAAGTTTGAGCGAAGTTTAATATGGATTTGTAGGTGCAAGCTACAAATAGCGAAGGTGTAGAAAGTGTGAGCCTATACCCGTTCTGCGTAGTTTCCAAACTACGCATCTATATCCATACCCTTTACTAATACATACGAATCCATATCTTTTATTTAATCCATTAGCTGAATAGCTCCTTGTAGATAGGAATCTACAAGCCACTTAGCCTCAGTAAACTCACCCGCGTGAGCGGCCTGCCTGCGTGCGCACGCAGGCAGGCGGTAGCAGGCCGTAGGCGTCCGAAGGACCGTGCTGCGGACGACGCGACTCCTTTTTTAAAAGGAGGCACGCCCAATTCCTTCTACAAACTGTCAATTTGGAGCCATATTTTACCCAATTTCCTGCCTCTGACTAGTATAATATTGCCTATTTTCACACTTACCGATTTATATTCGGCATTTAACTAAAAACTATGGCATTTAGGCAGCGGATAAGTATGACAGAGGGTCTAAAAGTCATCAAGAACTTTATATAATAGAGATCCTTATGAAAAAAGCTTTACAATTCCTATCCTTTATAGGTCTTTTCCTCGTTTTTACTCCCCTTTATAGCCAAGATGTACAAACTACCCTCTGGGATGATTTGAATGGAGATGGTGTCTTTGATGCTGGGGAACCAGGTGTGCCAGGTGCTACGGTAACAGTGTTTGAATGCACTGGAGTTAATCCTTTAGTCTTAACTGATGTAGGAGGTGGTACCTATGAAGGCACTGGTCTGACAGATGGAGTAAGTTATTACATCGAATATGATTTTACAGGTGTAAACCAACCTGCTGATGGTGCTCCATATAGTGCGTTTACTGTCCCAAATATGGATAGTGATGTTGCGCAGGGAGCGGGTACAATAAATGACTCAAGTACAGGTGCTGCGGGATGCTTTACGTTTACTGCAGGAAATACGCATACAGATACAGATGCTGGAATTTATCAGTGTAATCAGATAACGGGTATCGTCTTTGAAGATTCTAATGGAAATAGTTTGGATGATGGAGAACCGGGCTTAGCAGGTGTCACCGTCATGTTAATGGATGCTGCCTGTAATCCTGCCACTGCGGAATGTGATGGTGGTAATTCATACGTAAATACGACGACGACAAACGGTACTGGTGTGTATGTGTTTGCTGACCTTCCTCCTGGTGATTATATTGTACAATTTGTAAATCCTGGAGTAGGTACTTACTTTCCAGTAACCCCAGATGTTTCTGGAGATATAGGTAATCCTGATTTAACACTAAATGATAGTGATGCAACTCTGCCAGATCTTAAAACTCAAATTATAACTATATCATCCGATTTACCAGTCTTTGTTCCATCTGATTTACTAAATGGTGCGGGCTTCTACCAAACTGTCTGCGTACGTGGAACTGTACAAGAAGATTGTGATGGGGACGGAGAATTATATGATGATACTGGTATGGGTTTAGCTGGGTGGACAGTGGACCTGCTTGATGGAAATGGTAATCCTGTAAATGACGTAAATGGAAACCCGATTACTTCTGTTGTAACAGATGGAAGTGGAGAATATGAATTCTGTGATGTGATTCCTGGTTTTTATGATGTCCAGCTTACTATGATGCCGGACTGGTCAGCAACAACACAGGATGCGACTGGAAATGAAACAAATGATAGTGATGGACTAAGTAATCCATTAAACTTTACAGAACCTTTTTCTGTGATAGATAATTTAGAAATTATGTCTGGAGATCCTGATGTAGAAGATCAGGACTGGGGGGTATATGAAGAACAAAACTTAGCAGGAACAGTGTGGGTAGATGCAAATATGAATGGCCAGCTCGATGGTGAGGCAGGTGTATCAAATGTGCAAATAAATGTAGTAGACTGTGTTACAGGTATGATATTCGGACCCTTCTTTACTGATGTAGATGGTAATTATGATATCCAGGGAGTTCCTCCAGGTGAGTATGAAATTATAGTTGATGTATCTAATTTTTCTACTACTGGTGCCTTAGCAATATTTACTCCAACAGCAACGGGTGGGGGTGCTGATCTTTTTATGGATAACGATAGTGATGGAATAGATGATGGTATAAATGACGGCGTTTCAACAGGCTGCTTTGATTATTTCTGTGATGCGCCTAATCCAAACTCTACCTTTGATTTTGGATTTACTTCTGTGGGTTGTGATGATCCCCAAATATCTGATTTTTTAGTGCCTACCTGTGAGGATTTAGATGTGGATAACAACAATGATATGTTTGGTGATTTGATTCTGTGTGATTTGGAAATTATAGGTCAGTTCTGTGGTACTATGTTTCCTGATCCAAGTCCAGGACCTCAGCCTAATCCATTATGTAATGGTGGAACTGTGCATAACATTACTTGGTTTGCCTTTGTGACCCCGGAGGATGATTTCCAGTTGACTATAGAAATTCTATCCTGTATACCAGGAAATGATGGGACGAATGGAGCACAGTTAGGAATTTACGAGAGTTGTGATTTCGGAACACCTATATGGTGTGCAGTGAATACACCGCAGATAGGAGAGGTAGATATACCTACGGATGCACTTGTGCCAGGTCAGGTTTACTATGTCTTCTTTGATGGTTGGGCAAACTCTCAGTGTAGCTTTGAATTAGATGTTACTGGTGGAACAGATCCATTTATTTTACCAAATGCAGATATTGAATGGGAAGATGAAGACTGTGTATTGGACCCTGCAACGAACACTGTTTGTTTGGGTGCTTTTGGAGAATTATGGGCTCCAGATTATGAAGACTTTGCACTTGAATTTAATTGGACAGTACAGACTCCAGGCGGTCAGATTGATTTAGTAACACCTGAAGAACTTTTATCTGGATTTCCATTTGATCAATTAGGACAATATACCTTCTCCTTTACTGTATCAAACCCTTGTTCAACAGCAGGTTCAAATCAAAATTTTATAGTAACAGTTGTTGAGCTGGATCCTGTAGACTTTGGAGTACATCCATTATGTGGTAATCAGGTATGGATACCAGACGATGTAACTATTAATGGTGTTACGTTTGCATGGGAGGGAGGAAATATTACTATCCCACCAAATCCAGGACCAGGAAATATAACGCAAACGGAGACCTTTATGGGTACAGATGATTGTAACTGTAATGTAGAACAAACGGTAGAAATAACCATCTTACCAGATGCAATGCCGGGACAGTTAGATACAATTATTTGTGAATATCCAGTAACAATAAATGGAACGGAATTTTTTGAAGGGCAGGTACCACTTGGTTTCAATCAAGCCCTACCTATGGCTGCAGGGAATGGTTGTGACAGTAGTGTTGTCCTCAATGTATATAAACTTGAGGCGATAGGTACGCTCGTTGCAGATGCCTGTAATCCTACTGATGGAACAATAACGGTATCCTGGCAGGGAAGTATAGGAGACGATGCAAATATTGATAATATTGTATTTGATTGGATAGATCCCGCAACAGGCAATGGTTTACCTTCAGATGGGAATAGTATAGACTCTGATTATGTGGTAACAAATCCAAATCTACCCTCTGGTGGAACTGTACTTATTGACTTGGATATTATAATAACACCGATAGGCAATAACCCTGTCTGTGTCAAAATGATAGATTTTATTTCTGTAGAATTCCCAGCAGTGGATTCCCCAGATATGAGTGGACCTGATGCTATATGTGATGATGGTAACGTAGCTACTGCTACCTATTTTGTAGATAATCCAAATCCAGACTTTAGCTATGAATGGGAACTCTTTGGGAATGGTACTATTACCTCAGGTATTGGTACACCTTCCGTTACAGTTGACTGGACAGGAGCTTCGAATGGAGACCAAATTTGTGTAACAGCAATAAGTGACTGCTTAGTAGAAAGTGCACCCAATTGTATTACAGTAAATGTATCTAATGGACCACCAGCCGATATCTTATTACAATTAACAGGCTGTGTAGGAGAAGCAATTCCAGTCGAGTATGATTTTGGAGGGGTTCCACCGGGTTCGTTTACCTATGTATGGGATTTTGATTCAGGAACAACAACAGCTCCTAATACAGATAGTCCAGGACCATTGGATGTAGTATGGGCAACACCAGGCATGTACACTGTAAGTCTTACAGTCGATGATACAAATGTGGCAGGATGTGAATCTACTGGTATGGCAATGATAACAATAGAAGCAGAATCAGCTGCACCTGTAGTAGATTGTGGAAACTCTTCAGACACAGAAGTTGTCTTTGAGTGGAACGCAATAGCAGGAGCAACATATACATATACGATAGAAACAGGTCAAACAGGTGAGGTCTTTGATGGAGCTGCTGCTAGTTTAATTGTGCCAGTAACCGCAGCAAATGAACAAGTTGATATTACAATTACCTGTGCCATAGCTGGCGAGTGTCCTGTCACAGAAACTTATATCTGTTTCGCTCAAGAATGTGATCTTCCTGATGTAACACTTTCAGGAACACCAAGTGATACAGAAATTTGTCTTGATGGAAATGAAATGCCGATACAGATAGCAACAGATCCAGTATTGGATCCGGCTATGTTTACGGTAACGTGGATTGGGACGGATGCTATGGGCGTGTTTGATCCAACAGGATTACCAGCTGGGGCATATGATGTGAGCATTCAATTTGAAGAATTAGCAACAGGATGTATCGGAGTGGCTGGACCATATACCGTTAGTTTATTTGAAGTACCAACGGTAGATGCTACAGTAGCAAATTCACCTGCCTGTCTAGGAGATGGGATTGAAATAAACTTTGTGAATCCTAATAATGATAATATAGTAATCGTAGATGATGGAGGTGCAAGTTCGGTTGTAAATGGTACAACTGCAAATGATAGGGTCTTTACCTTTGATGCAGCAGGTAACTATACCATACAGGTACAATACCAATCAGCAAACTGTGAGTCAATGATAGAAAGTATTCCAGTTGTAGTAGAAGAATTCTTGGATCCAGGACTTTCTTGTGGTATGTCCACTTTAAATTCAGTAGAATTTACTTGGAATGAGGTAGCAGGAGCGACCTATACAGTGAATGTTATAACAATTCCGGGTGGTGCACTACAAGCACAAACCCCAGGTGCATTTACAGTAACAGGCTTAGCGCAGGGAGACGCAGTCGAGATTTCTGTGTCAGTAATGACTGGAAATTCTTGTCCAGACTTTACGGTTGGACCATTAGAATGTATTGCCTCTGATTGTCCAGTGTATAATGTGGTAATAGGTTCGGACGACCCTATGTTCCTATGTTTAGACGGTCCAGATGTGAATGTATGGGGACAGGTATTTGATGAAGCAGGTGTCGAGATAGTAAGTGGAACAAGCTTCCTTTGGTCTTCCTCTCCAGTACCAGGAGCGATAACAAATGCGATGGCAGGCGAATTTAGACCAAGTATTGCTGGTGTAGGGGTACATACAGTAACACTAACATATATTGATAATTCAGGAAACTGTGGGGGTGAAGCTTCTGCAATAATTAATGTTGCGGATAAACCTTCCTTGACAATAAATAGCGATGAAACTATTTGTGAGGATGATCTTCCAGTAGGAGGCTATGCCTTGACAGCGATGTCATCAGCCCAAGGAGCTACATTTACGTGGACCCTTCCAACAGGTGTTACGGTGGTCTCAGGAGATCCAACAATGGACGCAAATATCTTTGTAAACTTTACACCAGGGGCTACGTATGCAATAGGATGTGTTGCCTCTGTAGCAGATTGTTCTTCAGATATGGAGACGGTTAATATAACAATAGATCCAGCGATACAAGCACCAGTAATTTCTTGTCAGCCGTCTACTAATACGGTAATCTTTTCTTGGCCAGATATTACAAATGGTGACTTAGTAAACGTAATCGAAATACAAGGATCAGGTGGTGTCTTTGATGCTGCTAACAATACCTATACATTCTCAGGACTTACGCCTGGAGATATTGTAGAAATCGAATTGGTAATAATTGGTGATGGTACTGTTTGTAGTATTGGCAATGTGGGATCAGGTCCGTGTCAAGCGATGGTTTGTCCAGATATCGTTGTGACACCAGATCCTACAATGGTAGATGTTTGTCTTGAAGCAGGTCAGGGTCCAGTGCAACTCTCAGCAACGGTGACTTCAGACGGTACGCCAGTAAACAATCCAGTACTTACGTACGGAGGTTCAACTGCTGTAGATGCCAATGGAGTATTTGACCCAGCTGTATCAGGTCCAGGAAACTTTAGTGTTATCATTTCTTATGCAGACGCGAATGGATGTCCGGGTTCAGCATTAGTAGATGTAACTGTGCGAGCGCTGCCAATAGCAGAAATAGCAACAGCAGATGGTGGAACTGTCTGTGTGAATGATATATTCTCCATAGAGGCTATGGATAATACGCCAGGAGCGACCTATAACTGGTCCTTCCCAACGGGCGTAACTGGAGCGACGAGTTCAGGCGTAGGACCTATAGCACTGAGTTTCTCCAGTGCTGGAGTATATGAAATACAATTAACAGTAGATGATGGCTTCTGTAGCTCAGAACCAGCCTTTATCACGGTTACTGCAGAAGAAGAATTGACAGCGCCAGTGATTACATGTAGTTCATCATTGGATATGATTAATGTTACTTGGGCAGCTATTCCAGGCGTTGTAGACTACGAAGTGATCATTGATAATACCTCACAAGGATTCCAGAATACACTTTCTTATGACATAGGAAATTTAGCAGAGGGTCAATTAGTGGATATTGAAGTGATAGCAATCAGCACAAATGCATGTCCAAATGCATCTAGTTCTACAGTCTGTGAAGCAATGGCTTGTCCGCAGGTTGATTTACTTATTACAAGTGATATGAATGTAGCGTGTACAGATGATATCGCTCCTATACAGCTGAGTGTAGCTGTTACGGGAAGTGATGGTTCAGGTGCAGGATCATGGAATGGAAATGGGGTAGATGCAGCATCAGGATTGATTGATATTACAGGCTTGGAAGCAGGCGTATACACCTATAACTTTGACTTTGTGGAAGGTGACTGTTCGTACACAAATTCAACCTCTATAGAAATAGTAAGTTCGCCTAGAGTTCTAGTAGATGTACAGGATCCAGACTGCTTTTCGGAGTTAACAGGGAGAGTAAGTATTACACCGGATGTGGCTACTGCAGGTTTCCAGATTTCTATTGAAGGAGGAGCAGCATCCTCGCAAACAGAATACGATCTTGCACCAGGTACTTACAGCATGACGATAATTGATGATAATGGCTGTTCGTTCCAAGAAACGTTTACAATAACAGCTGCTAGTGAGCCGGCATTGGATATATCAGGAAACTTATCACTGATTTCAAATTCGGAGGCTAGCTTTAGTTTCAATACGGATATAAGTGGAACGATAAATAATATTGTTTGGACGGATGATGGTCAGGTGCTTGGACAGGGTGCTGATCTTACAACGATTACATTTGATTCAGGAGAATCACGCGATACATCGAGTCAGATCTGTGTGGAAGTAACTTATAATGATGACTGTGTAGTTGTAGATTGTCGTGATTTCGTAGTAAGGGATATCGAGAAATTTTACCTAGCAGATATTTTCTCACCTAACGAAGATGGTAACAATGATGAGTTCTTAGTATTCTCTTCTGTACCTGGAACGATTGTAGAAACCTTTGTTCTGTATGACAGATGGGGGAATCTAGTAAAAGAGTTGCCAGCAAATCAAGAGATACCAGAAAGTGGTCTTTCACTTTGGGATGGTAGATTCAATAATAATCTTGTCAACCCAGGTGTGTATGTATATTTCATCCAGATAAATACTGGCCTGAATGAATATAATATCTCTAGAGATATTACAGTCATCAGGTAGGATAATAATAAAGCTTTTTAAAAAGGAAAGGGTAGTACTGTGAAGTACTGCCCTTTCTTGATTAGAAACGGACTAAGCGGCCTGCCTGCGTGCGAAGCAGGCAGGATGTAACGGCTTGCCTGGGTGCAAAGCAGGCAGGACGCAACAGACGAACAGACGAACAGACCGTTGAGAGCTGCGTGTTCAGTTGATTTAATGTTTTTTAATTCTATCGATAGTACTTGTAGGTTCCAATCAAAGTGGATGCAATAAATATATAGTATTGAAAAAAGGAAGATAAATTATGCGTAGTTTGGAAACTACGCAACACGAGTTTGGTTTTCCGTTAGTCCGTTAGTCCGTTAGTCCGTTAGTCCGTTAGTCCGTTAGTCCGTTAGTCCGTTAGTCCTACCTGCTTACGCACGCAGGCAAGCCGTTAGTCTTTTCTCCGCCTACTTTCCACATACTTCAAGCATAGGGCAAATTGTTCTTGTTTGCTTAGTTGCGAATTATCAATTTCTACAGCATCCTCTGCTTTCTTAAGTGGACTATCCGATCGTGTGCTATCGATATGATCTCTTGTTTTTAGGTTCTCTTGGATTTCTTCCCTGCTTAGGGTCTTTCCGATCTCCGCTAATTCAGAAGTACGTCGGTCCGTACGTACATCTGTATCAGCGGATATAAAAAACTTCATCTCAGCATCTGGAAAAACAACAGTACCAATGTCGCGCCCGTCCATGACGATCGCTTTCTGTTTACCATAGGCCTTTTGCTGGGCAACCAAAAAACTGCGTACCTCTGATATGGCTGCGACTGGAGAAACGAGCTCGTTCACTTCCTTAGAACGTATATCTAGAGTGACATCCTTTCCATTTAATATGACTGCCTGTGCATTGTCTTTAGCCTCAAAATGGATATGTATTTTGTCTAGATGTTGGGGAAGGTCTTCCAGAGAGATCCCCTGTTCAATAGCAAAGAGTGTAACCGCTCTATACATAGCACCACTGTCTATATAAATATAGTTAAGTTCTTTTGCTAGGTCTTTGGCTAGGGTAGACTTACCACAGGCACTGAGACCATCAATTGCTATGACAATGTTATCCATGATTCGAAAATATAAAAAAAAGCCTTTCACAGTTACGTGGAAGGCTTGTATAAATAATTTTCTTTTGTCTTAGTATTCATCTTCGTTGAAGAGAAAATCATCCTTTCTAGGATAGTCAGGCCAAATGTCGACCATGGAGTCATACACTTCTCCTTCATCTTCAATCTGTTGTAGATTCTCCATCACTTCGAGAGGTGTACCAGATCGAATGGCATAATCAATAAGTTCGTCGCGCGTTGCTGGCCATGGGGCGTCTTCTAAATGGTGCGCTAATTCTAATGTCCAATACATATTTAAAACAATATTTAAGTATGTGGTAATGCAAAAATTCCCACAAATGTAATTAAAAAAAGTATTCAACAAAATATAAGCCCAGAAAATTAATTTTTATCTCATATTGGGTTAATTTAAATATGTAATTAACACAAAAACAGAGATATGTCTTTCAATTAAACTGTAGTCTCATTCTACATGAACACTGCAATTTTAATACACCTAAGAATCTAAAATAATTCCCTCTGAGACATATTTATTTAGGAAGCGCAGTTCTCTTAAAATTAACCCTAAAACTTAGTCTCAGGCCTTGCATAATCTAGAGTATCCAACTGACTCGCTCTGTAGTAGCTATAGAGACCAGAAACAGCTAGGCTGTCGAGTTCCGCATGATTAATAATACCATCCGGGCCGATAGCGTCTGTAGGTACTATCAATGTTTCGATCTTTCCCACTATGAGAATAGTATCATTGAATTGGATTGGAATTTCTTCCACTAACGAAAGACCAATTTTTATCTGACTTTCTTGTACAAAGGGAGCTGGGAAGTTTTGGATATATTCCTCTGTAAAGCCACAGCGATCAAATTCGGATTCTTCTCTTGGGTATTTAGCCGATGTTTGGTGTGCTGCCTTATACTGATTAGAGGCGACCAAATTCATTGTAAAGTATCCCTGTTCTTTTATGTTCTCATAGCTATGACGTGCGACGCTGAGTGGGCGCATAATAAATCCTAGTGCTGCCGGATTTGCACCAATGTGGATGACAGAATTAAACACTGCTAAGTTCGTATTGCCACTGCTATCTTGGCTGCCAATCAGATGGGGGCTTCTTATACCAGATGCTGTATTCACTAAATTAATTCTAAACTGCTTATCTAAGGCAAGTATATCTTCCTTTGAATAGATGCTGTGCATAGCTACATTTTTTAATGATGACATGGAAAATAAAAAAGTGCGAAAATATATTCCAACTTTCACACTTTCATGTATTGTATAATTCTGAGTTCACAGAATATAGTATTTCCTTAGAGGATCAACATAGCATCTCCATAGGAGAAGAACTTGTATTTTTTCTTGATTGCCTCCTGGTATGCTTCCATGATCAGATCGTAACCTCCAAATGCCGCTACCATAATAAGTAAACTCGACTTAGGCAGGTGGAAGTTAGTAATCATAGAGTTGGCAATAGAAAAGTCAAAGGGTGGGTAGATAAATTTATTTGTCCATCCACTTGCTGGCTTCAAATTCCCTGTTGCGGAAACGGCAGATTCTATGGAGCGCATACTTGTCGTACCAACAGAGCATACTTTTTTGTTAGCTGCTTTGGCCTTGTTTACTATTTCAGAGGCCTTATCATCTATTTTAAAATACTCCGCTTCCATTTTATGTTTGGAAAGATCTTCCACTGCAATATCTCTAAAGGTACCAAGACCTATATGTAGAGTTATTTCTGCAAAGTCTACAGAGTTAATTTCTAAACGCTTCATCAGTTCTCTACTAAAGTGTAGTCCTGCCGTAGGGGCAGCCACTGCTCCTGATTCTTTCGCGTAAACAGTTTGATATCTTTCGTCGTCGATTTCTTCTGGCTCTCTTGCGAGATACTTAGGAATAGGCGTGCTACCGAGAGAGAAGAGCGTTTCATTAAATTCTTCTCTAGAACCTGTAAAAAAGAAACGTATCGTTCTTCCTCTTGAAGTTGTATTATCTACAACTTCTGCAACAAGAACTTCTTCACCTTCCGCGTTAGCAAAATAGAGTTTGTTTCCAACACGGATCTTTCTTGCGGGATCTACTAGTACATCCCACAACATAGATTCTGAGTTTAATTCTCGCAGCAAGAATACTTCAATCTTTGCACCTGTCTTTTCTTTGTTTCCAAAAAGACGCGCCTTAAATACCTTCGTGTTATTAAAAATCATACAGTCCCCATCTCCAAAATATTCTAAGACATCTTTGAAGATTCTATGTTCTATTTTTCCTGTATCTCTATGCACAACTAAGAGCTTAGATTCATCCCGCTTCTTGGCAGGATATTTTGCTATTAGTTTTTCAGGTAAATCAAAAGAAAAATTAGAGAGTTTAGTTCGCATATTCCGAATTTAGAGCGCAAAAATAGTGTTTTTATCCATATAAGGATAAGCTTATCAATACATTATACAATTTAGAAGAGAATAAGTTCCAATTAATCGAATTGCTGAATAATCGAGCCAAATAAAACGTATTTTGCTCATAGAATGAAGGTATTCATCAAAATCGTGGTAGAAGCGGCAAGACAGGCATGGCAGGCTCTAGTTTCCAATAAACTAAGGACCTTTCTTTCCTTGTTGGGTATACTTATTGGTATATTCTGTATCATTTCAGTGCTATCCGCTGTAAACTCATTAGAACGTAGCATCAAGAGCGGTATTGGCGAATTAGGCTCTGATGTGATTATGGTGGATGTATTTCCTTGGAATGAGGATCCCGGCATGAATTATTGGAAGTATATGAAGCGTCCACCGCCTTCGCATGAAGATTACGAGTTCCTAAAGAAGACGAGAACTGGTTTTGAGGATGCAGCCTATGCTGTCTATGTGGAAGGGAAGACTATTAAATACAAGTCTAGTAATGTAACCGGTACCATGATAATGGGTGCGACCTTTGAATATCCAGAAGTGCAAAATATGGATATCGGACAGGGGAGATATTTTACCGAGAAAGAATATGCCTCTGGAGCTAACAAGGTAATTATTGGAGACAAGATTGCTGCAGAACTCTTTCCCAACGAAAATCCCTTAGACAAATATGTGCGTCTCTTTGGAAATAAATTTCAAGTAATAGGTGTGATGGCGGAAGAGGGAGACAACCCCTTTAACTTTATGCGGAATGATGAACTCATTTGGATAGGCTACAACACAGCAAAGAAATATATCAACATAAAAGGAAAGAGTCGTTTCAGTGTAGGAAGAATACTCTATGTAAAAATGGGAGAGGATGCAGATATGGATGAGGGAAAAGAAGAGTTGATAGGGGTAATGCGTAGATCGAGAAAATTACGTCCTCGCGAGGCAGATGATTTTTCCTTGAATGAGGTGACCATGCTTACCAATATGATCGATGGTGTATTTGGTGTCGTCTATGCAGCCGGATTTATCATTGGCTTTTTTGCCTTACTTGTCGGCATGTTTAGTGTCGCAAATATCATGTTTGTCTCTGTCCAGGAACGTACTAATATTATAGGTATCAAAAAAGCTCTAGGAGCAAAGAAAGGCATCATCCTCACAGAATTTCTCATAGAGTCTGTCATCCTATGTATCCTCGGGGGAGTCGCTGGACTCGTCTTAGTCATAGTTGTTCTGAAAATCGCAACAGCTGCACTTAAGTTTGACATATCAGCCTCACCACTTTATATCTTAATTGGAATTTCAGTATCTGTAGTAGTAGGTATTCTCGCAGGAATCATCCCTGCCTTCCGAGCGGCGAATCTTGATCCGGTGGAGGCTATAAGAAAGTAACACAGAGTGTTACTTTCTGGTTTCGAGGCTTCACGGCTTCCGCACTGCGTGCTGGTATTATGGTCTGCTTGTATTCCTTGCTTTCAACTTAATCTTGCTAATCCACACATCCTGAAAATCCTGATTCAACATCCATGTACACGGTTTTACTTATCCCCATAATTCTGTCCCATTCTGTCCATTCTAAAAATTCCAGTTCAAATCCCAAAGTAAACTATCAATCATTAAAGAAACCCATCGCTGTTTGTAGCTTGACCTACAAACCCATATGTTCAAACCTCAAAGTAAACTCTCTCACATTAAAGAAAAACAAATCTTGCCAATCCCCTCATCCTGAAAATCCTGATTCACCTTCCTCGCACACGGTTTTATTTATCCCCATAATTCTGTCCCATTCTGCCCAATTCTAAAAATTCCAGTTCAATTCTCAAAGTAAACTC
The DNA here is from genome assembly GCA_938045585.1 of uncultured Saprospiraceae bacterium. Classification (GTDB taxonomy): domain Bacteria; phylum Bacteroidota; class Bacteroidia; order Chitinophagales; family Saprospiraceae; genus CALCMJ01. The sequence goes on from CALIAU010000022.1 coordinate 257,444, forward strand.
TCTCACATTAAAGAAACCCATCGCTGTTTGTAGGTTGTACCTACAAACCCATATATTCAACCTTACACTGCTTGTACCTTGTTCAAATAGCAAAGTAAACTCTAAGTCATTACAAAAAACAAATCTTGCCAATCCTCTAATCCTGAAAATCCTGATTCACCTTCCTCACTTCCCCCACAAACCCACATAAAAAAAAGGGAAGAGTTTTACTCTTCCCTTTTTTTGCAATACCGCTTCGTATAATTACTTCACGGAATTCACAATAGACTTAAACGCCTCAGGATGATTCATTGCAAGATCTGCAAGAACCTTTCTGTTAAGACCTACCTCTTTCTGGCTTAGCTTGTGCATAAGCTTAGAATAGCTCATTCCTTCTTGACGTGCTGCAGCGTTGATACGTGCAATCCAAAGTCTTCTGAATGCTCTCTTCTTGTTACGTCTGTCTCTGTAAGCATATTGTAATGCTTTCTCTACAGCGTTTTTCGCAACAGTATAAACATTCTTTCTAGCTCCAAAATAACCTTTGGCAGCTTTAATAATTTTCTTTCTTCTTCTTCTGGAAGCGACAGCGTTTACTGATCGTGGCATGTTATGATGTTTTACCGAAAAAAGGGAACCGTCTCATGGACATCGTTCTTGGCCTCTTTCCAAGTGATATAATAATTATTACTTCTTGCAGAGTAGCTTAAGCATTCTCTTCTCGTCCGCCTTAGAAACGAGGGTAGAGCCTTCTAAGTGTCTCTTTTGTTTCTTCGTCTTGTTACGCATCATATGCGAGGTCATCGCTTGAAAGCGCTTCACTTTTCCCTTTCCAGTCACTTTGAATCTCTTCTTTGCACTTGAGTGCGTCTTCATCTTAGGCATAATATAATCTTTTAAATAGGGCGCAAAGGTATGTATTTCCAGTGAGAAAGGAAATACTTAGCTCTTTTTCTTTTTTAAAGGTGAAATTATAACGAACATCCGTCTTCTATCCATCTCTGGTAGGGCCTCTGCACCGCCATATTCCGCTAATTCATTGATAAATTTGAGTAATAATAGCTGTCCACGCTCCTTAAAGACGATAGTTCTACCCTTAAAATGCACATAAGCCTTCACTTTAGCCCCCTGTTCTAGGAACTTTTGGGCATGTTTGAGCTTAAATTCGAAGTCATGATCATCCGTATTAGGCCCAAAACGTATTTCTTTAATAACCGTTTTGGCTGTTTTGGACTTTAATTCCTTGTCTTTCTTCTTTTTAAGGTAGAGGAACTTGTTATAATCGATGATTTTACAAACGGGTGGGTCTGCTTTTGGAGATATCTCTACGAGATCTAACTCCATAGCTCGTGCGAAATCTATAGCCTGGTCGGTATAGAACACTCCTGGTTCTACCGTTTTACCTATAATTTCACTTAATTCTTCAAAGTTTTCTCCTACAAGTCGGACTTTCGGTACGCGTATAGCCGAATTTATTCTGAATGATGGTTTTTCTACGCGAGGGACAAATTTTCTTCTTCTAGCCAAATAATAATGTTTAATGAATAATGCTGCTAATGTAAGACTCTTAGTTGATATTATCCTGAGTCTTTACTTCTGCTTCTGATTTAATTTGAATGCCATCTTTAGTACTGTTTAAAACGGCTTTTAGTTCCGTGCCTAATTCTGGACTGTTATTTAATATATACTCCGCAAGCGGATCTTCTAAGTATTTCTGGATTGCTCTGTTGAGAGGTCTGGCTCCAAACTGTGGATCAAAGCCTTTTTCTGCAACAAACTTCTTCGCGCCAGGAGAGATGCTTAATTTGTAATCCATTCCCTCTAGACGACCATATAGATCTTTCAGACTGATATCGATTATCTTGAAGATATCATCCTGAGCCAGACTGTTAAAGATGACAACGTCATCAATTCTGTTCAAGAATTCAGGTGAGAAGGTACGCTTTAAGGCATTCTGAATCACGCCCTTAGAATGATCTTCTGAGGCAGAGGTTCTCGCCTTTGTTTGGAATCCCACACCCTGGCCAAAATCCTTAAGCTGTCTGACACCTATGTTAGAGGTCATGATAATCATGGTATTCTTAAAGTCTACCTTTCTTCCAAGACCGTCTGTTAACTGCCCATCATCTAACACCTGCAATAAGATATTGTAAACATCTGGATGCGCCTTTTCTATTTCATCAAGGAGTACAACAGAGTAGGGCTTCCTTCTTACCTTTTCGGTCAGCTGACCTCCTTCCTCATAACCTACATATCCCGGAGGTGCTCCTATCAATCTACTGATAGAGAATTTCTCCATGTACTCACTCATATCTATACGTATCAAGGCATCCGCTGAGTCAAAGACATGCTTTGCTAAGGCCTTTGCTAATTCTGTCTTACCTACACCGGTAGGACCTAAGAATATAAAAGAACCTATTGGTTTGCTTGGGTCCTTCAGTCCCAGTCTATTTCTCTGAATTGCCTTGGTAATCTTAGTGATTGCCTCATCCTGTCCAATGATAGCCTTTTTCAAGTCATCATTCATTCCCACCAGCTTTTTGCTTTCATTCTGTGCCACACGTGTAACAGGAATTCCAGTCATCATTGCAATTACCTCTGCAATGTCCTCTTCTTCAACAGGGTAGCGCTTTGTCTTGGATTCTTCTTCCCAGGCTATCTTTGCGTCCTCTAGTTTCTTGGATAATTTAGATTCAGTATCTCTCAGGTCAGCTGCTTTTTCATACTGCTGATCCTTCACTGCTTTATTTTTAAGCACCTTCACTTCTTCTATCTTCTTTTCTAATTCCTCTATATGTTCTGGTACATGGATGTTCTTCAAGTGCGTTCTCGCGCCCACTTCATCCAATACATCAATTGCCTTATCTGGCAAGAATCGATCGCTGATATATCTATTACTTAACTTCACGCAGGCTTCAATGGCATCATCAGAATACTCCACATTATGGAATTCTTCATACTTAGACTTAATATTCGCTAGGATATTCAGTGTATCTTCTGGAGAAGGCGGCTCTACGAGTACCTTCTGGAATCGTCTGTCTAAGGCTCCATCTTTTTCTATATACTGTCTGTATTCATCTAGGGTAGAAGCACCTATACATTGCAGTTCACCTCTTGCTAGAGCAGGCTTAAAGATATTGGAAGCATCTAGAGAGCCGGTAGCTCCACCAGCACCTACGATAGTGTGTATCTCATCTATAAACAGAATGATATCATCCGCTTTTTCAAGCTCATTCATGATAGCCTTCATACGTTCTTCAAACTGCCCTCTGTATTTGGTACCAGCAACTAGGGCTGCTAAGTCCAACATTATGAGACGTTTGTTAAAGAGTGTTCGAGCAACTCTTTTTTGTATTATCCTATTTGCTAAGCCCTCTACGATTGCAGTTTTACCTACACCAGGCTCACCTATAAGAATAGGATTGTTCTTTTTTCTTCTTGACAGAATCTGTGAAACACGTTCGATCTCCGTTTCTCTTCCTATAATAGGATCCAACTTTCCTTCTTCGGCAAGTCGAGTAACATCTCTACCAAAATTGTCCAAAACAGGCGTCCGCGATTTATTACCAGATTTTCTTTGACGAAATGATTCCTCTTCACTTTCTTCTTCCAGTGGAAGATCAGAATCAGAAGAGGCGGTGTACATATCTGAAAATGGACTTTCTTGTTCTTGTTTCACGTATTCTAGTTCAGTTTTAAATAAATCATAGTCTACTTCAAAGTCAAAAAGGATTTTCGAAGCGACGTTCTCTTTATGTTTAAGAATGGAGAGCATAAGATGCTCTGCATTTATTTCTTGATTTTTATGTAGTTTAGCCTCTAGGAAAGTAACCTTCAGCACCTTTTCAGCATGCTTATTTAACTGAATCTTACCGATATTCAGACCAGTCTGATCCGCAGCCATTACATCCTTATCTAACTTTTCTTCAATCTTGTATTTTAATTCTTCAAGATCTACTTCTAGACTATCTAGCACTTTAATGGCTAGACTGTCATTATCATGGATCATACCTAATAATAGATGCTCAGTGCCTATGAAATCATGGCCAAGTCGGATTGCTTCCTCTCTACTGAGAGATATGATCTTTTTTACTTTTGGTGAAAACTTTCTATTCATGGATTATCTCAAGCTAAATATAATACTTTACCCTAAAAGTGGTTAAAAATAGTGCCAATACAATTTATACTGTCATTCTGTCTAAAAGTAAGTTTTATTAGAACCTCTTTCAACTTATTAACCATTCATTAAGTGCTTTAACGGCAGGAATGTCAGTAATATGCGCTGATTCTAACAAATATTCCTCAGTTTAATTTCTTTTTAAGCCAAAAGAGATAAATTTGCACCTCAGATTAAGAAGACATGAAGTATAACGTCGATAAAACAGAAACATACGCAAAATTAGAACTGGAGGAAGAAAACCTCAATTCTCTTATTGCACCCAACCTTAAGTCCGAATTTGTATTCCTCAGAAATGAGGGTGTACGTAATCTTATATTTGATCTTGGAAAAGTGAAATATGTAGATTCTTCAGGACTCAGCTCTATTTTGACTGCAAATAGATTATGGAAGGGCTATGGCTCCTTCATTCTTACAGGAATAGAACATCCCTCTGTGAAGAAACTCATAGAGATTTCTCGTCTTGAAACTATCCTTACGATTATCCCTACTGTAGAAGAGTCTAAGGACTACGTTGCAATGCAGGCTCTGCAATCAGCACTTTCGGGAGACGAAGAAGAATAGTAGCATGCCATGGAGACTATTGATATTAGGTAGCAATGCAGCAATGCCTAACAATGGTCGTATAACTACATCACAGGTACTTTTAACAGAATCAGACTATTATCAGATTGATTGTGGAGAGGCTACGCAGATGCGTTTATCCCAGTACAAGGTAAAACGCAATCGCATCCGAGCTATATTTATATCCCATTTGCACGGAGACCATATTTTTGGTCTTCCCGGATTGATCACCTCCTACTTTCATTTTAGTAGGAAAGACGATTTACACATTATAGGTCCACCCGGGATAAAAGAATTTGTAGAAACCGTTGTAAGACTTTCTGAGAGTCACCTAGCCTTCAAGCTACATATCACAGAGCTAGAGGCCAAAGAAAAAACCTTAGTATACACAGATAATACCTTGGAAGTTTTTGCCTTTCCTCTACAACATCGCATACCTACGAACGGCTATCTGTTTAAAGAAAAGTCAGAAAAGACAAATATTAGGAAAGACAAGATTCACCACTACAATTTAAGTGTGGAAGAGATACTACAACTAAAAGCTGAAGAAGAGGTGCATCGAGCAGACCAGACAGTAATACAACCAGCAGAAGTCTTACATCCTAGAAAGCATCCGCATAGCTATGCCTTTTGCTCAGATACGAAGTACCATAAAGGTATACTAGAATATATTCAAGGCGTAGATCTCTTGTACCATGAATCCACCTATTTGCACGAGCTTGTGGATAAGGCAGCGGAGAGAGGACATGCTACGGCAAAGGAAGCAGCACTAACAGCAAAGGCGGCAAGGGTAGAGAAGTTGGTCATTGGCCATTACTCAGGAAAATACCGCGACGTCCATCCCTTATTAGAAGAGGCCAAAGAGATATTTGAAAATACAGTGCGTGCCTACGATGGTGAGTTTATAGATTTCCCGGAAAAGTAGGAGTAGGAGGGCGTACCCTTTCTTCCACATGCGTTATAGAAAGCGTCGGAGTACTCCGGGCTCCCTGTCGGTCGGTCCTTTGGACCCAGCCCTACGTGTTCCCTGCCTGCTTGCGCACGCAGGCAGGCTCACGCAAGCTATCGTAACTTGTAGATTACCATCTACAAGTATATATTTTAATACAATAGACAAAAAGTCCAAAATATCTATGCGTAGTTTGGAAACTACGCATCACGAAGTTTAGTTTTCCGTTAGTCCGTTAGTCCGTTAGTCCGTTAGTCCGTTAGTCCGTTGGTCTACTCCTGAAATAGGTTGTCACAAAAAAGCGTAAAAACATGAAAAAGATAGGCTTACAGAGACAACAATTTTCATCAGAATTTAAATCGTCAGTACTAAAGAAAGTATGTAGTGGAGAACTGACTGGACTAGAAGCG
>CALIAU010000023.1 GCA_938045585.1 uncultured Saprospiraceae bacterium
ATGGCCTTTAAAGAAGAGATGGCGTCAAAGAAAAAAAAGGAGTAAATTAGAACTGACAACTAAAATCAGTAGAATATAAAACAGGAAACTAGAATCAGTAATTAACTAAAAAAACTGACAACTGTTTTTAGGAGTTGACCGGCAGGCTCTTCATCCCTTCATCCCTTCATCTCTTTATCCCTTCATCTACATGCGTGAGGAACATGGAGGGCCTGGTCCGAAGGACTGAGCGAACAGCGAAACCCGGAATACTCCGACCCTTGTCAAAAGACAAGGGGCACGCCCAAATAAAAAAAATTAAGGCATTTTATGGAATCCACTCCTTTTGTGGAATATATAGCTGAAAGAACATAACAGACTTAATCATTATACACTACTTACATGAAAAGGACATTCTTACTATTAGGCCTATTCTTCTGTTTCTTCAGTGCACAAGCCAATGAACGAGACAGCATCTATATAGACAACGAACCCAAGGTAGAGCTCATAAGCAAATATTATGACGATGCCATTGTATTACGCTGGGCACCTGTGGACGCCAAATTCTGGTATTTTGGTATACATGACGGTTTTGAAATCAGCAGGCGGGTTGCCTCTGAAGAAGGATCAAAATATGAGGTAATAGAGGCAAATTATAAACCTTGGTCAGAGGACAAAATGATCGAATGGTATACTGCCAATCCTTCCGACGAAGAAATCATTATACCCTTGCAGACCATTCATCGCGATTGGGAAAATACGATGTATGAAGACGATGATATTCTCAGTGTCATCGAGAAAAGTGAATACTTTGAGCAAAGACATCAGATGACTATTCTTGCTGCAGACCTCCACCCTCTTGTTGCAGATGCGGCTGGCCTGCGTTATGTGGATAGAAGCATTGAACCAGATAAGGTATATGCATATCGCGTACGTTATAATACTGAAAAACATCGACAGGCATTTACGGTCGTAAAAAATAGAACCATTGTAAATAAACCTATTCTTTTTGAAGCGATTGAAAAAGAACAGGCTATACAATTACGTTGGGAAAAAAGATTACACGAACGTCATTTTACTGCCTATCACATAGAACGATCTCTAGACGGTCAAAACTACGATCGTATCAATGACCAGCCCTATGTGCAAGCGCTGAGCCAAGATTTTAAAGAGCGTAAGTTCATGATATTTACAGACAGTGTAGAAAATTATCAACCCTACCACTATAGACTCATCGGCGTAGATGCCTTTGGTGATATGTCCGAGCCTTCCGAATCTGTACTTGTAAAAGGTAGAGACAGAACGCCACCCGTTGTAGGCACATTAAACGCAGAAAAAATCAATGAAGAAAAACGGGTGCAGCTAAGCTGGGAGCACAGTGATCCAAACGAACTTGGAAAGGTGATTGTTTATAAAAACGATCGAAAACAAAAAGCACAGTTAGTATGCGAACAAGAAGCGGATTTTACGTTTAGCTGTATTGATGAAAACCCAATAGAGGGCACAAATGATTACCATCTTGTACTCGTAGATACAGTAGGGAATTATGCACAATCACAAAGAGCAAGTGTTTACTTCAAAGACAAAACTCCTCCAAGTCCTCCTACTGGCTTAAAAGCTGAAGTAGACACCAATGGTGTCGTGATTCTTAGTTGGGATCAGGGACCAGAAGATGATTTGCTTGCCTACTATATATTCACAGCAGACCACAAAGGAAAAAACTTTATTAAGCTAAATCCTAGAAAACATATCTTTAGACTCTATACCGATTCTCTGAATACAGATGTGCTTACGCAAAAAAGATATTATAAGGTGGCTGCCATGGATAAGGGGGGAAATATAGGGGATTACTCAGAAGTTCTAGAAGTCAATAGACCTGATAAAATACCTCCTGCTCCTGCCCTCTTTTATAACTATAAGGTAGACGAAAAAGGTGTATTCCTGGGGCTTCTTCCCTCTAGCAGCAGAGATGTAGTCGAACACACGCTCTTCAGAAGAGAGCAGGGAAATACGGAATGGAAGGCGATAAAAACATATCAGGGAAGGAAATTAGATCCTCTGTACTATGATCAAGATTTAATATCAAACAAAACCTATACCTACAAACTTATTGCAAAAGATAATGCTGGATTACTCTCTAGCGAAGACCCAAGTATGCTTACCGTAACAGCCTACGACTTTAGAGTACAGTTTGTACCCGAACTCAGCATTCGCAAAACGGAAGAAGGAACAGAATTGGCCATTGCAAACACGATTCCAGGAGAAAATTATCGTATAGAACTTATACGATCCATTCAGGGTGGAAAGTATACTACCCTGAGTACGCTCAAGGACAAAAAGGTATACTTAGACAAGCACACTAAAGAAATATCTGACAAGATTAAACCAGTAAAATATAAAGCGCGCATTCTTTACAAGGATGGCAAGCGCTCCAAGTATAGCATGGAAATAAGTTTAGAAAAATAAGAGTGTATGTTTTGAATGTATGTGAACCCTGAGGAGACTTGGGGTTTTCTTTTTCCATACTTCGACAAAACTTTAACATCATTATTTCTAGCCATTTTATGGAATATTCCTCCTTAATGGAATATGTGTCTATACAAACTTCTCATTCTAAATTATGGAACAATGTTAACTACAAAACTTAAAGACAATACTATTATGCCTAAAATCATTATAGCTATATATTTCTTATGTATATGCTCCTTTGCGAATGCGCAGACTTTCAACAACTGGCAGGGAGGAAATGGCAACTGGAATACTGCCAGCAACTGGAGCCTGAATCACGTGCCCACTGAATTTGAAACAGCAAGGATAACTACGCCGAACACAGTCACAGTGGTAGCCAATACGCACTGTGCTAGATTAGTTATTACTGCCAACAACGCTGAAGTTGTGTTGAACGCTGATCTGCTTGTTTCCTATGCTGACCCAAATGAAACAGCCGTTTCAAATGGTGGCATAATAACGGTTAATGAAGGAAATACACTGACAATCGGAGATGCGGGACCAGATGCAAATGACCATGGATTAAATTCAGGTGGTACCGTAGACAATTTTGGGACTATTGATATTAGTGGAAACTTTGGAGGCAATGCCATCCAACACACGGAGGGTAAGATAAATAACTTTGGTTTCATTACTTTGGGTAAGGTAGGTATCGACGGCGTAAACAATGTGGGTGGTATCTTTAACAATGAGGGATGGCTTATTGCTACAGGTTTTGATGGAAACGCATTTATTCGTGTCAACACAGCAGGCGGCGGTAGCTTTACGAATTATGAATGTGCCCGTGTTGCAAACGGATCTCGAATAATTGTAGGTAACAACTTTGTAAATGATGGACTCATTTTAGATGAGTCTGACAACAATTCATTCATTCAAAACAATACATCTACAGGTGTTATTTGGAATTTATTTGGCGGTACCTTTGGCACGAATACAAATTCAGGTATCGTTACTACAAATGATAACTTCGCCATCTGGACAGGGTGTAAAGATGCGGCCTTTTATGATTTGGACAACTGGGGCTACCCTGAGTATATCGTTCCACCCAATACTGCAGACAAATTTATCCCTGACAACCCAATGGGCGGAGAAGATCCTACAGCCCTTGCAGCAGTAATTGTAGCTTCAGCAGGCTCTTTGGAATTAGAATCTGGGAGTACGTTTAACATTGCAAATGTATTTGGGGTTGGACTGACAAACTTTGGGAAACTAACAGTAGAGGGATATTTACAAGTAGATGGAACAACATCTTTTGGTATCCGTAACCGTGCAATAGGAACAGCTGATATCTTGGGAAGTGGTGAACTAGAATTCCAAAATTGTGATGCGGCAGGTATACGCAACGACGGAGTATTTACCACCTTTGGCGACTTAAGTTTTAGCTCTGGCATGAACGCCAATGCAATTTCCAACTATGGCACCTGGGTTTGCGGAAACGGTTCTGATATCAATATTAATGGCACCGGCAATTATGGAATATATAACGAACTCAATTTTGATGCTGACGGTGATATCACCATTAATGGCACAGCCGATGCTGGAATGTTTAATAAGGATGTATTTACAAATAATGGAAATATAGAAATAGGTCCAAATACACTAATGGATATTTTCAATGATGACACCGGCAATTTTGTAAATAAAGAAGTCATCATTTCCAAAAACACAGACCTTGCTATCCAAAATCAAAACGATGTACTCAACCAAGAGTGCTCTGTCTGGAGAATCCAAGGAAAATTTACAAACAATAATGACTTTACAAATAATGGTTACCTACTCTCAGAATACGATGGATTGCATAACGCAGCCTTTGTAAATAATGCCTTTATTTCAGATAGGAACAATGCCTTTCAGCCTGGCGATTTTACAAACAATGGAAGTATAATTCAAGATGTAGAAACTGCGGCCGGAGAAGAATATACACCCTTTTTGATTGGTGGTGTAAATGGTCATTCCTTTCTTCCTAATCAAATGACAAGTTCTGGTGGCACTACCATAGGAACAATAAATACCAACCAAAATAAATTTACTGCTGCAAATGTTGCAGACAATACATATATCATAAGTACACTGGTACAAGCACCAGGTTGTGATGCTACTGAGTTTTTTATAAATGCAATTATTGATGACGCCTTTCTTCCTGATGCAGATGGTGACGGTGTAGTGGATGCGGATGACAACTGTGTTAATGTTCCAAATCCTGACCAAGCAGACAACGACAATGATGGCATGGGCGATGTATGTGACAACGATGATGATAATGATGGTGACCTAGACCCCAATGATAACTGTCCATTCACAGCTAATCCAAATCAAGCAGATAATGACAACGATGGATTGGGAGATGTATGTGATGAGGATGACGACAACGATGGTGTTCCAGATACGCAAGACAACTGTCCTTTTGACTCAAACCCTAACCAGGCGGATTTAGATAATGATGGGATAGGAAATGTTTGCGATAATGATGTCGATAATGATGGCGTTGTCAACACACAGGATAACTGTCCTATGGATTCTAATCCAGGGCAAGAAGATAATGACAATGATGGCAGTGGAGATGTCTGTGATAATGATGACGATAATGATGGGATTCCAGATGCGCAGGATAACTGCCCATTCACGGCCAACCCAAATCAAGCAGATGGTGATAATGATGGTATAGGAAATGTTTGTGATGAGGACGCAGATAATGATGGTATAAACAACAGCGTTGATAACTGTCCTATGGATTCTAATCCAGGGCAAGAAGACAATGACAATGATGGCAGTGGAGATATCTGTGATAATGATGACGACAACGATGGCATTCCAGACGCGCAAGACAACTGCCCGTTCACAGCCAACCCGAATCAAGCAGATGGCGACAATGATGGTATAGGAAATGTTTGTGATGAGGATGCAGATAATGATGGTATAAACAATCCTAATGATAACTGCCCAATGGATTTTAATCCAGGTCAAGAAGATAATGACAATGATGGCAGTGGAGATATCTGTGATAATGACGACGACAACGACGGCATTCCAGACGCACAGGACAACTGCCCATTTACAGCCAACCCGAATCAGGCAGATAATGACAATGATGGAGAGGGAGATGTTTGTGATGAGGACGATGATAACGATGGCGTTCTAGACACGCAAGACAATTGTCCGTTCACTGCCAACCCAAATCAAGCAGATAACGATAATGATGGAGAGGGTAATGTATGCGATAATGACGACGACAACGATGGCGTTCTAGACACGCAAGACAACTGTCCGTTCATAGCTAACCCGAATCAGGCCGACAATGACAATGATGGTGAAGGAGACGTCTGTGATAATGACGATGATAATGATGGCGTTCCAGATACACAAGACAACTGTCCATTTGTTCCAAATCCAAATCAGGCAGATGGCGACAATGATGGTATAGGAAATGTCTGTGATGAGGATGCAGACAATGATGGTGTAAATAACTCTAGTGATAACTGTCCTATGGATTTTAATCCAGGGCAAGAAGATAATGACAATGATGGCAGTGGAGATGTCTGTGATAATGATGACGATAATGATGGCATTCCAGACGCACAAGACAACTGTCCATTCACAGCTAACACAGATCAGGCAGATAATGACAATGATGGAGAGGGAGATGTTTGTGATGAGGACGATGATAACGATGGCGTTCTAGACACGCAAGACAATTGTCCGCTCATCTCTAACCCAGGTCAAAGTGATAATGACAATGACGGCATGGGGGATGTATGTGACAGCGATGATGATAATGATGGCGAACCAGACCCAACTGATAATTGTCCAAATACTGCAAATCCAGATCAGGCAGATAATGACAATGATGGCATGGGGGATGTGTGTGATAACGATGATGATAATGATGGTCAACCAGACCCTACTGATAACTGTCCAGATGTAGCTAACCCAGACCAAGCAGATAGTGATGGTGACGGCATGGGGGATGTATGTGATGAGGATGATGACGGTGATGGCGAACCTGATGCAACAGATAACTGTCCAGATGTAGCAAACCCAGACCAAGCAGATAGTGATGGTGACGGCATGGGGGATGTATGTGATGAAGATGATGATGGTGACGGCGAACCAGATGCAACAGATAACTGTCCAGATGTAGCAAACCCAGATCAGACAGATACAGACAATGACGGACTAGGAGATGCCTGTGATGAAGATGACGACGGAGATGGCGAACCTGATGTAACAGATAACTGTCCAGATGTGGTTAATCCAGATCAGGCTGACAACGATGGCGATGGTTCAGGAGATGCCTGTGATGAGGATGATGATAATGATGGTGAAGCAGATATTACAGACAATTGTCCTTTCGACTCTAACCCTTCACAGTCGGATTTAGATAACGATGGTATTGGGGATGTGTGCGATGAGGATATCGATGGAGATGGGACGAACAATGCCGATGACTGCGATCCAGAAGATGCGACACTTTTCGAAGGTGCAAGCTGTAATGACGGAGACGACTGTACTATAAATGATGTAATAGATGCAAACTGTAATTGTGTAGGTACCTTCCAAGACAGTGACAACGATGGTGTCTGTGATGCAGACGATCAGTGCCCAGGTGGACCTGAACCAGGAACCGCTTGTGATGACGGGGATGTCACTACACTCAATGATGTCATTGATGTAAATTGTAACTGTACCGGCACTCTAGATCCAAACTACTGCCCTGCTCTCGATCTATTTATAGGTGATAGCTGTGATGATGGAGATGACTGTACGATTAATGACATAGTAGACAGTGATTGTAATTGTGTAGGTACTTTCCAAGATAGTGACAACGATGGTGTCTGTGATGCAGACGATCAGTGTCCAGGTGGACCTGAACCAGGTACGACTTGTGATGATGGAGATGACTGTACGATTAATGATGTATATGACACAGACTGTAATTGTGTAGGAACCTTCCAAGACAGTGATGATGATGGCGTGTGTGATGCGGATGATCAGTGTCCAGGTGGACCTGAACCGGGAACAGCATGTGATGATGGAGATGTGACTACATTAAATGATGTCATTGATGCGAACTGTAATTGTACCGGCACGCTAGATCCTGACTACTGCCCTGCTCTTGATTTATACATTGGAGACAGTTGCGATGATGGAGATCCATGTACTACCGGAGATATTGTAACAGATGATTGTGGCTGCGTGGGAACTTTCCAAGATAGTGACAACGATGGTACCTGTGATGCAGAGGATCAGTGTCCGGGTGGAGCTGAACCGGGAACAGCATGTGATGATGGAGATGATTGTACTATAAATGATGTCATAACGGCAGACTGTGGTTGTGCAGGAAGCTTCCAAGATAGTGACAACGACGGTACCTGTGATGCAGAGGATCAGTGTCCAGGTGGAGCTGAACCGGGAACGATATGTGACGATGGAGATGATTGTACTATAAATGATGTGATAACAGCAGACTGCGATTGTGCAGGAACCTTCCAAGACAGCGACAATGATGGCACCTGCGATGCAGAGGATATTTGTAATGATGGACCTGAACCAGGTACTGCTTGTGATGATGGGGATCCTGTAACACTGAATGATCAGATAAACAGTGATTGTATCTGTATAGGAACAACAGATCCGGATTATTGTCCAGGCTTAGATCTATTCATCGGAGACAGCTGTGATGATGGGGATGACTGTACCACGGGTGATATCGTAACAGAAGACTGTGGATGCGTAGGAACATTCCAAGACAACGACAACGATGGTACCTGTGATGCAGAGGATCAGTGTCCAGGTGGACCGGAACCAGGTACTGCCTGCGACGATGGCGATCCGCTTACAGTCAATGACCAAATAGACGATAACTGTAATTGTATTGGAAGTACAGATCCTGACTACTGCCCAGCTCTTGATCTATTTATCGGAGACAGCTGTGATGATGGCGATGATTGTACCACGGGTGATATCGTAACAGAAGACTGTGGATGCGTAGGAACATTCCAAGACAGCGACAACGACGGAACCTGTGATGCAGAGGATGTATGTCCAGGAGGACCGGAACCAGGTACTGCCTGTGACGATGGGGATCCGCTTACGTTCAACGATCAGATTGATAATGATTGTAACTGTATCGGTAGCGCCGATGCTGACTACTGCCCTGCTCTAGATCTGTTTATCGGAGACAGCTGTGATGATGGAGATGATTGTACGACGGGTGATATCGTAACAGAGGATTGTAACTGTGTGGGAACATTCCAAGACAGCGACAACGACGGAACCTGTGATGCAGAGGATGTATGTCCAGATGGACCTGAACCAGGTACTGCTTGTGATGATGGGGATCCACTTACAGTGAATGATCAGATTGACGACAACTGTAATTGTATCGGTAGTACAGATGCTGACTACTGCCCTGCTCTTGATTTATTTATCGGCGATCCATGCGACGATAATGATGCCTGTACTACTGACGATCAGGTAGATACCGATTGTAATTGTGTTGGAATTTTCCAAGACACAGATGAAGATTCTATCTGTGACGCAGAGGATAACTGTCCTACTACGCCTAATCCATTACAGATGGATACAGACGGCGATAGTGTAGGAAATGTCTGTGACGCTGATGACGATAACGATGCTATAGGAGATGACGATGATAACTGTCCTCTTATCTTTAATCCTGATCAGGCAGATTCTGACAACGATGGAATTGGCGATGCTTGTGATCAAGATATTACAGCAACGCATGAAGAACAAGCTACTTTGAACGCGATACGCGTCTTCCCTAATCCGGCAGACGACTACGTGCACATTCACCTTGACGAGGCTATAGATATTCAGTCTATACAGCTACGCAATATCCAGGGCAAAAAAGTATTTGTCCAAGATGTCAATGGAGAAAGCAAACTGCAATTCCAACTCCATGCCGTAGACAATGGCATGTACGTATTGCAGTTCACAGATGCACAAGGAAAGTTATTCTTTAAAAAGCTTATGATTCTCAAATAGATTAAAATTTATATGTGTGATTTGGGAGCGACCCTCCTAGCTGCCAATGGCAGCTAAGAGGGTCGCTCCCTTTTAGACCGGGCAGCCAGAGTAATCACTACGTGATTACCGGTATCATGGTGGTTCGCCTTTGGCGAAGGGCCTGCCTGCGTTCCTTGGAAGGCAGGTTTCCGCCCTGCGGGCTGGTTTCATGGTTGTTCATACGTTCGATCTAACATTTTTTTTCTACTGATTTTGTCCGCTTAGTCCGTTGAGTCCGTTCCGTCCGTTAGTCCTACCTGCTTACGCACGCGGGCAGTTTTTCGTGCTGCGCACTGGTGGTTCGCCTTTGGCGAAGGGCCTGCCTGCGTTCCTTGGAAGGCAGGGCTTCCGCCCTGCGGGCTGGTATCTTGGTTGTTCGTACATCCGATTTTCTACTGATTTTGTCCTTTACGTCCGTTTAGTCCTGCCTGCTTGCGCACGCAGGCAAGCCGCTTGGTCCCTTGCGTCCGTTCATTCCGTTCAGTCCGTTCAGTCCATTAGTCCTTTTCATCAAGGAAAAAAAGTAGATACATAATTGTAACCAGCTAATAGACAATCTCATTGCAATTAGCGAAATGCCTTTCGCAAAATTTACGTATTTTGACCCGTTAATCTATAATCAAATATGTCTAAAAAGGTCGTTGAGGAAGAACATATAGAAATCATTGGGGCTAGAGAGAATAACCTCAAAAACATATCCATCAATATTCCCAAAAACAAACTTGTTGTTATTACTGGAATAAGTGGGAGTGGAAAATCCTCCCTCGCCTTTGATACCATCTATGCGGAGGGGCAACGGAGATATATAGAAACCTTTTCCTCCTATGCACGCCAGTTTTTAGGTAAGATGGAACGACCCGATGTAGAGAAAATAAGTGGCCTTAGTCCCGTTATCTCTATCGAACAAAAAACGACGGCCTGGAATCCGCGGAGTACCGTAGGTACCACAACCGAACTCTATGATTTTTTACGATTGCTCTATGCGCGTGCTGGAGAAGCCTACTCCTATGTGACAGGTAAGAAGATGGTAAAATATTCTGATGTAAAAATCATTGATACCATACTCAAAGATTACAAGGGCAAAAAGATAATTATTCTGGCACCTGTCATACGTGCGCGGAAGGGACACTACCGCGAACTCTTTGAACAGATCAGAAAGAAAGGATATACCAAGGTGCGGGTCAATAACGAAATCATAGACCTGAAGCCTGGGCTGCAGTTGGATAGATATAAAACACACGATATAGAAATTGTGGTGGATCGCATCAAAGTAGACAAGGACAAAAAAGAACGTATCACCTCTTCCGTAGAAATTGCCTTTAAGCAGTCGAATAATTTCATTCTTGTAATGGACCATGCGACAGAAGATGTGCGTCCCTTTAGTAAGTCCCTCATGGATGCTGATTCTGGCATCTCCTATGAAGAGCCCTCACCCAATACCTTTTCTTTTAACTCCCCCTATGGCTCCTGCCCTACCTGCAAGGGACTGGGCAAATTACATCAGGTGGATATGGACAAGGTTATTCCAGATGATAGCAAAAGCATCAATGACCAGGGCATAGCTCCCTTTGGTGAGGTGCGCGATAATACCACCTTTAAGCAGCTGCGGGAGATATCCAAAAAACATAAATTTACCTTTGCCACTCCCATAAAAAAGATTCCTAAGAAAGCGATGGAGATCATTTTAAATGGTGGTGACGAGACTTACAACAAGGCTTACAATTCCATCAAGCACGACTTTGTTTATAACCTTGCCAGCGAAGGATTACTGAGCATGCTTACCCGCTGGTATAGAGATTCGAGTTCGGAAAAAATTCGTAGATGGGCAGAAGAATTTATGACCATCGTCACCTGTCCCGATTGTAATAGCTATCGACTAAAAAAATCTTCTCTCCATTTTAAGATAGCAGACAAACACATTGGCGAACTGGCGCAGATGGATTTAGGGGAACTAGCAAAATGGTTTGAGGGTGTTGAGAAAAAACTCACTGCTAAGCAAAAGGTGATTGCCACCGAGGTACTCAAAGAAATCCGATTACGACTTGGCTTCCTAACGGAGGTAGGTCTGGACTATCTTAGTTTGGACAGACCCTCCCGTACTCTCTCTGGTGGAGAGTCTCAACGCACCCGTCTTGCCACACAGATAGGTTCCCAACTGACAGGTATTACCTACATCATGGACGAACCCTCCATTGGTCTACACCAGCGAGATAATCACAGATTGATTAAGGCATTGAAAAACTTAACCCTGATAGGAAATTCTGTCATCGTTGTAGAACACGATAAAGACATCATGCTCGCCTCTGACTATCTGATTGACCTAGGACCAGGTGCTGGAGATCTCGGAGGAGGCATCGTTGCAGAGGGAACACCTAAAGACTTTTTAAAAACCAAGGCCGTCACCGCAGCCTATCTATCGAACAAGGTGAGCATTGCTGTTCCCGAAGAACGCAGAAAAGGAAATGGGAAATTTCTTACTCTCAAGGGTGCCAGCGGTAACAACCTTAAGAACGCGACCATTAAAATTCCACTCGGCACATTTACCTGCGTAACCGGCGTTTCCGGAAGTGGAAAATCGAGCCTTATCAACTCTACCCTCTACCCTATTATGCGCATGCATTATTACAAGAGTGTACAGAAACCACTGCCTTATAAAAGCATTGAAGGACTAGATAATATCGACAAGGTTATAGAAATAGACCAAAGTCCTATTGGACGCACACCACGCTCTAACCCAGCGACTTACATCGGTGTATTCACCCACATCCGTCAACTTTTTACGAATATTCCAGAAGCAAAAATACGGGGCTATAAAATGGGGCGCTTCTCCTTTAATGTCAAAGGCGGCCGCTGTGAAACCTGCCAGGGAGCAGGGAAACGTGTCATAGAAATGAACTTCCTTCCAGACGTACATATCGATTGCGAAACCTGCCAAGGAAAAAGATATAACCGAGAAACTTTGGAGATCATTTACAAGGGAAAAAACATATCGGATGTCTTAGAAATGCGCGTAGATGAGGCTGCAGAATTTTTCAAAGCCATCCCTAAGATTTATACAAAACTAAAAACCATGCAAGACGTTGCCCTTGGTTACATCACCCTAGGCCAACAAGCAACTACCCTTTCAGGAGGTGAAGCGCAGCGCGTAAAACTCTCTGAAGAATTATCGAAACGCGACACCGGCAACACTTTCTATATCCTGGACGAACCCACAACCGGCCTCCATTTTCAAGACATACAGCACCTCATCAAAGTGCTTAACAAATTAGTAGACAGAGGAAATACCATCGTCGTCATTGAACATAATATGGATGTTATAAAAGTGGCAGACCACATCATTGACATAGGTCCCGAGGGTGGCCGTAAAGGAGGGAATATTTTGTTTGAAGGTGCTCCAGAGAAGTTACTTAAGAGTAAGAAATCACATACTGCGCGATATCTTAAAGAAGAATTGAGTTAGTAAATACTAACTCAATTCTTCTTTATAAAATGTATTTTTTTCATCACAATAGCTTTATCTTTTTATAAATCTTTGATTCTTTAATGATAATCTTTTATGTCCTTTTTCCTTGATGAAAAAGAACGAGGTTCTTTTTTGGAAAAGAACAAGAAGACTATACTTTTCTTAAATCAATTATGTATCGACTTTTTCCTTGAAGAAAAAGTAGCAAAAATTCAAGACCTGCCTGCTTGCACACGCAGGCAGGTTCTCTTAAGGCTGCGCATCGAGTGCCGCCCCCGCCACCCACAAAAGAGAATCGGGGCTGCCCTCTTTTTAGTTTAATCCTTTCGACCGGCCTTAGAAGTTTTAGCAAAATATGGCTTCAAATTCCGTTAAGTAATCGGTACTGTTTGAGCAAGGTTAAAGTCATTTGTAAGGATGAAACTTACTAATAAGAAACTAATTCTATATAAGTATTTTGATAGTGCGAGTTTAGCGATTATAGGAATTTGGAGGCATATTTTGCGGCTGCTCTTCCGATGGAAGAGTAGTAAAACTTATACAGCCTTGACCTGCCTGCGTGCTCAAGCAGGCAGGTTTTTTCGTTCTTTTTCATCAAGGAAAAAGGACAATGAAGACTACATCTTTAAATACCAAATGTAATTCAAAACCCACCCATCACCCAGGTCGGAGACAAAAAAAGAATTGATCTAAGGATAAATATCTTGTGTATACACAAAAAAATTACCTGCTGCACTGCTGCAACAGGTAAAGACACTTTAACACCCTTAAATATTGAGAATAATTCCTAATCGGTTTTACGGAATCGTACTCGTTATACGTTTAAATTCAATATGTAAAAAAAAAGAATTGTAAGATAGCCAGCTTCTTTTCATCCAAAGTTTCTAAATACCTTGTGACTATCTTACAATTTCTAAATTCTTGTTCAGCATCATTACTTCTGTACAAGATTCGAAAATTGTCTATCATGTACTCAATCTGTAAAAGTTGGATTTCAGGTCTACTTTTATAAGAACCAGATTAAGTTAAAAAACAAGTTTTCAAGTTTCATTCTCGGTCATTCCCGAGAGAAAAAAATTAAGCATCCAGCGAATTCATTCTTAGCCAGTATTAGCTGTACTGACTTAGAATAAGTATAATAAGATAAGTGTGCACCTTTCTAAAATTGAGTTGACTAGACTCAGAAGGTAAAAAAAGTAACTCTCAAGTAATAGCTAAAAACGAGAGAGCTACAATTGTTAACACCCTTATCTCTTTATTTCATTATTTCAAATTTTTACAATCAATCACCTACCCCACAAAAAAAATTCAACCCGACTTGCGAGTTGAATTAATCTTTACTTTAGTTCTTTTTTTGCTTACACCCTTAAGCATTTATGTATTGAGAGATTACATTCCTTCGTCTCCCTCTACAATGCCGAGTGCAATTAAGATTAATTGTATAATATCCATAGCTTACAATTTTAATTGCATTATAAAGCTAAGGAATAGATCTTGTCAAACAAAGTACAGAAATGTGGAAGTTGGGACATGCAGATTAGACCATATTACATGTTTTTACATATATTAGGTACTGCAATACAGAAAATTAATTAATCCTAATAGCTTATTTTGTGGACATTTCTGCTTTGTAGTATTTCAACAAAACAAAGATGATGTATAAAAATTCTAAAAAAAAGAATATTATTCCATATTTATGGACATGCATTTATTATACTACCAACAATAAATAAAATATAAAAGACTTATTATCAAACAATAACGTTCACAAAAATGGATGACATAAAAGCTCTAATTAAGGTAATAAGTAAACAAAAGGTTAAACAAATTGAGATTATTTCTGAAGATGCAAAGCTGTCAACCAAAGCTAAATTACTATTAGATGGTATAAAGTCTGGTGAAATCGAAAATGATATTCAAGCAGTAAAAACACTATATAATCAAGATAATATTGATTCAAAGTACAGAAAATTAAAATCTCGATTAAGGAATAGACTAATTAACACCTTGTTTTTTATTGATGTTCAACAGTTTAGCCGTTATGAATACGAAAAAGCTCAAGTCAGAGCATTTCATTTAGTTGCGGCGGTGAAGATTTTAAAGACAAAAGGGCAAACGAATGCATCAATGGAAATTGCTGAAAACGCCTTCAAGCTTGCTGAAAAATTTGAAATGACTGATTTAGCACTAATGCTCGGCCTAGAGTTAGGTACTCATTTTAGTGTTTTTAAGTATAACAAAAAGAAAGATAAATTCTACAAAAAGAAAGTAACTGAATTAAGAAATTCACTGCTTTTAGAAATCGAAGCGCGTAAATCTTTCAACTTTTATGCACAACAAATTAATCTTCAAAAAAAAATAATCGACTTCGAAACACCTGATGAAATTTTAATTGCAAACAAAACGATTAAAGAAAATCTCAATAAAAATGTATCCTTCATATTTAAGTTTAATGCGTTCAATGCACTGTATTTCAAATCTTACTTGAAAAATGATTTGCAAGAAATGGAGGGTGTTTCATTGGATGCATTAAAATACTTTAGAGCAGAAACAAAGTTTTCTAGAATTGGACAATTTAGTTTTACACAAAAGCTAGGGATTGCTTACCAAGCAATGGGTAAGTTTAAATCAGCTATTGAAGTCTATCATGAAGCGTTAAATTTCAACCCAGGGAAAGGGTTGATTGCATGGTTTAACATTCGAAATCATTTATTCAACTCAAATCTTGCAATCCAAAACTATCAAGATGCTTATGACTATTTATTTGAAGTAACTGAAAACACCAATTTTAAAAGTTTATATGCTGTATATAGAGAACCATGGCTAGTAAAGGAAGCCTACACGCAACTTTTGATAAAGATGGATAAGATTCAAGAAGACAAAGAAAACAAACTTCGTCCCTTCAGAATCAATCGCTTCCTTAACGAGGTCCCCCACTTCTCCAAAGACAAACGTGGACTTAACATTGCAATCCTTATTATACACGTTCTCTTCTTATTCATAAACAAAAAAGAGTTTGAAATAGAAGACAGGTTACATGCACTTGGACAGTACTCCTTCCGCTATCTTAGAAATGATGAAACGCTCCGGTCCAATGCCTTTATTAAAATGCTACAAAAACTACCACAGGCAAATTTTCATCCTCTACGTCTAGAGCGCTATGTAGGAAAGTTCCACAAACGTCTTAAGGAAACACCTATGAATATTTCTGAACAATCTGCTGAAATAGAAATCATCCCTTATGAGCATCTTTGGGAGATTGTGATTGAGTTGTTACAGATGCGGTTGGATAAGAAGATATAATCACTGCGTGATTACTGGTATCATGGCCTGCCTGCGTTCCTTGGAAGGCAGGTTTTATTGCCTGCCTGCTGACGCACGCAGGCAGGTTTCCGCCCTATGGGCTGGTTTCACGGTTAATAATCGGTACTGTTGCGGTAGATAAAAATATAATTTGTTCAAGGGGTCATGACCCCTTGGGTGTTTTCTATCGTGGTTGTTAAAGCTCTTTATAAAGAAAGCGAGAAATAATTTCCTCTAGTTCTTTTGATTTTTCCAGACCATGTTTTTTGCAATTAAATATTAATTGAACTTTAAAATAAGCGCTTAAGTTTATAATGATCTGAGTCTTTTTGATTAGCCTTATGTCTACCTATTTTCTTGAAGTTATCAGACTACCGATGTGATTGGATAAAAAATACAATATGTTCAAGGGGTCATGACCCCTTGGGCGTGTTCTATCGTGGATGCTATAATTCTTTATAAAGAAAGCGAGAAATAATTTCCTCTAGTTCTTTTGATTTTTCCAGACCATGTTTTTCACGATTATACATAATGTATGACATAGTATTCTGGGTATACGTTGGTTTGAACAATCCCCCTGATCTTTTACTAAATTCACCAAGCTGTATTTCATCCATTGATTTACTAAAGAACTTTTGAGTCCAGAGTCTTTTTCTTTTTACATGTAGATTTTGCCTGTTAAATAATTTGCTACTTATTGATTTAATTTTCTGAACCTGTTTAGTTAATTCTTCTGCCTCACATTGTAAAATCATGTGCACATGATCTCCGCATATATTAAAAGCTCTACAACAAAATCCGCTATCTGTGATAATATTTCCAATGATACGAGCAAGCAATTTTTGTTCATCTAATACAAGTGGCACACAACTCGCTTTCGAAATATTATATTTCATCATTCGTGATGATGTTCTACTATTGTGTAGCGTTAATACAACATGAAAATTGTATTGATCTTCGATCATTTTAGGCATTTTGTTATTCTTTACTTATATATGTAAATATTTTGGGATGGTAATCATCCAACTTTGAAACGATATACAATGAGCACATCGACCATACGCCTCGGCGGAGTACCAGAACACTTCAACCTTCCCATACATCTAGCAAAAGAAAAAGGGGAATTTGAAAAAAGAGGAATAGATATAACATGGCAAACCTACCCTGGGGGGACGGGACAGATGACCAAGGCCCTGCGTGCGGGAGAGGTGGATGCTTGCATCCTACTTACAGAGGGAATTATCAAAGATATCATCAAAGGGAATCCATCTAAAATTGTGAGTATCTATGTCAAGACACCGCTTATTTGGGGTGTGCATACTGGAGTAGATAATCCGCTGAATAATTACGCAGATATTTTTGATAAACGCTATGCGATTAGTCGGTTTGGATCTGGTTCTAATCTGATGGCAGTTGTAGATGCAAATTCGAAGGGACATCAGATAGCTGAAGAGCAATTTCGTGTTATTAAAAATTTAGATGGTGCCTTAGACTCTCTTAGTAAAAATGATTCTGACGTATTCTATTGGGAAAAGTTTACGACCAAACCCTATGTGGACAAGGGCATCCTAAAACGTTTAGGTGAGTATCTTACTCCCTGGCCCTGCTTTGTAATTGCTGTCCGCGAAGAGTTACTTGAAAAAAATCCAGATGATATCATTCGTATGTTACGTGTCATCCATGACAATACGGACGCCTTTATGCAAAACCCAGATGCTATCACCATGGTAAGTCAACGCTATGAACAAAAGATGAAAGATGTGGAACGTTGGTTCCATTCTACAGAGTGGGCGATTCATGGTTGGGTCAGTAATAAGATGATTCAGAGTGTTGTGTATAATCTAAAAGTGGCTGGGATTATTGGAGAGGGGGAAGAGGTGCCGGAGTTGGTTTGGAAGAGGTAGAGGCAGGTTTTATTATTAAATCATTTTTGCTAAAAGCTTCAGTTAAAATAATTGATGGTGGTTTTAATACAATTGTTTTCTATTATTCTTTTGTCTTGAAACAAAAGAACCAAAAATCCTGCCTGCTTGAGCACGCAGGCAGGTCAAGGCTGTATAAGTTTTACTACTCTTCTGTCAGAAGAGCAGTCATAAAATATATCTTCAAATTCCTATAATCGCTAAACTCGCACAATTACATTCGCTTCAATAAATACAAATGGTACAAGAAAAGATCTAAATTTAAATCATCTGCTCTCTCGCTCAAACAGTACCGATTACTTTACGGAATTTGAACACATATTTTACTAAAACTTCTAAGGCCGGAAAGAAATCACCAACTCATTAGGTTATCACAATTAAACGTGATGTGTAGTTTCCAAACTACACATGGATATTATTAAATGTACTCTTACTTTCATTATCTAGTCCTGTGTCTACTTTTTTTCCTGATAAAAAAAGCTAGCTAAAAAAATCCCTGCGAGCTAATATGCTTACGTAGTTCGGAAACTACGTATGACGGACTACTTTTTTCGTGATAAAAAAAGCTAGTAAAAAAAATCCCTGCGTGCTAATATGCATGCATTTTGCATTTTTATTGTTTGTTAGTTTATGAATGTGTTGGTGCTGTCTGGCTTTGGGGAGAAAGGTTTAAATAAGAATTCTCTACCGTCAATAACTAATACGGAATCACTTTTAATAAGGCCTGTTTTAATAGCTGTTATACAGCAACTATTTCCTGCATACCATTTTTCATATACAAATTGATCGTTTTCTATTTTATAAACGCCCCACCGCGATTGTCTTTCACCTGCTATATTTGCATAAGCACCAGATTTAAAATCGAGTTCCCTTTGATTAAGTTTAGATATTTCTGAAGAGGCCCCATCTAGAAAAACACCATTTTGGTACAAGAAAAATATTTCAATGTTTTCACTCATATCTCCAAAAATGTTAAAGTAATACCCTTCAAGTTTTAGTAAGGAACTATTATTTTCTATTCTCTCTAATGTTAAAGGTTCTATCTCAGTTCCAAAACATCCCAAAATTAGGAACATTATCATGGCTAATAGAATACGAGTAAGTTTTCTTGTCTGTTTCATAATGCTATTTTGATGTGGATACCATTCTTTCAAATTCGATTAGCTTTAATCAATAAAAAAATTCGTGCTATCTGGTTTTGGGGAAAAGGGTTTAAATGTATATGTATAATTTACTTCTTCGTATTCACCTTCTTCTTCTGAGTAAGTTCTTGTGATTTTAAATGTTTCATTATCTAAAATCTCTCCACTTCTAAAAGAGGTTTTACAGCACCTATTTCCTGAATACCATTTTTCTAGTATAATCTTTTGATCTTTAATTTTATAAACTCCCCAGTTTGACTGGTTATTTTTTGCGAAGTATGCATATTCTCCAGAAGCATATCTTTTTTCACGAGATGCCAAATCTTTTAATGCCCCACTAAAGCCATCTAAAAGAACACCATTTTTATAAAGAAAATAAACATGCACAAATTCATTTGAGTCTCCATAAGTAATATAATAATATCCATAAAGCTTGAGTGCATCTGAATTATTTGGCATCCTCTCCATATTAAGAGGATAAATCTTCGGATAGCATGCGGTCAACATGATTATTAAATACATAAAAATGACCGGAACATTTGATTTTAGCATATTTCAAAATTATTATAACTACAAGTAGTGTATGATTTATTTGAATAAACAGAGAAACGGGCTGCCCGCTTTTAAAATTAAAACATCCACAGTACAATGCACCCAAGGGGTCATGACCCCTTGAAGATATTCTTGATGTGGATACCATTCTTTCTAACTCAATTAGCTTTAATTAATAAAAACATTCGTGCTATCAGGTTTGGGGGAAAAGGGTTTAAATGTAAACTGTTCATTATTTATAATAAA
>CALIAU010000024.1 GCA_938045585.1 uncultured Saprospiraceae bacterium
CGCTTCTAGTCCAGTCAGTTCTCCACTACATACTTTCTTTAGTACTGACGATTTAAATTCTGATGAAAATTGTTGTCTCTGTAAGCCTATCTTTTTCATGTTTTTACGCTTTTTTGTGACAACCTATTTCAGGAGTAGACCCTTCTTAAGTAATGATGTTTTTCTTATAATTTGAAAGAGATAGCAAGTTTTAGATAACTGACAATTGAATACTTAAACCTGTCCGTAATCACAAAATGATTCCAAGTACACAAAAAATTAGGTATGACACCTTAAAAGATATCATACCTAATTGCTTTTGATTAATTACATACACAAGCTGATAAAACCGCCGTGCCATTTCTGACTCCTTTCCACTTTGTTCCGTCGTTTTCTGTAACTGTTTCATGGACACTTATTAAATTCCCACTAATATTAAAACTCCAATTTGCCTCCTGATAAGTTCCATAGTCTGGATGATCAAGATCCGGAATCTCTGTATACCCGTTATCATAATATGTACAACTAATTAATTCCGTTTCTCCATCCTTTTCACAGCATGTTGTCCTTCGATATACCTTAAATGTTTCTGATGAATAATCATTATCTACTGTATAGACTAATTCATCCTCAGTTGAAATGTTATCACAGCAGAGATTTTCTAAGTCAGTTCCATATGCTTCAAAATCAGTTTGTGTCATCAAGCCTTCTAACCCTTCTAACTTAGCTGCAATATCTTCTACTGTGATTTCATTACTTCCTTGAAACTCTTCCCATTCCTCAATCGTAAAATCCCCTAAATCAGTCGAATTGATTTCTTCACAAAGTGTAAGCAAAATATCATGATAAACATCAGATGCACTGCGATTTGTACATGGGTCAACAACTGGATTATTCATAATAAACTGCAGTGCTTCATTACTGAGATGCGATAAAACACAGTCTGCGATATCTTCTGAAAGAATTAAAACGGATGTTGTTGTGACTGGTCCATCAGTGGGTTCTCCTCCATGTCCTCCTCCTTCGAAGCCAATGTCCCCGGATACAATACCTCCAGTTCCAATACCTCCAATACCTGTATCTGAAAAAGTAGGTTTACACGCTACAAATTGGACTCCAGTAATCTCTCTATTTGTTTCAATAAACACTTCTCCTTCATAATATCCTGTAATAAACCAAGTTATCACTTCATAGTTTCTAGAATCGCTGCTGAGATCATCAGAAAGCAAAGTGTTTTTCACGTAGGCATTGAGTTCCTCGTCTATGCGAGCACCACGAATAACTAATAGGTTTTGCAAATTAGAAATAGCAATTTTAATCAAGTCATCCTCGTGCTCATAACTACCTACTAATACTTCTTTAATAATGGATGCAGACACTATAGACATTTCATCATGTCCTTCCGCAGTCAAATAAAGTAGCATTGCAGTGACTTTGTTTTTCGAATAGACTGGAATTGCCATTGAAAAAGCACCCTCATCCCCACGTGTAACCATAGCTTGATTGAAAACAGGCAGTCCAAATTTCCGTATTAAGCTTTCATTTTCATCTTTGAATTCGGCATCAGTTAATTTATCAAAAAACTGTTCCATTTCTTTATCCGCTGGATGTAACGAACTAATTAAATCTTGACTTGATAATTGTAAATGCTCTGCTTGCATCTCCTTAGGCGCAAGTACTCCTTCACTATCTTTTTGACAAGCATTGAATAGAATTAGGAAGGATAAGGAGCAAAATAAGAGAATTTGTTTCATAGACGTATTCTTTATTGGTTAAAAATAATTTTCAACTATAAATACTCTCAAAACAATAAATGGTAGCAATCCTCCATGAAATTATTCTAAATCAAATAAGCTTGACCAGGCCAAACAATAATAAATCATAAACCGAGAAACTATAGGCCACCTAGAAATGGTACAGGCTAAGTGGGTCTATGAATGGAGGGATAATCAGTGATGGCGATTAGATCGTTTTATTCTTGCAGCTAAAGTCTTTCTTTTATTCAACTATTTCAATTTCTGAGTATCGGTCGTTAAAGACACAGTTACTTTTTGCACCATTGTTTCACCGCCAAGGTCCATAGTTATCTCTTGATCTATAAGTGTTGTGGAGCTTGGAGAATACAGTTGTTTTAAGTCAATACTCATCGCCCCAGATCCTTTTCCACTTATTGGAATTTCTTTACCCATCATCGACATGTTACCTGTCAAATTTATTTGAGTAGCTAATTCAGCTACATCATTATGAACCTTGATAAGTGTATATTTTGTATCTGTATTTATAGTTGTTGACCCCATGCCTTCTATAGGAATCTCCACAACTTTGTTGTCCAAGAATTCATCACCGATTTTCATTGGATTTGGAAAATCTACTTGCATATTAACAAACATAGGTTCCATTAAACTTTTCAGCATGTTTTGAAGAGTTTCGTCTCCTCCTACTATTGAGTCAATGGATTGAATACCTTCTGATAGTTTGCCGTGAATCTTAATTCCTACTAAACTAGGTGCTTCAGCTTGATCTGTTCCAACTCCAATTACTTCCATATCCATCTCATTATAAACAATTAACATTTCACTTTGCTTATTCAGTAAGGGTCCAAATGAAAGTGTGGACGTTGTCGATACTTTCGATTCCGTACTTTGTTCCGGCATATTAGGAATGGACATGGATGTACTCGTCACCTGTACAAGATTTGTAAGATATTCAGAATCCGGTTGGAAAACCAACTCTAATTCGAAACCTTCCTCCTCAATAACTGGAGGAAGCACTTTCAGATTATTTGTGGTTTTACAAGAGATTGCTGTTAGAAGTAAAAAACCTAGTAAAAAGTGTCTCATATTTTTAAATTTTGCCATAGCAGATGCACATCTATTATTTTGCTTAAGCTATACTCATTTATTATAAAATAATTCCAGTCGTCGAAACCTGCTGCCTATTCAAGTAAGGCAGACCGTGAATGCCGCAATCATATAATGAATGCTAGTAAGAATACACTTCGTCTTGATACGTAATCTCCACTGATTCACCCGCATACTCCTCTACTCTCCCAATCACTTGTGCATCTATATTAAACGTCTTGGAGATTTCAATGATAGCATTAGCACTAGATGCATCTTTTACATAGAATTCTAGACGATGTCCCATGTTAAACACTTCAAACATTTCCCTGTAGTCTGTTCCACTCTCCTGCTTTATCATTTCAAATAGAGGTGGAACAGGCAGTAAAGTATCTTTTATCACTTTTTTGTTTTTGATAAACTTCTTCACCTTAGTTTGTGCGCCACCAGTACAATGTATAATACCGTGAATAGATTCCTTATGATCTTTTAATATGCTTTTGAGCACTGGTAGATAGGTACGCGTTGGAGACAAGATCAATTTACCTACAGTTACTTCTTCTTCTCCTACCCGCATTGAATCCGTCAATTTTTTAGAACCTGCATATACATATTGTGCATCCGTTGCTGGATCAAAACTCTCTGGATATTTTTCCATATAGATTTTCGAAAGCACATCGTGGCGTGCAGAAGTAAGTCCATTGCTTCCCATACCTCCGTTATATGCATCCTCATAACTTGCTTGTCCATAGGATGCTAATCCCACAATAAGGTCTCCAGCCTGGATATCATTAATGATCAGTTCGTCTTTTTTCTTGCGAGCGAAGGTTGTGTAACCTACATCTATCGTCCGCACAATATCTCCCACATCTGCCGTCTCACCTCCTGATAGATGTAACTGAATGTCATAGCCGCGCATTTTGTCAATAAAGTTCTGTGCACCATTAATTATCACACTAAGCACATCGCCAGGAATCAAATTCTTATTCCTGCCAATAGTGGACGAAATAATGATGTCATCCGTGATACCCACGCAGGCCATATCATCTAGATTCATCACTAAAGAGTCTTGGACAATACCCTCCCATACAGAAAGATCTCCTGTTTCTTTCCAGTATAAATATGCAAGACTGGTCTTAGTACCCGCAGTATCCGCATGCATAATATTGCACCATTCTTCTTGTCCGCCCACAAAATCTGGTAAAACCTTACAAAAGGCTAAAGGATATAAACCCTTGTCCAAATTCTTGATCGCCTTGTGTACATCTTCTTTTTGTGCGGAAACACCTCTCTTTTCGTAGATATTCATGCTGTGAAATTAAGAATATTATGATTATAAGTAAATAAACAAAAACTCCTTATTAAAGGGATCTAAGTGTTCCTTAAGCCCATCAATAAACTCCATACCCTGGGCATCATAAAACTGTAGGAAGTTAACTTTTCGTTCCTGCAAACTACCACCCGGAAATAAGCCCTCGTAGGTCTTGTCGATCTTTGCAAGCGAATTTTCCGAACGTTGTTTAATCACTTTTTTTAATCGACCCTCTATAGACTCTACCGATTTTATACTCTTGGTTTTTTCTGCTTCTACTTTAGCACCTAAGGTAGGATCTAACTCTTCCGCCTTCGATTTAATCTCTTCAAAAATAGATTCTAATTGTTCTACATTCTTTGCTAGAGTAAATGCCTCCCCACTTGTACTTTCTAGAAAAGAGTTTATGATCGCATGTTTGTTGGCAAATAAACTTTCAATCGTCAAGTCCAACTTCATTAAAGACTTTTGCTGTCCTTTGTCGACTATAGCTACCGAATTTCTACGCATAAGTACTGGATATGGAAGACCATGATGGGCAAACTGTTCTTTACGCTCTAACCAATAGGCTAATTCTCCTCCACCTCCCAAATATGCCAAATTGGGAAAAACCATTTCTTGATAAATAGGACGCATATTCACATTGGGGCTGAAGCGTTCAGGATGGCTATCCACCTCTGCAAGCATTTCTTCCCTGGAAAAACGAAGCGCAGAGTCTACAATTAAAAATCCATCTCCGTCTCTCTCTATGCGCAAACGTTTGTTCTCTTCTGTAAAATAAAAGAAATTGATATCACGAATATGTGTCTGTGTTGCAAATCCGCTATCTGCTATTTTCTTCTGTACAGATTCTATAAGCGCTTTATTAGCAGAATGGAGTAATTCATCTTTAATCACATCTTTAATGACTGACTTCATCTCAGGGTTATCCATAGAAAGAACAAGTAAGCCATATTTGTGAAACAAGTGATTTGCAAGTCCTGTTGCAAAGTCTCTATAGGAAGCAGCATTGGAAAGTATTCCTTTACATACATTTACTAAGTCCTGTCCATGCGCATCATCTCTGCAAATGTCATGTAATTGATCGAGTACTGCAGCAATCCCTGCTACTGGCATTCTGCCTACAGATTCATTTGTATGTTCTGCATCCCATCTGACTTCTTTATTATATAGACGTAGATGGTTGATTTCTTCAAAGTCATGATCTTCACCTCCTGAGATAAGCACAGGTACCACATGGATATCTGGATGCTCTTCATTCAGCTGCTCAGATAAATTTATTACAGAAAGCACCTTATATATGTAGTAAAGAGGGCCTGTCATAAGGCTGGGCTGATGGGCAGTGATTACAGTAAAGCAATTTTCATCCTTTAGCTTCTCTATATTCCTTTTTTGTTTAGCAGACGGCGATCCATTCTCATACTGCCTCGCCACGGATGTATAGAGTGTCTCTCTATCCACAGGTACTTTTCGTTTGGCTTTTAAAGCCTCCACAAAAGAAGATTTAACAGGGATATGTATATAAAACTCTTTGAGTTTAGGATCATTCTTCTGGTAAGCCTTGTCTCTTTGGGAGAGTTGGGAGAACTGATCAAAAGAAAAGGATTTTAATTCCATACTTCTATTTTGAAATTTTGATGCACAAAAGTATTACTTTCAAGCTCTTGTAGAGGTTTAACACATGCTCTTTTTTATCACCAAACGACTTTTAGCAGGAATACTAGTAAGTATAAGTGTTATTATTATAGTAAGTTCTATAATTTACCTAGCTCCTGTGGATCCTGCACGTTTGACCTTTGGTCAACGCAGCGACGATAGCACGATTGCCGCAAAGCGTGAGGCTCTAGGCCTAGATAAACCGCTGTGGGTACAGATGCTGTACTATTTGAGAGATATTTCGCCGATTGCCTTAAGCTCCAATACTGCCTATCTAGAGAATGCACGTTTTATAAAGAAAAGAGTGGCCTTAGGCAATTCCCAATTATTAATAAAATCTCCTGATTTACGTGATTCATTTCAGTCCGCAAGATCTGTCTCTAGCATATTAAAAGATGTCATTCCTCTAACAGTACTCTTGGCTTTTTGCTCATTAATAATTGCCACAATTTTAGGAATCCTCTTTGGATTTATAGCTGCTACAAACAAAGGGAAATTTATTGACTCTGCTCTGGTCGCTATTTCTACACTGGGCTATTCCGTCCCGAGTTATGTCAGCGCGATTATACTAGCGATTATTTTCGGATATCTTTTAAGTGATCTAACTGGCCTTCGCATGCAGGGCAGTTTATACGAACTCAATGACATTGGTGACCCCTACCTTGCCCTCAAGAATTTGATTCTACCCTCCATTGCCTTAGGCATTCGTCCTATCTCTGTCATCACACAAATTTCTCGATCAGCCATACTTGATACGCTGAGTCAGGATTACGTGCGCACTGCTGTTGCTAAGGGAGTACGATACAAGGACGTATTGAAAAAACATGTATTCAAAAACTCTATGAATCCCGTGATAAGTGTTGTCTCCGGATGGTTAGCCTCACTCTTGACTGGAGCATTTTTTGTAGAATATGTCTTTAGTTATAAGGGACTTGGTTTTACCACCGTCAATGCACTGTTAAATTATGACATCCCCGTTATTCTAGGCAGTCTGCTTTTTGTGAGCATAGTCTTTGTCTTCCTAAATATTTTTGTGGATATCTTATACAAGAGCATTAATCCGAGAGAAGAGATGTAGTTTTTGATTTTTTTGGGCAACTCCTTCTTTCTTCCAGAAAGAAGGACCGGGCTATCCATGTCTCCGTGTACACTGCGGTCCTAAGGGACGGGTGCAATGTGCACCCACATTCTTATCCCTGTTGCGATGCTTTCGAAAAAAAGAATAACTCTGTAATAAACTTCTGTCTACCTCGTCACAATCTTTGTCTTAAGTTCGAGGGCTTCCTGATAATAGGTGCCTCCAGGATATGCCAAGATATATTCTTCCAAGATGCTAAGGGCCTTTAGATAATTCTCTTTCTTGAGATAGCTACCCCTTAAATACCAGGCAGCCTGATCTAGATATGCATTATCATCATGCTCAAGGACAGATAGTAATCCAGATTCAGCCGTGTCAGATTAATGATAAATCAAAATTAACGGCAGTTAATATCAAACCAAGGTGACATGAATTTAGATTTCTAATTCTAGTCCAAGTCGCCTTACTCCACCCCTCTTATAATTGCACACTCAATAAGAAAACTCAAAATTTTAAATAAACTATGAGTTTAATAAAAGTGCTTTTATCAGGGTTTCCCATGAATTATGCTCGTAGTTATTCCTTAGTGAATAACACGCATTAACATTTGGGGAAAAATTTTAGTGGTTTAATTTTTTAGATTAGGTACAGAACGAAAAGAATTAATACACCTACTTAAAACAATTTATATAACCTTTTTAAACTTCAACACAATGAAAAAATCAATTCAATTCATGAGCATAGTCTTTGCACTATTTCTCTTTAATACTCAAGTTTCGGCACAAGTAATGCGTGTCATTAATAACAAAGTAGGAATTAGTAATAATAGTCCTGTATACCCTTTAGATGTAACAGGTGACATTAGAGGATATTGGTTTAGAACTACAGGAGCTAGAGGTCTATTTTCTCAAACATACAGCACCTACCTAACGCCTACGAATGGAAGCTATTGGTCCTCAAGATCTGATAGAGGATGGTATATTCGTAATAAAGCTAATGTACTCAAAGGCTATGTTTACCATAATAATGCGAATGGTTTTGGACTTCTTGATAGAGATGGAACATGGGTAGTCCGCTCTGAGAGGGATGTGTACACCTCGTTCCCTATAAACAATGTCACTCGCATGAAAATATCTGCGAATGGATTAACTGAATTATCAGGATCTGCTGATGCATCTAAAACAGCAAATACCGGTGTATTTGAAATTGCAAACACGCTGCGTATGGATGGAAATGAAATTATAACTAACGGTGGAACCTTATTTTTACAGCATGATAATGCTGGAGATCTGAGAATTGATAACACTACACTATTTGTGGATGCAAGCGCTAACACAATATCAACTCCTAAAATAATTGATGCATCCAATTCAGCTTACTACTCTGACCCTAGCTTTATCTCGAGGTTAAACTATGTCTATCCACGCGTTACAAATGCAGGTTTTATAGGATCTAACTCGAACAGATGGTTTAGAGGTTATTTCACTAATATGCATCGAGTCACAGAACACGTTCTATCCGATGCAAGAATGAAAGAAAATGTGAAGAATATTGATAGCGCCCTAGATAAAGTCTTAAGCCTAAATGGCAAAACATATAATTACATTAAAGAAGTGATGGAAATGAGCCAGTCCGCAGAAGGCCAGATGCAAACTAGCACTGCTGCAAGTGATACAGAAATGAATACAATGTCAGATCTTGCTTCATCAATTAAAAAAGAAGAAGCGTATGTCGATCACAAGATGGCTGAAGGTAGTATGGAAGCACCAGAACCTATTACTCCAGAAACAATTGTAGAAGATGAAATAATCAGAGCTTTGGAAGATGCAGAAATTTCTGCAAGAGACCTAGAGGACTCAAAATCAGTATCCCAGCAAGAATATAAGAAGAAAAACACCTTTGGATTTATAGCACAAGAAGTAAACGAAGTGATTCCTGAATTGGTGAGCTATGATGAAGAAAACGATCTTTATTCTATGGACTATACTGCAATAATTCCACTTTTAGTAGAATCCATAAAAATCCAGCAAGACCAAATCAAAGAGCAACAAAGGCAAATCGATAGTTTGAAAAAAATGATCGAGAAATAATTCCATTGATATTACTTATTATCAATTAACATTAAAAATAATATCATGAGAATTATAAAAATAATAATGAGTATCTCTCTGGTTCTAGTCTCATTCCATCTCTTTTCGCAAGGAATATTTAATGACAAGAATGCTAGTGACCTTACTCAAATACAACAAGATCTATTGAGAGAATTCACAATGGATAAAATACAAACAGCAGAAATCTTTGAATTTGATGCTCTATATCTAGGATCGCAATCCATTCAGTTTGAATATGCAGGACGCGACTTAAGTTTCATCGGAGACAGAGTAAATATTGTTGATGAAGATCAGTTTTCCTGGAAAGGGACAAACGATCAATTAGATGCAAGGATAAACTTATTCTTTTTGGATGGAAAATGTAGTGGAGAAATGCACATTGGACTGACTGCCTACGAAATCCAAGATTTAAATGATAATACGACCCTAATCTATGAAGCTCCAAACTATGAAATAGAAATGGATGATGAAGTAGAAGTACCTGATGGTGGCGCGCAATCTGAATCACCAGAATCGAGTTTTGAAGCTGCTGGTGAGGGTGAATGCAAAGTACGTATACTAGTTGCTTATACAAATCAAGCCAATGTTCCTGGCAGAAACTTTCATAATACGGCAGCGAACAGAATTGTAAATATGAATACCCAATTAAACAGAAGTAATATTGCGCATGATGTAGAACTCGTACGAGTAGTGCATCTGAATTACGATGAGCCTACTTCTGTACCTGGCACAAATGGCTGCACTTCCATCCAATGTGAAGCGTTATATGAACTTAGACTAAATGCAACTCTTATTGCACAAAGGAACTTGTATGATGCAGATGTTGTCATGGTTGTATTAAATCAGGGATCTGGAATTGCATTTCTAAACCCTGGCGCTGAATGGGCATTTGGAACGATTAGTTGGAATAACTTTGCTAGTACTACTTCTAAAACTTTTTCACATGAAGTAGGTCATATATATGGTTGTAGACATAATACAGAAGAAGACTCAGCAAATGACAGTACACATGGTTACAATGCGCAACTAGACATAGGTGAATCATGGAGAACCATCCTATCCTACCCAAGTGGTTGTGGCACTTGTAATAGGATAGATAATTTCTCTAACCCAGATGTAGATCACTTAGGTGATCCTACAGGACCAGACCCAGCAGTGCACGATTGCGCTGGAGAAATAGATGATAGCGCTTCAGATGTTGCTGATTTTAGAACAAGTGAAAATGCTAAAATCCTAACTGCTGATAACTTGAACAATACGGATGACTTTGCCTATGTTTATGGACATCAGACTCTCACAACCAGTGGTAACTATACTGTTGGAAATGGTGCCGTGGCTGAATTAAGAGCAACAAATCATGTGGCGTTTAATAATGGTTTTAGGGTAAACACTGGAGGTCAATTGAAGATTTTTCTTGGTAGTTGTGGAAACAATATTCCTGGCGTTATTGCAGAGGTGGAAGAAAGAGAAAATGAATTAGCAGCAGGTACTTTGGAAAAAACAGAACTTACTCTAAGTCCAAACCCAATGACTTCTGAAGCCAATATTGAGTTTAATATTCTTAAAGGACAAAACGTACATTTATCTATTAGCAACATGGAAGGTAAACGCGTCCAAACTTTATTAAACGGCAATCGCTTAGAAGCAGGATCACATAATTACAAATTGACAAACACATCTAGCATGCAGGGCATGTACCTGTGTACACTGGCATTGGAAGATGAGATCATTCAGAAGAAATTTATAGTACTTTATTAACAGAAAATTGTACTATCAATCACAGTTAGGACAAATAAAAAAAACGGCGCCTTAGATTTCTAAGGTGCCGTTTGATTTGAATTCCTAATTTTGTATTCTTAGAAGTGGTAACCCACTGCAAATTTATATTGCTGATTTCTATTTTTGAAGTTGGCCTTCTCTCTATTAATATAGATTCCTTCTCCCTCTCCTCCAAAATTCTTGTAGAAAGAAAAGTCTGTATAGATAGGACCAAAATCATATCCTAGAGTCATATTATATCCAGTAGAAAACTTACGTGATCTATCTTCAAAATTTGCTAAGCCAGCAAGATCATCTGTCTTGGAAAGCGTATACTGGAACTGAGGCCCCACTGCAATGTTGAAATTATTTGAAGTAAGTCCAATCTTTACAGGAATATCTAATTGTGTACTATTTTGTACCACCAAACCACTTATTTCATTGTCAAGACCAAAGTCTTTCACGTTAAAGTCTCTACTGTACTTTGTAAAAAGCACATCCGTACTTAAAAAGATAAAACTTGCTGTATGTCTTGCACTCACACCAAGAGACCAAGCATTACTTCTTCCCTGACTTTCTAAGGCGTAAAATACGTTATCTGATTCGCCAGTTGCATATACTTTCTCTGTGGAGGCTCCTTGACTTAGCCCTAACTCGGTTTTGATTCCAAATTTTGTTTGCGCGCTAACTGTACCTACTATAAGTACTAGTAACACGACTAGTGTATTTATTCGTTTCATTTCTCAATTATTATCTAAAAATCCAGTGCATGTTGTGTTCTCTCAAAACATACATGCTTAATAACACCTCTAAGACGTATTAAAGTGTATGTGTCACTATATTTTAAAAGCTAATTTTTTCTTAAAGTTTTGAATGAGAATGTAGACGACAGTTTAACTTTTTGCCTGCTCAGAACAGAATATATTGTGCTTCTCTTAAAAGCGAAACATAAGTTTGTTTGGGTCAATGGGAGCAAGCTATACTATCTTATTCACTCAGTTTATAGCAATAAACTATTGCTTATAAAACGCGAATTAATCTCTCGTTATAAAGATACTTTTGAAGCAATAGATAAAATAGAACTAGATAAACTTTGTCTCTACAAAGAAATTCCAGATGTATGGGTGATACATTTTTAGATAGGCCATCACATTCTGTAATCCAAAGGTGGTTTTCTATCACCTAAAAGGGGCTCATATTTAAATCCATTCCCTCGTCTTCGTATTAGTTCTGACTTTGCTTTTGCTAGGGTATCAGGGTTTCTGAATAGATCTATTGCAGTAAGAGAAATGGATTTTGCAGCCATCAGCATTCCTCGTTTTCCTATACTAGTTCCTCCTGCAGCAACAGCTTGCCAGGTATGCGAAGAAGTACCAGGCACCCAGGTTGCTGCTCGCATTCCTGTAGTAGCAACAGCCCAACTCACATCACCTACATCCGTAGAGCCTCCTTCTCCTTTTTCAATCACTTTAAAAGGGGCTATATTTTCGGTCAGATTTAAGGATACATTATCCCCCCATGAAAATGTGGACACAATTTTCTCTGCAAACGCCTTTTCTTCAGGTGTGTAAGTATAACCACCAACGTAGGATAAATTATCATGCATCAATCTACCAAGAGTTTCATTGGGTAAGACATTGTACAGTCCGTGTATGACCTCATACTCCATTTTTGTTTCTGTTGCCTTGGCAGCTGATTCCGCTATCTTGACTATCCACTCAAAATTTTCTTTGACCTGCTTCATATCAGGGTGTCTACAATAATAAAATACTTCTGCATATTCTGGAACGACATTGGGAGCCTCTCCTCCGCTTGTAATTACGTAATGTACACGGGACTCCTGTGGAATATGCTCACGCATTAAGTTCACCATAAAATTCATAGACTCTACTGCATCTAAGGCGGACCTTCCTAAAAAAGGATAGCGCGCTGCATGTGCTGCAGTGCCATAAAATCTAAATTTGGCAGATTTATTTGCAAGAGATGAAGCTGCATGTGCGGAATTTTGATTTCCCGGATGCCAATGGAGTACAGCATCTACATCATCAAATAAACCTGCACGCACTAAATACACCTTTCCTCCCCCACCTTCTTCTGCAGGTGTTCCATAAAATCGTACAGTGCCTTGTTGATTGTTTGCCTGCATCCAATTCTTTACCTGAATAGCTGCAGCCATAGATCCTGCTCCAAACAAATGATGACCACAGGCATGGCCAGCCACTACATCTTCTCTTTTCTCTCTAAAAGGAGAACTCGTCTGTGAGACTCCAGGTAGGGCATCATATTCTCCTAAAATTCCAATTACAGGAGAACCCGAACCATAACTAGCTATAAATGCAGTTGGAATTTCCGCTACACCTGATTCAATGCGAAAACCTTCTTCTTTTAATATACTCTTTATTAAGGCAGAACTTTTTTCTTCTTGATACCCCATTTCTGCATAGTTCCATATTTCTAGTGCTGTATTAAAGTATGCATCTGCACGAGTATCTAAGCTTTGACATATACTCTCTTTTTCTGAGTCAGAGAGCATTTTTTCTAATTGGGCATGGGAAAGAACAGTAGAAAGAATCAAAATAATAGGAATGAGAATGTTTCGCATAACATAGGTTTTGTGCACTTAATATGCGAAATTCTAAACGAAATATTATAGAAATTTAGGCAAATGATTTGAGATCCAATTCTTAAGCATTGACTAACAAATTATATCGTCTACACAGTAAACGAAGTAGCTCTTATGCTTAGATTTCTTCCTTATTCTCAAACAGGAATAACAAATCAGCAATCTTAGTCTTTAGTTCTTTTCTGTCTACAATGAAATCTAGAAATCCATGATCTAGTAAAAACTCGGAGCGTTGGAAGCCCTCTGGTAAATCTCTCTTAATAGTTTCTTTAATTACACGTGGTCCTGCAAATCCTATGAGTGCTTTGGGTTCTGCAAAATTCAGATCACCTAGCATAGCAAATGATGCAGTTACTCCTCCTGTTGTAGGATCTGTCATAAACGAAAAATAGGGAACTTTTGCACGGGAAAGTTGCGCTAGTTTAGTGGATGTTTTAGCCATTTGCATCAGTGAGAAAGCAGATTCCATCATACGTGCTCCTCCGGACTTCGAAATAATCATAAAGGGCGTCATTGTTTCAATACAATGATCCACTGCTCGCGAAATCCTCTCTCCTACTACAGAGCCCATTGACCCCCCAATAAAACTAAAATCCATAGCAGCTATACAGAGTGGACGTTTGCCTACCTTGCCGTGTGCTACACATATAGCATCCGTTAAATCCGTCTTTTCCCAGGCTACATCTAATCGATCTTTGTAATTTTTTAGATCTGTAAATTCTAGAAAATCTTTAGATCTGATATCTTCAAAGAGTAGTTCAAACTTGCCATCAAAGATGAGATCAAAATAATCGTGACTACCAATACGGGCGTGGTGTTCGCATTTACTGCAAATGTAAAAGTTCTCCTTGAGCTCTTTAACCGTGAAAGTTTCATGGCATTGCTTACACTGATACCATAAACCATCTGGTGCCTCTTTCTTAAACTTTGTTGTTGTTTGTATTCCGTCTTTTAATCTCTTGAACCATCCCATAGCATAGATTTAGTTATAGTGGGGATAACTGAACATGGGAGTACTAAGGTATGTTTTTACCATAAAAGAAAGCGCTTTTTGTGATTTAGATTTTTTAAGGCGAAAAATGATAATTGTTTAGGTTTGATAATCAATGGATTAGTAATTAAAATTTGAGTATACCCCTTAAAAGTTAGTATCTAAATTTTCGCACCTCATTTACAAAATGCTTCACATTGTCAAGGGGAGTTTGTGGATATACGCCGTGTCCCAAATTAAATATTTGATTCCCGCCAAAGCTTTGGATAGTCTTCTCTACCTTGCTAGAAATAAGATGTTTAGGTGCAAACAAGACCGTTGGATCCATATTGCCTTGGAAAATTATATCCTTGCCATACTTTGCTCGCATTTCCTTAGGATCTAGAGTCCAATCTAGACCAACCACATTTGGCTTTAATCCTACAATCTCATCCATGGAGAACCATGCCCCCTTACTAAATAGGATTACAGGTACTTCTGTAATTGCCTCATTTATTCTTTTTAGATATGGAAGGCAAAATTCCTTGTACATCTCTTTATCCAAAACGCCTGCCCAAGAATCAAACACCTGCACCACTTCCAAACCATAGGATATCTTCTTCTTTAGATATGCTATAATAGTCTTCGTTAATTTTTCTAAAAGTGCGTGGGAAAGTTCCGGATACTTATGCAGAAATGACTTGGTCTTATAAAAGGTTTTTGAACCTGAACCTTCTACCATATAACACATAAGAGTCCAGGGTGCTCCTGCAAAGCCAATGAGCGGTACCCTTTGTTCTAATTTCTCTACTGTCATTGCTACTGCCTCATATACATAGGAAAGGTGTTCAGCTGCTTCTTGCCCTTCCTTTAAAGCAAGCACGTCTTCCATGTTTTCAATCGTTTTGTGGAAGAATGGTCCTTTCTTTTCTATCAACTCATAGTCTAAGCCCATAGCTTCTGGAATCACTAATATATCTGAGAAAATGATAGCAGCATCCACTCCTAGGGCATCAATAGGCTGTATAGTTACCTTACTTGCCAGATCAGGATTTGACACTAAGGCTTTGAAGCCTGACAAACTTGCACGGACCTCTCTATATTCAGGAAGGATCCTACCTGCCTGGCGCATAATCCATATCGGTGGTCTTTCTACCTGCTTTCCTTGCAAAAGACGTAATAGTATATCATTTTCGTACTGCATAGGACAAAGGTAAGTCCAATTCCTTTTAAAGGCAGCAATGCTTGGCTTGAAAAGGATAATTTTACATATAACAAACAAAGTATGAGGATAGCAATCATCGGATATGGCAAAATGGGCAAATTAATACATAGCCTTGCAGAAGAAGCTGGGCATTCTGTCATTGCCACGATCGGTTTAAAAAATAAAGAAGAATTAGAGCAGCTTAAAAAGGAAGACGTAGATGTTGCTATCGAATTTAGCCATCCAGATGCAGCAATGGATAATTATAAGAGTCTACTTAGTGCTGGTATTCCAGTAGTTACAGGAACAACTGGTTGGCATGAAAAATTAGATGAGGTGAGAGAGTTGGTCATAGCAAGGGAGGGTTCATTTTTTCATGCTAGTAACTTTTCCATTGGCGTAAACATCGTATTCCAACTAAATAAGATGCTTGCTAAACTCATGGAAGGAAAGAATGATTACTCTTTGACTATCAAAGAGATACACCATACTACAAAAAAAGACGCACCAAGTGGAACAGCAATAAGTTTAGCGGAACAGATCATCCAAAATAATTCTTCTAAGACTGATTGGATAAATGAAGAAAGCAAAGACTCCCAGATAATTCCTATCTTTTCTGAACGCATAGCAGATGCTAAAGGATTTCATGAAGTAGACTATTCTTCTGAGGTGGATACAATTCAAATCAGACACAATGCAAAGAGTCGAGAGGGCTTTGCCAAAGGTGCCTTAGTAGCAGCAGAATGGTTGATGGGTAAAAAAGGCATTTTTACTATGGAAGATATGATGACATAATTATTAGAACTCAGAACACGTGGTATGAGTACATACAAAACATTTGAGACGGAACGACTATTTATAAGACCTAGTAGCATAGAGGATGCACCCTTCTTTTACGAATTATATAATTCACCTAAATGGATTGCAAACATAGGAGATAGAAATATCCGTACACTAGAAGATGCTGCAAATTACATCGAAGAAAAAATACTACCACAACTGCGGTCGAACGGTTTTTCTAACAATACCATTATTCGTAAATCCGATGGCGTAAAACTAGGAGCCTGTGGTCTCTATGATAGACCAGGCATTGATGGTGTAGATATTGGCTTTGCCATGCTACCACAATTTGAAGGACAGGGCTATGCATACGAGAGCGCATCCGTGCTTATTCGTGAGGCCATGCCCCACTTTAATCTTACTAAGGTTAGCGGTATTACAATTGAAGAAAATATCGCTTCACAAAAGCTGCTTGAAAAGCTAGGACTTAGGTTTACTAAAATGATTACTATTCCAAATGATGATGTGCCCTTGATGTTATATGAAATGGAGATTTAAATACAATTTTATCCTATGAAACTCAAAGTAAAGTGCAGAAACTGTAAAGAGGAATTTAATCTTAAAAAATCCTTTGTCACTAGACCAGATCTTATCGATGCTATGGGCGAAGAATTTTCAGTTCAGTGTAGCCAATGCCTTTCACAAAACACCGTACATGCAAATGATGTAGTTGCTTACCAGTCCACGCCCTATCGATTAGCCGGCTCACTTCTGGGTATTGCAATAATCATTATTATAACTCTATTCTGGTGGGACGCTGGCTATATCAGCAACATGGGTCTGATCCTAGGAGGTGGAATAATTGCGGCCAGTAATTTCAGTTCGGTCACCTCTAATGTGACAGCCTTTAATACATATAAGATTACGCGTAGGTGATTACATCTTTCAAACAAGCATAGTCCTCTTTAAGACATCAGTTCTTATCTACTAGAATTTATTATGTTGGTAGGAATAATTCACTTTTACTATTCTATCTTTATACAAAATAAGCATATGCGATATCTACTTATCCTCTCTTTCCTCGTGATTAATTTCGTTGCGTGTAAGCAATCCGTCACTGAACCAAATGCTATACAAACTGTTCAAACTCCCAGCTTCCCAAAAAATGTGAAGGCTGTCTTAGATGCGCATGGGGGTTATGATACCTGGAAGTCAATGAAGGCATTAATTTATACCAT
The DNA here is from genome assembly GCA_938045585.1 of uncultured Saprospiraceae bacterium. Classification (GTDB taxonomy): domain Bacteria; phylum Bacteroidota; class Bacteroidia; order Chitinophagales; family Saprospiraceae; genus CALCMJ01. Next base: position 17,550 of record CALIAU010000024.1, read on the forward strand.
TAAGAATGATAAAGGGGACGAAAAGCAATCCATTGATTTGCAAGACAGAAGAGAAATAGTAGAAGGCCCTGATTATACAATGGGATTTGATGGAACGCAGTACTGGATTGATGCAGATACCAGCATTAAGAAAAATCCAATTTTCTACACGAATCTCATGATGTATTTTTATGCTATGCCTTTTGTCATAAGTGATAAAGGAATAAATTATTCTGACACAGAAGCTTTAGTATTTGATGGTAAGACCTTTCCCGGTTTTAGGGTTTCTTACAATAGTGGTATAGGTGTAAGCCCAGAAGATGAATACTTTATCTACTACAATCCAGATAGCCATCAGATGGAATGGCTTGCGTATACGGTTACCTATTTCTCAAAAGAAAAATCTACCAAACTAGGATGGATTCGTTATGACGATTGGATGGAACTGGAAGGACTTAAGCTACCCTCTACTATGGCTTGGTATAAAACAGAAGAAAACAAACCAACAGAAGAGCGCAATCGCCGTACTTTTGACAAGATTATTCTTTCTAAGAATAAGATGAAGGATACCGTGTTTAGCCCAACAGCAAATGCACGGATAATCTCAAAGGATGAATAAACATATATGTGTCTGCTTTTTATTTTTTAGTCTTTTCATTTAGGCTGTAAAAATGAAACAAAACAGGACACTCTAAGTATAAGGTCTGAAGCCATTTTAAACATCTTCAAGAATAAAAATTATATTGTTCTCTTTATTCACCCTAAAAAAGGAATTTACTGTTGTCCTTTATACCTGCGTTGTAAGCAACTTCATAGGGTTCTGCGCTAAACATTATCATATTTATCCCATGACTAGAGTGTGAAGTTCCAGTTACATTTTGCACAATGTACAATTATAAGCCGTTAATTTCACTATGCTCAAAAGATGACACATATGTATACTCATTCGATTCTACAAGAAAAATGAACTATAGAAATGATAAATGTCATTTTAAACAACAATTCCAAAAGAATAATTAACAAAACAAGATTGACACGCAACGCATATAGTAAATTTTGTGTCAAGCAATAGAAGTTAATCTATTCACTAATTTTTAAATAAATTTCATGAAAATTTTTACGAAAAAATTCAATTATATAATTGCGATTAGTCTCTTTTTTGGGAATATAGCTTTTACTCAAACATTTGAAGAAATAGCTAATCATCCGAATGGTAATTCCCTTAATATTCAGGCTTTTAATAAAACATCCGAAGGGAAAGGCTCTCCAAATGAATTTATATTAGAATACGAAGCCAATAGCACTCCCGGTATTATTATGCAACATTATTCTTATGACAAAACTCAAAATCAGATAAACGAAATCCTAATTGGCGCAAACCCTAACTCAGGATTCATTACTTCATATTTGACTTATTTTAAAGAGAAGCATTATTTTATTGCGGATGGGAATGAGTTTTGGGAATACGATCCTCTAACCGGAGAAACTAAATTAATTCCTCTACCTGTTAGTGCTATCACTTTAAATGGATTAGCAGGTGAATTAAATGGCATACTATACATCAATGCTTTTCAAAAATTGTATGCTTTTGATGGAGTTGAAATGACATTAGTAAATACAAATTGGAATGGTTTAAGCTTTTTTGGACTCGTAGATTCTCCTAAAAATTTTGACGAATTATGGTTATATTTTTTTGATGCTAATAATAATGAAGTAGTTACTTTAGCCTCGTATGATGGCAGCAATTTTAATGCGCTAATTGAGTTTCCAGAAGGTAGTCAGCCTTGGCAGTCTCCCGGCTCGGCACTAGATAAGACATATTTACATATTCTTGAAAATGGTATTGAAAGCCCATTACTATCATTTGACGGGACAGACTTAATTGAATATAGCATACCTTTTGACATGAATGGAGTTCAAAAATATATTACCACAATTGAAGGAATTGATATGCTTATACCAAATAGTGAAGAAGGTCTTTATTTAAACGAAAACGGTAATTTTACACATCAGTTACCAAATTACTCTTCTATCGAATATCGAGGTGAGGTAAATGGAGAACATTACTTTAGTGGACTCAATTCAAATCAAGAAAGTGTCATCTTCATATACACCGCCTCAGATGAATCCTTTAGTGAAACCACCTTCGAAGTAAGTGGGCACACTTTTGTAGAAATGGGTGCTATTCATAATAATATTAATTTTCTTTCTTTTAGAAATACTAACACTGCAGATACAGTATTAGTTACGTATGACGGTACTGAATACAAGATATTCGATAATCCAAGCAATCGACAATACATTAACTTTCGAGGAGCTATAGAAAATGACTTAATTTTTGCTTATCGTAATATTGATACAGGTGAAGGAATAGCATTCCGTTTTGACAATTCACTTGCTAGCTCTACGAAAACATTACAAGAATTAAATACAACAACAGAGCTATTTCCAAACCCAGCTGAAAGTTCCACCAATATTACCATTCAGAGTCAAGGTAAAATAGGGGAATTGAATATTAATTTATTCTCAATGAATGGAGAATTAATTCGAAAATATCATTACCAATTGGAAAAGAATCAGTTTTCGCAAAGGATTGAAACAGCTTCATTAGCTACCGGAATATATACACTTTATTTTATTTCAGAATTTGGTGCTTGGGCAAAAAAACTGGTTATAAAATAGAAAACTGTATCGAAATACAATTAAACGCAATCGCCGCCGCTATCGATGGCGATTGCGTTTAAACAAAGTTGCTATTGTAAACGAACAATGGACAGTGTAAGTTACTATGACTATGTCATTTGTCATATATTTTACGTCATTTATCCAGTTCTATAATTTATCAGTAATACTCTATTCTTAGCTCCTCAAATAGTATTTTCGCTATTCAATGATCAGCCAGAAATCTATACAAGAAATACTTGCAATCGCACAGGTAGAAGATATTATCAGCGAATATGTTGATCTTAAGCGTCGTGGTGTAAATATGATAGGCCTCTGCCCTTTCCATGATGAGAAAACGCCGAGTTTTACTGTTTCACCTACGAAAAATATCTACAAATGTTTTGGCTGTGGTAAAGGAGGTGGTGCACCGCAGTTCTTGATGGAACATGACAAACTGAGTTTTCCTGAAGCGATACGAACATTGGCGAAAAAGTATAATATTGAACTAGAGGAAGACAAACGAAATGATGAGGAGTACATAGAGGAAAAAAAGAAGTTGGATAGTCTGCATATCGTCAATCAGTATGCTCTGGAGTATTTTAAAGACAGTTTACACAATAGTCAGGAAGGAAAATCTATAGGTCTTAGCTATTTCAAAGAACGCGGATTTATTGAGAAAACTATAAATGAATTTGAACTCGGTTACTCGCCTAAGGAAAGTAAAGCTTTTTTAAAAAATGCGCTTACAAAGGGGTATAAAGAGGAATTACTTAAAGAACTCGGTTTAGTAAGTCAGGGTGGGTATGACTTTTTCAGAGAACGTATTATCTTCCCTATCCACAACCAAAGTGGTAGAGTAATTGCGTTTAGTGGGCGAATTCTCGATAATCAAAAAAAGACTGCTAAGTATATTAATTCACCTGAAACTGAACTCTATAATAAACGTAAAGTTCTATATGGTTTACATCTTGCTAAAAAGGCAATCAGCAATCAAAACGAATGTATAATTGTAGAGGGATATTCTGATGTGATCAGCCTTTATCAAGCAGGAGTTCAAAATGTTGTTGCTTCTTCTGGAACCTCATTGACTAAGGAACAAATCTATCTTATTAAACGTTTTAGCTCAAACGTAATTCTACTTTATGATGGAGATCCAGCTGGTATTAAAGCGTCCATGCGTGGGATAGACTTATTGCTGGCGCAAGATGTAAACACCTATCTCGTCACTCTACCCGAAGGCGAAGATCCGGATTCTTATATGCGCAAACTAGGCTATCAAGCGTTTATAGATTTTGTCAAAAAAGAGAAAAAGGATTTTATATTATTTAAGGCAGATTTTCTTTTAAAAGAAATAGGTGATGACCCTATTAAAAAGTCTTCTGTCATTAAAGACATTATAAGTAGTTTAGCTAAAATACCAGATCATTTAAAGCGGGATCTCTATGTTAAAAAATGCAGTGAGGTACTCCATCTAGATGAAGCAAAACTCGTACGCGAACTCGACAGAGAGTTGCGCAGTGAGTTTAAAAAGAAAAGGCAAGAACAGGATCGAGAAAAGTCGAGACAACAGTTTAGGGAAGAAAAATGGATTGCTGAAGAAAAGCAAGACGATGGTGTTATTCATGTTAATGTAGTAGAATCAGCAGACTACTTTCAAGAGAAGGATATCGCTCGACTCGTTATCCAGTTTGGTGATAAAAAGGTAAACTATGAGGGCAGTGATATATCCATGGCGGAATACATCTATGCAAGTATTTACGAGGTGCTTGAGATGTTTGACAATGCTTTGTATAAGCAGATATTACTGGAGGGTTTCAAGCTTGTTGAAAAAGACATCTCTATAAAGAACAGCTTCTTAACGCATGAAAACAAAGACATACAACAGTTTACAATAAATTCATTAGCAGAGCCTTACACCTTTGCGGAATGGCATTTAAAAGAGGTCTTCCTACAAACACAAAAGCCCCCTGATGAAAATTATCTAAACGATTCCATTCAGGCGATCTTACGTTTCAAAATGCGTAAAATAAAGCGTCTACTAAAAGACCTGGGTGAGAAAATAAGCCAGCTGGACGAAGCAAATGAAGAACGGATCATCTTGATTAAAGCCTATCAGAAAGTTCAGGAAGACAGAAAGTCTTTGGCATTGAAATTACGAACGGTAATAGACTAAGAATTTTCTTATATCTTAGCAATAATCATTCTAACAATAACTATGCGTTTACTCATATATGCATTCTTCTCAATTCTATTTTCTCTCAGTCAATTACATGCGCAAATAGAAGAAGATAGCCTTGCGCTGATCAGTATCTACAATAGTACAGCAGGCGAAAACTGGGTGTATTCTTGGGATTTTGCTAGTCCCATTTCGGAATGGCACGGAGTGACTATTATTGACAACCGAGTGGTTGGATTAAATTTACGTGCTAACAATTTAGTAGGTACAATTCCGGATTTACATCTTACTGCTTTAAAAACGCTTAGCCTTTCTATAAATGAAATCTCAGGCATCATTCCCAATTTTACTTATCTAGCTGAATTACAATCCTTATTCTTAGACCTTAATTCTTTATCTGGAAATATTCCTGAATTCACCAATTCGCCTAATCTACAAATTCTCCATTGTGCTGGAAATGCACTGGAGGGCGATCTACCCTCCTTTCAAAGTTGTCCAAATATAGAAAATATTCGCTGTGGAGATAATCTTCTTAGCGGAGAAATCCATCATCTGGCTCTCTTAGAGCAGCTTGACTTTTGTAGTTTATCAAACAACAATTTCACTGGAACCATTCCTGAATTTGGATTAGGAAAACTTGTGGTCTTGCATCTAAATGGAAATAATTTCATAGGCGAACTACCTAGTTTTGAAAATACACCTCGTATCAAAGTTTTTTATTGTGACAACAATCAACTAACTGGAGAAATACCTAGATATAAAGATTTAACTAGTTTTGAAATTTTTCATTGCTATAATAATAATCTAACAGGTGCTATTCCTGAATTTGAAAACCATCCCATCTTAACTAATATTGATTGTAGCGGAAACCAGCTTTCTGGGGAGTTGCCTGCACTCCTTTCTACTCCGAAACTAAGGTCTTTGATTTGTGAGGACAACTCCATTAGTGGCACTGTCCCCGATTACGCACACCTTACCAAACTACAACAATTGAATTTTAGTAATAATCAAATCGGTGGTACCCTACCTGATATTGGAAGCTGGCCAGAATTTAGTTCTTTGCTTGCCGAGAACAATCAACTAGAAGGCACTATTCCCTTCGAAAAACCTAGCAACTTACTTAATCTCCAACTTGGAAATAACAACTTTGAAGGTTGCTATCCAGATTACATTTGTGACTTGTGGAGATTTGGTTCAGCAAATAATCCTCTTCTTCCCTGGCTTGGGGATCATCTCCCTTTTTGTGCAGGTGAAGATCAAATCGGTGCACCCTGTGATGACAACAATCCAGATACTCCAGAGGATCACATTTTGGAAACATGCATTTGTGGTGATATAAGCTCATCTACCCAAGAAAGTTTTGACTACGAATCCTTCATCATTATACAAATTCCAAGAACAAACGCTTTAGAAATAAAAGGCATGCACTATGAAAACTTTGAGGTATACCTTTACGACATTGCAGGAAAACAGATAGCAAATTATCGCAATCAAAATATCCTGCAATTGCCAAATCTTCATACCGGAGCTTTTGTTGTTCGGATATTTATCAAAGACCTCAATATGAGTATTTCAAAAAAGATAATCGTGGATTGAGTAGACTGGAAGGTTTACTACGACAGTTGCTATTTTGACCTTACGTATAATTTTGATACCAATGAATTAGTAATACTAGAGCCTTTTTCTTTAATAAAAAACAAAGCTGTACCTTTTAAGGGATGAATAGAAGAAACTTCAATAAAACCCTTTCTACTACAATTGCATTTAGCACACTAGACAGTACGTTTATGAAACCTTTTAAACATAAAAAACCATATCTAACTAAGCATAGCCACATTGGTCTTACTGCACCTTCAGGAAGATTAGATCCCACAAAACTTGAGAAAGCAAAAGCAAATTTAGATAGATTAGGACTGAGATATAGTTTCTCAAAAAACATTGGCGCTCAGGATGGCTATCTGGCAGGTGCTGATCACCTAAGAATTCATGATCTCCATGCGATGTATGCTAACCCAGAAATTGATGCAATTTGGTGTGCTCGCGGGGGCTATGGAGCTACACGTATCATCGACTACCTGGATTACAAACTCATCGCTCGCAATCCTAAACCTCTCATTGGTTATAGTGATATTACTGCTCTCTTGACTTCTATTCATCAAAAAACCGGTAGTCCTTGTTTTCATGGGCCTGTTGCTGCATCAACCATGTCAGAATACACAATAGAACACCTTAAGCCTCTATTTGGTCTCAAGGAAAATTTTAAAATTCATTTATCTGAAAACAACCTAGCCTTAGCTGAAGAAAAGTCAGTCTACCAGTTTAAGGAAATTACATCAGGTAAAGCAAAAGGTGCGTTAGTTGGCGGCAATCTATCGCTATTAACTGCCATGGTAGGAACACCCCATGCCCTAGTTGCTAAAGGTAAATTGGTATTCATTGAAGACATTGGAGAAGAACCCTATCGCATCGATAGAATGTTGACCCAACTTATCTCGTCAGGATTTTTTGATGAGGTAAAGGGTGTCATACTTGGAATATTTGCTGGTTGCCATAAAAAAGATGAACATTCAAAAACACTTATTGAAGTGGTAAGCGAACGTATGCAAAGAGTAGATGCACCTAGTGTATATGGTTTTTCATTTGGTCATATAGATGATCAGTGTAGCTTCCAGATTGGACAGGAAGCAGAATTGGATACAAAGAAAAGAACAGTCACACTGTTCGCCTAAGCTTCCTCCTCCACTCTTATAAATCGTTCGGTCACCATGGACAAGAATAAGCTAAAGAGGCAATAGGCAGTAAACAAATAGAAACCCATTTGCAAACTTGTATGGTCTTGGGTACTTACAATATTCTTTGCTTTTTCTACACCCGCGATTTGCGCTAATTGATTGGATAGAATACTATCGAATCCGATATAGGCCATAAATATTGCTACTACAAACACATCAGCCATAGACCACTTCCCAGACTTAAGCGCTAACCAATTCAAAAAGGAATTTTCACGTAGTTTAGCTGGATTCCAAACAGCAAACATAGAAGCTAATATCTTACAGAGAGGAAACAAGATACTGAAGGCAAGGATGAGCACTCCTACGAACATAGCCTGCAATCCTCCGAATTCGATTAGAATTTTTACAACATCGAAAATGGATTTACTTTGAAAGAAAAGCACTTGGTTTTTAAATGCAATTTCTTCACCCATTATAGAAAAGGCAAGCTCTAATACGCGTGCATCAATATCGATCATAGGCGTTGTTATCCCTCCTATCAAAAGTACAATGGCAGCTAAAACGAGTATCGTATAGTACAGTGCATTCTGTGCATAAGATCTAAACAAAAAGTATAAAAGTAATATCAAGACAGCGGCAAGAATCATTCCGAGTCCATACTGGACAATCTGTTTGTCTAGCCCTTTTCTCTTTCCTGTTAACTGCTCAGAACATAGCGCCATATCCTCACAGCCATATTTTTCTCCTATATAGTTTAAGGTTGCTGCATCTACCTGTGCTCCTGAGCTTGCCATCAACTCATCTAACTTCTGCTGAATATATTCCTTAATTCCCTTTTGCGTATCTACATTCTTCAGTTCCGCCATTATTTCATCCGTCCACCTAGGGATGTTTTTCCTAAAGTCTTCTACATCAAAGGCAACGTCATAAGCGACCTTCTTTATCATTTTCTCGAATGCATTTCCAGAATCTTTTTGTTGATCCAAATAGATCTTGACCTCATCTACGAGTTTATGTAAGGCTTTTTGTACATATCCACGTAAGGCCTCATTATTGTCGCCAGCAAATTCAAACTCTTGCACCTTGGTAGCGATGATATCAGAAATTTCAGATTTCCATCTATTCATATTTAACATCCCGTGCTTGACGGAATGGATCTCTGCAATTTCTTCAGATATGATTTGTTTTTCTTTGGAGATAGCATGTACCTGAGTTAATAAATACAGGGAAGCAGCTAATAAGACAGCGGCTAGAATAGTAATAATGTTGAGGCTATTGCTTTTCATAGTGTCAAGACATGATTCGTACCATGGTGACGATAAAGATACATGGATTGTTACAATTCGGAAATCCGACAGGGAAAGAAAAAGGGATTGTAAACATTTAATTCTACAATCCCTTTTATATTATGCGTTTCTGTTGATACAGTTTAGGTCCTCAAAGGCTTGTTTGAGCCTTTCTCTAAAGCTCTCCTCTCCTTTTCTTAACCAAACTCTCGGATCATACTTTTTCTTATTTGGAATATCGTCTCCTTCTGGATTTCCTATCTGTCCTTGTAGGTAAGGACTGAATTCATCTACATATTCTCTTACACCCTTGGCAAAAGCCCACTGCAAATCCGTATCAATATTCATCTTTACTGCACCGTATTCTATCGCCTCTCTGATCTCTGCCTGTGTAGATCCTGAGCCACCATGAAATACAAAGTTTACAGGGTTATCCGAATCTAAATTGAATTTCTCTTTTACATGTACTTGAGAATTTTTTAAAATCTTAGGTGTCAGTTCCACATTACCTGGTTTATAGACACCATGCACATTCCCAAAGGCAGCTGCTACAGTAAACTTTTCTGAGATAGCAGATAGCTTTTCGTATGCATACGCAACTTCTTCTGGCTGTGTATATAATTTAGAATTGTCTATATCTGTATTGTCTACACCGTCTTCCTCTCCTCCTGTTACACCCAGCTCTATTTCTAAAGTAATTCCTACCTTATCCATACGCTTAAGAAACTCCTCACATATTTCTATATTCTCTTCTATAGGCTCTTCAGATAGGTCCAGCATATGTGAAGAATATAAAGGATGTCCATATTTTTCATAGTGCTTCTCACTTTCGCCCAACAAGCCATCTATCCAAGGAAGTAATTTCTTTGCACAATGGTCAGTATGTAAGACAACTGTAACACCGTAGGCCTTTGCCATGTTATGCACATGCATAGCGCCGCTCACTGAACCCGCTATAGAGGCTGCCTCCCCATCATTGCTAAGTGACTTCCCTGCAAAAAATTTAGCACCGCCATTAGAAAACTGAATTATGATAGGAGAATTTACTGCCTTGGCAGTTTCTAGACATGCGTTGACAGTATTTGTACCTACAACATTGACAGCTGGGATAGCAAAGTTATGTTCGTTGGCATAGTTTAATAACTCTGTAACCTCATCACCAAATAACACACCCGATCTAAATTTTGACATACGTTTTGTTTTGATTGATCTATACTTATATAATTTCTTTCTCAGCTAAATAGCGTTCTGCATCCAGCGCTGCCATACAACCAGTTCCTGCTGCTGTTACTGCCTGTCTATACACCTTATCTTGTGCATCCCCGCTCGCAAAAACACCAGCAATATTTGTCTTTGAACTATCTGCCTGTGTTATTAGATAACCAGTATCATCCATGTCTAAGGCATTCTTGAAAATTTGTGTATTTGGTTTGTGTCCGATAGCAACGAAAAATGCTTTTGCTGGAATCTCAGACTCTTCCCCTGTTTTATTGTTTTTAACACGTACACCATCTACTTCCTCAGTTCCTAAAACTTCTACTGTTTCTGTATTCCAGTGTACCTCTATGTTTTCCGTTTTCATAACACGATCCTGCATAATCTTCGATGCACGCATCTCATCTCTTCTTACGAGCATGTGCACCTTTGGACATAGCTTGGCTAGATAGGTTGCTTCTTCTGCAGCAGTATCACCGGCACCTACAACAACAACGTCTAAACCTTTAAAAAAGAATCCATCACAGACCGCACAGGCAGAAACACCCTTGTTCATTAATTTTGTTTCAGAATCTAGACCTAGCCACTTTGCACTTGCACCCGTAGAAATAACAACAGTATGTGCCTTTATTTCTTCCCCACTTTCCGTCCACATTTTTTTCACATCCCCATCTAGCTCTACCTTTTCAATCAATTCATAACGGACATCTGTTCCAAAACGCTCGGCTTGCTTTTTAAATTCGTCCATCATCTGAGGCCCCATAATTCCATCTGGGTATCCCGGATAATTTTCTACATCTGTTGTTATCATCAACTGCCCCCCTGGCTCCTTTCCCGTAAAAAGTACAGGTTTAAGATTTGCTCTCGCAGCATAAATAGCAGCCGTATATCCAGCAGGTCCAGAACCTATTATTACACAATTATGAATATCCATTTTTTCTAAATTTTAAATATTTGCAAATGTATGAGAATTAATGATGTTATAAGCTAATTGCCTCTACGAAATCTCTCGATATAGAGCTGCAAATGACAATTCTTATCGAATAAAACAAGGATTTCATCTATTCTAGTTTCATTGAACTAAATTGAGCTTTACTTTTGTTAAAGAAATATGCACCTACTCATTCTATATACCTGCATCGCGAGCCTAGTTTTATGGTCATTTCTCTATGACAAACAGTTAGATAGATTGAGTAATGTCTTACAATCCCTCTTTACAATATCCTTTCTAGTGCTTTTGTTCTCCATTTTTAGATCAAATGCAGACATTTCTACTACCATCTTCCATCTCGCAAAAGATCTCCTGATTGTTTCTGTAGCCGCCTTTCTAGCACAGAAACTGCGAACTAACAAATTAGCCCTAGTGCTTTATGCAGGGATGCTCTATATTTTGATACCACAGGTGCACCAAATTTCGCCTAGCTCACAGCAAACTGAATCCATCGCCAGTGATGGAGAATTCCTTTTTGAATTAGACAAGCATGATATAGCAATCATATCTGCTATTGAGAACATTACAGGCGGTAAGATCCGACCAGCCTTCTCACCTGCAGACCTAAGCTATAATATAGATGAGTATTATGTACTTGATATCCAGGATCCTGCGCGCATAGACAGAACCATGCGTAGTTTAAAAGAATTTAAAGAAATCCGTTGGGCAGAAAAAAACGAAATCCTAAAGCTACCAGAAACAGAAGCGAAAGAAGCTAAGAGTTTATTTCGAAATGGATTCTTTAACGATCCTGGTGTTTCTAAACAATGGTCAGTCAAGACGCTAGATTATGCAGGCCTACATCGTACCTTAAAAAAGATGAGTCCCAAGAAAACAGCTCTTGTTGCCGTTCTTGATGGAGGTGTATTTGGAAATCATGAAGATCTAAGGGATCATTACGTGAGCACAAAGGCTTCCTATGACAAGGACAGCAATAGTCATGGAACACATTGTGCGGGAGTAATAGCAGCGGTAAGTAATAACGGTAAAGGGGTAAGCTCTATGGTACCCGATAAGTCCTGGATAAAAATCACAAGCATCAAGGTTATGAATAACTTTGGTTTTGGCACCCAACAACAGATTATCCGTGGTATTATTGAAGCGGCAGATCTGGGTGCAGATGTTATATCTATGTCCATTGGCGGAATAAGTAGTCAAGCCAGAGAAAAAGCATATTCAGATGCGATTGCCTATGCTAATGCAAAAGGGACAATTGTTGTTGTTGCATCTGGAAATTCTAATATCAATGCGAATAGAAATACGCCGGGAAATGCAAAGGGCGTGATAAATGTAGCAGCTATAGATACGCTCCTACGTAAATCCCATTTTTCTAATACCATGGAAGATATAGGAATGCCTCTCAGTGCACCAGGAACAGAAATCTACTCTACTGTGGTGGGCCATAAATACAAGACGATGAATGGGACCTCTATGGCTGCTCCACATGTCGCCGCTGCCGTAGGCCTCATGAAAGCAATCAAACCAGATATCACAACGGAGGAGGCTTTTGAAATTCTTAAAGCCACTGGTAAAAAGTCTGCGCAACCAAAACTTACAGGTAAAATTATCCAGCCTAATGCAGCAATCAAGAAACTCATTGGGACGAAAAACATTTTGTCTCGCTACGGGAGAGAGTAATTAATATAATTGAATTTGGGCAAGTACTAGCTGTTATTTCATATCAGCTTGCACCAGGCTATCCACAACCTGCTTGCATGCCTAAGCAGGTAAGCTCCACTTTCGTTGCGGTCCTGCTGGACTCCCATCGGATTGTTACTTCCTGCTTGCTTGTGCACGCAGGAAGGTCTTTCTCGCAGGCTTTGCGACACTTTTTATTGGAAGAATATAATTCAATCGCAACAAAACACTTGACACTACTAAACAAGATCTAATTTATTCTGAATTCTTTCAGCGATCTCTTTAGCAGTCCCATTATTACGCACTCTATAGTTTGCCTTATTATAAAACTTAGTGCGTGCTCTTAGCATACTTGCAATCTTAGATTTTAAGCGCACCTTATTAAGCCCTTTGAGTAAGGGACGTGTATTCTGATCTTTTGATAAATTATCTACTAAACGGTCTTGAGAAGTTTGTATGTAGACAGGTGTGCCCAAGGAACTGATAATAAACATATTATTAGAATAACAGGGCGTGCCGCCTCCTAAGGATACTACTCGATGTTTCGTTTTCTTTAAACTATTGAGCGCTTTAGATTCCACTTTTCTAAAATATGTTTCCCCTTCATTTTTGAAAATATGTTCAATAGATCTCTTTTCAATCCGTTCTATTTCCGCATCAAGATCTAAAAAATCATAGCCTAAATTCTTGGCTAAAATTTTGCCGATGGTAGATTTCCCCGACCCCATAAATCCAAGAAGAAAGATTTGCATGACTAAGTTATTTGCGACCTAAGATATAGTTTTTTAATGCTCTAAAAAGAAATCCTATTCAGAACCAAATCCTAAAAGCGGTTTGTCTTTTAAACTATGATACTGCAAAGCCATTCCTATACAGCTTTTCAATTCCTTTTCAGGAATCTCGTCATCCAAGTTAAAAAGAATAGCTCTATTCTTCTCATAAGTGAAGGTGTCTCCATAAATTTTGCGAAAACTTTCAACTAGTTTACTCGTACACTTAAAGTAAATAGCATATTGGTGTGGTGACCTCTCCTTCCAATCTATACGCACGGTACTCCCCTTTTTTACTAAATACGAGGGTTCACCCCATTTTAAAGTCTCTTCTATCTCAGTGATAGCCTGATTTTCATTTGCCACTTCCATGATTAAAGCGCGTAAGTTTTCTAGTTTGGATCGAATGGATTTGGGATAGCTTTGAAACTTATCTTTGACTGCTGGATTCTGCTTTAATTTAAGTGTTGACATGTTCTAATATACAGAAAGCAGTAAAATAATCATATATAACAGATAAAATGCCCTAAGAAGCGCTTCTTCAGCAATAAGTAATCAGGTGAAATATATATCTTCGCGGAAATGAAATTAAACAAGTTTTTTATAATCTTTTTGTGTGCTTTCGGAAGCTGTAAATCTGACCAGAGTAAGGGCGAACAGTCGCCGTATCACGACATGATTCATATGTCAGCTACGGCTGATGCGGAGCAGCTTGATACAGTAAATGTGGCAAAGATCAAGATGCTAGATAACGTTTTTGATTTTGGAGAGATTAATGAAGGAGACACTATTACCCATAAGTTTAAGTTTCAGAATGTAGGCAAACGTGATCTGTTTATTTTAGATACGCGGTCTGTCTGTGGTTGTACTATTGCAAAGCACACAGAAGAGGCAATAGAACCTGGTCGCTATGGAGAAATTACAGTCCAGTTTGACTCCCATAGAAAAACCAAAGAACAAGAAAAAAAACTGACTATCTTTACAAACGCATTAGAAAACAAGCAATTCGTAACTCTCCGAGGTTATGTCTATCCTAAAAAATAAACTATGATTCCTTTACAAACAGCAAACAACCCCATGACGAGTAATTTAGTTTTCTTACTCGCAATTATGCTCGTAATGTATTTCTTTTTTATGCGTCCTCAGATGAAACGTCAAAAGGAACAAATGTCTTTTGAAAACTCCATCAAGAAAGGTGATACAGTTGTTACTTCAAGTGGAATTATAGGCAAGGTTAGCAAGGTAGAAGGCGGAGTAACGCATTTACAACTCGATCAAAAGACCTTTATCAAAGTACTTTCCTCTGCAATTAATAAGGAAATGTCTGAGAAATATAATTCTGCAGGAGCAAGCGCTGTAAAGGAGGCATAAACAGGTATTATTGAAAGAAGGAAATTTAAAATCCAAAATTGAAAAAGAAACAATTAAGAAATCTAGTAGGAGCCTAGGACTTTTAGTATGCTTTCTCGTTTCTACATTCTTTTGGTTAACATTAAAATTGAGCCAAATAAAAAACCACGTGATGCAATTGCCTGTTGCATTTAGCTTTCCAGAAAATTATACAACAACAGAGGATCTTCCAAACACGATTCATTTTAATATACATGCCCGTACTGGAAACTTGATGACTTTAAAATATAGAATGGGTAAAAATCCATTAGAAATTCCTCTTGAAAACAAAGCGTACACGAGTGAACAAATTTCTAAATTACTCAATGATCGTATCTATGCCAAAGTAGAAAGTATAAGTACACCCTTTGAGTTAGCCAAAATAATATTAGACTCGCTTGTGCAAAAAACTGTACCCTTAGCAGTGAATAATGAGTTACATGCAAAACAAGGGTATATCATATTGAACGAAAATATTTCTCCCTCTGAAATTAAAATAAAAGGGGCGAGCAAATTATTAGCAGAAATTGACAAATTGTATTTAAGCAAGTTGGTATTAAAAGATTTGCAAAATTCCTATGTTGATTCTTTGCATATCATCAAAAATTATAGCGAACTTATTGAACTATCACAAGAAAAAGCAAAGTTAGAAATCATTGTAGATCAACTTGTAGAAAAAGAAGTGCGCTTTTTGACTTCCATTCTAGCTGACACAATTCGCGTTAAATTATCCTCTCCTTCTAATTTGTATGATACGATTGATAGTACCGACTTCAACATTCAAATCTTGGACAGTATTGTTCAAGTAACATCCAAACATCCACATATCAAAGTATTGGAATATAGTCCTGGACGATACGAATTGAAATCAAACTAGTACAGCTAATCTCAAACTGTACTGTCGCACTTAGGATTCTGTTAATTACCTAAGATTTCTACAAAAGACCAATAAATATTGAAATAAGAGCAGAATAGTATCCCATGTATATTTCCAACATATTATATAATTATTTAATATGTTATTAATTCATTTTCTTTTGATTAAATTAAATTTACTACATATTATTTTAAGCTTTAACCCAAGTTCCAAATAAAAATTTAATACATATGTAAAAAATAAAATATTGTTCTGCTTTGAATATTTCATAAAAGTTATATATTAGTTAGTATAATAGTACAGTATAGTATAGTACAGTTATAGATTAATATGAAAAACCCAGTTTCTAGGACAATAACCACGAACAATGTTAGCGGTCAAACTAAGCATGACCGAATTGTAAATGGGATTTCTGAATGTATAGAAAATGGTTCTTTCCAAATTGGTGACATCCTACCCTCTGTAAACGAGTTATCCAATGATCTAGATTTTGCTAGAGAGACAGTAGTTAAAGCATATAGAGACTTAAAAGACAAGGGGATAATAAAATCCAAACCTGGTGTTGGTTATTTCGTAGTTAGCAATAACACTAATCTCAAATCTGTAATAGCGCTTGTACTTTACGGTTTTCAAACCTTCCAACAAGAATTCTATAACACGTTCAGGAAATCTCTAGGCAAGAATTATCAAATAGATGTTTTCTTCCATCATAATAATATGTCAGTGTACGAATCTATATTGGATTCGATTCGAGGTAATTATGGAGTCTATGTTATCGCCCCAATTCAAAATAGCAGAGCTGAAGAACTGCTGCAGTCATTTAACCCTGAGAAATTATTACTTATTGACAGATACCAATATATCAATGATAAGGTAAGTAAGGTAACGCAGGAATTTGAACAATCGTTTCTAAGAGTATTAAATGAGCTAGGTGAAAATATTCTAAAATTTAATAAGGTAATTATCTATTTCAAACAAGATTCTGATTACCCTAGCGGAATCCTTGAGGCTACGAAAAAATATATGCAAGAATATAAGATAGCCTTAGAAGTACATGATGAGTTTGATGAAAGCCATATGCATGCTAAGGTATTGTTCCTTACAATTGGTGATAGCGATCTTTGGTCTATTTTAAAATGTGCGAAAGAACAGAGTTTTGAAATAGGCAGAGATATTGGAATTTTATCACACAATGATTCACCTGTTAAAGAAATCATTCAAGGGGGTATCTCTACATTCTCAACAGATTTTTATGCCATGGCAAAATATTCTGCAAACTTTATTTCGGACCAGAAAACAATAAATAAAATTGTTCCCAGTAAATTAATATCAAGAAATTCACTTTAGATAACCACAACTAAAAATGTTTAAAAATTCGTTATGAAATCAAAACTACTTTTCTTCAATCTTAAACCAGAACGATTGAAATTTAAAGCTGTTACTATTGTCGCCCTGATCCTATTTGCATTCTGTGCAAATGCGCAGGTAACAGGTACCTTACAAGACTCGAATGGAGAACCCATCATTGGTGCTAATATATCAGTACCAGGAACGAATGTCGGAACAATCTCTGACATTGATGGAAATTTTTCACTCAACGTCCCATCCGGATCTAATCAACTCTCTATCTCCTATTTAGGATTTAAGACGCAAACCATTGATCTCAATGGACAGAATACTGTCTCTGTTACTCTAATGAGTGATACAGAATTACTGGATGAGATAGTAGTCGTGGGTTATGGTGTGCAAAAAAAGAGTGATCTCATTGGTTCAGTAGCTTCTTTAGAGGGCTCAGACATTCAAGCTGTAGTTGCCGGGAACCCTACCTCAGCACTACAAGGAAAAATGTCAGGTATCCAAATTGAAAATAATGGAGGAGCACCGGGGGGTGCTGCCAATGTATTTGTTAGAGGAGTAAGTTCTCTTACAAATTCTTTTCCATTGTACGTTATTGACGGAACTTTTGCTGAAAACATGAACTTCCTCAACCCTAAAGACATAGAATCAATTGAGGTACTGAAAGATGCTGCCTCTGCTGCTATTTATGGCTCTAGAGCTGCGAATGGTGTAGTCATTATTACTACTAAGCGTGGAGAAGAAAATCAGGACCCAACTGTCACTTTAGATGTTCGGACAGGTGTTGAGAGTCCTACGAAATTATTAGACTTACTGGATGGAGCCCAGTTTACACAGTATAGAAATCAACTTGAAGCGAATGATGGAACTGGATTTGTCCTCCCCTCAGGACTACCTAGTACCGACTGGCAGGATCTTTCACTAAACGCAGGAGCAGTCCAAGATTATGGTCTGTCTGTTTCAGGAGGTTCTGAAGCTGCGAGTTATTATTTATCAGGAAACTTCTTTAGCCAAGATGGCATATTAGTGGGTTCTGGATTTGAACGTATTAATGGTCGTGCAAATAGTCAATTTAAATTAGGAAAGCTTACTATAAATCAATCGCTTTCATTAAGTCAGGCTGATCTTCAAGAAAATAATTGGTTCGGTTTTGATGGTGCCACTGCTCCTATCTTGGCTGAAACAAATGAAAACAATTTAGGAGGATTTGAAGCTCCAGAATCCGATCTATTTAATTTTGGCGGAATAAATAAATTTGCCTTAGCTACGCTTGAAGATAATAATTTGACAACCAGAAATTTATTAGGGAATATTAATTTTTCTTATGCTATTACTGATAAATTATCTGCAAAATTAAACTTCGGTGCTGACTATTTGAATGGATATGCAAGAACTTTTACTCCTCGTTTCTTTATGAGTAGCACGGATCCGGTATTCAATACAAATGATCAAAACGATTTAACAGAAGTGCGTTCGGAAAGTCTAGTTACGTTATGGGAACCTACATTAAGCTACAATGAATCATTTGGAGAAAGTGACGTCAATGTTGTAGTGGGTTTTACTGAACAAAAAACTGACTTAAGAACCTTAGGTGTATATGCACAAAACCTACCAAGTGATAACACGCAGGTAATAGGTGCTGCATCTATAAATAATGTACAGAACCTAGCCGGTATAAATAATGTAAGTGGACTGCGGTCATTGTTTGGTAGAATCAACTATGGCCTGGCAGATAAATACCTTTTACAATTCACAATGCGTAGAGATGCATCTTCTAAATTTGCACCGGACTTTAGAGTTGGGTACTTCCCTTCTGTTTCCTTTGGCTGGAAGCTACATAATGAGTCATTCTTCCCTAGTGACGGCGCTATAAATAGATTTAAACTGAGAGGAGGATTCGGGACTTTGGGATCACAAAATATTCCTGACTATGCATTCCAATCTGTATTTAATTTAAATTCTAATGTTGTATTTGGAGGTGCAGGAGCTGCAGGATTTGCTCAAACATCATTTGCACTTGAGGATTTAAAGTGGGAAGAAGCGCGTACCCTTAATTTAGGAGTAGATGTAGGTCTGTGGGATGATAAATTTGGTTTTACAGTAGAGTACTACACAAAAGATGTGGATGATGTACTTGTAGGAGTCAATCTGCCTTCAACCTCAGGAACGAGTGTACCTGTTATTAGAAACGCCGGATCTATAAACAATAGTGGTTTAGAGCTTGAAGCATTATATAGAAATAGAAGCACCTCAGGATTTAACTACGAGCTTGGTTTTAACCTTGGTACATTTAATAGTGAGATTACTGAATTACCTAATCCTATTATAGGCCCTTCCACTAGTGAAGATTTGACGCGTGTAAATAGATTTATTGAAGGGGAAGCACCAGGCGTATACTGGGGCTTTGAAGTAGAAGGTGTATATGCAGATCAGGCTGCAATTGATAATGATCCTAACATTAGAAATGATGATGTACGTAGATCGCTTGTACAGCCTGGTGATTTTATCAGAAAAGATATTAATGATGACGGTATAATTGATTCAGAGGATCAAACTATTCTCGGAGATCCAACTCCAGACTTTATTTATGGACTGAACTTTTCAGGTAGCTACAACAAATTAGATTTTGGTGTGTTCTTTAATGGGGTCCAAGGCAATGAAATTTATAATCTAAACAGATTCTTTAATATTTTCTGGGCAGATGACAATAAGCTAGTGGATGTTTTAGATGCATGGACGCCGGAGAATACCAATACGGACATTCCAAGATCAACAACTCTTGATCAGGCAGAAAACAGAGCTCCATCGTCTTTCTTTGTTGAAGATGGATCTTACTTAAGATTACGAACTTTAGTCTTAGGATACACGCTTGATATGGGCAATGTTGATTGGGCGGATAACTTACGTATTTTTGTTACTGGACAAAACTTATTAACTCTAACAGGTTATAGTGGTTACGATCCAGATGTTTCTTCAACAAATGGAGGACGAGCGAATAGAGATAGTGGTTTCCAAGGAAACAGAGTTACAGTAAATCCACTTTTAGGTCGAGGTTTAGATGCAAGGGCATATCCAAATGCTAGAACCTTTATGCTAGGAGCACAAGTAACATTTTAATTAGATTAAAAATTTTAAAAATGAAAAATATAAATATAATTCCTTTGCTACTTACAGCCTTCTTTCTAGTAGCGATCACACAAAGTTGTAACGAGGACTTATTAGATCAGGTAAATACAAATACTGTTTCAACAGGAAACTTCTGGCGAACAGAGGATGATGCTATAAAAGCAGTAAATGGTATGTACCACCCTATTACAAATACTTTCTTTTGGGGTCGAATAATCCATACAGGAGCAATGCTCAGATCTGATGTCTTTAATGTGCGCCCATTTGGTGTGAATACTGCAATGTCTACTTTACAAGGTACACCAGGCGTTGCACGATGGGCAACTGAAATATGGCAAGAGCCTTTTAAGACAATTTTTAGAGCTAATTCGATCATTGAAAATGTAGGTACAGATATTCCCAATGCGGATCAATATATAGGTCAGGCTTATTTTATGCGAGCTTTTGCACATTGGTATTTAGTAAATCTGTTTGGCAATGTTCCATTAATTACGAATACACCGCAATCAGATGAGGATTTCTTTCCTTCTCAAGCAGCCAGCGCAGATGTCTGGAATCAGATTATTTTAGATCTGGAAGAAGCAGAAAATAGACTGCCTGCTAGTTGGGATGGTGCGAATACAGGAAGACCTACTTCTGGTAGTGCGACTGCATTTAAAGGGAAAAGCTATTTATACATGGGAGAATGGGCAAATGCTGAAGCTGCTTTTCGCCAAGTAGTAAATAGTGGTGCTTACAGCCTATTGTCCGCTGAGGACTACCAAGATAATTTTGGACAGGTAAATGAAAATAATAGTGAATCTGTTTTTGAATTGCAGTACTTAGGTATTGAGAATTTTGCTTGGGGAGTAGATGTTCCTGGTGTAGGAACTATGGGGAATTTCCACATAGATTATGCTCCACCTACCAAGTCTCCTGATCAATCTCATTTTGTAAATTCTTGGGTTAGAGAACTATTTGAGGCAAATGGTGAAACTGTGCGAAGAGATGCAACTCTTGCATATGACTACCCTGGATCTACTGGCTATGGCGGTTTAGATTTTTTAGAAGACTTTGCAGGTGATATTGAAGTAGCGCAGGCAGATGGCATGGAACCCATATTTACAAGAAAATATGCTGGATTAGACATTGGTAAACGTGAAGATGTAGATTTTCTAGGTACAAACGTTGGCAACAATTGGAGAATTATACGGTATGCTGATGTTTTACTCATGATGGCTGAGGCCTTAAATAATCAGGGAAAAACATCTGAAGCTGCCATGTATTTAAACCAGGTCAGAGAACGTGCGCAGGTTACACCAGTTTCTGGCTTATCACAGGATCAAATGGTACAAGCAATTATTGATGAACGTGTACTAGAACTCACAGGAGAAGGGCATAGATTCTTTGATTTAGTTCGTTGGGGTTTAGCGGATGACTATATGGGTGAGACATCCCTACATAGTAGTCACCCGAAGTCTTTAAGTGGAGGTATATTCCAAACGGGCAGAGATGAGTACATTTGGATACCTAATTCGGAGTTATCCGCAAATGAAAATTTAAGCCAAAATCCAGGTTATTAGGATAATAGTTTTTTCATATTCTTTATAAGGATGTAATGGTCTAATGAATTTGATATTTGTAGCTACTATATCAAATTTAGAGTAAGTAAAGTCTGCTAAATTGACTTTACTTACTTTACATCCTATTATTACTAAAATATGAGGTATAGACTTTTTCCTATATTCCTATATATGGTCATCATTTCTTGCAAGACTGACCAGAATACAAGACAAAACATTCAAGTGTGTTTTGTACCTGACAGATCAATTGAACTAGAATTTATAAATCAAATACAAACAGACGAATTAAGTCTGTTTGATTTTCATTATCTATATAATGGCGGTGGTGTGGGCATAGCTGATTTCAACAACGATGGTTTTGAAGATATCTTCCTGGGTGGAAACCAAAGGACCTCTATTCTTTATCAAGGGAATGAAAAGCTAGAATTTAAGGACATCACCATTCCCTCCGGTGTAGAAACTAATGATTGGATCAATGGAATTTCAATTCTTGATCTTAATCATGATGGCAAAAAAGATATCTATCTTTCCGTAGGTGGTCCTAAGTGCGATGATCAAAATTGTAGAAATTTACTTTTTATTAATACGAGTACAACAGACAAAATTCAATTTGAAGAACGCAGTCAATTGTATGGATTGGACATAGCCCTTTACAGTCAGCAAGCCCTATTTTTTGATGCTGATGGTGATGGGGACCTAGACATGTATCAGGTTCAAAATTATGTAGACCCACTTAGTAAAAACTATCCAAAACCAAAGCAATATTTTTCTGACAAGAGTAAAGATATTTTCCTATTAAATATGGAGCAAGAAAGTGGAAAAACCTCTTTCGTAGACGCTTCAAAAAAATGGGGTGTAGACGCTACAGGATTTGGACTTGGTGTTGCACTCACAGATTTTAATGCCGATGGTTATCCAGATATTTATGTAGCAAACGACTTTATCTCAGATGACCTACTCTATCAAAATGTCAATGGAGAACGGTTTAAGGAGGTTTCCAAACAAGTTTTAAAACATACAAGCTATAACAGCATGGGAGTTGACATTGCTGATTTCAACAATGATCAGAAAGACGACATCCTAGTTGTAGATATGCTCCCTTACAATAACGACAGGCAGAAAACTATGTTAGGCTCCATGAACTTTGATAAATTTTTACTTGGAAGACAGGAGTCCTACAATGATCAATATATTCGCAATACGCTTCAGATAAATTCTGGAAAAATAGACACTACACAATTAGCCTTTATTGACATTGCTCCTTTCCAAGCAGTGCATGAAACAGACTGGAGTTGGTCTCCTCTCATTGCTGATTTTGATAATGATGGAGATCAAGATATATATATTAGTAACGGTTATGGCAAAAACATAACTGACCTAGATTTTGTAAATTATACCTCCAACGTATCAGGAATTGGAGATGAACAAGAGATTGTATCTAAGATAAAAGAGAATATAAATGCTCTAGCAGCTGTGGAACTTTCTAATCACTTTTTCGTACAAAATGAAAATGGAAAATTAGATAATGTATTCAATTTTAAAAATACTATTACAAATGGTGTTGCCTATGGGGACTTAGATAACGACGGCGATTTAGATCTTGTCCAAAATAACATCAATAGTAAAGCCAATATCCTTATAAATGAGACAAATGAGAACTACCTTAAAGTTTCATTGAATTTTAAAGAGCCTAATTTAGATGGCATTGGCAGTAAAATTACAGTACATACAAAAGACAATAAAACGTATCAAAGAACTTTGAGTCCTGTTCGCTCCTATCTCTCTTCCATGAGCTATAATACAATCATAGGCTTAGGGAAAGATAGCGTAATACAAATTGAAATTCAATGGCCAAATAGAGAGATTAGTAGAATGGACACACTAATTTCAAATGCGCACTTACATATTCGTTATGATCAAAGTCGTCCAGAACAGATTATTGATCCAGTTCAAATGGCTACCCTGCTTTCAAAAGAAACCCTTTTTGAAAATTCAAAACCTACAAAGCATCCACACGATTTCACCATCCAGCCTTTACTATTTAAATCATGCAGTTATCCAGGCTTAATCACGAAAGCACATCACAATGGACTAGAGCTACTTTTAGCGAATACCGCTGAAAAACTAGTAAGCTACGGACTTCGTTCTAAAGAGCAAATTGACATTACTGATATCCGCGGCTATATAGTCACCGATATTATCTCTTTTACATCAAAACAAAATAATGAATACATATGCGTTAGTGCCAGTTCGAATATCGTCGATAAAAAAAGTAAACTTATTCTATTAGAAAAATCTCAAACGGGATATACTGAAAGACAAACAATTTCTCTAAATAAAAACATCTACAAGTTTGCACAAAGCAATTCTGACTTTTGGCTATATACTACACCAGATGCTAGTAATTATCCCTTAGTGAATGGCTCTTCCTTATTCAAGATCAGATTGGAAGAAGATGAACTCGCTTTGCAAGAACAAAATATACACTGCCCCTATGGCATACAAGATATTGTGTTTGTAGATTTAGACAATGATAATCAGGAAGAGCTGATATGTTTGGGAAATTGGTCCGCTCCAAAAATTTATAGATCAACTTCAACTGGTCTTTTACAAGTTAATTCAAGTTCTCTTGATACTCTTTCTGGCTTATGGGAAACAGCGCACTATAGTGATTTAGATCAAGACGGGGACTATGATCTTCTTTTAGGCAATATTGGTATGAATAACAGATTGCATGTAAATACAATGCAGCCTTTAAAAATTGTAACGAACGATATAGACAATAATGGACGCATAGACCCTATTATGTCTTTTCCCAACCGATATAATAAAAAAGATTACAGCTACGCATCTAGAGATGATTTAACTAAAAAGATTCCCAAGATTAAAAAAACCTTTCAAGAATACAATACGTTTGCCAAGGCTGAATATAGTGACATTCTCAAAACACTGGGTAATAAAGCAACTATCGAAGAGGTAAATACGCTAGCATCCGTTGTCCTACAAAATAATGGTAACTTTAATTTTGAAGTGGTTTCACTACCTGACGAAGTACAATATTCTAATGTTAATGCATTCTTTACGAATGATATAAACATGGATGGAAAAGAGGATTTATTTGTGCTACAGAATTGTGACAACATAGAAGTGCATAATGGAGCTCTTGATGGCTCTAACGGTTTAATTTACTTAAATCAAGGAAACATGCAGTTTGAAAAATTATCTGCAGAGAAATCGGGATTTCATGTGTATGAACCATTGCAGAGTATTACTGAAATAGACAATACGTATTTGGTATCCTCCAGTAAAGCAATTTATGCATTCAAAAGAACCAAAGGAGAATGATGGAGGCACAACCCAAATTCAGTAATTCAGATAGAACAACGCGACTGCAAAGAGCAACTGCGCATGAATATGATCTTATAATTATAGGAGGAGGTATAACTGGAGCAGCCATTCTTCTGGATGCAGCTTTACGTGGCGTAGATGCAATATTAATTGAAAAAGAAGATTTTGCATCTGGAACAAGCAGTAAATCTACGAAGCTTATACATGGGGGACTACGGTATCTCAAACAGTTAGAATTGGGACTAGTGCGAGAGACAGGTTCAGAAAGAGCCATTGCACATCAAAATATTTGCCATCTAGTCCATCCTGAACATATGCTATTACCAATTATTAAAAAGGGAACATTTAGTAAGTTTTCTGCAAATATCGCCATTTCAGTGTATGACTTCTTAGCCAAGGTTCCTAGTAAGGATAGAAAAAAATCTCTTACAAGATCAGCCTTACTAAAAATGGAACCCTTGTTAAAAAATGAATCTCTTAAATCAGGGATTCAATACTCAGAATATAGAACTGACGATGCACGCTTAACAATAGAACTTATTAAGGCAGGAGTGCGCAAGGGGAACATGGCTTTTAACTATCTTCCAGCGATTGATCTCATAAAAAAAGAAAATAAAATACATGGAGTTGTTTGTAAAGACCTCATTACAAATGCAGAAATTAGACTGCAGAGTAAACTCGTTGTAAATGCTACTGGCCCTTGGTTTGATGAAACAAGAAATCTTGATAAAAAATTAGAAAGTGCGGGTCTTTTACTTTCAAAAGGAGTACACATTGTTGTAAAGCACGCTACGCTTCCTATTAATAATTCAATTTACTTTGATGCCTTTGATGGAAGAATGATTTTTGCTATTCCTAGAGGGGAATCAGTATATATAGGAACTACTGATACAATATTAAAAGCAGGTCTAGATGACGTGGGTTGCACTCAAGAAGATGCGGACTATTTACTAAAGGCTGTTAATAATTACTTTGACATTGAACCCATAGGATTAAAGCAAATTGTATCTTCTTGGAGTGGCGTTAGACCCCTAATACGTCAAAAAGGAAAAGCACCTACTGAAATATCTCGTAAGGATGAAATATTTGTTTCTGAGAGTAACTTAATCTCCATTGCAGGGGGTAAATTAACTGGCTTTAGAAAAATGGCAGAACGCATTTTAGATCTAGTAACTAAAAAATTAGGATCGCATGTTAGCTGCAGCACCAAACACTTTAAGATTCACCACAATCCGTTCCAAAACTATGCTACTTATAAAACTATGCTTGGAGACCTCATACGTAAACATGCAAATGCATACACAGAAAATGAGCTCACTGAATTAGTGAACAATTTTGGAAAAGATGCTGAATTAATTATTGAAGAAGCTTCCAATAAACATGGTAATAACCTAATTATTAGTGCTTTGCATTATTGTTTAGAATTTGAGTCAATTTATCATCCAATCGACTTTTTGGAACGACGCATAGGATGGCTATATTTTGCCATTGATAAAATGAGAAATAATTTCAATGCTATTACTGAAGTGATGGCACATAAATTTAATTGGGACTTTGAGACTAAACAGCAAGTTCTAAACGACATTCAAAACATCATTCAAAAGAACAGTTTAGAATTACTAAAAAATCAACATTACTCTAAATAGGAAAAAAGAATGCAGATTGTAAATAGACATAAATCAATTGCACAGGAGCCCAGTATTTATAGTGACAATTTAGAAGGAGTCACACTTAAAAAAACATCTGAAATAGATGCCCTAGCTATATATGAACTTCAGATAAACCAAGATTATATTGGTAAAAAGATTGAATTGAAATGGAAATTAGAAAACCTTGGTGTGAAAGGCTACTGGACTCCAAATAATATTCTTGAAAAACGATTTCGTTCTGATTGGGAGCTCCCTTCTTTAAAATCAAGCATATCAAATGACGCCCCAATCATTTCTCTTTTTGGTTATGAAGATGAAAACATTGCAACCGTAAGTACTTCTGAATGCATCCACCTAGTTAACATCGAAGCTTCTCTTCGAGAAGAAGATAACTGTTTTTATTTTTCCTTTCAATTCTTCCAAGAACAAGTAGAACATAAAGACTACACTATTAAATTACTTGTGGACAAAACTCCAGGCCATTTTAGCCATAAGGTAAAAGATGCGGCAGATTGGTTACTGCAGGAAAATGATTTTGAAACTATGCCTGTTTTTGCTGGAGCAGCGACTCCATTATACAGCACCTGGTATTCTTTTCATCAAGACTTAGAGACTGATTTGTTGCTTGAAGAATGTATCGAAGCCAAAAATCTAGGTTGTAATCTAGTGATTGTAGATGATGGATGGCAAACCCTTGACAACAACAGAGGGTACGACTTTACTGGAGACTGGAAAGCAGAACGATTGACAAACATGGCAGAGTTTGTTCAAAAACTGCATGCAATAGATATGAAAGTTATGCTTTGGTATTCCGTTCCGTTTTGCGGAATAAAATCAGAGGCATATCAAACATTTAAAGGTAAGTTTCTTACCGAGAATCATCACTGGGCACCCGTCTTTGACCCACGTTTTCCAGAGGTACGGGACTATCTCGTTTCTATCTATAGGAACGCTATAACAGATTGGGATCTAGATGGGTTTAAACTCGACTTCATTGATGATTTCAAAGTATATCCAGAAACAGAGACAACAGAAATGAACGGCAGGGATACTCTTTCTGTAACTGAGGGTGTCTTGCGTCTAATCCAAGAAATAAAATCTGCTTTAACTGCAATAAAACCAGAGATATTAATTGAGTTTAGGCAAAAATATATAAGCCCGGCACTACGTCAACTAGGTAATATGCTTAGAGCATTCGATTGTCCCAATGACAGTTTAATGAATAGAGTGCGTACTACAGACGTAAAACTAATTTGTGGCGATAGTGCAGTCCATTCCGACATGTTAACCTGGCATAAAGATGAACCAGTAGAGGTTGCGGCTTTACAGTTTACAAGCATCCTTTTTTCAGTACCACAGGTTTCTGTGCGATTAAAGGAGAGAACTGCCAAAGAAAAGGCAATGATCGGTTTTTATAATGCGTACTGGACAGAAAATAAACATGTCTTACTAAATGGAAATTTTACTGCACATAAACCCCTTGCTAACTACCCTATTCTTTCTGCTAAGAATGACAAGCAGAAAATCATAGGCGTCTATGAAGATGTTCTTGTAGCAATGCAAATGGATTTACCTGTGGTCCATATTATAAATGGAAAATTGAGTGAAGAGATAGTTCTCAAGTGCAATGGAGATAAGGAAAAAAGCAGATGGAACATGGAAATATTAGATTGCTATGGTTCCCAATTTTCTACAGCAGAGATAGAGTTTAATGGTAGCGCACAATCTGTTTCTTGCCCAGCGAATGGAATCATAATACTTACAAAAACTTAAATCATGCAAACAACTATTTCGAATATTGACATTACTATTGTTGTAATGTATTTTATTGTAGTCTTGGCAATTGGCTTGTACATTGCACGAGGTACTAAAACTGGAGAAGAGTTGTTTTTGGGAGGAAGAAGTTTTGGATGGGGATTAATCGGTTTATCCTTGTTTGCTTCCAATATATCAAGTTCAACAATAATTGGTCTATCAGGAGCTGCGTATACAACAGGAATTGTAAATTCAGTATATGAGTGGATGTCAGGTCTACCCCTTATTATTGCTGCCTTGATATTTGTTCCTTTGTATCTCAAAAATAGGATTACAACTATTCCCGAATATTTAGCTAAAAGATTTGATCGCAGATCGCAGCTTATATTTTCAGGGATAACTGTATTTAGTACTATTATGGTAGACACTGCCGGTTCTTTATACGCCGGATCCTTAGTACTGCAGTTCTTTTTCCCTGATTTATTACTTTGGCAAACTGCAATTTTTCTAGCACTCATTGCAGGAATTTATACGGCATTCGGAGGCTTAAAAGCTGTTGTTTATACAGATGCCATTCAAGCTGTCATTCTAATGGTTGGTTGTACTACCCTAACCTATTTAGTATTTCAAAAGTTAGATTTCTCTTGGCAAACGGTATTGGATTCCGTCCCCAAAGATCATTTTTCCATTGTACGTCCATTAGATGATCCAGGTTTACCTTGGCCTGGTCTTATAGTAGGTGTACCATTATTGGGATTCTGGTATTGGTCTACCAATCAATATATTGTACAAAGAATACTGGGAGCAAAGTCATTAAATAATGCGCGATGGGGTGTTGTACTTGCAGGATTCTTAAAGGTAATCCCCTTATTTATTATGGTATTTCCTGGGGCTATGGCGCTAAGTCTATTTCCAAATTTAGAAAATGGGGATGCCGTCTTTCCTATGCTTGTCACGAATGTTTTACCTGTAGGTATGGTAGGTCTTGTATTAGCAGGTCTTGTATCTGCTATTTTGTCCTCTGTAGATTCTGCACTTAACTCCTCTTCTACTCTTATTGTAATAGACTTTATAAAACCTAATAGACCAAATTTAACACAAAAAGATATAGTGCGGTATGGTAGAATCACCACACTTGTACTTATGGTAATAGCCGCTCTCTGGGCACCTCAGATACAGCGATTTTCTGGACTTTGGGACTATTTACAACAGATGTTTTCAATCATAGTACCTCCTATTGCAACAATATTTCTTGTGGGTGTATTCTACAAACGAGGGAATGGTACTGGTGCATTTTGGACCTTAGTCATTGGGATAAGCCTAGGAATATTACTTTTCATTCTATCAGAATTTGACATGTGGCATATCCATTATACTATGAATGTTGGAATTTTGTTTACTTTAAGTTGTATCGTATTCATAGTGGTAAGTAACATGACAGAACCGCCAACAGAACATCAAATAAATGGTTTAACGTATCGTCCAGGTTTGATTACTTTGGGAACAGAGGATCTACCATTTTATAAAAATTATATCTTCCATATTTTACTCTTGGTGATATTGATTTTTGGAGTTTTATTCTGGTTATGGTAATTTCGCCAACTATGCGCCCAAAAGTACCCGATCATGTTCAAGAAAAAATAGAAAAGATTTTTCCTAAAGAAAAATCTCTGACCATAGCACGTGCGCCAGGTAGAATTAATCTTATTGGTGAGCATACAGACTATAACAAAGGGCTTGTCTTGCCAGCAAGTATAGATAGTTATTTATATTTTGCAATTAGACCTATTGAAGGTGATCAGATTATTTTGCATGCTCTAGACAGGGAAGAAACTAAATCTATTCCCTGCGATGGACTTCAGGTCTCAGGAATAGCATGGCTAGATTATATTCAAGGCTTATTAGTAGAATTTCAAAAACTAGGGGTCACACTCAGGGCCTTTGAATGCTGCATAACGAGCGAGGTTCCCATAGGTGCTGGAGTGAGTTCTTCCGCTGCATTAGATTGTGCAGCACTGCTTGCATTGAACACATTTTTTGAGACTGAGTTGGACGCTTGGGATCTTGTGCACATGTCGAACAGATCTAACAATAATTTCCTTGGAATTAAAAGTGGCATTCTGGATCAATTTGCTTCCATTTTTGGCACAGAAAACCATCTACTATTTATGGACTGTGCAAGCCTTGTATACAAAAAAATACCTATAGCAGAAAGCGAATTTACATGGTTACTCATAAATACCAATGTCAATCACTCTCATCTAAGTTCGGCTTATAATGACAGAGTAAATGAATGCCAAAGCGCACTAGCCTCCATACAAAAGATGCATCCAAACATTGAACATCTGAGTGAAGTACAGAGTGTTAATCAAATCTCTAATATTCAATTTGAAAATCTCAACTGTAAGAATAGAGCTGAGTATATTATTGAAGAAAATGCAAGGGTACGTGAGTTTATACAAGCATTAAAGCAAGAAGATTTTACGAAATGTGGAAAGCTATTATATCAATGCCATCAGGGCCTATCCAAAAAGTACGAAGTCAGTTGTAATGAGCTAGATTTTTTAGTTGATGTATTTAAAGAGGATACTTCCGTCTTAGGTTCACGAATGATGGGAGGTGGTTTTGGTGGTTGCACTCTAAACCTTGTTCATAAAGACGCTATGTCAAGGGTTCAAGAAAAGGCACAGGAGGCGTATAAAATGGAATTTGGAATAGATGCCGCTTGTATTCCTGTGCGCATTGGACAGGGTGCACAACTTATGATATAGAGTAAATGTAATAAATTGTGATATGATATGCACATTAAGACCTTATTTAAAATAGTACAATTAATTACTTAGAACTCTTGCATTTATCCAGTTAGCTAATCGAAAAATGCTATTTTACAAGTAAATTATCTTGTTTCATTTTATGGAAGAACAAATTCCAGAACAAGGAATAAGCCATCTTTGTCTTAATTGCCAATCTCCTTTGCAAAACAAGGCTGCATATTGCCATAGCTGTGGTCAAAAAAACACTAACAAAAGAATTACTGTAAAAGAACTCTTTTCACAATTTTTTGATAAGGTATTTAATTTAGATTCAAAAATATTTAGAACACTAGGTGCTGTTTTTATTCCTGGCAAGCTTACTAATGCCTTTTTGAGTGGACAACGCCAAAAATATTATCACCCCATTCGATTGTTTTTAGTCTTGCTGCTTATTGTATTAGCTGCATTATCGTTTCAAAACGACCTTACCCCACCAGGCAATCTAAATAAGGAACAAATCGATAAACTAAAAGAGCGCAAACGATTGATGGGAGTTTTAGATAGTGGAATAGAATCCATTTCAGACAATACTGAGCAAGCTACAGTCTTTAAAACATTAGATTCTTTGTCTGCTAGTTTTTATCGAAATTCAGGTAAACGAGTTGATAGCATTAATATTAATGATGCAGTTAAATTAACTGATGACTTTGACTTTTATATAGCAGTGGAGGATATTGGAAGATATTCACCAGATGAGATTCTAGAAAAGTATAAAGTAAGCGGGTTTTTTAAACGGCTAATTGTTCGACAAAAAGTAAAAATGATCGAAGACGGAACTAGCTTCATGCCTTTTCTATTGGGCAAAGCAACTTGGTCTGTCCTTATTGTTTTACTCTTGCTCACCCTTGTTTTTAAACTGCTATATTTCAAAAGTGATTTTTTATACCTAGAACACCTCATCTTTGGTATTCACCTTCTTTCATTCTTTTCTATAATAGCTTCAATTCTTATTTTAATCCCCTGGCTGCAAAAGGGAAGTATTATACCATGGATATTTCTTGTCATGGCAATTTATCTATTCATTGCCCTTCGTCGTGTTTATAAACAGTCCTATTTCCTGACTTTTCTAAAGTGCATCCTAGTCATCGCATGTTATTTTTTCTCATTTATATTAGGCATAGTGATAACTGTAGTTGGAAGTTTTTTGATTTTTTAGTTAGATTACTCCATGTGTTCCTCCGTTTCATAGATGCTATTTTCTTAAACAATAAGATCTCCCGGTTCATATGTTTGAAATCTAGTTACTAGACAGAGTGCACAGTTACTTGTTTAAAAGTCCAATTAAGACCAAAGGCCACGCAGGGGCCGCGCGTGAGTGGCCTGCCTGCGTGCGCACGCAGGCAGGTGGTAGCAGGCCGTAGGCGTCCAAAGGACCTAGCTGCGGACGACACGACCAGTTTTCCATGAAAACTGGGCACGCCCTAAAGATCAAACTGATAACTATCTCAATAAAATGTTTAACTTCATAGTACAAGACCAAACTATGTTCAAACAAGTATTGACTCTATTATTACTACTCTGCTTTCTTACTATGACTTACGCGCAAGACCGTGTGAGTTTGTTTCCTTATTGGAAAAAAGGGGATGTCCGGAAACTTCTAATATCAGAAGGTTTTATAGATTATGAAGACGACAAGGTGATTAAAAAAGAAGTGGAGAAAAATACTGTTATTATCTCTGTAAAAAATGAGACGGATACAAGCTATCTGATTGAATGGAAATGGACAGAGTATGAAATCGATAGATTACATGTGGAAGTGGATGAAGAAGATGCGGCCATAGACTCAAGAATTGAGGATATGTTTGAAGAAATTCCTATCCTTTTTGAAATTGACGAATCTGGGAATTATAAACATATCGTGAATTATGAAGAGCTTATAAAAATGGCGAAAGATAGTCTTACGCTGCTTATGATGGAAGATTTAGCAGAGGATGAAACGGAAGAAGATGTAGAGATGATGATGGAGCTCATTTTAAGTTCAGACCTTATGCGTGACCAACTAGAACGTGAAATCTATAACTACCATTATTATTTTGCAAACACCTTCCCTACGGATACTATTATGGAATATCAAGAACTGATTGAAAATGAAAAAGGGTTAGAAAATATTCCTGCGACTGGTATTGTGAAGATATTTTTAACTGAAGAAAATATGGGTCTACATATTAATGACACCAAGACTCTTGACTCAAAAGCTTTGGGCGCAAACATGTTACTATTAGGCGAACTCATCGAGGACGATGAGATGAAAGATGCCTTTAGTTCAAAAATAAAAAATAAGCCTATTGAGGTTAGGCAAATAGAAAACTACACGTACAATTTTGAGACAGGTTGGCTTAAGCTATATGAGCATATCCGTGTACAAAAATCAGAAAACAAGAGAAAAGAAAGCTTTCTACGCATGGAAGGTCTAGAGTAATGCGGGTATTCCAACTTAGTCATTGAAAACGGATACATTGGAACCTTTAGAAATAGACGGAAATGCAGACTTAGACATTGAAGATGTTGCCTTATTAGGTGGGCGTTTTGGCATCTTGGAAAAGTTAAGAATGGGTGGTCATGGGTCCACAAAAATAATTTACAAATCTGGTATTCCGCATTTTGATAAAGTTGATAGAAATATTGATGGGGAAACTCCCTTTGTCAGTTTCGAAATTATGAGAAAGGTGCTCATACTTCGATTAAATCAAAATCAAAGAGTAGCCGCTGTTGCCATGCACATGGAAGAATTGCAGACAATTGACTTATATGCGATAGATAGCACAGAAACAATGCAACAACAAAGCAAAGAGGTAGATCCAAAGTATGCATTGGCTTTAATTACTCAGAATGCAGAAGTTCACTTTATCGTAACAAAATATTCTTTTGACAGCATACGTAAGTTTTTTAGTAAGGCTTACTTTGAGAATAGACTGCGGGTACGGATTGATTAAAAGTTTACTTGGAAAACTCCTTGCGTATAAGATCGTAAGCAGGTTTACCCTGTGGTGTGAAATCTACATTCTGCTTCCCTCTTCTACTATCTTCTCCAGGATTATAATCACTGCGCATTTGCCAAATGTGTACGCCTGCAAACCATGATTTTTTCCATACCGTATTAAAAAAAGCTGCGTAGCAATTGACCTGTGTTTCAAGAGACAAATTTTCTTTTTCCTCTTCGCTATAGTCTATCCATTCCCAGGGAGTAACTCCACTGTCTACCGTACTCTTATAGCCCATCTCAGTAAATAAAATAGGTCTACTCCATTTGTCGCTCATTCCCTTGAGAGAGGCGGTATACTTTTCCCAACCCTTCTCTAATTCTTCTACAGAAGGATTTAGTTGTTTAGTCAAGGGAAAGTAAGCTTGAATTCCAATATAATCTAATTTATCCCAAAACGATATATCTTCAAATTCGTCATGCCAATTTGCTGCGTAGGTAATCTTTCCTGAATAGATGGTGCGTACTTCTTCAATAAGAGACAACCAAAACTCTGGTTTTTCTTTTGTCAACCTAGACAGTTC
Source organism: uncultured Saprospiraceae bacterium (assembly GCA_938045585.1). GTDB lineage: Bacteria > Bacteroidota > Bacteroidia > Chitinophagales > Saprospiraceae > CALCMJ01. The sequence goes on from CALIAU010000024.1 coordinate 52,380, forward strand.
AGCTCCTATGCAAAACATTTCAGTATTTGTGCGTTCCGCTATTTCAGCATATCTAATAATAAAATCCCTATAATCTGATTTCCAAGACTCCCATGCCTTCTCATCTGGTGGGAAAATATCTGAGCGCCATTTTCCAGAAGGAGGATTATGTAACCAGATATGGGGTTTTAAAAAGACTTTTAATCCTGCCTCATGCGCTGTTTCAATGCGCGCGGTCCATCGCTCATTTCTTTGTACTAGAGCTGTACTATCTCCTCTATTATGTCTAATATTTGGACTATCAAAATCGCTTTGCGAAGCATACGGCACATAGCTAACCCACTCTATATTTGCTTCTACAAAGGCCTGTATATTAAAGGAGTCTACCCTACCAAATACATGCGTTCCCTTTTGCTTTTCTCCATATATAACTGTCCTTGTCTTTAGCTCTGTATTATAGCAGCTAGTTGCAACTAGGGCAATTAATAGGATAGATATTATAGATACATTCTGAATACAATTCATCGGTGCGAAAATAGTATAATCTTGTGTAATTATAGTTTTGTCTGATAGAAGAAGCCAAAGAGTTAGTCGAAAATCATTAGGTCGTATCCTTTGCAAGTTAATTTTTCACATCTTAGTAATATGAAATACACCATAAGCACCTTCCTTGTTCTTTATATGCTCCTATGTAGTGCCTGCCAGTCCAAATCCTCTGAGCCAAGTACTATCGCTAACAAAAATATCACAAGTCCAATTTTAGGAACAGCTGATACAGAGTCAAAAATAATTGCAGATAAGATCATGGCAGCAAATGGTGGACAGGCAGCCTGGGATGCAACACGCTATATTCAGTGGAATTTCTTTGGTGCTAGGAAACACATTTGGGATAAGAAAACCAACGATCTAATAATTGAAGGAATCAAAGATGAGTTTCTCATAAAAATGAATCTTGATAACATGCAAGGATCTGTGTTGTACAATGGTATACAGCATACAGAGCTTGACTCATTAAAAAAGTACCTTGGAAAAGGAAAACAAATGTGGAATAATGATTCATACTGGCTGCTTATGCCATTTAAACTAAGAGACGAGGGAGTGACACTCCGTTATCTTGGTAAGACAACGATTGCGGGAAAGGAGGGCTATGAAAAAATAGAAATGACATTTGCACAGGTAGGTGACACTCCTGATAATAAATATCACATTACTATAGACCCAGAGACACATAGAATAATTCAATGGGAATTCTTTCCAAAGGCTACAGATGAAAAATCCAGATTCACTACTCCTTGGGAAAACTATGTCCAGTATGGAAAAATTTGGTTATCCGACAGTCGTGGTGAGGGATATGAGCTTACTGATATCAAAGTAGACACAGCTGAACTAGCAGATGCATTTAAATAATAATCTTAAATAGTTAAATGGAAGTATCTATCGGATGATAGAGACATTTCCTTTAGCCGTATAACGAAGATCATTTGGACATACAACATTCAGCGTATATCCATAGGCATCTGGTGGCAATTCTTCTCCACGATATTTTCCATCCCAGCCTCTGGATTGGTCTGCACTAACGAATATCTGTTCGCCCCATCTATCGTAGATAACTAGACGCATTTCTTTGATAAAATTACTTCGAACAAAGAGTACATCATTTACATTATCTCCATTAGGAGAAAATGCATTAGGAATAAAGACATCCGTTTCATCGCACTGAGGTTGGCGCACCTCTATTGGGAATTCTGCAAAGGCATCACAGCCAAACTGATCCACAGCGGTTACCGAAATAACAATATCTTCTGTAGGTGAGACTAATATACTCTCTCCTACATCACCCGTGCTCCACGTATACGTAACACCATCCAATGGACTATCTATGAAGAGCTCAATAGTATCGCAGAGATAGATGAAATTAGAATCTGCTGCAATTTCCACATCAATATTAGACACCTGTGTAATGAGAGATAGTGTATCTCCACAAGCAAACGCATCCAGTAGAATTGCAGTAAATATTTCTTCGCCCTCAGGACTTACCTCTATTGTATTACCCTGTCCTATTTTATCTCCATCCGCATTAAACCACATGATACTGTCTTGCAAGATATTTGCATTGGCACTTAACAAAACAGAGCCCCCTTCACAATTGACTACTGTGTCTTGGTCTGCTGTAAGTTCAGGTACAATATCTAAATTAAAGCTTTCAGAAATCGGTAAGGGTGCACATATAGAATCTAAGGAACTGAGTGTGACGGTGTACATTCCCAAAGATGGGTAGGTATAACAAACTGCCTCTAAGGTAGAGGTATCGGTATCAATACCATCCACGCCAAAATCCCAAAGGAAACTATAGGCAAATTGGTTGGTGTTTTCAAAACAAACTGTCAGTTCTCCACATTCTTCAATGCTGAAGTTAAAAGACATTTGTTCATTAATCATACCCAGATTAAAGTCTACCATAACTGTGCTATCACAAGCATATTGATTCGTTACTGAGGCTGTAAGTGTAAAATTCGTTTCGCCCGGTAAAAAGCTAATTAATGGTGCATTGGAGTCGGCATCCGCAAGAATATGTGGATCGTCTTCCCATTGCACATCTATTAGCTGTAAGCTGTCGTTATTTAAAATTGTGTAACGAATGGTATCGCCAACACAGAGTTCAACAGGTGAGATTGCAGTTATATCCACTTTGAATGTAGAAGCATCAAATACTTCTGTGTATTCTGCCACACAGCCATTCCCAAAGTATAAGAAATTAGTAACTGTTAAAACATCTGTTGGTAGAAGGTCAATTTGTTGTGGTAAACTGTTATAGTTAGTTGTCATTCCATTTAACTCCACTACCCATATGCTAGAATCAATTGGTGTCAGCGGAGAAATAATATTTTCATCGATGATTGTAGCAGTATATACATCTGCATCACAATCCTCAATTGTAAGCCCTATATCCTGGATAGGAAAGGCATCTTCAGTATCAAATTCAAAGTCCAAATTAAGGTTACAATTTGGCCCTAAGTCAACATCTACATTAATTAATATTTGCTCATTCATAGAAACTGGAAAGACTATGATTTCTCCATTCGCTTGGTAGGTATCTGTACCTACCGTAACAAACCAATCTATACTTTCTGGCGTATACCCCCCTGTAACTACTAGCGTCGCCGCTATTAAATAATCATCTCCTGTTACATCGCAAGACACAATTGCCAAGTCTACATCAAACATGGGCTCTACGACTGGAATAATCGTAGCAGAATCAGATCGAATAACACAGTTATTATCAAATTCTACTTCTAATGATATCGCAATCTCTTCACCGAATGCTGTATTTATTAATAATGGGTCGCCAATAAATTCTGTGCTTACACCATCTATTTCATAGGTCCATGTAACCGAACTTACATTCGCACCCGCTAGGACACTTGTGTTCATAAATTCTATAACTACGTCTCCGTTAGGATCAGAACAATCTAATAAGGTATAGCTGAAACTTGGGTCTGGCAAAATATCATCAAGATTAATGATTTCCGATTTTTCTAACCAGCAAAGGTCAGAAATCTGAAAACCATAATGAATCTCCAATTCATCTGATACATTCACAACGAAAGGCGGAGGTACACTTGAAAAATTACTTGTCACACCATTTATAACAACAACCCATTCTGGATTCATTAGCATTGTGCCTGACGGGACTGTACTAAGATCTACAATCTGTAATTCAAATGAATCTTCCGTAGGACAAGATAAAAGTTCTACTTCGAAATCTATGTTTGGGACAAGCAAACTATCAATCAGAATAACTCTTGTGTTTTCTACAAAACAATCGTCACTAAGAAAGATACCTGCCGTCACTATCAAGCTATCGCCAAATGCTACAGAAACTGAGGGATTTTCTAATGAAGAATTTGTAATTAGACCATCATTTTCGATTGTCCAACTATAGCCAATAGGATCAATACCTGTAGGGTTAGACAGTTCGCTATCCAACAAAATATCATAACTATCTCCTTGACAGCCTACAAGTGAAGCTGTTATTATTACTTCTTGACTAAGAAGCTCCACATCAATCAGATCATCTGAGCTCACTACACAGCCATTCTCAAATCTCACATCTAAATTTGCCGTTACTAGATTAATATCAGTTACATCAATTGTTACTGTATCCACACTAAAATTCAAGAAATCTTGACCATTAAAAATTAACCATTCGTAAGTATCTACATCTAAGCCAGTAGGATTATTTGAAATTACAGGATACAGGTTTACAATTGCTCCTGAGTTTGCACAACTGAAGCTATTGCCTGCTATACTGCTTTGCGGTAGTAAGCTACCTTCAATTTCCATTTCTTGCGATAAGATACATCCCGTATCAAATTCTACTTCTAAGACAATTGTCGTACTTACATTTGCTAAACTTACATTTACAGATGGACCCGTAAAGTTCATAATTGTGCCATCGGAATCAATGGACCAATTCCACCCTACTATATTTTCTCCTGGATTTAATCCACTTGAAATATCTAAAAGACTCAGTTGCACCATCTCGTCATCACAGGATAGAATACTGACTTCAAAGTCTACTTCATAATCTCTATCAAAGACTGGAATCTCTATACTCGTAATTACCTCACACATATCTAAGTCACGTCTTTCGATAAGAGTAAGAGTATATAATCCTTCTTCGGGAAAAACTAAGCTAGCCTCTTCATTCACAAAATTTACTGTGAATGTGCCTGTTTCGTTTGCAATTATCCATTCGTAGTTATCCCCATTATTATCTGGACCACGTTCGAAGGTAAATCCTAGGGTATCACAATTATTTTCAAAGGGCGCTATCTCAGCAATCAAAGGATCTAAGCATAGGCGCGTATTATATTCAAAATCTCTTTTATGTTCTGAGATCTTAACCCCATCTCTATATTCTTCAACACAGACACCTACGAGATATTGTCCCACTACTTCAGGTCGTGCTGTGAGAGTACCTGTAACAGGGTCTATTTCTAGGGGTATCCCTGAGCCTAACAAATTATCTAAACCAAAGCCACTTGCCCAAACCACATCATCATACGGTGGTGGATAAGCAGGCTGTGGTCTTGGATCATCAAATGTTGCTCCTGTACTTGGCGTGCACAATCTATATACTAAGGAATCACCGTCTGCATCTGTAGCAGAATGATCAAAGATCAAATCCTGCCCAGCACAGAGATAGATATCTGGCCATGCCTTGAAGCTAGGAGCTGCATTACACAGACTTTGTCCTTCTTCTGTTAGTTCTATAAAGTAGGTTGAACCTGTTTCTAAGGGTTCTAAGATATTATTCAAGCTTACATTTCTACAACATCTTTGGTAGACAAATAAATATCCTTCCGGTCTAAAGTCTAATTCGACCTCACCCATATATCTTGATTCATGGACACAGACAGGACTTCCTACCAATCCACAATTAGAATCTAAATCATTTGTAATCGTATCATCGCTCATGAACGGTAGAAACAACTCACCATTATCTGCAAAGTCAGTCAAGAGCGTGCCATCTAAGGCATAGATAGCAATAGATGCTGGGTCATCAAAGTCCGCATCTGGATCTCCATTAAAACAATCTCTTCGTACAGTTAGCATTACTCTATAGGTATTGCCACCTAAACATACATAGGTAATATCTCCACCTACCACATGCGTCGCTTGCGCTTCTTGCGTAGGTAATAAAAGCATAACTATAGCAAAGCAAATGCTAAGGAATACTTTAGATAAAGTCGCTTGTATATTGTTATTTAGTCTCACTTTGTCGTTTCAACTTTTAGGATTTCCGTTCTTCTTTCACGTGAAGCCTCCGGAGAGTAAACGGATTTACGCTTATCTCGCTGGGAATCACTAATATTAACTGGTGCTAATTCTTCTCCATAAGGGATCTCTCTTATACCAAGATTCCCTGATTGGATGAATTCTGAAAATAGACCTCCCTTATATTTTCTTAATTCATTTTTAACTGAATTAATCCTTCTATTAGATAAGATCTTATTGTACTTCTTTTGTGCTACTGGAGAGGCATAACCCTTCATAACCAGTGTAATGTTCTCACCATTAGTAAGTCTTCCGTGCAATGCGTCTAAGAAACGTTCTAATTGCTGGTAACCACCTTTCACATCCCCCTCAAAAAAGTTTTCTAATTCTTGTTCTGCAATTATTTTTGATTCCCCATTGAGAGGCTTTGTATATCTATTTTTAAACTCATCCTTCTTGTTCACGTATGGGTAATACGTCTGAGTATAAGTAGAATTCGTAGTCGAACGTACAGACTTTGGATCTGGCGTATCGTTATCAAAATAGAGAGTAAGTGGTAAAAACAAATTAAGATTTTCCTGCTTACGTAAATAAATCTTTTTTGTGATTTTCCCTGTTGCTCCAGATGTATCTAAAATTAGACTACTGCTTTCGTATCCTTCTTTAGTAACCGTAATTCTATATTTTGTATTTCTCTTAACTTCCAGTTTGAAGTCATTCCCTCTGAGATTTTCTAAGCTTGTGACATCTGTAGGGTCAGATAAATTTTCAATAGAAACTGTGGCACCCCTTAGTTCTTTCAAGGTTCGTTCATCAAAGACTAACACATCTAGGTCTAGTTTTGTATTTGGTTCTAAATACAGTTTTCTAATTATAGTATCCTCTGTAACACCTACAGTACTCAGGCGAATAGTATCTGAGGCATAACCCAGTTTTTCACCTATTACAATGTATTCTTTTGCTTTCTCAACTGTGAACAGATGTTCATTTGAAATAGCATTTATTTTATATCCAATATTTTTTTCTGTCTCCACATCAATAACACGCACAGCAGCACCATTCAACGGATCTTCTGTAAACGCATCAAAGGTTAAGGCATTCAGAATTATTTCTTGTTTCCCCTTTGCTGCTTTATAGATATCGTAGCAGCAGGCTTCACTAGACTGGTCTAAAAATTCAGAGCCTGTACGATTCGATGAAAAGTAGACTCCCTTATCCCCTTCTCTTACATAGTAGTATACATCGTTAAAACTACTATTGTAAGGCATACCAATATTATCCGCTTCACCATAGCTATTGCCGTCAAAGTATGCGCCGAAAATATCAAAGCCACCAAATCCTCTAAATCCGTTGGAACTAAAGTAGAGCGTAGATTCTTCTTTGCTAAAATAGGGTGTGATATCATCAGCAGTACTATTTATTGCAGATACATTCACAGGATTTGAGAAGTTAAATTCTCTATCAAAGCGTGTATACCAAATATCCAAGCCTCCCTTACCACCATATCGATCAGAAACGAAAAAGAGCGTATCCCCAGATACATGAGGTTGCGTTTGCGTAGTACTGTCTATATTAATATGTTGGGGTAATTTCTTTGCATTTTTATATTCTCCACTTACAGAAACAGCATAGAGATCACAACGAATATCATATACAGTTGCGTACTCGCAGAGTGTATAGAACATCAGCTTCTTATCATCTGTAAATGCGTTATGTGCTACGTGCTTCTCATTATGGTCAATGTTTTCATGAAACAAAGATGTTTGACCCTGCTTAGTTTTTAAGACCTTTGAAACAAGTCTATTGGGATCATATTTACCTGAGTTTTCAATATAGCGCATCGAAGAAAATACCAGAGTATCGTTATAATCTACCGCTGCAAATTCAGAATACACGGTATTGACATCACTGCCAAATTTGTCTACTTGAATATCCGTTGATTTGTTCTTATCTACAATCTTTGCCCATTTACATTCTTCTATTTTAGCATTCGCCCGATCTGTATAATAGGAATCATCTCCATTATATTCTGATAGGTACAGTTCATAGTATTCAATAGCAGCATCATAATCCCCCTTCCTTTGTTTCATTTCTGCTAAATGATAACTTGTCAATGGATAATTCCCTTCTCCATCTAAACTTAATATTTCTGAATACACTGAGTCTGCTAAGGTATAGGCATCAAACTTCCTAGCAGATTCTCCATACATATATTTAATATCCAAATCATCTTCATCAAATTCTAGAGCATTACTAAAATATACCATGGAGCTATAAAAGTCATCCATCTCATAGGCCATCTCTGCAGCTTGGACATACGCATCTTGGGACTGTGCATAGGCACTAGCTGTAGTAAGGAAAACGAATAAGATGCTATGTAGAATGTTCTTTCCCATAATTAGAATATTGGACAGGCTTTAAATAATCCTAAAGGTTTTACTGATTTAATAGTGTACTTAAAATGCAATTCAGGTCCACCCTTATTATCTGTTGCTGTATTAAATCGAGATAAATCCACATCGTAACTTAACGCCACATAATACGGACCATACTCTATTGCAGCCTTAGGAAACAAAGACTGTGAAGTCCTGTAACCCACACCTATGTGTAGGTTCGTTTCTTTTCCTCTTTTTTTATTCACATATATATTCAATAAGGCACCAAAGAGCGTCTCGTTATATGAGGTTTGCGATTGATGTAATACGGACAAGTCAATATTCAGATTATCTAAGGCAGGAAAACTTGCCATAGCATACGCAGAATATCTTCGAGGTAAGCTTATTGGAAATCCATTATTACTAAATCTTGCAGATGGCTGTAAAATGTGGTAGACTGCTACTCCAAAATCATAGTGTTCTCTTGCGTGCTCTTGAAACCTGTAGTTAACACCAAGATTTGTTTCTACCATACTAATCATATCTGCTGATATGTTTTCGCCAGGTGGCAAATTGGGATCAAAGGCTTGGCCATCCCATTGCTTATCCCAACTTAATGAAGATTGATTAAAGCCTCTGGAGGCATAACCCAATCCGGCACCTAATGTTAGGATGTTTTTCTTAGTGAGAATTCTATTATAGCTCCCTGTAAGACTTACATTCATTAGTGTAATCCTGGAGTCCCCCTGCCTATCATAATTAAACAAGAGTCCACCTCCGAAAAAGTGTTTATTTCTATTCTTTGAGTAAAACTTTTGATCGTAAGAACCTGAAAAGGTTAGCCAGGGTACTGGGACGGATCTCCATTGATCACGTGCACTCAAGGCAACTCTTTTATCGCCATTAAACACCCCAGTTAAAGCTGGGTTGATATTCAATGGGGAGTTATAGAACTGGGAATAATGCAAATCTTGTGCAGATGCCATTCCTAGCCAAGCAGTAAAAATAATTATATGTAATACTATTTTTCTCAAGTGGTTTTCTTCTAGTCAAAACATATTAAAAAATATCGTAATACATAATACATTGATTTTCAATTATCTGATTATCAATGAGTTATGATTCTCATTCTAAGTAGAAGTATATGCAAGAATTACGCCATATGTGAAGCTATTCCTAGGATAGGATTATGATATGTTTAGAAAAAAAATGACTGACATTGCACGTAGAGCTGAGCTTCTCCCTGTGCTATGAAATAAACTTAAAGACTGCAGTCCTTACGCGTTCTATTACATTGTCTCTGGATCTATTCGTAAGAATGAGTCCCTTAGCGCGTGCATAGTCCATGACCTGATGTATAGATTTCACATGACCATAGGGCACAGAATTAGATTCGAATAGAACTTGTATTTCTTCTAAGGAATGCTTTGCAATATGAGAGGATAGTATCTGGAACAGTTGCGCCCTATTTTTAAGTCGGTCTTGGTTCTTTGCAAATTTTGGATCATCAGGAATACCTAAACTAAAAACTAAGCGGGTAAACTGTACATCACTTCCAACAGATAGAATAATTGAATTGCCATCCTTCAAATGAAACAATTCACCATAGGGAGCTATATTAGGATGCAAGGTACCCATAGGTTTTGCTATATGCCCAGCATTTAAATAATTGGAGGCCTGATTAGCAAGTGATGCAATTCCTGATTCTATCAATGACACCAGAATATGTGCCCCCTTCCCTGTTTGTGCTTTTTTGAGCATCGCAATCAGTATAGCTTCTTTCAATTGATGCGCCGCCATAAGATCTATGAGCGCTACGGGCATCTTTACTAGCTCTCCTTCTACAGTACCACTCATAGACAGAAATCCAGCCTCGGCTTGCATAACAGCATCATAGCCAATTTTTTTTGACTCGGCATCAAAGGCGATTAATTCAGCATAAATAATATCTTCCTTGTACTGCTTTAGACTAGCATAGTCTATAGCTAAGCGTTCTGCCGAACTGGTTTTGAAATTACTGATTACTATGTCAGCTTCTGCTACTAAGGCATACAGATCTTGCAATTCAGATAGGTTCGTCAAATCCAAAAAGAGATGCTGCTTTTTATAATTAACAGAATGGAAATATGCACTTTCACGCGCTTCAGGATTCTCAGATGTCAGCTTCCAGCTACGTGTAACATCTCCCCCTGTTTTTGACTCCACTTTAATTACCCGAGCTCCCAGTTCAGCAAAGAACATCCCAACAGCTGGGCCGGCCAAAACCGTTGCTAGTTCTACAACAATAAGATCTTTAAATGTATCCTTTGGAAAACTCATACTGTAAAAGTACTTAGAACTACACACATTATTTATCTAAAAAGGAAGTATAAGCAGATATACAATTTCCTTTATCTTACATGCAATAATTAAATACAAAGAGGATATGAAAAAACTAGTTATTTTGAGCGGTGCTGGCATGAGTGCTGAAAGTGGAATCAAAACATTTAGAGATGCAGATGGACTTTGGGAAGGCCATGATGTTATGGAGGTAGCTAGTCCTCAAGGTTTCCAAAAGGATCCTTCACTTGTACTTGACTTTTACAATCAAAGAAGAAGGCAATTACAAGAGGTGGAACCAAATGATGGACACCGCTACATTGCCCAATTAGAAAAGCATTTTGATGTACACGTTGTTACGCAAAATGTAGATGACTTACATGAACGTGCTGGTAGCACACAGGTGCTCCATCTACATGGTGAACTCAATAAAATAAGAAGCACTGGAAACCCAAGTGATATTAAAATTTGGAAGAAGGATCTAGTTTTAGGAGATCTGTGCAGTAAGGGCTTTCAATTAAGACCTCATATTGTTTGGTTTGGAGAAGCGGTACCAGAATTGGAGCGCGCAGCTGCTATTGTGTCAGTTGCAGATTATGTTGTTATTGTGGGTACATCCATGCAGGTCTACCCTGCTGCATCTCTGATTTCCTATGCTAAATTGGAAATTCCTAAATTTTATATTGATCCTAAGCCAAAGATTTCTTATGAGATTACACAGGCTATGCATATGGAAATATTGGAGCATAGGGCGACAGAGGGCATGCGTGTCTTATTTGATAGACTGACAAAGGAAGATCAAGGCTAATCCAAAGTGCTATTATACGCTTCTAATTCTACACATATCCGATTATTTACTGGGGTTAAAATATCGTATTTCTTTGCAAGGATTTTAATTGCCTTATTTTTTGCTTGCAATTCTAATCGTCTTCCATTTAGTAGATCCGTCAACATAGAACTGCCTTTTGATTTTGGATAAGCTGCTCTTTTAGATAAGATTTCTTGATAAAAATTATTTGGCAGTGCTGCACCATCTGCTCTAGCTACTCTAATGCATTCTTTCAACAATCCCTCATACATGCTGAGATATTCCTCTTTTTCAAAAATAGAACAGTCTTGTCTAGCATGACACAGGATACCTCCAAGCGCAGCACTTTCAATGAGCTTTTTCCATTGTTCGGTTCGAAAGTCTTCAACAAAATTAAATTCAACTTTAGTATGAAGGAAAAGCTTTGCAAATGCGTGCATTCTTGGATTGTCCTCAAGGGTAATTTTTGCTTCTCTTAATTGATTGTAGTTGTTAGCACTGATCATTTGTGTTGGGCAATCAATAATTGTTTCAATCAGAGCATGACTTTGTATGGGTAATCCAAGCGATATATCTATCCCGTTCCTGAATATTACAGTACACTTTGTCCTAGTTATGAGTTGCTCAATAATTTCTTTGGCTGTAGGATAGTGATATGCTTTAAGGCAAATAATTAAATAATCTAGGTCCTGTGCTAGTTCTTCCGGCTTAGACAATTGAATAGAAAGGATATGTTCATCTTGAGCACATTGAATGCGTATGGTATCTTTTTGCGAACGATTAAAAAAGAATAGGTCATGCCTGGGTTCTTCAGACAGATATTTTACCATAACACTCCCTATTGCGCCTAGTCCAAGAATTGCAATCCGACTCATACAATTTAAGATACAGTTTTATATGACAAACTGGATTATACAAAAAAAGGTCTTATGATGAATCACAAGACCTTTTTTCGTTTAAAATGCGCATCTTATTTAATCACATTTATCTTCTTCGTTATTTGATTACCATCTACACGAACATTTAAATAGTAAATACCTGATACTACTTTTTCTCCAAGAGGTAATTTGATCGTATTGTCACCTTGTTTAAGTTTAGATGCCTCTTGCGTGTATCTTCGGACGCTTTTCCCTGCAGTGGTCATCAATTCTATTGCAACCGAATTATTATTCTTTAGTTCTAATTCTAAGTTGATCGAGTTTACTGCTGGATTTGGATATACAAACAATCCATATTCGGATGCTAGATCTACTGTACTTGTACTTTCTTTCAGTACGAATACAGCTGTCAAAGTATCTTGACCTGCTTCTATTGCATACTCTGCCCTTCTATCAGTCACAGAAGGAGTAATTATATTACCAGCAGAGGTTTCCCATCTACTGAATTCGTATTGATCGTCAAATTCATCAAAGACCTTTGCTTTAATTGTGTTTTGAACACCTCCAAAGTATTCGCCAGTCCAAGGGAAACTTTCTATATCAAGCGTATTAAAATCTATTTCGCCGATTCCATCAGGAATTGTTCTGAGAGTAATATTGTAAGGTCCCGTTGCTCCTTCAAAACATCCAATCGGAGTTGACCCCAGCTTAGTACATCTTTCATTTATAAAGTCTTTTAAATCTTCTACATTGTTTTCCCATTCGGACATGGTACCTCCCCAACGATTAATTTGCCTTGGCATTTCTGGTTCTATTACTAATAGCATACTGTCTAACAGTGTTATCATATTTTCACAAGTAAATACTGTATTCATTAAATCAGCATAGCGTGTATAATACAATCTTCTAAACTCATCACTCTCTTCTATTAATTTTATAAATATTTTCTCATGGTAGCCCACATTGCCGTAGTACTCTTGATCTTGGCCAACGAACTGAGAAAAGAAGTCATAGTCATTTTGACAACTCTGTGACCAGGTATCATCACAACAAGATGGATTGTAAGATACAACAGTTTGTAAGACAGGATCAGTTCCAGGATAAGGACACGATCCATCATCAATCGTTGCACAACTTATGGAATCCACTACTGAACTCCCATGATCTGTTAGTCCAGTTCCAAAAAACACATCCATATACTCACTAATATCATGTATATCGCATGGGTCTGCGTTTGGTGATCTGTCTGGCACATTTGTATAATTTATATAGTAGTCAAAGGTGGCATCAAGATCCCACAGGATATAACCCCATTTTTTATGATCTCCTTCTGGATCTAAGCCTCTCCACCATCCTGTATTATAGTTTAACCAATCCACTGCTACAACATTCATATTCATGGTCATATAATCAATCAAACTTAGCATGTTAATACTATCCTCAGCAATGGCATAGTTCTCCTCTACGGACATATCATTTAAGATAATGTGATCGCGAATTCGTTCCCATGCAGCAACAGCCTCAAGACCACCATATTCTGCCTCAGTACTTCCCCATGTGGATAGATACTGTACATCATATTTCCCTTGATCATAATACTCATCTGTATAATCATGATCTACTGGACGTTCACGCATACCGTATACACCCCAGTATTCACCATTTAAAAATAAGATAACACGTTCTACGGCTCTTTGATCTAAATGCATGCCACCAAGCTGGCTCAGGTTGTGTACATATTCATCTCGTATATGTGTTGCTCCTTGATGTGCAAAATCATCGATAGCTGGGTAATTATCATCACCTGAATTTCTAAACATAAACTTTTGATATTCATCTCTGTCAGAATACTTAAACAATTGCGCATCTACTGATTTGGAATAACCCATTTCATCGCGCGTTACCCAATCTAAACTTCTATGGTCCAATGCCCAAGAATCTTGGCCGTGTCTATTCAATGAGCCAAAAGCTCTCGCCTCAAGTTGTTTATCCAGTCCAAAATACTCGAGTGATCCAATAGGAATACGCCAACCATCTCCATTTGCCAATTCTATTACTTCATCTGCAGCTACTGAAAATACTGCTAAGGAATAGTCCTCGTCAATAAAGTAGGTAGAGAAATCCATCTTTCCAGGCAGAATATCTGTTTCGTTACTGAATGCCTGTGCTTTTATTACTTGGGTTTCGTTTACTATTATAGGTTCTGTATATTCAGGTGAAGACTGTCTTGGGTTTGTACCATCCAGTGTATATCTCAAAATAGAATTATCTTCATTATTTATGATACTAACTGTCTGTGTACCATTATAAAAACCTGCTTCTAATTCAATAGTAGGTGTTGCAGTATATCCTCTGACTTGTGCTGACCCATTGTTACTTGTCCCAAAACTTGGTTGTGTACTTACAACCCAATCATCCGCTCCATCTGTTACCCTACATCTTGAATGTTCTACAAGGGTTAAATCCATGTCATACATTTCTACTACTTCTCCTGCAGGATTGGATAATAAAACGATATCGCTTCCTTTTGTTTGTGCTAATTTAAAATTGGTATGGTATTCCCCATCAACAACACGATCTCTTCCTGAGCAAAGGAATACAAGAAAGCCATTTCCTTCTATAATTGTACCTGTTGGTATTACCCACTTAGACGGTTTAGCTTCTTTATCTGACAAATGCCATCCACCTATATCCATAGGCGTACTGCTTGTATTGTATAATTCTATCCAATCTTCAGTTTTGCCAAAGCTATCGGTAAAACTTTCTAGGTTTGAGGCAGAATATTCGTTGATGGTTACTTGCGCAAACAAGGAAGAACTTAGCAATATTAGCGTTAGGGAGTAAAAATAATTTTTCATAGGCTGTTGCTTATTTTATTGAGATTACGTGTTCTTTGTAAATTTGAGAATAATATTTGTCTTTATGTATATTCTGGCAGACAGTTTACCTATTGATTAGTTCGCAAATAACCGTCAAAACGTTGCACCAGAGGCCGTATTTTTATGAAATTTAGGCTTAAAGTGTAATTTGGGAGTGCCCCGCATACCGTTTCACTCCATTTGGGTCGCTCCCTTACAGGCTCGCCCTTCGGCTCGGTCTCACTTTGTGTGACTTGCAAAGCAACCTTCCAGGCAGCTCACTCGGCCTGGCTCTTGAGCAGCTCTTCCCTATACATTGCTTAAACTCTTTGGCTAGAACAAATAAAAAAGAGGCTTGCAATATTACTATTGAAAGCCTCTAGGTTTGTGTGTTAATGTGTCTAATCTTTCTAGCTACCGCACATTAGGCAGCCATCATCCATGGTACAAGTAGCACCCTCTTCTATCTCCTGTTCGCTGAGATCGACCGTTTCGCTAGCAGTATTCTGACCTAGTTGGTTTTGGTGCTTGGAATCAAGCGTAAACTTAATAGGATCTACTGCAGCTTTGGATCTGAGGTAGTACATGCCCGTTTTCAGTCCCTTCTTCCATCCATAAAAATGCATAGATGATAGTTTTCCGAAGTTTGGATTTTCAACAAACAGATTGAGGCTTTGGCTTTGACAGATGAATGCACCTCTATCAGCAGACATATCTATGATAGTCTTTTGGCTAAGCTCCCATACTGTTTTGTACAAAGCTTTAATATTATCAGGAATACCTGGTATGTTCTGGACGCTACCGTTGGCAGCCATGAGCATTTGTTTCATATCATCATCCCACAGGCCTAATTTTATTAGATCTTTCAAGAGATGCTTATTTACGATAATGTGTTCACCAGATAGCGTTCTTCGCGTATAGATGTTAGATGTATACGGTTCAAAACATTCGTTGTTTCCTAATATCTGAGAAGTCGAAGCTGTAGGCATAGGTGCCAGAAGTAAACTGTTTCTGAGTCCATGCTTTTTGATATCTGCTTTTAACCCCGCCCAATCCCAACGATCAGATGGTGTTACGTCCCACATATCATATTGTAGAATTCCCTCGCTTGCCGGAGAGCCTGGATAAGTTTGATAGTGTCCATCCTTTTCCGCTAAGGCACAAGATTCTGTTACAGCTGCGAAATAGATTGTTTCAAAAATGTCTTTATTGAGTTGTTGTGCTTCCTCACTATCAAAAGGAAGTCCCATAAGAATGAATGCATCGGCGAGTCCTTGGACTCCTATACCAATCGGGCGGTGTCGCATGTTCGAGTTCTCTGCCTCTTGAATTGGGTAATAGTTAATGTCAATTACCTTATTAAGATTTCTAGTTACCACACGGGCAACCTGATACAGTTTTTCGAAGTTGTACTCTTTTTGTTCAGGGTCAACGAACTTTCCAAGTGCAATCGACGCAAGATTACAGACTGCTACCTCATCTTTTGAAGTATACTCTATAATCTCTGTACAAAGATTACTTGAACGAATTGTTCCTAGGTTTTTCTGGTTAGATTTTTTATTTGCGGCATCTTTATATAAGATGTACGGATTACCTGTTTCTATCTGAGATTCAAGAATGCTAAACCAAAGGTCTCTTGCACTGATTGTCTCTCTTGCCATTTCTGACTTTTCATAGGACTCATACAAGGCTTCAAATTCGTCGCCATAGGTATCGCATAAGTTCTCTGCTTCATTTGGACAGAAGAGTGACCATGCCCCATCCTCTTCTACTCTCTTCATGAACAGATCTGGGATCCACATTGCGTAGAATAAATCACGCGCACGCATTTCTTCTTTTCCGTGGTTTTTCTTTAGATCTAAGAATTCCTTTATATCCGCATGCCAAGGCTCCATATACACAGCAAAGGCACCTTTTCTTTTTCCTCCTCCCTGATCTACATATCTAGCTGTATCATTGAATACTTTAAGCATTGGGATAACTCCATTAGACGTTCCTCCTGTTCCTTTGATGTAGGATCCTTTGGCTCTTACATTATGGATGCTAAGTCCAATACCTCCTGCAGATTGCGATATTTTTGCACAACGTGTTAATGTTTCAAAGATACCTGAGATGCTATCCTCTGTCATGCTTAATAAGAAGCATGATGAAAGCTGAGGTTTAGGAGTCCCTGCATTAAACAAGGTAGGTGTAGCGTGGATAAACCACTTATCAGACATGAAATTGTAGGTCTCAATAGCTGAGGCTATATCCTCTCCATGGATACCTACAGATGCACGCATAAGTAAATGCTGAGGTCTTTCTACTACCTTACCGTTTGCTCTTAGTAGATATGATCTTTCTAAAGTTTTAAAGCCAAAATAGTCAAAGGTGAAATCTCTATCATAGATAATTGCAGAATCCAATACATCTTTGTTTCTACGCACGATGTCCATGGTAAAATCAGATATAAGTCCTGCTTTTTTATTGGTTTTTGGGTCCACATAATTGTAGAGAATTTCCATCGTATCAGCGAAAGACTTCTCTGTATTTTTATGAAGATTACTTACTGCAATACGTGCGGCAAGTTTGGCGTAGTCGGGATGATTAGTAGCCATAGATGCAGCTGTTTCTGCTGCTAAATTATCTAGCTCAGTGGTAGTCACTCCATCATATAATCCTTGAATAACTTTTTTTGCTATTTCTAGGTGGGAAACATATTTAGGATTTAATTCGTAGCATAATTTCTTAACTCGAGCCGTGATCTTATCAAAAGACACGTCTTCCTGTCTTCCTGTTCTCTTAATTACTTTCATAACTTAAACTTTAGAAGGTTAATGAATGTAGTTTTCTTTCGAAACTTTAAAGTCTTGAGATGTAGTTTTGGTATTCGAAACGTCTGAAAAGTCCTAGAACTCCTCGTCAAGAGAGAAAGACTGTTTGTCTTTATCTGCCATGACACCGGCTTTCTGGTAATCTCCTACCCGTTTCTCAAAGAAATTAGTCTTTCCTTGTAGGGAGATTAGCTCCATCCAAGGGAAAGGATTTTCTGCGTTGTAAACCTTAGGATTTCCAAGAGAGACAAGAAGTCTATCTGCGACAAATTCTATGTAGGTACACATCATATCCGCATTCATACCGATAAGGCGGACAGGCAGAGCATCTGAAACAAACTCCTTCTCTATTTCCACTGCATCTTTAATCATAGTTTCTATAGTATCCTTAGGCAGTTTGTTTTGAATGTGTGAATTGTACAGAAGACAGGCAAAGTCACAATGCATTCCTTCATCTCTAGAAATCAATTCGTTTGAGAAGCTAAGTCCTGGCATGAGTCCACGTTTCTTCAGCCAGAAGATAGAACAAAATGATCCAGAAAAGAAGATGCCTTCTACAGCTGCGAATGCAATTAATCTTTCTGCGAAAGATCCATTGTCTATCCAGCGCAGAGCCCATTCTGCTTTCTTTTGCACACATTCTAGGTTTTCGATAGCATTGAAAAGGTAATCCTTCTCTTTGGTATCTTTGATGTACGTATCTATTAATAAAGAGTACGTCTCAGAGTGTATATTTTCCATCATAATCTGGAAGCCATAGAAAAACTTTGCTTCCGTGTACTGCACCTCCGTTACCATGTTCTCTGCTAGGTTCTCATTTACGATACCATCACTGGCAGCGAAAAATGCAAGGACATGTTTTAAAAAGTGCCGCTCATTATCATTGAGTTTGTTCGCCCAGTCAGAAAGATCCTGATGTAGATCTATCTCTTCTGCTGTCCAAAAGCTTGCCTCCGATTTCTTATAAAAATTCCATATATCATCATGTTCTATTGGAAATAAAACGAATCTGTTTGGATTTTCTTTAAGGATCGGTTCAATTGCTTTAGACATACTGCTCACGGGTTCAAGTTAATAATGAGATTATGAAAACATATTAAATTTTATTTAATATGTGTCAAATATAAACGAATAGTTGGGAAGACAAAAAAAGTATTATAAATAATTTTATATATAGTTATTTATAATACTTTAATCACTCATAATGTGACTTCTACGTAAAATTCTGGTTGGTAACACTGGAATTTGCAAGAATGGCTTCCCCTCTTAGTTTCGTTCTACAAATAAATGAAAAAAATATATAATATGATGAAAGTAGTTATCCACAAGGTGTGGATAAACAACGCAACATATTAAAAATCAGTCTAATATGTATTTTTAATAAAAAATGCTTGAATTGTTTGGTATTCTGCGCTCTAAAACATGCTCGATATTTTACCTGAGTCAAGAGCCATATAGTGTATGAAAGATGTATTTAGATCAGGATAAAAGCCTAAATAAAAGTAACGCAAAATGAATTTGTAGATAGGTAGAATATTGAAGTGTTAAGAACTTTTACTAGCTCTTCTAAAAAACCAAATAAGCATAACTCCAAGTAAAACAGAAATAAGGATCAAAATCCAAAAAGCAAAGGGGTGGTCTTGAAATGGTAGATGCTTGAGATTCATTCCATAGAAACTTGCGACCAAAGTAGGTACCATTAATATGATCGTTATAATGGTCAACCTCTGGATAAAGGCATTCATATTATTCGAAACAATAGAAGCATAGGCCTCCATAGTACCACTCAAGATATTTGTATATACATTGGACATCTCCAAGGCCTGCTTGTTATCGATGATGGTATCCTCAAATAAATCAAAGTAACGCTCTTTATCTCGGATGCCCAACAAATCCGTTCTCTTCATCTTCATCATCAAAAGATCATTGGTACTAAGGGAATTCACAAAATAGACCAAACTCTTTTCAATCTTGAGAAGCTGCTGCAACTCTTTGTTTCTACTTGAGGAATAAAGCTCTTGCTCAAATATATTCCTCTTGAGGTTTAACTTTTTTAGACAGGCTAAAAACCAATATACATTCTGTTCAAATATTTGTAAGGTGAACATTTCCTTGTCTCCTGGATCAAAGCCTTTTACATTGGAATTTATAAACTTCTCGATGACGGGGTTTTGTTCGGCAGATATCGTAAGGATATAATCTTCATGAAGCACAATACCAATAGGAATGGTTTTATATAGGGCCTCATTTTCTTTGACCGTCTCATTTATGACTGGTGTATTGATAAGGATTAGATTGCACGCGTCTTCTTTTTCATATCGTGAACGTTCGTCCAAATCCAAAGAATCTTGTAAAAAATCAAGAGGAATGTCTAATCTAGCTGAGATATCTTCTAACTCACCAGATTCAAAGGGCGGTGAAAGTTGGATCCATGCACCCTGCTCCAAGCCATTGAGCTCTGTCAGAACTCTGTTCTTTCTTGCATAGTAGCGGATCATAACTCGAACTTTCCATGTATAGTGAATAAAAATTTGCTCTAAAACGCAGCAAACATAATACTTCTAGGCTACTTAAGCGCAAAAACTGCTCCAAAATGCTGCAATTGGAAAATAGACTAATTTCATCATTTGAGATTTACTAAAATAGAAACAAAGAATAACAAACGTGAAGAAGAAACTAAACACTCATTTCATGATTCCTAAATGTAATATCCTACCACCGGTCTGATTCACTGGGCTTACACTTTTCCCAATCACAATGCCCCTTTCTGGTGCAAAATACTCTTTCAATATATCTCCAAATACATTTCTCAAGGTCGCTATTTTCTGGTCTTTCTCAATAATTTCGGTAACATCTGGATGTACCGTTAACAAGCCTCCTTTATCACAATAAATCCAATATGATCGTTTACAGATTACTGTTGTATTTGAGATTTCTTCAACTTCTGAATCTGTGACACCTATATGGCCCAATAGATTATGTATACCCGTCAAACCATCTCTAATCATTCCCTTTTGAAACAAATTTGGATTACCAACTTCTAAAGTTATCGCAGGAATGTCTAGTTCGTCAGCAATTCCTCTGAGCGTACCATCGCTAGGTGGATTATGTACAATTATCTGAGCATTTTGTAATAATGCCATCTTCCGTACGAATTCATCACTCATATCTGCTCTAATGTAATAGGAATTTATTCTTCCATTACTAGCAGTATGTAGGTCAAGTAAATAATCAAAATGTCTAACAAGTTTATTCACAATTCTCCATGCGTACACTTGACTTACTGTCCCTTGCTCCTTACCTGGCATGATGTGATTCAAATCAACGCCATCTAAAAACCTTCTTTTTTTTCTAAGAAAGGAGGGCGCATTTAATACTGGAACACCCACTATGGTACCCTTCAATTCTGTAATGTCTATTTCGTTAAACAATCTCTGTATAACTGGTATTCCATTTAGTTCATTACCATGCACCGCTGCAGTCAGTCCAACAACTTTTCCTTTTTCATTTCCTTGTGCAACAATAACCGGAATCTTAATAGGCACCCCCATTCCATCTTCCACAACTTCTAACCAAAATCTATTGATTGAACTTTTTGGAATCTCCTCAAATTTAAGCTCAGATAACACCTTAATTGGCTTTTCCATTTATAAAATTTTATCAAAGTAATATTTCCAAATCAACTCAATTGCCTTTTCGACTAGTGGTTCATTTCTCAGTTTTGCAATTTGTGGTAGCCCACCAATACTTGCTGTATTAATTTCGGACAGAACCCTCTGCCCCGTATCATCGACCAAGGTATCTACACCATACATGACAATACCACGTTGACTTAGGTATGGATTAATTTCTTTTATTATTTCTTTTTCCTCCTGATCTATTTCTGCTATACTTGAGCTACCACCCATTGACACATTACAAAGCCATGAATTTTCTGCTGGCAGTCGTAGAGAAGCTCCTAAAATTTCTCCATTTACTACGACAATCCTTTTATCTCCTTTGCGAACATTTTTCAGATACTTAACTGCTAAGTAGTCTATTGGGTTTTGTTTAAATCCCATTGCAAATTCTTCAAATGTCCAGGAATCAGTATCAGAGTATACAACTCCTCTATCAATTTTCAAAATACCGCGACCACCGTATTCATTTAGAGGCTTTAATACTATGGGAAATAAAGATCTAAATGCATCTATATCAGAAACCGAACTACACAATTTCATGGGAGGACAAAGCTTTGGGAAATTTAAAAGAAACTTCTTACTCCCTGTAAGTTCTATTGATTTCGGATCATTTATGATAACTGAGTTGAAAAAAACTTTATCAAGATACTCCAAAAACTTACTAGTTAGTGGAGGAGGCATTCTTAACCAGACAAGATCATATTCCTGAAACTTTATTTGAATAAAATTCTTCGATAAAGGGTGATCATCTGTGCTGAATGAAAAAGATCTATCAACTGTTGTAGCCCATAAATTAGAATCTATAACACAATTAAAAAAATCTAGATTTAAAGCATTCCCTTTTGTGGCGATACTGACAGTCTCTGTTGCTGGGTGCTCCAAGCATTTAATTGTCAAATCATACAAAGAATTTTCGGAACTATGTTTTCTGTGATCCGTGAAAATAAGTACTTTCCTCTTATTCTTCTTCATTGTTAATCATTACATCTCCTAATCTCATCTTAGCATCTTCAGTCAATGATCCATCTTCACCATAATCATCATCCTCATTAATAATTTCTTCTGCTTCACTTTGCGTCATTCGAATCAGATAGTGTTTATCTTCAGTTTCAAATGGTAATGCGCTCACAAATTTGCCTTTAATATTTTTGAATATTATGAGCTTCTTTTGAAATCCGTTTGGATATTCTAATTTGATTTGAGCTAAAACTTCTTCACTTATTTTGTCAAAATCTTTGACAACTTTTAGCTTTCCCATAGTATGTATTTAAGTGTTATAAAAAATATGCATATTGAAAAATCTTCTAAGTAAATTATTCTATTATGAATGGATTTAGTTTCTTTCACTTCGTTATAATATTTTAAACTGGATAATTTATTTAATTAATTTACCAATTTAATATATAAGCAAAAATTAAAGGAGCCACAATTGTTGCATCTGATTCAATTACGAACTTAGGCGTTTCTGGTAATAATTTCCCCCAAGTAATTTTCTCATTAGGGACTGCCCCAGAATAAGAACCATAGCTGGTTGTACTATCACTAATCTGACAGAAATAAGACCACATTGGAATATCATCTAATTCTAAATCTTGGTGTAACATGGGAACAACACAAATAGGAAAATCACCTGCAATTCCACCACCGATTTGAAAGAACCCTACTCCGCAATTTTTAGTGTTTTCTTGGTACCATTTAGACAAAAGCATCATGTACTGGATACCTGACTTCATGGTGGCTGGCACTAATTCTTTTTGAATACAGTAGGACGCAAAAAAGTTACCACAGGTAGAGTCTTCCCACCCAGGTACAATAATTGGTATATTTTTCTCCGCAGCGGCTAATAACCAGCTGTCTTTTGGGTCTATTTGATAATTACTTTCGAGTTCTCCACTCAAAAGAATTTGATAAAAATATTGATGTGGAAAATAACTTTCTCCACTATCGTCCGCAGATTTCCAAGCCTTGTATAAATGCTTCTCTATAGCCCGCATAGCCTCTGCCTCTGGAATACAGGTATCTGTTACTCTATTAAAATGCTGATCCAAGAGATCTTTCTCATCCTGTGGTGATAGATCTCGATAGTTAGGAATTCTTTTATAGTAATTATGAGCAACAAGATTAAATACGTCCTCTTCTAAGTTTGCTCCAGTGCAGCTAATTATATGCACCTTATCTTGTCGGATCATCTCCGCCAACGATTTGCCGAGTTCGGCTGTGCTCATTGCACCAGCAAGTGTAATCATCATTTTATTACCCTGGTTAATCTGCTGTTCATATTCTTTTGCAGAATCAACTAAAGAAGCTGCATTAAAATGTTTGTAATGTTCTAATATAAATTCCGATACTTTTCCTTTCATCATGATTTACAAAATTTATAGCTAAGCATTTTGTAGTATAACTTCGCTGCTAGAAAATTAGGGGCATGTAAGCCAGGTATTGGCGCTAATTCAACAATGTCAAAGCCAACAACATTTTTAGTTTCAAATATCAATTTTAGATACCTTGTTATTGAATGCCAATCCATTCCGTTGGGTTCAGGTGTTCCAGTAGATGGCATTATAGCAGGGTCCAAAACATCTAAATCCAAAGTGATGTATATATCTTCTGTCATAAGATCAATAGATTGCTGCATCCATGCATCTCCAACATTTTTAATTTCTTCTCCAAAAAAGGTTTTGTAAAAATCCATATTATCCTTTTCAGATACGTCCATACTTCTAATTCCTACTTGAATTAGATTGCAATTTTTACTGGCATCATATACAGCACAGGCATGGTTATATGCACTCCCTTCATAGGAGGATCTCAAATCTGCGTGTGCGTCCAGTTGCACTACGGTAAGATTCTCAAAATGTTCATAGTGTGCCTTTATGACACCAATACTTACTGAGTGTTCACCTCCGAAAAAAGTAAGAAACTTACCGCTCTTTAATAAGTCTTTTGTAGCAGAATATGTTTTTTGAAACATGCTTACTGGTGTACTAAATCCAGTCCACGCTTCTGGCATAAAAATGCCTTTTTTGTAGACTTCAAAATTTGTTTCTATATCATATAGCTCCATGTTTTCTGCTGCTTCCAAGAAGGCTTCAAAACCATCATCAGCCCCTTTTCCCCAGGTACTTGTCCCATCATAAGGAATAGATTGCAAGATGATATTTGCATTATCTATTTGCCCAAGATCCTGCGGTATACCTCCAAATGTTTTCATAATTTATACATTCGTTTTATATCCTAAAATACTAAGCATTTCATCTACAGTTTGCTCGTTGCGATACACGTAATCGACAAAGTTGCCTTTATCATCTCTATCAATTACAATTAATTTAGGAGCTGGAATCAAACAGTGTTTTATACCACCATATCCACTTATAGAGTCTTGGTATGCTCCCGTATGAAAAAAACCGACATAGAGTGGCTCTTGCTCAGAGTTATCTATTGCTGGCAAAAACAACTGTTGATTAAAGTCTTCAGAATTATAGTAGTCTGAATGATCACAGCTAATCCCACCAATATTTACCTTGGTATACTCATTATCCCATTTATTAATAGGAAGTAAAATGAACTTTTCTAATATTGACCACGCATCGGGTATAGTATTCATCAAGCTGTTATCTACCATGTACCATACTTCTCTATCATTTTGTCGTTTTTGCTCTAAGACTTGGAATATTATTGCGCCACTCTCTCCCACTGTGTACTTACCAAACTCAGTGAAGATATCAGGTTCCTCAATTCCAGTTTCACTACACGCAGACTTTATATTGCTAACTATTTCGTTAATAATATATTCGTAATCATAATCAAATCCCAAATTATTTCTAATTGGAAAACCTCCTCCCAGATTGAGCGCTTTAATCTCAGGGGACATTTGTTTTAGTTCTACAAATAGTTTTATTGCTTTTTGGAATTCGCCCCAATAGTAGACTGTGTCTTTTATACCAGAATCAACAAAAAAGTGTACCATTTTTAGGCTCAGTTTATTATCTCCTGCAATTTCATTTTTGCAAAATTCTAATACTTCAGCTGGACGGATTCCTAATCTAGAAGTATAGTATGCAGACTGGGGTTCCTCGTCTATGGCTAATCTTATACCTATTTTTAATACGCCCTCATATCCTTCCGCATATGTTTTCACTTTTTTCAGCTCTGTTTTGGAGTCGAGTACTAGAATGGAATTTTTAAATCCAGCCTTATTCAAGGCTATGATTTTTTTGAGATAGTCGTCTGTTTTGTAGCCGTTATGTACTAGAATGATGTCTTTATTAAGTTGTCCTTCTTCTAATAATCTAAAAATCAAATCAATGTCGAAGGAGGAAGAGGTTTCTATGTGTACTCCCTCGTTTAGGGCGGACTTTATGACGTGGGAAAAATGGCAACATTTAGTGCAATAACAATAATGGTATTTACCTGTGTAGTTATTTTTTTTAATAGCTCGGTTGAAAAGATTTCTAGCCTTTCGTATTTGTTCTCCTATACGAGGAAGATATACGAGTTTAAAAGGTGTTCCATATTTTTCAATTAAATACTTAAGTGATATTCCATGAAAGGTAAGGTAGTCACCTTTAAGATCAAAGCCTTCTTGGGGAAAGTAAAAACTCTGTTCGATTAGATCAAAATACGTATTCTTCATCAGTAGTAATTTTCTTTTTCACTTTTAACAATCATCCTTATGTACATCTGTTTATATTTTTTTTGCATAATATTTTTTCAAGTTTTTAATTAATTAAAATTTCATTTAGTAAGCTTTCATCATCATTAAGACTTTTAAATAATTTCATACGAAACTTACCCTGTTTATTTACTAGCGTTTGCGCCATCTTATCTATTGCTACCATTGACAATACAGTTTGAATAAAACATTCGATCAGGTCATCCAATCCTATTCCCAGTCTATTGAAATCACGCCTATCCATCAGTACCAATCTATTTGTATCACTTGCCCAGGTACCGTCCTGATTTTTAATTGATAGATTAGTACCTAACATGGACCAACTATCAATACCAGAATTTATATTATCCACTAAAGGTTTCTCTGCTCTGCGTGCATAGGTACACAATGGCTTTATTCCGGCATCAGTAGCACTGACCATCATACGTATATCTGCAACGTAGGCCTGATTTTTATTGTTTGGAATGGTTCCTACATGATATAATTTACCCGCAGCTGTGGTACTACTCCAATTAAAATTGCCAATAAGACTTTGTACAATGAATAAATCGTAATCAAACTCCATTTCCATGAATGCTTCAAGTTCCTCTTCTGTCACTATTGTAAAGACACCCTGACCAGCATTACTGTAAGGAACTTTAATCACAGCATGTCCTCCAAGCTTCTTCACCCATATAGGAATCTCATTTTTTCGTACATCCCATATAGTTTCGGGCATATTAATTTTAAGGCCAAATTCTGCTATTTCTGCATTAAATATTTCATAGGCTTTGGCTGCTACCATTTTATTTCGCCCTCCTGCTAGGCAGGCAATCGTAGGATTTAGAATTTTAGTTTTGACATTTACAGGAATTCTGCTCCATGGCTTCTGAGTGACGTACCTAAATGCTGCTCGAATCGCTTTCCATTCATCTTCAACAAGAACATATAATATCCCGTCAACAAACTTTGCGGAAGGATTTTCTTCATCTTTGTGGAAGCAGACATAATAGACAGGTTCATTCATCACATCCGCAATGACAGCGGCATAGCCAGAAACTTCCATTGGGTTTTTATCATAAATGACTGCTAATCCGCCCTTTATCTTATTTCTCAGATTTTTAAGACTCGGTTTGAATGTTCGTTCAACCATAAGCCTGTAGCTACCCTGCTCTTGATTATCATCAACAAGGGGCATTGATTTTTGACCTGAAGGGCAAGAATTATTCTCAATGACTACCATTTGTCTTTTCCCTCCTGCTGAGGTAACATTTAATAGGTCAGCCCCCGCCCAAAGAAAGTACTTAGCCTTGTGATTCAAAATCTCTCTTAACTTATCTCTATTTACAGTAGGATGTAAATGACAGTATCGCGTTATAATACGTTCTTGCTCAAGGCTTAAGAAGAAACTAATCATAGGATGAATAGTTGCATTCAGGGCCTTCGGATACCAATGATGATGGGGCTCAAATTCATGAGGATACACCGTTCTTAGCTTACTCATTTTTAATTGATAAATAATTACTTACTAGGTCAAAATAAGACGTATCTTTTGAATAAAGGTAATCTTATATTTCAATTATTTTAATAATTATTTTAAAACCAGTTTAGGCCCATTTGAGCGCAATTTAGGCATCTGGTACTCTTTGTTTTTATCCACTCATTTGGCTGTACGATCATACTGTATTCCACATATCAGATTACCCTCTGTATCTAAAAACTTGGCAACCCAGCCAACATGGGGAATCATCGTTTTAGGCATGAGAACCTGACCACCATTTGCTTCTACTTTCTCGACAATCTCATCAATATTTTCAACTGCAATGGAACATTCCAATCCTATGATCTTATCAGGAACTGGTGAATATTTTCTTGACTGGATAGCTCCAATCAATTCGCCTTCTTCCGTGGCATTGGTTTTGATTTGCATAAAGTCCTCTTGCCCATACCCATTAAATGCCCAGTTAAATACTTCCCCATAGAATTTTTTTGCGCGTTCTATGTCATCTGTGTGAATGGCGAAATGTGATAATTTGTTATACATAAAATACTGTTTTAATTTCATGAAAGATTAGATCGTGCGTCTATCTAAATTTATGCTCTTTCTTCATAGTTGCTATTACCATACAGATCTTGCACAAAATGCCGATACAGGAGTAAAACCTGATCGTTCATTTGTTCTGGAGAGCGCTGCAATAGCCTATAGTAATCCATTATAATATCCCCCTGCTGCTCAAAATTAAATGCTAATAAGCCCTTCTTCTCTTTTTGCATCTTTACCAATCCCGGTATACTACCGTAATTATATCCCTGCTTGGAATGTTGTGCCTTCAAAGCCTTCAGAATGTAGACAGAACCAAACGTTAGAAACTGCCATACATGTACTGTTTCATGAATCAGAATAGCGTCACGCATTTTGCCATAGGAATTTATCGTTTGGAAACTGACATAGGCAAACTTTTTCTGCTTTGGTCCTAAGACAGCTCTTTCATCCAAACGAATCCGACTAGGATCAACAGACTCTTTAAAAACACTCTGTATCATCGCTTGTTCTTCTGGATCTAGGTATCGCATATTCCACTTCACTAATTCAAAGATTAGCTCATAAATTTCAGGCAGTAAGAGGATATCTAGTATATAAAAGGGAATCGCTAGCAACCATTCTAAAGGACTCTGTATAATTTCATACTGCGCTAAATCTGGCTTAAATGGAAACCACCATAAGAAATGTAAAAAGAAACGTTTGAAGCGTTGCGGTAAATCTGATATACCGAAAATAAATCTAGAGATGATATGACCCAATTTAGCCAGCATCTTAGTCAAACCTTAGTACGCGAATCGCTTGGATTTTTGTGATAATATATGTCGGAAGAACCAAGCAAAGGACAACAAGTAGCAGAGTCCCCATATTTATTATCAAAAGAGATGGCAGACTAAAATCTATGGGTGCCTCTGATAAATAATAGCTCTCTTCATCCAATTTTATAAAGCCGGTATACTTTTGCAAGAGAGAGAGTCCTACTCCAATGAGATTTCCCCAGAACAAACCATATAATAATATTATACCACCTTGGTAGAGAAATATTTTGCGAATATTCCAGTTCTTCTGTCCTAAGGACTTCAATACACCAATCATCTTTGTGCGTTCTAGAATAAGAATAAGCAAAGCTGTTATCATATTAATAATACAGACAACCACCATCAGTCCAAGAATTACCCATTCATTTAATTTCTGCATTTCCAACCATTCAAATATGCCAGGAAATTTTTCCTTAATTGTTTGACTCAATAAATTATTAGGAATAATATCATCATAGATATGTTCTGAGATCACATCCATATCTTCATAATGTTCGGTGACCACTTCATACCCAGCAATCATATTGTCTTCCCACCCATAGACTTCTTGCACCTTTTTAATATCTACTAGGACAATCTTTTTATCATACTCTTCCAAACCTGTGCTATAAATACCTACCACCTTAAATGCTTTCTTTACCTGTTTACTCTTTCTTATAAAGTGGACTATCAGTTTTTTACCTACATCCAGATTGAGTCGATTTGCAGTAATTTCAGAAATCATTATTTCCTTAGCCCCCTCTCCTTCTTTAAAGTTGATGATATCTCCCTTTTTCAAAAACCCGCGCATGGCATCCCAGTCAAAGTCAGTTGATATTCCCTTAAGAATGACTCCCTCTAAATATTCCTTGGTCTTAATGATTCCATTAATGGATGCATAGGATTGCACTGCTTTCACGCCTCCGAGTGTTCTATCATTCTTGTAGGTACCGGTATCTTTCCCGAGCACTTTACGCGGAGATTGGTATTCGATATAGGCTATATTTTCTATTTCCTTTTTTATGTTTTCATCTTCAACAATGGGAATAGGTTCGTTCGAATTACTCACATAGATATCTGTGATATGTACGTTGCCCCAGAAACCAAATATCTTCTGAGTCACCTCGTTTCTGAAACCCTTAATCATAAAGGAGCTGATAATCATTACAGCGATGGAGACTGCTATTCCTGCGATTGCCATCTTAATGATAGCCCGCGTAAAGGAACGTGCACTTCCAAAGGAGAGTTTTTTTGCTATGAAGAGCTCGAGGTTCATTGGAAGTCAAAGATATTAATTTTTATGATGGGTGGAGGGGACGGACGGCTTGCCTGCGTGCGTAAGCAGGCAGGCTTGCCTGCGTGCGTAAGCAGGCAGGCTTGCCTGCGTGCGTAAGCAGGTAGGACGAACGGATGAACGGCTTGCCTGCGTGCGCAAGCAGGCAAGCCGCCCCTTGACCCTTACCTACTTTAGAATAGCAAAAGGAGGGATCGCCCATATAATTCTTATTTCATAATCTATAATTCTTAATTCCTCATTACCTTAGCAAGATGAATTTTATCGAAGAACTTAGATGGCGTGGGATGCTGCACGATATGACGCCAGGTGCAGAAGAAAAATTAGCGGAGGGAAGTCAAACTGCCTACATTGGATTTGACCCAACTGCTGCTTCTTTAACTATTGGGAATTATGTGCAGGTTATGATGCTTAGTTTCTGGCAACGCACCGGGAACAAGCCGATTGTGTTGATGGGAGGCGCTACGGGGAGAATTGGTGATCCCAGTGGTAAGGATAAGGAACGTGTACTAAAGACGGAGGAGGAACTGGATAAAAATCTTGCTGCGCAGGTGGAACAGTTTAAGCGTTTTTTAAAATTTGGAGATGGGGAAACAGATGCTGTGATGGTCAATAATCTGGACTTCTACAAGGAAATGAATGTGCTAGAGTTTTTGCGGAAGGTGGGAAAAACACTTACTGTCAGTTATATGATGTCAAAGGACTCCGTAAAAAATAGATTAGAGACGGGACTCTCTTTTACTGAGTTTAGCTACCAACTTTTACAGGCATACGATTTTCAATGCCTCTATGAAAAGAATGATTGCAATTTCCAAATTGGTGGTTCGGACCAATGGGGAAATATAACTTCTGGGACGGAATTTATACGTAGAAATGCGGAAGGAAAAGCCTTTGCCATAACCACCCCACTCTTGACTAAGGCTGATGGAAGTAAATTTGGTAAGTCTGCGGAAGGCAATATTTGGATGGATCCCAAACTCACTTCTCCTTATAAATTTTACCAGTTTTGGATTAATGCGGATGATGCGGATATCCCAAAATATTTTAGATATTTTTCCTTTAAGACGAAAGAGGAAATTGAGGGTTTAGAAAAAGAACATGCCGATAATCCGAGGGCTTTGAAAAAAATTATAGCAGAAGAACTTACCCGTCGAGTACATTCTGATGAGGCCTTTGCCTCTGTGATGAATGTATCTGATTTACTCTTTGCTAAAAACATTGCTCCAGAACAACTAAAAGAAATGCCTGAATCAGATCTACAAGCTGTCGCCGGTGAGATCCCAAGTTATGAAGTGCCGAAGGATAGGATTAAAGATGGATTAAACATCGCAAATCTTATGGTAGAACAAACGCAAATCCAGAAGTCAAATGGGGAGGTACGCAGAGCGGTTCAGAATAATGCTATCTCAATTAACAAAACTAAGTTAGCAGATTTTAATGCTCTCATCACTACGGACATGCTTTTGCATGGGAAGTATCTTATGTTGGAAAATGGGAAGAAGAATAAGTATCTGATACAGTTTGTTTAGAGGTTTTAGACTTTAGACTCTATACTCTAGACGCTAGATAGTATGTGCCCTCATAAAATAGGTTGACAACTTAAGTGTCTAAAGTCTAAAGTTTGTGGATAACTTAAATTGTTAAAAAATAGTAATTCAAATATCTTGTTGGGTCAGAACGAAGCAGCGACAAGCTCTGCTGGGGAGCAACTT
>CALIAU010000025.1 GCA_938045585.1 uncultured Saprospiraceae bacterium
GATGACCAGGGCGTAATTTTAGGCTTACCACCCACATTTAGTGCAGTAGACTTTGATGGAGCAGGACCGGGTACATGTCTAGTATGGTACCTCAGGTATGAAGATGGCTTAACAGGCTTAGAGCCAGGGAATAATGCTACAACAGACTTAGAAGGATGTTATGATCTATCGAATTCAGTTGAAGTAAATAGAATTCAGCCAGATGGGGGTACTCTAGAGGGTGGACCATTTGAGTTCTGTGTAGGTGATGGTGAAGCGGATAATATTCCAGCGGGAGCTATCACAGTAGTTGGCGGAATGGGAAGCAATGCACAATGGGTTATCACAGATGACCAGGGCGTAATTTTAGGCTTACCACCCACATTTAGTGCAGTAGACTTTGATGGAGCAGGACCAGGTACATGTTTAGTATGGTACCTAAGATATGAAGATGGCTTAACAGGATTAGAGCCAGGGAATAATGCTACAACAGACTTAGAAGGATGTTATGACTTATCGAATTCAATCGCAGTTGTAAGAAATCAGCCAGATGGCGGTACTCTAGAAGGTGGACCATTTGAGTTCTGTGTAGGTGATGGCGAACCGGATAATATTCCAGCAGACGCTATTACAGTAGTTGGCGGAATGGGAAGCAATGCACAATGGGTTATCACAGATGACCAGGGCGTAATCTTAGGCTTACCACCTACATTTAGTTTAGTAGACTTTGATGGAGCAGGCCCAGGTACATGTCTAGTATGGTACCTAAGGTATGAAGATGGTTTAACAGGATTAGAGCCAGGGAATAATGCAACTACGGACTTAGAAGGATGTTATGACTTATCGAATTCAATCGCAGTTGTAAGAAACCAGCCTGATGGCGGAACTATAACAGGAGGACCATATGAGTTCTGTGTAGATGGTGTTCCTGATTTTGTGTCAGGTGTTACGTTGAGTGGAAATGAAGGAGCTAATAATCAATGGGTTATTACTGACGATCAGGGTCTAATCTTAGGCTTACCACCAATGCCAAGTGTTGTCGATTTTGATGGCGCAGGAGCAGGTGTTTGCTTTATCTATCACATTAGTTATGCTGATGGTCTAAGTGGCTTATCCGCAGGAGAATATCTAGCAGATGTAGATGGATGTTATGACTTGTCTAACTTTATTATGGTAACAAGGAACGCACCAGGAGAAGGCGGTTGTCCAGATGATATGGGAGGAGATTGTGAAGTTATACATGTAGAAAATTTTGACGATGGTTATGGTTTTTGGAATGATGGAGGTAGCGACTGTTCACTATTTGGATGGCCTACAGATAGTTCTAATCCAGCCGTTAGAATACGTGATAATTCTTCATCAAGTAATACGTTTACAAACAATATTAATCTTAGCAATAGTACAAGTTTAGAAGTAAGTTTTGACTACTATGCTATAAGTATGGAAACGGGAGAAGATTTCTTCTTAGAGTACTCTCTGAATGGAGGTGCATCTTGGATCATTGCTGAGCAATGGGTGAGAGGTATAGATTTTAATAATAATCAAGAAACTTCTGGTTTTGCTGTCATTATGGATAATTTCACTAGTAATACTAGACTGAGATTTAGAAATGATGCAAGTGTAGACAATGATAGAATTTTCCTTGATAATATTGTAATATCAGATTGTTCAACTGATAATGATGTTTGTACAGGAGCGATTACAGATATTGAAATCAATCTTCAAAATGGAACGCCATTATTTTCATTTATGGATGGCGAGGTATTCCCACTTTCATTGTTTGAGGATTCAGACATTAGAATCAGAGCTACAGCAACGGGAGAACACGAAAGTCTAGTATTTAATATAGTTAGACCAGATGGTGTTTCTTATAACGTTGAAAATTTTGTGACCTATGATTCACATCAGTTCTGGGTAGTACCTGGTACGTATACAGTGACTGCGCAATTGTATCAAGATGGAAATGGAACTGGTCAGTTATGTGACGAGCAGACCATTAGCTTTATTGTAGAAGATGATACATGCACAGGAGCGATTACAGATATTGAAATCAATCTTCAAAATGGAACGCCATTATTTTCATTCACAGATGGCGAGGTATTCCCACTTTCATTATTTGAAGATTCAGACATTAGAATCAGAGCTACAGCGACGGGAGAACACGAAAGTCTAGTATTTAATATAGTTAGACCAGATGGTGTTTCCTATAACATTGAGAATTTTGTGACCTATGATTCACATCAGTTCTGGGTAGTACCTGGTACGTATACAGTAAATACAGAATTATATCAAGATGCTAACGGGACAGGAGAATTATGTGATGCACAGACTATAACGTTTGTTGTAGAGGACGATAGCAATGCATGTTCTGGTATGATTACTGAACTCCTATTAAATCCGCAAACAGGTGCGCCACTCATTTCGCTTACTGATGGTGATGTATTCTGTGCAGATGACTTCGCTGCGCACGATGTAAGAATTAGAGCAGCAGTAACTGGAGAGCATGAAAGTCTAGAGTTTTATATAACTAGGCCGAATGGTACTACTAGCAATGTTGAGAATATTGTTACGTATGATTCTAATCAATTCTGGGCAACTACTCCTGGCGTATATACGATCAATACACAGTTATATAAAGATCCAAATGCAACAGGTGATTTATGTGACGAAGCAACACTTTCGTTTACGATACTAGCGTCAGACGATTGTGATGAAGGAGCTCAAGAAGAAGAAGATGACTTTATGTTACGTACTGAAATGGAAGCATCTGTAATTTCAGTATATCCAAACCCTGCTACAAGTGTTCTAAACATAAGTGGGCTTAAGGATAAGACATATCAGGTGCTTGATATTACAGGAAAGCTTGTTAAATCTAAGAGCAATGAGCAAACTTTAAATGTACAAGATCTTGAAAAGGGTACATACATATTGCGCATGAGCGATGGTTCAACAACACGATTTATAAAACTATAGGTTCATTGACGAAGCCAGTACATAAATAATTTATGTGCTGGCTTTACATGTTCGTAAAACTTATACTAGAATTGAGAAACTAGAGCGAAGGCCTTTGTAATAAGGTTTTCGCTCTTTTTTTGTTTTAGAAGCAAAACATGCCTATAACTATGGAAGCTATATCCCGTTTATTATATGAGCTACTCTAAATTATTCCAATTAAAAATGTAGATTAGCATTAGTTAAAATACAATGAATAATGGCTTATATCATAGAAGAATTTAAGAATTACAAGGTTACTCTATTTAGTCGATCTGCTGAAGGTGAGAAAACAGATTATGGTATCCAGTTTAGAATTCCATCAGGAAGAGTTGTCCTCCGTTTTACAAGAGACCTTCAAAAAGACAATGTTGTTTTAGAAAAGAATAATCTTAAGGTATTTATGATTTACCTACGTGTAGAAAAGTATGCTTCATTTATAGATATCATGCGCAATGAAGGACCTCTTTATTTTTATTATGATGACGAAACTAAGGAAGCCTATGTCACCACTTCTGATGAACCTGTAGGAGAAGGTGAGTGGGTAAATGGTCAGCCTCCAGTTTAGGAGTGTCATACTTTTTTTAATCCATAAGGCTAATTAACATGCCAAACATCAAACAGGCGTTTAAAATTTTACTTGGCCTCATTGCACTAGTTATTGGGTCTTATGTAGATTTTAATATTCCATTCAGCAGATTAGAAATTCCTATCTCTTTACAGAGTTTGGTTGTGCTTTTGATAGCTTACTTTCTAGGTAAAGCTGACGGAATGATAGTCATCTTAGCCTACCTTATCTTAGGAGCCTTGGGTCTTCCAGTTTTCGCAGATGGGAATTCAGGTGTTTCCGTTTTAATGGGTAATTCTGCAGGCTATCTTTTCGGTTTCCTTATGGCAGTGATTATCCTTGAAAGTGTATTCCATGCATGGAAATACAGTTTTGTGAAGATTTGTATGTATATGACTATCGGTACAGCTATTATATTACTGTCGGGAGGGTTACGTTTACTTCTTGTTTATGATCCTGCTACAACATGGAAACATGGTATTCAACCCTTCTTAGCAGGTGGTTTTATTAAGATATTAGTAGGATCTACGGTCGCATTTTATCTAAAATCACACAGATTTAGGGGATAACCCTGAAATACTGGGCACTGATTTCGCTCTAATTCTAGAGTCGTTTTTCTTATATTCGCATAAAATTTAATTAATCTACAATTATGAAAAAATTATTGATGTTAACATTGGCAGTGGCACTTTGTTACTGTGTTGATGCGCAGATTAAAACACCTGCAGCTTCCACCTCGGCTAAAATTATGCAAACAGTTGGTTTGACTGACTTTACTGTAGAATATTCAAGACCTAATATGAAGGGTCGTAAAATATTCTCAGCTGATGGACTTGTTCCTTATGGCAAAATGTGGAGAACTGGAGC
The DNA here is from genome assembly GCA_938045585.1 of uncultured Saprospiraceae bacterium. Taxonomy (GTDB): domain Bacteria; phylum Bacteroidota; class Bacteroidia; order Chitinophagales; family Saprospiraceae; genus CALCMJ01. The sequence continues at coordinate 4,406 of CALIAU010000025.1, forward strand.
AAATCAAGCAACTAAAATAACTATTGCAGACGATGTAATGGTTGGTGATTCAAAGTTAGCTGCGGGTACGTATGCTATTACTACAGTTCCAACTGCAGCAAGTTGGACAGTACATTTTTATGAACATAATTCTACTAGTTGGTCATCTTACACAGAAGCAACTCCGGTTGCAGCTGTAAAAGTTTCTCCTATGAGTTCTAACTGTTCTGTTGAAACGTACAGAATGAGTTTTGAGAATGTTACAGACACTTCTGCTGATCTTGTAATGGCATGGGAGAATACTTCTGTACCTGTTAAATTTACAGTGGATGTAGACGAAAGAGTAATGAAGAATATTGAGCAAGTACTTGCTGGACCATCAGGTAATGATTATTACAATGCAGCATCTTATTACCATACATCAGGTAAGGATAAAATGAAAGCATTAGAGCTTATCCAAAAGGCTACAAATGTAGACAAGCCAAAATTCTGGCAGGTGAGAAGAGAAGCTTTGATTTTAGCTGATATGGGTAAATTTGCTGAGGCTATCAAAGCAGCTGATAAATCTATGCAGTTAGCAAAGGCAGCAGGAAATGATGGCTATGTGAAGATGAATAAAGAGTCTATTGCAGCTTGGGCAATGAAAAAATAGTCTTGCACTCTAGAATATAAAAAAGGCTTCGCTACAGCGAAGCCTTTTTTGTTTTACACTTCTTTGAAGTGCGTACTCTTAGTTAAATAAAGATACCACTGTATTTTCATCTTCTTCTTTTATAGTAACTAACAATTCGCGTTTACCGAACTTTTTCTCTTCAAAGATTTGAGTTCCCACTGACCATTTTTCAGATTTGTTTGTTTTAGGAAACATAGAAAAACCATAGCTAAAAGTGCTCCCATCTTTTTTAGGACCTACTACGACGAAGTGCTTTCTTCTAAACGAATTATTTCTAATTTTAAATTCGATGTATCTCAAATCAGGATTTGGAGCATAGGATAGTCTATTAGAATTCTCATATTCTCCTTCTGTGGCAATATATTCTTCTGGCTCTTCTTCTAATATGATACGATCATCATTCTTATATTTTGTTTCAATCTTTCTGACCTTTCCCAATCGAACTTTGGAATCTTCTAAGGCTGAAATATTAATTTCGTCGATTGCCAAATCTTGTAATTCTAAGTCTGTTCCGCTGGTAAGTACCCTTAGATTTTCTACCTGACCCTCTGCTATTATCTTACCCACATTACCCTCAAGTCGCAGTTTGTTAGCTTTCACATGTACTAATTTGCTTGTACTGTGTGTGCCTTGAAAAATTCTCTTGAGTGCTGGCGAACCAATACGAATCTGAGGTAATTGCTTTGGTTCTATCCATTTCTTTTGATCCAGAGTAAGTCTTCCACTAATAAATGAAATACCAACATGTTCTATGAGGTTTTCGTCTATTTTGATTTGTATTGTTTCTTCAGCACTATAATCCAAAATGATATCTGCATTTAGCTGAATATCTATGCTTGTTAATCCTTTTACACTTTGAGAAAATTCGACCATTTTGCCATTGCCATATATTTGGGACTGAGCTGCGTTATAAGTAATGATGCATAAAATTACGAGTAAGACATTTTTCATTATTTAAATTTTTTGATGAATAATATCTCAAAGATGGACCAAGAACAAAGGGGGAGCGTCTCAAATGATATAGATGGAGTCTTAGATAATTTTTGACACGTCTCAAATCATCTAAGAAGTTGAAATTCAAAGCTTTATATTTTTAGATTATTTCCGAAAAGAAGAAGGAGAAGAGCCTGCTAACTTCTTGAATACCCGATTAAATGTTGCCTTACTATTAAAACCTGCGTCTAAGGCTATCGCCAGAATGGAAAGATGAGCCGTGTCAGGACTAGAAATTCTTTCTTTGACCAGTTCCACTCGATACTGATTGACAAAATCATTAAAATTCTGTCCCGCAGCAATATTTATAATCTTTGACAATTGAGAAGGCGGATGACCAGAACGTTGAGAAAGAGAACGTAGACTTAGAGATGGATCTAAAAAGAGTTGTTCACTGCTCATGAGAAGCTTGAGAGATTCTAACTCTTCCAAGTAGTGTGTTTTATCCAAGTTTTGAAACCTTGATTTTTCCAAGCTGTTAGTTTCTTCTAGATCCATAGATAGATCTGGAAGGGATTCAGTTGAGGTAAAATATCCCTTTACGCCTAAGTAAATGACAACAAGAATAGAGAAGAACTGGAACCACCATTCCTCTGTCCAATGCAGGTCAAGGATGAAACCATCTGTGATAGATTGCAATACATCATAAATGAACAGAAAACTAAATAGATATAAGAAGTTACGTAACCATTTTAATTCATATTTATAGGTATTGGAAAAATGATGTATGAGCGACGTCCTATATTTAGAATACATACGAAAGGAAAGAAAAAGATATAGAGCTAATTGAATTGTATGTATAGTTGTGACTGTTGTCCAGTACTTAAAGCCCAGACTCTCTTTCAACACGCCGTTGAAAGTGTCGTCAAAACCAGCTTGCTGGCTATCATAGATATAGATGTAGATATTCCAAAGTACATAGACTAGGACGGGTATAAAATGCAGGAGGTCTTTCTTATTAAACTTACTATTCTTATCAACACAGGAACGTATATATAAATAAATCAAAGGTCCTGTTGCTAGCGCAAGAGAAATCAGATAGTAATTGATTTTGGAATTTCTAAAGGTATCGTACCAACCCATAAAGCCGATGGTATAGGTAGTTCTATGGTAGCAGGTAATAAGGAGTAACATGGCTAATAGGAGGTAAGATCTATTTGTCATTTTCATTGCTTTACCAAGCAATAAAAATGACAAAATGATACCCTGGCTAACTAATACAAGTAGGGGAGTCGAATACAAATTAAAATCAGGAAACATATCTACAAGATATGTTTTCTGATTTTAATAAGCATGAGCAGTTTTGAATAAACTTATCTCTGAACAAGAAACTTAAAGAACTCTTTGGCACCGGAAGAATTTTCCAAGGACAGAAAATATATGCCTGACTGCCACCCAGTTGTGGATAGAGACATGCCAGTATCCAAGGACTGGCTTTTACTTGCAAAAACTAATTTCTGATCCGCCGAAAGCACTTGAACATTATATAACTGTTTCTTTGCCACTTCTATTCGTACAAAATCTATACTTGGGTTAGGGTAGATGCTAAGTCCAAAATCTACTTCTTGATTATTTGTGTGAGTAGATATAGCACCAAATTCCTGAGCACCCATATCTATCGTACCATAATCAGAGCGTAATTTTTTGTCAATATCGTACATAAGTTCATCTCCTAAGTCTTCTCCCTGGTCTACAAGAGAAGTGACCATACCCGCTAAACGTAAATCTCCTGCCTCTAAATCCACAAACCAATCATCAGAGACTGTCTCTAGATTTGATCGCACATCTGCTTCTCCGCCATTTCTAGAAGTAATTCTCTTATTAGTTATGTTGTTGACAATTTCCACTCCCGTAGTTGCTTCAAATCTATATTCGATAGCATTCGGATAGTCTATGTAAATACTATTGTTATACACACGCGTGTCTGGTGATGTTTCTAAACCTATGCCCACATCATCAAAATCATGATGCCCATCATTATATATCATGTTGTTTCTAATGATGCCACCTGTATTTCCAGAACTTCCCAGACCAAAACCAATTCCTCTGTCACAATTATAAATATGGTTTCGTTCCACAATAGCATTTGACGAATTATTCCAAAAATGGATGGCATGCTCTGCTAAACGCATAGATGGACTTGCAATATTTTTAAATACATTATCACGTACAGTCCAATCGTCTCCATCATGAATGTCTAAACCGCCTATATAATATTGCGGACCAACACCTGCTGTATATTCAAAAAGGCTGCACTGTACAGTGCCCTTTTCTGCGCCACCACCTCCAGAAGTTCCTTTGAGTAGTTGCTCAAACGCATCTTGAATTTTTACATTATGTACAAATAGATTATCTCCTGAAACAGAAATGCCATGATTAGAAACACCTCTGATTGTCAGATCAGCAATAGTAATATTATCGCCCACTGCAGAAATACCTATTTCAGTTCCAGTTTGGCTTATCATACCTGTTCCAGTAAGTATAACAGCATCTCTGTTTCCAGAGACTGATCTAAAAACAACATTACTTGCCGTTATATAAGGGTAGGAGGCAGTACTCGCAATTTGGTAGGTACCGTCTTCTATAAGAATAGTTAGATTTCCTCCGCTCTGGTTTGCAGTAGAAATGGCGGATCTTAGTTCTGATGTAGTTGCTACTTGTATAATATCTCCAACGACTAGATCACTTGGTTCTACAGTATTTGTTTCTACCTCTTGTATGGTACAGGGACATTCTTGTGCACCTAATTGGAAGGAAAATGAGAGGAATGTTAGGAAAAGGAGTACAGTTTTCATCTTAAATTTTTTTAGGGTGTGTAAAAAGGATGATCTACTGCTACATGTAAGTTAGTGAAAATTAATCAGAAATTAAACATTATACATACAATGTCCCCTTTCATCTCATTCTTCCGTTCTTCCGTTAGTCCGTTAGTCCGTTAGTCCGTTAGTCTGTTCTTCCGTTAGTCCGTTAGTCCGTTAGTCCGTTCGTCTGCTCCGTCCTGCCTGCAGGCAAGCCGCTCCCTAGTCTGCCGCACCAAGCCCACCCTTGTCCATAAACACACTTAAGACACTAGCAAAAATTATCGTTAGTCCCGTTCCAATCAGATTTAACCATAAAAAAGAAAAATGCTCTTCTACATAAATAAAGTTATACCATAAATAGATTACAATACATTCCGCTAAGAGGGCGCCAAAAAAAACAGCATTTGCCTTAATCCATTTCATATAAAAGGCGACTAGGAAAATTCCCAGGATAGTGCCATAGAAAACCGAACCAATGATATTTACAAATTGAATTAGATTTTCTGCAAGCGTACCAAAGGCTGCAAAAAGCATGGCCAGTACCCCCCACATAAGCGTGAGTAACTTAGATGCTTTTAGATAATGCGCCTCATCCGCATTTGGATTGATGGAGCGTTTGTAAATGTCTATGGAGGTAGTCGAACCAAGTGCATTTAATTCAGATGCGGTGGAAGACATAGCTGCAAAAAATATCATCGCAAGTAAGAGTCCTACCAATCCCTTAGGGAGATAGTTCAGTATGAAATTCAAAAAGATATAATCCTTGTCATTCGTTTCTATCGTGCTATCATAGCTTTTGATAATTTCCTTAGCATCTGTGCGTAACTGTTTTTCCTTTTCTGAACTTAGTTCGATCAATTTTTGTGAGTTAAGGATCTTGCTATCATCCTTGGATTCTTTTGCAGCCAGATAATCCTTGTACAGCGATTGCCTTTCATCGAATAAGGTGCTTAGTTCTTGTTCGGTATTCTTGTATGCATCAGAATATTCAGAAGCATAAATTTTTTCACTTACCTTCTCATTAAAAAAGATGGGCGGTTGTGTAAATTGGAAAAAGATAAATACAAGGACTCCAATAAATAGGATAAAAAACTGTAGAGGTAGTTTTAACATACCATTCATTATAAGTCCTAGACGACTGGCACGAATACTCTGTCCTGAAATATATCGCTGCACCTGCGATTGGTCTGTTCCAAAATAAGATAGAAAGAGAAAAACAGCGGCTAAGGATGTCCAGATATTATATCTGTCCTTCCAATTAAAGGACGTATCTATAACTTCTAGCTTTTCATTGGCATTTGCAATTTGTAATACCTCTCTAAACGAATAATCATCCGGCATAAAACTAAGCAGCAAGAAGAATATTATAATAAGACCAATAAAGATTATGGTCATCTGCAGTTTGTGTGTTACATGTACTGCCTTCGTGCCTCCTGAGACTGTATAGCCAATAGCGATAAGTCCAATGATCAGTGTGGTGAGGTTTAGGTTCCAACCCATAATGGATGAAAGCACTAATGCTGGGGCATATATAGTAATACCACAGGCGAGTCCTCGCTGTACTAAAAATAAAAACGCGGTCAAGGATCTTGTCTTAAGATCAAACCTTCCTTCTAGAAATTCATAGGCAGTATATACCTTCAATTTATAAAACATTGGAATGAAAGTGATGCAAATGATAATCATTGCAACAGGGAGCATCAGGTAGAATTGTGCAAAACCCATCCCATCATTGTATGCTTGTCCTGGTGTAGAAAGAAAGGTAATTGCACTTGCCTGCGTTGCCATAACAGAGAGACCCACAGTCCACCATTTTGCCTCGTTTCCGCCGAGTAAGTAGCCTTCAATATTTTTACTTCCCTTTGTTTTCCATATCCCGTATCCTACTACGGCAATGGTAGAACAAATTAATACAACCCAATCTAATACACTCATACTATAATGACTTAAAATAAAAATAGATACTAGCAATCAATAGCACATTGGCTATTACAATCAAGGCATACCAATAATTCCACGATGGAAATAGAGGAACGGTACTGTCGGAAGTATCTACTTTTTTATTCACGCTTTATTTTGTTTTAATGCTAAGATGTTTGAAAGTAATCTAAATGCGCCTGGAACACCTGCAGGTAATTCTCTAAACCATGAAATACCTGTGTACACAAAGTAACCACTGCCGTGCGGAGCAATGAGCAAGGAACCATCCTTGGGATCTTCATTGACATCATTCATGGATAAGATTGCAGTATATTTACTGTCCCATTCATTCGGAAAATATAAGCCTCTTTCTTGAATCCAACCATCGAAATCTTTTGAGCTGATCTTATTTGGATAATGCAGGACCTGATGCTCAGGAGCAAGTATGCGCACCTCCGCATTTTCATCAGATACTCTATCACGAGAAAGCTTTAAAGGGTAGGGTGCAAATTCATCTATATTCAGACCCCTTGTTGTGTTGTACTGAATGACAAGATTCCCTCCATTTTCAACATACTTAAGAAGCTCTTTCATTTTAAACTTTAACTCCTTCTTTGTATTCAAAGCTCGTATACCAATCATGATTGCATCATAGCCTTTTAGCGCTTCAGCGTTTAAAGTTTCAATGGGCAGATTAGTAACATTGTATCCGACCAATCGTAAACTTTCTGCAACCTTATCCCCAGCACCATCTATGTAGCCTATGTTTTCTGCTGCTGTTTCTAATTCTATCTTAACAATCTTTGACTTGGCAGGTACATTCACTGTCTGTTTAGTAATATGATCATAATCTATGACTATGGATTCTGTATGGATACTTGGATTGCCAGCAATATCTGCAGAGACAGCAATTTCAGCAATAGACTGTGCTTGCGGAGGAACTACTGTAAATTCAAAACTGGCCTCATCTCCCTTTTGTGCAATGTTGAAATTATGTGATGCAGGAGAAATCTGCCATCCGGTTCCCATTGTTTGTAGACGTACAGTGCCTGTAACATTTTCTTTACCTGCTTTGACATAGGCTTTGACGACCTGTTTGTCATTTGTAGAGAAAAAGTACGAACCATTTTCTATGCGGACTGAGACTGGATTTACAATTTCTACGGGCTCTATCACCTCACCAGCTACTCGATCTGTATACTTATGTATGATGTCCTTCTGAAGTACAACTGTTTCGCCATAAATATCCAATTCAAATTCGGCCTTTAGTTCCCGTGGTGTTTCTGCCATACCTATCTTCAATGGGTCATCCACATTATACATCCCAAACTCGGCCTTATCATTTATCCAATATGGTTCTGAGGTTCGAAGATTAGGAACGGTCATAGTTTCAAACCATTTCATTTGAGCATTGTCTTCTAGGCTTTCGTTTACAGTCTTTTCCATCTGAGCAGTTGGTATGCGGATACTACGAATAGTGACAGGCACATTACTTCGATTAGTACATTCGATTGTAAGATCAGTTACATCAGTAGGGGTGAGCGTCTGAGCATCTGCATAAACTTCCGCATATAGACCAAGACAAGATTCTATAATACGATCTACTTCAGATAATTTTATGTTTTTCCAGTAATCATTATCTATTCCGCGTATGAGGGAACGTATTTCTACGAGTTGCTTTACCGATTTTTGTGGTGCTAGATAATCATAGTCAGCAATCAGTGCATCCATTTTCATTTGAATAGCCTTGCCTCCTTGTACACGAGTCCAAGTAGTGTTGATACCATCAAAAATATTTTCATTGTCTACTGGTGCTACCCCTTTTACTATTTCTAGAAATTCAGTAGAGCTTCCTCTAGACCCTGTATTTCCCATGCCCTGACATTTATGCATACTTCTTGCCTCACTAGCAATTTCAGAATTTGATTTTCCTAATACTGGATAATAGACACCTATGTCTACGCGTGCCATTTTACTTTTGTCCACTTCAGCAAATTTTTCTCTACTACCATATCTCCACCATGAAGTATTATAATACAACTTATTTACCTGCCAAGGTTCTGTATGTTTTAATTGTTCAGGGTAAACCGTACTATCGTTAGTAAGATCAAATGCTTCTATGGATAATAGTGCAGAAGAGGTATGATGTCCATGTGTTCTTCCTGCTCGTCTATGATCAAATCTATTGATAACTACATCCGGTTTGAAATTACGGATGATCCATACTACATCTTTGAGCACTTCTTCCTTATTCCAAATTCGGAGGGTCTCATCCGGATGCTTTGAGTAGCCAAAATCATTGGCGCGTGTAAAAAACTGTTTACCGCCATCTATTTTCCTTGCCTCTAATAATTCTTGCGTACGCAAAACGCCTAATAATTCTTGAATTTCTAATCCAATGAGATTCTGACCGCCATCTCCTCTAGTTAGTGAAAGATAGGCTGTATTTGCTTTTACCTCATTTGATAGATAGGAAATCATCCTTGTGTTTTCGTCATCTGGATGGGCAGCGAGGTAGAGTGCTGTACCTAAGAAATTTAGTTTTTCTATAGCATGATAAATTTCACCAGAATTGAGTTGATTTGGTTTTTGTGCCTCTAAATGACTCGAAACGAGTAAAATCAGTAGTATAAATATAACGATTCTTTTCATGTTAGGTATAATAATTATTTGTTCTATTCTAAATATAAACAAGCTATGCATTACGCAAATAAATATATGATAATTCTAAGACCTATTTTTTTATAAACGCTTGTAATTGAGCAACTTTAGAGTGAGAAACTTAATTTTAGCACACACCCATAAAGAGTACAAATAGATGTTAGTATTATATGTAATGACTGCGACTTTTGTTTGCAGTGGATTAATAGTAGTTGGATCCAGATTAACCGAGAAAAGATAGAACAAATTATTCCGACTCAGGCATCTTACAAGCTTCGTCGGATTTCTTCCCACACATAGTACATTCCCCCAGTTCCGTTTTTAACAATGGATTATTGGAAGCGCAGGTTCCTCTGAACTCATTGCCTGTCAGCATGTAACGCACGTTCATGAGCAGAAAAGAGATAAGAAAGACGCCAAAGATAATGACCAAAGTATATAGAAAAGCACTCATATCTTATTGATTATATGGTAAATTTACGAAGCTTAGAATTAATAACCATATTCTCACTAATTAGTTTACAAAATGAAGGAAAAGCTAGCTGCTTTTGAACGTACTTTGAAGATCATGGATGAACTCCGTGCACAGTGTCCTTGGGACAAAAAACAGACCATCCACACGCTTAGAAAGCTTACCATAGAAGAGACATACGAACTCTGTGATGCTATATTGGAAGATGATTATGAGGGAGTCAAAGAAGAAATAGGAGACATTATGTTGCACATGGTATTCTATGCTAAAATCGCGGAAGAAAAGAAAGCCTTTGATATTGCAGATGCTCTCAATAATTTGTGTGATAAATTGATTAAACGCCATCCGCATATTTATGGAGACTTACAGGTAGCAGATGAAGAAGAGGTAAAGCGAAACTGGGAAAAGATAAAATTACAAGAGGGGGGAAAGAAAACAGTTTTGGGGGGAGTACCCAAGAGTCTACCCGCTATGGTGAAGGCCTTTCGTATCCAAGAAAAAACATCTACGGTTGGTTTTGAGTGGGAAAACAAAGATCAGGTCTGGGAAAAAGTAAAGGAAGAAGAAGATGAATTACTGGAGGCAGTGCAAGAAGGAAATCAAGATAAGATAGAAGAGGAATTTGGAGACCTTTTATTTTCAATGATAAATTATGCACGGTTCTTAAAAGTAGATCCAGAAACAGCCCTCGAAAAAACCAATAAAAAGTTCAAGCGAAGATTTGAATACATCGAAAAGCACGCAGACAAAGAATTAGAGCAAATGAGTTTAGCTGAGATGGATGCCCTATGGGAAGAGGCGAAGGGGGAACATTAAGGCGCTAGCTATTCCTATGTTTATTTTTATAATTCAGAGGGCGAAACCTTATTCCTTCAGCCTCTGGCTTTTGGAAATGGCCCGGGCTATGCAGGGGTTCCGTCCTGACTGCGTGACTTGTCAGGCAGGCCCCATAAGTTTTTGCGGCGATAGCTTCGGCCTGCGTGTACGAGAAGGACCTGCCTGCGTGTACGAGAATGACCTGCCTGCGTGCGCAAGAATGACCTGCCTGCGTGCGCGAGAAGGACCTGCCTGCGTGCGCAAGCAGGCAGGTAGTAGTATTCCCGCTAGGGAGTCCGAAGGACCGGAACGCAGGTGGAGATACGCATAGCCTGGTGCCAGATGATCTGGCGCTCGCCCTTATTCTATTAATTAGCCTACTTTTATCTTATATCTGTTGAAAAAGCTGGAATAGATACATTATTTATAGAATTACCTGCGTTTATTAATAATTAAGACATTTTTAAGAATTTTTCAACTGTATTTTGCGTCCTATATTTGAATAAGAAATTATCAGAATGAAATACCTACTTATACTTATGCCTGTATTCCTTTTTATGACCGCGTGTAATAGCACCAAAGAAGCTGCACAGGCAAAACAAATGGAAGAGGAAGATAGCATGTTTCTAATGTTGAAAAAGGGGCCCTGTTTTGGAAACTGCCCTGTCTTTACATTATCTGTTTACAAGAGTGGTTTAGCAGAGTTGCATGGAAAATCTAATCTTGCAAATAGAGGAAAATATAAAAAGCAATTAACACAGGAGGAGTTAGATGATCTGAATCTGTCTTGTGAGGATGCGGATCTTATTTCTATGCAGGATAACTATCCAAGTCAAATAGCAGACCTACCGCTGATAACAATTAAATATGTGACAGAGGATTCTACCAAAGTGATACGAGGAAAGGAAAATAGACCGGTTAAACTGGAAGCGTTAGAAAGAAAATTATCTGCTATTGTTCATGCGGAAGACTGGACTCTAGTGGAAGCACCGGAAGGAGAAATAGGTGGGATTACACCACCTGAGGAACAGCGTGAAGAACTGGTAAAAACTGAAATAATTATTCAACCTGCAGCGGGAGTCTTATTGCCAAAGTGGATACAGAAAAACAAAGAACGCTATGGTATCAGATTGCTTGATCGTGTGTCGGCAAAGAAGAATTATTGGCTCATTACCTGGGATCAGGCAAAGGGGGAACCAAATGAGTTTCTAGATAAGTTACATCGTGATCCAGAGATACAAATGGCACAGTTTAATATGACTGTAGAGCCTAGGAAATAGCTTCAATGTGCTTAGGCAACTTCGCCACCACAACTAGAACCAGCGCCGGCTGTACAACCATAACAGTGTTGATTCAATACTACTTTTCGGTCAAGATACTGTTCTAATTCAAAGCTAGAAATGTGATTTCCTTTGATATTACTTTTAAGATCCAACATCTGATTAAAATCACAGTCATAGATATAGCCATCCCAACTTACTGAAATGGTATTTCTACACATAAGCCCTTCAATGGTATTGGGATTAAATGCATCTACGAGTTCAGTCATATATTGTTTATAATTTCCTGTCTCCAACAGATAGTCTAAGAATCTACTTACGGGCAAATTTGTAATTGCAAACAAACTATTAAACTCTATCTGATAGCGTCTAGACAATTGGCTTTTAAATTCTTTTTCTAGTGCAGCCTGATCTCCAGGAAGATAGGCACCACTTGGGTTGTAGACTAGGTTTAGGGTGAGCCCAGAACCTGCAATACCATAACCTACAGCATTCAGCCTCTTTAGAGCAGAAATAGAATCTTCAAAGACACCATCACCGCGTTGGCTATCCGTTCTCTTTTTAGAAAAGTAGGGGAGCGAAGAAATGATCTCTACCTTGTTAGCTGCAAAAAAATCAGGAAGATCGTGATATTTTTTATTGGCCTCTATAACGGTAAGATTACATCTATCCATTACGTGTTTTCCTGCCTTATAGCATTCTTCTACAAACCATCTAAAATGTGGGTTAAGTTCAGGAGCCCCACCCGTAATATCCACCTTAGGAATATTATATTTTATAATCAGTTCAAGACAACGCTCTAGTGTTGCCCTGTCCATATTTTCCTCTTTCTTATCTGGCCCTGCATCTACATGGCAGTGTGCACAGGTCTGATTACATAGTTTGCCAATATTGATTTGGAAAATTTCGATTGGACTAGATGTAATGCCGTTTGGAAATCCATGTTCTCTTATTTTCCTAGCAAAAGGAGGAAACTGCGCATCCACTACGGCCTGCCCATTTAGGACATCCAACTGAATTAGCGTACTGGCTAATTCACTATTTCTAGATTTAAGAGATTTTGTTTTTTGTTTAACCCCCATAATTTACATCAACTTCTTTTTAACATGATTCATCATCTGTACACTATTTACCAAGGTAGCGCCTCCTTTAATAGCAGCAGCTACGTGTACTGCCTCCATCATCTGTTCCTCATCTGCTCCTACGGATAGGCAGGTGCTCGAATAGGCATCTATGCAGTATGGACAAGAAATAGCATGCGCTACGGCTAAGGCAATGAGACTTTTCTCTCTTTTACTTAATGCACCTTCTTCAAAAACAGTTCCATACCATTCAAAGAATTTCTTTCCATATTCTTCTTGGAATTCAGTAATATTTGAGAACTTCTTGAGATCTTCCGGCTTAAAATATGAGTCTTCCATAAGTTTAGTATTACAAACAAAGGTAATTTATCTACAGGAATATGTTATTATCTAGACAATTAGACCATCATTTAATTAATTAGCTTTGCAAAACTATAAGGAATTTAGTGTTTAAATGAGATATCGCCTTCTTATCATTTTGATTTTTAATACTTTATTACTCTTACAAGCATGTAAGGAGCCGCAGGTTAGCAGCACTGAGGCAGTATTGTTATCTGGCTATGATGTAAGTGTACAGACACCTGCTGGGAGCTTTGAAAATCTAGATTTGAAGAATTCACTAGTCCCTCCTTTTAATATTGCTCAAATAAGGGGTCTTAAAGATGTACAAATTATAGTAATATCTGAATCTTTAAAAGAGGGCAGGTCTTTAAAAGTTTTCCCCGTTGGCTTATTAAAAATAACCAGTGCTCAGCAAAATATAGACTATGTAATTGCAGTTCCATCTGATGAAAAGCTCAATTACCTGGGTATAGAAAGTTATGGAGATCTTTCTCTTAACCATGTTGTGAGTAAGCAGATGATAGAAGCTTGGTGTAAGGAAAATAGCATACAGGATACAAGCACTTCCATTCGATGGATGAGTGAACAATCTGCTATAGAAATTATTTCAAAAAGAGATCAAAACAAAAAGTGAGTATAGCAGAGAATGACATGCGGCTGGAATTCTTTCATAAGATAGAAGAATGTGCTTCTAACTGGGATAGTATTGGAGATAATAATCTGTATTGGAAATCAAAGTATCTTGCCTTATTGGAGAGGTATCCGGCTAAAAACATGACACAGGTCTATGTGCTTGTGTACGTCAAGGACGAGCTTACTGCAAAATTTTTATTTCAAAATATTTTCATTAAACTATCTGAAAGTTACGGCGAGCATAATCATGAACTCAGTCTAGGACAAAAGACGAAAGAGCTTGCAAAAAAACTAGTGCTGCCTTTTTTGAAGTTTCAACTTGTCGTCAGTGGGAATGCCTTGCTTACCGGAAATTACGGCCACTTTTTTAAACAAGATTTAAATTTAGTTAATAAGGAAGAAATTGTTGCCTTTGTAACAGAGGCCTACAAGGATTATTACCGGAAAACAGTAAAGAGACCAAGTGGTATTTTACTAAAAGACATTCAAGAAAAAACTGCTAGTAAGTATACCCAAGTATTAGCAGAAAATGGCTTTTCAAATTTTCAGGTAGAACCAAAAATGAAAATCGATATTGATGCATCTTGGAATAGTTTCGGTGATTATCTCAGTGCCATTAAATCAAAATATCGTGTCAGAGTGCGACGCGCTAAAAAGAAACTAGGAGATACGATTACGAGAAGAAAGCTAACAGCAGTGGAGTTGGAACAGTACGCAGGTAAAATGTATGCACTGTATATGGAAACGGCAGGAGGTGCGGGGTTTAATTTGTTTTTTTTGGATGATTATTATTTTGCAGCAATGGGAATCGAATTGCCTAATGATGTGCACGTTGTTGGGGTTTTTGAAGGAGAAGAGATGCTAGGATTTTATACGCTAATAAAAGGCGGTACAGAAATGGATGCCCACTTTTTAGGTTATTCAATCAAACGCAATGCCGCACATCAGCTCTATCTAAATATGCTTTACTTTATGATCGAGGACTCTATAAATGCAAACACGACGGTACTCCACATGTCACGTACTGCTCTCGAAATCAAATCCTCTGTAGGGGCTAAGCCGCAGCAATTAGAACTCTATGTGAAACACTATTCTAAACCTCTCAACAAGCTTGTAAAAAATCTACTAAAGATTACTGTGCCAGAAGTAGAATGGAAAGAAAGGAGTCCGTTTAAGTGATGAGAATGAGACACTGTGTGTCTCTGGTTTCTTGGTGTCATGGTGTCCGCTGCGCTGGTATCTAGGTATAGGAGTAAGAATAAGAATAGTTTTTTATTGACTGGCAGTTTACTATTATTTGTAGCTGAATTTGTAGAATTGACAGAATGTTCAGAATTTTAGAATAGTTACATACCGCGAAACCTGGAAACCGAGAAACCTGGAAACCGAGACTAATATTCCAATATCTTACCCATTGACTTACTTGCCTCTCTTAGTTGGACTAGCTGCTCAACCCTTCTTGTATTATAAAAATCATCTGCTTCTACAGAAATTTCTTCGAGATGTAAATTTTCATCAGCAGTATACGCTAGTAATTCTGGATTCCATGCATTTGAATTATAGTATAGAAGAGAAACTATAGAAACAATAGCAATTAGGCTGGAAGCAATGGCTAAGCTGCGATAAAACGAAATCTGTTTTTTCTGTTGCTTTCTATCTATTTTGCGTTCAAGTCTGCCCCAGAGATATTCTGGTGTTTCATCTCTAGCAGAATCAGCTGCGCGTTTAATTTCTTTTTCAAAAATGTTCATAACTTGGCAATGTTATATAGGTGTTTTTTTTTAATGATTTCCTGTAGTCGCTTTCTTGCTTGAATCAATTGTGATTTTGAGGTATTAATGCTGATATCAAGCTTTTCAGCAATCTCCCTGTGTTTGTAACCTTCAATAACATACATGTTAAAGACTGTTCTGTATCCTGTAGGAAGGTAGTCTAGTATTTTTATCAGTTTTTGATAATCTATATTTTCATCATAATTCACTTCGTACTTAATATTCACCTTGCTTAATTCTAAGGTCATTGAAAAATTATTATTTTTTCTGAGATGCATAAGTGATTCATTGACCATAATCCTGCGCATCCAACCCTCAAAACTCCCCTTACCTGAATACATTTTAATTTTAGAAAGGATCTTGTAAAATCCTTCAATAAAGACATCCTCAGCATCTGCTGAGTTTTTAACGTAACGTTTGCATACACTCAGTAGAAAGGCGCTATGCTGCTTGTACAGCATCTCTTGACATTTCCTGTCTTCTGACTTGAGTCCTTCAATTATATATGCGTTGTCATAGGTCAAAGGAATTGCTTTTGGTATTAAGATGCCACATATTTGACTTTTGGTGTTTGATAGCAAGTTTTTTTTAAATTAATACTTATCTCTTGAATAAGCAAGTGTCTATAAATACAGTAAAAATCTATATTTGCAAGCTTAATCAATCGTTCATTAAAATCATGATACCAGAAAGTACCTTATTACAAATAGCTGAACGTTACGATTGTCCACTATATATATATGATAGTGAAAAAATTAAAGAACAATATGAGCGCCTTATTAAGGCCTTTAGCTATAAATCTATTAAGATAAATTACGCATGTAAGGCATTAACGAATATTAACATTCTTCGTTTCATTCGCCAACTTGGTTCAGGTTTAGATACTGTTTCTATACAGGAAGTAAAATTAGGTTTGCGCGCAGGTTTTGCCCCCAAGGATATTATTTATACACCCAACTGTGTATCATTAGAAGAATTAGAACATGCTGTTGCACTAGGCGTGCGGATTAACATTGATAATCTGTCTATTTTGGAGCAATTTGGTCAGAAGTACCCAGAATATCCTGTTTGCATTCGAATAAATCCACATATCATGGCAGGTGGTAATTCTAAAATTATGACTGGTCATATCGATTCCAAATTTGGAATTTCTATTCATCAATTACCCCACATTGTACGGATTGTAAAAGCAACGCAATTAAAAATAGAAGGACTGCATATGCATACGGGATCAGATATACTAGATCCACGTGTATTTATCCAGGCATCTGAAATCCTGTTTAATGCTGCCAAGGAATTTGAGGATTTAGATTATTTAGATTTTGGAAGCGGTTTTAAAGTATCCTATAAGGATGGAGGTGCTGAGACAGATATTGAGGATTTAGGAGAACAGATCAGTGAGGCATTTGAAAAATTCTGCTCAGAATATGGTAAAGATCTCACACTTATGTTTGAGCCGGGTAAGTACCTGGTAAGTGCATCAGGTTCGTTTTTAGTGAACGTAAATGTGATCAAGCAAACGACCTCTACAGTCTTTGTAGGAATTGATTCGGGATTGAATCATCTTATTCGACCAATGTTTTATGATGCATATCATCATATTTCCAACTTATCCAATCCAGCTGGTAAGCAAAGATTCTATACGGTCGTTGGGTATATATGTGAAACTGATACGTTTGCAGTGAATAGAAAGATTTCTGAGGTGAGAGAGGGAGATATTTTGCGATTTCATAATGCAGGAGCATACTGTTTTTCTATGGCTTCTAATTATAATTCAAGATATAGACCAGCAGAGGTGTTATATATCAATGGAGAAAGCCATTTGATCAGAGAACGAGAAACAATGGATGATTTGTTAGCAAGACAGGTAGAGTTGGATATCTTTACTTAGAAAATAGAATTATGGAATTATTATCAAAATATGATCCCAAGGGAATAGAAGAAAAGTGGTATGCGCATTGGATGGAAAAAAACTATTTCCATTCGGAACCAGACGAACGTGAAGCATTTTCTATCGTTATACCACCACCCAATGTTACTGGTGTTTTGCATATGGGACATATGCTTAATAATACCATTCAAGATATTCTTATTAGAAAAGCACGTATTGACGGTAAAAATGCGTGCTGGGTTCCAGGGACTGACCACGCATCGATTGCTACTGAGGCGAAGGTAGTGCGCATGCTAAGAGAAGAGGGTATTAAGAAGTCAGACTTGACACGTGATCAGTACATGGAGCGTGCTTGGGAGTGGAAGGAAAAGTATGGTGGCATCATATTGCAGCAGTTAAAGAAGTTGGGAGCTTCTTGTGATTGGGAACGTACAGCGTTTACTATGGATGAGGTACGATCCAAGGCAGTGAACAAAGTCTTTGTAGATCTTTACAAAAAAGGAAAGCTGTATAGAGGCTTGCGTATGGTGAACTGGGATCCTGAGGCGCAGACAGTGCTGTCTAATGAAGAAGTATTGTATGAAGAGGAAAATGGACATTTATACCATGTCAAGTATAAATTAAAAGATAGTGATGACTTTATAACCATAGCGACTACACGTCCAGAAACAATCTTAGGAGATTCAGCTGTTGCTGTGTCGCCAGAAGACCCTAGATATACGCATTTAAAAGGGGCGATGGCCATTGTTCCACTTGTGAACAGAGAGGTACCTATTATACATGACGACTATGTAGAGATGGAGTTTGGTACGGGAGCACTAAAGGTTACACCGGCGCATGATGTCAATGATTATGAGATAGGTAAGCGCCACTCACTTGAGGTAATCGATATATTTAATGATAATGGTACAATCAGCGATGCAGGGCAATTATTTATTGGAGAAGATAGGTTTGCGGTTCGGAAAGCTATTGTCAAACAACTCAAAGAAATTGACCAAATTGTGAAGATAGAAGACTACAGACACTCAGTAGGTAGGTCAGAAAGAACCAATTCGGTAGTAGAGCCGAAGCTATCCTTACAATGGTATGTTGACATGCCAGCGATAACCAAACCTGCCTTAGATGCAGTGATGACTGGAGAAGTAGAGTTCTTTCCTGAAAAATATAAGAATACGTATAAGCATTGGTTAGAAAATGTCCGTGATTGGTGTATTTCTAGGCAGCTATGGTGGGGGCACAGGATTCCTGCTTGGTATTATGAGGATGAGGTATTTGTTGGAGAAGAGTTTGAAGTAGTATTTGCAGAGGCAAAAGCAAAGTTTCCGAATATAACAAAGGAAGATTTAAAGCAAGATGAGGATGTATTGGATACATGGTTTTCTTCTTGGTTATGGCCTATATCTGTTTTTGATGGGTTTGAGTCTAGAGAAGAGTTAGACTACTACTACCCGACATCTGTACTTGTGACAGGTTGGGATATTATTTTCTTGTGGGTGGCACGTATGATTATGGCGGGCTATGAGTGGGAAAATATATTTCCGTTTAAGCATGTATATTTCACAGGAATGGTGCGTGATCAGAAGCGACGCAAGATGAGTAAGTCCTTGGGGAATTCTCCAGATGCCTTAGGCCTGATAGAAAAATTTGGGGCTGATGGTGTGCGTTTTGGTATGATGTCTTGTTCGCCGGCAGGGGGTGATTTGTTATTTGACGAAGCACTTTGTGATCAGGGGAAGAAATTTTGTAATAAGATATGGAATGCACTACGTTTTGTAAAAGGATGGAATGTATCGGATAATAAAATACAGACAGAAGCAGAAGTATTTGCGATTCGGTGGTTTGAAAATAAACTAAGTGCTGTCCAAGCAGAGATAGAGAAAAGTTACGAGACCTATAGATTGTCTGAAGTTCTTAAAAACTTATATAGTTTTATTTGGGATGATTTCTGTTCATGGTTTTTAGAAATGATCAAGCCATCTGATGGGGAGATTAGTAAAGCAAGCTATGATAAGACGATGGAGTTCTTTTCTGAACTTTGTATTCTCTTACATCCATTTATGCCGTTTATAACTGAAGAGGTTTGGCACATACTCAAAGAGCGAAAGGATGGTGAAGATTGTATCATGAGTAGAACCTCGGTGTTTAAACCTGCAGATGTAGCTCAGTTAAAAGAAGTGGAAGCACTTTATGATATTGTAAAGAATGTACGTGATATCAAGAATAAGAATGGGATTTCACGCGCAGATAAGTTGGAGTTTTTTGCTTTAAAAAATAGCAACACGGAAAAATTGTCTGCTGATCTGGGTTGGAAATCTGTTGTTTCTAAGTTGGCCTTAGTCCATGAGTTGGCCTTGGTTGACGAGAATTATAGCGAGGGTGTTTCTTTTATTAGCGGTACAGATAAATTCTTTGTGGTCTTAAACAAAGAGATTGATGTAGAAGCAGAATTGCTAAAACTAGAGGAAGAATTAAAGTATCAGGAAGGTTTTGTTCTTTCTGTTTCTAAGAAGTTAGATAATGAACGTTTCGTCAATAATGCACCTGCATCAGTTGTAGACAACGAACGTAAGAAGTTGGCTGATGGCCAAGAACGTATCAAGCAAATTCAAGATTCTTTAGCAAACCTTAAAAAATAGGGTACTACACAACTTCAAGTTTTAGTTTTTAATCTGTCCGTTGGTCCGTTCTTTGTGCATAGCGCATTGTTTTTCCCTCTCGCACACGCCGCCCTCCTGCCTGAGTAGGCAAGCTCTTCATCCCTTCATCCTGCTGCGCCAGCGCAAGTAGGCAATCTACAGTCTTCTCTGTCGCTTTGTCCGTTCAGTCCGCTTTGTCCGTTCAGTCCCAAATAGGCATAAAAAAACCCTGATGCGTTAACATCAGGGCCCTTTTGGAAGATAAAAGTCTTATTTCTGAACGACAATCTTTTGAGATTTCATTCCTTCTTCAGTTCTAACATTCAAGATATAAACACCATTGCTTACATCACTTATATTAAGAATCAATGAACCAACTTGTCTTGATTCAAATACATTATGCTGAACTCTTTTTCCATCTAGACTTAGAAGTTCTATGTCTATTGCAGATGGAGCAGTTAATCCAACATTCACCGTTATTAAATCTCTTGCTGGATTCGGGAATGCAACAAGTGATATATTATCATTTAAATCTTCAGTTCCTGTTTTAAGACCTATTTCTACTTCAGTCCATAAGGTCATAATTGACCAATAGTCAGGAACAAGGCTTTCGAATTCTGCAGTAGTACCACTTGTCATTGCTGCAATATATGTTCCCGCTCTTCTATCTATGAAAGTAGAGTCAAAGGCCATATTTGTAGCGAAGGTGTTGAAGTTTCTTTCAAAGCCATTTGTATTATTACCTCCAATTAAATCAAGAGATTGAATACCAGCTGTTAAAGGTTGACACAATAACATAAAAATATACTGTGAATCATCTTCTAGATCAACTGTTGTTCCTGGTATAGGAGCTCCTGCAGCATTAATATCATGGATTGGAATCTGAATAGCTCGAGCATCACTGATACCGTTAGCAATAAGAGTATCTACAATAAGTGTATTCGCACCTACTAATTCTCTTTCTCCAATATCCATCATTCCATCTCCATCTAGATCACCAAACCACTTATACATCTGCGCATGTATAAATCCGGACTGAGGAAGGTCTTCATCAGTCACACCAAAGGTCATGGACCTAATTTCATGTCCTGCACCATTCGGCATATAATATACACTACCCACAGCCATAGCTGCAGTAAACGCATCATTATCAGGATTTCCCCAAGTAGAGTTACCAGTAAATGCTTCTGTATTAGGATTTCCGTCTGCCTCACTAAGAACATTTGAGAATGTATTCTCTGTTACTTCTAATTGGAAAACGATAGAATCGTTGTTAGTTTCTAAGTTACTTGGTACAGCTGGATCTCCTGAATCAGCAGAGATTACATAGACTCCTGTATATACACCAGGCACATCTGGTGCAGTCCATGTTTGGTCCGCATCGAAGGCGTTATTTTCATTTAATGTATACACTGGAACAGTACCATAGTCTTTATTGAAAGTCTCCAATGGAGCTCCTCCTGATTCATCATAGATATCAACACGCACATTTACATTCTGTGCATCTACATTACCATTATTAAAGATATCTACTATAAATGGCATTTCAGAAACCTGTGAAGCAGGTACTCTCCATGTTGGAGGTGCAGAATACCAGTTGGTGTTTACTTGCATATCTACATAAGACTCGTTCGTTACAGCAACATCATCGATTATCCAGTAATAGTAGTTACCCACGTATTCGAACTTAAATCTTAGGTTTTGGACACCAGTATATCCCTCTAAAGGAATTTTGATAGTTTCATTTATGTTAGGTGAGTTTACAACTGCATCCGTGTTTAATTGTAATGTATCAATCCAGTTATTTCCACCATCCTTACTGAGGATGATTAAATACTGAGAAGTAAACTGTCTGAAAGCCTGCGTAAATTGTAGGAAGAATCCTTGTGAAGGATCTGCTCCACTAATATCAATCACTGGACTTACTAAAGCAGAAGTACAAGGCATCGGACAAGGTCCTGCACCAATAGCTACACCACCATTATCTAAATCATCTGAACTCATTACCATAGCTCCATTACATGTTGTAGCTGAATTTATTGTAAAGTTTGTAAATAGGCCAGTCGCAGTACCAGATTCACTCCAGAACCATGATTCTATAGAGGGATCAAGACCATTTGGTCTCTCAATTTCCCAATCAGCAGGTAGGCCTCCAGCAAAATCACCTTCTCCTGTATTTCTTCCCCATATAACTTCAGGTCCGTAAGTAGGAGGAGCACACACGTAGCTTAGCATCAGATCAATATCTCCATTTGCAAGTTCTACTTTTATTGTTTCACAGTCCTCAAATCCCATCATAAATACAGCAACGTTCACATCATCACCATCATCACCTGGACCTGGTGGAATTAGATCTCCTGTTTGTGTATTACAGATAATAACTGCTGCTGCACCTGCATTCTCAGCAAATAATGCTTTTGTTCCAAACTCACAATCACCTCTGTCAATGAATGCAAGTTTTGAACTAACATTTGATGCACCTGGCTCACAACCATCGTTTGCTGGATCTGTACCATCATCTAAAAGGGCAGCTGAGTAGCTCTGAGGTAGGTTCTCTTGTTTTCCAAAAGTTCCGATTACAACTCTATACTCACCAGCTATTGATTCTGGCGCATCAATAGTCACTGTATTGACTAGTTGTCCATTAAGACTAGAAACAAGACACATAAATGCCATGCTCATCATAATGGAAGAAATACGTTTTAATGTAAATTTTTCTCTCATATTGAATATTTGAATAGTGTTTAAGATTTTGATTTCGAATTAAGTATCTAAAAATATAAAAAACTACTATGAATACTACATCTTAAGCGCTAAATCTAGTTCTGTTCTTAACTAATTTGTCCTGAAAAGAACATCAAAACTCTAAGTAACTACAAGTTTGCACTCCCTGTTTAGTGCAAACGACTGAAGAAACCTTATTTGCAAGTGAAATTGCCTGATTTATGTCCAAATTCGCGCACAATGCAAGACTTAATGCTGCAATAAAACTATCGCCAGCACCACAAACATCAGCATTCTCTATAGGTTTAGTAGGAATAAGTCCATTTTTGGATTGATTATGATAATAAGCACCCTTTTCTGACAAAGTGAGTACGAGGGTCTCAAATCCTACTTGCTTCATGAGTATTTCTGCAGCTTTTCCAAGTGCTGACAGGTCTGTATCAAGGCTTTCTCCCAAAAATGAAGAGATTTCTTTCAAATTTGGCTTAAAAATACTAGCACCGGCATACGCCTTGTAATTATTCACTTTTGGGTCTACAAATACTGGAACTGCATGTTTTTTTGCATTTGCCATAAGTCTCTTAATCAGAGCCTCCGTGAGAATACCCTTGTTATAATCTTGCAAGATAATGCCATCAATTTTATGCTCTTCTAATAATCTATTACTGGCAAGCCAAATACGCTCTTGTAGTGTATGGTCAATATTTTCTAATTGCTCGTCATCTAGCCTGGCAACAGGCTTATTGTTAGAAAATATACGCGATTTTACAGTTGTAATACGCTTATTATTTTGAAATAGGCCCTGTGTTTTGCATCCAGCAGTTTCAAGCAGTTTAGTTAGATGCTTTCCATTTGTATCTCCACCAATAACAGATAGGAGTTCGACCTGCCCTCCTAAAGCCAATATATTTGTAGCAACATTAGCTGCTCCTCCAGGATACTGGTCTTTGCTTTGAATAGAGTAGACAGGAACAGGGTATTCTGGCGACATACGATTGCTCTCTGTATAAATAAATTGGTCTAACATAACATCCCCAATAACGAGAAGGCGAATTGCGCTGAAGTCGGGTTTGTTATTTAGTAAGTTCATGTACGCTTTCTATTATAAGCTTATTGCTGTTATTGTTATTAAAATATTGTAAGACCTTTTCTTTATGCTTGTATTCAAGATTTTGCGCACTTAATTCTTTGGCTTTATTGCCAAATTCTTGTGGACTAAAAATAGTATAATACATGGCATTTTTAAAATACAGTACTTCTTCAAATCCCTTATCTTTTGGTCCGGCAATTACAGGAACATGTTCCACAATAGCTTCAAGACTATTATGTATGCTATTTGAAAATCCACCGCCAATATAGGCAAGGCTGGCATATTTATAAAGATGCTTTAAGATCCCCAGTTTATTTACTAATACTAACCTACTGGTCTTTACTGCTGTTTGAAATTCTACCATATACTCAGGAAGACTTGTTTTGAAAAAAGTGAGGTTTTCAGTATCAAGCTCATGTGGTACAATGATATGTGTTACATGAGGTAAGATCTCAATTCCTGATATAATAGCCTGAATATCTGATCTGTGTACACTCCCATAAATTACAATTTCTCCTTGTAAGTTTGCTATTTCAGGGATTATTATAGCCTTGTTTTTTTCATGCAGGATAGATGATATCCTTGAGTCAGATGCATCTTGTATTTTATCATCAGGAATGCCAAACTCTGTTAGTGCTAAACGCGAATCTTCATTGTGAACAAAAAACAAATCGGCTTCTCGAATAATGGAATGAAGACTACGTAAAGGCCATTTAAAATACTTTGCATTCTTCTTTGTATTCATATTAATAAACACAAAAGGTATTTTACTCTCCTTGAGCACATACATTAGATTGTACCAGTATTCATATTTATTAATTATAAACAAACTCGGATTAAGTTTATTTACAAAAGCGTTCATTTTGGCGGGCAGGTCAATAGGCAGAAATACAATATCGTCGTAGAATTCTTTTTCCTCTTGAATGATCTCTTGGCCAGAGAGGGAAAAGAAACTCATTATTACAAAGTATCCTTCAGACCTGAGTTGTTTAGCTAGTAACTTGGTTTGCTCGTATTCACCATGAGAGGCACAATGAATTATAATTTTTTTTTTGCTGGTAGGAGGGGAGCTAAAGTCCTTTCTAACTAAAAACCAGTTCTTCCACTTTGGGTTGAACACAGATAGAATACGAATGCATGATGAAGCAATAAAAACAGTAAGAGTATACAGTAAACGCATTATTAATAAAATATCTCTTCATCCACTACAGTATTAACAAGTGGAATGAGCCATTTTAAATTAAGAGCATAAATAAGATCAAGTCGACCCTGCGTGTCAGAAAGTCCAGTATCAAAGTTTATAGCTCTTACATTTTTTGTAAAGCCCTGAGTGAATTCAAAACCAAAAGATAAATTCATTCTACGACTATCAGAAACATAGTTATAACTTATTCTTTCTTTAAGTGCAAATCCTCTAGTACTTCTATCGTAGCCTTTTTTATATCGTCCAGCAACCTGAGGTACAGAAGAGGTGTCGTCTTGCACACGGATAAAATGATTTAATAGCCCTGCGCCAGCGCCTAAACGGAATCCGCGCCCATTTTCATTTCCTGCAATAATTTTTTCTAACATCAGTCCCATGTAGACACCACGTTGTCTTAAAAATATATTGGCATAGCCTCCATTATTTCCGAGAACGAGACCATTTTCTAGGCGGAGTGGAGCTAATACATCTTCCTTAACATTGTTGCCAAAGAGAAAGCCAGTCTCAAAACTTGCAGCCCATTTTGATGGGCTCAATTGGTACTCTAATCCAACCCTGATTTCATTGTTGTTTCCAAACCTCTCTTTCAGGTCACCTCCAGGAATATTATAGGCGGCACCAATCGTTATACCTATAACTCTTCCAGATTTAACTGTAGACTCTTCTTCTGTCTGAGACATAAGTAAATAAGGGATACAAAAAAAGATTATGAGTAAAGTGTGAATACGCATGAAGCAAATGTAAGGATGTTTTTTGAACAATTGTGATTTGCTTTTGTCGTAAGGGCTTAATCCTCATTAAATATGGCTGCAATACCAGGAAGCTTTTTGCCTTCTAAATATTCAAGCATTGCTCCTCCACCTGTAGAGATAAAACTCACTTCGTCCGCTTTTCCGCTTTGATTTATTGCTGAAACAGAATCGCCTCCGCCCACGAGAGAGAATGCACCCTTTTTGGTTGCCTTGGCTATACTATCTGCAATTGCTAAAGACCCCTTGGCAAAGTTTTCAAATTCGAATACACCCACCGGCCCATTCCATATTATGGTTTTAGAGTCTTGAATAATGGCATCATATTTTGCAATGGCTTTGGGTCCAATGTCTAATCCCATTTCTCCATCTTGTATGCGATCAGTATCTACAATACCTGAATAACTATCATTAGAAAAACTGGTAGCACTTACTGTATCCTCCGGTAATAGAATTTCTACGTTTTGTGCCTTGGCTTTTTCCAGTAATTCAAGTGCGAGATCAAGATAATCTTCCTCACAAAGGCTATTCCCAATTTGTCCTCCTTTTGCTTTAATAAAGGTATAGGACATGCCTCCTCCAATAAGGATAAAGTTTACAAAATCTATTAGCTTTTCAATCAATTGAATCTTGTCAGAGACTTTTGCTCCTCCTAGTATTGCAGTGCAGGGTCTATTAGGACTATTAAGAATTTTATCCGCATTCTGTATCTCATTTTCTAGCAGTAGGCCTAAGGTTCTGTCTTTGCGTTTAAAAAACTTTGCAACTGTGGTTGTAGACGCATGCGCTCTATGCGCAGTGCCAAATGCATCATTCACATACGTGTCACCATGCTTGGAGAGGCGGGCAGCAAAGTCATCATCCCCTTTGGCTTCTTCTGGATAGAACCTAGTGTTTTCTAAAAGCAGTACCTCACCCGCTTTTAAATTGGTAGACTTTTCTAAGGCTTTTTCACCTACACAATCATCTACAAACTGTACATCTGTTTCTAAGAGACTTGAGAGATGTTGCACAATTTGACGTAGCGAAAATTTCTTTCTATTAATGGAACCGTCCTCATTCTTTTTTTTCTGAGGTCGTCCGAGATGAGACATAAGCACTGCACTACCGCCTTGATCTATAATACTACGAATTGTTGGCAGAGCCTTTCGCATTCTTGTATCATCTAAGATCTTTCCATCTTTATCAAGAGGCACGTTGAAATCTACACGAATTAGAGCTCTACGTCCATTAAAGTCTATTGTCATCTGTATTATGCTTTATCTGCAAGGTCAGCTAAACGAGCCGAATACCCTGCTTCGTTATCGTACCAACTTACAACCTTAACCATGTTGCCCATCGTGTTAGTCATAAGTGAATCAAATATGCTAGAATGGGGATTACCTACGATATCTGAAGATACTAGAGGATCAGTAGAATATTCAACGATTCCTTTGTAAGCACCATCAGCTGCTGATTTAAATGCTGCATTTACTTCTTCGATAGAAGGTGCTTTTTCTAAAATTGCATTTACCTCAATCATTGAACCTGTAATTACAGGAACACGTACTGCAATTGCAAATAACTTTCCTTCCACTGGTGGATATACCTTACCCACTGCAGATGCTGCACCTGTGGTAGTAGGTACTATGTTGTATGCTGCCGCTCTAGCTCTTCTTAAATCTTTGTGTGGAGCATCCTGTATTCTTTGATCAGATGTATATGCATGTGTAGTTGTTAGAGAGCCTTGAACAAAGCCAAAATTTTGGTCTAATATTTTCATTACAGGAGCAAGGCAGTTCGTTGTACAACTTGCATTGGAAAGGATATCACATTGCGCATTGAGTTGTTCTCCATTTACACCTAAAACAATTGTGTCTATACCTGCACCCTTGCCAGGGGCAGAAATGATTACTTTTTTTGCACCTGCCTGTAAATGAAGAGCTGCTTTGTCCGCTTCTCTAAAGAAACCTGTACATTCCAGTACGACATCGATTTTTAATTCTTTCCAGTTTAGTTTTGACGGATCGCGTTCTGCTGTAGCCTGCATTTTATTTCCATCTACAGTAATGTGCGTATCTGTAGCACTGATATCTGCGTTTAATTTACCATGCGCACTATCAAACTTGAGCAAGTGCGCTAGTGTTTTGTTATCAGTAAGATCATTGATAGCAACAACTTCGATGTTGTCGTTTTTTATTAGATTTCTGAAAGTTAATCTTCCAATTCTTCCGAAACCATTAATTGCAATTCTTTTTTTAGACATAGTGCTCAACTTTAATTCGTGAAAAAATTAAGCCACAAAGAACGCATATTCTAATGAAAGCGTCAGCTTTTTATAAACTTTTCTGTGAGTATAAAGTCTTGTCCTTCAACTACTATAAGATATAATCCTGCCGTAAAGGTTTTCGAATCAAACTGAAGGGAATGATTCCCCATATGAAAGAATTCTCCGTTTCGCAAAACTTTAATTTCTTTACCATCCATGTCTTGCACAGAAATTTTGCAAGGACCACCTGAAGCCATATTAAAACGAAGGTTTACAGTTTCTCTTACTGGATTTGGAAAAATAGGATCTAGAGAATGTTTTCGAGGATCAAACTGTGGATTGCTAGTGGAAGTACTGGAATCATCAATAAAACTGATATCCTCATCGCCTTCCTGATAATCTACATAAAAGACGGGTAAATAATACATTTCGTCCCCAGTACGCTCACCCCATGCTACAGTCTGAGGCGGATTATTTGGATTTTGTGGATTTTCAGCAGTGTTGTCATATCCAGCAATTGCATGAATTTTTGAACCTGCCTTAGCAACTATAAATTCTTGAAAAAAGTAATTACCCTGCCAATTAAAATCCCATTCGGGAATATTAATTAAATTGACTATGTCACCATTTGGCTCTTCTAAATACACAGTCCAATCCTGTCCTAAAAGATGCATGTGTGGACTAAGACCTAATAGACTTATGTCTTGGTTTATATTCCAGACACCATGAAATGTTTTTTCTTGATCAGGAGGTATGATGAAGGAGAAAAAACCACCCGGAAGATCAAACGGAAGCATGATTCTATCGCGTGTAAATCGGTTTACTTCTTCTGTATCATCTGCAAAGAATAAATTTATCTTACTTCTATCGGTTTCATCAACTGGGGTAGGAGCATAGTGGATCTGTACTACAATATCAGCACCTGCTTCTAAAGTTTGTCCCAGGCCTACGGGATAACGAATAGGCTTTTGACCAGGTACATATCCGGGATATTGTTTTTGACCTAAAATGGAAAGATCATTGGAATCTCCATCAAAACCACCAAATCCTTCGAAGCCATATTCTGGAGTAGAGGCATCCGTTTCTCGTGCGATACCTTCTGTATCCTCAAAAATTAAGGCATGATGCACAATCTTTGTATTACCTGGTCTAAATTCTACAGCCTTGATAATTTTATCTTCTAATAAATCAGTAGGTAAAACGAAATAGTAATAGGAGTCTTCTCCATTCCCTTCATGTACGTGCGCTTGTTCCATTTCTAAGACTAGGTCCGGTTCTCCTAGTAAAGATTCGTTTGGGAAACTAGGAAAATCAGGTTCTAAAGAAATATCTCCTCTTGGAGTTCCATTGTCTACCCAATTAGCAATTTTATCTATTTCATCTTGACTTAAAAAATTTTCGGAAAGATAATTTTGATACTCAGGATTTGCTTGCCATGGGGGCATATATCGTATAGAAGTTACATATTTAATTGTGCTAGCCCAATTTTTTACTTCATCATAGTTAGTCAAGGACATCGGACCTATTTCACCAGGTCTATGACAAGTACTACAATTTTTATAAATGATGGGGGCTATGTCTTCGGCAAAATTAACCTGTGTTTTGCCACTGATGGTACTTAGAAGAATTAAAGCTACAATGGATAGGTAAGATTTCATACAAGACAGTTTTACCAAATTTACAACATATTCGCTTGTAAAACCATCCTTGGATTAATTTATAACACCTAAAGATCGTAGCTCTGTACTTATATCAGCCATTCTCGAAAAATTAGGTACATCAAGATCTAATATGGCTTTATTTTGGTGTGGATTATAGGCAAGCACATCAATATTTGCATTGATGGCTCCCATGACGCCGGAGAAGGAATCTTCAATAACAAGTGCATGCTGATAGTCAACACCCATTTTGTTGCATGCATACATAAAAAGATCAGGTTCAGGTTTCCATTTCTGAACATCATAGGCACTAAATATTCTATCCTTGGAAAAATATCTATCGAGTTTACAAGTTGGAATAGAAATATCCATTTTGACATGGGGAGCATTAGAAGCTACACAGGAAGGAATTTGTATCTGTTCCAAAATCTCTACAACTCCTTCTATAGGTTTGAGTTCGGTTTCAAATAAGACCTGCGATCGCTTGCGATATTCTGCTTCAAAGTCAAAACTCGGAAGTTCCCCATTATGTTTGATAATATGATTTCGGATATCAGAAAACTTTGTCCCTAAGAATAAATCACTCGATTCTTCAGGTGTACAGGGAATTCCTATTTCTGTCAACATACTCGCAATGAGCGTGCAAGCTATTTTTTCGCTATCCACCAAAGTCCCATCGCAATCAAATATAATAAGCTGGTAATTCTTGTCTTTATGCATCAAATTTAAGTTTTCAGGTCTATATCCATGTAATTTGAACCATTTGGGCCGAAAATAGCCATTATTTTGGAATGGCTGCGGTATATGTTTCCTTGGACTCTACCGATAATTATACTTATTAAATGCTAGGTATAAAAAAAGCTCCCAGTAAACTGAGAGCTTGAGCAGCCCGTAGGGGATTCGAACCCCTGCTACCAGGATGAAAACCTGGCGTCCTAACCCCTAGACGAACGGGCCGTTTAAGGAGTCGCAAATATATATGTTTCTTAAAATAACCAAGCTTATTTATAAGGAATTTTTAAGCGAAAAGCCACTAAATCGCTTCTTGTAGTACATATTTAAAATACAGAATGCAGAAACGCTATAAACTATGGGTCTTAAGCAATTTAAACTGACCTGGAATAATTTCATAGAATTCTTCCATTCTGGCTTTAATACATTGGCTTAACATTATATTGAAGACCATTTTGCCTCTGTATCGAATTCTAATTTAATCTAGCATTAATTCCACAATAGGGGTTCTCCGCCATGCTTAGTCTTGTTATTTCTAATCAAATCTTCCACTTCCTTACTAATGTCTTTGTTTCCTAAGGCCTCCAATGATTTAAGTTTGCCCTCTAAAGACATTAATCGACCAGGGTTTCTCTCTAAAGATGCATCATATGCAGCCAGTGCTTCTTGAAAATTCCCTTTCTTAAAAAGTGCTTCCGCATAGGCTTCTGAAGCAGGTTTGAATATAGATGGAGGTCCAAAAGCATAGCTCAGAGATTTGTCTAAAGCGTCTGCCTTTTTTAATACAGCTAATGCCGCATCTTCTTTTCCTTCCAATTGGAGTAGGGCAGCCTCTAATTCATACTCTATGATACTTACCATATCTATATCAACTTGACTAGTAGCAGCATTAATTATATCACCAGCGCTGCACATGGTGGTTTGTTTATCACTGAGATTAAGACTAGCTGTATATTTTTCCTTTTGTAATGTTCTAATAATCGATTTCAATTCAGCTCCATCCTTATTATGAAAAGCTCGCATACCATTCAAGAAATAATTTTCAGCGCGTTTCATAATAGAAAGATCTTCTACCTGTACTGTTATTTCAGAAATAGCATCTGTCCAAAGATTATTCTCTGTCATGTAGGCACCTTTCATTGCTAACAAGTATGCTCTTGCCTCTTTGCTAGGTCTGCCTTCTGCATAGGCTTTCATTTTATCTAAGAGAAGTCTTGCTTCATCTTTTTCTCCCGTTTGGTACAGAGCATATTGTAGCCAACTCAGGGAATGATAACTGCCATCCATGCCATACTTTGTACGTCTACGCATACTTGCGTTCCATGAAGCGATGTTAGAGAGTATAACATCTTTCCATCTTCCCAAGGCAATGTATATATGAGATGGCATATGCAAGGCATGCGAAGCATCAGGTGCTACTTTTGCATACGTATCCGCAGCGTCAATTGCTAAATGAGCATGCTCAGGATCATCGTAAGAATGAATTAAGTAATGAAGAGCTCCAGGATGATTTGGGTTTTCAGCAAGAATTCCTTTTGATATTTCTGCGCACTTATTATACAACTCTTCATCTCTTCCGTTTTTAGCGGTACCTAATAGGGAAATAGCGTACAAGGCTGAAATTTCTTGATTCCCAGGATACTTTTTTTCTAAACGTTGCATGTGTTTTTTATAGGCGAGATCCCGTTGATCTTTTGGCCCTGTACCGTAAAGAATTTCTACTCCTTGGAATAGGTCTTTTTCTAAATCTGTTTGTAATAATTCTAACCGACTAGCACGTGTGGGACCCATTCTTTTGAAACAATCCTGCGCTCTTGCCGTTAATTGGCGTTGCCAAAGATTGTGATTATAGGCCATGGCTTCTCCCCAATACGCCATTCCAAAATCTTTATCAATTTCTTGTGCCTTTAAAAAAGCATTGGCAGCATCAAGGTATTCAAAACTGTGTAAGAGTAGGAGACCCTGGTTGAAATAGGGAAGAGCTTCTTTTGCACCAGAGACTTTTAAATGAACATCTCCTAATTGCAGCTGCTCTTCGCCCGTAGAGCTTTGACAGGCAAACATTATTAATAGTATGAGGCCTGTCAAACATAATAACTGTATGCTTCGATTCATGGCATAAAGATAACACACAAATAAAAAAAAGCTCCTTCAAACGTGTAAAGGAGCTTTTTTTAATCTTTTTAATAGAACGACTAATCTACTTTTATTAATTTCTTAGCAGAGCTTAGCGTATTATCAGTCACAATTTGAAGACTGTAATATCCAGCATCCAAATCGGCAATTTGAATAGTTGTAATTCCTTGTTCTAAGGCTTCAGTTCTAACAAGTTTACCTGCAAAATCGAAAATGCGCACCTTGCTATCTTTTTCATTCCATTGAATAGAAATCACATCCTGAGCTGGATTTGGGAAGTATACAAAGTCAATAGATTCATCTAAGTCTTCATTGCTACTGATTGCTCCATCTGTTACTAAAAAAGCATCAAAGCCTCCTTCTACCCAATGGCCTGCAACTGGTAAATCAGCAGTTTCTACTATCAATTGCATTTTGTCATTGATCTCTAAACCGGTAATAGGTAGATTTGTTGTTTCTACCCATTCTGCTAAGGACTCATCTGTCTGATATAAAACAACAGTTTCTATTCCATTTGTAATACTTACAGTTAATTCATCATTCGGTGTATTGTTTCCTGCTGTATTTACAAACCAAGTAGAAAAGTGAATTACAGGATCCGAATACCAGGTTAGATCCATAAGGTCAGATGTAATGACAGTATTTCCATTGTCTACATCATTTTCCCATGGATTTCCATCAGCATTACCTGTGACATATGCAAAATTCGCCAAATCGTTAGGTGCATCACCCTCCGGCGCAATTGCCAAACCATCATCAAAGGTACCTAGAGGTTTTCCTCTTTCCCATATGCCGAGGGTAGCATTTCCTGAAACAGTCCAATTATTATCTCCAACAAACGTATCCTCATATCCTCGGTCTAATTCTAAGACAATATTTGAACCATCGAAAGAAATATCTGATACAGAGTTGCGATATCCCCAAGCACTTGCAATTACTTTAAAGTCACCTAAGAAAACACTAGTAGTGATATCTCCAGTCAATCCAGTACCTGTAAATACTTCAATATTATCTCTGAATATATAGATGTCTGCATTTGGTATTAAATTTTCACTAAAACTCTCTTTGGTAGTAATAGTTACTGTTACTTCTTCTCTTGGCAACAATTCAGCATTTACCAATGTAACTTCACCATTTTCCAGAATAGCTGTAGTTTCAAATGGGTAGTAGTTAGGATGAGAAACTTGAACATTTATCGTACCTGGCTCCACTCTTCCCGTAGCAAATCGACCTGCTGGATCCGAGCTTGCATTTAAATTTGCATCTTCAACAACAAGAATTTCAGCATCAAAAACAGCAGCGCCTGTCATAGAGTTAGTCACCCTACCTTCTAAATAACATGCGCGTTGATAAGTAGGGCTAAGTACATAAAGCCCAGTTTGTCTATCAGAAGCTAATACATGTCCTGAAGGTAACCATGGGTAGGCTCCCCAACAACCTCCAAATCCGCCGTCATTTCCTAAAAAAGTATCGTAACCACCTACTTTAACCATGTTTTGAGGTCTGTTTACGTCTGTTATAACAACACCGTCTGTGTACCACGAGGTGACCAAAAAGCCATCAATATAATGTGTGTTATGCGGTACAACACCATTCCCAGCTGTTTCTGCTGGTTGGAATATGTCTAATTGTTTGATATCTGTTATATCTGATACATCATAAGCATCCACATAAGCATTCGCTCTTTCATCTGTGGTAAAAATATAATTGCCATCATCTGAGAACCAAGCATTATGTGTAAAATTAGATGAAGTAGCTGTTCCACCTAAATAAATAGGATTCGCTTTGTCGCTCACATCATAAGCCGCAAGCTCACCAATAAAGATTTCTGAAGTCCACATGGTGTCTCCGCGAACTACCACATCGTGTGCATATTCAAAATCTTCAAAACCAACAACTGTTGGATTCATCGGATCAGGGTTCAGATCAAGAATGATCACGCCATCAACGAAGTTTCCTCCTGCTAGATAGGCATAGCCATTTTCATCAATAAATATATTATGTGAATTTGTGTGAAAAGTTGGGGGCGTCTCTTCTAAGAGAATCTGCGTTTTAAACCCCCAAGAGATATTTGCTGGGTCTGACATGTCAATAATTAAAAGACCATCAGGGCAATTATCACACACGACATACACATATTCTTGCCATGTTTTAATGTCTCTCCAAGTAGTACTACTTCCAGGTATATTAGCAAGTTCTATGGGATTTGAATGATCTTCTAAACTAAAGATACGTGTATTGTTTACTGTACCCATGATAGCATATTCAATTCCAGTGCTTTCGTCCACATAGCCCCAAATATCATTTCCGGTATCTCCTACCTCGACATTCGCTACTAAATCTAAGTTGAAATTGGTTTGGGCGAATCCCATTTGGGCAATAAAACCTAAGCATATAAGTGTAATTATCCTCATCATATTTTTTTTGTGAGCCCAAAAATACATGGAAATTTAGAACTATTGTATCCAAATACAATTATTAGAAGACAGTTTATACATTTTACATATATGAGCTTTTGTTAGAAACAATTCCTAATCATTCCTAAAAATCCCACTCAAATCAATATATTTGCACCTGATATTGAGGATGGCTTGTTTTTAAAAATGGGTTAAGAGTTCATTATGAATCTCTTTTTAATTTAAAAACATCCAAAAGTATTGCTTTAACTATGATGGAATTTTTTCACAACCCCAGATGCAGAAAGAGTAGAGAGACCTTACAACTTCTTCACTCAAAGGGACTACAACCAGAAATCGTAGAGTATCTAGATCAGGTGCCTACTCCCAAAGAAATAAGAAATTTGTTAGAAAAGTTAGGATGTAAGGCGGAGGACCTCGTTAGAAAAAACGAAGCGCTCTATAGATCCAAATTTAAAGACAAAGACTTTTCAGAATCAGAATGGGTAACCATTCTTTCAGATAATCCAAGACTCATAGAAAGACCTATTCTTGTAAAAGATAATAGAGCTGCTCTTGGAAGACCTCCTGAGAACGTACTTAGAATTCTTTAAGAAGCCATTTCTTCTTTTAAATATTGTACAATGTCTTCATGTGCAAACGGTGAAAACTGTTTAGCAGTTAATCTATTTTTGAACCATGTGATTTGTCGTTTAGCATAGTTTCTAGAATGTTGTTTTATTTTGCTTATAGCATCTTCTGAGGTCAGTTCATTTTCAAAATACTTAAACAACTCTTTGTAACCTACTGTATTTAATGCACGTTTATCTTTATAAGGTATGAGTGCTTTTACCTCAGCTTCTAGTCCAGCATCTATCATCTTGTCAACACGTTGATTAATCCGTAGATACAAATCTTCTCTAGGTAAATTTAAAACTATTGGGATTGCTTTAAACTTGCGAGTTTGTTTTGCATGTTTCTGAAAAGAGCTAAATGGTTTACCAGTAGCTCGAATTACTGATAGTGCTCTTAGCAAACGCCGAGGGTTTTGTATGTCTATGTTTGCATAGGCTGGTGGATCCTTACTTTGTAATTCATTCTGCAATTTATCTAAGCCTCCTACCTTTAATTCGGTCTCTAAATTATCTAGAATCAAATCTGAAACTTCTGGGAAGTTGTCTAAGCCATGCAGCACCGCTTGTAGATATAAACCGGTACCTCCTACCAATATTGCTACTTCCTTTTCTTTATAATAGGCATCCAAAAAATCTAAGACCTCTCTTTCATATTGGCCAGCAGAGTAGTCTTCATTTACATGTTTTATATCTATGAAGTGGTGCGCTATGTTTTCTTTCTCTTCCCTGGTAATCTTAGCAGTGCCAATGGTCATTTCTTTAAATACCTGTCTACTATCCGCAGAGATAATCTCTGCATCAAATTGTTTTGCCAGTCTTATAGAGAGACTCGTTTTCCCTACTGCTGTAGGACCCGCAATGACTATTAAATATTTGTTTTCCTTCGACATTGTAAATACAAGGGGTATTTCAGGGCATAAAAGTAGTCTACTTACAAAATATACTGCTATTTAAAGTTATCTTGTGACAATACATTAATAAACTATGCTGTATTATATTCTGAGGCCAATAGCAACATTAGCCTACAAAATATTTTACCGAAAGATACACCTTATTGGCGTAGAAAAGCTGCCAAAAGATAGGCCACTTTTGGTAGCATGTAATCATCCCAATGGTTTCACAGAGCCCTGTGTGTTATCATGTATATTTCCTATTTCACTAAACTTTATGACGCGAGGAGATCTGTTCAAGAATCCTATTATGCGCATATTCCTTAGGTCAACACATCAAATTCCTATTTTTAGATTTAGAGATGGATTTGAAGCAATGCGCTCTAATGAAAAAAGTATAGAAGAAGCAAACAAAGCCTTGTTGGATAACAAAGCGATCATCATGTTCGTTGAAGGAAGTACGCAAAACACACGAAAATTGAGAAAATTCCAGAAAGGACTAAGCAGGATGACCCGTGATTTTGAATTAGCCTACCCAGATGCTAATCTTGGTATTTTGCCCGTAACAATAAATTTTTCTGACCCAAATAATACAGGTTCATCAGTAACTGTTTCTGTGTATGATGTTGTGGAACCAAAGGACTTTAACTTTAAAGAAAATACTAGCAATGCTCCGCTGACCCAATTGACAAAACAATTACATGAAACCATGAAAGAAGGTGTCTTTCATTTTGAAAACACTGAGAATCAAGATGTTTTTAATAGCATTATTGCAAAAATGCCGCACAAGGAATTTCCCAGTTTTTTGCCAAAACTCATCTCCAGTGATGAATTATTAAAGCGTGGTAAACATTTAATTCAAGCCCTCGAAGAATCAGATACTTACCAAAAGGATTTTGAAGAAATAGCAAACTCTAAATCTGCATTTCTTGGACAAGTGAACTATAGCATGTTTGAAAAGTTCATGTATTTTCTACTAAGCCCTTTTGCCTTGCTTGGTTATCTCTTAAATTTTATTCCTCTGAAATCTGCCTTTAGTTTTACCAAGTCTAAGGTCAAAAAACCTATATTTTTCACCTCAGTTCTAATTGCAATAAATGTAGCTGCTTACTTTTTGTTTGTCCTCACTCTTATTGTTTTCTCTTTAGTATTCCATTTTCCGATTTATATCACTCTGGCTATCTTTGCGATATTCAGTTTTATCTATGTGTATTTCTCGTATTTGAAATCAAAGAAACAAGCGGCTGAGGATTTTCACAGCATGGGGGATAGATTAAAATCAGCTTATTTAAAGACACAAAAAATCATGGAAAATGGAATTGCGTAACCTACTGCTAATTTGCTTCCTCATTACTGTTTTGAGTTCTTGTAGTTCTCAGAAGACACTACAACCGACTTTAGTTAAATCAGAAACTAGTTCAGTCAATAAGCAGAAAACTAAAGTGGATCGACCTATGTATGCAATGGTTATCCATGCTGGAGCAGGAACTATATTAAAAGAGAATATTACAGAAGAGGAGGAGTACTATTATAAACGTGCACTATATGCTGCCCTGCAGTCTGGAGAAGTAATTTTAGAAAATGGAGGGACTGCACTGAATGCAGTCGAAATAACTATTAAATACTTAGAAGATATTCCTTTGTTTAATGCAGGCAAGGGTGCTGTGTTTACGAATGCAGGAATCAACGAATTGGATGCATCCATCATGGATGGAAATACATTGAATGCGGGTGCCGTGGGTGGTGTTACCAATATTAAAAATCCCATTTCAGCAGCAATTGAGGTGATGAAAAATTCTAATCATGTTATGTTAGTCGGAAAAGGAGCGGAAGAATTTGCAGCAAAACAGGGCCTTGAGTTAGTAGAACCTGATTATTTTAAAACGGATGCAAGATGGGAGTCTCTTCAAAATGCAAAAGCAAAAGAAAAGGATACAGGTGCTATCCTGGAAGATAACCCAGACTGGAAATTTGGAACAGTGGGCTGTGTGGCCCTTGACCAATTTGGAAATATAGTTGCAGGAACTTCTACAGGAGGTATGACTAATAAACGCTATAATCGCATAGGAGATTCTCCAATAATTGGAGCTGGTACCTATGCGAATAATGAAACCTGTGGAGTGAGTTGTACAGGCCATGGAGAATATTTCATACGATATACAGTAGCACATGATGTTTCTGCTATTATGGAATACACAGGTGCTAGTTTAGAAGAGGCAAGCCAGCAGGTCGTTATGGAAAAATTAGTGAAAGCGAAGGGCAGTGGTGGTTTAGTCGCTTTGGATAAAGATGGAAATATTTCAATGACCTTTAATACGCCTGGAATGTATCGAGGTTATGTCAAACCGGGTGAACGCTTTGTAGCGATTTATAAAGAAGAAAGCCCTGAATAATAGAATCAAATATACGTTAGAAAGATAGTTATGATAAAAAAGAATCTTCCGCATATAGCTGCCATATTAAGTTTTGTAATTCTCGCCTGCATTTATTTTGCACCCCAACTCTCTGGCAAGAAAATACAGCAAGGAGATATTATGATGTTTAAGGGTATGGTGCAAGAGATTACCCAACATAAAGAAAAGACAGGGGAGGATGCACTTTGGACTAATTCGATGTTTGGAGGAATGCCAGCATATCAGATTTCAGCTCCACAAAAATATAATGTTTCTAAGTATATAGAAAAAGGATTTAACCTGGGTATGCCACGCCCGATTGGGTATTTTATCTATGCCATGATAGGATTCTATATCATGCTTTTAATTATGGGTGTCAATCCATGGTTAAGTATTATCGGAGCAATCGCATTTGGATTTACAACGAATAATTTAGTACTCTACGAGGCTGGTCATGCTTCCAAACTCAGAGTTTTGTTTGCTTCCCCTTTGATAATTGCGGGAGTCATCCAAACCTTTAGATCTTACTTCCTTAGTGGAGGTTTACTTTTTACTTTGGGGATGATGTTGAGTTTGTATTGCAATCATCCTCAGATGACTTATTATCTCGGGATGTCATTAGCTATTTACACATTGCTTAAAGGAATTGAATTTGCCAAAAAAGGGAAGCTAAAAACATTTGGAATAGCATTAGTAGTATTGATTGCAGGTACACTTCTTGCCTTAGGCACATCTGCGGGTAAAATCATGTCTACTTTGGAATATTCTAAAGATACAATGCGTGGCAAAGCAATTTTGCAGCAAACAGGAACTGCCGTAAATAGTAGCAGTGAAACGGATGGATTGGCCTGGGATTATGCCATGAGTTGGAGTAATTCTGGGAGCGACCTAATCTCTTCAGTTATACCTAGAGCTGTCGGAGGAGGCTCAGGAGAGCAGCTAGCAAGCGATTCAGAAACAGCAAAAGTTTTAAAAAGGAGAGGAGTAAATACTAGAGAGGGCGTGCGTGCTCCCTTATATTGGGGAGGCCTTCCATCAACAAGTGGACCTATATATTTTGGCGCCATTATCTGTTTTCTCTTCGTAATTGGTTTGTTTACTGTTAGAAAGTCCATTTCGATTTGGATAGGATTATCTGTTTTACTATTCTTTCTTTTATCTATGGGGAAAAACTTTGAAGGCTTTAATCGCTTGTTTTTTGATTACTTCCCTATGTATAACAAGTTCAGAACACCTAACTCTATTCTGACTATTTCTTCTGTTCTATTTCCTTTACTAGCAATGCTTGGACTCAGCAATCTTATCAAAGCGGAGAATAAAGAACAGTTTCTAAAACCTGTATATGCTGTAACGGGATTCTTCTTAATGTTTTGTTTACTGATGGCGGTACTTGGGCCTAGTATGTTTGATTTTAATAATCCTAATGATGCTCGATACAGTCAAAGAGGCTATGATATTGCGGCTTTGAAAAGTGATAGAATTGCTGCTCTAAGAAGCTCAGCACTACGTTCATTGGGACTTATTTTAGCATCCGCTATATGTTTGATCGCCTACTTGAAAAGTAAATTAAAACTGGAATACGTATTAGTAGCTCTTGGTATACTTATTTTAAGTGATCTCATTTCTGTTGGGAAGCGATATTTAGATAGTGATAGTTTTGTTTCGAATAGAGTGTATGAAAGTAATTTTGTGCCACGTGATGTGGATAAGCAAATCTTACAAGATAAGGATCCGCACTACCGTGTTATGGACTTTAGTATTGATGCATTTAATTCTTCTTCCAGTTCGTATTTCCATAAAACGATAGGAGGGAATCATGCTGCGAAGCTTCAGCGTTTTGATGATGTCAAATTGCGACATTTAGTCAATAGTAATCAGTCTGTTTATAATATGCTGAATACCAAATACTTTATTGCTCCGCAGGGGGATAAGGTAGTGGCGCAAAGAAATCCTGCTGCTCTTGGGAATGCTTGGTTTATCAATTCATTGAGGCAGGTGAGTTCCGCAAACGAAGAGATAGATGCCTTAGCTACTATTGATCCTGCTGGAGAAGCTGTGATACACAAAGAATTTACAAATTACAATACTAGCTCCTTTGACAAAAATGGCACAATTAACTTAACGAGTTATTCGCCAGATAAAATAACATATCAGTCAAATAGTAATTCAGAACAATTTGCTGTATTCTCTGAGGTGTGGTATGGTCCCAACAAAGGATGGCAGGCTTGGATTGATGGGAATAAAGTAGAGCATGTCAGAGTTAATTATTTGTTGAGAGGTCTTAAAGTGCCAGCAGGAGCCCATGAAATAGTCTTTGAATTTAATCCTAGTACCTTCAAAACAGGCGAATTAATAAGTCTAGTCTCATGTTTGCTATTTTTATTGCTAGCAGGTTTTTACTTGTTTAGAAGATTTAGAGAAGCTAAAAATTAAGAATAATTCTTGGGAGTCATAATAAAAGAAAGTGCAAAGCAGACAGTCGTAAGAATATGTCTTTCTGTGCTTGGAGCAGTTGCCACACTGTTTATCTATCCCTTGAATAGAGAATTATATGGTATTATGGGATTTATATTGGATACCTCCCTCTTACTTTCTCCTATGGTGCTCATAGGCTTAGGTGAATCCTCTATTAAGTTTTTTCCTTTTAAGAATTTTGATCATACTACTCGATCTGGTTTTTTTAAATTTCTAAGTGGATTACTTGTCCTGAACACGCTACTTGTTACACTCTTGTTTTTTCTGCTTAAAGATGTGGTAATATCATGGGCTGAAAATACTTCTAATGATTATGCTGCGTATTTTATCTATGTTCTGCCTGCTGCCATTTGTTTTGGTGCAACACAGTTTTTTGTCCAATATATTTCAAACTATAAAATAGTTACCCTTCCTATATTTATTCAAGGTCTATATAGAATTGGAATGCCTTTAGCCTTTGTTTTAGTCTATTATAAACTCATTGATAAGATAGCAGGAATACATCTTATCATTGCTAGCCTACTTTTAGGAGCATGTATTATGGCGGGTTATGCTTGGTGGGCCTTGACAAAAAATAAAAAAGAAAAAACAAACACAGCAGAATCACTACCCAGAAAGACATTTTTTAGTTTTTATTTTTGGGCTTTTGCAAGCAGTATTGGTAGTCTAATGGCATTCAAAATTGACGGATATATGGTGCCTACCCTAACTAATTTTGAATCGGGAGGAGATTATAGAATGTCCGTTTTTATAGCATCCATAATAGCTTTGCCTATTACCTCTGTTGTTGCCATCTCAAGTCCTATTCTTTCTCAGGCATGGAAAGAAAACAATATGGAAGAGATTAAAAAAGTGTATTTGACTGGCTCTAAAAATCTTGTTTATATAGGAGCAGTTATGCTGCTGGGAATATTAATCTTGATTGATATTTTGCCGCAGGTATTAAAAAGTTGGGAAGCACTCAGACATATTAAAGTTTTAGTAATCATAATTGGATTTGCAAAATTAATTGATATGACCGCAGGAGTAAATGGCGTCATTATTCAACATTCGCCTTGGTATAGATTCAATACAATTTTTGTATTAATTATGATGGTGATAAATGTGCTGCTTAACTTGATTTTAATTCAAAGCTTCGGTGTGATTGGAGCAGCTATAGCAACTGCAATTTCATTGATAGTATTTAATTTGATGAAAGCAGTGTTCTTACATAGAAAGATTCATCTGAATCCTTTTGACAGAGCCACCTTAGGCTTTATTGCGAGCTTTAGTTTGATCGTTTTGACTATGTACTTGACAATAGAGAATTTTAATTTTCCAATAGCTCTTTGTATTAACATCATACTTTCACTTATATTTTCAGTCATTTACCTATTCAAGACTGACTTGGCTGCTGAAACAAGAGCTACATTTTTAAATATTCTAAAAAAGTGAATTTACAATAGTCAGGAACATTACAATTAGCAGATTTAGTACAATTTTATTGCCATAAAGTAATAATTTTGTCTAATTCAGATGAGAATTGATGAAAGACCGTTATTTCACCACTTGTTCCTCTCCAAAAGCACCTAATATCAGAACGTAGTTTCGCGTAAGTTTTTGTGTAATAGGATCGGATTTATTGGAAAGCTCAATCTTGCTATACTTAATTGTTAAGATGCTTTTCTACAGTTAAAATGTAGATTGTTTTTAGCCAATTGAATTTTTTTATCTGATTAGGTAATTGATCACACTATGCGAAAAGTATTATTCATAAGTTGTCTGTTAATTCTTAGCCACACGGTCATCAGTCAATGCCCTGTGGATGCTGTTTTGGCTCTTGATACAAATTGTATTGGTACAGCTGGAGGAGCTAACTCTGGTGACCCTACTGGAAATGATCCTATTGATGATAATCCTTGTAGTATTAACTACGCAGGAGGAGATGATTATATTTTTACATATACAGCAACTACTACGGACGCACTGCAATTGGATCTAGAAGGTACAAATGCTTGGTCTGGTATTATGGTTACAGATGACTGTCCTGATGAGTCCGCTGCAAACTGTATAGGCTTTTCGACTTCTTCTTCAAACATTGAGTCTTTAGCAACAGATGCTTTGGTACCTGGAACAACATATTACATCCACATTTCAACCTGGCCCACGCCTCAATCGATAGGGCAATTTTGCTTAAATGCATCCTTAATTACACCACCTACTCCGCCTGAAAATGATGAATGTGCTGATGCCATTTCTTTAACAGTTAATCCAGAAGGAGAAGAGTGTATTACTACAACTCCAGGAACGATCAACTTTGCAACTCCTTCCCCTGAAGACGATACAGCATGTGATGGTACAGAAAATGATGATGTATGGTTTTCTTTTGTGGCAACTAGAACTGAACATTTTATAGATCTGCTGAATATTTCTGGTTCAACTACAAATTTATATCACTCTGTCTGGGAAGGCCCCTGTGGAGCAAATGCGACAAACCTTTTATGTAGTGATGAAGATGCGAGCACAGTAACAGGTTTAACAGTAGGAACAACATATTATCTACGCGTGAATACGTGGTCAGAGGCCATTAATGCAAATGCCAACTTTGAAGTATGTATTACCACGCCACCACCAATTCCAGAAAATGATCTTATATGTGATGCTATAACTCTTGCTTGTGATACGGGAATGGAGGGTACAACACTTGCAGCCTCAGGAGGACTAGAGATTTCATGTCTTGGTAGTCAGGGTGATAATGTTTGGTACGAGGTAATTGGAAATGGAGACGTAATGGAAATCACAGTGGATGTATCAACAGCTGGAGAAGCGGCACAGATTGATATTTATACAAGTAATACAAATTGTAATGGCTCATTAAATTGTGTCTTAGGTATTGGGGCTGGATCAAATCCCATAACAGCAAGTTTAGAAAGTGATGCAGGTACAACATATTATATAGCGGTTGGTAATTGGATTAACGATGGCGCACCATTTGATTTTAATATTGATCTAGCCTGTCCTGCCTGTCCTGATCCTACAGACCTTTCTGTAGGGAATGAAACAGATAATTCTGTTCTAGTTACATGGACATCTTTTCCTGCATTTACCTCAATTGTGGAAGTATGCCCATCAGGAATTACTCCTGGTGATGCAACATGTACTATCGTCGTACCCGCTACTAGTCCATTACTAGTAACAGGTTTGACAGAATGTACAGATTATGATGCCTATGTGTATGGAGAATGTGAAGAAGATGTTTTTTCAGGATTTGTGGGACCTTTAGGATTTTCAACAGTGGGACCTGATTCAGATTTGATGCCTAGCTGTGGGAGTACTATTAGCTATCCTACCTGCACAGGTGAAACGTATGAACCAAATGAAAATATTACATGGACTCTTTGCCCTGAGCCCGGTATGACTGCTGAAATTGAGTTTACTTATGTAGATATAGAAACGGATGGTACGGCATGTTTTGATAATTTAGCAATAAGCTATTCAGATGGTAGCTCTGAGCCTTCGCAGTGTGGAGAACCAGATGGTGATGGCGGAATAGGTACAGGTCTTAGTCCAGGGAGTGTATTTACAAATCCGGTGCCAGATGGATGTATAACAGTAACGTTTAGCTCAGAT
Organism: uncultured Saprospiraceae bacterium; assembly: GCA_938045585.1. Classification (GTDB taxonomy): domain Bacteria; phylum Bacteroidota; class Bacteroidia; order Chitinophagales; family Saprospiraceae; genus CALCMJ01. The sequence goes on from CALIAU010000025.1 coordinate 49,296, forward strand.
GAAACCATTCAAGAATCAGGTTTCTCTTTTGACTTTAATTGTGTCTGTGACAATGTTATTGGTCAGGCATGTGATGATGGTGATGACTGTACGGAAAACGATATAATTAATGAAGACTGTGCCTGTGTAGGCGTATTTATGGATTCAGATAACGATGGGGTCTGTGATGACCAAGACCAATGTCCTGGTGAAGATGATAGTATTATAGGTGCAACGTGTGATGATGGTGATCCATGTACAATAAACGATGTCTATACTTCTGCATGTAATTGCGAGGGTGTAGAAACGTCAGATGAAACGGTAGAGCTTTCTGCGGAAGATGATGCGTATCTGCAAGGTGGTTCAAGATTTAATGTGAATATTTTACGCGTGGAGAACCCGAATAGAGTTTCTTATCTAAAATTTGACCTATCATCAATATCAGCACCCATCGTAGATATTGTTTTAGAACTTACAACAGAATCGGACGCAGGAAGTGGCACGGTAGAAATTTACAAGAGCGATGATGTGAATTGGACAGAAAATGATTTAAATACAAATAATGCACCTGGACAAGATCTCTTGGTGGGAAATTTGTCAGGTACGTTTAGTATTGGTACAACATATTCTACGTCTCTTTCTGGCATAAATAATACTGGTTTGTTTTCAATTATCCTAGTACACCAAGCTGGTGGAAATGATGTAGCATTTGCTTCAGACGAATATGCAACGGTTTCTAGTAGACCTAGACTTGTTGTAACTACAGCTGGTTCTAACTGTGATTTAGATTATAGTATTACGATGAACACTAATCAAATCAATACAACAGGTAACGACGCAGCTTCAGTTGTTTTAACTCTGCAACAACTAAGTGGAGAACTTGACGCAGAAGTTAATACGGTATATCTGAATAAGGATCCTAAAATTGTACTTAGCTATGATCCTTTAGTAACAGCTGTAAATGGGGTCCCTGTTGAAAATTCGGCATGGAGTTTTGATGACTCAGACCCAAATTTTTACATTTGGACAAGAGCAGGAAATCTTAATCTGATGACAGATTATAGTTTTTCATATGATCTCAATATTACACCATCTGCTCAAGATGGCATTTTGAACCAAACCATCTACCTTAAGCTAAAACCAGAGGAAACGGACATACTCAACAATACAAGTAATGTTAAGATATTTTATACCCACTAGCTACAATGTAGAAACTATATGTTTAGTGAAATAGTCTACATAGATCATTTATCTTTTCACGATAAACTTATCAACCTTTTTAGTTTGTTCGTAATCTAGTTATTTCGTATAACTTGTTAAAATTGTCATTAATTACATATAAAATACTATATTGATTCAAATCATTATTAGAGATGATTCCTAAACGTTAATCTTCATCTCTGCCTTCCCTTCGAAACAGTGCCTATTCATAGGTAACTATTTAGTCGTAATTATTTTTCGAGAATGTATTGGATTTGAATGGATAGCTGTCCTAAGGACAGACTTATAGGGCGTGGATTAATATTTCCCCTCGTCTCATATATCTATCTAGTTTTTTAATAATGCATAACATTAAACAGGGTACGTATGTCCCTACCTAAGCAATTGAAATTATTTATTGAACTAAATATTTTACTTATGAAGAATTTTTTACTTTTTATACTAATTTTTTTCTGCTCTACTTCAATGTTTGGGCAGTTATGTATGCAGACTTTTACTGCTTCGGGTCAAGATGACGATCCAACTGTGTTGACGATTGCTAGTGCAGACATTACTTGTAACATGGGTAATATGATAACAGGTATTACTTTGTGTAATCCTGCTGGGAATCTAACAAATTCATTTTGTGGTAACTGGTATGACTTTACTCTAGCAATAGATGGAGTTGATCAAGTAACTGGTTGTGCTGCTGATCTTGATGGAATTGTAATACCTCCGAGTTTTTCAACGGTTACTATTACATCTGCAGATTTGGATGTGTTCAGTGATGGTGTTACAATTACAATCGACATGTGTGTATCATTTATGGCAGCATGTACTCCTCCAGCTGGAGTTGCGGCTATTAATCTAGCTATGTGTCCAACTGATTTTGAAGTTGATGTTAATGTAAGTGCATTAGGAGATGGTGCACCATTCATATCAGATGGCGTCTCTAACTGGCCAGTAACGGCTGTTGGTGTAACAACAGTAGGACCCTTTCCAGTTGGATCATCGGCAACGCTAACCTTACATCATGGTTCAGACGCAGTTTGCGATGTTCCTCTAGGAACATTTACATTGAGTAGCTGTCCACCCCCAAATGATGATTGCGTAGATGCCATTCCATTGACAGTAGATGCAATGAATTGTGATGGAACCATTACAAACGGTGACAATACTGGCGCAACTGCTGGTGCAGATCCTCTCGGATCTTGTTTTTCAGGTGGTGTGAATGGGGTTTGGTACTCTTTTATGGCACCAGCTTCAGGCAACGTTATTGTTACAACAGATTTTACAGGAGGAACCAGTGGCGATACAGAAATTGCTGTGTATGATGATTGCGCAGGAACCACAGAGTTAGGTTGTGATCAAGATGGAGGATCAGTGGTGAATTTTAATTCTGTCATAGATCCTTTGGTTGGACTTACCCCAGGCGTTACGTATTATATTGTAGTATCAGGTTGGAATGGTACTGAAGGAAGTTTTTGTATAGAGGTGAATGAAATACCAGCCTGCTTGAGTCCTTCTGGTCTTGCAGTTGCTAATATAACGGATTCTTCAGCAGATGTATCTTGGACCACAGATCCTGCACATACAGATGTAACTGTAGAGGTTTGTCCATCAGGAGTGCTACCTGGCGATGCCTCATGTATTGCAGTTTCAGGAGCAGTAAGTCCTGAAACTGTCAGCGGTTTAGATCCTTGTACAGATTATGATGCGCATATATTTGTTCTGTGTGGAGACGAAAATCCTGGATTAGTTAATCCTGTGGCATTTTCGAGCGATGGACCTGTAGAACTTATGCCAGCATGCGGTAGTACCGTAACTTATCCACCCTGCCCAGGAGCTACGTACAATAGCGGCGAAAATATAACATGGACACTCTGCGCAACCCCAGGAATGGTTGCAGAGATAGAATTTACTTACGTGGATTTAGAAACATCAGGCAGCGGAGATTTATGTTGGGATGAGCTACTAATAACATATTCTGACGGTAGTGCAGAACCGGTACAATGTGGTGAGCCGGATGGTGATGGAGGTGTAGGCTCTGGTCTAGCACCAGGAAGTGTATTTACTGATCCAGTACCAGGTGGATGTATGACAGTTACGTTTACTTCCGATGGCTCCGTGACAGAAACAGGCTTCTCATTTGACTTTAATTGTGTAGAGCCTTGTAGTGGTACTAATAATGTTGTGCTTGTAGCAAGTGCAACAACAGTTGTAGCGCCACCATCCATGACTTGCGACGATCCAAATGGATATACCTACTATGAAGATCCTGCAAATCCTGGAACCTTTGTTTTTGCTATAAACTGGGGAACAATGAATGCTGCAGCAAAAGCAGCAGCAACAGTGACTGTAACTCAGGCAGGAGCCATGGGTTATACTGAAGGAGGTGCTCCTGGTGTATCAGGTGATGCTACTTGGACTATGGAAAGATACTGGGATGTGGACCTAGGTGGAGCAAGTTTGGCTGCGCCAGTAGATGCACGTTTTTATTACGACCCTGCTGAAAAAGCAGCAGTGGATGCAGCTGTGATGGGGGATGGAAGATCTATTGTAATCCAGGATTGGTTTAAGACTGTAACTGGTGCTTATTCAGGAACACCAATGGCTGGTGGACCAGATCCAGGAAACGAATTACTCTTAACAGGAGCTACCACAGGAGTGGAAAATGGTGTAGACTATGTGGAGTTTGCAGGTGTAGCAAGTTTCTCAGGAGGAACATTCGCTGGTTCAGTAAGTGAAGCATTACCTATAGATCTCGTTTCAATTAAAGGAACAGCAATGCCAGATCACAACAGAATCGATTGGGAAACTGCCACTGAAATAAATAATGATTATCAAGCGATTGAGCGATCTGTAGATGGAAGAAATAATTGGACTGAAATTGCTAGAGTTTCTGGTAGAAATACGCAACAGTTACAAGCATACACGGTACAAGACGATCAGCCATTGAAGGAGTCATACTATAGATTAAGAAGTGTGGATCTGAACGGAGCTACTCAAATCTCAGAAGTGATAAGTGTAAATAGAACATCGTTCAATAGTGTTCGCTCTATGATTAGCCCTAATCCATTTGCTGATGTACTACAGGTGAGATTAGAATCTGATTCGGACCAGATGGCTACTATTTCAGTATTCAGTTTGGAGGGTAAAATCTTACACCAAACACGTGTTCAGTTAAGAAATTCAGTTGTTCATAATGAAAGTATGCAACTAGAAGAATTACAAACAGGTATCTATCTGTTACAAATAAACATGGGTGACTATAATGAAACTCGTCGAATCGTTAAAGTTCAATAAGTAATTATTTGAATTCTTACTTTTCTAGGATGATGGCCAAAAGCCATCATCCTTTTTTTGTACCCTATCAAGCAGACTAGTCTGCTTTCTTCTTATCTTCGCGCCATGAAATTGCACAAGGATAAAGACTTGTATTTTGAGATTCAGAGACGTGTGACGGAGGCACATATTATTCCATTTTTAGGTAAACACCTAAATGAGAATTCCAATATTTGCGAGGTCGGTTGTGCAGAAGCGGGTGTACTCAAAGCTTTTTTAGATCAAGGGCATAATTGCGTAGGGATCGAACTCTCAGATTATAGATTGCAGTTAGCAAAACAGTTTCTTGCTCAGGAAGAAAAAGAGGGGAGAGCATATCTGTACAATAAAAACATATTCGACAAAGACATTCTAAATTCCCTACCCTTTAAATTTGATCTTATTATCCTGAAAGATGTGATCGAACATCTACCCAATAAAGAGAATGTCCTAGCAACTTTAAGCTCATTTCTCAAACCCAACGGACTTATCTTTTTTGCTTTCCCGCCCTGGTGGATGCCCTTTGGTGGACACCAGCAGATTACAAAAAACAAAGTGCTAAAACACCTTCCTTATGTTCACCTCTTACCCAATATATTCTATAAAAAATTGTTGTCTCTGACAAAAGAAAGAGAAAGTACTACTGCGGAATTGATGGAGCTAACTGAAACTGGGATTAATATAGGAGCTATGCGCAAACTTCTAAACAAAGAAGGCTATGTAATCTTAAAAGACAAACATTGGCTCTTTAATCCAATCTATGAATATAAATTTGGAGTCAAGCCAAAAACAGTGCTTGCACCTTTTAAAAATCTAATCTTCTTGAGAAATTTTTATACGAGCTGCTATTATGTCTTGTTCAAGCCAGAACAAGCCTAGCAAACCAAGATGCAAAGACTATCCTCCGCATTCTTTTTGAAGTGTAATAATTTGAGATGTCCAAAGATCCTTTTGCGCATCTATTTCATCATCATCGCAAAAGTCAGTTACCTCTAGAATGGTTTCATTCGTCACATCTGACTTATACATTCTAAATTCTAGATACTCACCCTCATCCGCATCTTCCCAAACAAAGCGAATACGCTCTTCTTCGATGTCGTCAATCATTTCCGCTATCTCTGGGGAACCCTCCCAACTAAAGGTGTACACATCTTCAGTTATATCTATCTCATCACAGAACCATCTGACTAAACAATCTGGTGCTGTTAAAAACTTGTATATAATTGCTGGTGAGGCCTTAAAAATAAATTCTAAATCAAAAGATACTCTTGCCATTTCGTTTTCAATCCTTCTTATAAATGCCTGTTTATTCAGACAGGGCGGAATATAATTTTAAAAGGCTTTAAAAAAAAATATTTTAAGATTTATTTTTAATTCTAGTACAATTTTTGTATAACTATTAAGTACTAAGTGTAAAAAATTGTGAGTGTTAAGAACATTAAAGCCCTAAAACATTGATTAGCGGGTGAATTAGTCTTATTTTTGCACTCTTTGTTCCAATCATAAAAATATTAAGCAAGATATACATGAGGCAGTTAAAAATTACAAAGTCAATTACTAACCGTGAAAGCCAGTCATTAGAGAAATATCTACAGGAAATTGGGAAGGTAGATTTGTTGACACCGGAGGAAGAAGTGACATTGGCAAAACAGATAAAGGAAGGGGACCAAGAGGCATTGGAGAAATTGACAAAAGCCAACCTCAGATTCGTTGTTTCAGTAGCAAAGCAATACCAAAACCAAGGTCTTTCTCTTTCTGATTTAATTAATGAAGGAAATTTAGGTCTCATTAAGGCTGCGCAAAGATTTGATGAAACAAGAGGGTTCAAATTTATCTCTTATGCGGTTTGGTGGATTAGACAATCTATCCTGCAAGCATTAGCAGAACAGTCAAGAATTGTTAGACTACCTTTGAATAAGGTAGGTTCATTAAATAAAATAAATAGAGCATTTTCAGAGCTGGAACAAGAATTTGAAAGAGAGCCTTCTCCAGAAGAACTCGCTGAATTGCTAGATATCGCAACAGAAGAAGTAGAGACTACCTTAGGTGTTGCAGCACGTCACGTTTCCATGGATGCTCCTTTTGTGGATGGTGAAGATAATTCACTGCTTGATGTACTAGAAAATGGGAATACTCCCAAAACAGATACTGCACTCGAATACAGTGAGTCTCTTAGAAGAGAAATCGAACGTTCACTCAATACACTTACAGAAAGACAATGCGATGTAATCAAATTGTACTTTGGAATAGGTGTAGAACATCCTATGTCACTTGAAGACATTGGCGAGAAATTTGGACTTACTAGAGAACGTGTAAGACAAATTAAGGACAAAGCGATAAACAAGCTTAGGTCTGCTTCTCGAAGTAAACTCCTCAAGCATTACCTAGGAGCCTAAGAACATACCAAACATGTCAGGAAAATTGACCTATAAAATCCTAGAGCCTTTATTACTCGCTCTCATGGTAATCGTAGGCATATTCGTAGGTCTTAAGCTAAGTGAAAAGAAAGCTAGTTTTTCTATTGTGAAAGATGATACCTCATTCCAAAATTTGGAAGTGGGTGCCATAGAAGAAATAGTCAAGTTCATTGATGCTAAATATGTGGATAAGATTGATCAAGAAGAAATCCTAGTAGAAGCTATTCAATCTATTTTCTCCGGCCTAGATCCACATTCCAATTATATTTCTCCTGACAGACTGCAAGAAATAAATGAAGAAATGGAAGGCTCCTACGTAGGTGTAGGTGTCCGTACAATTTATCATAATGATACGGTATATGTAAGTGAGGTTTTAGATGAGTCTCCCTCCAAAGCAGCTGGTTTGTTGCGCGGAGACAAACTCTTATTTATAGGCACAGATTCACTTTCAGGAACAGGTAAAGATTATAGTGTACTGCGCAAATACTTCGATAGAGAAGAAGGAGAAGAGGTGAAAATTACCATACTTCGCGATGGAGAAGAAAAACAAATTTCCATTACACCCGAAGCTATTTCTGTCTCCTCTGTAGATGTCGCCTATGAAATTGCAGAGAATACAGCTTACATTAAACTCGCAAGATTTAGTGAACATGTCTATACTGATTTTATGACAGCCTTAGAGTCTATTGGGGACAAGAAAACTAAAATGGATTTAATCTTAGACCTAAGAGATAATCCGGGTGGTTACCTGCCACAGACAGTCAAAATCCTGAATCAAATTTTTAAAGAGAAAGGAAGAGTACTTGTATACACAGTAGGAAGAGATCAGAAAAAGGTAGAGTACAAGACGAATGGTAAGCGATTTTATAACGTGGATAAGGTAATTGTTCTTATTAATGAACGTTCGGCTTCTGCAAGTGAAATAATAGCTGGCGCTATTCAAGATTGGGATAGAGGATTGGTCATAGGAGAAACTTCTTATGGCAAAGGCTTAGTACAAGAGCAGTATCCTCTAAAAAATGGAGGTGCTATCAGGCTTACTGTTTCAAGGTATTATACGCCTAGTGGCAGACTCATTCAACGCCCTTTTAAAAATGACAGATTGGAAGAAGATGCGGATTCTTCGAATTATCTTACCCATGTATTAAAGCGCAAAATGTCAGGATCTGGTGGTATAGAACCGGACTTGAATGTTATGCAAGCATATGATAATGCACATACGGAAACCTGTCAATTCGCTCTTGATAAATTGGATATCTATAGCTTAAAGAATCACGATGCAGATATGGCCAAAAGTACCCTGATGTCAAAACTCCATCAGTTTCTTTCCAAAGAACAAGCAGTAGACAAAAATCTACTCTGTGAAAATCTCATTCAGGATGAGTACAACAACCGAAAGATTTATATCGAAAAAGGAAATGATGCCTGGTACAAAGCAATAAATGCAGACGACCCCGTAATCCTATCTGCTTTAGAAAATCTTAAAAACAAAGACCTGTTTGCCGGTCTGCAAGAATAGCCTTGATAACGGCTTCTTCTAGTCTAGCATCTATTGTCTAGCGTCTAGACTGAGCATCTCTACTCTCATTCGCGTAAAACAATAAGCTGACCTTCGTCATCATAACGAGCAAGAACAGAGGGTAACAAACGTCCTTTCTTCTTAGGATAAGGATTTGCAATGCCATCCACAGTTTGTATAATCTCTTCAGAAATATCCTCATAATTGACCGGGAAGGGTGCACCAGAAATATTGGCACTGGTGGAACTGATCGGTCTACCTAAGCGCTCAATAATGCGCTTACAAAACCCATCTGTAGATACACGGAAAGCAATAGTTCCTTCTTTAGATTTGGCCCAGCCCGGTACATTATGTGCTGCCCTGTGTATCAGAGTCAAAGGTTTGTTATGGTAAAAAAGCAGGGTTTCTATCCTAGGATGCAGATCAACTGTATATTCTTTAAGCATTTCGATGGATGAAACAAGATAAATCAAGGGCTGCGAATGCTCTCTTTTTTTAATATGATAGACTTGGTGACAAGCCGCCTCATTGCGAATATCTGCCCCAATTCCCCAAATTGTATCCGTTGGGTAGAGTAAAACTCCTCCAGAACGCAGAGTTTTGTAACTATTCTCGATTATGTCCGCAATTTTCATTGAGATAACATATTTTGCAAAGCAACGTTTAATAACTTTAGAAAGTCTATTAATTTTAAGAAAGACTTTAAAACAAAACGCAAAGCTGCTAGTTTTAATATTTATAAATGCAAATTAGTCTATGATTTTACGTCCACATAAAAGATCTTTTGCTTTCCATGCATTTTTAACGGTTTGTTGCCTCTTTCTGTTTAGTGTAAATAAAACAAAGGCTGCACATATCGTGGGCGGTGACGTAATCTATACATTTCTAAGTTTCAACTCTGATTCTACAGTCGTTAACTATAGAATCACATTTACTATGTATCGAGATGCAAATGGAGGAGGAGCAGATTTTGATAACGATGCGCGTTTTGGAATCTATAGTGGGAGTGGAAACGATTGGACCTTCGTAGAGCAAATGATAAACATCAATTTTATGGATAAAAGTCGGGTAGACTTTGTTCCAGATAATCCGTGTATTGATGTGCCAGATGTGAATGTAGAAAAGGCAGTCTATGAATTTAATGTCTCCTTGGATGTGCAAGACGAATCCTATATGATTTCTTATCAGCGTTGTTGTAGAAATGATAACATAAATAATATAATTAACTCAGGAGAAACGGGAGCAGCATTTATTATCGAAATTTCTCCAGAAGCACAACGCTCTGGAAATAATTCTCCAAGGTTTAATAATTTTCCTCCGATAATAATTTGTTCTGGATTACCACTTGTATTTGATCATAGTGCTTCAGATGCAGAGGGTGACCAGCTAGTTTATGAATTTTGTGCTCCACTTGAATCAGGGGGTACAGATGGTGCAACTGGTCCGGGTGATCCTAACTCATGTACTGGTGTACGACCTGCTCCAAATAATTGTTTGCCTCCCTACGGAGAAGTAATCTATCAATTGCCTACCTACAATCAAAGTGCCCCGCTTGCAGGAGACCCAGTTGTAGAGATAGACCCAAATACTGGCCTGATTACCGGAACACCTACAGCCAATGGATTATACGTGGTCGGTGTCTGTGTCAGAGAATTTAGAGATGGTGTCTTAATAGGGGTAGTAAGAAGAGATTTTCAATTTAATGTAACTACATGTAATGCACGTGTATTTGCTGATTTAGAAGCAGATACTACGCTGAATGGTCAGAATTTTATTATAAACTCATGTGGTGAAACAGATGTATTTATAGAAAATCAGAGTATCCAAGAATCAAATATCAATGGCTACGATTGGACATTTGATATAAATGGGGTAGAGCAAAAATTTAATACAAGAGATGTTACAGTAACATTTCCTGGAGAAGGAGAATACTTTGGAACAATGATATTAAATCCCGGCGACCCGGAATGTTCTGATACTGCAACTATTAAGGTGAATTTATTTCCGAGTATAGAAGGCGATTTCACCTTTGATTTTGATACCTGTGTGGCAGGCCCTGTCAGCTTCCGTGACATGTCCGTTACAGGTGCTCTGAGTTTAAAAGATTGGACCTGGGATTTTGAAGGTTCTCCTGGATCTGGTGCGATAACAAATCATCAATTTCCAAATCCAGGACAGAAAACTGCATCACTTATAGTAACAGATACAAATAACTGTCAAGATACAGTTACAAAGGATTTTGACTGGTTTCCAGTACCACCTCTGCTTATTATCGAACCGTCTAATTTTTTAGGTTGTGCACCCGCAGAAATTTTCTTCAATAACCTCTCTACACCTATTGATGATACTTACGAAATAATTTGGAACTTTGGAGACGGAAGCGATGAGGTAGATGCTATTAGTCCTACACATATATATGAAGAAGTAGGCGCTTACGATGTAAGTGTAGAAATTACTTCTCCGATAGGATGCACCACCTCAGATTTTTATCCTAATTGGATACGCATAGAGGAGAAACCTACAGCAGATTTCACCTTTAGCCCTGATATGCCTAATACATTTAATAAAGAAATAAGCTTTAATGATAATTCTACAAATGCAGTATCCTGGCAATGGGATTTTGCTGGACTAGGGGCAAAATTTGATAGAAACCCTACATTTACCTTCCCCGATACAGGAATGTACGAGGTGATATTAACAGTTCTTCATCAATCAGGATGCCCAGACACAGCTAGAGCAATTATAGATATATCTCCTGAAGTGACTTTGACCTTTCCAAATGCCTTTTCCCCCAATAATGACGCTAAAAATGATGTCTTTAGAGGTATCGGCGTACTAGACGGTGTAAGAGATTATCAATTATCTGTGTGGAATAGATGGGGAGAAATGATCTTTGAAACAGACGATCCCACCCTCGGCTGGAACGGTATGATCGATAATAATGGAGCACTCTCACCAAACGGAGTCTATGTCTATTATGCTAAATATGAGGGCCCTAGAGGCGATACAGAGGAATTTAAAGGGCATATTACACTACTTCGCTAGCTTTTTTTTACAATTTAGCCACTTTCAATCACTAAAAATTATATCTTTGCCGACCATTAAGAAATAGTAAAGATGGAAATACTTAACTACATACACGATAATCTCGCAGAAAAGAAAAATTTACCAGATTTCAGACCTGGTGATAATGTTGAGGTATATTATAAGATTATTGAGGGTGCCAAAGAAAGAATTCAGGTATTCAGAGGAGATGTACTCCAGATAAAAGGACATGACTCGCACAGAACATTTACAGTGAGAAAATTATCGAATGGCGTAGGTGTAGAAAGAATATTCCCTATGGCTTCTCCTAACGTAGCAGACGTGAAAATCCTTAAGAGAGGAAAGGTAAGAAGAGCAAAGCTGTACTACCTCAGAGAACTAGTAGGAAAGAAAGCAAAGATCAAAGAAAAGAAATACAAGAAATAGTATTAGAGCCATCTTCGGATGGCTTTTTTTATACAAACTATATAAGTATTAAAAAATACATCTATTCCTCCTCAATCTCCTCCACATCTATCAAAAACTTATTAACCAACACCTCTATATCGCCACGTGCAATCTTTGCCTCTTGCCAGGTACTATTTCCTTGCATTCGATATTTCTTATCCCCCACAAGCAGCTCAAAGGGCATGCTGAAATTTTTCACATCCGCTTCCCATCGATAATACAAGGTATTTCTAAAAGCACTGCGATCTACACGATACTGTAACTTGGGAATATCTGCGCGATATAGATACTGTGTGAAAAAATTATCCAAATCTAGTTCTGAATAGCTCTTAGCAAAATTGAAAAAATCCGCCGATTCAATATTTTGAAACTTATATGCATTATAAAACTCTTTGATAAGACCAAACCACACATCATCATCATTGATGACATGTCTTAGTGTATGTAAAATCCAAGATCCTTTATAGTACATATCTGATCCATTCCATTCTGTATAGTTAACTCCTAATGGACCTATGATTGGCTCTGAGTTATTATGTCTCCTTTGGAATGATAGGTAGCGTTCTACCTGCGGATAACCCAAATGGTACTCTACATACAAGGCTTCCATATATGTAGTGAAAGATTCATGAATCCACATTTCTGCATGGTCCTGAGCACTAATGCTATTGCCAAAATATTCATGCCCTGTTTCATGCACGATAATATAATCCCAGTTCATTTCAGGAGGAATCATGCCTCCTAAATAACCCCTCTTGTATTTATTACCATACGCAATAGCACTCTGGTGTTCCATTCCAAGGTAGGGTGTTTCCACTAAGGCATATCCATCATTCCAAAACGGATACTTGTCAAAGTAAAATTCAAAGGCTTCCAAAACACCAGATACCTGTTCAAAATGTTTTTTGGCCTTCTCTAGATTTTCTGGTAATACGTAATAATCCAGCGGGAGTGTGTCACCGTCTAAGGAGATATATCTATCACTAAAATGTGCATACTTGGCAATATTAAAGGAAACATTGTAATTGTTGATAGGGTAGTTGACTTGCCAGATGTAACTTGTCTTGTCTCCATCTGGCTTTGCCTCTAAAAGATTTCCATTGGATACACAGTACAGTTCTTTCGGCACCGTAAACTGCATCCGCATACTGTCAGGTTCATCATACAAGTGATCCTTATTTGGCCACCAGGAGCTAGCGCCAAACCCTTCACAGGCCACCGCTATCCAGGGACTTCCTGTCTTATCCTCTGACCAAACAAATCCACCATCCCAAGGGGCGTGCCTTGCGACTATCGGTTTGCCACCATAATGGATTGCAATCGTGTTAGATTCTTCTGTGCTAAATGTATGAGCATCAATAAATATCGCATTGTGGATTCTTTCATATGCAAGCGTCTTTCCCTTCGATTCAATACGAGTAATTTCTAAATTTTCAAATAGGTCTATTTGAATCGTTTTAGAGCTACCATCGAAATCAAAGTGAATATGATTGATACCAGCGATGGACTTTTCTTCAATGTTGAATGTGATGTCTAAGTCGTAAAAACTGATATCCGTACTTGTACGCTCCACACGCAATGAACCCCTAAGAGAATCTGCTAATGTGAATTGTCGATATTGAAATTCCTGTCCTGTGATAAGGCTCAGCGAACTAAGAATACAGATAAAAACTAGGAAGGATTTCTGGATCATATCGGTCTGTTTTTTGGATTCTTTTTAGCAAGCATTTTCCATATTATGCTATCTGCTGTTCGAGCTGGAACACATTTTCTAAAGAAATTAAATCCCAATGTGCCCTTATGAATAATATTATTAGTTGAAAACTTTCGTTTCTCCATCCTCTTAAATAATAAGTTGCTTACTCTTTCTACTGCAATCGCATTTTGCTCTGAATCACTAATATTTTTATCTGCAAACTGTAAAATATCTCCGTACTCTGAATCCTTAAAGCGATCTAGTTTGCCCTTACTCTTTCCCCATATCTTTGTCTTTATTGGTCCTGGTTGGACCGCGATAACATCAATTCCATGCATGTATAATTCTCTTCTATATATTTCTGTCATACTTTCCACAGCATGTTTTGAAATGCAATAGGCGCCCACAAAAGGAGAATTAAATAATCCTGAAATAGAACTAATATTAATTATTCTTCCAGCTGTTATTTTGACACTATTGCTCTTTAATAAATCGAAAAAGCAATTCGTAACACGCATGATACCTACAACATTTACATCTAATTGCTGTGCTAATTCATTGGGCTCCAATTCTGTCATGGGGCCTGGGTGCGCATAACCAGCATTATTAATAATGCCATCTAGACCACGTTCTCCACAGAAGCTAAGCACAGCCCTACGCGATGATCGGATGGCATCTTCATCTTGTACATCAAACACAAGAGGGAGAAATGAAGTTCCAAATGTCTGTTTCAACTGCTCTGCATCCTCTGTTTTACGTACAGAACCCATTACTTTCCACCCTTCGTGTAGAAATTTTCTGCACGCATCTAGCCCTATTCCTGAACTTACGCCCGTTATTAAGATATTTTTCTGCATATTCCTAGAGTTTAAGGTATTCTATTATTTTTGTGGATACCTTTCTTTAAATATAAAAGCAAAAGTAATTAGAGTATATTAATATTGACCTATAGATGCGAGAACGACAGTTATTCATATTAAGTCTACTTATCTTTATTACAGTATCCTGTAAACAAGATACTAAACAGCTGCCATTAGATAATCTATTAGGCTATTGGGATGTATATGCTGCAGAAAGAAATGGGAATAAAACCTCCCTGTTAGACGGTGCCTTTTTTGAGATTAAAGAAGATAATATGATTACGACGAATGTAAATGGAGATACGCTTACCACCCAGTATGTATTATCTAAAAATTCTATCCGAGTGGAAGATATCAAGATGGATTTCAGGATAGTTGATTTAAGTCAGGATAGTATGACTCTATTTTCTAAGATTAGTAATTACAAATATACCTTTGCTACAGTTAGATCTGATAATAAGAAATAAGTCCATGCCTAAGATTTTTCTATGGTTCTTTTTTTTCAGCATCACACAAGCCTTACAAGCTCAGGTAAAAGCAGATGTTATAATTAAGTCTTATCACGATTTACAAACACCCTATATTGATGTCTACAGTTTCATACTTCAAAGTGCTTTGAAGAAATCTGCTGACGAGCTTAGATCGGTAGAATCTCTTTTGATTATTAGTAATAATTCAGAGATAGTCATCGGAGAAAAATATTTATATACTCTAAGTGCAGCAGATACGAGTGATATCATTGATTTAAAACGATTCCAATTAGAAAATGGTGAGTATACATTACGAGTAGAATTATTGGATGTTATTGGAGGGGAAATACTGTATGATCATACCCAGTCCTTCGTTATTGATTATCAAAAAGATAAGTTCAAACAATCAGACCTGTATCTATCCTTGTTTTCACCGAACGGGAATGATCAGTTTAAAAAGCATGGAGTATGCCTTGAACCAGTTCCATTTAATTATTGTCAAGAACAAAAACAGCTCTCTGCCTATTCAGAATTTTACTATTTGCCTCGTATATCTACAGAAGATGTATCGGTAGGTATGTTGTTATATGAGGGGGGAAAGAATTTAAATAGAGAACTTATAAAAAAGGTGTACAAGCGGATAAGCCCTGCAGATTATCTTCCCATTTTGCTCAGTATGGACATTTCAGATGTGCCTACAGGAGATTATCATGTGGTAGTGGAGACAGCAACCAAGGATAAGACCATTATCTCATCTAAAGAAAGTAATATTAATATATATAATCCAGAGGGCGATCTGAAGCGTTTAAATTCTTACAACAAAGAGTTTGAAAATTCCTTTGTACAAGCCCTTACAAAAGAAGAACTAAACTATAATTTAAAGGCCCTGTATCCGCGGGTGTCTAATCGCAGAACGGATATTTTGAACTCCGTGATTCATGGCTCTGACTTGAAAGTTAAGCGCTATTTTCTTTATAGGTATTGGACGGAGCAATCTTTAGAACACTCTGAAGAGCTCTTTAATCAGTATCGACTTATCGCTGAAGCTGTAGACAGAACCTACAATTCGAATGTAGGCAAGGGATTTGAAACGGATAGGGGATATATATTTTTAAGATATGGTCAGCCCTCAGAAATTTTGTCAATAGAAGATGAACCCACAGCACCTCCCTATGAAATTTGGCGCTACAATCAGTTGCCTGAAACTGGGCAAAATAATGTAAAGTTTCTTTTTTATAATCCGAGTCTATCAACTAACGACTACGCACTGTTACACTCTACCTGCAGAGGTGAAAGACAAAATCCAAGGTGGGAATTAGAACTATACAGAGATGATCCAAACAGTGACGGAGGCAACGGTGTTGACGTATTTAATGCTACAGATGGATTTAATAGGAATGCACGCCGATTTTTTGAAGAATTCTAGACAAAAAGCAAGCAAGCAAAGTACTTTCCGCGACAAATAAAGTGGTAAAACCACCTATTTTTTGACTACATTTGTGCTCTATTCAAAAGAAATGAGGATGCAAATTAAGCACATAGGACTGTCAGTTATTTTTCTTGTTTTTTCAATCGTGTTAAGTGCACAGGACGGAGATCTAAGAGGCCAATTATACGATTCCAAAACGGGTGAACCTATCATCTATGGAACAGTACAAATAGCAGATACAGAATATGGTACGACTACAGATTTAGATGGTTTTTTTACAATTACTGGAATACCAGTAGGCGAGTACACAGTGGTGGGTAGTTATATCGGATATGAGTCTGTAGAACAGCAAGTAAGTATTACTCGAACAAAAGTGGCTTATGTGAAAATGATCATGGTAGAAGGTGGAGTGAAGTTAGGTGTGGTTGACATTTCTGCACGAAGAGAGCAGGCTAGAACAGAGGTGAAAGTATCTCAATTAAATGTAAGTAAGAAAGACATTAAGCTCTTGCCATCAACGGGAGGAGATGCTGATATCGTACAATATCTACAGGTGCTACCTGGTGTTATCTCCACGGGTGACCAGGGAGGGCAATTGTACATTAGAGGTGGTTCTCCTATACAAAATAAAATACTCTTAGATGGATTGACAATCTACAATCCATTTCACTCCATCGGTTTTTATTCGATTTATGAAACCGAATTGATCCAAAATGCAGATGTATTGACAGGTGGTTTTGGTGCTGAACATGGAGGTAGAATATCTGCTATAGTAGATATCAAAACACGTGCAGGGAATAAAAAACGACTATCCGGACAGTTGAGTGCTAGTCCCTTTATGGTAAAAGGACTTATTGAAGGGCCCTTAGTTAAATTGTCTGATGATCGTGGAAGTGCTTCCTTTGTACTGACCTCAAAACGCGCAATCATAGATCAAACTTCTTTATCGCTATATCCAAGAGCATCCGTAAATGATTCTATTGGTTTACCATTTAATTTTTCTGATACCTTCGGGAAACTGTCATTTGAATCCAAGGGTGGAAGTAAGTTTAACGTCTTTGCCTTTGATTTTAGAGATGGATACAACAACCCAAATATTGCAAATATAGAATGGGGTAACACAGGTGGTGCTTTAGACTTCAGACTTTTGCCTTCTTCTTCTACTCTGATGTTAGAAGGATTGATGGGCTTTTCTTCCTATAACACAGAAATTATAGAAGCAGATAATACGCCGAGATTTAGTAAAATTCGTGAGTATGTATTCGGCTTAGATTTTACCTTCTTTGGGGATAATAAAGAATTTAATTACGGAATTGAAGCGAAAGGTGTTCGTACAGAATTTGAATTTGTAAACCCATTCGGATTGAAGATTGATCAGATTCAGAATACCACTAATATGAATGCCTTTGGTAAGTACAGACAGATTATTGGAGGTCTAATATTGGAACCGTCCTTACGTTTACAGTATTATGCATCAAATGGTGAACTTTCTTTAGAGCCTCGATTTGGAATGAAGTATAATATCTCTGATGACCTCAGATTTAAATTCGCAGGTGGTTTTTATTCACAAAACCTAATTAGTACTTCCAATGAGAGAGATGTTGTAAATCTATTTAATGGCTTCTTGTCATCACCAGAAGAAAATATTGCAGATAACATAAATGGTGGATTTACAGATTCTAAATTGCAAAAAGCGAGGCACGCTATTGCAGGTCTCGAATATGATCTTTCTAGTGGAGTTCAACTCAATGTAGAAGGGTATTTTAAAGATTTTTCTAGTTTGGTAATAGTCAATCGGAACAGATTATCCGTTACTGAACCAAATTATTCAAACGAAATAGGAGAAGCCTACGGAGTGGACTTCTCTCTTAAATACCAAAACGCAAAATGGTATGTCTGGTCCACCTACTCCCTTGGTTATGTTAATAGAAACGATGGGTTTCAGATTTACCCAACTGTATTTGACAGAAGACATAACGCAAACCTTTTACTTTCTTATAATGTAGATGAAGAAGGTGATTTTAAAATCAGTGCACGATGGAATCTAGGTTCAGGTTTTCCATTTACCCAAACACGTGGCTTTTATAACTTCTTACCATTCTTAGATGGACTAGATGAAGACCCCTTAACGGAGAATCCAGACGATATTGGAATTATCTATTCAGAAACCAGAAATGGAGGAAGGCTACCATATTACCATAGATTGGATCTATCAGCAACCTATAAATACGATATTTCGGATTATTCAAATGTTGAAATTGTAGCCAGTGTAACCAATACTTACGATAGAGGAAATATCTTCTTTTTTGATAGACTACGATATGATAGAGTAGACCAGTTGCCAATCATTCCTAGTGCATCAATTAAATTTAATTTCTAAGACAGCTTAAAAATTCAGTTCATTGCATGAGTTCTTATATTAGAATTTTTAATATTTGCGCGTCAATCAAAATTAAACTTGGATGAATTACTTTAAGACTCTTAGCGCAGTAGAATATGCGCAGTTAAAAGAAGGTGTTAGCTTGATTGCTGTACTCATGGCAGGTGCTGACGGTAACATAGAAGAGAACGAAATAAGCTGGGCAAAACGTGTTACAGAAATTAGAGGCTTTGCAGAACCTAATTTACTTAATAGCTTCTATGAAGAAGCACATCTAGACTTTTCTGATAATGTTTCTGCTTGGATCGATAAACTTCCAGAGGATAATGATGAAAGCCTACGCATTTTATCTGATAGAATTGCAAAGTTAAATCCCATAATGGCAAAATTAGATCCTCATGTAGGATCTCAACTATATACTTCCTTTAAAAGCTTTGCAGCCCATGTAGCAAAGGCATCCGGCGGATTCTTAAGGTTTTTTAGTGTAAGTGGTGCAGAAAAGAAATATATAGATCTTCCAATGTTAGATGAAATTGTCTTCCACGAAGAGGAAGAATAAAGGATATATCGTATTTTTATTAGATGCGATATGTATTTCAATTTAGTTTCTATTTAATCGTTCTTAGCCAGTCTCTCTTTTCCCAATCAAACTATTCTGGTATAGTCATAGACGCGGATAGTAAAGAACCGCTCATAGGCGCGAGTGTGATATCTGGCTCCACAGGAACGATTACAGACCATCTTGGTAATTTTTTATTGGATCAGATAGATGTCGAATCTGGACTTAGAATAAGCTATGTAGGGTATAGAGACAGAATGCTAAGCTTTGAAGAATTCAATGCCTTAAATAATGGGAACATTGGATTAACACAGGGTGCCGCTCTACTCGAAACCGCAGTGATTACAGGTTCTAGATATGAACGCAAACTTGCTGAATCTCCTGTCAGTATTAATGTGATTGACGCGAATATTATTGCAAATACAAATACACAGAACATAGATGATGTAATCGATAAAATTCCTGGAGTTCAAATGCTAGATGGCCAAGCCAATATTCGCGGAGGATCCGGTTACTCTTATGGTGCAGGAAGTAGAGTGCTTCTACTCGTTGATGATATTCCTGCCTTACAAGGAGATGCTGGAAGACCAAATTGGGGAGATATCCCAGTAGAGAATATTGCGCAAATAGAAATAGTCAAGGGTGCTTCTTCTTCACTCTATGGTTCTGCAGCCTTAAATGGAATAATCAATATAAGAACAGGGTATGCAACCTCGGACCCTGTGACTAAGGTGGTTGGTTCTTTCATTGGTTACATGTCTCCTCAAGATGAAAGAAAACAATGGTGGGAAGGCACTCCCAACGAAAAGAGTATAAGTATACTGCATAAACAGAAGATTGATAAATTAGATCTCGTCTTAAACGGATACTATTCTGACTTAGATCATTTTTATAAAGACTCCTTTCAAAAGAAACAACGCGTTTCTGCTAATCTACGATATCGCATAACAGATAGGATGGTTCTTGGTCTAAATAGTATGTTTAATAGGGCAGATGAGGCTGATTTTTTCTTGTGGGCAAATGGTTCTAGCGGGGCTTATCAACAATTGCCAGGCTCCTTGTCTGAGCGCCTAAACACGCGTTACTATTTTGATCCATATCTCAAGTATACTGATTCTAAGGGCAATCAACATAAGATAATTGGAAGGTATTACTCCATCGATAATAATAACAACAACAATCAATCAAATAGTTCTAAGAACTACTATGGGGAATATCAGTTTCTCAAGCAATTTAATAAAAGCAAACTGAATCTTACCTCAGGGGTGACATGGTATCACATAGTAACAGATTCTGAGTTATTTAGTAATCTAAATATTAATTCGACAGCCTATGCCGGATACATCCAAGCGGATAAAAAATTTGCAGACGTCCTTACAGTCACCTTGGGATGGAGAGTAGAATCGAATGTCTTAAATGGTCCTGAGAATTTCCCGGATGCCATTGATCTAGATGGAAGAACGGTAGAGACAAATTCTGTTTTTAGGGCAGGGGTAAATCTAGAACTGAGTCCTTACACCTTTGTACGCGCATCGTATGGAGAGGGCTATCGTTTTCCTACCATCACAGAAAAATATATACGGACTAATTTTTCAGGGCTCTCCATTTTCCCAAACCCAAATTTAGAGTCTGAGACTGGAAACAATGTGGAATTAGGCCTACGTCAGGGTTTTTCTGTAGCAGGGTATCAGGGTTATATTGATATAGCAACATTTTGGTCACGCTACAAAAATATGACTGATTTTACCTTTGTGGAAAAAGATGAGGGCGCAGGGTTTCAAGCACAGAATATCGGAGATACTGACATAAAAGGTTTTGAAGTTTTTCTTGGTGGACAAACAGAACTTCTATCTATTCCCATCGCGTTTACAGGAGGCTATACCTATGTTGACCCTAGCTATGTAGATTTCAACACAGCTATTGAGGAGAGTTCATCTTCGAGTGAAAATATTTTAAAATACAGATCAAAGCATAATTTTAAAATGGATATACAAGGGACTTACAAGAATTTTGCCTTTGGAGCTGCTTATAATCTGACCTCACATATGATAGCCATAGATGCTTTGTTAAGTTCTTTTGCAACAATTGGTGACTATAGAAGTTTTGATGATGATGGCTATACAACATTAAATCTCCGTAGCAGTTATACTTATAAGCAATCCAAAATTTCGCTGCTACTTCAAAACGTGTTGAATGAACAGTATACTGTTCGACCTGGCATACTAGAAGCACCTCGAAATTTTGGTATACGCTTAGAAACAAATTTTTAGATGAAAAGAATAGGAATGAAAAGTATTTATATATGGAAGGGAGGACTATCTCTCTTCGCTGTAATTTTTTTGTTAAGCACGCAAGCATGTAAGTCAGACAATGTGAAATCAAGTACAAAGAATGCTTCGTTGGAGAGAGTAACGCAAACACAGGCTAAAGACATGGTTCCAAAGGAGGAGACTAATATTCTTGAAGCTGCAGACAAAGCTATGGACAAAAGCTCGGAAGAAGGCACGAAGGAGAGTAAAGATCCACCTGCGCAAAAGACTACTAAGCCAGAAGAGAGCTCTGAGAAGAAAACAATGGAACCAGAGATAAGCGTGGAAGTACCTAAAACTACTTCAGCTAAAATTCCAGAAGAGCTAAAAGTAAAAGAGGAAGAAAAAACAGAAATAGAAAAGCCAGTAGTGGAAAAAGAAATAGTCAAACAAAAAGAAGTAGTTCTAGAAAAAATGCCTGTTGTGGAAAAAACAATAGAAGAGGAACCAGAGCCAGAACCAGAACCAGAGCCCGAACCAGAACCAGTAAAAGAACTAGAACCGAAACTGGATCACGGGAAATTTAATACACTTCTCAACAGATATGTGAGTGCTAATGGACAAGTGAATTATAAGGGTTTGAAATCTGCAAAGTCCACTTTGTTGGAGTATACGAACGACTTAACAAATAACTATCCTGCAAACTCAGCATCAAAGAATGAAAAATTAGCCTACTTTATTAATGCGTATAATGCGTATACCTTATTGCTAATTGTAGATAATTATCCATTAGCAAGTATTATGGATTTAGATGGTGGTAAACCTTGGGATAGAAAGTGGATTACACTTGGTGATAAGACCATGAGTTTAAATGATATAGAACATGGCATATTGCGGAAACAATTGAACGAACCTCGCGTTCATTTTGCAGTGAACTGTGCAGCAAAGTCCTGTCCTCCTATCTATAATAAGGCCTTTACAGAAAGCAATACGCAGGCATTATTAGAGCAACGCACGAAGGCATTTGTAAATGATAATTCACAGAATTCTTTTGCAGATAATACGCTAGCCTTATCCAAAATATTTGAATGGTATAAGGAAGATTTTGGTGATTTAATTGGCTATATCAATAGATTCAGAAGCACTAAGGTGCCAAGTGATGCAAAAATTACTTATAAAGAATACGATTGGAAATTGAATGATTAAGAGAGTAAAATATTATTTTTTTAATGGAGAATTTATATCAAATGATACTCCAGTGCTGACTCCTTATGAATTGGGGTTGTTACGAGGCTATGGTATTTTTGATTTCTTACGCATCGTTGAAGGGGTTCCTGTTTTTTTAGAAGACCATCTTGACCGTTTTTTTGCGAGTGCAAAACAGATGAATCTTAGGTTGCCTTATTCTAAAAATCAAATCATGGACTATGTGGATACCCTTGTGCAAATTAACAAGCTTGGCTATTCAGGCATACGTCTTGTTTTGACAGGTGGGTTTTCTGAAAGTGGTTTTACACCAACAGGCAAAACTAATTTCTATCTTTTGCAGCATGTACTTAAAGACAATCCACCAAAGTATTTTACTCAGGGAATAAAGTTAATAACAGTCGATTATGTACGTGATTTTCCTAAGATTAAAACACTCAATTATGCCCTAGTTTTGCGTTATCAGAATGAGATTAAAAAGCATGGAGCATTTGATACACTGTTTGTCAAGGATAATTACATTTCAGAATCCTCTCGATCCAATTTCTTTATTGTTAAAAACAAAACCCTAGTTACTTCTGAAGAAGATGTACTCTCTGGTATCACACGAAAGAAGCTCTTAGAGCTATGTAAGGATAGATATAAACTTAAGATTAGACCTATCCATATAAAAGAACTAAAGACAGCAGACGAGGCCTTTATATGTGGATCTACCAAACCACTAGTGCCTGTAGTGCTTGTAGATGATATCAAAATAGGGAGGGGGAAACCTGGGAGTTTTACTGCAGAACTACGCGCTTCGTTTATTGCAAGTCAGAACGCATATGTGGCTAAGAGAAGACCCCAATAAGGATTAATTTACCGGAATTCCATACTATTCTTTAAGCAAGCTATATCAGTAATGAAGTCTCCAGTATTCCATTAAATTAAACCAATTCTTTTTGTTTTCGTATCAATCACTATAGATAATCATACGAAGTAAGTACAGAGACTCTAGCTCTGAATTGTTTTAGAAAGGACAGTTAATAAACAAAAGCACTCTATATGCACTTAGTTAAGCAACCATGCTGAAAACTATCTATTATATAGACATAAAACAATAGATTCTAATGAAACATTTACTAACATTCGTATTCAGTATCGCTCTCAGTTTTTACGCTTTTGGACAAACCATCGTTTTAGAAAGGGTAGCTGAGTTAGTACCTCAAGGGTATACAATAGAAGGAAATGCCTTTTTGGAAGAATTTTCTGATGGTAGTTTACAATTGAGACTGTCTGACGATTTTAGTACTCCAGCTGGACCTGATGTTCGCATACTTCTGGGTAATTCTCTCTCTCTTAATGGTGCAGAAGAAATAGTAAATCTATCTGATATTGGTCATTTTAGTGGTGAATTGATTGTAGATGTTCCTGCTGGAATTGGTATTGATGATTTTGACTTTATTTTATTCTATTGTGTATTGTTTCAGCAGTTCTGGGCCTCAGGTGAGTATGGAGATGCAATGGTGCCAGGAGGTGGAGGCGGTGGTCCCACTTGCGACGAATCAACAGTCAGTAATGTAAATGGACCGAACACCATAGATATTTGCCCAACAGACAATATCTCCAATATTATTTCCTTCGAAAATTCTTTCGATATATCTGCAGGAGACAACTATGCATATCTTATCACAGATCAAAATGAAATATTACTGGATCTTATATTGGAAGACTCATATGATTTTGAAGGTTCTAGTTTGTCTACCCAAAGAGTATATGGTTTACACTACAGTGGCACACTGAATATTGCAATAGGTAGTAATAGATTTGTTACAACAGCCAGTGGCTGTTTTGAGCATTCGTCTACTTCTAACAATAGTTTTATAACGATTACAAAAAATGCTTGTTTTAACTGTGAATTTACTGCTGTTGAAAATGCAAATGGATCGAATGTTATAGATATCTGTCCAACGGATGGTATGAGTGATCAAGTACAATTTGAAAACTCATCAAATGCAGCGGCAGGAGAGAATTATGCCTATCTGATAACAGATGAAAATGAAATTTTACAAGAAGTAATTTTTGATGATCAATATAATTTTGAAGGATCAAATTTAGAAACTCAAAGAGTGTATGGAGTGCATTATGATGGAACACTAAATGCCAATATTGGCAGTGATAGATTTTTCACCACGGCAACTATTTGTCATGAGCATTCTAGCAGTACTTCTTTTATAACAGTTTTGAAAGATGCTTGTATTAGCTGTGATGAAAGTGATGTGTTTACACAGAATGGCATCAGTACGATCAATATCTGTCCTTCAGATGATTTAAATGATATTGTTTCCTTTGATAATAGTTTAGGCTTAGGCGCAGGATCTGAATATGCATATCTTCTTACAGATGAAAATGAAGTACTACAAGAAGTTATACTGGCTGATCAATATAATTTTGAAGGATCAACAGAGGAAGAACAACGCATTTATGGAATACACTACATTGGAATTTTAAATAGTGCGATAGGACAAGATAGAATGCTTACTACTGCTTCTGAATGCTTCGCACATTCCAGCAATTCTGATTTTATTAAGATTACCAAAGATGCTTGTGCTGTATTTGAGTGTATGGAAAGTTCCGTCTCAAATTCTGCTTTTGAAAACCTCATCGACATATGTCCAACAGATGGCGAAGATGATTTAATTCAATTTGAAAATAGTATAGCTGTTCCTGCAGGACAGAATTATGCATTTATCATCACGGATGAAAATGAAATAGTAAGCGCAGTTATTCAGGATTCTGAATATAATTTTGAAGGCACAAGCACGGATGAGCAAAGAGTATATGGCATTCATTTTAATGGTGTCCTAAATCCTGTGCTAGGAGCTAACAGGATGCAAACCACAGCAAGCGATTGTTATACACATTCGAGTAGTACAGACTTTCTAACAATTACGAAAGAAGCCTGTCCAGAAGATCCTTTTGAGTGTATGGAAAGTGCGACTTCTACGACTGATTGGAACACACTAGTAGATGTATGTCCAAATGATGGTGTAGACGATATCATAGAATTAAAAAACAATTTATTCCTAGCACCAGGGGAACACTATGCATACCTTATCACAAATGCAAATGAAGTAGTGCAGGCCGTGTCAACAGATTCATTATTCAATTTTGAAGGATCTACATCTACGGAGCAACGCGTCTATGGGATTCACTTTGAAGGTTCACTGGTTGCAATGATTGGCCAGGACAGAATGCAAACCACTGCCTCAGGATGTTTTACACATTCCTCATCAGATATATTTCTTAGAGTGACCAAAGAAGCATGTGAAGAACCCTTTGAATGCATGGGCAGTCTTACGGCTACTACGGATTGGGCAACGAGTGTGGATATCTGCCCTTCGGATGGAGTAGACGATATTATAGAGTTAAGAAATAATCTCTTTATAGCACCTGGGGAACACTATGCCTATCTCATTACAGACGCAGAGGGGATTTTACAAGAAGTGACAACGGACTCTTTATATAATTTTGAAGGGTCTATTCCCCTAGAGCAAAGAGTCTATGGTATCCATTATAATGGAACACTCTTACCGATGATAGGTGAAGATAGACTCTTGACAGAATCCACGGATTGTTTTACCCATTCTGGCGATAATCTCTTTTTAACGATAACGAAAAATGGATGTGCAGAGCCTTATGAGTGTCAAGAGAGTTTAACTGCATCTACTAACTGGGTAACAGATATTGATATATGCGCAACTGATGGTGCGTCAGATGTAATAGAATTACAAAACAATATTTTTGAACCGATAGGCACTCACTATGCATTTTTGTTAACGGATGAATTTGAGAATTTGCAAGAGGTGGTATTTGATACGGTGTATGATTTTGAAAACACAGGCGTAGAGGAGCAAAGAATTTATGGTATTAGCTTTGATGGACAATTAGAACCAAAGATTGGTGAAAACAGAAAAAATACCACTGCGACAAATTGTTTTATTCACTCAGGTGATAATCTGTTCATCACGATTAATAAAACAGCAACCTGTGCCACTTCAACGGAAGAAGAAGATCGATTACAGGATGAGATTAAGGTGTTCCCTAATCCAACGGATGGTCGATTGAGCTTAGATTATGATTCTGCTACTATTGACATTATAGATATTAAATTAATAAACATTCAGGGGCAGACAGTAGGCTTTGAGCGTGTAGGAAATGAATTGCTGATAGACGAAGCAGGAATATATCTGCTGCATATTCTTACAGAAGGAGCTACTATATCGAAAAAAGTAATTGTGCAAGGCATATGATCTCTTGATATAGTCATCATACTTGAAGTGCTGATGATTTACTGTGAATCATTACGAAATAGGGACCTGCGTGCGCAAGCAGGCAGTTAAGAGTAAATCAAGGTGTCCGCAGGACTGCAGCGAACGCGAAGCCTGCCTTCCAAGGAACGCAGGAAGGTCACGGATAGCCTGATCCCAGTCCCGTAGAGAGTGGGGATCGCCCAAATAAAAAAGCCCCTGAATTGCTTCAGAGGCCTGTTTAACATAGTTTTCTTAAATATGTTAACCTAAATTAGGTATCCTAAGCTTTTGGCCAGGATATATAGCGTTTGGATCTTTCAACATAGGCGTGTTTGCCTCAAAAATTGCCTGATACTTCATAGGATCTCCGTAGAATTCCTTAGCGATCTTAGACAATGAGTCTCCAGATTGTACTTCGTAAAATTGTGACTGAGGAGGCGCTACAACAGAGATTCTATCGTCAATTGCTGCGATACCATCCGTGTTTCCTAGCATTAGAATCACTTTTTCTTTATCCTCAACAGATGCAGTTTGGCCATATACAGTGATTTTGTCACCATCCAGGTCAAGGGAAAGGCCTTCAACTCCAATTCCAGATCCGCGCACCACAGAGGTGAGAAGTTCTTCTTTATACGCTTTAGCTTCAGCAGCATCTGCCGCTGCAGCTTCGTTTTTCTCGGCTTTAGAGCTAAGAACGCTACTGCCAACGTTCTTTAAAAATGAAAATAAACCCATTATTGTTGTTTTTTTAGGTTATGAAATGAAAATTAGTGTACTAAAATATAACTCTAAAAGTAGAACAAAAATTCCTGTATGCATTAATATATATGAAAAAGGCGAAAATAGAGTAATATCCGTATATTTGCACTCTTTTTAAGGCTGCTGTAAAAGCTAGCAGCGCCTTATATAACACAGAATATTATAGAAATGGAAGGAAAAGGAATAGTTAAGCTATTTTTGATTTTATTGCTTGTAGTCACTGTACTGCAATTTTTCTACATGATTCCAACAAGAAATGTAGAAAAAGCAGCAGAAAACTACGCAGAACAGGTAGCTGCTCAGTACTCAGATGTGGATGAAGCTGCATTTGCAAAGAAAGAAGCAGAAAATGCCTATTTGGACAGTATGTCCAGTGAGGTGATATTTTCAATTCCTATGTTGACAAAGTATACTTACTCTGACCTTAAGAGCAAGCAATTAGCATATGGACTGGATTTGAAAGGGGGAATGAGTGCGGTTCTGCAGGTAGACTTGAAAGAGTTACTGACAAACCTTGCAAGCAATAGTAGAGATGAGAACTTCAATACGGCTCTAGCCAACGCAGAAAAATTACAAGAAAATGATGCCTCTGATTTTATCAGTTTGTTTGGTAGTGAATTTTCTAAGTTAAGACAGGATGGAGACAAGGGTCTTGCCACGATCTTTATGCGTAACGGTATCATGCGTGAACTTATTAATGCGAATACTTCAGACGGTGAGGTAATACGTGTTCTGAGAGAGCAGGCAAATGAGACGGTAAATCTTACGTTTAATAGACTGAAGCAAAGAATTGACAAATTGGGTGTAACTCAACCAAATGTTTCTTTGGATGCAGCAAGAGATTTGATCTTGGTAGAAATGCCAGGTATCGATAACCCTGCTAGAGCGAGAGAGTTTCTTACAGCGAGTGCGGATCTGGAATTTTGGAATACCTATAGATTAGGAGATCCCGGTGTTGCGCAGGCATTTACTGCTGCGGATAACATGCTAAAAGGGACTGATGCTACTGAGAATACA
Source organism: uncultured Saprospiraceae bacterium (assembly GCA_938045585.1). GTDB lineage: Bacteria > Bacteroidota > Bacteroidia > Chitinophagales > Saprospiraceae > CALCMJ01. The sequence continues at coordinate 78,144 of CALIAU010000025.1, forward strand.
GTTGCCTATGATACTATCTGGACAACCATTGATTCCTTAGGAAATATAATTGAAAATCCAACAGAGTTTACCCTATCAGAAAGACCAGCTGATCCATATGCGAATGCAGGACCTTTGTTCAGCAAATTAGCAATGAACGGTGCTGGGATAGACGGACTCCAAGGAGGACAGACGATTATGGGTTTTGCTAACAAGCAAAATAAAAAGCGTGTAGACGAAATATTGGCTAGACCTGAAATTGCAGCCTTATTTCCGGCTGATGCAAAATTCATGTGGTCAAGAAAGCCATTTCAAACCTATGATACCAAAGAGAATACAAAGCAGTATTCTTTATACATGATAAAGAAACAATCAGGATCTGATAATGCGCCTATAGAAGGGGATGCAATTACGAGTACTTCATTTGGTCCAAATCCAACAGGAGAAGTGGCTGTGAATCTTGTGATGAATTCCAATGGTGCAAAGCGATGGGCTGAACTCACAAAGGTTGCTGCGGCAAACGGTGAACGTGAAATTGCAATTGCCTTAGATAACGAGGTAGTATCGGCACCAGGTGTACGTCAAACGATTGAAGGGGGTAGATCAGAAATTACTGGAAACTTTTCATTACAAGAAGCTTCTGATTTTTCAAGTATTCTAGAAGTGGGTAAGTTGCCAGCAAGTACTAGAATTATCCAATCAGCAACAGTAGGTCCATCACTTGGACAGAAAAATATTAATTCAAGTTTCATGGCCCTAATGGTTGGATTTGGATTGCTACTTCTATTTATGGCATTCTATTATGGAGGTGCAGGTATCGTTGCGATTCTTGCCTTACTCTTAAACGTCTTCTTTATAGTAGGGGCGCTTGGATCATTTGGTACAGTATTAACTCTACCAGGTTTCGCAGGTATCATTCTTACGATTGGTATGGCGGTGGATGTCAACGTAATCGTCTTTGAAAGAATACGTGAGGAGCTAAGAGCAGGTAAGTCAAATCTTGCAGCGATAAATGATGGATTTAAGCATTCGTACTCAGCGATTATAGATGCCAACGTAACCACGATACTCGTTGCAATTGTCCTTGCCTGGTTCGGAATGGGACCAATTAGAGGATTTGCAGTGGTATTAATCATTGGTGTGCTTTGCTCATTATTTACTGCCTTATTAATAGGTAGAATGATTATTGAATGGTGGACAAAGGGAGACAGAAACTTATCGTTCTGGACACCACCTACTAAAAATGCATTTGCCAATTTGAATATCGACTGGATAGGGAAGAGAAAGATCGCCTATGTAATATCAGGAACTATAATCTTTGCTGGACTTGCTTCTATGTTTACAAGAGGCTTTGACCTAGGTGTAGATTTTAAGGGAGGTTACTCGTATAATGTAGAGTTTAGTGATGATATGAATATAGATGCAGAAACACTGCGAGGTGGTTTAGCGCAATACCTAGGATCAGCTCCAGCGGTTAAATCCGTAGATACAGACAACACATTTAACATAGTAACAGATTATAAAATTGATGAAAAAGGAGATAAGGTTGCTGATGAGGTAATCGCTGCTTTACATCAAGGGATTTCTGCAATTACGGGTCAGACGATTGCATTAGATAAATTTGTATTACCAGACGCGACAGGAACGCACGTAACAAGTTCTAGTAAGGTAGGACCTACGATTGCAGATGATATTAAGAGAAGTTCATTGTACGCAGGTTTGTTTGCACTTCTACTCATATTCTTATATATCGCTATTCGATTTAACAAATGGCAGTATAGTTTGGGAGCGGTTGCAGCCTTGGCGCATGATTCACTTATCGTTCTAGGTCTCTTCTCATTACTTTGGAATAGAGTACCTTTCTCATTAGAGATTGATCAGGCGTTTATTGCCGCAATCCTTACAGTAATCGGTTATTCGATAAATGATACGGTGGTTGTGTTTGATAGAATCAGAGAGTATCTAGGAATTTACACAAACAAGTCTACAGATGATGTAATTAACTTGGCGGTGAACTCTACATTCAGTAGAACTATCATTACTTCCGTTACTACCTTACTTGTGATAACGATACTCTTCATCTTTGGTGGAGGTACGATTAAAGGATTTGCCTTTGCCTTATTAATAGGTGTCATTGTGGGTACATATTCTTCTGTGTTCGTAGCAACACCAATCGTAAGAGACTTAACAAATGATCTTAAAGTAACTAAGAAAGGAAGGTCAGAAAAGAAAAGCTTTTCTAAAGCGATTCAGGGCTAGGTCTTAGTGCAACAATATATAAGAGCCTTTCAGATTAAATTCTGGAAGGCTTTTTTATGTCTTATAAGAATAGAGTATGCTAAGGCCGATTTTATTACTTTACATATTCTATTTGTCAAGATGGTGAAACAGCTGTGAAACAAATAAAAAATACATATCTCAAAAGTGCACTTATAGTATCTGCCTATCTGATAGGTACTCTATTGATATTGTATCGCATGTTGGGCCAACGCTTTTTTGACTTTCACAAAATCTTATTAGACAAGAGTGGGGATGGTTTTAAGAATTACTTTGCTTTTGCTTGGCAGTATAAGCAGGAGGGTGGATATTGGTTTGATGGGATGCAATACCCCTATGGTGACTTATTAAGCTTTGCAGATGGACAGCCAGCGATTACCATTGTATTGGTTGGTTTAAAAAAGTTGGGGCTTGATTTTTCTGGTCATGAATTAGTGCTGGTGCAAGGATTGCCCATGCTAGGCCTCTTCCTTACTGCTTTTTTTCTACACAAGATATTAAGAGCATACCAGCTACCCTATTGGTGGACAATTCCTACGGTCTTAGTCTGTATGGCGCTGTCACCACAGGCTTATCGTTTTAATGCCCATTATTCGCTAGCATATATGTTTTGTTTTCCATCTATCTGGTATGTGCTCATTCGTTCAGAAAAAGAAGGAGCAAAAAAATGGATAGGGGCGATAATAATTAGCGTCTTGTTATTGGTCTATGGTTTTATTCATCCGTATCACTTATTGATTGGTTGTGTTTTTATGCTCAGTTATTTTTTGACAAAATGTGTTTATAGGAAATTTGATTGGAGTTACTTATTTGCTGGTTTAGCACCCATCATACTATACTTAACGCTCAACGGGTTTATAGATCCAATGGATGATAGGGTTCAAAATCCATGGGGTGCATGGTACTATAAAGCGGAGGTAGGTGATTTATTTCCTTTCTTTGGATGGTACAAAGAGTATTTGACTGGCATTGTGGACATCCGCAGTGGCTATAGAGAGGGATATTGCTACGTAGGCATACTTTTATTCGCTATTCCTTATTTGATATACAGAAGAAAAGAAATACATAGTTATGCAGAATTGGGAGGAGCAGGGTCTAAATACTATTTAATTGCTGCATGTTTGTCATTGCTTTTTGGAATGGGGGTTCATGTCCTTCTTACTGATCATAAGATATTTGAATGGTTACCCACCTTGCAGCAGTTTAGGTCATTAGGAAGATTTGCCTGGCCATATTTTTACATTGCTTTTGTAATTCTCTCTGTCATGTTCTATCGATCTACCATTGGGTTTAAATCAAAATCGACAGCAATAGCTTTATTTGTTTTTGTAGCAATTATGTGGGGAGTAGATGCAAATGCCTATCTCAAGATTTTTCATGATAAAATGCAAAAGCAAGAATCTTCAAATAGCTTGTATACCAATACCGTGGTAAGTGATGCCTTGGCTAAGACGGAATACACTGTGGACGATTTTCAAGCTATACTGCCTCTTCCTGTGAGCATGGAGGGAGCAGAAAAGATAAGACCCTATAGAGCATATTTTCCTAGAATGCGAGGTCTGCCATTTGCGTTCCAATCGGGGCTTCCTTTTATAGGTGCACATATGTCTAGAAATTCTCTTTCTAGAATACTTAAGCAGTATCAATTATGTTCTTCTTTCTATGTGGACAAATCTGTTGTGCAAGACTTTAACAGCAAGAAGGACTTACTTGTACTGTTAAGTAAAGAAGATTCTCTACTTTTTACAGACTTTGCCGAGAGGGGAATAGAAATAAAACAAACCAAACATATGATTTTGTATCGTATGCCCATAGATTCATTGGTAAAGATCAACTATATACCAGAGGATAGTTTAGCTTCGCCAAGTACATCCTTATTTTATTCAGATTTTAAAGAAGAAAATGAAGGAGGCTTGAAGTCTTCAGGATTTGCTTTTATTGATGGCGAAAGAATGCTCGCAGAAATTGATGTAGATGGGAAAGAAGGAAGTAAGTTAGTCTTGAGTTTCTGGCTACGTGTAGACTCTGATAATTCTACAACACCAGCAGTCAATTTGTTTGTTAAGGATGGACAGAATAAACAAATTAAACATATACACTACAGTGATATGGACATGAAGCGTTGTGAGGTAGTGGATAATTGGCTCCAGGTGAAAAAAGAGATTACGCTTCCAAAAAATAGTGCAAAACTTATTTGGAAGATTTCTTCAAAACAACTCGCAATAGACCATGCCTTAATTACTGAACTAGGTCAGGATAAATTTTGGCATAGATTAGATGAAGGGCAAATTATCTATGATCATTATATTGGATTTGAACGCTAAGAAAAATTATAAAACTCAGTTTTTTATCAAGTTTTAAATTTCATCCAATTCTTTTTTTATGGTAAATATAAATTTTGTCCCTTTGCCTTCTTTTGAATCAAACCAAATTTTCCCACGATGGCGTGTGACAATCTTTTGGCATACTGCTAATCCAATGCCAGTGCCTTCGTATTCACTGCCATGTAAGCGATTAAAAACATCAAAGACCTTTTGTTTAAATTTATCTTGAATTCCTATCCCATTATCACTTACTGAGAACTTCCAGTATTCTTTGTTACTTTCTTCTTTTTTGATAACTATTGAAGGATTGCTTTGTTCGTTAAACTTTATACCATTATTAATTAAGTTAAAAAACACCATGCCTAATTGTTGCTTATTGCAAATGATATTTGGTAAAGGTTCAATGTCTATAGTTGCTTTTCTGTCTTTAATTAGTTTATCCAAATCTTGAATTTTTTCTTGGACTAATTTATTGAGATCTACAAGATTAAATACACTTTCTTTTTTACCTACTACAGAATAGATTAGTAAGCTTTCTATGACTTGACTCATGCGACCTACACTGGATTCAATAAATTGAATATATTGATTCGCATCTGCGTCAATTCTGTCAGTATATTTTATAGATAGTAAACTTGAAAAATTACCTATAGTCCGCAAGGGTTCTTTTAGATCGTGTGAGGCGATATATGCAAATTGTTCCAATTCTTTATTAGAACGCTTTAATTCTGCATTGTTCGCATTTAAAGCTTCTTCAGCTTTTTTACGATTGGTAATTTCTTCATTTAAAGATGCATTGTAAGTTTGTAATTTAGCGTTAGTCATCCTAATATTATACACATAGAGATAAACGAGTAACATAGCCAATCCAAGTGCAAGTAATCTAAACCACCAAGTTTTCCAGTAATGTGCTTTTTGTATAATAGTAAGACTTGCGCCTTCTTCATTCCAAACACCATCATTATTGGCCGTTATGACTCTTAGATTGTATTCATCTGGCTTCAAACTAGTGTAAACGATTGGAGATCCTGAAGAGCTTTCATTCCAGTTTTCTTCAAATCCTTCTAATTTGTATTTAAATCTATTTTTGTCTGTCCTATTATAATTCAGAGATGCAAAGTTTACGGAAAATCGATATGTAGCGGGATCTAATTTAATTTCAGATCTATTGATTCCATTTTCTGTTTTAATACCATCAGGTGTCATCATCTCTATGGCAGTAATATAGACGGGAGGGGGCGTAGTGTTAGAGTAAAGCTGACTAGGATCAAATCGTGTGATATTTTTAAATGAGCCAAAGTATAGATTATCATTTTTATCCTTGGCGCTAGAGCCTAAAAGAAAAGTGCTGCTCATTAGGCCATCAATCTTGTCAAAAATTCTATAGATATTTAAATCCTTATCCATGCGCAGTAGACCTTCATTCGTACCCATCCAAAGGGTGTTGTTTTTACCTTCTTCTATGCTACGAATCCAATATTTGGGTAAACTAACTGCAGATCTCTCGAAAAGCTCAGTGTCCAAATTATATTTACATAGTCCTATTATTGTACCGATATATAAATAATTGTCTAGTACTTTAAGACATTTGATTTGATTAGATATAAGGCTATGTTTGTTATCATTTTCATCAATATAGAATCGTTCAAATTCTAAATTTTCATTATAAATATTGCGTACCCTGTTAAGACCTTTGTAGGTTCCAATCCATAAATGATTATTCTTGTCCTGAACAATTGCATTTACTGGGTTGTCACTAATGGAGCTGTAATCATTATTTTTAGATTCAAATAATTTAAAATTCTTAGTGTTTGGATTTATTCTTATTAAACCAATCTTGCTGCCTGCCCATATAAAATTTTTATTATCAACAAATAGTGTGGTTAATATGAGATTTTCCTGTAGACCCTTAGCGCTTACAATCGGGTACTTTGTTGATGTCATTGTCGGTAAGTGGATTTTCGAGATACCCTTCTCTGTTCCCACATATAGTTCTTTTTCGCTCGGACTAAATATTGACAAGACATTTTTTCCAATGTATAAATGTGCAAATGACTTCTTAACTTTTTCTAACCTATCGTTTTTTATTTTATACTTAAGTAAACCATCTGTTGCAGCAGCTATCCATATATTTTCTTGATTATCAATGACTAAATTTGGAGAAAAGGGCAATCCCTGTTCTGTTTCTTGAATTGTATAATTTTCAAATTGATTAGCATACCTATTATATTGACTTAGACCATCTGAGGTGGCAATCCACATCATACCTTGCTCGTCTTCAATAATTTGGTTAATATTATTTCCAACAATATGATCGTATTCATTCGCTGACTCTAAATAACGTTGCAACTCAAGATCGCTTTTACTAGTATATTCAATATTCCTATGTACACTTTGCTTTATTCGATATAAACCAAAGGTTGTTCCAAGCCATATATCACCCTGGGAATCCTCTATTATATCTTGGAACGCGTTTGAACGAAGTAAGGGAGCTTCTTTGCTTAAGGCCGTGTACCTAGTAAACTTAACTTCCCAGTCATTGCTTGTGTCAACATTGGTGGCATTCTTTCCAAGATTCATCAATAGGAGACCTCCTCCATGTGTGCCTATCCAATGTCTATTTGCGCTATCTTGAAAAATACACCAAACGTTGTTTGCCTTTTTTGCATCAGTTATCTTAATATGTCTTGTTTGATCCTTTACTAGATTTCCTTGAGCATCATTTAAAATTAAATGCAAACCACCTCCCCATGTTCCTGCCCAGATCCAACCTTGATTGTCTTCACTAAGAGTAAGAACGGCTTTCTCTCTTTCAATGGTATTACTATCAAAAAGTAGAATTCTTGTAAAGGAATCAGATTCTTTAGTGTAAAGCTGTAAACCCTTTTCAGTGCCAATCCATAAGCGACGTTTTGAGTCCTCAAAAATGCTTAAAACTTCATCATTATTTAAACTATGTTCATTTTTTGGATCATGCAAATAAGTCTTCCATTCATCTGTATTAATATTGTAGGAGCTCAGTCCTCCAAAACGTGTCCCTACCCATAGTATTCCCTCATGATCACAATGTAAGGCACGAATAATATTTGACTTTAGAGAAGAACCTTGTTTGCGTTGCCCTTCTTTGTCTTGACGTATCACCTTGATATTCCCTGGACCATCATATCTGCAAAGACCATCATTAGTACCTATCCAAAGAAAACCTAATTTGTCCTTTGTAATAGAGTGAATGTTATTGTTAGGTAGCCCATCTTTTTTTTGCAAATTACTAAAGATGATATTTTCGTGAGATTGGCTAGAACTAATCACAACAGAAAATAAAAGAAATAGTAAGAGTAAATACTTTTTGAAAGTTGGCATTTAAATGACTCTATGTACTTACAAATATACGCTAAACTTATGTTTTGGTAAATGTATTGATAGATGGAAAACTAGTCTGTAAAGAACATGTCAATTAATACCTAACTAGTTGGATTAATATTTCGAAAGGGTCCTTTATTGCGCTTTAAATTGTTAATAGCGTTACTTTTTATTAAAATTAGCAGGTATCTATTTCTTGCTATTTGGGACATATGTTGTTGTCTTTTTGCCCGCTTTCCATTTGATTTCAAAGAAATACGTATTTTCAAGCCATATAAGTTATATATAGGTGAACTTGAAGATTAAAATATATACTTACTTACTTTTTATTGTTTTTGTACACATATGTATGAGCTGTTCAATTAACAAAGGAATCAAGAATGGTGCGCATGCATATCAATTAAAACAATATCATGTAGCAATAGATATGCTTGCAGATGAGTTTGCGAGTGAAAAGAATGATACTAAAAAAGCAGAAATAGCTTTCTTATTAGGGGATAGTTATCAAAATGTCAATGATTACAGTAATTCGGTTGATTGGTTTAATACCTCTTTAAAATTATTTGATAGACCAGAAACCTTACATGAGCTAGCCTATGCCTTTAAAAAAACAGAGCAATACGGGAAAGCGGCAAATGCATTTTCAATGTTGTATAATGAGTCAGATAATAAGGAATTGTACGGTAGAGAATTGCAGGTGTGTAAAGAAGTTAGCGCTTGGAGCGAAGACGATAATGATCTTATATATAGAATAAATAGTGCGACGTTAAACTCTACAAGTTCTGAATACGGAGTCGTTAACTACATAGATGATCAAATTCTGTTTATTTCAGATCGTCCATCAGAGTACGGAGATGAAACGTATAAATGGACTGGGAATGCCTTTTCAGATATGTATATCAGTGATAGAAATGGAAGATATGTGGAGCCCTTTGCGACACCAATAAATTCAGAACACAATGAGGGTCCTCCCTGTTTTAACAAGAATTTCGATGAAATATTTTTTACCCGGTGCGTATCTGAAAGCTTACTCAACGCACATTGCAGATTATATTATGCATACTATATAAACGATGAATGGACTGAACCACTAGCACTAAATTTCTTTGAAGAAAATACAAATTATGGCAATCCTACCTTAATCGTAAATGATAGTGTTCTTGTTTTTTCGGCAAACATATCTGGTAACCATGATTTGTATTATGCAGAACGACAAGATGGTGGATGGTCAGAAGCAATTCCTATGCCTGATTATCTGAATACAAACGGGAATGAAATGTTTCCTACCTCAGATGGAGATACCCTGTATTATTCTTCTGATCAGCTAGTTGGCTTAGGAGGTTTAGATATATTTAAAACATACATAAAATCAGACGGGAAATTTTCTAGACCAGTTAATATGGGCCTACCACTCAATTCTGGATATGATGACTTTTCTTATGTAGTTACAGAACGTGAAGACAATTACTTCAAGGGATTTTTTAGCTCTAATAGAGGTTCCTCAGGGACGGATGATGTGTTTAACTATCAAGCTTCAGTAAATATAGAGAAGAAAGAAAAAGAAGAAGCGGAAAAGAGAAAAGAAGAAGAGCCTGCAGAACTAAAAGAAATATATTTAGCACTCAAAATTGTATCAAAATCGAATGGCCTTCCTTTAATTGATACCAAATTAGCTATAAAGAATGGACCCAGTAATACAACAGAGGATGTAGATAATGCAGGGCGTTATATTACAAATGTAGCATTAGAAGATAAGCTGAGTATCAAGGCTACCTTAGAAGGCTATTATGCGAATTCAATTGCAATTGATGTGGCATCCGAAATTCCACCGAACTATGATAAATCTTCTTACACAATAAATAAAACAATTGAACTGGAAAAAATTATTATTGGGCAAGAAATAGTTTTGGATAATATTTATTACGACTATGATAAATGGAATATCAGAACGGATGCAGAGCCCTCCTTAAATGCACTTGCTGAAAAACTAATCGATAATCCACAAATTAGAGTGCAACTTTCCTCGCATACAGATTGCAGAGGAGAAGTGGATTATAACGAACAACTCTCTCAGAAAAGAGCACAATCAGCTGTAGATTTTATAATTGCCAAAGGCGTTTCTGCGAATAGAATAATAGCAAAGGGATATGGAGAATCTAGCTTGGCCATAACATGCAGTAACTGTGATGATTGTTCAGAAGATGATCATCAAAAAAATAGAAGAACTACTTTCAAAGTTCTAGAGTAGTAATTATTTAAAACTTCATTAATCACAAACTAAAAATCTTGCAAGCGTGTAACATCTAGCATTTAAAATCTTAGAACTATTCTATTTCTACAATCATTTCAATTTCAGCACAGATTCCTCCTGGAAGGGCAGACATACCAACTGCGGCGCGCGCATGTTTACCTCTATCTCCAAAAACCTCCACCATGAGATCAGAAAAGCCATTTACTACACTGGGTTGCTGGGTGAACTCATCCGTACATTTTACCATTCCCAAAACTTTCACAACACGTTTTACCTTATTAAGATCTCCTAGATAATCCTGTAGTACAGACAATTGTGCAATGCCTATTCTTCGGGCAGCATGGTAGCCCTGTTCTATAGTCATGTCGTCTCCAAGCCGTCCTATTATATTATTTCCCGATGCATCCTTGGGACCCTTGCCTGCAAGGAAAAGTAAATTACCAGTTTGCACTACGTGGACATAATTAGCTAATGGCTGCTTAGGGCTTGTAAGCTGTATGTTTAAACTGTCAAGTTTTGCTTCGATATCGTACGAATAGAAAACTTCTTTACTTGTCTGTTCATTGCAAGCAAAAAGAAAAAGTGTGAGTATTGAAATGCTTAAGCAAAAAATTCTTGATTCCATTTTGAATGATTTTTATTAAACAATAAACTTGTAACCTACACCTCTGACAGAAACAAAATGTTCTGGGTTTTTAGGATCAACTTCAAAGTATTTACGTAATGACATTACAAAGTTATCAATTGTTCGCGTAGAAGGGTAGACATCATAACCCCATACGGTTTTAAGCATGGTGTCACGAGCAATTACTTCGTTTTTATTCTCTACGAACAGGCGCAATAGTTTAATCTCCTTGTTTGTCAATTTTAAGGGGCCATTTTTTGTCTCTGCCGTGTAACTATTAAAGTCAATGGAGTTAGTTCCAAAACTAAACTGAATTAATTTATTAGACTCAGTTTTGCCTTGACCCAATTGTTTTTCCATGCGGATATAGAGTTCTTCTAGGTTGAATGGTTTGTTAATATAGTCATCGGCTCCTTTTTTTAAACCAGTAACTCTATCTGTAGGACTATCTTTTGCAGATACAATGATGACACGTTGTGTTGGCTTATCTAATTTTATTTTTTCTAAAACCCGTATGCCATCTACTTCTGGAATCATTAAATCTAATAAGACTAGGTCAAAATGTTCTTGAGAAAATACATCTAAGGCATCTTTACCATTTCCTACGGATCTTACCTCATATCCTTCTAATTCCAAATTCATTTCTACAAGTTTACGTATTCCTTCCTCATCTTCAACCAGTAATATTCTATGCCTCATCTTATTTCCTGTTTAAGCTTAGGGTAAAAATTGTTCCTTGCGGTGTATTGTCAGATATTGTAATATTGCCATCATGCGCATCAACAATAGCTTGGGTTAAATATAATCCAAGTCCAGTGCCCTGCGTAGTTCTTGTATCCTCATTGCCGATCCTATAGAATTTTTCAAAAACATTCTTCCTTTCATGGATTGGAATTCCCATGCCTGTATCTGTTATACGTATATCTATTCTCTCTTGATTGTTTTTCAATTCTACTAAAACCTGATTCTCAGAATAACGTAAAGCATTGTCAATTAGATTGTCAATTGCAATTGTAAAGAGATTTTTATCGATTGGAAAAATCACCTTTGGATAGATGTCATGTTTAATTCTGTTTGGGAATCTACTATTAAATACGTCGGACCTAGCTATCAAGAGTTCAGAAAGATTTTCTTCTTGCGGAGCATGTTTTTGGTCTAATTTTGAACTGAGTAAGAGGTTGTTAATAAGTAGTTCAAGCCGATTAATTTCCTTCTTATCTATTTCTAGTAGTTTATTCTGTAGTTTTTTATTTAAATCTCTTTTACGCATAGTCTCATTGGAGAGCTTCATGACAGATAGGGGAGTTTTGAGTTCATGTGTCACAGACATTAAAAAATTATTTTGCCTGTGTGTAGTAGCTAGTTCTCGCTTATACGATCGATATAGCAAGTAGACTCCAATTACCAAGGCAACAGCGAAAACAATGCCCTCACTTACAATCATATTTTTATTCCTATTGAATTCTTCTATGACATCATTAGAAATCTGCTGCATATTAGAAGACTTTGCAAGGGCATAGTTTGTAGCATTAAATTTTAATAATAAAAATGTCCACCAAGCTAAAGCAGCCAACATGTATGATATGATTAGTATGGTCAGATATTTAACCGAGGAGTTTTTCATTAGTCTTAGAATAAAGTATCAATGCCTTTACATATTATATCAGCAGCACGTTCTAATTGTTCTTTTGAATGTGCAGCAGAAACAAAACCAACTTCATAAGCAGATGGACCTAAATAAACACCATTATCAAGTAAGTAGCTGTGAAGCTTTCCAAAGAGCGCATTACATGAAGGATCAATATTGTCCGCTTCTAGAATGCGATCCTTTGAAAAATTAATCCAAAAAATGGATCCAATTTGCTGAATAGACATGTCATATTTTTTATTCGTAATATGATCCTTCAGAATCTGCGTAAAAAATACAGTCTTTTCTTCTAATCGCTCATAAAAGCCTTCCTCTAGCAAAAGTTCAGTAGTCGCAATTCCTGCAGACATAGCCACTGGGTTTGCAGAAAGTGTACCTGCTTGATACACAGGACCTTCTGGAGCAATATGGGACATTATTTCATTACTTGCTCCATATGCACCTACAGGCATTCCACCTCCTATTATCTTACCATAGGTTATAATGTCAGGCTGAATAGAATAGTAGCCTGCTGCCCCAGTAAATCCTATGCGAAAACCTGAAATAACTTCATCAAAAATTAATAAGACCCCATGGTCATCACACAATTTTCTTAACCAAACCAAATAGTTTCTATCCTGCAGTAATAAACCGTTATTAGCGGGAATAGGCTCTATAATAACACAGGCAATATCTTCTGCTTGATCATTTAGTAAGTCTTTTAGACCTTGTAGATCATTTAGTGGTAGCACTAAAGTTTCTCTAGCAAATTCTTCAGGAATGCCAGCAGAGGTACTTTCTCCAAAGGTTACTAAGCCACTTCCAGCTTTTACTAATAGACTGTCGACATGTCCATGATAACAGCCTTCAAATTTCACTATCTTCTTTTTACCCGTATATCCCCGAGCAAGACGAATGGCTGACATAACTGCCTCAGTACCTGAACTAACAAATCGAATCTTTTCCAAGAAGGGATTATTATCTAGAATAAGCTGTCCTATTCTATTACCTAATTCTGTTGGTGTTCCAAAAGAAGTACCCTTACGAACAGTATCAATGATAAAGGAACAGACAGTAGGGTTTGCATGCCCTAAGATGAGTGGTCCCCAAGAACAGCAAAAGTCAATATATGCATTGCCGTCTACATCGAATATTTCTGCATCCTGCCCTCTTTCTATAAACAAAGGAGTCCCTTCCACCGACTTAAAAGCACGAACAGGGGAGTGCACTCCACCTGGAAACATTTTCTTCGCCTCTGCGTAAAGTTTTGCTGATTTTTCTCTTTTCACTAAAATTGGAATGTTTTTTGACTAATAACTGATAGCAAATATACCAACTGTTATAGTTGGTCCTTGCTTAATTAAACGTATTCTTTAGGAATAATGAACTTTTGAATGATAATTTGACTACCGGAATGCGATTCTACATGAGAAATTGCAATAATTGTATCTGATGAATATAAACGTAGGTAAAGCAATACGACTGATTTTAGAAGAAAGATACTGGACTAATGTACCAGGTATCGGTGCTTTTAAAGTTAAGGTTACCCCATCTAGGCGAGACAAAAGAACCAAAGAAATTTTGCCTCCAATAGCGAATTTTGGTTTTAATAAGACTCATGATGAAGATGACAAGGTCCTCTCTAACTATCTTTCCTCGAGATATAGGATATCTAAGGAAAAGGCTGATAAAGTGGTCGAAGTCTTCTCAAAGAAAGTCGAAAAAGCTCTCTCAAAAAATAAAGAAGTCCGTATAAAAGACCTTGGACGGGTTTATATAAAAGATACAGGTAGAATGGATTTTGAACCAATTAATGCACTTGAACAAAGTGTATTTGGTGCCCTTCCAGTTCTTGGAGAACGAAAATCCACAACTAAAAAGACAAACAAAGGGAGTACAGCTAAGAAAACGACGAAATCTTCAAGTACAACCAAAAAAGGAGCAGCGTTAAAAGCTGCTTCTAAAAAATCCACAAGCGCAACGAAATTATCAGAAACTAAAAAAACTAAGAAGTCTAAAGCTAAACAGACAACAGCTAAGAAAACAACAAGTGGAAAAGCTAAATCTACAACTGCTAAAAAGAGAGTTGGGAGACCTAAAAAGGCTACAAACACTGTAAAAAAATCTATCCTCACTAAGAAAACAGGAGGTACTAAAAAGTCAGAGGCTGTTAAAACAAAGAAAGTCAAAAAGACTGCTAAAAAAGCAGTTGTTTCAAAGGCTAAAAAATCAACAAACACTGCTAAAAAATCTGTTAAGAAAACGGCTAAAAAAACAACCAAGCCAGCGTCTGTAAGACCTAAGAAAACAACAAATACAACCAAAAAATCAACTCTTTCTTCTAAGAAGAAAGCTAAAGTTTCTACTAAAACTAGCTCTTCTTCAAAATTAGCTAAGACACAACTTGCAAAAGCATCAAAACCAAAGAAGAAAAAGACTGCTGTTAAACCTGTAAAAACAGACAAAACTAAGTCAAAGAAAGTAATGACTTCGACTAAACTTTCTAGACCGAATGAATCCAGCAAAACACAAAATATTGCTGAGACAAAACCAACTGTTCCAACAGTAAAAGCAGAACCTAAAAAGGAAATAGTAACTCCAAAGCAAGAAAAACAAGATTTTATTTCTGCTTCAAAGACAGAATATACACCGCCTGTTAAAAAGGTAGAGCCTTTGGCTAAAAAACCTGTGGATACCACAAGTTCGGTAACATCTGAATTTAAACCTTCCAGTACAGAATATACGCCACCAAAGCAGGTAGAACGATCCACTGTTTCGAAGTCAGAGTATACTGCACCAAAAGCTAAAGAAGCTACGACGACAACTAAAATGACCGCCGATAGAAGATATTATGAAGATGAAAAAGGAGGATGTGGACAGTATATTTTTCCATTACTACTTTTATTTGGTTTATTATTTGGCATAGGTGCGTTCTTCAAATACTGCGCTTCAGATATAGGTGGAGCTGTAGATAAGGTGGAACAAACCGCAGATAATATGACGGATAAAGCAACGGGTGTTATAGCGGGTGACGATGAAGACGAAGATGACAGAGAAAACACCGACAATCCACAAAATGATGATGATGCAAAAGCACTTTTAGCTGAACAACAAAAAAATAGCACGACCGTATTTCCTTTAGAAGATTTAGCTTACCAGCCTGATAGATGTACCATAATTACTGGTTCATTTGTAAAAAACAAGCATGTTTTAAAGATGGTAAGAAAGCTTGAAAGAAATGGGTATACGGTGCATACTGAGGTAAGTGGTAATGTGACCAGAGTAGGGATAGACTTTGATTGTTCCAATGAAGATCTGAGAGAATATATTTATAACATAAGAAATACATTGAGTAATAACGCATGGTATTTATCGCCAAGAGTCCATGTAGAGTAGTTAAAAACAAACATATACATCTAAAACTATCTCCTGTTAATTTCACGATTTTCAGGAGATTTTTTATTCTGTTATATTTGTGAAAAAAAAGGAAAATGGACAAACCTGCTTTAGTGATTCTTGCTGCTGGTATGGGAAGCAGATATGGTGGACTTAAACAAATGGACGCATTTGGTCCTTGTGGAGAAACAATTATTGATTACTCTATTTATGATGCGCTTAATGCTGGCTTTGGTAAAATAGTATTCATTATAAGAGACCACTTCCGACTAGAGTTTGAACGGGTGTTTAGGGCTAAGTTGGAAGGAAAAGTGGAGCTTTGTTTTGTTACCCAAGAACTTGACAAGATTCCTGCGGATAGTAGTTATAATCCTGATAGAGAAAAACCATGGGGAACAGCACATGCAGTGCA
This sequence comes from uncultured Saprospiraceae bacterium, assembly GCA_938045585.1. Taxonomy (GTDB): domain Bacteria; phylum Bacteroidota; class Bacteroidia; order Chitinophagales; family Saprospiraceae; genus CALCMJ01. Next base: position 94,395 of record CALIAU010000025.1, read on the forward strand.
GGTTGCGCAAGAAGTAGTAAACTCACCCTTTGCTATCATAAATGCTGATGATTATTATGGACAAAGCGCCTATAAAAGTTTGTATAGCTTTTTGACAAATCCAGAGAACCAAAAAGAAAACAACTATTGTATCATAGGGTATTATCTCCAGAATACACTCTCTGAACACGGTACAGTGAATAGGGGCGTTTGTATGGCAGATGAAGAAGGAAATCTTACTGATATCGTGGAGACATTAAAGATCGGATGGGAAGCAGATGGTCAGATATCTTACCCTACAGATGAAGGAAAATCATATTTAGAAAAAAACACACCAGTGTCCATGAATATGTTTGGTTTCATGCCTACTTATTTTGATTTTACCGAGGATAAATTTAAAAAGTTCTTGGCCGAGAGTGGACAGGAATTGAAGTCCGAATTCTACATCCCGCAAGTACTGGATGATATGCAAAAAGAGAAGTTTGCGAAAGTTAAGTTAATACCATCGGATTCTGATTGGTTTGGCGTCACCTATCAAGAAGACAAACCTTTCGTTATCGAAAAACTCAACACCCTTATTAAGGAAGGGAGATATCCGGTAGACCTTTGGGCATAATTGCTCTTTCTTATTGAAAATTTAGCCGATCTCCAAGCTTTGTTAACACACAACTTAGTAAGGCTGTGCAGGAGTTCCGTCTAGTCTTGCAGGGCAAGCCTGAGATCGCTGTGGGTACTTACCACCTGCCTCCTTAGGCACGAGGGTAGGTCTTATCACATAGGAGGAATTATTGGTATTTAATTGGATGTATAGCATTCATTTCGTAATTTATTCATACTAAAAATCAACTAATTATGAAACAATTCCTTCTTATCACTCTATTCCTATACCCCATATGCATATGTTCACAGATTCCAAATGACAATTGTGACGACGCAGAAACCCTTCCGGAATGGGACGCTATGAATATAACTTCTGCAACTATGGATGGAGAAAATGCCACTATAAGCGGTGTCAGTCCCAGTTGCCAAACGAACCCAGCAGATGGCTGGTATAGCTTTACTATGCCGTTTAACGGGAATGTTCTTGTAGATGGAACGCCCAATTGTGAAATGGCCATCTATCTATCAGATCTGGAAATCTGCTATGACCTTAATTTATTCTGTGATGACTTAAATGATAAACATGCATTTAACCTCGTGTCTGGACAAGAATATAAAGTGCAGGTATGGAGAGCAATTGGTACTCCTTCTCCTATTGATTTTAGCTTATTAGCAACGCCCCTCATAACAAATGATAATTGTGAATTAGCAGAAGCGCTACCTGCCTGGGACGCGGATGATTCTACCTTTGCTAGCTTTAATACTAATGGAGCAACCTCCTCTGGCCTTAACCCTAGTTGTGGGGGACTTTCTAGAGATGGATGGTTTAGCTTCACCATGCCATATGATGGAAACCTCTTTATAAATGGTACACCTAATTGTAGAATGGCCATCTATACTGAAGATGCGGGAGAATGCATTGGAGCAGAAGTATACTGCGATGATTTGAATTCCAAGCATGCATTTAACTTAGTCGGTGGAGAAAATTATCTAGTGCAAGCATACCGCGTACTAGGAACAGATGGTGTACTCAGTTTTTCCTTGCAGACAACACCAATAATTATAAATGATGAATGTCTATCTGCGGAAGCCATGCCTGATTGGGATTCTAATAATGAGTCATCAATAAGTTATAATTCCAATGGAGCAACGCCTAGCCCTGACCCAAACCCATCCTGTGAAATAAATTCTATAAGAGACGCTTGGTATACGTTCACCATGCCATTTAATGGACAATTATTCTTGACTGGAGATGCTAACGTCGAAATTGTAATTTATCCAGCATCAGCAGTGGATTGCTATGATGCAAGTACCGAAATATATTGTGGAACTGTAGCAACACTTCATGCATTTGATCTCCTTGAGGACCAAGACTATATACTTAGATCATATAGAGCACTAGGTACAGATGGCCAAGCAAGCTTGACTCTGGAAGCAGTACCAGTTATCCCAAATGATGAATGCAATACAGCAACAGAAATGGTCTTTGCACCTGATTTTACCTCGGTAAACACCTTTGACACAAATGGTGCTAGCCCAAGCCCAGACCCAGATCCTACTTGTGAAACCAATCCTAGAGACGGTTGGTATATCTTCGAATCTCCAATTAATGGCTTCTATGAAGTAACTGGATCTACAAATGTAGAATATGCTATCTATGATATCTGCGGAGGTACAGAAATAGATTGTGGTGTTTTTGGTTTAAGTTTTCCAGTTGTTCAAGGAGAATCCTATGTAATTAGAGCCTATAGAAGGCTAGGAACGGATGGTCCTATGAATGTAAATCTCATCCCAACAATAGTCCCAGTCGCTGCAGGAATTATGGGTGATTGTGAAGCAATTCCATCCGTAGTTATAAATGAATCTAATAATAATAAATGGGTAAATATTGTGGATGCTGCTGGCAGTGTAGTCGCATCCGTGAAGGCAAATGGTCAGGATCTAGGTGTGCTTACTTGTAACTTGGAAATTGATGCGGACGACGTACGGTTATTTTCTAGTGATGACGTACCATACTTAAGAAGGGAGGTAGAAATTTCACCTGAGATTGCACCAACAGCTCCAGTAGATGTAAGAATATATATGCTTGGAGATGAATTACTGGATCTTATCTTAGTTGACGATAATGTCAGTGAAGTTTCAGATTTAAAACTAAACAAAGCTGAAGTAGCTGGTTGTTCTGGAGGACTACCTCTTGAATATATTACTTTAGGTTTAGATAAAAGTGGAAACTATGACACAGAAGACTATTTTATTGAGGCACAAGTTGAATCGTTTTCCACTTTCTACCCAGGAAATATAGTAATCATACTTCCAGTAGAATTATCCTCTTTTACAGGATCCGCACAATTCAACCATAACCTTATTGAATGGGAGACAGCTGCAGAAATAAATACAGACAGATTTGTGATTGAAAGATCTCAGAAGGGGACTTCTTGGGAAGAAATAGGAGAGCGGGCTGCTAGTGGAAACACAACAACTAAAAGGAACTATAGTTTTGTAGATACAAATATGCCTGCATTTGCTTACTATCGCTTAGTCATACTTGATCGGGATGGCAGTATGGAATATTCAGCTGTAATTAATATTATCAATAATAAGGCTGATAAATTACAGTATTACCCTAATCCGGTGCATGATCTTTTCTATATAAGATCACATCAAAACATTCAAATGAATAAATTCGAAATCTATAATCTATCAGGGCAACTACTCAAAACAGAAATATCTTCAGTGTCAGGAATAATAGAGGTCGATGTACAAGATTTAGACCAAGGAGTATATCTCATAAAAGTGTATACTGAAGATGGAATAGAATCTCAGATGCTTCACAAAATCTAAGGATAAGAACTAACATAACATTGTAAAGTTCTTGTCAGTTATTTACAGTTATACTTGGCGTTCCTGGTCAAGAATACATAGGCAGATGCATATATTTCTGTAAAATGGCTTACTATTTGAACTAAAAGAATAGGGGGAAACCCCGAAAAATGTATAAAAGTTCATTTTTCTTTAAATAATACGCATCCTTTTAGGATGTTTCAACGTCTTATAAGTGTATTAATAATAATCCTAGTTTAAAGAACATGAATATAATGAGAAAAATCTCATCTTTCATCAAAGCGTTATTTACCAAGCCTGGAAGAAAATTGGTAATGCAAGAAGATGATTATGAGTCATGGTTAGGTATCTAAAACCTAATCGTGCAGATAATGAAATTTATAAGATTGGAACCTAGAGATGTAATCTCTCCTTTTTAGCAAGAAGCTCTTCAACAGTCTCTTTCCTTAGCTCATCAGGTATACAACAGTCCACTGGACACACAGCAGCACATTGTGGCTCTTCGTGAAACCCTTGGCATTCTGTACACTTGTCAGGCGCAATAAAATAGACCTCATCATCAATGGGACTCTGCTTCTCATCGACAGAAACTATTTTGCCGTTTTCAAGAGTATACTCTCCTGAAACGCCAGTACCTTCTGCCATAGACCACTCAATGCCACCCTCATAAATTGCATTATTAGGACATTCAGGCTCACAAGCCCCACAGTTTATACACTCGTCTGTAATTTTAATCGCCATCTAATAGCTATTTTTTCTTGTTGAACTTAGAACACAAAACTAACTAAATAAGTTCTTTTGGAATAGAGATGTTATTACTAAGAAACGAAAAGGCTCTTTGAATATGATTACAAACCCCCAAAACAGCGTTAAACATCAAAATAGCTTGTTATGGTAAGATTATTTTTGAATAGCTTTAATCCAATTAATACAAATTTAGATTTTAAAGAATTTTATATGAAACTCTTCCAACGAAGCATTCTTCTAATTCCAATTATTTTAATTTTTAATATAGTAATAGCAGAAGCGCAAATAGAACGTCCAATAGGTATAAACCTAGCAGGCATTGTTGACTGGAGTCCTGAATTTGTTTTTGTTGATATAATGAAACAAAGCCGAAATTGGATTGCACATGATAATATTCCGGATGCTGAATGGGATAGTGGGGTTAACATTCCTTTAGCTGACAACGGATACCCCTTACAATTACCATATGATAATGGCGTAGATCCTCCACAGATAGTGCGGACTGTTATGCTTACAGAGTTAACTGATGTTTTTCCAAGTGGAGAATATCGTTTGATATCAGAAGGACAAGGAAGGCTACAATTGTGGGGTGCTGCGTCAGTTACCTTGGAAAGTCCTATAGATACCCTAATATATCTGGATAATAGCTCTGAAATTTTAGCAATGGAATTATTAGAAAGCAATGTTAATGATCCAATACATAATATACGTCTAGTTATGCCAGGTTTTCATAACACCTTCGAGACAAATCCTTTTCATCCTGACTTATTAGATTTTCTTGAAGACTTCCAACTCATCCGTTTTATGGATTGGATGAAAACGAATGGCTCCGAGCTATCACACTGGTCAGATCGTAATTCAATCTCTAACTATACTCAGACTCTAGACCAAGGTGTTGCATACGAATATTTGATACAACTTTGTAATCTTCTAAAAAAAGATCTTTGGATTAATGTGCCTCATAAGGCAACAGATAATTTTATAAGCCAATTTGCGCAATTACTAAGGGACCAGGTAGACCCTTCCTTAAAGATTTACATAGAATATAGTAATGAGGTATGGAATGAAATATTCTCGCAAAATCAATATGCTGCTCAAGCAGCAGACAGTTTAGGATATACAGGAGATCCATGGGATTTGTCATGGCAATATACTGCTAGAAGATCTGCTGATATGTTTTACCTTTTCGAAAAAGAATTTAATAACCAGGATCGCTTAGTGAAAGTCATTCCAGGCTTTTCAGCAAATCCCTGGGTAAACAACTTTATTCTGGAACGATTTAATAATCCTGCTTATAATCTAAATGGAGTAACTGCAGATGTATTGGCAATCGCCCCTTATTTTGGGTCTATTGCAAATTCTATTGGAGAAGCAGGCTTAGAAAATTCGATCTCTATTAATGCGATTTTAGATTCTATGGAAAACTCATTGCCTGAAACCTATATGTATATGCTTGAAAATAAAGAATTAGCAGATGATTACAATTTGGAGTTACATGCATATGAAGGTGGACAACATTTAGTCGCAGAATATCCTTATTGTGATAATGAAAGTTTTGTAGAAAAGCTTCTCGATGCAAACAGAGATCCACGCATGGAGGATATGTATTGTAGATACTTTGAGCAATGGTATGAAACTATTGGTGCTGGGCTTTTTGCTCATTTTTCTTCACATGGAGGCTACAGTAAATTTGGCGCATGGGGAGTAAAAGAAACATTCGATGATGTAAATGCACCTAAATATCTAGCCCTGCAGAATTGCGTTTTTAATGCCAATATAATGACAAGTACAGTGCAGCTAAATACTGTAGAGTATGAGATTAGACTATTTCCAAGCAGAGTATTAGACAAATTTATAATTGAAGGAGCTCCACCAATGTCACAAATCAACATTTTTGATGTAAAGGGCACCTTGCACAAAAATATGCAAGTAGAAAGTTTCACACAAGTAACAACGGAAGAACTAATTCCTGGAATGTATTTTGTCCATGTAATAGATGAAAAAAGTAATTTAATTACTGTTCTAAAGTTTATTAAAGTTCCAAGCTAATTGTTTATGTTTCACAACATAAATTAATTTCTCTAGCTATCGATTACGTGTCATTACGTTATGCACAAGAGAAAGCGTTAGGTAAACTAATGTACTAAGCGGTAAGGCTAATTCTGGATTAGTAAACAGGAGGATTAGAAAAACCAAAAAACAAGACGCTGGGAATAACTTGTCTATTAACATACCTGAATTCACTGACTTCAAGGAAAACATATTCATATTACTATTCATCAAACCACTAAGTACAATAGGAGTAGCTGCATAAAAAGCTGGATCCTTTGATAGATCATAAATGAAATTATCACCGTAATAAACAGCAAGTAAAACACCTATTAGGAAGAATGCTGCCGTCGGTGTAGGCATGCCTTTAAAGTATTTAGAAGCAGGTAGTAAATTAAACTTAGCTAGTCGGAATGCTGCTGCAACAACAAAAATAGATGCTGGCACATATTTCCACATGTTATCAAAGGGTGATATCAAAATATATAAATATGCTGGAGCAACCCCGAAACTTACCAAATCTGATAAAGAATCTAGCTCTTTGCCAATTTCTGATGATACATTGAGCATCCTTGCCACCAAACCATCAAAAGCATCAAAAAACAAAGAACAGAGAATGAAAATGGAGCCAATACGTATATCGTCGCATAAAATCGCGAAGAATCCGCAAAGAAGATTAAAAGAAGTAAATATAGATGGAACTAATTTTTTCACTTTGGTTTTAAATATATATTGGCTTAATCTTCCTAAATAACGAGAATTTGTCTCATTTCTTATTCAAAGTAACATAATCAGGACGTACTTTTAGGTCATAATCGCGATAAATCTTTAATAAAAAAAATTAACATGTTAAGAATTCTGGTTTTATTCATAACAACCTCCCTTTTAATGTCTTGTAGCAGAAATCCAGTAACAGGTAAGCGTGAGCTGTCCCTGATGACGGAAGGACAAGAAATTTCTATGGGGCAATCTTCTGACCCTAGCATAGTAGCACAATTTGGATTATACCAAGACACTAAAATTCAAAATTTTATTCAAGAAAAAGGTAAACAAATGGCTGCGATTTCACATCGTCCAGACCTACCATATACCTTTAAAGTATTGGATTCACCAGTGGTGAATGCCTTTGCTCTACCGGGAGGTCCAGTCTATTTTACCAGAGGAATTCTCGCACACTTTAACAATGAAGCTCAGTTTGCAGGAGTGCTGGGGCATGAAATTGGCCACGTGACAGCAAGACATTCAGCAAAGCAATATAGCAAGGGAATGTTAGCTCAGGTAGGCTTAATGGCAGGTATGATTTTCTCAGAAACATTTAGAACAATGGGAGATGCCGCAGGGCAAGCGATGGGCTTATTACTACTGAAAAATGGTAGAGATGCCGAAAGCGAATCTGATATGCTAGGCGTAACATACTCCAGTAAAATTGGATATGATTCACATGAAATGGCTGGGTTCTTTCAAACACTTTCCAGATTACAAGAGCAATCAGGTCAATCCATTCCTACCTTCCTCTCTACGCACCCAAATCCAGCAGATAGATTTAACAAGGTACACGAGATGTCAGATGTGCAACAGCAGGTATCTAACCTACCAGAATACAAAATAAACAGAAATGAATACCTCCGTATGATTGACGGATTAGTATATGGTGAAGATCCTAGACAAGGATACACAGAAAATTATGTGTTCTATCATCCAGAATTAAAATTCTCATTCAATTATCCTAGCAACTGGAGATTGATAAATTCTCCGCAGGCCGTCATGATAGGAGATAAGGATGGAAAAGCTATGATCCAATTTACATTGGGACAGGGGAATTCACTCGACCAAGTTGCACAAACAGAAGTTCAGAACGCTCAATTACAGGTAGTAGAGTCTCAGCGAACGAATGTAAATGGCTTTGAGGCTATAGCAATGATCTCAGATCAAACTACGCAGGGTCAGCAAGGACAACAAGGCCAAACAATAAGAATATTGAGTTACTTTATACAACAAGGAAATTTTATATACAAATTCCATGGCATGTCATTAAAGGCAGACTTTAATAGATTTTATAATTCATTTGAGTCCACGTTTAGAAGCTTCTCTCCATTGAATGATCCTTCAAAATTAAATGTGTATCCTGAAAAACTTGATATATATACTGTAAGCACAAATCAAACTCTGCGCGATGCACTTCTAGCAGGAAAGATTCACAGTTCAAGACTAGACGAATTCAGTATTCTAAATGGTATGAAGCTAACAGAAACTGTGCAAGCCGGAACGCTTATAAAAGTGATTGAAGGTGGGGCAATGGCAAAAGGAACTGTAAGTGCAACTAGAAGCAATGACTCAAGTTCAAATGCAAACAATGTAAATGGAACGAAGACTACTAATACCAAAACACCCAAAACTACGCCAACAACCAAACCAGCAAAACGTGCAAAGCGCGTTGGAGGAGGTAATTAATATGTAGTAATCTAAAAATAAAAAGGGTGGGATATTTATCGCGCCCTTTTTTGTTTACCTCTTGTTCATAGATTTCAACTATCAATGTTTATAGTTGGCAACCGCACATTCTATATAAAACCAAAAAAGCCCTGCAATCGCAGAGCCTTTTTTTAGTACCCGAGGCCGGGGTCGAAACTTGCCTGAGGCAGTCAGGCCGGCACGTCCTCAACGGACACAGGACCTGCCTGCGTGCGCAAGCAGGCAGGTTTTAAGTCTATTTTAATAATCAAAGTAGAG
>CALIAU010000026.1 GCA_938045585.1 uncultured Saprospiraceae bacterium
CCCCTAGACCACCGACACTTTTTTATTAAGGGGGCTACCTTTTGAAGACCACAAATCCGAACACTGATAATCAATGACTTAGAGGTTTAAAAGACCACTTTAAAATATTAACCGGACACCAATGGGTGCAACCTACGAATAACGGGAGTTCGTTCGTCCGTTTTGTCCGTTCGTCCGTTCATCCGTTGCGTCCGTTCGTCCGCTCATCTGTTCGTCAAAACTCCACAATAGTGATGGCAAGTCCGCCAAACTCTTCTTCGGGATTATAAAACTTCTTGATGTCCTTGTATTCGCGGATTTTCTTTGCAACAACTTTACGGAGCGCACCTGAGCCTACGCCATGTACAATTTCAAGACGATTTGCATTAGAGATTAGGGCGTTATCAAGAAACTCCTGTACAGTTTCTTCAGCATCCTTTGCCAGGTAGCCTCTGATATCCAATTTTGTTTCTAAGGCGGTATTATTTTTCACCAAGTCTTTCTGGATACTCTTCCGGGGATTAAGAGTTATTGGCTTACCCGCAGGAATGAGCTCGTCCAGTTTAACAGACATTTTCATGGCCCCCATAATGAGTTCGGCCTTATTCTTTTTTATGGAGGCTATTTCTGCAATACTGCCGCCTGAACGTAAACGCACAAAGTCACCTGCTTTGAAATCTTTAGGGTCAATCTTCTTGGCATAGTACAGGTCTTCCTTCATCGGATTGATAGCTGTACCTAGTACCTTCTTTTTTTCACGGAGTTTATTAGACAATTGTTTTGCGCCTTCTAAGTCTTGTTTTTCTCGTATTTCTTTAATGACTCGTTGCACTTCCTTATCGGCGTCAGCAGTAGAATACAATTCCTTTTCTTTGGATTCTAATTTAATTTTCTTTCTCCGCAATTCTAACTCACCATGCATTTGCTCATAGTTCTTAATGAGACGTTTTAGAGAATCTTCTTTATTTAGAATCTTGGCCATCTTTTCCTCCAGTTCCTTTTTCTCAGCAACTAGATCTACTAATAATTTATCAATCGCATTATTATCTTCTCCTGTTCGTTTGCGCGCATAATTTAGTATGCCTGCATCGAGTCCTGTTTTCTTTGCAATTTCAAAAGCAAAGGAAGATCCTGGTTTCCCTACCATAAGTTGGTAAGCTGGTTTTAATTCTTTCTTATCAAAACGCATCGCTGCATTGAGTATCCCATTAGTTTTATGGGCGTACATTTTTAGATTAGAATAATGCGTGGTAATCACACCAAAGGCGTTTTTCTTTTGAAAGGCATCCAAAAAAGACTCAGCAATGGCTCCACCAATTTTAGGATCTGTTCCTGAGCCAAATTCATCTATCAATATCAAGGACCGTCTATTAATATTATCTAGAGTATCCTTCATACGCTTTAAATGACCACTATAGGTACTCAGATCATCTTCTACGGACTGCGAATCACCAATATCAGTAAACACGCTATGAAAGACACCTACTCTAGACCGTGCATCCAATGGAACCAACATACCGGCATGCAGCATAAGCACTATCAAACCAATGGATTTTAGTGTGATTGATTTCCCACCTGCATTAGGCCCACTAATTAATAGCATCTTATTTTCTTTATTCAGCACCAAATCAAAGGGTACAGTAGGCAAATTCAATCCTGTGTTCTTCACAAAGAGAAGAGGATGAAAGGCCTGGACCAGATCCAAAACAGGCTCTTTTTCTACAGCAGGTTTCTGACCATTATAAATTCTAGAGAACTTTGCTTTTGCCTGAATAAGATCTAGGCGAATAATTATTTTCTCCCAGAGTTCTATGTCTTCTGCATAGGGTCTAAGATCATCACAGAGGACTTTGATGATTTTATATATCTCCTGTTTTTTCTTCAGTTCTAATTCGAACAACTGATTATTACTAAAGACGAGTTCTTCTGGTTCAATATATACTGTTTTCCCTGAGGCTGATTCATCATGGATAATACCTCCTACCCTTCGTTTGTTTTCTGCAGCAACACTTAAGACACGTCTACCGTTTTTTATAGTTTCATTATTCTCTGTCAGGTAGCCATTCTTTTTAAGCACCTTTAGACGATCTGCAAACAGGGAGGCTATCTCACGTTCTTTTGCTCGTATTTTTTTATAAATACTTGCTAACTCGGGTGAAGCATCAGGTCGCACCTTTCCTTCTTCATCAAATATTTTAGACACTAATTCGCTTAAGCGTTTATCGATTTCTATCTGCAAAGCAATCTTAGTCAGGCTAGGAAAAAGCTGTTTAAACTCTCCTGTTAGTTGCTCTTTTAAATTTGCACAAATACTTATAATCGTATGAATTCTAAAAATCGCCTCTTTATCCAAAACATAGCCTTCTTTGCGCAGATATCTTAGATCTTCCACTACAGATTCATAGGCATAGATGCTTAGATGATTTCTCTGTTCAAGGGAGTTTTTAAATTCTTCAATCTCTGTAAGAACATCTGCTATTTTATGCGGATTGTTATAAAACTTGAGATTTTGAACACGTTCCACTGCAGGATGCCCCACACAATAGGAAGCTAATAGGTCTAAAACCTTATCAAACTCCAATAGTTGCTGTATGTCTTCCGGATATAATTGCATCTGAATATAATGCCAACTCTGAAAAGCGTACTTTTGTTCTGCAAATATATCTTTAAGTTTATTATTACGAATTGTATGCGTGGAAATACATTTGGAAAATTATTCAAAGTGCACACATTTGGGGAGTCTCATGGACCTGCAATAGGCGCAATTATTGATGGCTGTCCTGCTGGATTATCAATTTCTATTGAAAAGATACAAGCAGAATTATCTCGCAGAAGACCTGGACAGTCAGAGATCGTTACTCAACGGAAAGAGGCGGATGTGGTAGAAATCCTATCAGGTGTATTTGAAGGAAAGAGTACAGGCACACCTATAGCTCTGCTTATTAGAAATAAAGACCAAAAGTCGAAGGACTATAGTCACATAAAAGATAGCTTCAGACCCTCGCATGCAGATTATACCTATACGGCTAAATATGGTGCACGAGACTACAGAGGTGGTGGCAGGTCTTCCGCTAGAGAAACTGCTGCGCGGGTGGCAGCTGGTGCAATCGCACAGATGTTTTTAGACACTATGGGTATATCCATCTATTCGTATGTCAATCAAGTCGGTAGTCTAAAATTGGAATCGCATCCAAGCAATATAAGCAAGGAAGATATCGATGCAAACATAGTACGCTGTCCAGATCTTGAAATGGCGGAAAAAATGATTGATCATATCAAGCAGGTGCGTAAAGAGGGTGACACGGTAGGTGGACGCATACATGGCGTCATCAAGAACTGCCCTCCTGGCATTGGTGAACCCGTTTTTGATAAGTTACATGCAGATCTTGCCAAGGCGATGATGTCCATAAATGCGGTCAAAGGATTTGAGTATGGCTCAGGATTTAGTTCGACTGAAATGCGTGGCTCAGCGCATAATGATTTGTTTAGAACAGAGGGCGATAAGATAGTTACGGATACTAACTTTTCAGGAGGCATCCAGGGAGGTATATCGAATGGTATGGATATCTACTTTGATGTTGCCTTTAAACCTGTTGCCACAATTATGCGTGACCAAAGTTCTGTAAATACGGAGGGTGATGATGTGACGGTAAGTGGTAAGGGTCGGCATGATCCCTGTGTTGTGCCTAGGGCTGTTCCCATTGTGGATGCCATGTCTGCTTTGGTGATTGCGGATCATGTTTTGCGACAGAGGAGTACGGTGGTTTAGGGAGAGGGACGCAACGGACTAACGGACTAAACCGACTGAGCGGCTTGCCTGCGTGTGCAGCAGGCTGGACTGAACGGACTAACAGACTAAAGGATGGAAGAATAAGATGTATGCGAAGGGTTTAATATGGATTCGTAGGTACAACTTACGAATAGCGAGGGAGAAGGAGAAATGGACAGAACGGCTTGCCTGCGTGCGCAGCAGGCTGGACTGCAGGAACGGAGGGGATTTTTTGGAAGTAGTAGGAAACAGTTTTGAATTGGATGGAATGAACAATATTTTTCAAGGACTTATTAATAGCAGTTTAAAAGAACCTAAGAAAATCTTTTTGTATGATGGTGTGGGTGCATTGATATCTGCATTTTTCTTGGGAGTGGTCCTTGTCTACTTTCAGGAGCACATTGGTATTCCAAAAAATACTTTATACTTACTCGCCTCCTTCCCAATTCTATTTTTTGTGTATGACGTTGTTTGTTTTTTTATAGTAGAAAAGAAGATGTCTATTGCTATTTATATTCTTGCAATCATGAATTTTCTTTACTGCATTCTTTCCATTGTACTAGCCTTATTCCACTCAGTAACAATCATGCCTTTAGGATGGATATATATTGTATTAGAATTACTTGTCTTGGCTCTTATAATTATCGTTGAATTTAAACTGTCAAAACGTTTGGCTAGAACTAAATCCTAAATTATTTGGACAAAATCAATACAAATGCGATCTCCTTGCATTATGGTGGTTTAGGGACGAAACGGACGAACGGACAGACAGACGAACAGACGCAACGGATGGAACGGACGGAAGAGTTGAATCTTTGCGAAGATATAATATAGATTCGTAGGTACAACCTACGAATAGCTGGAACGCATAAAATAAGTGCGCTCTTGTATAGCTTTGACAGAATGTATCAATTTATCATTTCTCTGGCAGTTTCTTAAATTTTCAAATAATCATTGCTTATATTTAGAACAGTCTACTAACCAATGATATATTATGCAAAGACTTCTAAGATTACTTTTCCTCCTCTTCTTTTTTTCACAAGCATTCAACTCATCTGCACAATGCCCTAGTGGGGACTTACGATTTGATACATATCAAGAGTTATTAGATTTTGCGAGTAACTATCCGGACTGTACTGAAATAGAAGGAAGTGTATCTATATATGGAGATGCCTCCGTCACTGATCTTGCTCCACTAAAAAACATAACAGCTATACATGGAGGCTTTTTGTTGCATTCTTGTGAAACACTTTCTACGATTGAAGACTTGAATTTGACCTTTCTGGGCGGAACCTTGGAAATCAACCGCAATGATATTTTGCAAAATTTAAGAGGATTGGAAGGTTTGACCCGGATTGGTGGCAACCTAGACTATGTGGCTAATTATGAAAATTTTACATCTGAGGGCTTAGGCAATGTAAAGGTCGTCGAAGGGAGTTTACTACTAAGTGTTTCGCGCAATTCGTATTTGAATGGATTGCAGATAGATTCTATTTATGGTGGTGCATCCTTTAGTTTGTCTGTTTTTCTAAATTCTCTGAATGGTATGCAAAAACCAAAATATGTAGGTGGCACTATTGGACTGTTTGACACAAACATTTCTAGTTTGGATGTATTCTCAGAATTAACACAAATTGGTGGGCTTAACATTAGTGACAACAAGACCTCAGTGAACTTGAATGGTCTGAATAATGTCACTCATATTGCAGGAGATGTTCGCTTTAATGAACGTGGCCCTAATAGTCTTTCTGGTTTGTCAAATGTTGTAGAGATTGAAGGTGATTTGAGTATTCTTCACAACAACAATCTCCATCTATCTGGTTTAACAGAACTACGTCGCATAGGTGGTAGGTTTTACTATTATGACAATCATGTTACCTACGATGTCATAGGAGCGCCTAATTTAGAATACCTAGGAGGCGACATGGAATTTTTTGACAACAACAATCTAGAATCTGTAACAGGATTTAACAGTTTGGACACGATTGGTGGCAGTGTTAAGTTCAGGAGGCTTTTTTCAGGCTTTGATGATTTCACAGGCCTAAACAACGTAAAGTACATTGGTGGAGACCTTGAAGTTTCGAGCTGCTTTAACGAAAAAAGAATCAGCGGTTTTGCTAGTTTGGAAGAAATTGCAGGGAACATATTCCTAAAATCAAATGATGAAAATATCACATTTAATTTTCCTCCCAGCTTACATAGTGTAGGTGGTCTACATATAGAGACAAATGAAAACTTAACTGAAATTCCAGATATCTCAAATCTAATCTCTGGCAAAGGAGATATTATAATTAACACGCATAACGAGATTGATGCTATGCCTAATTTCCCGAACCTTAGTGATGTTGCAGGGGATATAAGAATTACAGCTGCTGCACCAGATTACGACCCAGACCTTATGTTCCCTAGTCTTGAAACCGTAGGAGGTGCCTTAGAACTTCTTTTTGCAGAGGGCAGTCTGCTCTTGCCAAATCTCAGAGACGTAGGAGGCGACATAAAGTTTAGCTCTATTAATGGTGCAGAAACTTTGGACTGTCTAAGCCAAATAGACACTGTTCATGGAAATTTAGATCTTGCCTTTTTGAATAATCTTACTGACTTAGAAGCACTTTCTGGATTACAATATGTGGGCGATGAATTGCGATTATATTTTTTAAGCCAGGTTCCCAATTTGAATGGTTTAGAAAACCTGCATACAGTAGGCGGACAACTTGAGTTGACATTAATGAGACGTGTAAAGGACCTTAATCCTCTTTCTAACTTAGAATTCATTAAGGGTAATTTACAAATAAGCTTTAACGATAGTCTGACAAGCTTATCAGGCCTAGAGAATATAAATGCAGATAGCTTAGGCGCAGCAAATCCTTTTTTCGACAATATTGTTATTGAAAAAAATCCACGATTAAGAAATTGTGAGGTCCAATTGCTTTGCGACCAACTCGCTCTAGACGTCAATGAAATAGTTTTGGGTGAGAATGGAATTGGTTGTAACCACAGAAGTGAACTCGAGTGCACACGCTTTGGTTTATCTGGCATTGTCTTCTTTGATGAAAACATGAATGGCATGCAGGATTTAGGAGAATATGGCATTCCAAATATGCAAATCCGCTCTGCGAATACCGGTAAAATCACGTATACCAATTCGTATGGTCTATACAGGTTCATAGCCACAGCGGGAGAAGAGTTGGATATGCAACTTATAGAGTATGCGAATGAGTGGGACGTTAGTCTAGGTCAAGATGCATATACTGTCATATTTGATCCAGATGCAGTAAGTAACAACAGCTATCATTTTGGCTTATCGCCAAAGGAAACTCAGAAAAGTGTAAGTTTTGATATGGCATCCGGACCTACTCGTTGTAATTCAGAATCTTTGTTTAGATACAGCATTACAAATACTGGGACAGAAACAATGCGTACGTTTGCAAATCTCACCATCCCTTCCAGCACTTCTTATAAGGGCTACTCTATTTTCCCTATCAGTAATTCTAATGGAACTGCAAGATGGCGTATTGATTCTTTAAGACCCTATGAGACAAGAGTGATAGATATTGAGATAACTATGCCGACGGAACAAAGTACGGGTGAGCTGATGCTCTTTGATTATTCTGTTGAAATAGACAGTATGAATAACACTATATATACTGAAGATAAAAACTACGAATCATTAGTGCTCTGTTCTTTTGATCCCAACGATAAATTAGTTACTCCTATGGGCGAGCAAGAAGAACATTACAGTTTGATAGATGGGGAATTAAAATATACTGTACGTTTTCAAAATACTGGAAATGCACCTGCCATTGATGTGCGTATTTTAGATACCTTGGACATGCAGTTAGACCTATCTAGCTTTCGTGTAACAAATAGCTCCTTCCCTGTAAATACAACAATTGATGATAGGTCCGTGGAGTTTTATTTTAGAAACATTTATCTACCTGATAGTTTGAGTGAGCCTCTGCTTAGTAATGGTTTTGTGAGTTACACTATTAATGCAATGTCTGATATAGAAAACTTTGAAGTCATTGAAAATAAAGCAGACATCATTTTTGATTTCAATCCTCCTATAGTAACAAACACGACCTACAACACTATGGTGGAAAGTTTATGTGAGGATGTGGAGATTGTTAGAGACATCTTTCTATGTGATGGAGAATCGTACGAGGGATATACTGAAACGACAACATTGATCGACACATTCCCGTATGGACTTTATTGTGACTCTGTAGATATAACGCAGATTCAAGTGATAGATACCACGTATTTTGATTTTGACAGAGAGGTTTGCTTTGGAGATAGTTACTTCTTTGATGGAGATTTTATTACACTATATGCAGATACTATTTTTAGAGATACAGTCCTACATTCAGTTGTAGGATGTATAGAATCCATCAGTAATTATAATGTAAGTATAAAACAAACAGAAAGTACGGTTATGGATACCAGCATTTGTGAGGGCAGTGATTATTTAGGCTATACAGAATCCGGCGTATATACAGATATTCAACTCAACTTTGAAACCTTCTGCTACGATACGATATATCTTACTTTAAATGTCCTGAGTGGTATGGATTCTCTTTGTCTCGACTTTGATGGGGATGGCTTTGTTGCTGCCCTAGACTGCGATGATATGGATGCAGAAATTAACCCTGATGCGGAAGAGCTTCCTAATAATGGCATCGATGAAGATTGTGATGGAATGGATACGACCACATCTACGCATGAGATTGGAAATACAACTGTACGGATTTTTCCAAATCCAGCACAGGAAACGCTTTACATTATGCTTGATAAGACACTGCGGTTTAGAGTTAGAATATATGACTTAGGAGGTAAATTGATTTTATCAGATAAGAACATAGAGAGTCTATCGCTACAAAATATATCCAGAGGTACTTATCTACTTGAGTTGGAGGATATGGATACGGGAGACAGAATTATTGAGAAAATAATTAAGACGGACTAGTTAGGACATGTGTTAAAAGCATCCTAGATAAATAATCTATTGTCTCCAATTCTCTTTTTTTCTATATCTTGTGGAATACGGTATTAGTTTTAGATGCTGCAATTCAATCCCCGCCACTAAAATAAAACTAAAATGAACCATACTCTTCTGCCTAAACTGACAGGTATAATTCTATTCTCTCTTACATTCTTTACGCATAGTACTTTACTACAAGTAAATGATCATTCTTCCTTTACAACTACTAGCGAGATTGGACTTACGCCTACAACTGTAAATGAAGAATGCGATTGTCCTGAGCTCATCATAAATTCGGATGTAAATGTAGAGGTAAGCAATGTCACTGAAATAGAAGAAGCACTAGATCAGGCATTTAATGATGATGGGAATATGACAATTACGGTTTTACCAGGCACCTATACTTTGAGTAGTAACTTAAGAGCGATCTCTGCTAATATGGAAAATCTCAGCATAATTGGGGCAACTGGAAATGCAGACGATGTTATAATCAAAGGACAAGGATGGAATAATAATGATGTTACACATATTTTTAATGTGGCAGCTGACTTTTTCACAGTGGCAAATATGACAATTGGAGAGGTATTCTACCACCCTATTCAGGTGCATAGTAATCCAAATGATGCAGATGATTTTTTAGTGCAAAACGTAAGATTTGTAGATGCTAAAGAACAGCTACTCAAGGTATCAGGGGGAGGTGCATTATTCGCGGATAGAGGCAAAATACTTTGTTGTGAGTTTGAATTTACTGCTGGTATTGCCTATCAGTACTATACGGGCGGTATAGACGCCCACAGATCAATAGACTGGACAGTAGCTTACAATACCTTTAAAGGTATCCGATCTCCAGATGGAAACTTAGCAGAGCATGCTATTCATTTTTGGAGAGAATGTGAGGGGACTTTGGTAGAAAACAATCATGTCATTGATTGTGATAGAGGAATTGGATTTGGTCTAGGGAATAGTCCTTTAAATGGGCATATAGGCGGAATAATCATGAATAATTTTGTACATACATCTAGGGATGTTGGCATCGGCTTAGAACATAGTCCGGATACAAAAGTGTATAACAATACAGTAATCACTGACAACTACAACAGGTCGATTGAATATAGATTTCCAGCTACGAGCAATGTGCACATAGTTAACAACATAACAAATGAAGAAATCAGTGACCGTTCCAGTGGTTCCTCTGGAACATTAGAGACTAACTACGAGACTTCAGACCTTAGTATATTTATAGATGCCGCTGCGTATGATTATCACCTTGCAAGTAATGTTTCCGATATAGTAGATGCTGGAACAGAATTGACAGAGGTAGTTACGGATTATGATTGTAGTCCTAGAAATTCCATTGATATAGGAGCGGATGAATACAATGTCAATCCCGATTTATATCCAGAACTTGTAATTAGCAACCAAAACAACACAGGGCTATCAAGCATAGAGCTTGTTGTAGAACTAAAAGAACTGTTGGACATTCCCACCACAGGACTTGTCAGCTTTACAATAGCGAGAGATGCACATATTGATTTTAGTTTTGATGCTAGCTTAACTACATTGAATGGACTAGCAGTTGATAACCCTGAATGGACTTATGATAGTTCGAATCCAGACTTTCATGTATTTAACAGTACAGAAAATATTGAAGCAAGTGGAATCAGCAGAGTGGGTTTGGTCTTGAATTACAATCCACTGAATTCTGATGGAATGAATAATATTACGGTCAACATTCTATCAGGTAGTGGCGCAGAAGGCAACTCTGCGAATAATGCTGTGTCTGTAGATCTAATGTATGTGCATTGAGGCAACGCAATTAGGTAGGCTTACTTAATCTTAATGACTTGCGTATCTACCGGATCTAGTTTGGTTCCTCTTACATCGGCTGTAGCCTCTACCCTATATGTAGATTTTACCCCCTTTAATAATTTAGCGGCTTTTACGACGCCCTTATAAAAGAAGTTTTTCTGCTCTAAAAAATCCATCGGACTTTCTCCTAATTTATATTCTAGACTAAAGTCAAGAATCTTTTCTTCATCTTTGGAAATACGGACTGGTCCTTTCAAAGTTAGCTGTCCAATAGGATATTCATCTATGAGTTGTTTATCCTTTCTACCTCTTTTATATTTTTCAATGAGTTTAATAGATACCTCTTTGACAGTTTGATCACTGAGGGAAGTTAGGCTTATCTGTCCTTCTAATGTGCCCGTATTAGAATACTCCTCTTCTAGTAAGAGTTTGATCTTCACACCTTCAATTCCCAGTACTTTTTTAAATCGACTTAACATCCAGTTATTTTATATCAATTACGCAAATAGGCGTAAAATAATTCCAAGTTATAGACTAGGATCGATATATAAGTGACTAGCAGGCTATTTTTTAGGGTATTTCACATTATTGTCAATCGTAAAGCAGCGCTTTAGCCCAAATCCAATGGCATAATTAAATAACTGCGTATTCTTATGTCCATTGAAATTAAATTCTACATCTAAAAGAATGTCCTCAGAAACTGAGAATTCATAACCAAGAGAAACTTGTACTCCAATAAGTCCAGTGAATTCATCTTGCCTAGGATGATCTGCCTCAACATCATCTATAAAATACTTTACATTGAACATTCTGTTATAACTAAGGCCCGCTCCCACTGTTGCGCCCGTATAGTTTCGCAAAAGGAAAGTTAGAGGAACACTGAAGTTTAAGGCTTCCAAACTTACTTCACGTATTCCAAAAAATGGATCATCTATCTCAACCGCTACACCTCTTTGGATGAGATTCACTCCTGTTTGGATATAAAATTTTTCGCTTCCATTAATACTATGGGAATATTCTAAACCACCAGACAAGACTTCTATTGATGAATCAAATAGGTTCTCATAATCTCCAGAGCTAGCTAATCCTGGAAATATTTTTACACCTACTGTTGAATTAAGAAATTGTCCATGTATGCTAGTGCATACACAAAAGAAAGCCAGAAGTAGAAGATAGTTTTTCATGCTATATTTGATTAATTAGGATTAGGTTTTCCTATAGATATCAAAAAGACTAAAAAGGTTACCCTGGATAGTAAAATTAACTGAGATCCAAGAAGAAAAAACATGCGACAGTAAATTATTTAAGCATTTTCTTATGCCAAGAATCTTCTAGTGGGACTAGCCAATTTTTCAAGAATTTCCCTTTGGTCGACACCAAATTATCGAAGAAGAGTGTTTCCATATTAATCTTACCGGATTCAAGTAATATGTTGAGATCATTATGATGTACGGTATAAATATCTTCCTCAATCATATAGGCATACTGCATACGGTCAAAGAAATCTACATCAAATTTTTCCGCTATCATTCTGACAAAGCCAACAGAAGAATCTATGGAACAACCGCTCACGCCTCCCATTTGAGATTCGTCTGCAAAGAAGCAGAGAAAGCGTCTATGGAATACATTTCCATAGGCAGGCACATTTGCCCCATGCGAAGACCACTCATCTACAAAAGGAAAAAGGAGTTCTCGTATATCATCCAATTCGTCGTAGCTAAATTCTCTATTCGCCTGATAGATCCAAACCTTTGAGGTATTCTCGAGTGCAATGAGTTCTCTTAACATTATAACTTGTTGGATTGAACAATTAATTCAGAAATATCGTAGACCATGACATTGGCTTCTTTGGCTTTCATACCGTCAGCAAGCATAGTAATACAGAATGGACAATTTGCCGCTACGATTTCCGCACCTGTATCTACAATTTCTTCCGCACGATCCATATTTATTCTTTTGTCTCCGGGTTCGTCTTCTTTAAACATTTGAGCGCCACCTGCACCACAGCAGAGTCCTTTTGATTTGCAGCGTTTCATTTCAGAAAGATTGGCATCTAAATTTTCAAGGACTTTGCGAGGCGCTTCATATACGTCATTTACTCTTCCTAGATAACACGAATCATGATAGGTGATTTTTTTTCCTTTAAAATCGCCAGATTCTATGGTTAACTTTCCTTCTTCAATGAGGCTTTGGATCAGTTGGGTGTGGTGGATAACTTCGTAGTTACCGCCGAGGGCTGGATATTCATTTTTGATTGTATTAAAGCAGTGCGGGCAGGCAGTAACGATCTTTTTTATATTGTAGCCGTTAAGCACTTCTATATTTTGAATAGCTGTCATTTGGAATACAAATTCGTTTCCTGCTCTACGAGCGGGATCCCCTGTACAAGACTCTTCATTTCCTAAGATTGCGTAATTCAGTTTGGCCTCATTTAATATCTTGCAAAGGGCTACCGTTACTTTCTGTGCACGTGCATCAAAGCTTCCCGCACATCCTACCCAAAATAAAATATCTGGAGATTTTCCTTCCGCTGTTAATTCTGCTACCGTTCGTACTTTCATTTGCTAAATTCTTATTCCGCGTCTTGATTCTGATTAAATTCCTGGGCCCACTTATCACGCGCATCTGGCACCTGCCACACAGCACCACCATTTTCAATGGCAGTAAACATAGGTACCCATTCTGCCGGACCAGCAGACTCCGTCAAAATTTCGTAGCGTCTTAATTTTAAGATAGGTTCTAATGGATCTATCATAACTGGGCAGGCCTCTACACAGGCATTGCAGGTGGTACAGGCATGCAACTCTTCCTTAGATATATAATC
Source organism: uncultured Saprospiraceae bacterium (assembly GCA_938045585.1). Lineage (GTDB taxonomy): Bacteria > Bacteroidota > Bacteroidia > Chitinophagales > Saprospiraceae > CALCMJ01. The sequence goes on from CALIAU010000026.1 coordinate 13,360, forward strand.
AAATAAATTTTTCCCGTCGTCGTAGTTTTCTTTTGTCTTAGTCTTATCCGCATCAAGGGTCTTCCCTACTTCTTCCGCTCTATCTCTTATATCCATCATTATTTTTCTAGGAGATAATTTCTTTCCTGTTAGGTTTGCAGGACACATGGAAGTACACCTACCGCATTCCGTGCAGGTGTAAGCGTCTAAGATATTTTTCCAACTGAGATCAAATATATCCTTGGATCCAAACTCAGGTAGTTCTTCATTGGGATCTACTGGAATTTCTGGTATTAATCCCATCATAGATTTTACCTCATTCATTATAACTGGCATATTCTCCATTTCACCGCGAGACTTTAGTTTCGCAAAGTAGACATTTGGAAATGCGAGAAAGATATGCAGATGTTTAGAGATAGGCAGATAGTAAATGAAACCTAATATGACTATCAGGTGTAACCACCATCCGGCGCGTTCTAGAATGTGTAAGGAAGATTCTCCTAGTCCACCGAAGAGAGCGGGGCCAAGCCAAGAGGATACGGCAAGATTACCCGTAGACGGGTAATGTGCTGGATCCAATTGTTGTAAGAGTGTATCTGTGCCATTCATGGTAAAGATACCTATAAGTAAAAGGATTTCTCCATATAGGATAAGGTTACCATCCAACTTTGGCCATCCATTCATTTCAGGCTTGTGAAACCTGGGTAGTTTGAGCATGTTTCTTCTCCAAAGGAAAATTATAGTCGCAACGAAAGCTAAGATGGAAAGAATTTCAATAAAGCTAATCAGGAAGGTATAAAATCCACCTAGACTGCTGGCGAATATTCTATGTTTACCTGTAAGCCCATCTAAGATGATCTCGATCAACTCGATTTGCGTCATTAGGAAGGCTGCGTAGATAAAGAAATGCAATACTGCGGGAATAATACGTTTAAACATTTTCTTTTGACCTAGAGCCACAAGCAGTACATTTTTCCAACGTTGACCGGCATTATCACTAATGTCTTCATCCTGCCCCAAGAAAATATTTCTCTTAATCGCACCATAGCGTTTAAAGCCAAAATATCCTGAAATTCCGATTAAGAGGAGAAAAATAATTTGTTGCAATCCCATAAATTTATAAACTCAATGTTAACTCAAGATACAAATAGTACTATATTCACTATAAGGAAAGTACATATTTTCAAATGGAGATACTTCAGGGCAACAAAATCAAAGAAATCATACGCAGAATAGCCATTCAGATTGCAGAAAACAATTTGGATGATAAGCGTGTATACCTAGCTGGAATCAACAATAATGGTTACAACTTTGCAAAGATGCTTGCTAAGGAGATTAAGCAACAGGATCATTTGGGGGTAGAAATCTTACGGATAAGCTTAGATCCTTCGAATCCTTTAGGAGGAGATATTTCTTTATCCATGGATGCCAAGGAATTAAAAAACAAGGTCATAATTATCGTGGACGATGTTGCAAATACTGGTCGCACAATTTTTTATGCATTCCGTCCCATCATGGAAGTCCTAGCTAAGAAGGTGGAGGTTGCAGTCCTTGTTAATAGAAAACATATGGCCTTCCCTATTGCGGTAGACTATGTGGGTATGTCATTGGCTACTACTATGAAGGAGAATATAGTGGTGGAGTTAAAAGGAGTAAGAGCTAGTCGGGTTGTGCTGGAGTAGTCATGGTTAAGACTTTAGACGGTAGACGCTAGACGCTAGATATACGCATTTAGCAGAAAGTGTGGTTATTGATTCGTAGGTGCAAGCTACGAATAGCGATGTGATGAAGGAATACAAGCACAAAAAATAAAAACACCTTTCAAGATATCTTGAAAGGTGTTTTTATAAGTAAGCGTTTAAGGTCTAACATCTTCCCCATTTTACTTCTTAATTATGGGAACAACGACTCCTTCGTTTTCAATTTCAAACTGAAGTAGATACTGTCCTGGGTTTAGATGAGCAAGGTTTATATTTTGTATATCACTAAATTTCCCCATCTGCTTTCCTTCTAGATTTAAAATTGTCAGTTTTTGAATTGGGTAGTCAGTATTCATTCTAAGCACATCTGCTACGGGATTAGGATATATTTCAATTCCGTATTTATTTAATATATCCTCTGTAGACACAAGAGACGTCATATTCAAAAGAACTATTTGATATCCCGCATCAAATGGCGCACTCGTATCAAATTGTCCACCAATACCCGTCAATAAAGCTCCTCCGCCAGTTGCTAATGGACCCATTGAGGAGAAAGGAGTATCATTATCTACCCTAGCTAAAATTGTATCCCCAGCTGCATTTAGGAATTGCACATTAAAGCTGGTGCCATCACCCAACCATTGTGTATCATCGACGTATTCAACTACATCAATTTCTATGTGCGCACTTTCTGTAGCCTCAGAAGGCACTACCACATTTTGTGCTGGTGTAAGGCCTTGGTTTTCAGCAAGGGTTGTAATTGCATCTGGCACAATCTGAATAAGTCCAGCAAACTGATCTATTCTACCGTCTATTGAGATGGCCTTTCCTTCTGCAAAATCTAAGCCCAATTGACCATCAAATAAAAACACCCCAATACCATTTGCGTTTTCATCTATGATAGTGAATTGTAGACCACTCGGTCTAAAATTTATACCATGAATGACACCAGATACCTGCACTGCATCACCATCTCTGGTACTTACTCCCTCACTATCTGTTTCTTTGGCCTCAGGAATGGATAGAGCTGTATATGTTATACCATCAAAAATATATGGTTGTACATCCGACATAGATCTTGGTAATAATTGGTATCCTTGAAATAAGGGATCAGTTTGGTCAAACTGGCCTACTATCCCTACTATGTCGAAGGTACCTGTAGGTACAGCTAGATCATATAAGTCTACATCTGAATCAATACGAATCTGAAAAGTAGATGTACCGTTTGTCATATCTACATTAAAACCTGAACCGCCGGCTTCCCACTGCGCTTCATCCACTACAGAAACATCTTCTATTACTACTAAGGAGGATTCTACAGCCTCATCAAGAGTTGTCACGACAGTAGGATCAGGAACTGGATTTCCTGTGCTCTCAACAGTTACACTTGTAGCTACCAATTGACAAAGTCCCCTAAATTGTCCAAGCGTACCAGCAACTGATACGAAATCGCCAATTGTAGGCGTATATCCTAGATCATCATCTAAAGAGAAGATACTAATCCCTATTGTATTTGCCTCATCGTAGATGGCGAAGGTAAGTCCTCCTGGTCTGAAGTTTTCACTGATTACCAAGCCCTCGAGAGTCATAGTTTGACCATCTAACACTGGATATCCAAGGGCATCTACTGCACGTGCATCAGAAATAGGAGTTTGCGCAAAGGCAGTACTCGCGCAGAAAAGAAATAGGAGTATATATTTTATCATAGCGTGAATGTTTACAATCAGCTGTTAAATTATACAATTATTAATCAAGTGGGAAATTCAAAATCAAGATTTTCATAATCATATTATGATTTTTTTAATATAATTCAAGAAAACTAACTTACTTTTGACTTGAACCAGTCATATTGGATAAACAGCTGATATGCCCAATTTTAAGTAATTAAATCAACAAGAATGAAGAATCTACTTTTATTAACCCTCTTTTTAATTTTAAGCGTGCCCATATTTTCACAAGGAGTCACGACCTCTTCCATGAATGGAAGAATTACAGATACTAATGGAGAGCCGCTGATAGGAGCAAATATTACTGCTACTCATACGCCATCAGGGACTTTCTATGGGAATAGTACAGATGTTGATGGTTATTTCCGAATCGCGAGTATGCGTGTAGGAGGTCCATATTCGGTTACAATATCTTATACAGGTTACGAAGATGTTGTCAAAAATGATATTTACCTCAGACTTGGACAGGCATTTCAGTACAGTCCTCAAATGACAGATAATCAGATTATTATTGACGAGATTGCAATTGTTGCTAATCGAAATGACATTTTTGACGGTAATAGGACTGGTGCCCAAACAACAGTCACTGAAAAACAAATAAATGAAATACCAACAGTCTCGCGTTCAATTGGAGATTTTACACGTCTTACACCACAGTCTACGGCGACTGAGGGAAATGATGGATTTTCTGTTTCTTTTAATGGAATGAATAACAGATATAATGCTATTTACATTGATGGTGCTGTATCAAATGATGTTTTTGGATTAGCTGGGTCAGGTACGAACGGGGGGCAGACAGGAGTATCGCCGATCTCCTTAGATGCTATTGAAGAATTTCAAATTAATCTTGCTCCATTCGATGTAAGAATTGGTGGATTTGCTGGTGCTGCAATTAGTGCCATTACAAGATCAGGATCTAATAATACAGAAGGATCAATATATAGTTTCTTTAGAAATGAATCTCTAGCGGGAAAAACTCCAACAGATAACCCAGATGTTGAGCGTGTAGGTCTGAATGATTTCAATTCAACTATCTATGGTTTTAGATTAGGAGGTGCACTTCAAAAAAATAAACTATTCTATTTTATAAATGCAGAAATACAAAGGGAAACAACCCCTCTTCCATTTGATTTTGCAGATTATATTGGAGACTCTACTGCTGATGATATTGCTTCATTAGAAAGAAAATTACGGGATGAATATGGTTATGAGCCTGGTACTTTTACAAACAATGAACGATTTTTGAATAGTGAAAAATTTACTGGAAGATTAGACTACAATATTAACAACGACCATAAACTGGCTCTGAAGCTCTCTTATGTTCATGCTGACAACTTAGAAGGTGTACAATCAGACAGGAATGACATTTCGTTCTTAAATTCTTCAGAAAGATTTGATGCAAAAACTTGGACAAGTTCTCTTGAACTTAATTCCATAATTAGCCCTACTCTTTCTAACAACCTTTCTCTTGGATTCACAGCCGTTAGAGATGATAGAGATCCGAATGGAGAGCCTTTTCCGTATGTACTAATTTTTGATGGTGCTGGTGAAATTACATTTGGATCAGAACAATTTTCTACAGCCAATTTATTGAACCAAAATATATTTACAATTACAGACAATCTTTCTTACTACAAAGGAAAACACACATTTACATTAGGAACTCATAATGAGTTCTACCAGGTAGATAATCTTTTCCTTGCTTTTAATTATGGTTCTTATGAATTTTTAAGTCTAAATGACTTTTTGACTGATCAAAATTCTGACTTTTTTATCAGAAACTATTCATTGGTGGATAATATATCTGGTGACGATTCTGAAGCAATTGCTTCGTTTTCTGCAGGTCAGTTAGGAGTTTATTTTCAAGATGAATTCCAGGCTTCAGACAGATTAAAATTAACAGCTGGTTTGAGACTTGATTATCCGTTTTATGAGGACACTCCAGGAAATGAAGAATTTAATCAGAATACAATTCCTCTACTTGAAGCAGAAGGATACGATCTTCAAGGTGCGAGAGCAGGAGAATTTATTAAAAGTAGACTTCAATTCTCTCCTAGGATTGGATTCAACTACGATATAACTGGAAATAACAGGACGCAATTAAGAGGTGGAGTCGGAATGTTCACTAGTAGATCTCCTTTAGTTTGGGTAGGTGGAGCTTTTAACAATTATGGATTAAATGTAGGCACACAATTACATTTTGGAGATCTACCATTTAACCCAAATTGGCAGGATCAATCTCCTGGAAATATTGACCTTCAAAATGTAACACCTTCAGGATCAGTTGATTTATTTGCAGAAGATTTTAAACTTCCACAATTTTTAAAGTTCAACCTTGCATTAGATCATAAAATTGGTAACGGTTGGGTTCTAGGTTTGGATGGTTTATACAATAAAACATTGCAAAATGTTGCATATCAGAACTTAAACTTGAGACCTTCTACTACTCGTGCAACTGGAACTCCGGATGATAGACTACTCTATAACAGACGTGATGAAGTAGATGATACCTATTCAAGAATTTTATTAGGATACAATACAACAGAAGGATATGCATATAATGCAACTGCAACCCTAACTAAAACATTTAGCCGAGGTCTTTCCTTTATGCTTGGGTACTCTTACGGAGATTCATTTTCAGTATTTGATGGTACATCATCTCAAAATTCTTCTCAATGGAGAGGTCTACATACTGTTAATGGAAGAAATGTAGAACAGCCATTAACGAGGTCAGATTTTTCTGCAGGTCAAAGGTTAATTGGACTTATTAGTTACACGTATGATTGGACAAACTCTATTGGAACGACTATTAGTTTATTTCATGAAAGTAGAGCAGGAAATCCTTATTCTTATATTTACAACGATGGTGGAAGATTCAATAACGAAGACTCGAGAGAAAGATCTTTGATCTATGTTCCTGCAAGTGCAGATGAAATCATCTTAGTAGACAACGATGGTGTTTCACCAGAAGCTCAATGGACAGCATTAGATAACTTTATTTCAAATGATTCGTACCTAAGCTCCAGGAGAGGACAATACGCTGAGAGAAACGAAAGTAGAGGGCCTTCTTCTCATGTAATGGATTTAAAATTAATCCAAGACTTGGGAGTTAATGTAGGTGGCAAAGGTCATAAGTTGCAGTTTACTTTAGATGTATATAACTTTACAAACCTAATAAATAAAGATTGGGGAAGAAGATCGTTTGTAGGATCATTTGGAAGTGTTGAGTTGTTAGATTTTGAAGGATTTCAGAATGATACTGAACCAACGTTTAGTTTTAATTTAAATAGACTAAATGATGATGGTGAATTGTTTAGAGGTATAGACGATAATGGCATTCAATCTTCTAGATGGCAAATGCAGTTTGGACTACGATATATCTTTGATTAAACTATCATAAAATCTGCTCAAGAAATAAGAGGAGTTTGCTTTTATGCGAATTCCTCTTATTTCTTTAAAACCATGACTGCATTTATTTTAGACAGAAGGGTAAAACACCTCCGCAATCATGCAACGGACACTCCCTCCCCCATACTTTTCGATGGTAGGAATAGGAATAACAAGCAACTTAGATAAGCTGTGCAGCTCTTTTTTCTGTTCCGCTTCTAGAGAATCATAGGCAGCCTGAGATAAAATAAGATTAGGTTCTCCCTCTTTGCTTGCAACTTGGAGCATATTTCCAGCAAAAGAATTCATCTGATCCATAGTTATATCAAATATTTTCTTTCCAGTGGACTCTAATCGTTTTACAACTGACCTGCGTTCGTCTTCATCAGTAATACTATCCAAACAGATAACCACAAAATCTTTGCCCATTGCCATCATAACATTGGTATGGTAAATCTCCTCTCCTGCTGCATCACGTGCAAAGAATACTTCCTTAGAGTAGCCTAAGAGCAAACAAAACTTTTCTATTAAGAATACATGTGTTCTTGGTGAGACACAGGCATAACAGATTTTGTTTACTCTATCTAGAATCAAGGAACCTGTGCCTTCTAAAAAGACCGGTTCTTTTTCTTCCTCATAGAAATCAAAGGTGATACGTCGTTCGTAGTTATATTTTTCAGTCAGCTGTTCTACGATATCTTCGCGTCTTTCGTGCCTTCTTGTTTTTGCAAACATGGGATAGGTTACAATATGACTGTTTTCATGACAGGTAATCCAGTTATTTGGAAAAACAGCATCTGGTTTTAAAGGAGTATCTGTATCATCAAATACGATGACATCTATTTCATTTCTCCGCATCACCTCTACCATTGCATCGAATTCCTTAATTGCGAGTTGCTTTATCTTTTCTGTTTCTTCTGCTCCTTCCTTGGATTGAAAACTATTATTCTCTGCTGTTTCTGGATTAAACCCAAAATTAGAGGGTCGTATCATGAACACAGTATCTGTTATTTGTCTTGCCATAGTTATAGAGTGGCTTCATGTTTTAAAGTATCCGCCAGTGTTTTCCCCAAATAACGATCAATTAGATGATGTGCGAGATAAATCACTGGCGTAAGCAAAATTGCCATTGCAAATTTATAAATATAATTCACTGTCCCAATAGCTAAGACGCGCACAATATCCCAGTCCGCCCCTATATAGAAGGCAATTATCAAGACGATATAGCTATCAATACATTGTGAGACTAAGGTAGATCCCGTTGCTCTTAACCAAATAGATTTCTCACCAGTCCAGGAGCGTATTTTTTGGAACACCATAACATCCACAATCTGACCTACCAAGAAGGCCACAAGTGAACCTATTATTATCCATAAGCCCTGTCCAAAAATAGCGCGAAAAGCATCATCCATTTGCTCTACCTTCGGCTCTTGTAATAATCCGCTTTGCGTGTCCCACCAGCCATTGGGCTCTAAGTAGATAGCAAAGTACACCATCGCAAAGGCATAGAGTATAATAAGTACCGCAAAATAAGATAGATAACGCACTCCCCTTTTACCAAAATACTCATTGATGATATCAGTCATTACAAACACGATTGGCCAAAGTACTACCCCAGCTGTAAGGCTAAATCCCAGCCCCTCTACCCCTAGTATGGTCCAATCAAAAGGTGTAAAACCTAGAGTCGATTCTAAGGAGAAAATTTTGACCCCTACAAATTCAGCAATCAGTGTATTTGCAAGGAAAAAGCCTCCAAGAATGAAAAATAGCCTTGTCCTCTTATCTTTGAGCATGAAAACGCCTTATTTGCAAACAATTTACTCAATTACGTATTAATAGAGAGAAGCTTAGTAAGAATAGATGGCAAAAATACCAATAGACCTCAAAGCAGGTGGCATAAAGAAGGATGACTCCGTTATAGTAGGCATAGATCTAGGAACAACAAATAGCCTTGTTTCTTATATTAAGGACGGACAGGCAATTGCGGTCAAAGATGCAAATGGAACAAATGCACTGGTCCCTTCTATCGTTAGCTTTGCAGCAGATGGAGAAATTTTAGTGGGCGAACAAGCGAGGATGCACCTAATAAAACATCCAGAACGCACTATATACTCAGTCAAAAGATTATTAGGCAAATCCTTTGCCGATATTAAGGAACATAGTTCGAAGTTGGCTTATACTATTATTGAAGGCGATGATGAAGCCTTGGTAAAAATCAAGATAGACGAGAAGTTTTATACCCCTGTCGAATTATCTGCGGAGATACTAAAGTACTTAAAGCAGCGTGTGGAACAAGCGCTCGACATGCCTGTATCAAAAGCAGTTATTACAGTACCAGCCTACTTTAACGATACACAACGACAGTCTACTAAAGATGCTGGTAAGCTAGCAGGGCTCGATGTCCTCAGAATCATTAACGAACCTACTGCTGCCAGTCTAGCCTATGGTTTGGATAATTTGCAGAATGGGAAAATTGCTATTTACGACCTAGGTGGAGGCACCTTTGACGTGTCTATCTTAGAAATTACAGATGGAGTTTTTGAAGTACTGTCAACACATGGCGATACCTACTTGGGTGGTGACGATATTGACAACGCCATCATTCGGTTCTGGATGGATAAATATGATATTGCGGAAATAGCTGTTCTGGAGAATAAAGAATTTACCCAAGCAATTCGTTTGACCGCAGAACGTGCCAAGAAGCAACTGAGCTATGAAGAAACGTTTTCTGAAACACTTGGAGGTGTGCAATTTGAAATACATAGAGATGAATTTGATGCGCTTATCGCTCCTATTATAGACCGTACTATTTCCTCTGTGCAGCAAGCTTTGAAGGATGCTAAATTAACTGTGGATCAGGTGGACGAACTCGTTCTTGTAGGTGGATCTACCCGTATTCCTTATATCAAAACTACCCTATCTAATTTCTTTAAGAAGAAAGCAAACGACACACTTGATCCAGATGAAGTCGTCTCATTAGGTGCTGCCGTGCAAGCAGATGTCTTAGCAGGAAAGAACAAGCGGATCTTACTCTTGGATGTTACTCCTCTTTCTATGGGCATAGAAACTATGGGAGGACTCATGGATGTGATCGTTCCTAGGAATAGTACTATCCCTACTAAGGTGGGAAGAAAATATACGACCTCTATAGATGGTCAAAAAAATCTAAAAGTTGCCATTTATCAGGGTGAACGTGACCTAGTAAAAGATAATAGAAAATTAGGAGAATTTATCTTACGAGATATCCCTCCCATGGCTGCAGGTATTCCAAAAATAGAAGTGCACTTTATCATTGATTCCGACGGCATCTTACAGGTCCGAGCAAAGGAAGAACGGAGTGGAACAGAAAGTACGATTGAAATAAATAATCACCTCGGCATTTCTGAAGAAGAAATGGGACGAATGCTTTTAGAAAGCATTCAAAATGCTGAGGCAGACATGCAGGTAAAAGCCTTACAGGAAAGTGTAAACGAAGCAAACTATATTTTGAATGCTTCTAAAAAGTTTATCGTTCAAAACGAAAGCATACTTTCTAAAGAAGAGATTGCTGAAATACAAGTACGTAGCAAGGCTCTCTCAGCACAAGTAAATCTTGCTGATAAAAATGGAATTCAAGCGGCAATACAAACCTTGAACGAATTCACTACTCCTCTTGCACATCGTGCACTCGATAAACATATAGGCGATGCCATCAAGGGTGTGGAAATATAAAGTTGTGCAGTCAGAGATATGCATTTACTGTTTCCTTTTCATATAAGCATTATATCTTGGCTTGGATTTTCTTCTTCACGTAATGCATCTAACTCTCCGTTTTTCTCTAGAAAGAGTGGAAAGAGTGCACTGCGGTCTTCTTCCATCATATAATCTAAAATACTTTGAAAGGCCCTGTTAATTTCTTTCGGTTTGCTAGCATCCATATGCTTAAGATATTTAGCAACCACTTTCATTTTTATCTCTTTGGGTATAATCTGAATATTATAATAGGAAGGTCTTTCGAGGATATTTAAATACAGATCATTTTCTTCAATCATTTGCAATTCTAGACAATCTTCATATAGCTCTGGGATTTGAAAAACATTCAGAATGGATACAGTGGGTGCAATTTTAAAATGAATGCTAGGAAAGGCTCTTATTAATTCTCTATTCCTTAGAATTTCTTGCCAGTTCATTTCTTTTCGTATGTATTCACCCAAGGCATTGCTGGCATCAATACTCGCTAGGAGTTCGACTTCTTTAAAGTGACTCCATAGCTCCATCAGATTATAATCTTTAAACTTTAGTTTTGAAAAATTAGTATTGTATCGCAGCCTTGCCTTAGTAGCATTATGTGCAATTAACCATTCTAGTAGTTTGTAATGTTCCTCTGTTACAAGTGGTTCGCCTCCAGCAAAATAAAACTCCTCCGCGCCAAGCAAGGCCTGTGCTGAAGATGCAATGAAGGCATCTAGGTCTTGAATATTTTTGATGATCGCTTTTTCTCCAATATGGCTATTCAAAGCTTTGGCATCATTATACCATTTGGAACTTGCGCCATGCCAGCAGGTTCTACATCTATAGTTGCATACATTAGAAAAGCGTATATCAAAATACACAGGGAGCTTTGGTTCTTCTGCAAGTTGTTTGTAATCAAATTTATCGAAGGTTTCTAGCCGAATACTTTTGCCTCCACTGGCTTCTATTTTATGACAAACAAAACATCGTTGATCACTTTCGTTTCTTGAAAATTTTTGTCGGAGTGCCTTGACTTTTTTACCATTCCAAATTTCTTCTAAGGTCTCTGTATTTACATCCCCATAGGTAATATTTGCTACACAGCATGCCTTCGCTAAACCCTTATTGGACACATGATAGTGTATGAATGGCATAAGGCAGTGTGGTTTTTCTTTCATAGAACCAAAGATAGCATGCATTTGATACTAAAAAAAGCTGCCATACTTTTCTGAATAGCAGCTTTAAAAGAATCTTATGAAATATATTTCAAGGAATTCGATATTAGTTTATGTGCATTTAATTTCCATCCACAGAGGAAGGAATAGGTGGAGGCCCTTCTGGCAAAATAGCCTTATAGACATGATCTCCCTTTCTTTTCTTAAACTCTGCTTGAATTTCGCTTACCAATGCAGGGTCTTCAAATAAATCCACCATAGTCATTCCTAGGGCTTTGGCAGCATAGACTAAGCCTTTGTGTCCAATGGACATACCACCAGTGGCTACTACAGCCCAAGAGTGCCAGGGTGTGCCTACTGGTGCAGTAGTTACACTGAGGCGTATTTCTGGTACGACCCAACTTACATCTCCTACATCCGATGATGCTCCACCGATAAGTGGTCTTGTTTCTTCTAGGGGCTCAATGGAACCATCTATTCCAAAGGTAGGGACCTCTAAGACTCTTTGCATTTCTTCTGCAAAGGCTATTTCTTCAGGCGTATATTTAATGGGACCTAAGGCCTCTAAATTCTTTTGTAAAGCTTTACCACCTCTTCGATTTACGAGCACCTCATGTAAACCAGAGACAAGTGTAACTTCATAATCCACATTGGCCATGATGGCTGCTCCTCTTGCTATCTCCTTTACATGTTCGTACACAGCCAGCATATCATCCCGCTGCGAGTCGCGTACCCTTGTCCATATCTTTGCATAGTCAGGTACTACATTTACTACATCACCACCATGCATGATATGATAATGAATACGTGTAGTACCCTTTATATGTTCTCTAAAATAATTGATTCCTGTGGTAAATAACTCCATACCATCCACAGCGCTGCGCCCATTCCAGGGATCAAAGGAGGCATGGGCAGCCTGTCCTCTAAATTCTACTATAAAATCCACGAGCGCGAGTGAGCTCTGTACAACAGACTTTGTTTTAGCAGCCGGGTGCCAATCCAAACAAACATCCAGATCATCAAAGTAGCCTTCTCGAGCAAACCAGAGTTTACCAAAGTACTTTTCCTCAGCGGGTGTTCCAAAAAACTTGACGGTACCCTTAATCTTTCCAGCTTCAATAAGTTCCTTGATAGCAATGGCAGCACCCAAGGAACCTGCACCAAATAGATTATGACCGCAGCCATGGCCGCCCATACCTGGATTCAGTGGATCTTTAGTAGGTTGTGCTTTTTGTGAAAGCCCTGGCAGGGCATCAAATTCACCTAGGATGCCAATCACTGGACTGCCCTCTCCGTAAGAAGCAACAAAGGCGGTAGGCATACCAGCAACAGCACGTTCTAGTTTCATTCCATTTTTTTCTGCATAAGAAGCAAGAATTTCAGAAGATTTGGTTTCTTCAAATGCTATTTCTGCAAGGGACCATATTTCATCACTCATCTCTATCAAGTTTGACTTATGTTTTTCTACACTATTAAGAATCATCTGTTTCGAATCAGATATCTGTGCCTGGCTTAGAGAAGTGAGCGTGCAAAATAGGAGAAGGATAATACTGCGCATGCCTTTATTTTTTATTCCTAAAAGATAATGAAATTCTTAGAATGCTTGTTAGAAAAATACTAGCATCTATTTGTTGACTAAGCAATTAGCGATCACTTTGTTCGGAAGGATCTAGTTTTGACTTAAAGGGATTTGCTTTAAAGGGATATACCAGTTGGCGCATAAAGCCTTTGGGGAAGGCAGTTTCTGTCAGTCCCGTACCCTCAGGCCAGGTGTTCCCAGGCAGGTAATAGGTACCAAATATATAATCGATGAATGGAAAGACAACAGCAAAGTTTTTACCGTAATACGTTGGGTCCTGGCAATGGTGCCAGTGGTGGTACTGCGGGGTTGTAATCAGATACTTTAGGAAGCCAAAATTTATGCGCGTATTGGCATGAATGAGGACTGCATGAATGGCAATAAAGACAACATAGACATTAAAGGTGAGTGTGGAAAAACCCATTATATAGAGTGGAACAAAGGACATGGATCGTGTAAAAAAGATGTCTACAAAATGCGTTCTAGAACCCGCCAGCCAGTCCATGTTTTGGGTGGAATGGTGGACTGCATGGAAGCGCCATAGGTAGTTATGTGAATGGAATATCCTATGTGCCCAATACTGAAACACATCCGTTAATAAGAGCGCGAGAAAGAGCTCCAGTACAAAGGGTAATCCTTGCACCCATTCATTTAATGTTCTTAAGTCCATCCAACCAAAAAATGCTTCTGCTGGACGTTTAGTCAGTACGCCAAAAATCTGAATGAATAAATGGCTAATAGCAAAGTAGATTAAATCTGTACGCCATTCTGGATGAAACTTAGTTTGCTTGGTGTTCTTCGGGAAGGCAAGTTCTATAGGAACAAAAATCAATGCCATCAAAAACAAATCTAAGATCAACCAGTCTAAGCCTAAACTCCAACTCACCTTTTCTACCGACCTTCCTTGCACCTCAAATCCGCCGAGGACGATAGCAAGTGTGCAAAGTATGAGTGCTATGACCGAATACTTTTTATTATTACTTAAAAGAAAACTCAAAAGGGCGAAGACAAAGGAAGCTAGAATAGCAAACATGAGCAATTTCTCTACTATCTCTTCTGTATAGACTGCTCTGAAGTCAGGCGTTGTCAGATATTCGGGAAACTTAAAACAGAGTATTGCAAGTAAGCTTAGGATGGACAAGAAGATGGCCACATAGCCACTTATTTTCCCCTCTCCTACTTTGAGTCGTTGTCTAGTCATGATGTGTGTACGGTATAAACTAAAGATACATTTTAACCTCGTACTCATTTCATTGATTTGCATTAATTCAGTCTAAACGAAACGCTCTCGGACTAGCGATGTGCAGCAGTGTCTACGACTGGTCGTAGACAGACACAATCTATGATTGTGGCCGAGCAGACTTGCGAGCTGCGTAACGTAGCGCCCCAACGGGGAGTCCCCAAACAAATTGTAAAATACTATTTGAGAGCTAAGTAGTTTTATCAGAAAAAGAAACAATACGAAATGGAACTTACTTACTTGGCAACTAGTTTTCAGACTTAAAATCAAATTAAGGGAAACGCTGGGAAATAATTATCAAGATCGAGAAAGAGAATGCTAGAAGTATTTGATTATTTTTAGCCATGGCTAAGAAGAAAACGATTAAGGTAGGTCTTACTGGAGGAATAGGTTCTGGGAAATCTACTGTCGCACGCATATTTGAGAGTTTAGGTGTGCCCGTCTATTATGCAGATGTAGAGGCGAAGCGATTAATGTGGAGAAACAAGGATTTGAAGGCAAAAATTAAAGCATTGCTAGGTAAGAATGCCTATCACAAGAATGGAAGAGTGCATAGAGCCTATATTGCAAAGGCTATTTTTTCAAATAAGTCCTTACTACAAAAAATAAACTCCTTAGTGCATCCAGCTGTACATGCTGATCTTGAGCAATGGATGTCTGCTCAAAATGCACCCTATGCAATTGAAGAAGCTGCCCTTATTTTTGAGTCAAAGGGTGATACATATTTTGATAAAATCATCTGTGTAAGTGCGCCCAAGGCGGTGCGTATTCAGCGCGTCATGCTGCGTGATAAGATTACAAAAGAGCAGGTAGAAAAGCGGATAAAAAGTCAACTCTCCCAAAAAATTAAGGAGTCAAAGTCTGATTTTGTTATTCATAACAATGCTAAGGATGGGCTGATAAAACAAGTGATGGTAATTCACAAAACTCTTTTGAAGAAAAAATAAAAAAACCCAATCCTCTTGTAGGAAGATTGGGTATTCATAGGACTTAAAGTGTTTAGCATTCTAAATCGTCAAGCTGCAATTTAGCATCATCTAAGAAGACCTGAAGATTTACATCAAAGGTCTGATCTCCACAATCAAGTAAATCCTCAATAGCGTCAATATAGTCTATGTATCCTTGTCTAAAAGTTTCACAGTTTTCTGTTGTAGGATTAGAAGCATATAATGACTGTATTTCAGAAAATGAGGTTACTGCATCTGACCAAGCCTGATCAAAATTATTACATCCTGAACCAGGACCGTCATTACCACAACTCGCGAATGAAAATGCAACTGATACAATAGAATAGAGAAGAAGAAGTTTTAATGATTTCATGTTTAATTATTTATGTTGATATTAATTGATTGCTTATTATTTGTATTATCATTTAGGGTCTAAAATATAGCGCACAGCTAAATTTCCATAGCCACCTGCAAAACCAGACCCAAAGCCTGTTACACCATTTATAAAAAAGGTGGGTACCCAATCCAATGAAATATTTATCGGATTACTTTTCAGAGTATAGCTCGCACCGATGTATCCTGAAATACCTAAGCTCGTACTACTGCTACCGAAACCTGTCCAAAAATAGGCTCCTGCCCCTCCACCATAATACCATTGTAGTCCCTCGATACCTTCTCCTTCTACATCTTGATGAATGAGATAGGCTCCATTTGCAGTTATTAAATTTATACCTGCGCCAAAGGGCCTGATTCCTGCATAGCCTTCTAAGGCATTGGATTCACTAATAAATTTCTTGTAAGTTACGGACCATGGGAAGCCTAAACGGAGTCCAACCGCTGAATTGAAGTCTTGGGCCTGTACATTATTACTACAGAGCACCAATGCAATGAATACCATTGCGCACATAATTTTTTTCATTGAACGAATTTTGATTTTTGATTTGTCTCATAATAAGGGTTACATAAGCTATGTTCCTTAGAAACTAGAGAGGTAAATCAAAAAGATGAAGAAATTTTATAAAGATTATGAAATCATTAAATCACACGATTGCAATTTGCTTAAATGTATATAATTATTGGGCTTCTGCAAAAGACTTGAAGTTATTAAGCCATTTCTGAACTTGCTTCTTAAACATGGAAGGAAATAGTGTTTTCATGACTCTTAGCATAAGGCCATTAAAACGAATATATTCTATCTCGTTAGTCAGTTTAGTCGTGTTTGCATCTAATGCTTCAAAGGTGCTGAGCATAGTATTATGTGTAGGATCACATTCATATTCTGCAAAAAAGCTGTCCGGGAGGAGATTTTCTATTACTGTCTCATAAAGAAGTAATTCATTTCTTCCTATTTTATATTTAAGTTCGGCCAATGCACCATTCTGCATAGGTTCACCTGCGAGTTCTTTTTTTTCAATGAAGCCATCCTGCCAATAGACGAGCTTGCTGGAATCAATAAAATATGCAACAAGTTCTTCTTTGGGTTTGTGTATTATAACCGAACAAGAAAACTGCATGTTAAACTTCGAATTCTTTAATAGATTTTTCGATAATATCACAGCATTCATGAATCTGCTCTTCAGTCATCACAAGAGGAGGTGCAAATCGAATTTTGTTACCATGTGTTGGTTTTGCAAGCAGGCCATTATCTCTCATTTTTAAACACATATTCCAAGCAGTCTTGCTGTCTTCTGTGTCATTAATTTCAATAGCATTTAGTAAGCCCTTCCCTCTTACCAGACGTACAATATTCGTTGTGTCTACCAGCCTTTGCATGCGTTCTCTAAAAATGGTTCCAAGACGTTCTGCATTTTCTGCTAATTTTTCGTCCTTAACAACCTCTAAGGCCGCAATAGCCACAGCACAGGCAAGCGGGTTTCCTCCGAAGGTAGAACCGTGTTCTCCCGGCTTGATACATAACATTATATCATCATCTGCTAAGACGGCGGACACAGGAAATACACCCCCTGAGAGAGCCTTACCTAAAACTAAAATATCAGGTTTAACTTCTGGTTTGTTTTCACATCCATTTGTACAAGAACAATTTCCACAGGTAGCAAGTAGTTTTCCCGTACGTGCAATACCAGTTTGCACTTCATCTGCTATAAATAGAGCATTGTGTTTTTTACAAAGATCATAGGCATTTTTCAGGTAGCCCTCATCAGGAACAACAACTCCCGCCTCGCCTTGAATGGGTTCCACAATAAAACCAGAAACTGTTTCATCTTGCAGCGCTTCTTCTAGTGCGGATAGATCGTTATAAGGAATAATGATATAACCTGGCATGTAAGGACCAAAACCTTTTCTGCTATCAGGATCTACAGAAGCTGAAATTACAGCCATTGTTCTTCCATGAAAATTCCCAGAAGCAAATACTATTTTTGCTTGATTCTCAGCTACTCCTTTTTTCTCGTAGGCCCACTTTCTACAAAGTTTTAAAGCAGTTTCCACCGCTTCCACTCCAGAATTTATAGGGAGCACCTTGTCATAAGCAAAGTATTCTGTGACGTACTTTTCATACGGACCTAACTGATCATTATAAAAGGCACGTGAGGTAAGGGTTAAGATTTCAGATTGTTCTTTTAAGGCATTAATAATACGGGGATGGCAATGACCTTGGTTTACTGCGGAGTAAGCGGAGAGGAAATCGTAATATCGTTTACCTTCTACATCCCAAACAAAGACACCATCTCCTTTGGCTAATACAACAGGAAGAGGATGATAATTATGTGCTCCATACTTATCTTCCATTTGCATTAAATCTGACGAATTTATCTTCACGCTATGTTCCATTTTATTATTTTTTGTGACTTAAATTTAGTTTAATTTTCAGTCTTCAGAATCAATAATTTAAGTTAAAAAGACAAATCAATCCTTTTTTGGTAAATAATGCGATGGTAGCATATCATTTTTGTTTTCAGCCTGCCAAGCAATGTTGACAATCCACCATCTATTCTCGTCATACATGAGTTGGATACTATTGATACCGCGCATAAAAGGCATTTTATCTGTACTCGATTTGAACGCTTCGTAGGTGCTGAAAAGGTGACAAATATTTGCAAAACAGTCTTCTTTTCTAAAGATCTCTTTTTCAAAGAAACCATTCTCAATTAACCAAGCACCTGATCTATCTATATAGTCTTGTGGAGAAAGGTACTCCGCTTTCACTTTAGCTTCTCTATTTTTTTGAATAGGAATCATCTGGGCATCTGCAGTAAATAAAGATCTGAACAGGTCCCAATCCCTCTCTTGTCCAGCATCGCCCGAAATTACGCTATACAATGTTTTGATAATTTGATCTTTGGTACCATATGGTGAGATGCGTGCATCCTGGGCTTCCATCTGGGCAGGAGATACAAGACTAAAAAATAATAAGGAAAGAAAAGTACACGATTTCATTTGGTATAGAGTTTTATTAGTTAGAATAACTAATTTACGTCGAATATTACAATCAATATATGTATCTGTAATTCTTAGTTTATATTTTGTAATTAGCAGATATGAAACAAAAGGCTTTATACGCAATTATTCTATGTGCAATTCTTGCAGGGAATAATGGATTGCTGATAAAGTATATGAGTAGCATGCCAGCTAGTGCTCTGGCCTTTCTAAGGACTGCTGTCCCTGCAGGTATTTTGTTTTTCTGGTTATGTAGGCAGGATACGAATCTATTTAGAGGAGCTAATAAAAAGATGTTGATTGCCTCTGGGCTGAATGCATTGCGGATGTATCTCTATCTGCAGGCCTTCATGCTAACATCCATAGGAAACGCAGTGATTATACTGTATACTTGGCCTATCTTTGTTACTATACTTGGCATTCTTTTTCTAAAAGAACGTGTTTCCAAAAAACATTTTTTCTTGATAGGAATTGCCTTTCTCGGTTTAATTATCAGTTCCTCAGGAAAGAGTTTTAGTTTTGAAAATCAAGATCTCTTGGGCATGCTTGCTGCATTAACTTCTGCATTTGGCTATGCGATAACAGTAATTATATTTAAATCAGAGTCTAATAACTATCATCGCAATGAAATAATATTCTTACAAAATATCGTAGGCGTATTTATTTTCATGCCATTTTTCTGGATGTATTTTCCTGTTATCGAAACTGCGCATTTAGCCATGGGCATCTTTTATGGCTTCTTAATCGGCATTGTTATATTTAGTTTATTCTTTTTTGGTTTAAAATACCTAGACGCCTCTTTGGCATCCTCCCTTATGTATATTGAAGCAGTAAGTGCTATAGCTCTTGCATATGTGGTACTGGATGAATCTTTAACACAAGAGATGCTCTTAGGTGGTGGAATGATTCTCATAAGTAGCTTCTTAATAAACAGGATGCCTAAGACAGCCGCTGCATAGGTCTGCTTATGAGCAGAGGTTCTATAGCGACAATTGCCTTAATATGATGCGTTCTAGTAGATAAAAATCCATATTTTTGATAGATATGAAGTGTATTCGTGTACTGCTTATGTTTTGTTTTTTTGTTCAGATCAATCTGTATGGTCAGAACACACTTGGCGTTATTAAAAACGATTCCTTGGCTTTGAATGCCTACACTTTATTTTCTACTGGATTATCCACTTACTTAATAGACAATTGTGGACACCTAATAAATCAGTGGCAGACAGAATCTAGACCAGGTCTTGTTGCTTATCTTCAAGAGAATGGCAATCTAATACGAGCAGGATCTACTCCCGGAATTTATATGGGAGCAGGATTTGGAGGACTTTTGGAGGAATATAATTGGGAAGGAGAATTAGTATGGTCCTTTGTGGTAGCTAATGATGCTTTTCAGCAACACCATGATATTGAGATTCTTCCTAATGGTAATATTCTTTTTATAGCCTGGGAAGGGCGAACGCCTGAAGAAGCCATAGCGAATGGAGCAATAAATGAGGCTAGATATTGGTCACCTGCAGTTTATGAGATAAAAAAAATTGGTGAGGACTCCGCGGAGTATGTTTGGGAATGGCATTTGTGGGATCATTTAATTCAAGACTTTGATGCAACGAAGGAAAACTTTGGAGTTGTTTCAGAACATCCTGAATTGATGAATATTAACATGGAAGCGCCACAAAGTTTAGGGAGTCCTGACTGGATTCATTTAAATGGGATAGATTACGATCCTGTTCGCGATGAGATCATATTAAGTTCTAGGCATCTGAACGAAATCTACATTCTAGACCATAGTACGACTACTGAAGAAGCAGCGGGACATAGTGGTGGTAAAAGAGGGCACGGTGGTGATTTTATTTATCGATGGGGAAATCCCAGAGCCTATGATAAAGGCTCCAATTTGGACCAAAAGCTTTTTGGACAACATAATGCAGAGATTATTCCAGAAGGATTTTTCAGAGATGGAAACATAAGCATATTCAATAATGGCATTGGTAGACCTGGAGGTAATTATTCTACTATAGATGAAATTTCTCCACCGCGCGATTTCGAGGGAAATTATGTATTAAATGCAAATGGTGTTTTTGGACCTTCAAATCTTGCTTGGCAATATGTTGCAGAAGACATGACCTCTTTTTTCTCTTCCAATATGGGTGGCACCAAACGCCTAGAAAATGGAAATATGAGCATATGTGAATCTAGGAGTGCTCGATTCTTTGAGGTAACTAGTGCAGGTAAAATTGTATGGGAATATGAAAACCCAGTAAGCATAACCGGTATCTTAGCAGAAGGGGCAAATAATGATGGTATAGCTGCCTCCTTTAGGGCAGAACGATATCCGGTAAATTATCCAGCATTTGTGAATCGCGATATTGAACCTGGAGAAGTCTTAGAATTAGATCCCGCAGATTTTCAATGTGAGATTTTTGATGTGGTTTCATCAAATGATGTGTACTCAGAAATGCAAGACATATCAGTTGAAGTCCTTGGTAATACTTCCATACAGATCCATTCTAATCATGGATCAAATCTCTCCTATCGTGTGTTCAATTTGGGTGGAGAAACACTTCGCAAGGGCATACACAATAACTTTACTCAAATTGACATAAGCAGCTATACATCAGGTATTTATTACCTAATAGTTAATGGTGACAAATCGCAATTTATTCAAAAATTTGTTAAATACTAACTGAGCTAGATTCTTTAGCTCTCGAAGCCAAAACGTTCCATACATCTCTATAATTAAATTTCCAACCAGCAGTTTCAATTAGCTTTATAAAAAACGTTTGTGCCCATTTGAAATCTGCATCGGAATCTACTGTCAGCCTCAGCAACGCATCATTCTCCATGGGAGTATGAATTGGTATTGTCTTTATTGCAAATAAATCTGGAAGCGAAGAAAGCGTTTGACAAAAATCTATAGACGGCCTCCCCTTATCTTGATTCCTGAGATACAGTGTTTCTAAGGCTGAGGTAGAAACATATTCGGCAAATAAGCCTGTTTCTGCAATGCCTATGTTTTTACTGGAGACGGTTTCAAATGCACAATAATCATACGTTTCAGCAGAAGTTACTAGTTGGGCCATAGTTTCAATATCCAAAAAAGGATTATGCGCACAGACGCGTAGCAGTCCTTCACCATACTTCCGTTTGGCTGCGTTAATGACACGTTTTAATACATCTTCCTCGTCTCCCCAATATACATCAATCGCGTGATGTTCAGCTATAGAGGCAATTGTAGAATGTTTATCGAGGACTGAACTCGCAATAATAATTTGGGAGGCATCATAATACAAGAGAAGCCGTTTGCACACTATATCTAATATACTATGATCGTGGAAAAAGGGTTTAATTACTTTATTTGGCAAACGTGAGGAATGCGTCCTTGCTTGAATAACAATTTTGTGGTTTTGCACTGTTCTTGGGTTTACTGTGGCATCGTACAATTAAAACATCTTCTTTCTCTATTGTTTGGTTAGTTATAGCAAAATAAGGAATATCTGACTCGTTAATCAATCAATTTCCCCATCAACAAGACATCTGAGAACACACCATCTTGTAGATTGTCCCGTAATTTTCTTCCTTCGACTGTAAAGCCAAATTTCTCATATAATTTAACTCCGGCAATATTATGCGGGAGTACCTGCAGGTTCACTTTTCTGATAATAGGATTTTTTTGCGCCCAATCCAACAAGTAGGAAAGCATGGCCGAGCCAACTCCAGTTCCCCAGTAGGGTTTATCTACAGATATTCCAAATTCGACGGCATGCCTTAGTCTTGCTCTTTGAGAAGAATTAACAGTCATTTGACTTACTAACTGATTATCTACCAGCCCTAGAAGGAAGAGTTCATTATCTCTAGTCTTCTTTTTGTCTATTACATCCATCTCTTCCTCAAGAGAAAGGCCAAATTCACCAGGTCCGAAGGTCAAAAAATTAGATTGCGCACTCACTTTTTCGATATATTCCAAACACATAGCTGCATCGGCAATTTCACCTTCCCGAATCACTAATTCTTGCCCATTTTTCAATAATTGTGTGCTAAATCCACCCATTTTAAGCTAGATAATTCCGAAAGATAATAAAAGAGAACATATTATAAATTTTTATAATATATTTTTTATAACTTTGATACAATAGTATCATAGATAATTAGTTACATATATATAAAATTCGTAATATAATTATTTTATTATTTCTGGAATTCAAAAAGAAAACATGAAAAATCTAATTTTTCTTCTATTCTTGTGCACTCTATGCAGCACTTCTTTATTAGAGGCACAAAGAGAAAATTCTCTACACAAAAATGATTTTAGTCTTTCTTCAGAGTTCTTAATGGACCAGGCACTCTATGGCTTAGCAAAAGAGTATGCCGACCAAGAGACAAGGTCTCTTGATTACACCTACTTGGCAAGTCTAATGGAGCAAGACTACAATAAAGCCATGGCTCAGATAAAAATGGACGAAAGCAAGGCTGAAAATCTTGCCCTTTTAAATACGATGAAGTACAACGATTTTAATCGGGAGGAAATGTCCAATGAAATCCTAGGTGACTTTTTCTTCATTCGCAATGACTTTAAGGAAGCAATCAATTACTATGAATTGGCGAATGCAGAGGATGCGAATACGGATGTAGCATTTAGAACTGCCTATAGTTATTTTGTTTTAAAAGAATTTGATCATGCTCATACCCTTTTTAAAACGCTCACAAAATTAAATAATAGCTATTACTTTCCTTCTAATTATTACTATGCCATGTGCGCTTACTTTAGAGGCGACTATGCAGAAGCTATTAGTTCTTTTGAAAAGGTAAATCAATACCCAGATTATAAGACATATACTCCATACAACCTGGCGCATTTGTATTTTGCGCAGGGACAATATGATCAAGTCATTCATTTTCTTGAAAAGGAATTAGACGGTGACAAAGAGCTCTACCAAAAATACCAGCTCCATAAGGTACTTGGTCAGGCCTACTTAAAAAAGTCTGATTATGTTTTGGGAATACAGCACCTAGAAATCTATGAAGCGAATACGGATTATTTGAGTGAGGCAGATTTTTATCAGATTGCCCTCAGTAATTACAAACTAGGTAGAACAGAAAGAGCCAAAACATCCTTTGAAGAGTTGGCTAAAAAAGACAATACTTATCAAGTGTCATCCCTACTCTTCCTTGCAGAAATCTACTTAAAAGAAGACGAGAAAAACTCTGCGCGCACAGTATTCAAAACACTGGCTGAATCCCAAAGAGCAGACAGCACTCAGAAAGAGGACGCGCTCTGGAATTACATTCGACTTTCTGCAGAAATGGGACAATACAGAGAATCATTAAGTGGAATTTCACAGTTAAGTGAGACCTCCCCTTATTACTCAGAATCACAATCTCTACTTATAAATATTCTATTTGTAAGTAAAGATTATGATATGGCTTTACAAACGATAGAAGGAATGCATGATGTTCCTGAAGACGTACAGATCGTGTATCAGAGCATTTGCTTAAGAAAAGCAAAGGCCTCTTATAACGATAAGGATCTAGGAAAGGCAAAAAGCTTCTTTGAAAAATCAAGACTCTACTCAGCAGATAGAAATAAACTTGCAGAAGCAGTCTATTGGCTAGCACAAATCGAAAGCAAACAGGCTAGATTTAAAAAATCAAATCTGATACTAGAGGATTATTTTGATCTAAACCCTACAAACTTAGAATTCCAATCCTCTCCAGCCATGGCGTATTATCTTAAAGCACACAATGACTTTATGCAAAAAGATTATTCAGCAGCCTCCGCTGCCTATAGTCAGGCCATCCCAAAAATCCAAAGCCATGCAGCTACTGAAAAGAAAGTGATGATAGATAAACTCCTGGCAATATCTCACAGTAGAAAGGGAGATGCACATTTTCATCTAAAAGAATACAGTCAGGCAACAAGTGCTTACAATACTTTAGCATCTGTAGACAATACAGATGCTGCCTATGGTCTTTATCAAAAAGCCATCGTGGAGGGCTTAGAAAATAGACCCTATGAAAAAATCATGAGTTTAGAATCTCTGATCAAAGAACATCCTGATTCTGAATACAGAGATGATGCGTTTTTTGCGCTCGGAAATACCTACTACACCATGGGTAAACAAAACGAAGCGATCAAAAACTACGAACGTCTCATCCTGAATTACAAAGGAAAATCTCCTCTGGCGAACGATGCCTACCTACAACTCGGTCTTGTGAGTTACAACCTTGGAGATGCACAGGCATCCATAGAAAATTACAAGGCTTTATTAGCAAACAATCCAAGTTCCGAACAAAGAAAGGAGGCTCTACTTGCCATGGAAGAAATCTATGTGGATGATATTGGAGATGCGGATAAATACATTGAAATTGCAGAAGAAGAGGGAATACAGCTCAGTGACTTTGCTAAAGACTCCTTGAGTTATGTCACTGCTTACAATCACTTTCTTAATGCTAAATACACGGATGCGCAAACATCTTTAAACAAATACATTCAAGAAAATCCATCCGGTAATTACCTCTTGAATGCACATTACTATGCTGGGGAATCTTCTTTATTACTAAAGGAATATGAACAAGCACTCCCCCACTTTGATCATATCATCAATCAGCAGTTTTCTGACCACTATGTTGCAGCACTCAAAAAGGCAGCCATTATAGCATATAATCATCAAACAGAATTTGAAAAAGCATTTACTTACTACAATGCTCTGAGTCAACAAAATATATCTGCAGACGAAAAGAAAGCGGCACATATGGGCGCACTGCGTAGTGCATTCAGAACAAGTAATCATGCAGCCGTTATTACACATAGTGATATCTTAGAAGCAACTAAGCAGTTGGACGCAGAAGAACAAAGCACTGTTAACTTTTATCTTGGAAAATCCGCTTTAGCTACTGGCAATACAGACAAAGCAATAACAGCACTTAACCAAGTTATTCGCTTGACAAATAATAATCAAACTGCCGAAGCCAGCTATCTCGTGTCTAAAATATTTTATGAGAAAGGAGAATTGGACATCGCTGAAACGCAGTGTTTAGAAACTACAAAGCGAAGTGCTAACTACCCACTATGGGTATCCAAAAGTCTTATACTTCTCTCAGACATATATACGAAGAAAGGAGATAAATTAAATGCTAGAGCTGCTTTAGAAGCTTTGATTGAAAACTATAAAGATGATCCAGACATCATCAAAGAGGCAGAATTAAAACTTGAGCAATTAGATGAAGAAGAACTGAAAGAGAATAGAATAGAGATACCAGCGAATCCTGAATACCTACAACTAGATACGATACCAAAATTAAACGATCTACGATGAAAAAATTAAGCATACTGCTATTTAGCATACTTTATACCAGCAATCTATTTCCACAGACTTCCACGGATAGTATCCCAGTACTACCCTCAGACGAAGTAGAGGTTGTAAAATCATTTGAGGCCATAACAAAAACCGTTACAGCAGTCTTTCCTCCTCCAGGCTCAGAGGAAGAAATGGAGACAGGAACTATTTCTTCATTCAATTATAATGTGCAACCAAAGCAAGAAGAAATTGAAGCAGAACTTCCTAATCTAAGACCGTTGGCTTATACAACCCCTGTGGAAATAGAAAAGTATGATGGATTCATAGATATTTCTTTTGGAAACCCAAAATCTCCACAAGTAGGATATGGATACAACTACAATATCGAAGATTGGTTTGAATTAGGTATCAAAGGAAATTACTTTAGCTCAGATGATGAGGTCATTGTATTTCGGGATCATCGCGATCATGATGCTACCCTCTATGCTAAGTATAATTTTAACAGTCATGTAAATAGCAAATTGAGTTTGTCCTATGACTCTGCAAAAAGATATTTTTATGGTATTTCAGATAACACAGAGGTAAGCCAGGATGAATTGAGTAGATCTTTGTTGGGCTTACAGGCTAAAGGCTCCGTAGATTTTGACTTTATTAAAGAAAGTGGTACGCGCCTCTTAGTAGGTACTGAGTATAGAAAAACGGGCTTGTCTAAATTTGGTCAACACGAACATCGTACAATTGCAACAGGATTATTTCAAAAAACTATTTCTAGCTATCATTTGTTTGAGTTAGATTCAGACAATAGATACTATGTTACTGATCCTGATCTAAGTACCTCTTCAAAACAGTTTCTAGGAAACCTTAAGGCTAAATTCTATTATAATGGTGCCAACAGGTTAAAAGCAGATGTGGGTGTAGATGGTATTCGTACAGCGGACTCTTGGCTAATCCAACCTCATATAAATCTGAGATATTCAGTGCATAACAGAGTACATGTGTTAGCAGGATCTAAATCCATAAGTAATATCTATGATACGCAGGCTTTATTTGATACGAACCCCTTTGTGACCTTTGATAATGCAGATGTACATACACATAATGCAATGCGCCCCTACCTTGGAGTGCACTATATAGATCAATTGCATAGTGCAAAATTCATGGCCATCTACAATAGAGAGAGAGGTATTCCTGTATTTGGATATAGACAGATTGAAGATATACCTATGTACTCTATTCTTGCTCTTGATGCGAATTACTACTCAACTGCTACTGATTATACATTAGATTACAAAAACACAAGAGTCTCTTTAGGTGGCGAGTATAGATTTACTGATCAGGTAAATTTAAGTAACTGGAGGTCTTACTTAAAAGTAGATCAATCTGTCTTGTCTGATAATATCCATCTATTTCTAAATGCCGAATTTTTAGACAGTCGCATCATACAAAAAGTAGAGGTCATTCGTTTAGCTCCTAGATCTGATAGGATTTTTGATATTACTGCAGGTGCACGTATTGATCTGAATACAAACTTTGGGATACAGGCTAGCATTGTTAATCTGATAGGGAAAGAATACCAAGATTGGTTTGCTTACCCAGTGTACGGAAGACAATTCAGAGCTGGTGCTTTTCTTAAGTTTTAACTAGAAGAATAACCTATAGATCGTTTGTTATAAAGTGCTTGCTCATCCATTGTGGCAATTGCTTCGAGGTCTTCAATAGTCAGCGTCTTTTCTGTTCGCTTGTTTGTATCTTCCAGTTTGGCTAGACGTAGGTTTTGATGCTTTATTGCCTCCAGTACTATCTTACGTACCTCTCTTGCGTTACCAAAGAACTTATCTCGTTTCAGATACATATCCTCAAGCATAACGGTTAGATACTTTTCCGTTTTCTTATTCAACTTATAACCATGCGTATTGAACATCTGAACCGCTATTTCCACCAATTCTTCAGGACTATAATCTTCAAATTTCAAGATCTTATCAAAACGAGAATTCAGTCCTGGATTTGCTTTCAAGAATTTTTCCATATTGTCTGGATAGCCTGCTGCAAAAACAAAAAACTCGCCTCTATCATCCTCCATACGTTTGAGTAGGGTTTGTATTACCTCATTCCCATAGTCTCCTTGCAGTCCACCAAAATTTGATAAGGCGTAGGCCTCATCTATAAAGAGGACACCTCCTAAGGCTTCATCAATTCTTTCTTTTGTCTTGATTGCAGTTTGACCTACAAATCCTGCAACCAAACCTTGGCGATCTGTTTCTACCATATGTCCCCGCTCAAGTATACCCAGTGCTTTATATATCTTACATAGTATTCTTGCTACCGTTGTTTTCCCTGTTCCTGGGTTTCCAATAAGTACTGTATGGAAATGAAAACTATGCAGGACATTCTTGCCTTGCTTTTTATGAAAACGGACAATCTCTACTATTTCAGTAATTTGCTTTTTGATTTGATCAATGCCTATCAACTCATTTAACTCCCTGAGTCCAATATTCAATAATTCATTATCAATTGGAATGTTTGGCAGTCTACGTTTGACTACGAGGTCAATGGACTGTACATCAGCAATTTGAATGGTTTCCAAAGCATTCTTGGAGGTCTGGTCTGGTTCTTTAGACTCCATAACGCGCAGGCCCAAATTCATCTTTGCCTTTTCTACTAGATCAAATACAAAACGCGCATTACCAAAACTCTTATCTCTATCTCTAAATGCGCGTGTAATTTTTTCTTCAAGTAAAAACTTAGACTCAGGGGTAAATACCACTTCCATTTCCTTGGCTGCATATTGCGCTATTTGCGCAAGCTCCTCTGGCATATAATCTACAAATTCAAAGCTATGTTTGAATCTAGATTTTAGGCCTGGGTTGGATTCTAGAAAATGTGTCATCTCTTTAGGATACCCAGCCGCAATAATAGCAATATCCCCCTTCCCATTTGACATTTCTTTTACTAGTATCTCTATCACCTCTCTTCCAAAATCTTTAGAATCATCATTGGTACGTGCTAAGGCATAGGCCTCATCTATAAAGAGGACACCTCCTCTAGCCTTTTCAATTGCCTGCCGCACCTTGGGTGCTGTTTGCCCGATATATTCACCTACGAGTTCTACTCTGTCTACAGAATGTACATGCCCCTTTGATAGTAAACCCATTTTCTTGTAGAGATTTCCCATCATCTTGGCAACCGTTGTTTTACCTGTTCCCGGATTCCCTATAAAGACTGAGTGGATATTGATACGGTCTTTTTCAAGAAATCCCTTTTCTTTCCTAAGTTGAAGAAACTTAATATAGTTCGCATGGTCCATCACCTTCTGCTTAATCTCTTGCAAGCCAATCAATGCATTTAATTGAGAAAACAGTTCATCAAAGGATTCATTTGAGATCTGATCAGGATAAAACAATTGATTGCCTACCTCACCCGGAAGTGCAACAATGGGTAATCCTTCTTCTGATTCTTCTGCAACTTGGAATTCAGCTGTTGCTAGGAGTGCATCCATAAATACCAACTCAATAGTGTATTTCCCCTCACGCCAAGACCCTTTGGAGTTGCTCCCCCATCCTGCAGAGAATTTTATAATATCATCCTCTTTTTTTACATTTTGGAGTTTGGTTAATTTAACCTTTAACTCCTTGGCTGCATTGTAAAATTTGATAAACAATTCGCAGTGCCAGTGTTGCGGAATCAGCTTATTCTTCAGATGAATTTCAGCATACACATAGCGTGTCTCTTCACTTGCGAAGGTTCTTAGATACTTCCTGTCATCCTCATTTACATCATCATATTGTCCCTCATACAATTTAAGCGAATGTAGCTCTATGTAACTCTGTTTTTCTCCAAATTGCAGACCTGAGTCTTCAACATAAAAATATTTTGTCGCCACTTTTTCGTTTTCTATCCACGCTTCCCAATAATAGGTCCCCTTCTTCCAAAACACACCTCCTTTTTTATTTCCCCATCCCTCGCGCAGGTAGACTACATTATCAAACTTGCTTACCTTGCGCTTAAATTCTAGACTACAAATGTTGCGTTTAGCACGTTTAAGCTCAAAACATTTTAGGGTCACATTGACCTCCCAAATTTTATCGTCAAATAACTTGTTATAGAAGGAAAGCTCAGCATAGATATAATTCGTTTTTTGACGATCAAATACCTGTCTATATTTTTTCTTATTATCCGCTAGCCACTCCGTGGAGGAATATATTTGCAGATTCTTAAACTTAAAACTGTTTTTATTTGCTTTACTATCAGTCTCTTCCATATTTCGATTCTTCAGGTTAATATAAATATAGTCTATTATACTATGGGAATACAGTATATTTTATTGTAATTATGTGGAACTTTTCTGCTTAGAAACAGTTAATTAGATTATTGATACAAGATCCTAAGGGACAGAACTATATGGCAAAGATTAAATTTACATTTGAAGACAAGAATATCGAGGATAAAGTGGTAGAAAACGTTGAAAAAGGCTACTCTATTCTTGAAATCACGGAAGATCACGACATCCATCTTAACCATAATTGTGGCGGTGTCTGTGCTTGCTCTACCTGTCATATCTATGTCACGAAAGGCGAAGATTCCATTGAAGAGATTTCTGACAAAGAAGAGGATTTCATTGATAGAGCTACTGATCCACGTATAGAATCTAGATTAGCCTGCCAGTGTATTATCCTAGAAGACGATGCAGAGCTTGAAGTTACTATTCCTGACCAGTCCATAATCATCGGACACGAACATTAAACTATGAGTTGGAAAGACATTGAAGATATGCCAATAAATTGGCCAGATCATGAAGATATCGCTATAAAACTATACGAGCGCTTTGGAGATGATTTTACTGAATCAAATATCTACCGTATACGATTTACGGATCTTTTAGATTGGATTCTTGAAATCCCCAATTTTGAAGGTAAGCGGGAGGACTCTTCTGAAGGCCACCTAGAGATGGTACAGGCTAAGTGGGTCTATGAATGGAGGGATAATCAGTAGTTGAGACACTAAATATTAGACGCTAGATGCTAGACTGAGACGGAGAGATTGAGAGATGAAGAGACGGAGAGATTAGATGTGTACTGGTCAACTCCTAAAAACAGTTGTCAGTTTTTTTAGTTAATTACTGATTCTAGTTTCCTGTTTTATATTCTACTGATTTTAGTTGTCAGTTCTAATTTACTCCTTTTTTTTCTTTGACGCCATCTCTTCTTTAAAGGCCATT
>CALIAU010000027.1 GCA_938045585.1 uncultured Saprospiraceae bacterium
AAGTACTTGGGTAAAGATCGGCTGTCCGGTAAAATATTCATCTTTGCTCATGGTGTATTTGTTTGTGTAGTTACTACAAATATCACCTTTGGCCGGGATTATCTTTAATCTCGGCCACTTTAACCGGACACCAATGGGTTGCACCTACGAATCCATATGCACACGTACCACTCGCTTCCCCCACTATTCACAGCTTCCACCTACGAATCCATATCGTATTTCGTAGCTTTACATCAACAATACATTCATGTCCTCAAAAAACCCCCTCATCTCCATCCTCATGCCCGTCAAAAACGCAGAGCCCTACCTAGAAGAATGCTTGGACACCATTCTTAATCAAACATATATAAACTTTGAACTAATTTCAGTAAACGATAACTCTACGGACAGAAGTTTAGATATACTTCGCTACTATGCCTTACAAGACGAAAGAATACACGTTCTCGATTCAGAAGGAAACGGAATTATCGAAGCACTTCGTCTCGCCTTTTCTGAATCAAAAGGAATCTACCTCACACGCATGGATGCAGACGATAAAATGCATTCTAATAAACTAGAACGCATGCACGCTGTTTTGCAAGACAAGGGAAGAGGGCAACTTGCAGTCGGCTGTGTTGAATATTTTGCAGAATCAGGCATAGGGGATGGCTACAAGCGGTACGCAGAGTGGCTAAATAATTTGACGAGGAATGCGTCTAATTTTTCCGACATCTACCGCGAATGTGTAATTCCATCACCCTGTTGGATGGTCCATCGAGATGACTTGATTGCCTGCGATGCTTTTAATCCAAATAGATACCCCGAAGATTATGATCTCTGTTTTAGATTTTATGAAGAGAATTTGACTGTGCATGGAGTAACTACGATTTTACATTATTGGAGAGACTATCCAGAAAGATCATCCAGGAATGATCCTAATTATTTAGACAACCGATTCTTCGACATCAAACTGCATTATTTTCTACGTCTAGAATGCCAAGATACAAACGAGCTCGTTATTTTGGGCGCAGGAAAAAAGGCAAAATATATCGCCAAAGCGCTCCGAGAAAAAGACCTACGTTTTGATTGGTATACCAATAATAAAAAGAAACTAGGTCAAGAAATTTATGGTATCCTAATTCAAAATCAAGAGGATATTTTCGCTGAAACAGTACCAAAAACAATGCTTCCAAATACTAAGAAAATAATAGTAGCCATTTCTAATCCTTCCGAACAAACCAACATAGAATCTAAGCTTCAAGCTTTAGATCTGGAACTTGGAAAAGACTATTTCTTCTTTTGCTAAAAATCAAATTCTAAGCAGAAACCCACAATTTCAATCGTTTGGTCTCTAGCTGCTAACTAGCCTTAGCCTTCCATTCCATTTTTAGCCAACTTTATTATTGAGAAGCAAATAGTCCATTCCCATTAGCTATTCAATAAACTGTATTCATCGTATTTAATCATTGAAATATGAAAAACATCCTTATACTCTTACTCGTAATTTTCTCTTTCCTTATTATTCCTAGTACGCATAATGCCCAATGTATTAATGTAACGCTAAGCACCCAAGCACAGGTAAATAATTTTGCCTGCAGTGGTTCTATAAACTCCTTAATTATTGATGATGGGGGAACAGGAGATATCACAACGTTAGATCCTATTTTTTTTAGTGGACTCACAGAGGTTTCTAATTCTCTAATTGTCCGCGATTGCCCCGGCTTAACCAGTCTTTTGGGGCTCGATGGGATTACAACTATCGGAGGTAATTTGTCGATTACTAATACGGGTATTAGCTCTATATCTACAGACGCTTACCCATTTGAATTAGTTTCAGTTGGTGGCGTTATCGTACGCAATAATGATAATCTAATTGAGTCTGTGTTTAGTTTTCCAGATGTGATCTTTATTAATACAGTCGATTTTTCAAATAATGATAATTTATTGGGTGTAGCGGAATTTTATAATCCTGGTTCAGTAACGAGTATAACCGTAAATAATAATCCTGTCTTAGAAATTTTCAATGGCTATACCTCTACCTCAAATGGTCAGTTTATTACCATATCAGGAAACCCTATGTTGAATTTTATTCCCACGTTTAATACACTGCTAAATGTATCTGATATTTTTATTAGCGGTACAGCTCTAAGTTCCATTGATGGCTTTTTAAGTTTAAACAATTCAGGGTCTATTCAGTTTGTCAATAATTCAGCATTGGAAAGCATTACAGGGTTTATTTCGCTGACTAATATTAATTCTGGTAGCTTCAATGCTGCCTTACTATTTGAAAACAATGATGCTTTGACAGAAGTAACAGGCTTTAATAATCTTACTAATATTGAAGACCTCTATGGGTATACATCCTTGGAAATTATAGGAAATAATAGCCTTTCAGATTGTTGTTGGGTTTTACCTCTTATTGAGGCGTCTACAAGTAATGTCTTGATTTCAAATAATGCGTCAGGCTGTAATGGCATTGGCGATATAGGTTCTGTTCCTCCTGTCCTGAATTGTATAGCAGACTTTACAGTCTCTACAGATCCCGGATCCTGTAGTGCTGCTGTGAATTATACAGATCCTTTAGCTACAGATGATTGTGATGATATTGTGCAGTATATAGCCTCTCTGCAATTACCCGACGGCAGCTATCTTTTTCAAGATGTGAATGCTGCACCAGGATCTACGTTTACCTATGATCTTGATCCTGGTACAAGTACTATCTTTTTTTATGCAGAAGATGGAGCTGGGAATTCGACCATCTGTACTACCAGTATTACTGTAGTGGATGAAACGCCTCCAGTATGGCTAGGGGGTGGGAACAGTATGACCATTAATGCTACCTGTGGTGTGGATGATTTAAATTCACTGTACACTGCAAATATTCCTTCTGCATCAGATAACTGTGGTGGAACAAATATTATTGAAACCACTACACTGAGTACAATATGTGGAGGCAGTACTACAAACGAGTATGTATTTACTGTAACCGATGATGCAGGAAATACAGGAGTGCCATATACACTGACCATAAATCTAGAGGATAATTCAGGCCCTCAGTTTTCTAACGTGCCTGCAGATATGACAATCTCTTGCAATGATAATTTTCCAAATATCCCTAATCCTACAGCCTCAGATGTCTGTGCTGGTGATCTTACAAATGATATTACAGTGACATCTTCTCTTCAAATAGGTGACTGCAGTTTCGGAAACTTTGCTGAAATACATGAATACACTTGGGGAGTGGATGACGGTTGTGGAAATATGGCCCTGGTGAATTGGACGGTCACAGTTATGAATGATTTTATTATAGATCTAGGAGATGATGTTGTAGAATGTGGAGCTGGATCATATACTATAAATCCAGGCAATGTTGGAACTGCGTACGAATGGTCAACAGGTGCCACCTCACAAACTCTCACGGTTACAAATAGTGGTGTCTATGGTCTTACAGTGACCTCGAATAATGGCTGCTGTAGTATTGACGAAATTGAAGTAACGCTTGGATCTGCACCTGATGCTTCTGCAACAGGAAATACCATTGATTGTAGCGGTGATCCTGTTAGCATCTTTGGAAACTCGAGCTCGCCAGGGGTTTCGTATAGCTGGACAGGTCCCGGTGGTTTTACATCCAATCAACAAAATCCAACTGTCTCCGAAGTAGGGACCTATATTCTTACCGTAACAAATACAAATAATTGCACCGCAACGGCAACAGCAGAAGTATTGTCTGATTCCAATGTGCCGGATGTATCCGCAATGGGAGGGACGATTGATTGTGAAAATCCTACCGTCATATTAATGGGTTCATCTAATACAGCAGGAGTAGAATATAATTGGACAGGTCCTGGTGGCTTTACCTCCAATCAACAAAATCCTGAGGTGAGTCTAGATGGTGTGTACACCTTGCAGGTAGTAGCACCCAATGGTTGCTTTGCTAGCCAATCGACTACGGTAGATTTTGACGCTGACATTCCTACTATTAGTATAAGTGAAAGTACCGCAGATTGCGCTAGTCAGTCTGTGCTGCTGCTTGCAAACTCAAACACGAATGGCTTAACCTTCTTTTGGACGGGCCCTGGTGGCTTTAGTTCTTCTGACTTTGATGTCTTTGTAACAGAAACTGGAACATACAATTTAGAAGTAGAAGCATCGAATGGCTGTACAAATAGTACAAGCATATTTGTAGAAATCGATTTTGAATTTTCAACAGAGATTAGCACAACTCCTGCTTCTGGAGCTGAGGGTGGTACAGCGTCTATAGAAATTACCGGTGGAACTGAACCCTTCAACGTGTCCTGGGATAATGGTACGACTGGATTAAGTACTACTAACCTTAGTGTAGGTATGCATACGGTTACAATAGTAGATGGCTATGCTTGTTCCACAACAGAAGAGTTTGAAATTTTCATGAGTACCTCAGTTTATAACACAGAGCTGAATGAACAAGTAAGCATTTATCCGAATCCGACAACCGGAAAATTATGGATAGAAAATAAGCTAAATGCAAGCAAGGAGATGGAAGAAATTCTCATCTATGATCTGCGCGGTGCCCTTATGTTTAGGTCTAGCAATATGCAAGATGACTGGATTGATATGTCCAACTTTCCAAGTGGTTTGTATCTTATTCAGATAAATTTCGGAGAAGAGTTTTTAAGAAAGAAAATAGTAAAAGAATAATAGATGTATCGTTGTAAGGACTAGGAGTATTATACATACTCTTAGTCCACATTATATTAAGGCTCGTGACTTATTAATAAAGATAGCTTTCTAACTTATCAAAAACTTTGTTTAAGAATAGTGTATTTAATATGTACATTTAGTACATATAATTCGCATTCTATGAAAAACATCATTTGCATCTTCTTTTCTATTCTTTTCGCTTCCAGCCTAGTAGCTCAGGTGGATTCTGCATTTTTAGTAAACAACTATGAAAAAAGCATCCATCAAATACCCATGCGGGATGGAGCTAAGCTGTACACTATTATTTATACACCCAAAGAAGATGGAAATGACTATCCCATCATCATGAATAGAACCTGCTACAATGCTTCTAGAAACGATAACTTCAACTTTGGCTCACAGCCCTCTAAGTATTTATTAGCAGAGAAATATATTTTTGTTTTCCAAGATGTACGTGGTCGATATATGTCGGAAGGACTCTTTGATAATATGCGTCCTAATATCACCGGAAACAATCCTAAAAACAAAACGGATATTGATGAAAGTTCGGATACCTACGATACGGTAGAATGGTTGATTGAAAATGTAAAAAACAATAATGGGAGAGTAGGGCAGTATGGGATTTCTTATCCTGGCTTTTATACAACCGCTGCTTTGCCAGATGCGCACCCAGCCCTAGTGGCTTCTTCGCCGCAAGCACCTATAGCAGATTTTTTCTTTGATGATTTTCATCATCACGGCGCCTACTTACAAAGTTATACACCAGCCTTTGCTGTCTTTGGTTACCAGAAAGACAGCTTGACTACCCAGCCCTGGTATATGGATAAGTTTCTAAGATTTCCTGGACAAGATATCGCAGATGCCTATGACTATTATTTAGAGATGGGACCACTCAAAAATATAACCGAACAAATGCATCATGATAATTTCTTTTGGAAGCAGATTATAGAGCATCCGAATTATGATGAGTTCTGGCAAAAGCGTAGTATTCTTCCACACCTGAAAGGGATAGACCATGCAGTCCTGACCGTCGGTGGATGGTTTGACGCGGAAGATCTCTATGGTCCGCTAAACATTTATAAGACCATAGAAGAAAATAACCCAAAGGCAAAAAATTCTATCATAATGGGTCCATGGACACATGGAGGTTGGGCAAGAGAGCGCGGACAACAAACGGTCAATCATATTTATTTTGGCGATAGCATCTCCACCTTTTATCAAGAAGAAATAGAAGCTCCTTTCTTCCATGCACATCTTAAGAAGAATGGAGAAATCGATTTACCAGAAGCCTATATGTTTGATACAGGAACGAAAGAATGGCATAGGTTTGACAGCTGGCCTACGGACAAGATTCCTCCCGTTAGTTTACAGTTTGCAGATAGAGGAAAGTTGATTGTAAATGGAGACACAGATCCTAGTCTTAGTTTTGATTATATCAGTGATCCTGACAAACCAGTGCCATATAGATCACAAACAGAAGGGCTCACCTTTACCCCACGGATGTTTATCACAGATGATCAGAGAGATGCTGCACGAAGGCCTGATGTATTGACCTTTAAAACAGACATACTTGAAGAAGATATAACCATTGCGGGAGAGATACTTGCCGAACTGATGGTGTCCATGACAGGAACGGATGCAGACTTTATTGTCAAGCTCATCGACGTATATCCCCAGACACATGAAAACTATGAACATAATCCTGACAATGTATCGATGGGCGGATACCAGCAACTCGTGCGACATGAAACGTTCAGAGGGAGGTTTAGAGACGATTATGCAAATCCAAGTCCATTCACCCCCGGTAAACAAACGCAGGTGAGTGTGCCCCTACAAGATGTGTTGCATACATTCAAAAAAGGACATAGAATCATGATTCAGATTCATAGCACCTGGTTCCCGTACATTGATAGAAACCCGCAGAAATATGTACCTAATATTTTTGAAGCAAACGAAGAGGATTTTATAAAATCAGAAATTACAGTCTACGGAACTTCGCAAATTAAAACAGGTAACTTGAAAGATAAGGCTAAGACGATACGCCCTTAGAATAATTTGGGCGTGCCCCATTTCCTTCGCTCCGCTCCGGACATGGGTCGTTCCCTTCCAGGCGCGCTATTCGCTTGGTCCTGCGGACTGCTCCCTATGCTCTGCATAGGAATCCCCCTCCAGGCAACTTACGCAGGCTTGCTACTTAACAATAGGCATCCTGCACCCTGTGTATTCAGTTGGCAGTATGACATTGGCACTTCCTTCTTTATTAAATCATGTGAGAATTTCCAAGTCTAAAAGCCTAATCAAACTATAGTTCCAATTCGGTAAAATCGAGTTTTAAAAATATCGAAATCATAAAATGATATTATTTAAAAACATATAATTTGATTTTTTATAAAATCAAAAGTGCGGAGTTTATAAATAAGATCTAGTCTTACTTTGATTTAGTACTAATATGGAGTATGAAAATTTTAATACGCACTTTTACAGCAATAGGGATAATCTGTATGACTTCAATTTTTGTCCTTGGGCAGAATGAAAGTATTGGATTAAATCTAAGTCAGATGCATGCTGATATTTTTACTCTTGAATGGAGAAGGGTAATTACAAAAACTACAACAGATGGAGATCTATCACAAATGTCTTTTGGAGCTTCTAACTCCACACCCCATATGTTTGATGGCAAGCCAAGATATATTCATTTTAGAAATCTAGCTGATGCATCGTCCTTAGAAAAGAGTGCTCATGTTCCTCTTTCCTATAGCACACTTTTACCACCAGAAAAAAGCGGCTTTAAAAGTGGCTTCCTAATAGGGTGTATCGTTGGTGGAGTAATTGGATTTGTTGGGGGTCGCAAATTAGGTGAAAATATTGCAGATGGTAGTAACCATGCACTAGATGCAGTATTGCCATTTGGTTTTGGTTTAGTCGGGGGAGTTGGAGGTGCACTGCTAGGAGGTGTGATAGGTGGATCGATTTCTTATTCGTTCTAGTTCGCTATCAAATACTTATGAAGAGAATCGCACTAGGGAACTAATAGATTAGAAGGCCAATTTAATGCATTGTAAAAAGTCTAAATAACTGCTTTCCTTCTTTAGAATGAAAGTATATATAATTAGAAAACATCAGGTTCAAGTTTGTTAGTGTGTTTAAAAAAAGCACTCGAATTTTAATAATAAAAAATAGCAATCATGAGTAGACTAAAATGTGTGATCTTAAGTATGATTTTTACTTGTACACTTTTACAGAACATAAATTCTCAAGCCTATAATGGGAGTACCTGGATTTTTAAAAATGTATGAAAGTGAAAAAGAAATGGGGAATTTGGTCGAGTTGCAAGATAGCTCCGTTGTGTTTTATAGCATGAACCAAGGTATAGAAACGCAAATGCCAGTGACTGATATTAATTTAATAGAATTTAAAAAATCAGGAACACGCTTTGGACAAGGATTTATGATAGGTGCTGTTGGTGGCTTTGTATTAGGTGCAGTTTCCGCAGCAAGCTATCCAGATTTAGGAGGAAAGAGTTCGTCGGGAGATGCTGTGGTGGTGGGAGGACTGTTGTTTGGTGCATTGGGAGGTATGGCTGGAGGAATAGTCGGTGGATTTTTCCCAAAAGCAAAAATTACAATCCCTATTAATGCTAAGCAGTCTAATTACAATAGGGAAAAAGCAAGAATGAAAATTTTTAGTCTGCGCTATTAAAGAATGGAAGGCAGCAATAATCTTTAAAGCACCCGTTGTTTGTAGTTTCCAACTACAAACCCATATCGCACTACCTGTAGTTTCCAAACGCCCTACTTACACCTGCCCCAGTTGTTCGTAGTTCACAACTACGAACCCATATCCTGCGCGATTCCTCTTCAATGGTTACTTAGAAAAAATGATGCAATCATATTTGGCACCCTTGTTCCCCGTTGTTCGTAGTTTCCAACTACGAATCCATATCCTGTGCGATTCCTCTGCATTAGTTTCTTGAAAAGCCTGAATGTCACACTTATAGGCAATGTAAAGAACCAAGCTTGTTTATAATCTAGCAAATCCATCTTTTGATATTTTCATAAAAGTGATATTCGGTTCCAACCACCCACTTGTATGTTTACAATATGTAAACATAAATTTCTTCAATTCCTGTTTAGTTTCATTTTTAGCTGCTTTCTAAGCCCATATTTGAAAAAAAAACAGATGAAAACTCTAACACAAACATTAACAACACTACTCTTAATAATAACTACTTACTCTGCAGGAACTGCTCAATTTATACGCGGTAACATACAAGCACAAATTAAGGTCAATAATGCCTTGAACCGCCCATTGAGTACAGATACCTATTCTAAGAAAAAGAAAAAAAATACAGAATTAACTAAAAGGACAGCTGATGCAAGTATTTCTGCTCAGCCTATCGTGAGAAGCTATGCTTCGTACAATCCCGGGGCACCTGTAGGATTCAAATTGCTAAACCAAAATCATTCTACCTACTCCTTTTTAGACCTAAAGGAAGAACCAGTAGGAGTACAGCCTAAGGACCTAAGAACAAAAGATGAAAGCAAAGAAATAGTTGACTACCAAACAATCCGACTACAGAAAAATAACGAACACAATGCATATGATGGAATTCAAAAGAATGCATACACCACAACATCTAATAGTAGTGAAAAGATGGCAGTGGGAGCACTTATAGGAGGAATCATCGGTTTAGCAGTGGGTGCAAAAATAGGTTTAGCATCTGCTGAAGGCGATGGTATAGCCGGTATTGTAACTGCACCATTAAAAATGGGTTTAGGAATTGGTTTAGGTACTGTCCTTGGTGCAGGTCTAGGAGGTAGCATCGGAAGAAATATAGGTTCTAAGAATAAGAATCGTGACCAAATCCAAAAATTAAGAAGCATGTAGTTTACGTTCTACAAAAACCTTACCCCTGCTTGAAAAAAACAAAACTATACATACTCAAACTAACTACAAATAAAATTATAGCATGAAAAATTTAAAAATATTTCAACTCGTACTTAGTATATTCTTGATCTCTTCCATATCAGTCTTTGCACAAAGTAAATCGACTTCAGAAATAGGAATGGAAACTACACTCTATACAATGGGAGGTGCAAATAATGTGAAAGGCACCCTTTTAGACTTTGATGATTCTTCCATTATGTTTCAAACTAAAAATAATTCTCCAGCAACTGTATTACCCATAACACATATCAATTATATGGAAATTAAAAAAGGAAGACGACAGAGCAGAATGGGAAGTGTAGTAAAGGGCGCTTTTTTTGGAGGAGCAATTGGTGCTGCCTTGGGAGGACTTATATATTATATGAGTTATGAAGATAATTTATTCTTTTCAAGAGGGAATAGTGTGATTATAGGTGCTATCTCTGGCGGACCATTAGGCTTTGCTGCAGGAGGAGTTCTAGGGGGACTTAGTTATACACCAAAACTTAAAATTCCCATTCATGGGAGTCAAAGAAATTTTGATCTACAGAAAGAAAAAATAAGGCAATTAGGTCTATAGCGAGCTAAAATTGACACAAATACAAGACTAAACAAAACAATCGTTGTTCGTAGTTTCCAAACTACGAACCCATATTAATCTTCCTTCATTAATACAGAATCAAATGCTCAATATTAAGAATTTAAAATATATCGTTTTCAGTTTTACCCTCTTTTTTGGATTTTCAAAACCAACTGCTGCACAAATACTACTGAATAAAGAACAAAATCAATTTTATTCTAATCATACTTTTTCGCAAAATCTAAATGCAATATCATTTAAAAATGGCGCAAAAATAGAGATACCAAGCATTCTAAAAGAGACGCAGCAAAAAAGTTTAGAGACGAATAAGTACGCTACGTTTAGAAATGGCTTTGATCGATTTCGTCATGGTGCTTCTCAAGGATCCAAAATAGGAGCAATTGCAGGCTTAATATTTGGCTTTGCTGTAATCGATAAGGATGAGCTCGCTGAAGTCATATTATCTCCAATGATTATCGGAGGCTCCACAGTTATCGGTATGAGTGTAGGAGCCATTACTGGTGGTCTCATTGGTTTAGCTAGGTCAGGTCCTAAAGTAAACATACCTGTACAAAAAAAGAAGCTAACAAAAGAACAACAGAAAAGAATATTGAAAAAACTAGATGGTATTTAAAAACTATAGTGTTCAAAAAGAAAA
Organism: uncultured Saprospiraceae bacterium; assembly: GCA_938045585.1. Taxonomy (GTDB): domain Bacteria; phylum Bacteroidota; class Bacteroidia; order Chitinophagales; family Saprospiraceae; genus CALCMJ01. Next base: position 10,824 of record CALIAU010000027.1, read on the forward strand.
ATTAAAACTACATGCCCTCAGTTTTTAATGTTTAAAACTCTTTGACCATTAAGATTAAAAAAAAATGCACACGATGAAATATTACAACAAATTAGTCCTAAGCTGTATCTGCATATTCATATTCTTGCAATTAGGAACAGCACAAAACAAACAAAGTAAAAATGCGCTAACACGGCCCGTAGAAATTAGGAGTATGGGTGGGCATCATTCATTTGAAGCTACCATCCTTTCCTTAAATGAAAACACAATCGAATTCAAATTGTCTGAAAGTAATACTAGAGTAGAGCTACCGGTTCATTCCTTAAAAAAATTAGAATACAAAAATTTGAAAAAAGAGGGGAGTAGGTTTCGGTCTACAATGATAGGAGTTTTGGTAGGAACTACTGCGGGAATAGTTGTCGGAAATCTTGCTGCTAATACGGTGCCTAAAGATGAGCCTTGGAGGGAATTGAATCAAGATGTGTATCGTGTTCTTTCTGCGGGTATTGGTTTTTTGGCAGGAGGAGTCATTGGCGCAATCTCATATAAATCAACAGTCACAATACCCATCAACGGAAAGCAATCCAATTACAAGGCACAAAAAAAGAAACTCGAGCAATTACAATTTATAAATTGACTTAGCGATCAAAAGTCTAGGCACATTCCTAATTATTAAATCAAGAATAAAATGAAAAATTTCAAACAGCTTAGTTTAGCATTCTTTCTACTTTTTCTTATATCCCAAAACATCTCTGCACAGAGTACAGAATTTAAATTAATGGATGCTTATGCACCTGTGTTTAAGGCCAAAATTAATAAACTAAAGAGTGATACTATCCTTATAACGAAAAGCTTTAGTGGGGCTAAAATTAATTTACCTGTTGAGAATATTGATCATCTCACCATGTGGGAAAAACCTAAAAGTAGGAAGAAAGGTGTCATCATGGGTAGTGTAATTGGAGGTACTATTGGACTGCTTGCTGGTTACCTACTTCCAAAATTTAATCCGAGCGAATCGGTATTTGATCCAAGAACACTTGTTTATCCTTGTGCCATAGGTGCAGCAGGTACACTGATAGGAGGAATTATTGGGGCGAATACAGTGAAGGGTGTTCAGGTGAATATTCCCATTGAGGGTAAGAAATCAAATTATGCCTCCCAAAAAGCAACAATAGAAAGGCTGAGTTTTACGAATTGATATGAATCAGTTTCTTACGCTGGGGCTTAGCCTTGCATTTCTAAGTAGTGCAAAAGGAGGACTCCGCAAAGATCTTATCCAAGCGCATCCTCCTGATGTACTTCGCTTAGCTATGCTTCTCCTATTTTCTCTCGTCCTAATGCATATTGTATTTCATTAAATAAAAAACCCGCATCAGTGGCCTGCCTGCGTGCGCAAGCAGGCAGGTGGGAATGATCCCGTAGGGAGTCACAAAGTGACCGCAGTGTACACGAAGCCTGCCTTCCAAGGGCAACGCAGGCAGGTCATGGACGACGCGGTCCTCGTAAGAGGAGATGCCCAAAACGAATTAATAAAGAAAACATATAATAAAGTCTAATATGATACTCTATATTTGCGGAGAATCCGACAATATGAGACAGTATCATGACTTAATGCAGCACATTCTGGATAAGGGTGTCGAAAAAGAAGACCGCACAGGTACGGGTACACTTAGTTGTTTTGGATATCAGATGCGCTTTGACCTACAGGAGGGCTTTCCTATGGTGACCACCAAAAAGCTACATCTTAAATCAATTATCTACGAACTGCTCTGGTTTCTCAAAGGGGATACCAATGTTAAGTACCTTCAAGAGAACGGGGTCCGCATATGGAATGAATGGGCGGATGAAAACGGAGATCTGGGTCCTGTATACGGTAAACAATGGCGCTCTTGGGAAAAACCCAATGGGGGAACGGTGGATCAGATTGCACAACTCGTAGACACGATTCGCAATAATCCAGATTCTAGACGGATGATTGTAAATGCGTGGAATGCGGGTGAATTACAAGATATGGCCTTGACGCCCTGTCATTGTTTATTCCAATTTTATGTGGCGGACGGGAAATTATCCTGTCAACTCTATCAAAGATCAGCGGATACCTTCTTGGGTGTTCCGTTCAACATAGCTTCTTATGCCCTCTTAACCATGATGTTAGCTCAGGTTTGTGGCTTAGAAGCAGGCGAATTTGTACACAGCTTTGGGGATGTACATTTGTACAAAAATCATTTGGATCAGGCAAAAGAACAACTATCGAGGGATATACGTAAAATGCCTGCCATAATCATCAATCCTGAGGTCAAAGAAATCGATGATTTTGAGTTTGAAGATTTTGAATTAAAGGACTATGATCCACATCCGCATATTAAGGCAGCAGTGGCGGTCTAGCATTATTTAGAGGAAGTCTAAATAATGCGTTTATATAGCTATTAATTGCTATACAAAGGCACGAATTTTAAATTTGCGCTGAATTGAATCACGTTAAGAAAATTTTAAGAGTTTTTTAAAGTTTTCACTATAGACTAAAGGCATATGAGCATGATATGTAATGCACTAAGAACCAATATTTTATACACTTTTCTCTTGTTGGCATTTGCGTTGACTTCTTCAGCGCAGGTAAGTGTCGATGCGGGTAAGACCATCTTCTCAAATGTGTGTGCCTCATGCCATGCGAAGGACATGAAAACGGCAGCAACTGGACCAGCACTTGCTGGTTACGCAGATGCATGGGGAGAATATCCACGAGAAGAGCTCTATTCTTGGATAAGAAATTCGCAAGCCTTGATTGCTGCAGGTCATCCAAGAGCAACCCAATTATGGAATGATTACAAGCCTACGGTGATGACGAACAATCTTGGTCTCACAGATGAGGATATAGAGTCAGTTCTTGCCTACGTAGATTGTAAAATTGTAAATGGGCCTGAATGTACTGTTGTTGGTCCTCCAGTTCCAGGACCTGGTGAGACTGCAATAAAAAAATCGAATTCTTGGATGTATTGGCTCATATTTGGGCTCTTAGCAGGTTTAGCGCTCTTCCTTTCTCGCGTGATCAATAATATGGGAAGAATTGCTGCTGCTAAAGAGGGAGTGCCTTACACAGGAAAAACCTTAGCGCAGACGCTTACAAGCAAAAGCATGATAACCTTTGGAATTTTTGCACTGGTTATTTTGGGTGGTTACACCACAGTTACACGTGCGATGAATCTGGGACGTCAGCAGGCCTATCAGCCAGAGCAACCAATTGAGTTTTCGCATGAGACACACGCAGGTTTGCACAAGATCGATTGTCAGTACTGTCATGATGGTGCAAGACGTTCAAAGCATGCAGTTATTCCAGCGACCAATACCTGTATGAATTGCCACGCCGCTATCAAAGTAGGTTCCGAACATGGAACAGCGGAGTTAACAAAAATATATGCTTCAGCAGGTTATGATCCATCCACAAATAAGTACATCGAAAATTACGATGACATGTCTCAGGAGGACATAAAGAAAATTTTCACAAAATGGATAGGTGATACCTACATGGCGGAAGAAGGATTAGCAGAGTTAGACAATGAAGGAAAACGTGTTGTAGAGAAGCAGTGGAAAGGACTTGTTTCTTCCTTAACGAACGATCAGAAGAAAAAGATTCAGGGACCTATCGAATGGATACGGGTACATAACCTGCCTGATCATGTGTACTTTTCACATGCACAGCACGTAACAGTGGGTAAGTTAGAATGTCAGCAATGCCATGGTCCTGTAGAGGAGATGGATATTGTAGAACAACATGCACCACTGAGTATGGGTTGGTGTATTAACTGCCACAAAGAAACAGAGGTGCAGTTTAAGGACAACGAATATTATCAAAGTTATATGAAATACCATGAAGAATTAGCTTCAGGTAAAAAGGACAAGGTGACAGTAGAGGATATAGGTGGTTTAGAATGTCAGAAGTGTCATTATTAATTTTAGAAACGATTGCCATATAATACTATATGAAAGCTAACAAGCAGAATATTTGGATAGGCGGAAAAGATCTCAACAATGATCCACAGCTAGAGAAGGACCTTCAGATGGAGTTCCCTATGGATAATTCCGAGCTTGCTGAAAAAGCATTGGAAAAGGATGGAAACAGAAGAGACTTTTTAAAGCTTATGGGATTCAGTTTAGGTGCAGCCACAATGGCAGCAGGTTGTGATATCCCAGTAAAAAGAGCAATGCCTTATGTTACAAAACCAGACGAAATCGTACCAGGTGTTGCTACCTATTACGCTTCTGCGATTACGCAGGGAGGGGATTTCTGTCCAGTGATTGTAAAAACTAGAGAAGGAAGACCTATCAAGATTGAAGGGAATCCAAATTCATCAATGACAGGTGGTGGTACTTCAGCGCGTGCGCAAGCGAGTGTCCTTTCTTTGTATGATGTAAATAGATACAGAAAGCCACACCTAATGTTGGATGGTAAGATGACAGCGTCATCATGGGCGGATCTAGATAGAGTTGTGAAAGGGGCAGTAGCAAAAGCTAAGGTACGTGTGGTCACAAATTCTGTTTTAAGTCCTTCGGATAGAATGGCAATGGAACAATTTGCAGCAGGGGCAGGTGGTAAGGTCATTACCTACGATCCAGTTTCTTCAAGTGCAATCCTTGAGGCGAATGAGCAGGTGTTTGGAACACGTGCAATTCCAGCATATAGATTTGATAAGGCAGATGTAATCGTAAGTTTCAACGCAGACTTTTTAGGTACATGGATTTCTCCAACGGAATACACACACCAGTTTGCGAAAGGAAGGAAGCCAGAACAAAGAAAAATGTCAAGATTGGTTCAGGTAGAGTCACATATGTCTCTTACAGGGTCCAATGCAGATAATAGAATATTAGTAAAACCTTCTGAGCAGGGTGCAGCAATAGCAGCACTTGCAAATGCTATCGTAGGTGGGATCAACGGTCCAGCCTTAAACGCAAAAGCTACTAAAGCTATCACGAAGGTTGCTAGTCAGTTAAGAAAGGCAGCAGGGAAATCACTCGTAGTAAGTGCATCCAATAATGTAGCCGAACAAATACTTGTAAACGCAATTAATAACACACTTGGTAACTACGGAAACACACTTAGCTTTAATGCAGCTTCCATGGCAAGACAAGGCAACGAACGTGATTTAGAAGTATTAATTTCGGAAATCAAGAGTGGTTTAGTGGATACAGTTATTTTTAATAATTGTAATCCTTTATATGACTATGCAAAATCAACCGAGTTAGCAGAAGCATTGTCTGGTGTATCTACTATCGTAGGCATGTCTTACGCACCTAACGAAACATCTGCAGCTTGTAATGTTATTGCACCAGTTAATCATGTTTTGGAAAGTTGGGGAGATGCAGAAGCAAAGAAGGGTGAGGTAAGTATCATACAGCCAACGATAGCTCCTTTATTCGACACACGTCAGGTGGGAGAGAGTCTAGCAGCTTGGTCAGGTGGTTCAGCAGCTACTCTAGGCGCGTACGAAAGTTTAAAGAATGTGTACAAGGCAGCATACACGCCAGCTAGTGGATTTTCAAGTTTTGAATCCTACTGGGATGCTATCATGCACGGTGGTGGCATGTCTACAAATAGTACTACGAGTAGTTCTAATTTTTCAGCAGACATGGGTTCACTGGCAAGATTAGTATCTAAACCTGCAAGCACAGATTTAGAGATCTCATTCTTTGAGCCTGTAAGTATTGGAAATGGACAATATACGGACAACCCTTGGCTGATGGAGATGCCAGATCCTGTAACAAGAACAAGTTGGGGAAATTACCTTGCAGTACCTGTTGGATTCGACGGAGTACGTAAGATGATTGGAATGAATGATCTTGAAGATGGCGACTTAGTGAAACTTACAGTGGGTGGTAAAGAAATGATTGTTCCTGTGATTCAGCAGTTTGGACAAATGCCAGGAACAGTTGCACTTGCACTTGGATATGGAAGAGAGAATAGTGGACCATGTGCATCTGGTGTAGGAGTAAATGTAAATGATTGTTTGACAACAGAAAATGGTCTGACGCAATTGTATAATACGAATGTGTCTGTGTCCAATAGTATAGGAAAAGAAGATCACTTCTCTTGTGTACAGTACCACCATGCTTATGGTCTAAAAGGCACTGAAAAAGACACAGGTGAGAGAATAAATGCGGATGAGGCGATACTAGGTATGGCGTATGGAAAAGCAGGTTACCAGGGCTCATTAACAGAGCGTTCGGTTATGTATACGACCAACCTAAATGATCTAGATGCAGATATTGCGAAGCTGAAAGAGAAGAGAGAGTTTGCGCAACATTTAAATGATCAAACCTTATATCCATATGAAGAATATAAGGCAGATAGATATGAGCAGGGCCATCACTGGGGAATGCATGTAGACTTAAATGCATGTACTGGTTGTGGAGCATGTACAGTGGCATGTATGTCAGAGAATAATGTACCTGTTGTAGGAAAGAAAGAAGTAAGCAGACACCATGAAATGACATGGTTACGTATTGATAGATATTTCTACGGAGATATAGAAAATCCAAATACAGTATATCAGCCATTAATGTGTCAGCATTGTGATAGTGCACCTTGTGAAAATGTATGTCCAGTAAATGCGACTAACCACAGTGCAGAGGGTCTCAATCAAATGACCTATAACAGATGTATTGGAACACGATACTGTGCGAATAACTGTCCATTTAAGGTAAGACGTTTTAACTGGTATGATTATACTACTGCGGATCTTTTCCCTGCAAATCAGGTGAAGTTAAATGGGGAAGATGTGCCATTCGGTGCGGACAACCTTACGCGTATGGTATTGAACCCAGATGTTACAGTGCGTGCGAGAGGTGTTATCGAAAAATGTAGTTTCTGTGTTCAGAGAATACAAGAAGGTAAGTTAACGGCAAAGAGTGAGGGAAGAAGATTGAACAGTAGTGATATTAGCACGGCATGTCAATCCGCTTGTCCAACGGGCGCAATTACCTTTGGAGATCAGAATGACAAGGGAGGTGAGTTAAGCAAGAAGCTTAAGTCAGACCTCAACTATGTTGCTTTAGAAGAAATTAATGTTAGATCATCTATTACTTACACGATGAAAGTGAATAATCGTGATGAGTCTATGGATGCTTAATTAAATATAAAAATTAGGAATGAGTAGTCCTATTAGTGTTATTAGAGAACCGTTGGTTCGAGGTCATAAGACCTACCATCAGATTACTGAGGATTTAATTTCTCCTACGGAGAAGACACCTGGTAAGGGATGGATCATTGGTTTCATTTTATCTGTTTCCATCTTAGCCTTTGGGATATTCTGTATCCTATGGACGATCTGGCATGGTATAGGTACATGGGATCTTAACCGTACTATTGGATGGGGTTGGGATATTACCAACTTCGTTTGGTGGATTGGAATTGGTCACGCAGGAACGTTGATCTCAGCGATACTTTTACTCTTCAGACAAAAATGGAGAACAGGGGTAAACAGAGCAGCGGAGGCGATGACGATTTTTGCCGTAATGTGTGCAGGTTTGTTCCCACTTATTCACATGGGACGTATCTGGATGGCGATGTTTATTTTCCCTTACCCAAATACAAGGGGTCCTTTATGGCCAAACTTTAACTCCCCACTACTCTGGGATGTATTTGCCATATCGACCTACTTCACAGTATCCTTATTATTCTGGTATACAGGACTTGTTCCAGATTTTGCAACAGTAAGAGATAGAGCATCAGGCTTTAGAAAGAAAATATATAACTTCTTGTCCTTTGGATGGACAGGTTCAGCCAAGCATTGGCAGAGATGGGAAGCCCTTTCATTGGTACTTGCAGGAATTGCAACACCATTGGTACTTTCCGTACACACGATTGTAAGTTTTGATTTCGCCACCTCTGTTATACCAGGTTGGCATACGACCATATTTCCTCCCTACTTCGTAGCAGGAGCAATCTTTTCAGGATTTGCGATGGTACTGACGCTTATGATTGTCACAAGAAAGATTTTAAACTTACAAGAATATATCACGATTGCCCACATAGAATCTATGAATAAGGTAATTGTTGTAACAGGAACAATTGTAGGTGTTGCCTATTTAACTGAGCTATTTATTGCTTGGTATTCAGGCTATGTATATGAGCAATTTGCATTTTTTAATAGAGCCTTCGGTCCGTACTGGTGGTCTTATTTTGGAATGATGTTTTGTAATGTATTATCTCCTCAGATTTTCTGGAGTAGAAAAATGAGAAGGAACATTACAGTAACATTCTGGATTTCCATATTGATAAATGTAGGTATGTGGTTTGAGCGTTTTGTAATTATTGCAACGACACTAGCAAGAGACTACTTACCATCTTCTTGGTCATTATATTCTCCAACGTGGGTAGAGATAGGCATCTTCATAGGAACGATGGGATTATTCTCAACGCTCTATCTAATCTTCTGTAGAGTTGCACCAGTGGTTGCAGTTGCAGAGGTGAAGAGTATTCTTAAAACAGCTGGAGATCAGTATACTGGACCAGATGCAATCTATCATGGACACAATCATGGACATGGTGGTGGTGTACATGGAATTATAGAAGGAACAGATTATCATGCAATGCATGGTCATGGTGGACACGGAGGGCATGGAGATCACGGTGGACATGGTGGACACCAAGAGCATACAGATCATAGAGCGCACGAAACACATAGCCATGCTGCAACAGCAACAGCTAAGGAAACGGGTGCTCAAGTTGCAGGTGCTAGCACCGCAGCAGCGGCTTCTCAAAAAATGGATTATAATATTCCAGATTACGGAGGGCTCAAAGATGATTTGACAAAGATTGAAGGAATAGGTCCTAAGACGGAACGTGCATTAAATAGTGTGGGTATCAATTCGTTTGCGGCACTATCAGAAATGGAAGTAGATGTAATACAAGATATTCTCGATAAGGCAGATGGAAATTTCCTTTCAAGTCCAGAAAGTTGGCCTGAACAAGCTCAATTAGCTGCGGAGGGAAGATGGAGTGAACTTCAGGTATTACAGGATAAATTAAATGGCGGAAAATACTAAGTCGATTATGGCTGGAAAACAAATAACATACGGGTTGTACAATGATGAGACAGACATGATGGCTGCTGTGAAGCATGCCAATGTCAAGCATCTTGAAATTATGGATGTATTTAGTCCATTCCCCGTGCACGGTTTAGACCCAATATTGGGTTTGTCTGAATCAAGATTACACATAGCAGGATTTATCTATGGTCTCCTTGGAACGCTAACTGCATTTTTAGGAATGACTTGGATATTTACAAAAGATTGGCCTATCGTATTTGGTGGAAAGCCATACTGGTCAGTACCTGCCTTCATTCCAATTACCTTTGAGTTGACAGTATTGTTTGCTGCAGTAGGAATGACCTTTACGTTTTATATCCTTTGTGGATTAGGACCAGGGGTGACGAATAAGGTATTAGATGATAGAATTACAGATGATAAATTCTGCATCGCTTTTGATGAATCAGAGGTGAGCAGAGGCGAGGCGGAATCATTTTTTAGCAGCACAGGTGCTACAGAATTCCATTCTAAAGTATTATAAGAATGAAAGTTAACATGAAAACATATTTGTTTGCAACAATCTTAGCCTGTCTTATCATGCTAAGTGCTTGCCAACAACCAGGAGGAAATACAACAGGTAGTGAATACATGCCAGACATGGGTCACTCTGTTGCCTATGAGGCCAATTATTATAATTACTACTATAATAATACATGGGGTTCAGAAGATGAATACTATGAAATGGCAAAACCAAGGCATCCAGTAAAAGGAACAGTTCCATATACAGCCAATGGCGCAAAGAATGCTGTCTACCATTATGGAGAGTCTGAAGAAGAGCGTTTACGCGCGATGAATGAGGTGATTGATAATCCATATAAGATTACAGATGCAGGTATAGCCAAAGGAAAAGAATTATACAATACCTTCTGTGCTACCTGTCATGGGGAAAAAGCAGATGGAGCAGGATACCTAGTAAGAGAAGATGGTGGGAAATATCCAGTGCAGCCTGCAAATTTTCTGTTAGATGAATTTATTGATGCATCTAACGGAAGATATTATCATTCCATTATGCGTGGAAGAAACCTAATGGGTGCCTATAAAGACAAGTTGTCTTACGAAGAAAGATGGCAGGTAATACACTACATCCGATCTCTTCAGGCAAAAGAAAGAAGTCTGGCATATAATCAGACAACAAATACATTGAATAATATTGAAGAGCCAGCAGGTGTTATCGTTGCAAAAGCAATGCATAGTAAAGACATGGGAAGCCATAGTCATGATGCAGAACACAGCAGCGGGCATGAATTAGATGCACATGGACATGGAGATGCGCAGCATGATCATAGTGATCATGGGCACGATAGCCATGACGATCACAAGCATGATGGACATGAGCACGATAATAAAGGAGAACACGAGCACAAATAGATCACAAAGAAAGACATTAACTAGATGAGCACATATATTTCAGATTCACCGACACATTTCGAGTTTACATCAAGACACAGAACGATATTGATGGTCGGTATTGCATTGGGAGTTATTTGTTTAGGAATGACTTGGATGGTGGATGATGATTTTCATTCCAGATTTTGGTCTAACCTTTTACACAACTCGGTATTCTTTACAGGAATAGCGTTGATGGCAGGATTTTTCCTCTGTGTGTGTATTATGGCTTGGGCAGGCTGGCATACTGTATTTAAGAGAGTATGGGAAGCGATGAGTATGAACCTGCTTGTAGGCCTCATTTTCATGACCATTATAGCGCTTGTTACCTATATGCATGGTAACCATTTATACCACTGGGCGGATGTTGCAGGCTATACAGCAGAAAATGATCAGGTCTTGATAGGTAAGAGTGGATTCTTGAATAAGAATGTGTATTTAGGATTTACAGTAGTATTTGTAGGTCTCTGGTTGTTTTTCATGTCAAGAATTAGAAATCTTTCGATTGCGGAAGATTCAGATGGAGATGCGAGTTTTTCTCATCATCATAAAATGCGTTGGTATGCAGCATTATTCTTACCACTAGTTGGTTTTTCAAGTGCTGCAATGATCTGGCAGTGGATCATGTCTATTGATGCACACTGGTACAGTACCATGTTTGCATGGTATACGGGTGCAAGTTGGTTTGTATCCATGATGTGCTTTACGGTGTTATCATTAATCTACTTAAAGGGAAAAGGATATTATCCTGAAGTTACAGACGAACATATACACGATATCGGTAAGTTCATTTTTGCCTTTAGTATATTTTGGACCTATCTATGGTTCTCACAGTACATGCTTATTTGGTATGCAAATGTAGGAGAAGAAACGATCTACTTTAGAGAGCGTATGGATAAGTATCCAATACTATTTTATGGTAACCTAATCGTAAACTTCTTGTTGCCTTTCTTTGTTCTAATGCGTAACGACACGAAGAGAAAATTTGGGTCATTAGGTTTTGTGGCAGGAGTAGTTTTTGTAGGACACTGGATTGATTTTTTCTTAATGATCAAGCCAGGTGTTGCCATCAATACACATCATGCCTTGGGACATGGAGCACATGGAGATGGGCATGGTGATGCACATGGACATGGTGCAGAACATGCAGGAGATCATGGACATGGTGTTGCTGATGCAGCAGGCCATGGTGTAGAGCATGCTTCAGAATTTATTTTAGGAACAAGCTTTCCAGGCTTCTTAGAACTAGGAACTATGATTGGATTTTTGAGCCTGTTCATATTTGTATTTTTTACGGTCTTATCTAAGGCACGACTAGTACCTACGAATGACCCATATTTAGAAGAAAGTTTACATCATCACGTTTAAGATATATAGCAGATGACTTTATTAACATTATTATTAATCTTCCTTTTAATCGCGATTGTATTTGTACAGTTGAGTAAGGTCAATGATTTGTCCGCAAAGATTAGAGGGGAAGAAGAGGTGAACAGACAGCAAAATAATCGTACCGCTTTTTGGCTTATGGTGTTTTGTGTTGTATTTCTAGTTGGATGTGTTTGGTCCGCTATTTATTACAAAAATGTGATGTTGGGTTACGGGCCCCATGTATCCGCATCTGAACACGGTGGTAGTTTGGATTCCATTTTCAATGTCACTCTGTTCTTTACGGGAATTGTATTTGTAATCACACATATCTATTTATTCTGGTTCTCTTACAAATACCGTGAAGAGACTGGAAGAAAAGCATATTTCTTTCCGCACAATACACAGTTAGAGATTATATGGACAGCCATACCATTTGCAGTATTGGTGTTTTTAGTAGTGCGCGGTTTACAGGTTTGGAATGAAGTCATGCCAGATCTTGACCCTTCAGTTGATTATTTAGAAATTGAAGCAACTGGTTACCAGTTTGCATGGGATATAAGATATCCTGGCCCTGATGGGAAATTAGGTTCTAAAGATTTTAGAAATATATCTGGAACAAATGGATTAGGACTTAACTGGGATGATCCAAAAAATATAGATGATTTTATGCCTTCGGAAATTGTATTACCTAGAGGCAGAAAGGTAAGAGTAGCTATAAACGCAAAAGATGTATTACACAACTTTTACTTACCACACTTTAGAGTTAAGATGGATGCTGTGCCAGGTTTACCAACCTACTTTCACTTTACTCCGACTATTACGACAGAAGAATACAGACAAACATTAAGAGAGTACCCAGAGTGGAATACTTTGCACGATGAGGAAGATCCAGATTCTCCTTTGCGATGGGAGGCATTCAATTATGAATTAGCCTGCGCGGAGCTTTGTGGTAATGGTCACTGGAGTATGCGTAGAATTGTACGTGTAGTAGAGCCAGAAGAATACGAAGAATGGGCAGCAAGTCAGCAGTCCTATTATATGCAAAATATCAGAGGTGGTGATGAAGATCCTTTTAAAGGAGAGTTACTAGGAGTAGAAATATCAAATAGAGGAAAAGAGTTGACCAGTGCCTTTGAGACTGCTATGAAGTCAGAAGATGATGCAGAAAGAGTCTTGAATCTTGAGCATGTATTTTTTGAAACAGGTTCAGCTCAATTGCAAGAAAAGTCAAAGTTTGAATTAGATAATCTAGCGGGACTATTGTCCAAGTATGCTTCTCAAAAAATTGAAGTAGGTGGACATACAGATTCCGTAGGTGACGATGATAATAATATGCGTTTATCGCAAAGCAGAGCACAGTCTGTAGTAAATTATTTACTCGGAAAAGGTGTAAATGCTTCAACAATCAGTTCAAAAGGATATGGCGAAACAAAGCCAGTGGAGACGAACGACACAGACGAGGGAAGACAGAAGAATAGAAGAACTGAAATAACATTAAAATCCTAAATCTTAATATATGGGACACGTTAATATTCAAGATCCAGAATTATTAGAAATAGAAAGAACAGGGTTTGACGATCATTTTCATGAACATCATCATGGAGATAAGTACCAGTCAAACTTTATCATGCACTACATCTTTAGCATGGACCACAAGATTATTGCTAGACAGTTTCTCTTTACAGGGATATTTTGGGCAATTATCGGTGCTGGTATGTCTATCATATTTAGGTTACAGTTAGGATTTCCAGAAGAAAGTTTAGAATGGTTAAAACCACTCCTTGGCAAATGGATCGTTGTCAATGATGGAATGGGGAAACTTTCGCAAGACTTTTATTACGCCTTGGTGACCATGCACGGAACCATACTGGTCTTCTTTGTATTGACAGCAGGATTGAGTGGAACCTTTAGTAATTTATTGATTCCACTTCAGGTGGGTGCCAGAGATATGGCTTCGCCATTTATGAATATGCTTTCATACTGGTTCTTCTTTTTAGCTAGTGTAGTCATGTTTTATTCCTTATTTATTAATACAGGTCCGTTCTCGGGAGGTTGGACAGCCTATCCTCCGCTGAGTGCCCTGCCCCAGGCCTCCACAGGCTCCGGTGCTGGTATGACTCTCTGGTTAGTTAGTCTTACCCTCTTTGTGGTCTCTGTATTACTTGGAGGTATTAACTATGTGACAACTGTATTGAACCTTAGAACAAAGGGAATGACGATGTGGAGAATGCCACTTACAATATGGGCGTTCTTTGTTACAGCTGTATTAGGGATTTTATCTTTCCCAGTTCTTGCTTCTGGATTCTTCATGTTAATGATGGACAGAGGACTAGGAACCAGTTTCTTTTTAAGTGAAATATTTATCAACGGTCAGGCTCTTGATAGAGTAGGAGGATCTCCTATTCTGTACCAGCATTTATTCTGGTTCTTGGGTCACCCGGAAGTGTATATAATTATATTGCCAGCGATGGGTCTTACTTCAGAAGTATTATCTGTGCATGCGCGTAAGCCAATCTTTGGTTACAAGGCCATGGTAATATCTATACTTGCTATTGGATTTTTATCCTTTATTGTATGGGCGCATCACATGTTTATGTCTGGAGTGAATCCGTTCATTTCTAACTTCTTTGTGATTTTCACATTGATTATAGCTGTACCATCTGCCGTCAAAGTCTTTAACTGGATAACCACCTTGTATGGAGGTAATCTCAGATTAAATTCGGCGATGTTGTTTGCTATTGGATTTGTATCCATGTTTATCTCTGGAGGATTAACGGGAATATTCTTAGGAAACTCTGCGATTGATATTCAGATGCACGATACCTATTTTGTTGTTGCCCATTTCCATATTGTTATGGGTATTGCAGCCTTCTTTGGAATGTTTGCAGGAATTTATCACTGGTATCCAAAGATGTTTTCAAGATATATGTCAGAGTCTATCGGACGACTCCACTTTTGGGTAACCATGGTGGGAGCCTACGCGATCTTTTGGCCTATGCATTACATAGGAATGGCAGGGGTACCGAGAAGATATTACAGCTTTGAAGCCTTTGATGCCTTTAAGCATTTTGATGATATGAATAAGTTCATCACTGTTGCAGCGATAATCGTATTTACTGCACAATTGATGTTTGTTGTAAACTTTGTTTACAGTATATGGCACGGAAAGGAAATGAAGGAGAAGAATCCATATGGTGCAAGTACACTTGAGTGGACTACTCCTATTGAAGCAGGACATGGAAACTGGCCTGGTAAATTACCTGTAGTTCATAGATGGCCATATGATTACGGTAAGGATGGAAGAGAATATATTATGCAGACGGAGGCCATGGGAGAAGATGAGATAGCAGGAGACGCACATTAAGAAGAGTATAGTTTAAGAATTGAATAAGAATACACATAAAGATATTGCCATTGAGTCCAGGTCACTGTTCTCAGAGTTAGTTATGCTTACTAAATTTAGGCTAAGTGCCTTTGTGGTTATATCTTCTGTACTTTCTTATTTTATAGTAGCTCAGGGAGCAATCAATTGGGTCATCGTGACTTTACTTGCCTTAGGTGGTATATGTATAACAGGGGCGGCAAATGTGTTGAATCAAATTCTTGAAAGAGATTATGACAAGCATATGCAAAGAACAAAAGATAGACCACTTGCAGCCGAACGAATGAAGTTATCAGCGGCGGTATTGTTTGCAGGATTACTTTTGTTATCAGGCAGTATATTTCTTGCTTTGATAAATCCCTTGACGGTGATGATCAGTATGGTATCATTAATACTATATGCGTTTGTATATACACCACTAAAGCGATATAGCACCTTAGCAGTAGGTGTCGGTGCAATTCCAGGGGCACTTCCTGTATTGATAGGAACGACAGCTTTCTCAGGAAGCTTGACTACTCTAGGATTGATTCTTTTTGGAATTCAATTTTTATGGCAGTTTCCACACTTTTGGTCTATCGGATATTTGGCCTTTGATGATTATAAGAAAGCGGGTTATAAACTACTCCCAACAGAGGAGAACGGAAGTATCAATAAGAATTTAGGATATCATTCTTTTATATATGCTGTGGTATTATTAATCGTTTCTGCAATTCCATATGCAATGGGAATGATGAGTATAGTACCCTTTATTTTGGTTATGCTAATTGGTGTATTATATGCTGCAGCCTGTTTACAGTTTCAGTTTAATAGTACACGCAAGACAGCATTGACTTTAATGTTTAGTTCATTCTTTTATTTACCACTTGTTTTAAGTTTCTTCTTAATATGATGGCTAGAATGAACATACAAGATTCACCAAGACGTAGTCGAGTACATCCGCAGAAATTTGCGCTTTACTTGGCCTTTGGTAGTATCATAATGATGTTTACTGCATTTACAAGTGCTTTTATTGTAAAACAAGCACAGGGAGATTGGTTAGAATTTGCCATGCCTAGAATATTTTTCTACAGCACAGCAGTTTTACTCTTGAGTAGTCTGACCCTCCATCTATCGTACAATGCATTTAAAAAAGGAAATAGTATTTATAAGACCTTATTAGGATTAAGTTTAGTGCTAGGTATAGGTTTTATAGTCTTACAATATAAGGGTTGGTTCCTACTTTTTGATCAAGGAGTTGATATGAAAAGGAATGTAGCTGGATCATTTTTCTATCTAATTACAGGTGTGCATGCTGTGCATATTTTAGGTGGAATAACAGCGATGTTTGTAACCTTCCTGAGTGCTTTAACTCTAAAGTTTAAAGCAACAGAAAAACGTATCCTTCGGTATTCATTAGTGTTAAATTATTGGCACTTTGTGGATATACTTTGGATCTATTTATTTGGATTTTTATTATTCTATAGATAAAAGATAATATGGCAAATACAGCTATACATCATGACGTAGATCACCACGACGACCACCACGACGACCATAGTTTGGAAGCGAAGTGGGGCGGGGGAGAACGTCCTTGGAAGGCGAGTTATGGGAAACTAATGATGTGGTATTTTTTAGTTTCGGATGCATTTACATTTGCAGGCTTTTTGATTGCTTACGGTACACTTCGTGTAAGTATGCCAGCATGGCCAGTGCCTGATTTTGTATTTAGCTCTTTACCAGGAGATATTCACCATAAACCCCTCTATTTCGTAACCTTTATGACCTTCGTTCTCTTATTCAGTTCATTTACGATGGTACGAGCAGTACAAGAAGGACAAAGAGAGAATAGCAAGGGGGTTGTATTTTGGATGATACTTACAATCTTAGGGGGTATCGGTTTTCTTGCCTGTCAGGCATGGGAATGGAATACTCTAATTTCTAAAGAGCACATGAGCATCTATAATAATCCTTTTTCTGCACACACAGAAGCAGGTGTCTATTTGGAAGGAGATGGTCATGACATAAAAGAAGGAGATACATTTGAAGCAGGAGAGCCATACCTAATCCATAAACATAATGGAGAGTGGCATAATTTAAAATATAAAGTAACAGAGGGCCCAGATGCCGGAATGATAAAAGAACAGTCCTTAGGACCTAAGGCGTTTGGAGCTCTGTTTTTCTTTATAACTGGTTTCCATGGATTCCACGTTTTTTCAGGTGTAATCTTCCTGATTATAATTTGTGTAAATGCGGCAACAGGTTTATATATAGAGAGGAAGAATGGGCATGAGATGGTAGAGAAGATAGGCTTGTATTGGCACTTTGTAGATTTAGTCTGGGTATTTGTATTCCTAGTATTTTATTTAATTTAAACAGTACAGAAGACAATGGGTCATTTAACATACGAAGAATCAAAATCAAAAGCACTTAAGATAATTCTTATACTTGCTGCCATTACTCTCTTAGAGGTAATATTTGCACTTGCTGCAAAAGGATACATTATAGAAGGTTTTCATTTACCAACTTGGTTAGTAGCCGGTGTCATGATCATAATGAGTATTGTGAAAGCTTACCTAATTGTGTATGAATTTATGCACATGAAATATGAGGTGCCGGGCTTAGTGAAATCAGTACTTTTACCAATGCTATTATTGGTGTGGGCTGTTATTGCATTTTTCAGTGAAGGGAATTACTGGAAAAATAACAGAGATACTTTGAACAAAAAGTACGAAGAAAAGATAGATACGAAAAAAATTATCCCGACTGGATATCTTGACGATACAGATACTAGTTTAATGGATAGAATGTAGAATAAATTTGAGGAAAGCTTGGTTGAAAAATCAAGCTTTTTTTTTCAACTTATAAGCAAAGAACGTGTTCTATACATATGAAACAAATTAGAATCATAGCCTTATTTATTGTCCTTGTATTTTTCCCATTGGGTTCTTGGTTCTATTTGCAAAAAGGACTTGACTTTAGAAAGGAATTAGGGAAGGAGCTGGTAGTGAAAGGAGAAGTTTCTGATTTTATGGAATCACCTACAGGATTTGATCTTTTAAATGGTAAGACCTCATTGATTATCTTGCCACAGGCTAACATTGATGCGAAACAGTTAGATGAGATTTATGATCAATTTAAACAAGCCTATACCTTTCAATTAATAAATGCTAAACGTTCACTGGATAATTCTCCGTTTGCAAATGATAAAGAATGGATTAACCAGAATTTAATAAGTACACATGTAGATCTTAAAGATAAAGCGGCAGTAATAGTGGATAAGGAAATGGGGGTAAGAAATTACTTTGGAAGCTCTGATAAGGAATTACAATCCTTGGTACGACAGTTGTCTATTTCTTTTCCGAAAAGACCTTCGCGTGATATCGTTGAGAAAAAAGATATAAAATCAAATGAATAAGGAACCAAATTTATTATTAGCGAAAAAGCTCAATCTATGGGCCTATGCTCTTACGGTACTTATTCTAGGTCTGATTGGAATGATGCGTCGAGTAAAGTTAGATGTGGGTATGGATCTTAGCTTTTTGGCAAGTGTAAATGCAATTGTGAATACATTTACAACGATTTTTTTAGTACTTGCCTTAGTCCAAATAAAAAAGAAAAATATAGAGGGACATAGAAAGGCAATTTACGCTGCTATGGCCTCTTCAGTGATATTTTTACTCTGTTATGTAGGCTATCACTTCACTACAGAAGAAACAACTTTTTGTAAAGAGGGTATGATTCGTAAAGTGTATTATTTTGTCCTTATTACACATGTTATACTAGCAGGCGTGATTTTTCCATTTATCTTATTTACCTTTATAAGAGCGTATACTAACCAGATAGAAGCGCATAGAAGAATGGCAAAGAAGGTTTGGCCATTTTGGTTTTATGTTTCTATTACTGGACCTATTATTTATTTAATGCTAAGACCTTGTTATTCTTAAGATGAAACGTTTACTGTCTATTTCTTTCATGATTCTTTTAGTTTGTGCTTGTATGATAGTAGGCATGGATGATCTGGCAGCACAATGCCCTATGTGTAAGATGTCTGCTGAGTCAAATCTTGAGGCAGGTGGAACAGCAGGTAAGGGGCTGAATAGAGGAATTTTGTACATGTTTGCAACGCCCTATCTCTTAGTGGCAACTCTTGGTATCCTTTGGTACAGAAATAGGATCAAACAGGTGGATGAATTTCAGGAGGAACCATCTATTTAATATACCTCCATCCATAAAAAAATAGGGACGCTTTCGCATCCCTATAGAATAATGAACCATATTAACTTAAGACGGCGTCAAAAGTCAACTTTAAAGAGCTATGCTATAAGCAATACTATATGTCATTCCGCTGTGTGTAAGGTCTGCATTAAGTGTATTATCTGATAAGAATTTCCCAAAACTTCTACCATAGGAAATACTTGCTTGTAATTTTCCGAGGCCATAGGCCATTTCTCCTCCCAAGCTTAGATCACCATTTACGTTTGTTCTGTTATATAGCTCATCAGAAAAATTAATTTCTTGGTCTGTTAGTTCAATGTCAATAAAGCTTGTGGCAAATGCCTTTATAGATCCGCTTCTTCCAATAGAGAGAGAAGGACCTGCTGCAACAAAGGCTTTATATTTTGCATTGCCATAACTGTACTTGAGATGAAGAGGAAGTTCAACATAGTTCAGTCTATTTTCTACTTTTACTCCTACAGGAATGTTGAGTCCAAGTAGATCAAAGTCTGTTCCTGCCTGGGTCATAAAGCCTTTTTGTTTTAAGTGTGCACCTGTGACTACACTTAGCTTGTCATCTAGCCCAACTTCTGCTGTCAGTCCAATGCTTGCGTTTCCTATTGTATTAAATTTGGGAAGTACTGATTCTGATATGCCCGATGAAACTTGCGTTCCTGCGCTGTGATATCCTGTACTAATCCCTAAGTGAACCTGAGCTTGTAAGTGAAGAGAGCCCAGAAATAAAATTGCTGTTAAAACATAAGTGATCTTTTTCATAGCTCTTAGATTTAGATGGTTAGGTAATATTATCAGAAGAGCGTATATGTGACTGTTAATGGAAGTTATGAAGTTTGTAAGGAAAGGTTAAGGAAATTTAATGGAATACCCCTTTGTAAAGATGATTTTACATCTTTTAGAATATGTTATTTCGTAAGCTATGTGTTTAATTTAGAATATAGCGAATTGCTGCACTGAATGAGATATCAAATCCAGCATCATTGCCAAAGAAGAGAGTAGGCAGGGCGTCTACTGCAAAATTTATTGGTAAATCGTCAAAAACATATTCGATTCCAACGTTTCCATTTGCTCCAAGAAAAGTGCTGCCTTCAACTAAAACGAGTGATCCACCGCCACCATAATACCAAACAAGTTGATGTCCTTGGTTGTCTATAGGATTATGGATTTGGTAGAGTGCGGTTAATCCAAGGCCATTGAATTTTCCATAGCCGTATAAGCCAACAATTGCTTCAGCTGCAGTGGACTCTGTGAGGAATTTTTTTCCGCTTACATTAAGACCGGTACCTGCTCTGAGACCTAAAGAGGTATCATAATACTGTGCACATAGAACAGTGCTGCAAAATATAAAGGCAATGAAGGCAAGCGTTTTTCTCATTATTCTTAATTCAGCTCAAAATTATCTAATTCTATAGATATCGCTATATTTTTCTTTAGCATAATTAAGAAAATGCTTAGCATTTAATCCTTCACCTGTTATGCGTTTACAGAGCTGCTCTGGGTAGTACATTCTACCATGTTGATGTATATTATCTCTTAGCCATTCTAATAGAGGCGTGGAATTCCCCTTTGATATTTGTTTCTCCAAATCTTGAATGTCAGACTTTGCTTGTGCATAAAACTGCGCCGCATATAAGGAACCTATAGAGTAGGTTGGGAAATAGCCAAAGCTTCCGTGGGACCAATGAATATCCTGTAACATGCCTCGTGCATCATCAGGGACGTCAACACCTAAATAGCTTTTATATTTTTTATTCCAGTTTTTCTTAATGTCATTGACTGACATTTTTCCTTCCATAAGTTCTTTTTCAATCTCATACCGAATGATAACATGAAAATGGTAATGGAGTTCGTCTGCCTCTGTCCGAATAAGATTAGGGGCAACCTTATTGATTGCTTTGTAGAATTTGTTTAGAGAAATACCTTCGAGTTGTTTCGGAAATTTAGTTTTTAAAGATTTGAAATTGTGTTTCCAAAACGCTAGGCTTCTACCCACATTATTTTCCCAAAGTCTTGATTGAGATTCGTGAATGCCAAGACTTACTGCTTCACCAAGAGGAAGTCCGTACTGTTCTGGCGGAAGTCCCATTTCATACAGGGCATGTCCTCCCTCATGGATGCAACTCCACAGCATATTTGAAAAATCATTTTCATCTATACGTGTGGTAACGCGAACGTCTTGGGAAGAAAAACTGGTAGTAAAGGGATGTATTGAAATGTCTTGTCGTCCAAAGTTAAAATCGTAGCCTATTTGCTCTAGTATATCCAATCCATATTTCCACTGCGTTTTTTCAGGATAGCGTGTGTAGAGAAAACTATTTTGCACCTGTTTAGCTGCCTGAATTTGACGTAGGATTTTTTTGAGACTTCTTTTCAGAGGAGTAAATAGAGTATCTAATTTATCGACAGTAAGTTTGGGCTCATACATGTCTAAAAGCGCGTTGTACGGATGTTTCTTGTAACCAATAATTTGCGCTTCTTCTTTTTTTAATTCAACAAGCTTTTCCAAAGAAGGCAGGAAAATCGTATGGTCATTTGCATCTTTTGCTTTTACCCAATCATGATATGCTTGAGAAATAAGTTGAGAACGTCGACGAACGAAATCCGCATCAAACTTTGTAGCTTTTTGAATGGACTCTAAGGTCAGAGCCACGTTCTTTTTTTGTTGTCTGTTTAAAGAAGTACTTTTTGCTAATTTTTCTACCAGTCGTAGGTATTTTTTGTCTACCATTAAGCTGTGTGCTAGTGTAGCTAGTGTGGAAATTTGTTGCGAGCGAAAACGTGCTGAACCCTTAGGAAGATTTACTTCTTTGTCCCAAGAGAGTACCGCTATAGAATTTCCTATATCTGCAATTTGTTGACTTTTACTTACGAAGGTATTATATGGATTTGCCATGTGCTTTTGATTTTACGATACCGATTAGAAAAAAGATCCAACCGATAATAAAGAACACTCCTCCAATAGGAGTGAGTGGACCTAAAATTTTAATAATAGAAGGAAGTAAAAGTTCTTTAACTGCTAAAAAATACAATGAACCGGAAAAGAATAAAATACCAATGGAAAAACAGATGAACGCCACTGTGAAATAATTATTCTTGTATTTATTTTGAAAGACAGCGAGTGCTAACAAACCAAGTCCATGATAAAATTGGTATTGGGATGCTAAGGTAAAAGTACTATAAGAGGAAGGCCCAAATTGGGCTTTTACCAAATGTGCAGCCATTGCACCGAGGATGACAGAAAGTAAACAAAAAAGTACACCGAAGAATGCTATAGTAATTGCTGCTCTTGTCATAGTGAGTTCCAGTTTATTTGTTCTAAACCACGTTCTTTTAAAAAGCGATTCGTATTAGAAAAGTGATTATTATTAAAGAATGCACCTCCCGCTAAAGGAGAGGGGTGTGCTGATTCCAAAACAAGATGCTTTTCTGTATCTATCAGTCCTCGTTTGCTTTTTGCAAAGTTACCCCATAAAAGGAAAACTACGTTTTCTTTTTTATCAGAAATTGTCTTAATCACTGCATCTGTAAATGCTTGCCATCCGATTTTCCTATGGGAAGCAGGTTTTTTATGTTCTACGGTCAACATTGCGTTTAGTAAAAAGACGCCTTGTTCTGCCCAAGAAGAAAGATCACCGTGGCTGGGGATATCAAAATGAACATCCTGAGCTAATTCTTTATAAATATTTTTTAATGAGGGAGGAACTCTGATTTCTCTAGGTACTGAAAAACAAAGTCCCATAGCTTCGTTTGGATTGTGATAAGGATCTTGTCCTATGATTACAACTTTGAGTTTTGGAAAGGGTGTAGAATTAAAGGCATTAAAAAGTAGAGGTCCTGGAGGATAAATAATTTTGCCCGCGCTCTTTTCTGATTTTAAAAAGTGAACGATCTTATCGAAATTCTCTGAGGCTATGCTATCTGCAAGTACCTCTTTCCAAGAAGCTTCAATATGTACTTTGTTTGGATCCACCTCACAAAAATAAGAGAAAGACTTGTACTACCAAGTACCAGCATAATCAATACTTGATTTTGCTTCTTTTTTGAGGAACAAATATTTTACGCGCGTAATTTGTCGAATGTGTAAGAGATCATGCGCTAGCCAGTTTTCAAGATATTTTTGAGCAGTCATAAGGCCTAGTCTGCGATGCACTTGTTCGTTATCCCATTGTGGATTTTCAAGAGATTCTAGCCAAGCAATAGAATCTGCACGGGCTTGAATAAAGTCCTTGAGCTTTTTATCATAGTCATTATCCTTATAGCGTCTGTCATTAACCCAATTGACGGGATCAATAGGAGGGGGTAAAATGTCTGGAGAGTGTAGCATATAATCTAGCCTTTGCCTGAAGTCCTCCACCTCCTCATCGTAGAGGTGAGAAAGGATTTCTAAGATGCTCCAATGTTCAGGATCAGGTTTAAAACGTATAATTTCACCTTCTAAACCTTCTAGATGGGCTTTGAATACAGATATATTGCGTTCTAGTTCCTTGATTATGTGACTGTTCTCCATTTTTTTGATGATATGATGTAAGATTATTAAAAAAATGTAGTTTTTACTATTAAATTTGCGGCTCTTTAGAATTTCCGGCTCCGTAGCTCAGCTGGATAGAGCAGCTGACTTCTAATCAGCAGGTCTCAGGTTCGAATCCTGACGGAGTCACCCTTTATTTAAAGGAGCATCAAGCGATGCTCCTTTTTTCTTTCCTTTAGTCTGACAAACATTCTGACAAACATCTGACAAACATGCCAGGATATATACTATTATCGCCTCAAAGTTAGCCTTTTGAATACATAAACACAATTTTTATAGATTCTTGCTGAAAAGGGCCGAAATCATAATTTACAAACTGTATGTTAATGTTTCTCTTTAAAATGGTCTCATAGAGCGATTTTCATCAAATGATTGCTCAGAAGAGAAATTTTCATATTTAATAATTATTGTCTAACTTATTAATGTTAGCAGTGCACAACATCCACATCAATGTTTTTATATTCTAATTATGCATAATGATGTATACACGAGATAGTTTAAGATTTAGTCTACTAGATAAAGTCAAAGAGTGGTACAATTCCGAAGGTTATAATTTAGAAGAAGAGTATCAAAAAAACAAACTTGAGTGAATGGTTGAATGAATTATACCTTCAGACAAACAAGTTTTACTCAGAATAGTAATAAGTGATGCTGAGATTTTAAATATTAAGCCTAATTCAGAATTGAATACTTCTTGAAAGACAATTGGTGAACTATGCAAGATTATCCTATTTAAGTTGCTTCGAGATGAAATAATTATATGGTATGAGAATAACATAGATTAATAAATTGTGCACTTGCTAACCTTTTCCGTTTTATATGAAAATTACAATTTTTTAAGTAATAAGTAATGGTAATTTAAGAATGAGAAACATAAATAACTTGCTGAAATTCAGTGGTTAGTGTCTGTATTGGGTTGTCGACCTAATGTAGTCCTAATACAGATGAAATCTATCATTATGCATAGCTTATTAAAACGCAAATCTAACGATTTTAAGAGTCCGCAGCTCTACTGGATGACATACTATTTTATGCATGTAAATGGCTATCTGAATAACTTAGATGGTATTAGAATTGGTGTTGGGAAACCCAAAAACATGCCTTTAGCAACTCAAAGGTTTTTAAACTTTTGGACTAAAAGAATTGAAGATAAGATAAATCATGTGGAATTATTTTCTCCAGATTATTGCACCTTAATTGAGTCACGATTTATTTCCTACTCTGAATTTGAAACTCTTTTTGAAAGCACAATTAAAGAGGACGAATATATGTATTATCGAGCTTATGAATTTTTTATGTTGTCTACCTCATTAGATAAAATGCGTCTGCTGAATGGAGTTGAAAAAGGTTACAAAGGATTCATGAAACTACTTTCAACTGCGAAATCTGAAAACAAAGTATTCTTTGAGAATCCAATAAGAATGGAAATTCCATTAAGTAGTTTCAAAAAACATTGTCATATAGTTGGAAGGAGTGGACAAGGTAAAAGTAATCTTATCAAATTGTTGATTAAGGGTTTAGTTCAAAAGTCCGATTCTGAATCTATAGTTTTGTTAGACCCACATGGGGACTTAAGTAAAGAAATAAGAAATCTAAAAACCGTTCTAACTACGTCAGAACGGTTAGTTTATATTGATCCTTATTATATCGAAGGCTATATGCCTGTCATAAATCCTTTTGATATTGAATGGGGTAATGAACATGCACTTGATCAGTATAGCCAAGAATTAAGTAAGACTATAGTAAGTCTATTAAAAGAAGGTACTACTTTGACAACCCAGATGGAAGCATTGCTGCGTCCAGCGATTTCTACTTTACTGACTATTCCAAACGCCACTTTTGAAGATTTGCAAATCCTGATGTCCATTGAAGATACGGAAAGAAGGCAGGAAATAATCCTAGAAGGTTTAACCAATCCTCTACCTTCTCATCGCAGAATGTTCAACTATGTATGGGGTCAAAAACAAATCCCTCATTCCTATAAACTTACAATGACTTCTATTTTTACAAAAATTCAAAGTTTGTTAAATACAGATGTATTTTTTAAACTGACATGTGCAAATTCTGGAAAATCTACAGTCAATCTCAATTCGGAAATCAATCTTGGAAAGCTAATTTTGATTAATCTTTCTAAAGGGAGTTTAGGAGAAGAAGCTTCAGAGGCTTTTGGAAAACTCGTTTTGTCTATACTACAGAATGCTGCCCTTAGAAGAAGCAGTGTTAAGAAAGAGAATCGAAAGCAGGTATACTTATTTGTAGATGAATTTCAAAATTATATTGTTAAGTCTATTAAAACTTTTTTAGAAGAATCTAGAAAGTATAAGTTTAGTATGGTATTGTCTCATCAAACAATTGGACAAATTGATGATAGCCAAATTCAAGATGCAGTTCTAGGGAATACTGGAGTTCGAATTGTTGGAAAATCAGACAAGAAAACTTTACGATCTATGAGTGAAGAAATGGATATGGACATTGAAGACATGAGTGAATTAGAAGCTTTTGAATTTTATGTAGAGGCACAAAATCAAGAGTTTTTAAACTTGAAAGTACACCCTTATCGAATTAAGCCATATACATATCTTTTAGAAAGTAATACTGAGTATTATCAAACTGAAAGTGAAATGCAACTAGTCCAGAAACAACAATTAGGCAATTACTATATCAGTAAGGAAATTGCATCTAATACTTTACCTGAAAATAGCGTTGAAAAGGACTCTAATGAAGATCAAAACATAGCGAAAAAGATTGGAGAAGGTAAAAAACCAAAATATTCATTATGAATATTGTAACGGAAAAAGAAGAGAAGATATTAGTGTTACTTGCGCGGTATAAGTTCCTTACTATTTCTCAAATGGGCAAACTTGGTCTAGTCAAGGAAGGTCAAAAAACAAATTATCTAAATTCACTTCTCAGAGAATTTAGAAAACGCAGAAAGCCCAAAATAGCATGTATTGAGTTTAAAGGCACTTATAAGTTTGATAAACGAGAATACGTTTATTATTTGACTAAACATGGTGAGCAGACTTTGGTTAAAAACTTAGGTATCAATATCGATGAGATTAAAAGTCCTGGCTCAACTTCCATCTTTTATGATAGAGATTATAATCATAGGAAAGCTTATATAGATACACAGATTCAAATATATAGGCACATCGAAGAGGATGGTGGGAAGATTGATTTTTTTGACAATTATTTTGATTCAGATAAACTTAATAATTCAAAATCATTTAGTGCAAAAACGAAGGTAAAAGCAGGGAATTTCTTTTTAATTCCTGATGGTATTTTCTTAGTTAGAGATGTTCAAAATAATCTATCACTTTATGTTATAGAAATGCATTTAGGGAAAGATTTGGAACGTGCTATGGATCAAATCACTAATCATGTAAATCTTCTCATTAGTGGAAAAATTAGTGAAAAGTATACTTTGAATATGGGTTGGAAAATCCTTTATGTATTTGATCTAGAGGCAACGTGTTTAAGAGTAGAAGAGAAATTTAAATCTTTAGTGGATAGAAATTTTTGGAAATACTTTGAGTTCAAAAATACTATGAACCTTGATGAGATATTTACATAAATGAATTAGAAAGTGACATTAAACTATTGTTGACCTGAAAAGAAGTGTTCAAAAATGTACCGAATAATGCTAAAAATTGCACCAATAACAGAAATTATGAGAATAAGCTCTTTTGACTCAATTGGCTTTGCATATTTGTAAGGTCATACTATTAGCAAATCATGTTACGAACTGTTACAATACTAATATTACTTTCAATAACTAAGATTGGTTTTGGACAAAGAACTCAATACCGACAGTACACGTTAGAAGATGGGTTGAGTCAAATGCAAATCACTAAAATATTTGAAGATTCAAGGGGTTATATTTGGTGCGGCACTAAATATGGTCTAAATCAATTCAATGGGAGAGAATTTACATCTTATACTGAGGAAGATGGATTATTAGGTAATAGTGTAATTGACATAGTTGAAAACAATAGAGGTGAAATTGTTGTACTCACAAACAGAGGGGTTTCATATTTTGATGGAATTAAATTTAAGAGTATAAATGCTGATAAACACTGGCGATCAAAATTTTACAAAATTTACGCAAAGGACAAACTTTATCTTTTTGGAAAACAAGTATCAAAATACTACATAATATCAGAAAGCCATGATTCCATTATAGAAATAGATTTAATAGATAAAATTCTAGGTCACGGACAAGATCCCGCTGGCAATGTGCTTATTGCAACAAAGAGTATTCAAAATGAATATTCAGTTCTTAGAATAGAAGGTACGTCAACTGAATTGGTTAAAGCCTTGGACACAATAAAGTTTTTTTCATACGATGAAAAATTAAATTGTTTTACTTACCGAACATGGGCAAATGGTTGTCAATCTTATTTTAAGCTAGAAAATGGCCAATATGTTTATACTTATTGCCTTGGTTCAAGTCTTGAAATAAATCCTGAGTATGAATTCCCGCGCCAATACAGATTGATCAACAATCAAATCGTATTATTAGAAGGAAAAATGATTTCTCCAAAAGTTATAGATGATGTCCCATTTGCATATCCTGTTGGGCCATTAATTGAAGACAATAATGGGAATTACTGGTTCAAATCTGAGCAAGGGTTAATTAAGTGGTTTGGAAATTCGATTGAAGTTTATAGTCAAAAGCCTCTTTCTTATGTATGGTCTATTGTAGAAGATAAGAAAGGTGATTTTTGGTTTGCGAAGTACAGCGAGGGCCTTAGTAAATTGAGCAATCAGAAAATCAATAAGATTGAGTCATACAAGAAAATCATCAATGATGAACATTTTTATTTTGGAGGTTTAAAAGATCAAAAAGATAATTTGTTATTTACCAATGCTCGTGGAATAATTGGGTATAACAATAGAAAGTTCTTCCCTGTGAAACAAAATGATGAATATAAACATAATAAGGTTCCTATAATCTTATATGAAGATAAACAAGATTCAATAATACTGGCAGGAGTTAGTGGTGGAGTTGATTTTATTAAAAACTATGAAAGTATATGTTATGTTGGATCAAGAATGGGAGTACATGAATGCCCATATATAGTGAGTATTACTTTAGATTCATTAAACAATTATTGGTTTGGAAGTTATTATGGCTTGACTAGATATAGCAAAATAGCAAAAGAAACGAAGAATTACTTTGTAAGAAAAGATAACCGATCATTTGTTACATCTTTCACAGATTCTTTTGGAGGAGTTTGGTTCGGAGGTCAAAATCACTTTAGCCGCTATGACAACCAAAATGATTCAATTATAGAATTGAACAATATACCTGATTTAGGTGCTGTTAGTTTAATAAATCAACTTAATGATTCTATACTTGTGATAGGAACAGCCAAAGGCGTTCATTTTTTAAATCTAAAGAATTATTATAATACAGGAGAATGGAATTCTTTTATTTTAAATTCTCACAATGGGTTTCCAGGGATCGAGCCTACTCAAAATACTTCCCTTGTAGATTCTAAAGGCGCACTATGGATAGCATCTTCAACAGTTACTTCCAAAATTAATTATGATCAATTAAATCAAGTAGAAACAAATCTAAGGTCAAGAATAATATCTGTGAATGATAGTTTGACAGCATTCCTGAATACAAACAAGGCAGTGAAGCTTGAAGAAAGGGGTTTTCTAAAAATTAGATTTGAAACTATTGGGTCTTATAGATTAAAAGACGATCGATATCAATATAAATTGGAAGGTTTTGATGAAGATTGGAGTGATTGGACAACGGAGACTGAAGTAATCTATCCTGACTTAAAAACTGGGGAATATAATTTTAAGTTGAGAGCTTTCAACTCAAATAATATCGGAGTATTTCACAATAGTCAAGATGAATTAAAAGTGGTTGTAGAATTGAAATTTTACAAACAAACTTGGTTTTGGATTTGGGCATCCGTTTTTATTGCTCTTACAGGATTATATTTCCTTATACTTATGTTGAAAAGAAAGAAGGAAAGTAAAATAATTAAAGAGAGAGCTGTAAAACGAGAGCAAGATTATAAGTACTTAGAAGTTTTGACATTACAGACACAACTAAATCCTCACTTTATATTCAACTGTCTGTCGGCTATGCAAGGAAAAGTAGTAAGGAATGATCAAGATGCGGCTGAAAAGATGATTATTAAACTATCAAATTTGTTGAGAGGATTTTTAGAATTTTCAATTATTGGAAATAGGTCAAAGAATGCCTTAGAGTCAATAAATAGAATAAAGCTTAAAAAGGAATTGGATATAATAGAGTCTTATATTGAATTAGAACAAATAGCATACCCAAATAGATTTAAATACTCACTGACGTTAGATGAAAATATTAATATTAACCATGTCATAATTCCTCCACTCATCATCCAACCCTATATAGAGAATTCTATCATTCATGGTATTTTACCAAACAGAGATGTTTTAGGTTTATTGAGTATTGAGTTCAAGATGAAGAACACTGATATTATCTGTATTATAAAGGATAATGGTATAGGAAGGAGGAAAGCATCAGAAGCTCAAAGAAGATCGTCTACGACATACAAATCAAGAGGCACAGAATTAATTGGTAAGAGAATACAATTATTAGATGAATTAGAAGGAAATATCGAAGTTCCTAAAATAACTGATTTGGAAAATGGTACACAAGTTGAAATAACCTTTAAATTATGAGTAAGATAAAATGTTTAATAGTTGAAGATATGCCTGATATTCAGGAAACCATTAAGAATATCGTTCTCAAGTATCATCCTAATATAGAAATTGTCGGAGTAACTGGTTTTGCAGATGAAGCGATAGAAATGATCAAGCTAAAGCGACCTCAGCTGTTACTAATGGATATAGAATTACATGATAAAACAAGTTTTGATATTCTTACAGATTTGAGAGAGCAACGTTTAACACATTATTCGGTTATCTTTATAACATCCCACTTTCAATATAACTATGCAAAAGAAGCTATTACATATACAAACTTAGAGTATGTAGAGAAGCCGATTGACAAGAACATCCTTTCCAGGACTATAAATGAAGCGGTTAAAAATATTGGACGAAACACTCAAAAAGAACAAATAGAGCACTTGCTAGAAGTAGTTCTAAATTCTAATACAGAATTTAATAAAATTGTAATAAATGACGCGAGCTCAATAACATCTAAAACGATTTTTTTCGACCCTGAAGATATCATATACTTTCAGACAGAAAAAGATAGCAACGGCTGGACGCAATGGCATATAAATGATGGTAGAACAATTAGATCTAACAAATCAATCAAGGAATATGAAAGTCGATTGAATTTTGAGAAAGTTGGATTTTTTCGCATTGATCAAAGTACCGTTATAAATAAAAGACATCTCAAGGAATATCACAAAAATTATAAATTTGATGAAGGCCATAAATCCCAAAGAGGAGCCTGTGTAATCATGAAAGGAGATAAAATTTTAAAGGTATCCAAGCGTTATAAGACATCTTTTTTTGAAAAGGTATCAGAAAATAAACTAAACTGGATTCAAAATATTCTTAAAAAATTCCCGTATACCTCTCAAAAATAGCCAGATAATTACATAAGGGAAAAATGATTGACAACAACTTGTAAATACCACGAAATTCATACTATCGAGTAAAGACTTGATGGATACAAAAAAGAGAGAACCAAATTGGCTCTCTCAGTATCCGCAGTTACTAGCTCAAGGTTGGGTGTAACACAATCCTCCAAGATTCTACACCTACCTCCCAAACACAACTGGGACGATAGTATTTTACTGATTATGGAGTTATATGTCAAATTCAAAATAAACTCTGAATTGGAATACCTTTTTCTCATCGTGTTTTGGTTAGTAACAACAACTAATTTTTTTAATCAAAACACTCTATACAATGAGAACCTTTAAAACGTTTTCACACTTTCTTAAAAAGTGTACAATTGCTACTTTGATCTGTGTGCTATTTACTAGTGTATCGGAAGCACAGACTGAATACCTCTCTCATGTGGATAATACAGGGATGACTACTTATAAGTCAACTGATTATTCGAAAAAAGCAGAAAGGTTAAACATTATAATAGTGATAGACAAATCTTCGAGCATAAGAGCTCAATCTAATTACGTAAATGTGCCGTCAACAAAATTGTTGGCAGAACAAATTAACATGAGATCAGGACAACTTGTGGTTACTCCATTAGGAGAAACGAGTAAAGCTGAGATGGTTTTTTACCGATCTATGAGTGACGGTGTCGAACGCCCCTCTAAGAACAGAGGTGAAACTTCTAAGGAATTTCGTAAGCGCCTCATGCATTGGAAACAATCTAAGAAAGCAGGAACTTCAAAAGATATTGATGCTTTCTTTGACAACCCAATGACCCAAAGGATTTTCGATTACTCAAGATTGGAAGGAGGTAGTGACGTCTTAGGAGGACTTGATCTTGCGGCAAGATATATTTCGGAAGCAGACTTAGATCTGAAATATAGTAAAAACAAGTTTATTATCATCTGCTCAGATGGGCAAGATAATATGTCAAAGTATTTGGCACCTGAATCAATTCAAGCAGAAGTATTTGTAGTGCACAGAAGCGGAAACATAGGAGTATTGCAGCCTTATGTTCCTTCCCAAAATATCTTTACTACATATGATGCAGTAGTTAGACACATTATTAACAAATTAAATAATTAGATCATGAGAAATACAAACATCCTTTTTTTACTCCTTCCTGTAATAGGAGTATTGATCGACTTTACCGTTGGATATCCAGCTCTGTCATGGATAGTGGAGTCATTACCCATAACCTTTATTCCACTTGGAATTTTGGTTTTGTTTACAAGTATATGTCTTGTTATTGTTGAACTTATCCTAGGAGCATCTAGAGAACCTTTGCTTTACTATGTAGGGTGGGCGATAGTCAGCATAGTCCCACTTTTCAGTATTGCTGAAGGGTTCAATAAATATACAGAGTCTGTGCTTTTAGAGCTACCACAAAGTGATGTTTATAGAATTCTAATAACTCAAGCAGCATTAGTTATTCTGACATCATGTGTGCACATATTGATCATTGTGAAGGCTAAGCACATTCTTTCAATTTATACTAATGAGGAATTGGCAACAGATGAAAGTGGTCTAGAATATGATACTGAACAAGAAAAATTGTCCATAAGTCTGAGTCAATCTTCTCAAGCTGAAGCAGTATAAGAAGTATTCAATTGGGGAGCACATTATGTGCTCCTCTAAAACCAAGATAAGATGACAGCAGAAACATTTATCGCCATCAGTTTTCTAGTAACTATACCAGTTTGGCTTATTGGTTATAGTTTTAGGCTTAGGTACAAAGCATGGTTTTTAACTGTATCCTGGATCGCATTTGGAATGAATGCCTACAGCTTGAATTACAAGATTGTTTTCTTTGGGTCATTGGTGATTAGCTATATGATTTTTTATTGGAGGACTAAATGGAAACATTTGAAACCCAAAAAGAAACCTCCACTTAAGAAAATAATATTAAATCCATATCAAGCTCAGTTACAAACAGAACGAGCAATCAGGAAGCTAGATCAAAGTTATGTACAGCAACTTAGTCATGTGAAGAAAGAAATATTCGAGCTAACTGATGCTAATAAAAAGCTTAAGAGAAAACTTGAAGCATTAGTAGAAGATGATTCTCCTATTGCTTCAAGACATAGAATGGACTACTATGCAAATCAATCCAAATTATTACGGATGAAAGAACAAGAAAAATTATTGAACATAAAGGAAAAGAGACTCAGAGAAAAAGACTTGTTTGACTCTGAGTCTTAAAGAGTAGGGGGTTTTATTTTTTAATTAACATTATGGCATATAATTACAAATCAACTAGAAAGTGATCGAAGTATACGATGTATCTTCTAAAGCAAACTTTGATAGAGGTATTATTGGTTTTGCACTTGTTATTCTTTCTATATAGTTACGTTTCTTCTGAGTTAAAAAGAATGTTTCATATAGAGAATGAGAGTGTTCCTATATACTCTAATTGGGAGCTTTAATAGGATGGATAGAGTAAAGTAGTGTTTGTTAAAGTCTAATAGAAATAAAAATTTATCCCCCTTTAATTATGCTCGAAACTATTCTAATTGGGTGTATTTATATAATAAACATTAAGATTAATAATCTATATTTGCCATTATTTGTCTATACAATAATTTGATAGATGCTATTTGGAAATAAACTTAGGGAACTTAGAGAAAATAAAAAACTCGTACTCAGGAAAGTTGCAGCGCAATTAGATATTGATACAGCAACGATGTCAAAGATAGAAAGAGGGGATCGTCATGCAAAAAAGGAGCACATTCCAATACTTGCAGAAATCCTAGGGATTACAGAATCAGATTTGAAAACACTTTGGTTGGCAGATAAAGTTTGTGAATTAGTTGAAGAAGAAGATCAAGCTATCGAAGCTCTGAGAGTAGCAGAGGATCAAATTGAAAGCAATTCCAAAGTAAATCAAAAACCCATAAAGGTGTGATGAGTTATACATTTGCAGGACATGAAACATTTACAGTCAGGCATTACTGGTTAAAGAAAGGCCTTGACCATGCTTGGAGCGGAAAGAGTTTCGGTGATCAAGCCATAATAGAGTTAGGTGTTGGTAAGAATATGGTTAAGTCAATTAGGTACTGGATTAAATCATTCGGTCTATTAGAAGCAAATGAAACTCAATCTAAAATTGCAGAATTAATATTCAGTGACAAAAAAGGAATGGACCCTTACCTAGAAGATGTAGGAAGTATTTGGTTATTGCATTACTTTTTAGTGTCGAACGAAAAAGCTTCAATTTATTCATTAATGTTTAATCATTTTAGAAAACAAAAGGTTGAATTCGAGGCAGATCAAGCATTGCAATTTCTAAAAGATAGATGTAGAAGTGAAGGAGTGAATTATAATGAAAATTCATTACGAAGAGATATAGGAGTTTTCTTGAACAATTATACCTTATCTCCAAAACCTAAAAGTATTGAAGATGAATTTTCGGGTCTGTTATATGAACTTAATCTTATAGAGAGAAGCTATAAATATGGTAGTACTCAATATTATAGAATTGAAACCAAAGAAAGAAAGAATATTCCTGCAGAAATAATTTTGTGCTGCATCCTAATGAAATTAGAAGGTAGTTCTATATCATTTCATGAACTTCTTAATGGCCTTAATCATGTGGGTTCTGTGTTTGCTATTTCCAGTGATTCTTTACACCAAAAGATAGAAGAAATCACTTCTAAATACCATAAGGAAGTAGTTTATTCTGATGATGGGGGTATTCAGGTGTTGCAATTTAGAAAAGAGTTAGATCCATTAACGATTTTAAAAAAATACTATGGAAACTAACTTCACGCCGTCAATAAATATTGCAAGAGACTTTTCAAGTGAGTATAATTACATACCCACACAAAATTCCATTGATGCATATGAAACGATCTCAAAAAGTTTTAAATCTGGAGTTCACTCATATAACCTTATTGGAAGTTATGGCACAGGTAAGTCCGCTTTTCTATTAGCTTTTTACAAACATTTAAACCAAGACGAAGAGTACTTCTCTCCTGTAAACGGCCAGTTCAACGGCTGCTCACAGTTTAAGTTTTTAAATGTAGTAGGTAAATATGAATCATTAGTAAAATCCCTATCTGAGGAATTAGGTACAGATGATGATGAAACTACAGTTTATAATAAGATAAAATCATTACATAGCAGACTAAAGAAGAAAAAGAAATGCCTTGTTATTGTTGTTGATGAGTTTGGTAAGGTTCTAGAATATGCCGCAAAGAACAACCCAGAGAAAGAACTTTACTTTATTCAAAGAATAGCTGAGTTTGCGAATGACAAAAATAGAAACATTCTTTTTCTGACAACCTTACATCAAAATTTTGATGCATATTCAATTGGACTAGAAGAAAAAGACAGAAAAGAGTGGGAAAAAGTAAAGGGCAGAATAAAAGAATTACCATTCAATGAGCCTGTTGAGCAATTATTGAATCTGGCTGCCTCTGCTATTAGACATGAATATCCTAAGCTAAAAGCAAATGGTATTTCCAAAGGATTGTTGAAATTAATTAAGGATAACAATCTATTTAAACTCAGAAACAAGGTTGATGATAGTTTAGTTAGAAGCTTAAACCCTATTGATCCTATAGCGGCTTCTTCATTATTAATATCATTACAGAAGTATGGTCAAAACGAGAGGTCACTGTTTGGATTCATTGTTACAAATGAACCAAAAGGATTAAAATCATTTATCCAAAGCAAGAAAGGTAAACTCTTTAGTATTGAGAATGTCTTTGACTATATCATTTATAACTTTAGTTCTTTTTTGCATTCAAAAGGTAATCCAGACTTTTTTCGATGGAGAGTGATTCATTCAGCTTTAGATAAAGCGGACAACTTACTTAGGAAAAATCAATCTGATTCTAAGAAACTAATAAAGGCAATAGGATTAATTGATTTGCTTTTAGACTTTAATGGAAGTATTTCTAAAAAGTTCCTTGAGATATATTCTAAGGAGATTCTTTTAATTCAGTCGCCAATTCCAATTCTCAAAGAATTGGAAAGGCAAGGAATAATCAAATATCAAAATTTCCGTAAATCCTATGGACTTTTTGAAGGGACGGACATTGATGTGGAGAAACTGATTGCAAAGCACGTTAAATCAATCGGAAAAGTTTCATCTATTGAAGATCATATAGCCAAATACTTTAAAGCAGACTATGAAGTAGCCAAGGCGATTAGTTATAAGATTGGTACACCAAGATTATTTGAGTATAAAATTACAATTGATCCAATCAAAGTATTTCAAGAAATTAAATCTGAAGTAGACGGAGTCGTAAATATAGTTTTCAATTCTAAATTGAAATCGAGTTCTTTACGTACAAAAATTCAGGAGCCTATACTTCATTGCTTGATAAATGACACTGATGTTATTTCTAATTCGCTTTTAGAAATGAAAGTCATAGAAAAGATTTTGTCCGAGGAGGTATTGGATAAAGTTGCAAGAGGAGAGTTAGAAGCTAAAATGAACTATCTAGAGATTGATTTAAGTAGAACATTAGAAAACTTATCTTTTTCAAAACTGGCAAAATGGTACACTAATGGAAAGAAAGTTAAAATAGAAAATAAAAAGCATTTAAATAAAATTTTATCATTGATCTCAGATGAGGTTTATTCGAATACTCCAACAATAAAGAGTGAACACATAAATAAATCAAAATTATCTGGAACAATTCATTCTGCTAAAAAGAATTATATAAGAGCCTTGATCCAAAATTATGATAAGCCAATTCTTGCGTTTGAAGAAAAATTATTTCCACCTGAAAGATCCATCTATCATAGTTTACTAGAGAATACAGGAATTCATAAAAATGATTTGCAAGAAGCTTATTTCCAAAGACCAACAGATAAAACATATAAGAAGTTGTGGGAGGCTTCATTGAAATTTATTGAGAAGACGAAGAAAGGTAAAAGACCTGTATCTGAATTTATTGAATTATTGAGTAAAAGGCCACTTAAGCTTAAAGATGGCTTAATTGAATTTTGGATTATCACATTTTTATTTATCCATAGAGATGAATATGCCCTTTACAGAGATGGTGTATATGTGCCTAACTTTTCTTTTGAGGTGGGGGAATTGATATATAAGAAAGCAAGTTCCTATTCAATAAAAGCGATTGAAGTAAACGGCGTGAGATTGAAGTTGTTTAATAAATACAGATTACTAATTCAAAAGGATGAAAAGGATGAAATAAAGGATAAAGGATTTCAAGAAGTGGCTAAACCATTTCTTACTTTTTACAAACAACTTTCTCCATACACTAAGGCTACCAAAAAGAATTTATCTAAGCAAACTCTATTATTTAGAGAAACTTTACTTAATGCAAAGGAGCTTGAAAAAACTTTCTTTGATGATATTCCAAAGTGTTTCAGTTATGACCTAAAAACTTTAGAAAAGAATAATAAAGAACTAAAATCTTTTTCTAATAAGGTTCAAAAATCTATAAAAGAGCTCAGACTAAATGATGAACAATTGTTGTTTAGAATAAAAGATAGGCTTTCAAGCTATCTGGGTATTGAAGAAGATGGATTTGCACAAATTAAAGGCAAACTTAAAGAGCGTTATAGCAATAGAATAGATCATTTGTTGAATCCTAAACAGAGAACTTTAGTTAGAAGAATTGAATCACCTCTTGATGAGGAGAAAGCATGGCTTTCAAGTCTTTCTCAAGCACTTATAGGTAAACAAACGAAGCAGTTTGCAGATGATGATGAATTGATCTTATACGAGAGGATTAATAAGGAGTTTAAAGATTTAGATGCTTTAGTTTCATTGTCAGAAGAGAGCATTGACCCTAAAACTGAAGTTGGTATTAAATATCAGATATTCGGTACTGATAAATCAAATAAAGGCAATCAAATTGTCCTTAACAAAAAGCAGTTAAAAGAGGTGTCAAAGCTTAAGAAACAGCTAAACACAATTATAAAGTCAAAGGATAAAACCATAGTTGAAGGAACCTTATTAGAATTACTTAAATCAATATGAGTAAAGAAGTAAAACACGTATTAGGAATATCAGGTGGTAAGGACAGTGCAGCATTAGCAATCTACTTGAACAACATTTATCCAGAATTGGATATTGAATATTATTCATGCGATACAGGAAAGGAGTTAAAGGAAACATATGATCTTATAGATAGCCTAGAAGTATATCTAGGTAAAAACATAAAAGTACTTAAAGCTGTAAGCGATGAAAATCATGATCCTTTTGATCACTTCTTGGATGTCTATGGCGGCTACCTTCCCTCTAATACAGCTCGTTGGTGTACTAAGAAATTGAAATTAATGCCGTTTGAGAAATATATTGCAGGTGATGCTCCTATTGTATCGTATGTTGGGATAAGAGGTGATGAAGATAGAGAAGGATACAT
Organism: uncultured Saprospiraceae bacterium; assembly: GCA_938045585.1. Lineage (GTDB taxonomy): Bacteria > Bacteroidota > Bacteroidia > Chitinophagales > Saprospiraceae > CALCMJ01. The sequence continues at coordinate 49,705 of CALIAU010000027.1, forward strand.
TTCTAAAAAGGCTAATGTCCAATCTATATTTCCATTTAGACAGAACATTTGGAGTGAAGATGTAATCACTAAAGTTTTGAAAAACGAAAACCTTGAATTTATATTGAAACTTTATCAAGAGTCTTGCTTTCATGACAATAAAGATAGAATTCTAGAAATTGCTAAAACGCCCTTATCTAATAACTATAATCAGAAAACCAAACTTGGATTCTTATTAGACAGTAGTACAAAGGACTTCAATAAAGTAGTCTTCCAGTTCTTGAAGACTACAGACTATCCATTGGGTAAAGTAGAAAGTTATCCATTAATTGAGAATGAAGATATTTTGGTCCGAAGTGATATTTTCTCAATCTTGAAAGAATCAGGTGTAGGTGTGCCAGGCTATTATGAGAAAAGGGAATACAAAGTTGAAATAGATGGTGAGGAAAAAACAGGTTACTACTCTCGTTCTAGATCAGGATGTTTTTTTTGTTTTTTCCAACAAAAAATCGAATGGGTATGGTTATACGAGAATCATAATGAGCTTTTTAATAAAGCTCTTGCATATGAAAAAGAAGGATACACTTGGCAACAGGGTGAAACACTTGAAGAGTTATCTAGCCCCAAAAGAGTAAAAGCAATAAAGAAAGAACACTTCACCAGAATACAACGAACGAAGAATAATTTTAAATCACCTAACTTAGTAGACATCTTAACTGATTCTGACGAATGGGAGATTGATTGGGAAGAGGAGGAAGGAAGAGGATGTGCTGCTTGCTTTATATAGATTATGGGTTACGATATTGATATGGCAAAAAAAGGTGATCTAGTTGTTCATACTAAGAAGTTCTTTTTACATCCAACATTCTGGAGTGATCCGTCTAAAAAATTGACAGAACCTACTGGATGGAAAAGGGTGAAATTCACCAAAGTTAACAGATCTAAAATTCCACGTAAAAATGGAGTTTACTGTTTTATTTTAATACCTAAAGTGAATAAATTTTTGGAAACTAGATATTTATTTTATGTAGGTCTTACAAATAGAACTCTTTGGAATAGGTATAAAGAATATCTTGATGAACAAGCTGGAAAAGGAAAACCTAGAGCTAAGGTTTATCAAATGTTTAAACAGTATTCAAATCATTTGTACTTCTATTATACAGAAATTGCTAATGCTTCGGATGTTGAAAATTGCGAAGAAAAGTTGATAAATACTTTTGTTCCGCTAATTAATACTAGTATTCCTGAAGCTAAGATATCTCCTGAATTAAAGAATCTATATGAAGGATAACTCATCAATATTAAGAATTCCATGCTTGCGTGGTAGAATGGGTGATTGGTTTTATTACTCAAGTGTACTTTCCTTTAAAGAAGTAAAGAAAAGAGTCAAATTACCTAAAGAGATTAATAAAAAATACTCTAGAAACAAAGAACTTAAACTAGGCGAATGGATTCAAAGAGATTTAGATAAAACAAGAACAAGTCCAATCGTAAAGTACTTACAGAAAACTGACCAAAGATTCTTTAATAGTCTTGTGTTAGGGATTTATGATGGCAGCCCTAAGTGGCAAGAACTGAATATTACTTTTGACGATAATGAAGAAAAGATATTTCAACCTGACGAGCTTGATTACTTTAGTAGGACATTTGGTGTATTAACCTTAAGTGGCAAAGAATCTCTTTTCGCTATAGATGGTCAACATAGGGCTCTCGCAATTAGGAATGCATATGAAGCTGATGAGGAATTATTCATTAATGATGAAATTTCAATTATTCTTGTAGCGCATAAAAGCTCGTTAGAAGGTAAAGAGAGAACTCGCAGACTGTTTTCTACTTTAAATCGATATGCAAAACCAGTCAAAACAAATGAGATAATTGCATTAAGTGAAGATGATAACGCAGCAATAATTACTAGAAAATTAATTGATGAATATAGATTGATTGAAAATCGCATTAAGATAAGTAAGCAAAAAACGATAAACGATTCAGACGATTGGCACTTTACTACAATTATTCAATTATATGAATTTATTAAGTCTCTATTAACTCAGAAAAAGTTTAGCACTTATCCAAAAGAAAAAAGTACAAAACGAGAAGCAAAAGAGTATTTGCACTATAGGGAATCAGAAGAAGTAATTCTCAAGGATTATAAATATGTAAAAAATATTCTTGATAAGCTTATAAAGAATATAATTCCATTAAAAGAGATCTTAATTGAAAACAAAACTTTAGACCGTAAATTAAAGAGTACAAGTATTCTTTTTCGTCCTATAGGACAAAATATATTATTTGATCTTGTTTGTATAGCATTGAATGAAAAGAGGCTATCATCTGTTATTTCTTTTTTTAATGAAAGCACTTTTACTCTAACTCATCATGTGTGGCAAAAAGTTTTTATAAACTCTGAGACAAAAGGCCTTAAAACAGATAAGTATTTACAAAGATATGCCAAGATATTGATCCAAGAAAAATTATCTATCTCAGTTAAAATGACAAAAAAAGATACGGAGATCTATGAAAATTTCGGTTTCAACAAAGGTGATATATAAAGAATACATAATAATTAAATCCAAATAATAGAAGCTAAATGCTAAAGTTAGTCTCGTGGTCAGATTCTAGAATATACAGGTCTTATGACAAACATGAGCCTATGGAGTTCTATCTTAAGGCACTAGCAAATAGTCAATCGTTCGATTTGCTTCTTGGTTATTTCAGTTCATCCGCTATAAATGTTCTCTCGCTTGGTTTTGCTAGGTTCATTTATAATGGTGGAAAAGTTAGAATTGTAGCAAATCATATACTTTCAAAGAAAGACAAGGGCATTCTCCAAAATGCAAAAGAAGGAAATTTTGATCCTGAGATTATAGATTTATTAAATATTAAGAGTTTGAAAAATAGCTTGGATGATTATGGTACACATTTTTTCAATTGTTTATCCTATTTAATAGCAAATGGTAGAATTGAAATTGTATTAGTTTCTCCCAAAAAGGGAAGAGGTTTATCGCACTTTAAATCAGGAACTTTTAAAGACGGAACAGACACAATTGGTTTTAAGGCTTCATGTAATTTCACTTACAGTGGAATCACTCAAAACCTTGAAGAACTTGATGTCTTCTTATTATGGGAGAATAGCAGATCTAGTAAGCTAATAGAGAGTCAAATAGAATATTTCGAAAAAATATTTTATAAACAAGCTGATTTTGTAAATTATATAGAACCAGGTGATATTGAAATTGCTATTGAAAATGAATTTAGTTCTAAGACAATAGATGAGCTAATTGTTGATGAAGTAGAATTATTGAAGGCAAGGAGTCGAGTCTTGAACAATCCATATTTGAATGATTTAATTGTACATGAGGAAGAAGAGATTTACAAGATAGCAACTACTCCAAGATTCCCATATCCTGCAGGTCCAAGAGGTTATCAAGAGTTAGCATTTAAAAACTGGAAAGCTAATGATAAAAAAGGGGTCTTTGCTATGGCAACAGGTACTGGCAAAACCATTACAGCTTTAAACTGCCTTTATAATGAATATTTGGAATCTGGATTTTACAGGGCTGTGATTATAGTTCCTACAATTTCTTTAGTGGAGCAATGGGTAGAAGAGTGTAAAAAATTTAATTTTAAAAACATTACAACTGTATCAAGTAAAACAGATTGGACTAGGTATTTTTCTGAAGTTTTAACTAAGTCTTTATTGGAAGATTCTTCTTATATTATAATAGTTACCTATGCATCGTTTCCACGTGCAAAA
>CALIAU010000028.1 GCA_938045585.1 uncultured Saprospiraceae bacterium
CCCCTAGACCACCGACACTTTTTTATTAAGGGGGCTACCTTTTGAAGACCACAAATCCGAACACTGATAATCAATGACTTAGAGGTTTAAAAGACCACTTTAAAATATTAACCGGACACCAATGGGTGCAACCTACGAATAGCGGCCGAATAGCGGGGTGAGTGGTACGTGTGCATATGGATTTGTAGGTCAACCTACAAATAGCGGATGCAAACTGCGAATTGCGGAAGTGGTAGGCTAGGAATAGTGGGAAAGCAAGCGGAACGTGCGCATAAGGATTTGTAGGTCAAGCTACAAATAGCGTAAGATATCGAGCGGAACGTGTGCATATGGATTCGTAGGTGCAAGCTACGAATAGCGGAAGTGGTAGGCTAGGAATAGTGGAGGAAGCAAGCGGAACGTGTGCATATGAATTCGTAGGTGCAACCTACGAATAGCGGAGGGATAGCGGGGGGATAGCGTTAATTAAAATAATTGTAGATTGTCAATTAAACTAAATGAAACGCTTGACGTTAGATAGCTATGTATAAATCTTTACGGCATTGTGCTGAAGACTTAGAGAAACATGGGATGCTTGTACGCGTGCCATTTGAGGTAGATCCTAATCTAGAGATGGCGGAGATTCATAGACGTTATTATGATGTAAAGGGTCCTGCGATTTTATTTGAAAAGGTAAAAGGAAGTCCATTTCAAGCGATTTCAAATATTTATGGAACGAATGAGCGAACGGATTTTATTTTCAGAAAGACAATACCAAAACTAAAGAAGGTATTAGCGATTAAGGCAGATCCTAGTAGGCTAATGAAAAAGCCATTTTCTTTTGCAGGTGTTCCATTTACTGCCTTGAAGGCATTGCCACAGAAGGCGCGATTTTCTAAACCTGTAAGCTATGGTAAGACTAGTATAGATCAATTGCCTCTTGTAAAATCTTGGCCAATGGATGGTGGTGCATTTGTTCTATTGCCGCAGGTTATGAGTTTGCCTCCAGGGTCAAAAGATATTATGCAGTCGAATGTAGGCATGTACCGTATACAACTCAACGGAAACGCATACGAAACAAACAAAGAAATAGGACTGCATTACCAGTTACATAGAGGTATAGGGATTCATCATACTGAATACAACAAATCAGATGAACCATTTCGGGTTTCTATTGCAATAGGCGGTCCGCCCTCACATGCATTTTCTGCGATCATGCCGATGCCCGAGGGCATAAGTGAATTGACTTTTGCAGGGATGTTAGGAGGTCGCCGCTATAAATATTTTTATGATGAGAAGGGCTATCCAATTTCAGCAGATGCAGATTTTGTCATAACAGGAACTGTAGTTAAAAATAAAAAGAAACCAGAAGGCCCCTTTGGAGATCATCTTGGGTATTACAGTTTAGAACATGATTTTCCATATATGGAGGTAGACAATGTGTATCACCGTAAGGATGCCTTATGGCACTTTACAGTGGTAGGTCGACCTCCGCAAGAAGATTCTGGTTTTGGTTATTTGATCCACAAGCTAGTGGAAGAATTAGCAGGACAGGAGTTTCCTGGTTTGAAAGAATTGAACGCAGTGGATGCTGCTGGTGTGCACCCTCTCCTACTTGCTGTAGGTTTTGAACGCTACATGCCATTTAGAGAACAGCGGCCAGAAGAGATATTGACAATTGCGAATAGGATCTTAGGATCGGGTCAAACCTCATTAGCCAAGTTTTTATTTATTGCTTCTGGTAATGATCATCCAGATTTAAACACACATGATATCAAAGATTATTTTGAACATGTATTAGAGCGGGTTGACTGGAAGAGAGATTTACATTTTCAAACCAAGACAACTATAGATACTTTAGACTATAGTGGAAGTGGATGGAATGCTGGATCAAAGCTTATTATTGCATGTAATGGTCCTAAGTTACGTACACTAGGTAATGCTGTTCCAGCAGGACTTGAGTTGCCTAGCCATTGTAATCAGATCAGTGTTGCTTTAAAGGGAATACTTGCTATTAGCATGGATACGTATACTACAGCTACTCAGGCTGTACAGGAGATGGATTCTTTAAAGGGGTATTTAGAAAAGCAAAATTTAGAGGAGTTCCCTTTAATAATCGTTTGTGACAATGCTGCTTTCTTAGCAGAGACCTTAAACAACTTTCTTTGGGTGAGTTTTACACGTGCTAACCCAAGTCACGATGTGTATGGTGTAGGCAGTATGACAGAATATAAGCATTGGGGTTGTACTGGTTCGCTTATTATTGATGCGCGCATTAAACCACATCATGCTCCGGTTTTGGAGATAGATGAGAAGACGAAGGAGAAGGTGGATGGGTATTTTAGAGAGGGGGTTTTGAAGTTGGGGGTTTAGAGGATTGTGATATGGCGTGCGTGTGCATTTGGAATTGTAGGTGCAAGCTACGAATAGCGCGTTAGAAATTAGTGAGAATAGCGGGGCGTTTGCATATGGATTCGTAGGTACAACCTACGAATAGCGGAGAGAATAGCGGAGAGAATAGCGGAAAATGCAAAGTCTACGTATTCATAGCTGAATACGCAGACTTTTTGGTTAAGTAATAATCGGGTATTGACGTGTTTATCTTTTTATTAATTCATCTACATTTAGGAAGAGGCCTAAGGATGCATATGCATCGTTCATTTTGAAATCATCGTGGCTTAGATTTTTTGTTGCACCGATTTGCATTTGAATTTTTACGGGTTTATATCCTAGGCGCAAAGTGCTTGCAAAATTTGAGAGTAGATGATTACTTCTTTGAGTAAGGTAATTGTTCTGGCTATCATTGAAGTTGATAATTTCACCTTGAATATTATTGTAGGATAAGGTGCTTAGTCCATAGGTAGCTCCAAATTCAAAAAATGATTTTCTAAATAAAACGCCAGTTTGCAAACTCATCTTTCTAAGATCCGCTGTGATGTTTCTGCTAGTTTCTTTTGATTTTATTTCGAAACTACCAAGGCCTGCTGTAGCATACGATTCCCAAATCCAATCAGGGTTCAAATTTTTATAATAGCCAGCACCTAGATTGTGAATACTCCCTTTAGCTACATAGCTTATATAATCATAGACAGGGATACCATAGGGACCGCTTCTCTCATTCACTGGATTAGAAAAACCATCACTAAAACTATTGCTATGATAAAGTAAGCCTAAATTTTCAATTGGTGAATATGCCAATTCAAGGTCAAAACCAGTCCCTTGACTACTTGATTCTGAATCTGAAGATGAACTACTGTGCACTCCGATCTTTATATCACCTTTTTCTTTTAATCCTGGAGCAGCCATTGTGCCTGGTGCATAATAGGTAGGTGTGCATGCACTAAACAACAGGACGTATAATCCGATAAGAAGAGCTAAATTTTTCATTTGTTTTCTATTTTAATTGCTGATAAATCAAAATAATTTCTCTTTTCAAGCATATTGTTTACCGATAATGCAGATCCAGTGGTAACCTTTTTGATAATTTCTACATATAATAGAAATATGATTTACGCTGGATAGCAATTGTATGTATGCTAGAAATATGAAATAAACTTATAGCTCTGAGGGGCATCTTTTGCTGTTTAGAGGTCAAAAGCGTGATTTTAAGTTGACATTTTAGTATAAAAACCTATTACTAGACCGTTTTTAATCATAGATTGTAAACACATTTGAAGACAATTCACAAACGATAAACTTGACTTATGAACTTGCAAGAAGAATATCAAAAGAAGTTTTTCAGTATTCTGGACCGAAGAAGAGGACACACAAACAAGGTTCTTTACGATGTTATGGAGGTTTTGAATATTAAGAAGGGAGCAGCCTATAAGCGTATTAATGGTGAAACGGCAATGACCTTGGAAGAAGTTGTCAGGTTAGCTGAGCATTTTGATATTTCTCTTGATGCTATATTCAGGTCTGAAAAATATATTTCGTTTTTCCATCCTTTTGTAACAGATGAGAAAGCGACTATAGATGTCTATTTAAAGTTATTTACAAAGTTTATAGACCCACTCAAAGGGAATGACAAGGAAGAAGAAAAGGAGCTGACCTATCTAGCAAATGAGCTTCCTATCTTCTATTACTTTTCTCATAAGCACATCTTTAACTTTTTAATGAATGTTTGGAATCATATGCATTGGGATGATAAGTCACTAGAGATTGGAGATAGCAAAGAATATGAAGATCAGGCTGCCATGTTTAGAGGAGAGATACAGAAGAATTACTATGGACACAAGGTAACTGAAATATGGAATAGCAACATGTTAAACAATTTGTATCAGCAGGTGATCTTCTGTATTACTATTCGTGGGTTTAAAGAAGCGGTATTTGTAGAACGATTGATACATGACATTTCAAAATTGATAAATGATTTGCGCCAGGTAAGTATAAGTGGAATAAAGTCTATAGCAGGAGCTGACGTAGAAGGATCTGAATTAAAAATCTATCTGAACGATTTTGGAAACTATGCAAATATAGTGCAATACAAATCGAAGTATATTAAGTCGACATTCATTGGTTATGACTATCCACAATTTATCCTGAGCCACAACAAGCAATTCTATGACTTTTCCGAAGAGTGGATTAATAAATTAAAGCGCAGGTCTGTTTTAATTAGTTCGGAAGGATATCAATATCGCGAGTTGTTTTTTATCAAGATGGAGAATGATTTTAAACATTTTAAAGAGCGGGTAGAAAAATTATTAGGTATTTATTACAGTTAGAAATAATTCAGAGGTATGTTCTTTAAAAAGAAGAAAGAAAAATTCAAAGCACCTGACATAACGGACGAAACGTTTAATGCTACAATTGAAGGTACAAAGCTGCCAATATTAATAGACTTTTGGGCACCCTGGTGTGGACCATGTAAAGTAGTGGGTCCTATTATTGATGAGCTTGCAGAAGAATACCAAGGTAGAGCTTTGGTGGCAAAAATCAATGTAGATCAGAATCCGAAACTTTCTGCATACTTTAAGGTGCGTAGTATTCCAACCCTCATGTTGATTAAAAACAAGGAAATTCGAGACAGACATTCCGGGATGGTTCCTAAACCAAATCTTGCTGAAATGCTTGACATCCTTATAGCTGAGGGAATTGACGAAGAAGAATAGAGACTGTAGCAAGTAGAATTTTATCCCCTATCCCTTTGTATTTGACGAATACAAGTTTACCTTAATAGCTTTATTAATAGATAGAAAGTTGTGAATTATACGATATTCCCTTTTTACTAAATTGAAACGTAGACAATAAGCAGTATACCAATGATAAACTCGACTATGCAGAAATTCAAAAATAGATTTTTATTCCTTTTCGCATTTATGGTGCTACCATTTTTAGCATTTTCTCAGGATATGGGAATAGATGCGAAAATAGATGCAGCTTTTAAGCCTATATCAGACTTTTTCTCAGGGTTAGTCTTCTTTAGATTAGGAGAAGACATACCATTTGTTTTAATGCTATTAGTTTTCAGTGCATTGTTTTTTACAATAAATTTCAAGTTTATTAACATTAGAAAATTATTCACTGCAATAAATGTAGTCCGTGGAAAGTACGACCATGTAGATAATGCGTCTGTTGGAGATAGTAACTTGGCAATCGACGGCGACATTGTAGATACAATCAGAGATGAAAGTGAAGCTGGTGAAGTAACTCACTTCCAAGCTTTAGCTACTGCAGTGTCTGGTACTGTGGGGAATGGAAATATTGCCGGTGTTGCATTAGCAATTGCATTAGGAGGTCCAGGTGCCACTTTCTGGATGATTATTTGTGGTCTTTTAGGAATGTCAACTAAATTTGTGGAGTGTACCCTTGGCGTTCAATACAGAGATATTGGTGATGATGGAACTGTTTATGGAGGCCCCATGTACTATCTTTCAAAAGGATTAAAGGAAAGAGGATTTGCTACTCTTGGTAAGATCTCAGCTATATTCTTTGCAATTTTCTGTATAGGTGGATCTTTTGGAGGCGGAAATGCTGCACAATCTAATCAAGCTACTATTGTTCTTAAAGATTTGCTTGGTTTAGATAGTACTGCTTCAGGAGCTATAATTGGTCTGATATTAGCAATAATCGTTGGGATAATAATAATAGGAGGTATAAAGCGTATCGCATCAGTTACTGAAAAGATAGTACCGTTTATGGCATTATTATATTTACTAGCTTGTTTATATATTATTCTCAGTAACTTTAATTACATAGACGATGCGATTGGTCAAATATTTTCCGAGGCTTTTAAGCCAAGAGCTATAGGAGTTGGAAGTTGGATAGGTGTATTATTAATTGGGTTCAAACGCGCAGCATTCTCAAATGAAGCTGGTGCTGGGTCGGCTTCTATAGCTCACTCTGCAGTTAAAACAAAATACTCTGCATCAGAAGGACTAGTGGCTTTATTAGAGCCTTTTATTGATACAGTGGTAATTTGCACAATGACAGCATTAGTTATTATCATATTCAATATAAATAGTGATGTGTTCCAATATGGTGGTGAAGGAGGTGCTGTTCTCATCGATGGTGAATTTTTTGAAGGGGCAGGCATTACATCTAAGGCCTTTGCTAAATACATTCCATATTCTAATGTATTTCTTACTGTAGCTGTCGTATTATTTGCAGTTTCAACAATGATTTCTTGGTCATATTATGGATTACAATCTTGGAAATTTTTGTTTGGTAGAGGATCACTTGCAGATATAACTTACAAACTTTTATTCTGTATATTTATTATAATTGGAGCTGCAGCAAGTATGCAATCAATTTGGGATTTCTCTGATGCTATGATATTTGCAATGGTTTTTCCAAATATGATAGGTTTATTCTTCCTGTATCCTGTAGTAAAAGAAGAGCTTTCAAAATATTTAAAAGCAATAGGCAAAGCTTAGTAGCTTTGTATAAAATATACACAACCGTTCCATTTGTATGGGACGGTTTTTTTATGGAATCAAGAATACATATAGAAATTATCTAATATATTGATACAGTATTCCGTATTATTGCAAAAAGAGTATTGTGCAGGAGGTATACCTACATTTAGGATCAAATATTGGAGATAAAGAGCAACATATCAATATAGCAATTGAGATGATTGCGGAGCGTATAGGGAAAATTCAAGCGCGATCTGCATGTTATACAACGGAGCCTTGGGGAGTGGAAGATCAGGAAGAATATATGAATCTGGCCTTGCAATGTTCTACTCAGCTTTCTGCAGAGAAGGTATTAGAAGAGATCCATTTGATAGAGTCTGAAATGGGCAGGGAGAGACAGAATAGATGGGGTGCTAGAAAAATTGATATTGACATTGTTTTTTATGGTCAAGAAATTATAGTTGAAAGTTCTCTTATCATTCCGCACAGATTAATGCATAAGCGGAACTTTGTATTGGTTCCTATGTTAGAAATAGCAGCAGAGTTTGTCCACCCAATACTAGGTTTGAGTGTGGAAGAGTTGTATATGAATTCTGAAGATTTAAAAGACGTGTATTTACAAGAAAGTGAGTAATCCTATTATTCCATATCGTTACATTTGTATAGAAGGAAACATTGGTTCTGGGAAGACTTCGTTTTGTCGCATGTTAGCAGAAGAATACAACTGCAAACTTATTTTAGAGCAGTTTGAAGAGAACCCGTTCCTCCCCTACTTTTATAAAGACAAAGACAAGTATGCTTTTCCACTTGAATTATTTTTTATGACGGAGCGGCATAAGCAGATGGAGAAAGATCTTTTGAATCAAGACATGTTTAATGACTTTACAGTAGCTGACTACAGTTTTGTAAAAACTTTGCTATTTGCTCGGAATAACTTACAACAAAGAGAATTTAGAGTTTTCCAAAAACTTTTCAATGTTTTAAACAATGACTTTGCCAAGCCAGACATTATTGTTTATTTCCACAGAAATGTTGACATCCTTGTTTCAAATATTGAAAAACGAGGACGTGCTTTTGAGCAAAACATAAGTCATGCTTATCTACAAGAAATTCAAAATGCTTATTTTGAATATTTCAGAAACATACTTACGTTTCCGGTTCTCATCATAGACTTAGAAAATATTGATTTTGTTTCCAAGAAAAATCATTTCGAAGACATTAAGTATTTGATTCAAAAGAGTTGGAATCCTGGGGTTCATAGGTATACTTTGAGTTCGTAGATATGGATTTGTAGGTACATACTACACATAACGAGGGGAAGAGGATAGATGTTAGACGCTAGACGTTAGATTTTTAGCGGAACGTTTGTATATGGATTCGTAGGTCAAGCTACGAATAGCGAAGTGGGTTTTGGAGGCCAAGCTGCAAAAAACGAGGCTTAGAGTTTAGGACAGGTGACTTTGTAGTTTCTGTTTGTGTATGGGAAGATATAGGAAGAAGAGAGTTCGAAGGCGCCCTGTCTGTTATTTGCTGCAGCGAGAGAAGAAGTTGTTAGGTCATAGGAAAGTCCAACTATGAAATCTGAAAACTCATATGCGACTGACATGATCATAGCGTCACTTTGAAGGCCATCATTAAATTTTTCTGTAATTCTTGTAAAGAGACCGATTCTCAGTGCTACATCTGCATCTCCCATTTGGTTATACCGTAAGCTTGCGCCTAGAACAAATTGCTGGTGTGGGTCTTGATACAGCCAACGCGCTGCAGGTAGGATGCTTACTGATCGGTTTAATAAAAATTCCCCTCCTGCGTGTAAACTATATTTGTTATTAAGAGTAGCTGTACCATCAGAGAAAAATGAAATACTTGGCTGATTTAGGTGACTCATGGAAATTCCAAAATAGACGCTTGTGCGTTCATCAAATACTGTATACCAGAGCAGTCCTGCATTTATATCAAGAAATAAATCTACACTTGCTGAATTAGTTAAAATTTCTGATTCTCCCGTACCTGCTGAAAAATCTATATTAAAATTAGTAAGGTCATATTGGTTTCCAAACCAAAGATTACTCCAGTTAATAGAATGTTGGCCTAAGCCACCCTGTACTCCACCAGAGATATATTGACTGTAGCCGTTTCTGTCTCCGAATAATTTTTTCAGATATGAAATACTGAGGTGTGCGTAGTTTTGTTGGTAGAGACCATCTCCTGCTTGGTCGTTTAGAAATTTTACACCGAAGGCATAAAAGTCATTCCCTGTAATATGGTATCTAAAATCGGCACCTACTGAAGCAGTTCGATACTTTGCGCCTACAGAGGACCATTGGTCTCTATAAATGGCATTGACTCTATACTGTCCTTCAATTAATCCAGTAAATGCAGGATTAATATTTAAAGGTGAAGCTGTAATTTGTGAAAAATGGGGATCTTGGGCTTGTACCGTAAAGGCACATAGCATAATGAAACAGAGGTATATACATTGTATTACTCTCATCGGATCAATTGAGTTGTACCTTGTAATTGTTCTAATCTACCATCTTCATATTGTACCTCAGCTACCCAAACATATACACCCGGGACTACAGTCTCCCCTTTCCAAGTTCCATCCCATCCGCTTGAGGGATCATTTGTACTGAAGTTAGTCCGCGTGAACATTTTCTCACCCCATCTTGAAAATACTTCAAATGAATTAACAATAATATTTTCCTTTCCAAAAATGATGAGTACATCATTATTTCCATCTCCATTGGGAGTAAATCCTGTGGGAACACTCACCTGCGTTTCTGTATTCACCCAAACTTTTACAACGTCAGTAGCCTCACATTTTGCTCTATTGATCACTTTCAACTGTGCTTCAAAAGGAATCGTAATATTTCTAACAACTGGATTTTCACAGTCGACACAGTCAAAGTTATCTATGTTTGGTGAGGTCCAGAAAAACTCAATGTCTTCTTGGTTGCCTCCTATGGATGGAGTGAGAGTCAGTGTTGCGCCAAAATCAACAAAAATATCATCACCAAGTTCCAAACCGATATTTGAGATATCGGATATTTCTACACTGTCGACAAAAAATTCACATCCATCTAAATCTTGTATGACCACGGTATATATTCCAGCTTCTAAACCAATCAATAAATTACTGGTAGTAAATTCGCCTCCATCTACTTTATATCTATAGACTCCACTACCTCCTGTTGCGATAATTTCAATTTCACCATTTGCTGAACCAACACATGAAATATCTTTTACATTCACATCAGCAACAACGCCTTCTTCCGGTTGGAAGACCTCAAATGAAATTTCTTCTATACAATTAAATCTATCTGTAATCATTACGGAATGTATTCCAGCCTCATACATAAATGCAGTATCTCCCACTTCGCTATTGGACCATGCGTACTGGAATGGTGCACCAGGACCAGCACCGTCGATAAACGCCTTCCCTGTGTTTCCTCCAAAACAGAATACATTTTCCGTTTCAACTGAAAAAATATTAGTCGTTCTTTCTGTGACTTGGATTGTTTCTTCAATCATACAACCGTTTACATCTGTTACAATAACTGTGTATGGACCTGCTCCTATATTTGCTAAATCTTTTGTATTGGCAGTAAAAAAGTCTGGACCGTTCCATTGATAATCATAGGGTTCTACCCCTCCTTCTACAAGCAGTGTAATGGATCCCTCTAGTGTACCATTACAATCAATAGTATCTGTCACAAAGTCTATACTTAACATACGTTCAATACCAACGTTAAATGAAAATTCTTCAGTACATTCATTTGCGTCTGTGATTGTTAATAGGTAATCTCCTTGTTCTAGATCTAGTAAATCTTTGCTGTTAGAAATAAATATGCCAGGTCCATCCCAATTATAACTATAGTCTGCAGTTCCTCCGCTGACTTCGATATTTAAAGTACCATCCATTACGTCTATACATGAAACTTGTGTTATAGTTTCAACTACTTGTATTGGATTAGGGTCTCTCACTTCAAAGCATTGTTCGTTCGTACAATCATCTTGATCTGTCACTGTAACGCAATAGCTTCCGGCAGCTAAGCCCATTAGGGTAGGATTAGATGATTGGTCTTCCCAAAGGACATCGAGCGTGTATCCAGGGGGGCTAGTATTAATTTGTATGCTGCCATCTGATGAATCCGGGCATAGTGCGTCTGATACAGTAGCAATAATCGGCACCATAGGTGGAGAAATTATAGTTGCAACTGCTTCTACAGTGCAACCATTTTCATCTGTCACTAGCACTTCATAGTCCCCCCCATTTAAGTTCTTAATGGTATCTGTGACACTTCCATCTTCCCATAAAACTTCATATGGTTCTGTTCCACCATCAATTTCTACATAAGCAACTCCATCGACAGAGGAGAAGCAGGTTACTTGATTTCCAATAGCATTTACAATAAGTTGATCAGGTTGATCAACAAATATGCTATCTATTGCTTCGCAATTACTATCATCGGTTACTGTTACCACATACATACCAGAAGTTAATCCAGAAATTATATCACCCGCACTCATATTGTTCCAATTCACTTGGTAGGGAGGTCTCCCGCCTGTATACATTACAGATGCTTCGCCATCAGAACCATTAAAGCATTTTACATCGAGTTTATCCAAGCCCGTAATTTCCAAGAGTGGAGGATTTTCTATGAATATGCTATCTATTCGTTTACAGTTATTTGCGTCGGTTGTTGTTAGCACATACCAGCCTTCAGCTAATGGACCTAGTTTGTCCACATTCCCAGCCACATTCCAATCATAGGTAAAAGGTGGGAAATCACCAGAGGCTGAAACACAAATAGTCCCGTCATTAAAATTGTGGCAGGATATATCCTCTTTATCAATTTGAACTTGTATTTCTAGAGGTTGTATGATTTCAAAATCAAATTCGATTCTGCAACCTGCAATATCTTCAATTGTTACTGCATAATTTCCAGCAGGCAGGTTAGTAAATACACCTGTAGTGTTTTGGTCATCTTCTAGGTAAAATGTATAGGGTCCTCCTGAGCCTCCTATTGCAGCAACAGTTACCATTCCATCTGTTTCTCCAAAGCAGCTCGTTCCTTCAGGAAGTATACTTTGTAATATAGGAGGTGGGCAGTCTAAAGCTGCACAGGTAATCATGATTATTTCAGATTCACAATACGCATTTACCGCTCTTAGTTCAAATGTAACTTCTTGACTAAAGGATAATCCATTCAATGTGTAGGTATCTACATTTCCGATATCAATCCATGGATCCATACCATCAATTCTAATCTGGTAAGAGGTTGCAGTTGCTATACCTGTCCAGTTAAACATGATATTATTATTATCTGGATTACAAGTTAGGTTGGTAGGTGGTCCTAAATCAGGTACAACAGAAACGGTAATTGAATCTGTAGAACCACAACCATAGCTATCCGTTAATTCTAGTTTGTATGTAGTCTCTTCTGTTGGTGATACTGTAAGCAACCGGCAATTATTACAATCAATAGGCTGACCATTAGCTGTCCAATCGAAGTTTGCTGTATAAGAAGGTTGAAAGCAGATAGACCAACTTTTAAGTAGGCTATTTCCATTTGCAATATCCGAAGCAGATTGTTCTGTATCTGAAACTACCACTAGAGACCAAGTTCCATTGGCCTGTGGCCCTCTCAATATATCTCCCCATCGCCCTTCTGGTTGAAAGTTACCTGTATACTTTGGATTTGCAGGATAAACCGGACCCTCAACTGAATTCCCATTTTCAATTTCAAGTGTAGCATCTACTGTAAAGCAGGTATTTATCAGAGTATCTATATCTGCATTACCGTTTGTTTTAAAACCATTGTCTGTAGACAGTTCTAGGATTCTGTCATTGGGTCCTACTAAATAGAAATCATAATCATTTAAGTTACGACCAATAAAGGTGTCGATGCAAACCGATTTGAAGATGGATCTATTTAGTCTTTCTGGGTCGACTCCAGTAACATTTATGGAAGACTTAAATTCTGTGCTATCCAAATTAATGATAACATCCGTCCCATTTCTAAAGCTTGGTGTAGGTGGAATCTCAAATCCAGGCGGCAGAATGGGTAGAATCACATAGGGGTCGCCATCACAGATGGTAACATCTTGGGGTAATTTTATTTCTTCTAATAGATCATCTTTAAGAACAATTCTTATTGTATCTCTAAAACAAATATTTTTAAATGCATCCAAATATATAAATTCATCTCCTTCAGAAATTCCATCCGCTATTACATCTACTGATACAGAAACTGAGGTGGATCCTGCAGGTATAATTATCTGATCAGGCCACGAAACATAATCTACTCCTTCCACGGCAAAATTTGGTAAGGAAGAATTTTCGATTAGGTTAAAATCCATTATATGATCTGTGCTCTGCGCTGTAGGAATTGAAAACACAATTTCTGCGGTCTGACAGCCTTCGGCAAGATTGCCATCGATACTTGCAGTTTGTACATCAATGCCAATGGTACCTGTTCCAAAACTTTTGGCCTCTAAAAATACACCAGAATCAATTGCATCATCTGAGGTATCTCCAATTGCAATTTTGATAGTATACGATTCACAAGGAATCACAATAGCTTGCGCGATAAAGATATCAAGTACAGCATCAAAGACTGGATAATCTCCAGTTGCAATCGTGTTATAATATTGACTAAATGCGAGGGACCCATTTGCTCCAGAGCAATTGTTAATATCAGGATTACCTGCAGTACCAATCATGCCACTATTTACATTATTGACTGTAACGGGACGATTGAGAAAGGTTTCTCCTGAGGGGTCTGTCGGATCCGGAATAAGCGCAATATTTTTATTTACATAATTTCCTCCGGCAGGATTAGGACCTGAAATAAAGAATCCAAATACATCATTATAATCAGCGCAAACAAATTCAGGATATTCTTCAGAGCCAAATACATATCTAAATTCTAATGTATCGTTGAAAGGAGTGAAGGTGATTTCATATTTAGCAATATCACTAACACCCGTTCCAGGTACCAAGGCTTCTAGATCAGCATCTTCTACTGAAGACCCTGAGGTTCCACTTGTTGTACGTTCAAAAATATTAGCATTTGTTATAGAATCCACTTTACCTGTTCCAAGAACAATTCCTTCTTCTAATCCGATAAAAGCAGTTCCATTAGAGAATGCCCCAACAGCTTCTTTATCACCTAGGTAGTTAATACTTTCAATCTCTACCCCATCGCCTAGAAATACATTTGTGATGAGATTATTTGGATTATAAGGTGGATAAGTAGACGGAGTTACAAGTACCTGAGCAGACAGGTAAACGCAACAAAACAAAGCTATACTTGTGTATACTATTCTTAGCACCTTCAAAAAATGATTTATTTCTACTGTTTAGACTACTATTCCACCTTTTTTGTTGCCTGAAATCAAGTATAAATGGGGCTTATCTTTCATTCTAAGACATCGATTTTGGGAAATATAAATCCAGTTTATAAATATAGCGTATTTTTGGCTTTCATGATTAAAATTAATAGCGAATGCGTCAATTTCTAAAGTTTTTCACGGCCTCCTGTCTGGGTACTCTAGCTGCCTTGGGTCTCATATTACTTGTTTTAGTAATTTATGGTGTTTCTATGGACGATTCAAAGGACCCTTTTGCGGAAGCTGCTATTCTTAAAATTGACTTAAAATCACAGGTACCGGAGCGGACAGACAATGTTGCAAGCACTGGAGGGTTTAATTTTGAATCTGAAAGTTATCTAGGACTGCACAGAATTTCTGAGCTTATTAAGCATGCTGCTACAGATGAAAGAATAGAGGGCATTGTATTGCAGGGTAATATAGATGGGATTGGTCCAGCAAGCTTACAAACTTTGCGCGAGGCGTTAGTATCTTTTAAGTCGTCTGACAAGTTCCTGTATTCCTTTGGAGATTTTTATTCTCAGCAAGGCTATTATTTAAGTTCGGTTTCTGACTCTGTTTTTCTAAATCCCAACGGCAATATTGATATAAGAGGTTTTGGAGCTATGATTCCATTTTTTAAAGAAGCTATGGATAAGCTAGGCGTAAAAATGAATATTTTTTATGCCGGTGATTTTAAAAGTGCTACAGAACCTTATCGATTAAAAGAGATGAGTGCTGAAAGCAAGCTGCAAACCCGTTTTTACTTGGACAATATTGCAGAAAATTACAATACTGAGGTTGGAAACTCTCGCAATAAAAGTGCAAGTGACATGCAAGCGATTGCAAATGAATATAAGATAAGGAATAGTGACGATGCCATAGAACATGGTCTTGCAGATGTGGTTGCCTATAAAACAGAGTTTGAAGATGTATTACGCACGCGTTTTGGATGGGATAAAAAAGCAGAGATAAATTATGTTAGTCTAGAAACCTACGATGCTAACACAGCACTTACAGATAAGTACAAGGGTAAATCTAAAATTGCAGTTGTATTTGCTGAAGGTGAGATTCATTATCAGGATGACAATAAGGGAGTAATATCTAATGGTAAGTACGAGGAAATATTTGATAAAATACTGCGTAATGACAAGGTTAAGGCAGTCGTTTTGCGCGTAAATTCGCCTGGAGGAGATGCTTTTGCAAGTGATGTTATCTGGCACAAAATCGAGGAACTTAAAGCGAATGACATTCCAGTTATTGCCTCTTACGGAGATTATGCTGCATCAGGAGGATATTACATATCGTGCAATGCAAATAAAATCTTAGCTCAGTCTAATACCATTACGGGAAGCATTGGTGTTTTTTCAATGATTCCTGATATGACAGAAATGTTAGAAGAAAAAATAGGTATCCACTTTGACTCTGTAAAGACTGCAAACTATGCTACTGGGATCACTCCATTTTTTGATTTGACCTCGGGTGATCGCAGTGTTATGGAAGAATCAACCGATGCTATTTATGAAAAATTTCTAACCCGAGTTGCTGATGGAAGAGGAAAATCTAAGGAGGAAATACATGCCATTGCACAAGGACGGGTTTGGACGGGAGCGCAGGCATTAGAAAATGGACTAGTTGATGAGATCGGTGATCTAGAACGCGCCATAGCGGTGGCAGCAGAATCAGCAGAACTTGATGAACATGGCATAGTTTACTACCCTAGTATCGAAGAAAACCCATACAAGGAGATTATTAAACTTTTTGACCAGGGTACCGCTATGGTTGGTCAGAGTAAATTGAGTAAAACGGAGCGGGAATTACTAAGAGAATATAGCTTTATTAAAAATCTATATAACAGCCAACGTCCTATGATGCGCATGCCATTAATTTTAGAAAATTAAGCCTTGAGTATTTGCCATAATTACGTGTAGCATTATATATATTGGGGCATGTCAGAAAACTTAGCACTCTTCCCACTTAGTTTAGTTGCCTACCCCGGCCAAAAACTAAACTTGCATATATTTGAACCAAGATATAGGCAGCTTATTCAGGATTGTAAGACTGATGGAATGCATTTTGGTATTCCTGCATTTTCCAAAGAAGAGGGAATGACTGTAGGAACAGAGATGCGTTTGGAGAAAATAGATAGGGTTTATCCGGATGGTAAGATGGATGTCATAACAAGAGGTTTGCGGGTGTTCAGGTTAATTGGCTATGACAAGGAAATGGAAGGTAAGATGTATCCAGGCGGTCAGGTTGAATACCTACCCATCCATATGGATACAGACATACTCATGGTTCAAAAATTAGTAGAGCAATTGACGGAGCTGTTCGAACTCATGCATATAAAGTATACATTTCCCGAGGATATTAGTACGATTCAAAGTTTTGCGGTTGCACATAAGGCTGGATTAAGTTTTGAGCAAGAAATTGACCTTCTTAAAATTCCATCAGAAACTGAACGTTTATTGTATCTCATTAGGCATTTGGAAATGTTTTTACCTAATGTACGCAAGATGGAAGCCTTACGAAAGAAAATACAAATGAATGGACATTTTAGGAATGTCATACCTCCTAAGGTATAGTCTCTAAGAGCTTCCCTTTATAAGATCAAAATAATCTAATCCTATTCAGGTCAATAAAAATCGGGAAGAATGTATATTGTGGCGTAAAATGCATGTGCCATGAAAGCAATATCTTTTCTTTTAATAATTTCTTTTCTTTTTTCCTGCAGAACAAGTACTGAATCAGTAAGTGTCAAAGAGGTAAATGTTCAAAACGCTGCTGTCGTAACGGCGCATCCTTTAGCAACAGAAATAGGTTTGCAGGTTATTAAGGATGGTGGAAACGCTGTAGATGCCGCTATTGCGATTCAGTTTGCTCTAGCAGTTTGTTTTCCCCGTGCAGGGAATATTGCGGGTGGAGGTTTTGCTATTTATAGAGAGAGAGATGGAACAGGTTATGCCTTAGATTTTAGGGAGATGGCACCAAAGGCTGCAAGTGAAGACATGTATTTAGATGAAGAAGGAAATGTGGTTCCAGATGCAAGTACACGTGGAGCGTTGGCAGTGGGTATACCTGGGACTGTGCATGGTATGGATCAATTATTTCAGAGGTTTAGCAAGTTAAAAGACTGGAACAGACTTATACAGCCTGCAATTGATCTTGCAGAAAAGGGTTTCTATTTAACAGAGATGCAGGAAGATGATTTAGCAGAAGTACAGGAGAGTATTAAAAAGATAAATAAAAATGAAACTCCATTTACAGTGCAGAGAAATCGTGGTGAAAAGTTTGTGCAGAAAAAATTAGCTCAGGTTTTAAGAGCAATACAGCAAGAGACAAGATTAGGATTTTATTCAGGGTGGGTTGCTGACGAGTTTGTCAAGACCATGGAGAATAATGGAGGTGTTATAAGTCATTTAGACCTGCTTCACTACAAGTCAATCTGGAGAGCTCCTGCTGAATTCTACTATAAAAACCACAGAATGCTTACAATGCCATTACCCTCTAGTGCAGGTGTGGTATTACCACAGATGTTTGAGATGGTATCACAGTATAACTTACCAGGAGGAGGCTTCCACTCTCCTACTGCAATCCATTTAGTGACTGAGGTCGAACGAAGAGTCTTTGCTGATCGTGCCATGCATTTAGGGGACCCTCGATTTAACCGAGTTCCTTTATTTAATTTAATGCATAGAGATTATTTACTGGATAGGATGAAAGATTTCTCCAGAGATAAGGCTACACCGAGTAGTGAGATACGCGAGGGTGTTTTTACGGATAGAGAAACAATGGAGACCACTCATTTTTCTGTGGTTGATGATGAAGGCAATGCGATTGCTCTCACAACAACTTTAAATGGAGCATATGGATCACATTTAGTTTGCGAGGGAGGCGGATATTTTCTAAATAATGAAATGGATGATTTTTCTGTTAAGCCCGGAGTTCCCAATTTGTATGGATTGGTTGGTGGAGAAGCAAATAAGATACAGAGTGGTAAGCGTATGTTGAGTTCGATGTCGCCTACAATCGTTGACTATCCAAATAAGAGTTTAAAGATGGTACTGGGATCCCCTGGTGGCTCTACTATACTTACGAGTGTTTTTCAAGTTATTACAAATGTCATCGATTTTAAAATGGGCATGCATGAGGCTGTGCAAGCTCCGCGTTTTCATCATCAATGGTTACCGGATCAGATTATCATGGAACAGGGTGGCTTTGATGCCTTAACAAAAAAAGCATTAGAAGAAAAGGGGCATAGTATACGAGAAGTGGAAAGCATAGGGCGAGTGGAAGCTATACTTATAGAGGAAGATGGGACTATCACTGGTGTAGCCGATAAACGCAAAGATGATCATGCCGCTGGATTCTAAGTATTAGCGCGTATATGCGAGTGCATACATAAGGTCGTGTAAGATTTGTTTTTCTTTTGCAGATCTATTGTTTACTCCTTTAGAATTTAGGTCTGCTTTTTTAAGTGCCGAGAATGCATTCTTGATTTCTGCCAAAGAATACTTTTTTGCGGCCATTTTATATTCACCCACGAAAAAACGATTTACTCCTAGCGCTGAAGCCAAGCTTGTATCATTTGCAGAAGGCATTGACTTGGCAATGAAGACCTGAGTAAAAAAACTATAGATAGATGGTATCACCATCTGTATAGGGTTGGTCTTTGGATTATTCGCGAAGTATTTACAAATTTCTATTGCTTTAGAAAAGTTCTTGTTTGCTAGATTCTTTCTTAGTTCGAAAACATTATAGTCTCTATTAATGCCAATGTATTCTATTACTTCATCAAAGGAGATTTTTTTGTCTTGCCCACAATTGACAAATAGTTTTTCTAGTTCATTTGACATTTTTGAAAGATCAGTCCCTATATATTCTACGAGGAGCATTACAGCTTTGTTCTCGATGGAATAGCCTTTGTCCTGTACATATTCTTGTATCCAGGGCGCCAGTTTGTTTTCGTATATTTTTTTTGATTCAAAGACAATTGCGTTTTGCTTTACTGCTTTGGCAAACTTTGTACGTCCATCAAGTTTTTTGTTTTTGTAGGCAATGGCGAGGACAGTTTGTGGTGAAGGATTCTCCATATACGGGAGGAGTCCTTCCAGTGTTCTCATCTGCTGTGCTTCTTTAATTATGACAACACGTTTTTCTGACATCATAGGAAACTGTCTAGCATGATCCATTACTTGCTTAAACTCCACTTCTTTCCCGTATAAGACAGCCTGATTAAATGCTTGTTGCATTTCATCCAGTATTTCGTTTTCTACTACATTGATTATTTTATCAATAAAGAAGGGTTCGTCTCCATGTAGAAAATATACAGGAGCGGCATTCCCCTTTCTTATTTCTGCTATGATTTTATTTGCTGACAGCGTAGATAATTTTGCTGTAAGATACGATAAGAAGGGGTTAAACTAAATATACCCATGGCATTTTTGCGCATGGGTATATTGTTTATACAAATTGCAAATGATTCAATTTTAATCAGGAATTCTTATTGCTTGTAAGAATTTCCCATCCTGTGCATACATAACACGGTCTTCTTCATTAATGACTATCCAATTTTGAAATAATTCATATTCATTCTTTGACACTATTTCATGAATAAGCTCACCTGTTTTATGATCTACAATAAAAATACTTCCACTTGCATAGTATAATCTATCTTCAAAGAAATGTACTCCTTGAGAAAGCCCACTATAGTCACGAAGATATAATTCTTCCCCTGTCTCAATATCGATACCGATTAAATGGCCTTCATCCGAGATAGTATTCAATATATTATCGTTGATTATGAAATTAGAAAAAAGAAAGTTTGTCAGTAAATATTCTTGCTTCCAAATGACTTCTCCACTATTCAAATCTAGACAATAGACAGACCTCACAGTGTGTAAATAGATTCTATCATCTTTTATTACAGGGTTGGTTATAGTTCCTGGTGTACCTTCATATGCAAAATTTTCTAAAACCCATTCAAGGGTATCTTGTGTCAGGTTTTGTTTAACCAATTCCGTATGTAATTCCGCTGTATGCCAGTTTCTCCTTGCATAAAAATAGAATAGTATTTTATCTCCATTTTCATTGAAATATAAAAACGGCTTAGTAAGATAATGTTGCAAATCATCATCCTTCTCTCTTACTAATAGAGTGTCAAGTTCCCCTGTTTGTTTATCAATTTCAAGTACTTTATTCTTGAAACCTGTTGGACCGCTTCCAAAAAAATGTACACCAACTAAAGAATTTATACCACTTTCTCTAATAGTCTGTAAATCGCCTTCTGCTATTTCCCCAGCAACTAACTCATTTCCTGTTAAACGGTCTAATATGTAATAATTGTTTGCATTTTCAAAAGCAATAATTTCTTCGTCAATGTAAGGTTGTGTAGATGCTCTATGGTCAGCTCTGAACCATGACCAAATTGTCTCACCTGTATTCCTATTCAAACAAAGCATTTCTTCCTCTAGAGATAGGTAGCTAAATTCTTTAGGAGTTCGAGTTATATACAATTCATCTTCCAACAAAAGAGTTCGGATACCAATATCATAAATGGAATCTTCTCTCAGGGGAATTTCCCATAATAAGTCGTAGCCTATTTCAAGCGTATCATTGTCCATTGGATCAGTATCAATAATCTCAATAGGTTGTTTGTCTTGACAGGCTATGAGAAAAGACAGACATAGTAATAGCGTCCAAATTTTAATTACAACATTCAGCATAGTTATTATAATTCAAGTTTAAAATAAGCAATTTCTCCTGTTCCTTCATATAAAGTTCTCAAAATCAGATCTGTTTTACTATCATTCTTCATTTGTACATGATTACTCCCCATCATTTCAAATGTCTTAAAGACATTCGAATGAGGTACTTGACTTGCAGAATTTGCCCTTACCGTTCCATCGCTTTCAAATCGTTCGTTTACAAGGTGATAGACTGGAACCTCTACCTCTTGACAATCACATTCTATATTTATAAATTGATTTTCTACATCTGTGCAATCAATTCCATTTTCAAATCCTTCGTTTTGACATTCAAGTTCAGTATGATATCCATACAATTCCGGAATAAGATTATCAATACCCATTACAAGCCTATAATTATCATCAAAATTAAGAGCCCAATACCAAAGTCCTAGGTAAGCACTTGCGATTGATTGCGTATCGGGAGGAGAATTTGAATTGGTTATTGCTCCATAAATCAGACCATAAAGTGACCCCAAGCTTCCACCAATGATAGAAAAAAGCTCAGAAGCTCCAGGCATGAATATCCAAGCAGTTAAATATCCAGCACCTACTCCTACTGCTCCATATTTCAAAATATCTAGTGCTATATTAGCAATTAATCCCATTATGCTAGACCCTGGAGGTTCTAGGTTACTGTAATAATCATATTCTGCTTCCAAACCTTTCACGTAATTATCGTAAACTCTTATTATTTCTTGTTCCTCTGAAACTAAATCTGCACTACCAAATGGAAGGGCATCAATATTATTTTGAGTTGCGACTATTTGCCTCAATGAAACTGGGTCATCTTCCACACCATAACATGCAACTAAAGGATATGAAAATTCATGACTATTTAGTTTAGTTAGAGACTCCGAGTCTGGTGACATATCTTGTGCAATTTGAGGGAGCATACTTTCAAGAACTGCATTCAATCCAGCTGCTAAGATATTATCACATACGATATTTTCTACTGTCACCCCTTGGTTTGCGAACATATCATCAGATTCTAATGTAATAGAATACAGTGTGTTTTTTACAAAACTGGAAGCAAGGCCTAATTCAGAAAAATTTTGCTCAATAAATTCTGTAATCTCCTGATTTAAAATCAAATGGCATCCTTTATTAGCAACTTCTGCCGCTAAGTCTAAATTATTTACTAATTCTGTTCCTTGGTGTGGTGTACCAAATGTTATTAGACCACCAAACTGTTGTTGCCAATCACTTTGATCGTTTTCTATTGTTCTATACTCCACATCTCGAGCTACAAGGCCTCCCAAACTGTGCGCTACAATAAAGCTATTCTCTTCATCATATTCTTCATCTGTATTCGCATTATGAAGATCATTAGCAGCATCCATTTGCTCTTGGATCCTAGCAGAGGCATCCGCAAGGTTATCCATATTGTATCTAAGATCGGTTGGTGTAATTGCCCTTTCATATTTTTCTTCTGTCCAATTTCTGGCCGTTACCCAGGTATTAGACCCGCCATTAATTCCGTGCACAAATCCAACTACCCTTTCATCAGGGGGAGGATCAACTGGAGGGGAAACTGGACCGCTAGGTGGTAAGACTTCAGTCGGAATATTTTTAACTTCATGCTCAGTGCTTACGGGCCCTAATTCACATTGTTGTTGAGCGGAAAGATTTTGTATTAGAGCCAAATTCATTAGTAAAATTATCATTGTTTTTATATTCATGACGGTGGTATTAAAGTTTAATAAATTTAAGTGTCTCGGCATTTCCTGAGGATAGGATACTGATGAAATAGATCCCTGATGCTAGAGATTCAAGATTAATACTTGCACTATTTTCATCTTCACATATCACTGTTGTTTGTATCTGCCTTCCATTAAAGTCTGAGATTACAAATTCTGAAGTTTTAGCATTGTTCAAATTATCTATGTACAATAGATCGCTTACTGGATTTGGATATGCCTTAATGGACGATCTGTCACGACCTGAAGACTGGACTATTTCCAAAGCACCCTGATCTAAATCTAGGCTAAACCTGCCTGCCTCAAATCCTAAAAAATTATAGTCCGAGTATTCTCTTACCATCACTTCTTCTATACAATGACCTGACGATACTATTTGAGGTGTTTTAATTGTGATTTTCTTTGGCACCAGGTATCCTTCATCAGTCAGTTTATAATTTGATATAATTTTTTTGATTCCATTTTCATGTTTAAGCTTTATGGATATGACCATATTTATTGGATCAATGTAGCTTGAGAGACCAAGTTCTTCATCTTGAATAAGGTAGGTGCCATTTGCATTTAAGGTAACCGTCCCAGTGCCATGTACAATTTCAATTTCTCCTGAATAATTAATCTCTGCTGTTTCGATTTGCTCGTAAAAATTTAGCAATTCAGTTGTAGAATATAAGTGTGTTGACATTCCAGAAATTTCTAAAGATTCCTTCTTATATTGAAAAGTTTCCAAATCTTTCTGGGTGTATTCATAGTTTTCAACCTTTGACCTTTCCCCTGGTCTATTCGGTGCACTATAAACTTTGTAGCCGTTTTTATCAAAGACAACTTGTTCAGTTTTATGTGTTAACCAATACGGATCTAAGTTCCTTCTTGACACATAGTCAACTGTATGGGTGTAGTTTCTATTCTCATCTAAGCTAAAATTGTGTCGCTTAGTGAACTCCTTGTTTTGAAACTGGAGTTGTTCTATTTTGTTGAATTCGTTGGGGTGTACTCCGATTGGAAAATTGTAAGAGGTTGATTCTTTAAGTAGGTAGGAACAAGATTTGACGGGATTACTAAGCAAAGTTGTTTTGCTAGAATTTCCGTACCCAGAATGCTGGCAAAGGCTTAAAAAGCAGATGAGCAGCAAGATGGGTTTACATAATAAGATGTTTTTGTTCATAGTTGTAATTATTAATAGTTAGTAAAACTGTTCATCTATATATGTCTATAAAGCGTGGAGGTAAACATCGGAGAGGTAAAAAATCGAGTTGTCGGCTAATCTTAGTGGTTTAGCCGTGAAGTTTTGGCGAAAATTCTCAATGATTTAGAGATATCTAATTTGGTAGAATTGGAAATATTATCTTAATTGCTTAGGTTTTTGGGGCCATAGCTCAGTTGGCTAGAGTGCTTGACTGGCAGTCAAGAGGTCGGGGGTTCGAATCCCCCTGGCTCCACATCATAACCATGCATTTATTTACTATTCAAATCAATGTGCCCATGAATCGATCTATTCTTCTTATAATAATTTCATTTTTGAGTATTTCTATTACTGCCCAATCACTCAGTCCTGAAGAGCTAATCACAAAATCGATAGAATACCATGATCCAGAAAATCATTTGTATTCAAAAGATTTTAATTATTATTTCGATGAATCTAGACCTGATGGCGGTGTTAACAAAACAGTAGTGCGGCTTGCTCCAAAGACTGAGCAATTTCAGATAGACCGTAGTCGCAATGGAATACATTCTTTTACAACTATTAAGAAAGGCGTTGTGCAGTTTTTTATTGACGGAAAGGAAGTAACGGATACTGCTGCTCTTAAAAAGGCAAAGTTAAATCCTAAAAGGGCCCAGTTTATGAAAGACTACTATCTATACCTTTGGCATCTTCCTGTAAAACTGCAAGATCCTGGAACCGTATTAGACTCTAAGGTAGTTAGAGAGGAGTTTAATGAAAGAGATTGTTATAAGTTAGGAGTTCGTTATGAAGAGAAGGTAGGTAAAGACAGATGGTATTTTTATTTTGATACTAAAACTTATGCATTGCTAGGCTATCGTTTTTATCATGATGAATCTAAAAATGATGGCGAATATATTTATCTGGAGGGTGAATATACGTACGACCTTGTCCGTCTTCCTAAGACGAGAAAATGGTATACGCATAAGGAGGATAAATATTTAGGGACTGATAGTTTGACGAAGATGGTGGAGAATGAGTGATGTGGGTTTGTGGTGGATACTGGGGATAGCGGATATGGGTTTGTAGTTAGGAAACTACAAACAACGATAGTGATAACAAGTTTGTGGTTGATAAAATACGATTAATATGGGTTCGTAGTGGATACTACGAACAGCGATACATAGAACAAAACAGCGGATATGGGTTTG
>CALIAU010000029.1 GCA_938045585.1 uncultured Saprospiraceae bacterium
AACATGTCGCCTGAAACTCCCATTCCACTGAAAGTACCTCCTGCTGGAGTGCCTACCAAGGCTACTGGGTCTGCATCTATACATAATGGTCCGTACTCACCTGCATCTGGTGTAGGTAAAGGATTCACTATGATATCCGCAGTCGCACTTGCGCTACAGCCATTTTCATCTGTAAAATCATACGTTACTGTCCATGTTCCTTCTCCTGCCGCTGCTGGATCAAACATGTCGCCTGAAACTCCCATTCCACTGAAAGTACCTCCTGCTGGAGTGCCTACCAAGGCTACTGGGTCTGCATCTATACATAATGGTCCGTACTCACCTGCATCTGGTGTAGGTAATGGATTCACTGTAACTGTAACTTCTGCAGAAGATATACATCCAAACCCTGGTGTAGAGATTGTTGCTGTATATGTTGTAGTTTCTGTAGGAGTTGCAATTGGATTTTCAGCTGTAGGGTCATCTAATCCTGCAGCCGGTGTCCATTCTATTGTGGTTGTAGACGACCCACCGATAATTGCGGGACTTGCTCCTAATTCGATGGATTCTCCTTCACAAATTTCGCCTCCTGGCCCTGGATCAACAAAAGGACAAGTACATGTGAATGAAGAAGCAACGTTATCTGTAACGTTTCCATCATCTCCATTAATTATTGTACCTGTTGCTGTAAATCCGTTTTCTTCTATTGGACAAAAAGAATTTGCGATTACATCGAAACAAACTGTAATTGTCTCTGAATATAAAAACCCGATTGGCCCTGACTGAACACCCGAATAGGTATTGGTTGCGGCATCGTAAGACCAGGTATAAGCTCCTGCTCCTAAGTTAGAAGACAAATCTGCCAATCCATTTGGAGGCATGATATTATCCATTTCGATAAAAATTTCAGTATCACCTGCGTTCGGATAACCCGGCAGGTTTACATTCTGAATTTTAAATTCGTAACAACCTGTTCCTGCTAATTCCACTGGATCCAAAGGAGCTGGTGATATTGCGGGGGCTGTTAAGTTGAGATTCTCTTGAGCGTTAATAGAGAATATGCAAGCAAATGCCAAAATGATACTGCTTACTAGGTGTTTAACTTTCATTCTATTCACTTTTTTGTTTTAGAGTAAATGAGATATTATAAATAGTTCTTGAATAAATAACTTAGTATTTGATTAAATACTGAACTGAATTCTTAACGAATCCTGCTCTTTAAAAACAATAATTAGGTAAATAACACTTGTATTGTGCCGCATAGGAAACGAAAAATTCATATGAATTTTTCATTAGGGATTGGTAGTACGGGTGTTATTAGTCTAATCCGAATTGGTGTAATATCCAAAGCGCTGACTGCGAAAGTACAAATGAATTTGAGACTTTCTGAGATTTTAAATCAAAAAATAAAACTTTAAAGTTAAAATGCCACCTATCTTGCTAAATAGTAGTGAAAAGAAGAATTAAACTTTTGGGGGTATAGGTGATCCGTGCGGATCGTTTTCCGGAAACCCAAGATCCTTAGCAATTTCTTCAAGGAGTTCCTCGGACAAATGATGCTCTAAATAATCGGCTTCATCGTGAATTTGAACAGCATCTATTCCCATCTTGTCTACTTGATAGGTTTCCCATAGTCTATGAGCACGCACCAATTCGTTAGCTTTCTTTTGCCCTGAATCAGACAAAGCAATTCCTTGCGCTGACTTAATTACAAGTCCAAGTGTTTTCAAATTTTGAACACCTTTTTTTAAGCTTGCTTGACTAAGACCTAATTTCTCTTTAAGATAATCAATAGCCACAGGACTACCATCTTTCGATTTGATGACCTGCCTTAGAATATCCTCATTAACGATTTTATTTTTTTGCTTTTTTCTCTCTAAATACTTAAATACCAAGCCTTTAGAAGGTGATAACGCTACTGCTAATAAATAAAAAGTAGTAGCCACCAAGGTCATGGCTGGACCGGGGGTCGTTTCAAATTTCACTGAGACCAAGAAGCCAAATACTGCAGATAATAGACCAATACATGCTGATATAAATAAAACCTTCTTTAAATTATCAGATAGTAACAATGCAGTTGCTGCAGGAGTAATTAGCATGGCTACAACTAGAATAACACCTACAGCTCCTAGGGAAGAGACGACAGCTACAGATAACAATAGCATAAAGAAATAATGGATTGTTTTTGTTGAAAACCCCATTGCAGTTGCTATTGTTGGTTGAAATGTAGTTACAAATAAATACCTATAAAACACCACTATGCTTATGAGTGTATATATAGTAATTATGGAAGTAAGGACTATATCAGCGTCTGATATACCTAGGACATTACCAAATAGAAAATCTTTAAGATCTAAGTGGGCCCCTGTTCTAGCTAAGGAGGAAATACCTATGACGCCTATAGAAAACATTGCAGTAAATATTATTCCAATGGCGGCATCATTTTTAGTTTTTACATGATCCTGCACCCAGGTAATCCCAAGAGCGGTTAACATCCCAGCTATTGTGGCACCGAAAAAAAAACCAAGGGTACTGTACCCAAAGAACACAAATGAAAAATAGATTCCAGGTAAAATTGCATGCGATAAAGCATCCCCTATTAAAGACATATTTCTTAAAACCAGAAAACATCCTAGCGTGCCACACATTATCCCAACGAGCGATGAAACAATTACTGCTCTAATTGCCCAAGGTTCTGATAGTATTTGAAGAAATTCGTTCATTTAAATTACAATATACTAAATTAATTTTTAGACTAATCTAAATATCTTGCAAAACACCCTCTTTTACTGAACAAGGTGAGTATAAAAGACGTGAAATATTAAACATATCTATGACAATATCGATTAATCCAAAAGCGAGAGGCATCATCCTAATCCTGTTTCTAGGTATCCAATCCATCAAGATCAATTCAGATTCTGACATTTCTTTAATCTCCTTAAAATACCGTTTTAATTTCTCAATATTTAAGACATATGAAAGCGTATTGAGAGGTTCTAAAGAGGCAATATTATTGCATATTTCGAAACTACCTGCATTGCCAACTAAGGTTTGCACCTCTGCATTTTGTATAAATTTTACCAGCTCAATAAGTTTTTCTTCACAAACATTTTTGACCGATTCATACATTTGATTCGTTAATATTCCGTTATAATCTATCATTTCGGATAATTTGTGCAGGCCAATTGGAAAGCTTTCTATGCGTACGGCTTTGGAATCTGCAACTACAATAAATTCAATACTTCCGCCTCCAATGTCCATGATAAGGTAGGGTTCTTCATCACTAGGTATAGAGGGTTGCACTCCTCTAAATATGTACTTAGCTTCCTCTTGATCTGTTAAGATTTGGATTGGAGCATTAAATATACTTTCCAATTCAGTTTTGAGTTCATTTCCATTATTGGTATCTCTTAGACCTGCTGTACCAATGACTCGAAAATTTGAAATATTTAACTCTTGTAATTTATTAAAGATTTTCTGGCTAGCTGCGCGTGCACGATCAAATGCTTTTGGATGAATTTGATTACTAGTAACATCTTCCAGTAGACGTACAAAAATTCGCTCTCTATAGAAAGTTGTTTGTACACCATTTAGACATTGTACAATTAAAAGATGAAAAGTGTTAGATCCGAGATCAATGACAGCTTTCAATACAATCAATATTAGCGAGCGCCGTTTGCTTGAGCAAAGACCGAATTATAGAATTCAATTCCCCTATCATTAAACTTAGAACCACTGACTGGCTTTTCTTTTTCTACAAATATTAAGTAGTGGCAACCTTCAGAAAAGTATAAATCTGCCTCTGCAAGCATCTCTCCTTTTGACATAAACATTTGTCTACCGATAGGTTTACATTGTGTGGTAATACTTCCAACAGAATCCCCAGATAATGTTGCAATGTTACTCTTCACTGCATTGGGTTCTGTGATGCTCATACTGAAATCAAAGGTGTTAAATATATAATCAATTTGGTCAACACGATTGAACAGATCTTGAACAAAAGATTGTTCAGCTCTTGGCACAGTTTGATTTTGCACAGTTGGCGTCTTCACAACTTCAGTTGATTTATTAGTATCTGATTTACAAGCTGTTACAATCACAAAAATAATTAATATCAGGATGTATTGTTTTGATAAAATTTTACACATAAGACATAGTTATAATTTAAAGGCTAACCCAAAGGTCCATTGATAGTTAATAAGACCATCCGCTTCTAAACTATCATTTTGATAGATTTGGATGACCGAATTTGTATAACGTGCATAGGCCTCCCATTTAGGACTAAATCCGTACGAGGCTCCAAGAAACAATGCAAGATCATAATTTTTAAAATTACCAATATCATCTTCGAATAATCCATTTGTAGAGGAGACGTCAAAAAGGCGTGCATAAGAGAATCCTGCATGTCCTTTTACTTTGTAATAATCTTCTTCCTCGAGATACCAATCTTTAATAATAAGCATTACTGGAATCTCTATGTAATTTAAATTAGTTTTAAACTGATCTTGTCCTAATGTTATTTCTGACTGGCTTCCTTTTTGAGCAAATAAGAACTGCATGCCCATATCGAAGCGATCATTGAGCATAAATGAAACCTCTCCTCCTAAATTTAAACCCAATTTATCGTAGCCTGCGAGTTGGTCCCCTTGAATTTGACTCGCATTTAGTCCAGCTAGAATTTTGCCTGTAAATCCTTTTTGTCCATGAAGACAAACACCTAAGATTAAGGCAAAGCAAAGACTTACTATTGTTTTAAAAAATGGTCTTGATTCGATGTACATGATTAAAATATAAGCTGTCGTTACAAAAAAATACTGACATATTATAGATTCTGATTATATGAATTAGTTCTATATTTGGACCAAGGTAAAGATAATTTGAATGCGACATAGCACGGCTAACTTAAAAAGAATAGAGGCTTTATTAAAGTCAGATGGATATACCATTCGATACGAAAAAGGAAATTTCAAATCAGGATATTGCCTGCTTGAAAATAAAAAGGTAATTATTGTCAATAAATTCTTTGATCTAAAGAACAAGATTGAGAGCTTAAATGCAATAATTAGTCAGATTTACCAAGTAGTACCAGAATATTTTCTTCCGGAGGACAAAAGCTTTCTCGAATCTATACTTAAGATTGAATTAGAAGCTACATTAGTAGTTTAAAACATTCATAATTGAAATGTATTCTTCTCGGAACTGGAACTAGTCAAGGTATTCCTGTAATCGGATGCAATTGTCATGTTTGTAGTTCATCTGACCCTAAGGATAAACGTTTACGAGTATCTTGTTACATTGAAGATTGCACCACTTCGAAAAAAATTCTAATTGATATTGGTCCTGACTTTAGACAACAAATGCTTGCACATAGCATTAGTGATATTGATGCTGTTTTTATAACGCATGAACACAATGATCATATAGCTGGATTAGATGATATACGTTCAATTAATTTCCTTCATAAGAAAAACATGCCTGTATATGGCTTACCTCGAGTAATAGATGACATTAAAAATCGATTTAAGTATATTTTTAGTGCTAAAAAGTATCCGGGCACTCCCCAAATTGAGTTGCATCCAAAGCATAATAATTTTAATCTTGGAGAGCTAAGAATACAGGTCTTGCCTATCGTGCATGGTAAGTTAGAGATTATAGGTTTTCGTATTAATAACTTTGCTTACATAACGGATGCTTCATTTATACCTCCCAGTACAATGGAAATGCTGAAGGATCTTGACACTCTCGTCATTAACGCTTTACGCAGAGAAAAACACCACTCTCATTTTAATCTTGAAGAGGCTCTTGAACAAATCAAAAAAATTAATGCAAAGAGAAGCTATCTCACCCATATTTCTCATGTTTTTGAAACACATGAAAATATTAATAATATGCTTCCTAAGGGTGTTTTAGTCGGCTATGATGGTTTGTCGCTTACAATCTAACTCTGGTTTGAATTTTAGGCTAGTATTAGATATATTGCATGTGTGGGAAAAATATTCAATTTTACGACCTGTATTGTACTTTTCTGCTTCACTATTCAAGTAGGGAATGCTCAACAGAGCCCACAGTTTACTCAGTTCCATTTAAACAAATATTTTATTAATCCAGCTTTTGGAGGTTTAGAACGATCCTTAAGCGTTACAGCATTTTATCGAACACAATGGGATCAAATTAGCGGGGCCCCAAAACAGCAAGGGGTAAATGCTCACATGCCTGTTTACTTGTTTGGTGGTTCTTTGGGTATCTCGATAATGAATGAAACAGTCGGTTTAGAGAGAAATACATCATTCAGTGCATCTTATAATGCAGTTCGTCAATTGGACTTTGGCATTTTTTCTTTAGGTGCATCCATTGGTTTAACACAAAAGTCTGTAGATTTCTCAAGATCACTTACGCCAGATGGAGAATACACCGGAGGAATTAACCATAATGATCCTATCCTTGGTTCCAGTATTGCTAATGGCATAAGTCCTATCTGGTCTGTTGCGGGATATTTTAGCAATTTTTGGACAGAAGTAGGCTTTCGAATACAAAACTTGCCTAGCCATCCTATTTCTGTTAATGACCTAAAAATAGACCTAGGACCAACTTATACTGTGTTTACAGAACTTAAAGCATTAAACGCTTTTAGAGGTATTAAGATTAAACCCTCTTTCCTAATCAATAGAAATAATCAAGAAACTCAAATTGCTGCCATGGCTCATACAGAATATGGCAATATTTTTGGAGGTATAGGGTTTAGAGGATACAATAGCAATTCGTTTGAAAGTTTACTATTCCTTATGGGAGTACAAATCGATAAGAATTATAGAGTTTCGTACAGTTATGACTATGGTTTTAACAGTATTGGACGTATTTCTGATGGGTCGCATGAATTTATTTTAAACTATAACCTACAAAAGTTGATAGGTATAGGCTTAGATCCACCAATAATTTATAATCCTAGAAATCTATGATTTTGAAATAAATCTAGATTTTTACACAGTTTTTGATAATATGTACTAAGATTATGTCGTTAAAATCATTGCTAGTAGACAATTCTGCTGGATTTACTGATCAAGACTGGCATATTCAAGTTATTATATATTTGTTTTATTAATTTTGTTATTCCACGTAAACAGTTATTTTTACGTGCTAATGATTACCTGAGTGATAAATTCAATATAGGAAATGAAAGGAACGCAATATTTTTTGGCCCTTGCTTTTTTGGCTTTAATTTTTTCTTCTTGTGGACGAGAAGAAACTGGGCAACTTACAGGAGTAAGTGATAGACCTAACTGGACTGGATTAAATCCATACGGCATGGTATACGTTCCTTCGGGAACTTTACACATTGGTCAAAGTGATCAAGATGTATTCTCCACATACACACAAAGGCCTAAGGCAATCTCTATCCAGGGATTCTTCATGGACGATACAGAAATTACGAATAATGAATATAGACAATTCGTAAACTGGGTTCGTGATTCGATTGCACATACTATTATGGGTGACTTTACAACCGATGATTATGGCAATGAATATCTAGACTGGTCATACGAGCTTGATTATACAGATGAAACCTTAGACGAAATGTACTATGAAGGTGACATGATGTTAAATAACAAGCGTGAAATTGATACAAGACAGCTAAATTATACATATCAGTGGGTTGATTGGAAAAAAGCAGCTAGTAACACTGAGGTGGTACGATCTTCATTAATCAACGAGGAAGAAGCGAGCATTTACCCAGACACCTTATGTTGGATAAGAGATTTCGCATATTCATATAATGAGCCTTACACAAGAAATTACTTCTGGCATCCATCTTTTGATGATTATCCAGTTGTAGGTGTAAACTGGAAGCAGGCAAAAGCTTTCTGTCATTGGAGAACACACCTATGGAATTCATTTAAAGCAGAAGAAGAGCCAAATTCAGAAGAATTTAGACTACCAACTGAGTCAGAATGGGAATATGCTTCAAGAGGTGGTAGGGACATGGCACCTTACCCATGGGGTGGTTATTACATCCGAAATGCTAAGGGTTGTTTATTGGCAAACTTTAAGCCTGGCAGGGGTAATTATCCAGAAGATGGTGGTTTGTACACAGTAAAAGCAGATGCTTATTTCCCGAATGACTACGGTTTATACTGTATGGCTGGAAATGCTGCTGAATGGACAGAATCAGCTTACCATCCAGGTGCTTATTCACATGTACATGATTTAAACCCAGATCTTAAATATGATGCTTCGGATGATGATCCTAAAGCGTACAAAAGAAAAGTAATTAGAGGAGGATCTTGGAAAGATATCTCTTACTACTGTCAAACTGGAACACGTCATTGGGAATATCAAGACACAACAAAATCTTATATTGGTTTTAGATGTGCCCTTACATTCCTAGGAAGATCTATCAACGACTTCTAACAAAGAAATAGACAATTAAAACGGAATTATTAGAACCAGTAATTCCGTTTTTTTTTCTGGTAAATGAACCAGTATCTAGACAAATCACTCTCTACAAACTACAAGCAAAATAAAGACGGTTTTATTCCGTTTCAACAATACATAACTATTTTATATTCATTAATAACTTAACATCTTACTAGAAATGAGTTTTATCAAATCAAAAGGTTTCAAATATTTTAAAAATTTAATTATCGGGGTTGGAGCATCACTTGTAATGCTTGGTGCCCTTGGAAAGATTAATAGTTACCCTTGGGGTGGAACCGCAATTACAATTGGACTAATTACTGAAGCTATTTTATTCTTCTTTTTAGGAGTTTTAGGACCAGAAAAAGATTACTACTGGGAAAAACTATACCCAGGATTAGATTCTTATGGGTCTTCTGTTTCTCCTTTAACAGCTGGTGGCGATGCAGGAGCTTCAAGAGCTCTTAATGCGGATGCGGTAGAAGATAGATTAGGTGGCATGTTGCATGAATTACAAGGCATGTCTGCTAGTTTAGGATCTCTTAAAGCTTTACAAGAAGTTGATTTTTCAGAAACTTCTGAGCAGGTTAAAACTATGCATAACTTCTATACAAAAATGAATGAAGCAATGGGAACGTTGTCTGAAACTGTAGAAGATACAAAGCAATATAAAGAACAAATCGAATCATTGAACAGGAACCTTTCAGGTTTGAACACAGTATACGGAAACGTATTAGGTGCTTTCAAATCAGGATCTAACGCGTAATCCTTAGACTTATATTAATTAACTTTTAAAATTTAAAGAATGTCTATACCTAAGGAGCCGCGACAGTTAATGATTAATATCATGTATCTCGTCCTCACCGCACTACTTGCCTTGAACGTTTCAGCAGAAATATTCAATGCATTTGAAATGGTGGACAGTGGACTGAACACGGCCAATAAAGCTCTGGATGCAACAAATGATGCAAAGCCAGAACAAATTAAAGAAAGTGCAAAAAAGCAAAAGAAACTAGCTGTTTATGCTGATAAGGTAGATCCAGCAAGAGAGGTTTCTAAAAATGCTACTGAATATATTGATGGATTAGTAGATCTACTTATCGATGAGTCAGGAGACCGAAATGGTTCAAATGATGAAGGTGATTATGTTATGGTTTACGATAAGCGAGAGCTTAAAGGGAAAAAGGATTATGCTGCTACCACTCGTTTTATGGTAGATGAAGGAAAAGGAGATGAACTTAAAGCTAGAATGTTAGAAATTAAGGACCAATTCCTCACATTTATTGATGAAGAAGACAAGGCAAAATTTGCTGCTGAGCTTCCAATTAATATTGATGAAGAAGCTTGGAAAAATTCTCCTAACAAAAAAACAGGATGGTCTGATTTCACTTTTGGTCATATGCCATTAGGTGCAACTATGCCAATCTTTACTAAATTCAAAAATGACATTAAGTCTTCTGAAGCTGCTGTATTAAATTACTTAGCAGGTAAGGTTGGACTAACAAAAGAAGTTGTTCTTGATAAGTTTAGAGTGGTTTCTGCTCCTGAGAAATCGTATATCATTAAAGGAGAGAAATTTAAATCTGAAGTATTCTTAAGTGCAGCAGCTGGAGCTGATTCCAACACAGGTATTTCTATCAGTGTAAACGGAAGAAAGTTACCAACTAACAAAGATGGTGTTGCTACATTTGAAGAAACAGCAGGTGGTCTTGGAAAGAAAAAATACGAAGCTGTAGCTCGAATTACAAACCCAGTAACAGGAGAAACTGACAGTTACAAACAAACGTTTGAATACGAAGTAGGTGAACGTTCTGTTACTGTATCTCCTCTTAAGATGAATGTACTTTACATTGGTGTTGACAACCCTATCGCAGTTACTGCAGCAGGAGTTAACAGTAATGAAATTAAGGTATCTATGGGAGGTGCTGGAGGTGCTACTATCAATAAGTCAGGTGATGGGAACTATGTTGTTAAGGCTACTCGTCCTACTAAGAAAGGTGAGTTTGCTAAGGTAAACGTAAGCGCACCAGGACTTACTGAAAGTAGAGATTTTAGAGTTAAAAGAATTCCAGATCCAGTTCCGAAATTAAGTAAGTCAAGAGGTGGAGCTATGTCACAGGGTGAATTTAAAGTTCAGCCAGGTGTATTCCCAGTACTAGATGGTTTTGATTTTGATGCTAAATGTACTATTAAAGGATACAGACTCGTAAGAATACCAAAAAGACAGGATCCAGAACTTTCTAACAACCCAGGAGGAAAATTCAATCCACAATCAAAGAGTATTATATCTAAAGCGAAAGCAGGTGATAGTTACTTGTTTGATAATATTAAATGTACTTGTCCTGGAGACCCTGCACCAAGGGATTTAGGATCAATGGCATTTAGAATTAAATAAACCGATATTCAATTGTATAAAGTTATAATTATGAAAAATTCAAAATTATTTTCTCTACTTATCATCAGCTTCATTGCAACCGCGATGTTTGCACAGAAAGAAGATAGAACTATAATCACTGAGTCTAGTGAGCCAATGGAAGATATCTATATTGATGATTTAGTGAAAAGAACACTCGTAGAGGAAAATAGAATTATTGAGTGGGCTCCTATTAGAGAAGCAGATATAGGATGGGAAAAAAGAATTTGGAGAGTTATTGATACGAGAGAGAAAATGAATCTTGTATTTAGATATCCAAATGAGCCTTTCTTTGAAGTCTTACGTGAATTAGCTCAAAATGATGACATTACTGTTTTTAGAGATGAAAGCTTTAAGGAGCCATATGGAATGGATGAGCTAGATCGACTTGTTAACAGAGTTGATACAGTATCCACATTTGATTATGACACATACGAAGAAAAAATTGAAATCGTACGTAGTGAACTTAACTGGGAAGATGTTAAACAATATAGAGTAAAAGAGATTTGGTTTTTCGATGAGGAATTATCAAGAATGCGTGTGCGTATCATTGGTATTGCTCCTTTGTTTACTGAAACAAATGAAGAGTCAGGATTATCCTTTACACGTCCTCTTTTCTGGGTATACTACCCTGAAGCAAGAGAGGGTCTTTCTAAGTATAGAGTATTTAATGAATTTAATGATATTGCTCCTAAGTCTTGGTATGATTACTTCGAAGACAGATATTTCGCAAGTTACATCTATAAGAAGTCAAATGCTTTGGACTTAAGAACAGAAGATATCTATAACGGTTATGATAGAGCGGGAATTGATAGACTCTTGGAGTCAGAAAAGATCAAAAACGAATTATTTAATTTCGAACATGATCTTTGGGAATATTAATTCTTCAATGATAATAAAAAAGGCTTAGCACATTGTGTTAAGCCTTTTTTTATACTCATAGGTATTGTAGACGTTAGACGCTAGATATTAGATTTCCTGAGATGAATAGTCGTAGGACCGCAACGTATGTGGAGCTTGCCTGCTTAGGCACGCAAGCAGGTTTTGGATAGTCTAGTACTAGCTGGTGTGCCGGCTATTGCTCACCCAAAACTTAAATAATGAATAAGGTTGACCTATTTTAAGGTGCTTCGCTAAACTTATTAAATTCTAATTCTCTAAATGAGATAATGTGGTTTGTTCAGGATGCTTTCTTTGTAATATGAGTTCGTATGCAATAAGAAGAAATACAACTAGGTATTCAATGCTCACAAAAAGCATGTTTTCTTGAAACTCAGGATGAGAGTAGGTATGATAGCTTAAAAGGATTAGGTAGGACCAAACGAGGATATACTTGTAGGGTCGAAATACACTTAATAGAATTAGAGTCATCAGATACCAAGGATGCACTGTGGTAGCTGTCAATAAATAGATTGTAACTATGGCTATGCACGCGTATAAGATAGGCTTAAGCCCCTCTTCTCTTGGTTTAAAACTTATCCATACGATTCC
This sequence comes from uncultured Saprospiraceae bacterium, assembly GCA_938045585.1. GTDB lineage: Bacteria > Bacteroidota > Bacteroidia > Chitinophagales > Saprospiraceae > CALCMJ01. The sequence continues at coordinate 12,296 of CALIAU010000029.1, forward strand.
TAATAAGGCAGACAATCCAAGTATAGGACCAAGGGTCTGAATCGTATTGTACCCGGTTATCAAAAACCCTAGTTTTCTAAATAAAAAGTAGAGACTTGCATTAAACTCAAACTTTCTGAAATATAAATCTAACGACTCTCCAAAATTAGAGTATTGCAGTCCCAAATACACTGGCGCAAAAATAATTAGACTTACAATGAATCCTTTTACAATCGAGATAATCCCTTTCTTACCGCTTAGATATTTCAAAAATAAGATAGGTCCAAAGATAAGTGGTACGAGTTTGCTTGCGATAGAAAGCACATATGCAAATACAAACGAAGATAGTTTAGATCTAGCCAAGAAATATAAGCAGGCAGCGAAACAGCTTAGCATGACTACTTCAAAATGTAGGTTCCCTACCCCTTCAATAATTACTAGTGGGTTTAAAAAATAGTAAAACACGTTTTCCCTTGCAAAATTTAGAAGCTGACTCAAACGCACAAGAGAATATAAACATAACAGTTCCAAGCCTACAAACAACAATTTCAAAACAATAGAGAAGCCAGTTAGGGTCTTAGCAAATGAACCAAGATAAAATATAAACTGTGCAACTGGTGGATAGATCGTGTAGTAGTCTGGTGAGTTCATTTCATTGTAAGCCAACTGCATTTGCGCAGAATCGACATGACTGAGTACCTCCCCTGGTAAAAATGCATAGGGATTGATCCCATGATGCATTAGCATACCATCCCAAAAGAATCTATAGATATCATCAGAAAGATTAGGAAATAAGGGTACTAAGCATAATCTCGCAATGAGGCCTAATGCTACTAAGGAAACAAAGGAGATATTCCAGGTTTTTTGTTTTGATATTAGGAAAACGAAAGCGCCAAAAGCAGCAGTAAAACCTAAGAAGATATAACTGAAATCATCTTGTTCAGGATAGCCTGCAATAAAACAAATAGATATTAGGAATAAGAAAAGAAGGAAGTACTTGCCTAAATGTCTCATTAAGAGCTATATCGTAAATGTTTTATAGAGTAATAAAAGATTGCTGCGTATCCAAAAAACAAAAGCATGTGGAACAGTAAAAACATATTCTCACCTGTCGTTATTCCGATATACACACCGAACAAGAAATAACAGGCAAGCAGTCCCTCTAAGATAGTAATAAAGGAGACTTTATATTTTAAATAATTACTCACGACCATTTTGTCTGAAAGTGATTTGATATTGAGTTTAGGTGTCCGGACAAAGGCAGTCTTTTTCCCAAATAAGCCTTGTAGTACTGCAACTGAGTTGTGTAAAGATAAGCCCATGGATAGGGCTAAGAATACTGGAAATAGAAATAAGAAGCGGAGGAAGGATACAAATTTGCTTCCTCTTTTATTGTATTCATTGTTGTTAGCTACAAAGTATACCGCAATTATTGACATTAAACTAAGTAAGAAAAAAGCATAAAAGTTTGCGTTCATATTTAAGACCTTCGTGAAAAATAAGAGCGGCACACTAAAGATTCCAAGTAGGAACACAAAAAGGAATACAGAGCTATTCATTAGATGCAGAGATGCGTGTACTTTTTTAGTAAAATTCAAATCTGAATTCCAGACTGTAGGTAGGATCTTTTTGGCTGTTTCTGCTCCCCCCTTCATCCATCTAAATTGCTGCGACTTAAGGCCATTCATTTCTGCAGGAAGTTCCGCAGGAGAACCTAATTCTTCTAGATAATGTATTTTCCAACCTTTGAGTTGTGCACGATAGCTTAGGTCCAAATCTTCTGTAAGGGTATCTGCTTCCCAGCCTCCTGCTGTTTCTATCGTCTCTTTTCTCCAGACCCCTGCTGTTCCGTTAAACTGTAACATATAATCTGCAAACTCCCTACCCTGTTGTTCTACAGAAAAATGGACATTTAATTGGAAGGCTTGAAGTTTAGTAATTAAAGAATACTCTTGATTTATATGCTCCCATCTTGTCTGAACGACTCCTACATTTTTATCTTGAAAATGAGGTATCGTCTTTTTTAGGAAATTTTTATTGGGAAGAAAATCAGCATCAAAAATAGCGATAAATTCACCGCGTACTTTGTCCATGGCATCTCTTAATGCTCCAGCTTTAAATCCAGTACGTTTATCTCTGAGTACCTGTTCTATGAGGTAACCTTTTTCCTTGTATTCTTTTACTTTCTTTTTTACGATATCTACAGTTTCATCATTGGAATCATCTATGATATGGATTTCATATCTATCCTTTGGATAATCAAAGGAAGCAATATTATCGATAAGCCGTTCGATCACATATTTCTCATTGAAAATAGGCAGTTGTACAGTAACAAATGGATATTCTTCATTTTCATCAAAATCTGGATAATTGTCATCCTTCGGTCGTGCATGTGATTTAGAATAATGATAAAGCAGATGGAATTGCATGAAGCAATACACTGTGACATAAATCAGTGCTAAGGTATATCCGCCTAATAATACATATCCAACTATTTCCATCCTACAATAGGTTTTTAAAAATCATCCACAAAATTTTGTGTCCAGCAAGTATCGTTCCTTTTACTGTGCCAGATACTTTTGATTTACCAATGCGTTTTCTATAATTCACTGGTACTTCATCACATTTAAATTTTTGCTTTGCAGCTTTTACTTGCATTTCTGCTGTCCAACCAAAATCCTTATCGGCCATATTCAACTCAAGGAGCTTGGGATACTTTATCGCTCTAAAGGGTCCAAGATCCGTGAATTCATAGCTATAGATCATTTTGATCAAATTTGTTGCCAACCAATTTCCAAAAATTTGCTGGGGTGTCATAGAACCAGAAGCCATTTCACCCTGCGCTCTAGAGCCAATCACCAAATCCACATCGTTTTCCAAAATAGGCTTAACTAGTTCAGTCAACTGTTCTGGGTAATCCGAATAATCACCATCTAAGAATACAACAATTTCTGGACCTACTTCATTTTTAGCAATATGTTCCATAGCTTTCAAACAAGCATTTCCATAGCCTTTCTTTGGTTGATCAACGACTATGGCTCCTGCATTCTCTGCTAGCTCTTTTGTAGCATCTGTACTGCCATTATTGGCCACAACAATTTCTCTTACCCAATTTGATGGAATTTCTTCTATTACCTTGGCAATAGACCCTTCTTCGTTAAAAGCAGGGATTATAACATCGATTACAGGAATTCTTGTCTCATGCATCAGGTACAAAAGTACAAATGTATTTTAACCTGTTCCAAACTATTGTTTTCCATGAGACATATGTACTTTTGTTTACAATTCGTATCAAATAATATCACAAATCTACGAATAACAGATGACTAAACATCGTTCTTAATACATGCTAAGAAATAGTATCATACCGACTTTATTTGTATTCATTCTACTTATTTGCAATGCATGTAACAAAGAGAGCATTTTCGAAGGTGAAACAGCTAATTTGAGCTTTTCACAGGATACGTTGACCTTTGATACGGTATTTACCACTATAGGTTCTGCGACACGTTTTATCAAGATATTTAATCCAAATACAGAGGATGTAATATTAGACCAAATTTATTTGGAAGAGGGTGCGGCTAGCTTTTTTAATTTGAATATCAACGGCATTTCTGCTAATTCAGCTGAGAATGTTAAAGTTTTGGGTCGTGATAGCATTTATATATTTGCAGAAGTGACAGTAAATCCGGATCAAGATGTATCTGTTAGCCCTTTTGTCATAGATGAAAACCTTGTTATACAGCATAAAAATGAAACCTCTCACATTGTTTTAGAAGCTTGGGGTCAAAATGCAAACTACTTTACAGGAAAAGAAGCTGCAGGTGATCTACCTAGAATTTTTACCTGCGACCTAGAAGAATTAATATTTGATGATCCAAAGCCTTATGTATTCCATGGCGTGCTTGTCATTGATTCTTGTGACATTGTATTGCCTGCTGGAACTGATATATATGTCCATGGAGGCATTGCTATTAATGATCTGGGAGTATATCCCGATGGTCGATTATTGATAGGACCAAATGCAAAGATTTCTGCTCGTGGTACTGCAGAGGAGCCAGTTACCTTTCAAGCAGATCGTTTAGAAATGGACTTTGATGATATTCCTGGTCAATGGGTTGGACTTTTTCTGCTGGCAGGGAGTACTGGAAATAACTTCACACATACTGTTATAAAAAATTCTGTATTTGGCATACTTGCAGATTCTGCAAGTACTGTAAATCTACAACAGGTAGAAATTGCAAATACCTCTAGCTCTGGAATAGTGGGTATACATTCTCAAATTATTGCTAACAATTGTTTACTCTATAACAATGGTGGAAATTCGATACAACTTTCACACGGTGGTTTCTATAGTTTCACGAATACTACCATATACAACGACCTCAACCAACAGGCTGCCGTGTATATGAATAATTACCAATGTGTAGATGCGCAGTGTATTGAGCCTCCTTTAATCAACGGTCTCAATGTAAGTTTTATAAATTCCATTGTTACAGGCAATGACATAGATGAAATTATTTTAGATGATTGGAATGAGGGAGAACAAGATGATTTGTTTCAGTACTACTTTGATCACTGTTTAGTCAAAATTGAAGAACTACTTTTACCAGAACAATATCCTAATTTTCTAATTGAAAATGTGGGTACAAAGGAAATAATGGATAATGATTCTATCTTCCTAGATAGAGATATTTACGACCTAAGGCATGATACTATGTCCATTGCAATTGATAAAGGTATACCTGTTTTTCAATTACCAATAGATATTCGTGGTTTAGATAGAGATGCTCTTTTTGATTTGGGTTGTTATGAATTTCAGAAGTAGCTCAGCTATTGAACATTCTTCAATTCGTAAATTATTGGTTTACTAGGTGATGCATCCAAATTAAAAGGCGCTATCTGTAAATTAAGTAAGTACATTCCATCTTTGGCAGTATTATCAACAAAGATCATCTCAGTTATTGTACAATGTTTCCTAGACTTTCCTTTGGATTTTTTTTGTTTATCAAGTCCCCAAAAAACATGGTGACTAGCTAGTTTCCCTTTATCCACTTCCCTATCTACAGATGGAAGATCTATTAATACATGTTCTACACCCTTATCCACGAGGAATTGCATGGCTTTCTTATCTAAATAAGGAGGATTAGTCCCTGAATAGTCTTTCGTAAGCTTTGACTTTCTGTTCGGTTTCGTCCGAATTATTATGGCCTTCGGTAAGATTTCTGGACACGATTTTTTCAATGTCTCACGTGTAATGACCTGGTCTCCATTTTTCTTCTTTTCCAATTTGACACTGACTAAACTACTAATAAAATGAAAAGTCTTTAAGCTTGTATTAATGGATTCTTGCCTTGATGTGATATGGCCTAAGGATTCTGTATGTGTACCATTGCCATGTGGATTAAAATGGACATTAAAAAAATTAACGGGAGCACCTTTCTTTACTGCTCCAATAAAATCCCCACTTACAAAGGGGGTGGCTGTAAAATCTGGCGCATAAAAACATTTCACTTGACCAGTGGGAATAGATATATCTATTGGTTGATTGAGATTTGCTCTATACTTTATATTTAAATGTGTAAGTAAAATTTCCATGTGCAGAGTTATGCTTCCTCAATTTTAGCGTTCCAAAGGATTAAAAGACTAATTATAAATAATACAGCAAGTGAAAGTACAGAGTAGCGAATATTACCAGTCATCTGATTCACAATACCAAACAAGAAGGTACCCGCCACAATTGCAAGTCTAGTTAATACATCAAAAAAACTAAAGTACGAATTGAGATCATCTACATTGTCTTTAATCATCTTAGAATAGGTAGACCTAGACAAAGATTGTATCCCTCCTAGAACAAGACCAACAAAAGCCGCAACGCCATAAAACATCATCTTTCCTGAGGTCAAATAGGCAGCTATACAAATGACTATCCAAATGCTAATCTGAATTAATAAGGTTTTCTTATTTCCAATTCTATCCGATACCCGTGCAAAGAATATCGCACCTAGAGAGGCTACGAGTTGTAAAAGAAGTACTACTATTATCAATTCTTGGGTATCAAATTTCAATTCTACTTCGGCAAAAACAGTTGCTAAATAAATGACGGTATTCACTGCTGCAATAAAGAAAAAGTAAGAATAGAGAAAACGCTTAATACGTGCATTTTTTAAAAGCTGACTAAATACTCCTTTTACCTCATGGAAGCCTTTACTGACAAAACTCAACTCCATCTTAGTATTTTTATCCGGAGGTAGAGCACTGAAAGAGACATAAGCAAAAATCAGCCACCAAACACCTACTAAAATAAAACCGATACGAGGTGCTAGTGTTTTATCCTCAATCCCAAAGGTGTCTGGATACAACATCATAGCTAAAATGAATAATAAGAGGAGAACACTACCAAAATAGCCATAAGCAAATCCCTTAGCACTTACTTTATCAAATTGGTCTTCTGTTGCAATGACAGGTAGATAGGCATTATAGAATACAAGTCCGCCTCCAAATCCTATGGTTCCTAACATAAAGAAAATAAGTCCATACCATACCGTATCTTGACCGTCAAATAAAAATAAAGCTGCGCAAGAAAGAGCACCAATGAAGGTAAATATTTTAAGAAAGTACATTCTTCTACCAGAATAATCGGCTATTCCAGAAAGCATAGGGGAAAGTAAAGCAACAATCAAAAATGCAAAGGACACACTATAGGAATACATGGCACTGCTCAATATATCCATACCGAGAAAGTTTATTTTTTCTGGTGCCATAGCTGTGAAAAATGGTGGAAATATTGCAGTAGAAATTACAAGATTATAGGCAGAATTAGCCCAATCAAAAAAGGCCCAACCGCGAATAGTCTTTTTATCATTCTTTTGTACTTCCATCAGTCCAAAATACATTCTTTCCAATGAAGTTTTCCAAAAAGTCACAATTAATAAAAATTGGAGTCTTAATTGTATGGGTATCACTTAGATTCCCTACATTTATTACCTTAGATTTTAAGAATGAACATAGCAATACTTTCCAGAAACCCTGCGCTGTATAGCACCCAAAGCTTAGTAAAAGCGGCTAGAAAGCGACATCATTACGTACGCGTGCTCGATTATATAAATTGTGATATAGTCATAGAAAAAAATGACCTACAGATTTACTATCACAATCAAAAAATTGAAAACATTGATGCGATTGTACCCCGAATTGGTGCCTCTGTCACCCGATATGGTGCTGCGGTGATAAAGCAATTCGAAGGCAAAAAGATTTTTAGTACTCTTGCTAGCGATGCACTGCTTAATGCACGCGATAAACTCTTCTGTTTGCAAATCCTAGCAGCGGCAGGAATAGACGTACCAAAATCAATTATGTCAAATAATTATCTGGTTTTTTCAGATCTGATAGATATGTTGGGAATTCCAGTAATTGTAAAGCTGCTGAATGGTACCCATGGCTTGGGCGTTATGTTAGCAGAGAAGAAAATTATGGCTGAATCCATTTTTGAAACCTTTTTCAAGACTAAGCAAAAGGCCATGCTTCAAGAGTATATTGCAGAAGCGAAGGGTGCAGATATTCGCATTTTTATTGTCGACAATGAAGTGGTAGGTGTGATGCAGAGGCAGGCAAAGGAAGGTGATTTTAGATCAAATTTACATAGAGGTGCCAGTTCTTCTGTCGTTCCCATTTCAGATGAAGAAAAGTATGTCGCTTTAAAATCAGCAGAAGTCCTAGGCTTAAAAATAGCAGGAGTAGATTTACTAAGATCAGCGCGCGGCCCACTCATTCTTGAAGTAAATGCTTCTCCAGGATTGGAAGGAATAGAAACAACCACCGGAAATGACATTGCAGGAAAGATCATTGATTTAATTGAAAGAAATGTAGTTGTATAGTATGGATTCAGAGATTTTAAATATTGACAATAATTTAATTGAGCGTGGTGAATTTAAAACCATTCGACTATTAGTAGGTAGGTTACCCTCAGATACACGGATTTTTATACAAGCTCATGTGTATAGAAGTGAAAATCCAGGACCGGTGTTACTCTTGTTAGCTGGAGTACATGGAGATGAAATCAACGGAATGGAAATTATTCGTTCTTCTATAGAGCGCAATATGTTTGATAAGATAACGAGTGGTACTGTTATTGCGATCCCATTATTAAATGTGTTTGGTTTTATAAACTTCAGTAGAGATGTACCAGACGGTAAGGATGTAAACAGGAGTTTTCCAGGATCATCAACAGGCTCACTTGCCTCACGCATAGCGCGTACATTGACGAAGAAAATTTTACCTCATGTAGATTACGCATTAGACTTTCATACTGGAGGTGCATCTAGATATAATTATCCTCAAGTGCGATTTGCAAAATCAGATCCTAAGTCTGCTCAACTAGCAAGAGCATTTCAAGCGCCACTATTACTTGAAAAAGGGATGATTAAAAATTCATTCAGAAAGGCTGCATTTGACTTGGGTATTCCAGTTATTGTTTATGAGGGTGGAGAGTCCATTCGCTTAGATGGTTTTTCAATTGAAAAAGGGGTGGAAGGAATTCGAAATGTCTTGCATTATCTTGGCATGTGGCCTACTCCTGAAAAGAGTTCGCATAGGTGTACACTCATCCGTAAAACCACTTGGATTCGTGCAAGTTATTCTGGTCTATTTATTTGGACTAAGAATTCAGGAGCAACTGTATTAAAGGGCGAACCTATGGCTGTTATTAAAGATCCCTTTGGGATGAAATCCATTCCTGTAAATGCTCCACGTGATGCCATCATAGTAGGTCATAACAATGCTTCTGTTGTGAATCAAGGAGATGCTTTATTTCATATTGGTTATGATCTGGAGACAATTACATAGAATTGGAATCAGCTTTCTTTTATTCATGTGCGTTTCTACAGCACAGACGCAAAGCCGTGCGCAAGAGAAAGTAGAAAAAATTCTTGAAGACAGAGTGTTTAAGCCTACAAACATCAGTTTTACCGCTATCGATATAGAGGCGGACACACAGGTTGTAAACTATAGAGGGGACAAAATGTTGATCCCTGCATCCTCCTTGAAGCTTATAACCACCATGACTGCTATTGATAAGTTGGGAGATGATTTTACTTATACTACACGTATTACGCATGATGGTAAAATACAAGCTGACGGAACCTTAGTTGGGAATATATACATCGAGGGATCTGGAGATCCTACACTAGGAAGTACACGCATATCGTCTGTACTTTCTCTTGAAAATCTTTTAAAATATATTTCAAAACAGATAATTGAATTTGGCATCACCTGTATAGAGGGTGAGATAATTGCCGATGAAAGTATTTTTGATAGTTTCCCTGTAAGTCCATCCTGGCAATGGAACGATTTAGGGAATTATTATGCTTCAGGTGCATGGGGAATTAATGTAAATGAAAACCTGTATCATTTATATTTTCACAAACGAGGAGTTATAGGTGCTCAGCCAAAGATAAAATTTCATTCTCCCACTATTCCTGACATTGAATTTTCCAACGAACTTAAGGTGGACAGTGCACACACGGGTGATAATGCGTATATATTTGGAGGACCGTATACTTACAAAAAACGCATTTCAGGGACTATTCCACAGGGTAAATCAACCTTCAGCATTAAAGGTTCGATTCCAGATCCACCGAAATTTTTAGCCTCTCAAATTGCCAAACAGCTTAGAAAGGAGAACATATTTTCTGATGGGCATAGGACAATATTTAGAAATAGTAAGGGTAAAAAAAATAGGAAAAAGATATGCTCTATTGATTCGCCCCCTCTTCGTAAAATTGTAGAGTTGGCAAACGAAAAAAGTATTAATATCTATTGTGAATCCCTCATGAAGACCATTGCAAAGCAAAGTAAGATGCGAGGAGCTGGAGGTGCAGGCATAGTGGTAATGGAGCGCTTACTTAAGAAAGCGGGAGTGGATATAAATGGTCTCCATATGGAAGATGGCAGTGGTCTCTCTGCTAGAAACAACGTCTGTTCGCGATTACTTGCCGAAACGGTAGCAGCATACTTTGACAAATTTGGAGAGGAGCGAATGAAAGAGTATTTACCAAGAACAGGAGAAGGTACAGTGGTAAGTATGTTCTCTGGTACTTCTTTAGCTGGACGCGTCTGGTTAAAGAGTGGCTCTATGGAGCGGGTATATAGTTATACGGGATTTCTAATCAATAAAAAAGGGAAGTATATCAGTTTCTCTATTATCGCAAATGGTTTTACGGTCAAACATAAGACCATGCGTCCTTATCTTGAAAAACTTATTAGACAGGTATATCTTTATTCCTAAAAGAACTAAGGCACAAAACGACAAGAATATCTTATAATTATGTAATTTGAAACTTCAAAAGTTTCAATAATATAAAGAGCTTCAACTTGTTCAAACACTTGCTTCTTATAGGTCTTTCGCTGAGTTTGCTTACTATCAATTCCTGTAAGATTGACAGAAATACGAAATATAACGAAAAAGAATTAGGTCTGGATAAAATGACCGAAATCCCATCTGCTGTTCCGGAAGATGAAGGGACTATTCGTGGGGATTGGCAAAAGCCAGATTTAGTTGTTTCGAAATTTGGCGACCTCAGTAATAAAACTGTTGTGGATGTTGGAGCAGGTTCGGGTTATTTCATGACACATTTAATGCGAAAGGCATCCAAGGTTATTGCAATTGATATCGATGAGAGTGCGATTGAAATTTTAAATATTGTAAAGTCAGCCTACCCAGAAGATGCACAAGATAGAATTGACATTCGTTTGACGCCTCCTGATAGTCCTTTGTTAAAAAACGAAGAAGTGGATGCAGCCTTGTTAGTAAATACAGTAACGTATTTAGGTGATCGTATTGACTATTTCAAAAAACTAAAAGCAAGTTTAACGCTAGGTGGTCAGTTTATCATAGTGGACTATAAAATGAAAACCTTAGATATTGATGCACCTCCGGGACAGGATAGATTAGCTCCTATTCAAATTGAAGAGGACTTACGTAAGGCTGGATTTACTGTTCGTGCAACAGATGATTGCTCCTTAGCCTACCAATACATCATTCTTGCCGAGAAAAATTAGTAAGCTGTCTAATAGAAATTGTCAGGATAAAATTGTTTAGTCCTTAATAATCAAGCTACGTCTAGCAGGTCCAGTGGATACATAATCAATTGGAACACCTAATTGTTTTTCTAAGTAGGTCAAATAGTCTTTTGCTACTTGGGGTAAACTATTATAATCCGTTATACCTTCTAGATCAGACATCCAACCCTTCTTTGTTGTATACAGGGGTAAAATTTCTTTACTCTGTAAATCATAGGGTAAATCTTCTGTAGGCTCTCCATTAATCATATAGTTTTCAGCTACATTGATTTCAGCAAAGGTATTAAGTATATCTAATTTGGTGATGGCTAACGACGTTACACCATTAATCATAATTGTATACTTCAGTTGTGGAATATCAATCCATCCACAGCGTCTTGGTCTACCAGTTGTTGCGCCAAATTCATGACCTAACTTTCTTAATTCCTCCCCAACTTCTCCTTCTAATTCTGTTGGAAATGGACCGCTACCTACACGCGTACAATAAGCCTTAGTGATACCCAGTACATTATTTATCTTATTCGGTGCAATACCAAGTCCAATACATACACCTGCTGTCATTGTATTGGAAGAAGTTACATAGGGATAGGTTCCAAAATCTATATCCAACATGGAACCTTGTGCTCCTTCTGCCAAAATAGATTTTCCTGCACTGAGTTGCTGATTTAAGAAGTATGAACAATCTATAGTTTTAAGCGCTTTAAGCGCTTCTAAAGATTGCATCCACTGTTGCTCCTCTTTCTCCAAATCAAATTCGATAGGTGGATATAGCTTTAGTAGATCAACATGTTTATTTTTGAGGTTTTGATATCGTTCTAAGAAGTCCTCTCTAAAAATATCCCCAACACGTAGACCATTTCTACCTGTTTTATCCATATATGTAGGTCCAATCCCCTTGAGGGTGGAACCAATCTTTAGTTTCCCTTTTGCTGCTTCTGAGGCTGCATCTAGGTTTCTATGAGAAGGTAATATCAAATGGGCTTTTTTGGCAACAAGTAAATTTGCCAAACTCACGTTTTCCCCTTTTAAGGTATTGAGTTCTTTTTCTAAGGTGATGGGGTCAATGACTACACCATTTCCAATAACATTTACAATATTTTCTCTAAAGACTCCTGATGGAATGGTATGGAGTACGAATTTTTTATCTCCAATAACTATAGTGTGTCCAGCATTAGGACCACCTTGGAATCTGGCGACAATGTCGTATTTATCTGCAAGATAATCTACTATTTTTCCCTTTCCTTCGTCCCCCCATTGGAGACCTAGTAAAACATCTACTCCCATTACTTAAGTTGGTTGGCTTGATTTAAATGGCTAAAATATGAAAATAGCTTGTATATATATCATTATTTATAATATAACTGGCTGAGATTTCAAAATAACTTTTTCGATTAAGGATTGATGTATAGTGAGTAGATACACAGCCTGATAATGTAATTACGATTTTGGGTTTATACCCAAAAATAATGAGTGTATCCAATTTACTAATGAATGATAAAAGGCACTATAGATTATAATTACTAATCAACCATAATAAATACACTTATGAAAAAGAAAAATCATTTAAGTCTACTTCTACTTGTATTCTTTTGTTTGAGCACACAATTCCTCGTTGCCCAAATCGAACAACTTCCCGGAAAAGCGATCGATCTTGCCGGAAATGAAGAGGGCGATCTATTTTCAATCTCTGTAGATAAACAGTTACAACGTTTTAATTTTTCAACAAATACATGGGAAGCTCAGCCTTCTCCTGCAAATAATTTGAAGAGAGTAGCCGCTGCCCGCGACAGGGTCTTTGTAATTGATACCCATGGGAATATTTACTTTAGTTCAAATCCTGTGAGAGAATGGGAAAAGATAACAGGTGCTTATAAGGATGTAGGTGGGTCTGGTAAAATAATTACCGCCTTAGATATAAAAAACAAGCTTTGGCAATACAACTTCAATCGAAATAGATTTGTCCAATTAAAAATATCTCCAGGAATTTATGATGAGCTATGTGTTTACGCAAACCATGCATATATTAATGATGATAGAGATGTCACACTCAGAGTGGCAGATGGATTCACATTGAAAGAAACTCCTGGCAAGTGTCATGACCTTGCTGGATCATTGAAAAACTTATTTAAGGTAGGTGCTGAATATCGTATTAATAGGTACAAACGAAATACGAATGAATGGACAACAATATACCTACTAAAAGCAGATTTTAAACGAATTGCTGTATCCAAGGAAATTCCTTATGCCACAGACAACAATAATGAAATATTTAAAATTACTGTGCATTAGAATGAAGGCACTTTAGATCTGATTTGAGTTAAACGCAAGCATAAAAAAAGCGGAAGAAATTCTTCCGCTGGTAATGCTTGTTTTAGCTCGAAGCTAAATTATAAGGGAGTTTGTGTCGGTTTCCTAAGAAACCTTGGTGTTTATGCGATCTCCGAAGAAATCTAGGTGTTTTAGTGCGATTTCCGAAGAAATCTAAGGGTGTAATCTAAAAAAAGGTGTTTGTAGAGATAAAAGCTAAGCTTCTATTGTTTCTCTATTACAAATATAGAAGACTTGTAGAATTCTTGTATGTTATTTGTAGAAAATTACACCCTAAAGCTTTCTTTATGCAAACTGTTTTACATATGTTCCGTCATTATTCCTGTTCTCCTAGTTGATTTGTAGCTTTTAGGTCTGCAAATAGAGCATTTAGGCGGTACATCTCATCTAGTGTTTCATCCAAATAGAAGTCAATATGTGGGATCCTACGCACATGCTTTCTTATTCTACGGGCTAGTTCGGCTTTAAGAATATGTTTATTCTTGTCTAATAATTGGATTACTGAGAGTTTATCCTCTGTATTATATACTGATAAATAGATTTTGGATTGTCCAAAATCAGGAGAAGTTTTCACGTTTGTGACAGTTACCAGTGCCTCTTCATAGATATTTCTTCCCATATCAAATAAGACAAGACCGAAATTCCTTTTGATAACTTGCGAAAACTGTAACTGTCTTTTTTTCTCCATCTGGGCCAAAGGTACAAAAGCTAGACCTACCGTCCAACAGAATGAATCAGCTATCAGGGTTGACAATCTCAAATGCTGTCGTATTTTTAAGCCTTAGAGATTATAACAATTGGGCAAAATCGAATTACATACAGGAATAGAGTTTATCAAAGGAGTGGGTCCTAAGCGTGCTGAATTACTTCAACAAGAACTAGGCATCTTTTCTGTCTCAGACCTTATTCACACCTATCCATTTAGATACGTAGATAAAACAGAAATAACTCTTATAAAAGATATAAAAGAAGATGGTCAATATGTCCAATGCTATCTAGAAATTATCCGAATTGAAAAAATTAAAGGTAAACGCCAGGCTCGATTATCTGTCATGTCCAAAGATGCATCAGGCTTTCTTGAGCTCGTTTGGTTTAAGAGGGTAAGTTGGATTTTGAAATATTTAAAAGAAGGTGCAAAATATCTCGCCTATGGTAAGGTCAGCATCTTTAAAGGAAAAAAGACTATAGTTCACCCCGAGTTAGAACGTATTGAGGATACGGATAAGATAAAACAGAAGGTCTCTCTCAGTCCTGTCTACTCTTCCACTGAAAAACTGAATGCAAGAAAGCTAGATTCTAAGGCACAATCAAAAATTGTGGCTCAAGCTTTTCAAGATCTTGGACAAAACAGCATTTCAGAAACTCTACCCTTATACCTAAGAGAAAAATTAAGACTGGTAGATAAGGCAAGCGCGCTTAGGCATATTCACCGTCCCAAAAGTGGTGACGAATTAGAGCAAGCAAAAAAGAGACTAAAATTTGAAGAAATATTTTATATGCAGTTGCGTCTGCTTTATAATAAGGAGTTACGAAAAAGAAAGCTAATCAGTTTTCCCTTTGAACAGGTCGGAGAGTATTTTAATGCATTCTACAAAAACAACTTAAGCTTTGAGCTTACAAATGCACAAAAACGTGTTTTAAAAGAAATACGAAGAGACTTGTCACAAAACACCCAAATGAACAGATTGCTACAGGGTGATGTAGGAAGTGGAAAAACTATAGTTGCAGTTATGACCATGCTCTTAGCATTAGACAATGGATACCAAACCTGTCTTATGGCACCTACTGAAATATTGGCCCAACAACATTACCAGGGTATCACGGAACTATGTACAGGTTTGGGAATACGAATAGCTTTCTTGAGTGGTTCTGTAAAGGGTAAAAAGCGCGAGGAACTACTTAGATTATTGAAAGAGGGAGAAATCCATATCTTAATAGGTACACACGCACTCATAGAACCCACCGTTCAATTTCATAAACTTGGTCTTGCTGTCATAGACGAACAGCATAGATTTGGTGTTATGCAGCGCTATCGATTATGGAAAAAGAATGACGACTATCCTCCCCATATCTTGGTGATGACAGCAACACCAATACCTAGAACCTTGGCACTTACACTCTATGGTGATTTAGATGTGTCTGTCATTGATGAGATGCCTCCAGGAAGAAAAGCAATCATGACAATCCATCGTAGAGAAACGCATCGAGCTCAGGTAGTTGAATTTATGCATAAGGAGATTGAAAAAGGGAGACAGATCTATATTGTCTTCCCGCTGATTGAAGAATCTGAAACTCTAGAATTAAATAACCTTATGTCTGGTTATGATGAATTGCGTATTTATTTTCCTCCTCCTAAATTTAAAATCGCAGTTGTGCACGGCAAAATGAAACCAGATGACAAGGAAATGGAAATGCGAAGATTTGCTTCGAATAAGGCACAGCTTATGGTTGCAACTACTGTTATTGAGGTAGGTGTAAATGTTCCTAATGCATCCGTCATGATTATTGAAAACACGGAACGATTTGGTTTATCCCAGTTGCATCAATTACGAGGTCGTGTAGGACGAGGAGCTGAGCAATCTTATTGTATACTTATGACAGGTGTAAAGCTGAGCAAAGAGGGTCGCAAGCGCGTAGAGACTATGGTAGAAACCAATGATGGGTTTAAAATTGCAGAAGTAGATTTAAAGATGCGTGGTCCTGGCAATATAGAAGGGACGCAACAAAGTGGCACCATTCAATTTAATCTTTTCAATATAGTTGCAGATAATGCAATGGTAGAACCTACCCGTAATATTGCCATACAAGTGCTAGAATCAGATCCAGAATTAGCGCACCCAGATAATTTAGTATTAAAGAAAGAGCTTATGCGACAACTTCGTAGACATGAAGACTTAGGAAGAGTGTCTTAATCAGGTCTACTCTTTTTCATTTGATTAAGAAAGAATATATTCTTATACCTGGTTTTAAATTGTTTTAAGATATTCAAGTATTTTATTTCTATCCGTCTCTGATAAGTTATCCCCAAAGCGATGCCCCTCCTTTCCATAGCCCTTAAGCTTTGTATCATAGGTAAATTTATCCTCTTTGGAATCAAGGATTTCGTAGATAAAACCCAGTGATTGTTGATCATATACGTCAGATTTTCTCCAAATTTCTGGCCTCAAACTACTATTTAAGACTGCTTCCACAGTAGGTACACTGCCATTATGTAGATATGGAGCACTTGCCCAGATACCATCTAAGGGTGGGGCTATATATCCTCTTGAGGGCTGCAATTGAGCAGAAAAGGGGTCATTGCCAAACCAAGATTCATTATACCAGTCTACAAATTCGCCAAAGCCAAAGTTTGAATAAATGAGATTAGAATCTGTCTGTACATAGTCAAGATCTACAAGATAATTAGGATAGGTCCAATTTTCACCATAGGTCCCGTGGCAGGTAGAACAATTTTTTATGAAGAGGGTCTCTCCTTCATTTGCTAATTGCATATCCACTGGGAAGGGATAAGCTGGAGGTTCTAGAGTTTCTATATAAGCAATGACGTCAGCGAACTTGTTATCAATTTTTCTTGCTTGGACAGTATCCATAAGAGTCAATGTGCTTGCAGCCATGGAAATGCGTGCATAATCTCCCCTACCTACGCCGGTATAAAACATAGCATTTTTCTTTTTTAGTAACCACCATGGTGGAACATCAGTAGGGATTACTTCATCCGGAAGATCAATCATCAGATCTTCTACCCACATCAAGTTTTCTCTGTCGCGATGTGCAGCTAGAACTGCAGCAAGTTTATCGGCAGAATTTGAACCAACCGTTTCTGTTACAATATTGGGACCTGTCGCCTTCACTGCCCTTGAAAAAGGAAAGTAGGCATTCCATTCTGGTGAACCTTCTCCAAAGTTACCAATCACTAAGGCATCTAAGATGCCTGAAAATCCAGATGGATCCATTGTAAAGTCTGCACTTGTATTACCAAGACCTAATACAAACTCACCATTGATATAGGAAGAATGGCATTGTAGGCAATTGGGGGATACTAGCTCTATACCTTCCTCATTTGCAAAGGCATTATATTCGTGGTGTACTCCATCGTTGATTCCACCCCTTTGTAATTCATCAGTTACTCCATTGCCCAAAAAGGTTTTGTACAAACTCAGAGGTATTCCGCTATCCACATAGTCCCCTGTAAGTAAGTAATCTCTTCCCCGATCTGGGTCTCCAGACCTTTGTTCATACATTTGGAGAGCTGTCACTCTATCTGCAGGCACTTCAAACTTAGTATCATCTATCCCGTCTATTTTCTTACTACAGTCCGTAAAGAAACACAGAAGAGCAATTAAAAATGAGAACCTGATAATGTATGTATGCATGTCTATAAATTAGGACTGTTAGTAGAATTATATTTCAACTTGTTCAAAATAAGAACAGATTGAAGTATAAACTAAAATTAATGAAATCTAAGTATAAACTAACCAGCTTCGCACGATTCATTTTTTTCATGCTTATATTTTTGCCTGCTAGTTATCTAGGGGTAGGACTGTACAAGGGTGAAATAAGTTTTAATCAGCCTAAATTCAAATTAAGCCATGTATTAACACCAATTGGAGAAGATTCTCCTAATGATTCAGCTAGTAATTGTTCTGAAATGGTAAAACTTAAAGAAAAGGAAATTGCATTATTGAAAGAGAAAATTGAACTTTTAGAGGCAACATCAAATCAGTAGTCTGATTTACTATAAGTTTTCAACTTGTAAACAAAGCATTTTAAAGGGTGCATCTTTTTCAATATCCTATCGAGTACGTTTAATTATGCCATAGCCAACAAAAAAGGGGAGCTCATCGCTCCCCTTTTTTGTTGGATCTTATTCACCTGCATCACACCAGTAAAAAAGAAAACTGCGGGTCCTTGAGAATTGCTTTAGTAAAGCTCTTCTCAAAATATCGCTTCAATCCAGTTCTCTTCTTTGGATTCATTATATAAATATGATTTTCAGGTGTAGACTTATCATATTTTTTCAGACTCTTTACCTGATCATCTGTTTGAATAATTTTAAGTTTTCCTTTTTGTCCAGATTCTAATGTCTTAGACAGGTGTAGATATTCTAATTGATCTGGATTTAAAAGAGAAAGAAAATATTTGCTCTTCTTATCTGTAATTTTTGCATCAGGACTATCCAAACACCATACAAACTTCGTTTCCGCAAATTTTATTTTCTTGTTTTTAGGAAGCACTAAAATCGGTACATCAATTTTAGAGAACACTTTTTGGGTATTTCTACCATTGAGTAATAATTCGAGTGAATCCTTAGTCCCAGGTAATAGTATTATCAAATCATATTGATACCTAGCAACCTGTTCTTTCAGTTTTTTGACATAGTCACCTATTTCCAAATAAGAATTCACCAAGGTTTTCTTATTAGATAGTTCTTTGATGACTATTTCCAATTTGCGTTCACAGTTTGCCAAGAAGTCTATCTTCTTTTCGTGTTCTCTCTGAATTACGCGTGCCATAGTATTAGGCACATGTCCCCCTTTCGCGGAGGGTTTTTCATATACATGGAAAATATCAACAAACATTGCTGACTTATTGAATGAATTATACACTGACAATACCCTTCTGGATAAGCGCTTCAGTGATTTATCTGTGTCGATGGATAATAATATTCTCATATGAGGAAGTTACAATTCTATTTTAAATAATTGGAGTAAAAAAACATTCTGATCTAGATTGGTGTCAATTAAAATGTAAGCTACTTGACACTATACTCTAAGTTAAATTAACATATATATTTTCTTACTAATATATAAAGAATTGAATATCTTAAAATTCATAACAATTCAATAAATTATTTAAATTTTTTATTAAAAATTATATTTTTCATAGGGGGGGATATGGTTCTTTTTGGTGTCTTATATGTGTACAACGGATACAAAACTGAAACAAATCTTAATTAAGAATTCTTTCGGTTTCAAAACGAACAAACGAAGCAATAGCTTCTCAAAATATAAGGGTGTTTTTTAGTAAGAGGTTTTTGTCATGACTGATGAAAGCCTTTTTTTTTATGCCTATTAGTGACGGAACGGACAGAACGGACAGAACGGACAGAACGGACGAAACGGACGTAAAGGACGGCAGAGAGGCGTGTTCGGTTCTTAAGTCCAATCAAAGAGTTTATAACTAATATATAGTACTAAAAAATGAGGATGATAAATTACGCGTAGTTTGGAAACTATGCCGCATGAAGTTTAATTGTACGCTTGGTCCTGCCTGCTTCGCACGCAGGCAAGCCGCTTAGTCCGTTTAGTCCGCTAGTCCGCTAGTCCGTTAGTCAATATGACTTCTTTAAAAAAATCATCCACCGCTACAGCAACAGAATCATAATCTTTAGAAATGTCAGGGCAGGCTATTATGTGATGGCCTACGTTTTCAAATTTTACAAACTTCTTTTGTGGCTGTGGTGTAGATACGCTTGCATACATCTCTTCCATTGCTTCTACAGATACTATCAAATCCTGTTCTTCTTCTGATTTATAATAACAACCAATAAAGAGTGGCTGGTCTAACTGAGAATATACTTCTTCTACCATAGTACTTTCTAAAAGGTGTTGTAATGCAATAAGAGCATCTACATGATACCTTCTTGTCCAGTAGTTTCCTATTTTTTCATTGTATTCTACTTCTCGGTATTCGCTTCCACCTAGCGTCGCCTTAAGGATATGTTTTCCCCAGGGACCATCCAATAATGAAGAGCGCGGATCATAGATCTCAAAATTAGGTGACAGAAACACAAGTGCTGCAATATCCTTTTCTTGCGTTGCTAGATAGGTCGCATAGCTGGCTCCCGTCGAACAAGCAATTATAATTATTTTCTTTCCTAAGGTTTTTCCAATGGCGATGGCCTCCCGAGCAGAGTCCAAATATTGGGAAGGGTCTACTCCTTTAAAAACATCAATATCTTTAATGCCATGTCCATACATTCTAGCATGAAATAGATTCATTCCATACTTCTTCGCTAGATCTTCAGGAAGTGGTCCCGATTCAAAATGTGTAGCTGTAAATCCAGGGAGGTAAACAATTGCATACTCTGTTTGACTTACAAGCGTATCTGCCCAAATAATTCGCGCTTCGTTATCGGGTTTAAGATTTGCTATTCCCCGTTCTCTTTCGCTTATAAATGCTTCGACGCTTTCTAAGTCGAAGCTACCTGCATAGGGATGCGGCGAAATGTCTTTGAAATCAGGTTTGGGACCCAGAGCAAAAACAAGTGCCATCAGAATCAACAAGATGAATACTCCTTTCAGAAATTTCTTTCCCATCTACTACAATCCTAAGACCGATGCGCCTTGTTCAAAAACAACGTCTACTGGTATTCCTGCTTTGGCTAATCTATCTAAGTCTTCCTTAAGCTGATTATTAATAACACCTTTTTCTTTTACTAGGTCACCCACTGCTTCGTAATCTCCGTTCCCTTGGAGTGTTAGGATTTCCTCCGTCAATGCATTCATTGCCTCTTCAAACCTTTCAAAGTTGATCTTATATTTTCCAGTATCTGGATTACGGGTGAAGGCTCCCATTTCATCAAAGAAATTAAAACGAATCATATTTGCCTTCCCATGTGCGGATGAGGCTCCAAAACGAACAGATCTAAAGATACTCGTCATAAAGGTTACGATATAGCTTTGCATATCACCATCGAGATGGCCCTGCTTATGTAATTGCTGAATCATATATAAACCAAGCATGTCTGCTTTTCCTTCTTCTAATGCGGAGGCATGTTCCTTCAATGCCTTTCTTACTGTGCCTTTACCGTTGATCGTATTTTTAATTCCAAGTCCGTGCGCTACTTCATGAAACATGGTATTAGAAAAGAATGCATCAAAGTTTATTAATTTTCTTTGGCTTGGGTCTATGAGCATATCAGCAATCGGCTCTAGTATTTTATCAAATTTGGCGCGCATTGCGTTTTTCAACTGGAGACGTCTGGTACCCTTTTTCAGTTGGACTTCCTCATCATTAGGCAGGTTGATTGCTATAGTTTTGCTACCAGCATTACAATCTCCTGCATAGTAGACTACATCATAGGCATTCAATTCTGTATCTCTACCCGGCTTTTCTGCTTTATAAGCAGGTAAGACTGGTAGATCTTTTTGCAGCTGAGGTAAAAACTCTGCGTATTTGGCCAAACGTTTAGACCATTCCATATCTTTTAATAAGACATAACATTCATGGGCTGCTTTATAACCAAAGAGTTGGTCTTCATATGTTTCAATAGGTCCTACAACTACATCAATATTATTATCCTTCATGTCCAACCAAGCCATATCACTCGCCTGGTAGTCATCTGTAAGCATAGCCTTAGATCGGAGTTCTAAATAATTTTTAAGCCCAGCATTTTCTGTAAGTGTGCTAGCTTCTTGTAATAGTGCGCTTGCTTTCTTGATATCTGCTTCAAACATTTTATGATAAGGCACGGTATGGAGTTCGCCTGTTTCTGATCTGCGAATAAAGGTATATAGATCTGTCTTCCCTGCTAGATCTGCTTTTTCAAATTCTTCCTTGGTCATATCCGCGGGATAATAATTAGCTCCCATTGCTTTTTCTGGAGTGCCAGGAACAAAAGCTTTGTTTCCATTTAATCTATCCCATGGACCATAGTTAATACGGGCGAAGGTTTTGAGACGATCATCAGAAATTCCGGACAGACATTCTTCTTTATCGCCATAGGCTTCATACCAGAATAATTTGTCCATTATCTCCCCTACTTCGATTAATTTACTAATCATTGTTTTCTCATCTGCTGTATAGCCAGAGAGATCCGCTTGCAGTGTAAAGGGTGTATATTTCTTTAATAGGGAATCTACTCCATCCTTAGGGTTTGCATCCCAATTGTAACTATCTACCAGAGCTTTGGTATCTGATTGGGCTGATTTTGTGTTTTGACTTGTGTCCTGTTCCTTACAAGACATCCACATTAAGATTGCGATAAATATTAAAATCCGTTGCATGCGTGTTATGTTTGTAGCAATATACAAAAGCAGAATGGGAAAAAAGACATTGATAATAGGTGCTTCAGAAAATACGGACCGATATGCCGCTCAAGCCGTTAAACTATTAGCCCACTATGAACATGAGGTAATTGCCTTGGGTAAAAAGCCAGGTACTGTCCATAACACAAAGATTGAAGGCAGGGCCCAATATTTCCCGGAAGTAGACACTGTAAGTCTATATATCAATTCCAAGATTCAAAAAATGTATTTCTATTATGTGATTAGTATCAATCCTAAGCGCGTAATTTTTAATCCGGGCGCTGAAAATGCAGAATTTGCAGAGCTCCTCCGGACTCATGATATCGAGGTATTGAATGCTTGTACGTTGGTGATGCTGCGCACGGGGCAGTTTTAATGGGGTGATATGGATGTCACGACGAACGGACGAACGGACGTAAGGGACAGAACGGACACAACGGACGCAACGGACGCAACGGACGCAACGGATAGAAGGGACGAAACGGACGAAAAGGCAAACGGGGGACTAGAGCGTTTTGCTAGTGTTCCTTGGAAGATAGGTTCTTAAGACTCCCCTTACCCATAACCATACGTCTTCTTTTAAACCTAAAAAACCACACGAAACTCTCTCGTCTGTTAGTCTGTTAGTCTGTTAGTCCGTTAGTCCATTAGTCAATCTAACTAGGAGCCTAAGGCGACTCTGCGTGAGTAACATGGAGTGCATATTCTGAGATCAGAATATGGTCCCATAGGGACCGAGCTGAATAAGCGAGTACGGAATACTACGACCCCGAGTATCGGGGGCACGCCCAAATTCTCAATTTCAGAATATGCATCTCACAGGTACTTCCAATCAACAATATGGATACTTTACTCTTTGTTAAAAAACATTTGTTCAACTAAACAGATTAATGTATCTTTCTCAAGCAGAGTAAGGTAGTAGTCAACGTGCTGTAGACAACGCATTACGATAAAAATTATATGTTACTATTTCATATAATGAATGTCTATATATATGTACAGCTCTTTTTAACTAATATCAAAACTCTAAATTCTAATGTTAAAAAAATCGACTCTCCTTTTTCTCCTCTTATTATTTATTCTCTGGATTATTTTCGCTGCTTGGTTATGTAAATCAAGATTGTGTGGTATTGGTGCAGGTGCTGCTGCCGTAAGCGCGGTAGATGAGGTAAAAGAAAAAGCGCCTTTTGCTCTAGGAGCATGGAATGTGCGTGACGGATCCGCATTCTCAAATTCTTGTAATAATCACATTGGCTTCTTAAGAGGAAGTGAAAAGCATCTTACTCCACTGGAAGGAAATTCTGCTACCTGTGTGAATGAAACTGTGGAATATCTGAAGTCTCACAAAGACAGATCACTAAATATTACTGGTTATTACGGATCAGACGAAACAAATCCGAGTGATTTCTTCTCAAATCTAGGTCTTGCACGAGCGAATAATGTAAAATCCTATCTAGCTGGATTAGGAGTAGCTGCTTCGCAAATGAATATAGAAGGTAAACTTATCCCGAATGCAAAATGGTGGAAAGATAATAGACTCACGAAAGGAATTGACTTTGGCTTTGCTGCAAAGGGCGGCTCTAATGATCGTATCGATGATATCAGGGGAAGATTAGTAGGTAAACCACTTACGGTATACTTTGGTGTTAACCAAGACAATGTAGCTCTTAGTGCGCAACAAAGAAGTGACATGGCAGATATCATGTACTATCTAGATAATGTTGCTAGTAGCAAACTAGACATTGGCGGCCACACGGATAACGTGGGGAATAGATCAGGAAATGTTGCTTTATCTCAAAAGAGAGCAGACTTTGTACGTGATTATCTAAGCCAGCGTGGAAATATTTCTAATGCTAAGATGAATACACAAGGATTTGGTCCTGACAACCCGATTGCTGATAATTCCACAAACGATGGAAAGGCAAAGAACAGAAGGGTTGAAATCATCTTACGTTAATATCAATTTTAAATCACTTTTAAACTATATAAATTATGTGTTTTTGGTTACCTCTTTTATTACTCGGATTAACAGGACTATTTGGATGGTGCTTAGGATGGCTTTGGAGAAGGCTAGGTATGGCTAAGATAGAAGGCGAACGTGATGAATACAATACACGTTACTTAAATATGAAATCCGAATATGATGGCTATCAGACTAAATATATGAGTCTAGATAAAAATTATGCCTCATTAAAATCAGATCATTCTAAACTCAATACTTCCCTATCAGATTGGAAGAATAAATACAACACGCGAGACAAGGCGTATATCGAATTAGAAGGCAATTATAACGAAGCCCTATCCTGGAAAAGTAAGTACGAAGCCTTAGAAGGCGATAACAAAGATTGGAAGCGTAAGCATGTAGCTGCACTTGCAGACATCGATGGCTGGAGATCAAAATTCGCAGAACTAGAGGCAAGTAAGCCTAAAGAAGTGGAAGTGATTAAAAAGGTGGAAGTGATCAAAGAGGTGGAGAAGCCGGTAGAAGTGATCAAAGAAGTAGAGGTGATTAAAGAAGTGGAAGTGATCAAGGAAGTAGAAAAGCCGGTAGAAGTGATTAAAGAGGTAGAGGTCATCAAAGAGATAGAAAAACCTGTGGAGGTGATCAAAGAGGTAGAGGTTATCAAAGAAGTAGAAGTCATCAAGGAGGTAGAAAAACCTGTAGAAGTTATCAAAGAGGTAGAGGTTATTAAAGAAGTAGAAGTCATCAAGGAAGTAGAAGTGATAAAGGAAGTGGAAGTTATCAAAGAGGTAGAAAAACCTGTGGAGGTGATCAAAGAGGTAGAAGTGATAAAGAATGTAGAAATAGAGGTAATCAAAGAAGTGCCTGTGGAAGTGATTAAAGAGGTGGAGGTAATCAAGGAGGTAGAAAAACCTGTGGAAGTAATCAAAGAGGTAGAGGTAATTAAGAATGTAGAAGTAGAGGTAATCAAAGAAGTACCGGTAGAAGTGATTAAAGAAGTGGAAGTGATTAAAGAAGTGGAAGTCATCAAAGAGGTAGAAAAGCCTGTGGAAGTGATCAAAGAAGTGGAAGTGGTAAAAGAAGTACCTGTAGAGGTGATTAAAGAGGTGGAAGTAGTTAAAGAGGTAGTAAATACTGCGGCTCTAGATGCGCTTAAAGCGAAGTACTCTTCTCTAGAACAAGACTACAAGTCGTCTGCTAAAGAACTTAAAACTCTCTCTGGTGCAAATGCTAAATTGAGTGCAAAACTGGAGGTGAAGCCTAAGGAAGTGATTAAAGAGGTGAAGGTAGAGGATACAAAGGCTCTAGATGCCTTGGGTAAGAAGTATGACAAACTAGATAAGCAGAATGCAGATAACGCAAAAGGCCTTAAAGATGCCAATGCGGCGAATGCAAAATTAGCTAAAGAAATAGCTGCGTTGAACAAAAAGCTTGCTGCGAAGCCAAAAGAAGTTGTGCGCGAGGTAGAGGTCATCAAAGAGGTACCTGTCG
Source organism: uncultured Saprospiraceae bacterium (assembly GCA_938045585.1). Lineage (GTDB taxonomy): Bacteria > Bacteroidota > Bacteroidia > Chitinophagales > Saprospiraceae > CALCMJ01. The sequence continues at coordinate 38,165 of CALIAU010000029.1, forward strand.
AAATTATTAGAGAGGTAGAGGTTGTGAAAACGCTCGATTTCGAGGAATTACAGAAAATGATGATGAACATGGGAACTGTAGAGGTTTCTAGGACAACGAAGAGTAGCACAAAGAAAGCGAAAGCAAAAACTACAGCGAAAAAGGCAACAAAGAAATCTACTAAGAAGACAGTTGCCAAAAAATCGACGGCGAAGAAAGCAGCAGCGGGAAAGAAGGACGACTTGACAAAAATTGAAGGTATAGGTCCAAAGATCAAGCAGCTTCTTTGGAATGCGAATATCACGACGTTTAAAAAACTATCAACTACTAAAGTCGGCGTGCTAAGAGAAATCTTAACGAAGGCTGGATCAAGATTCCAGATGCACGACCCTGGCACCTGGGCTCAACAATCCAAGTTGGCTGCTAGTGGAGATTGGGATAAGCTCAAAACTCTGCAAGACAAATTAGATGGTGGTAAAAAATAGATAATAACTTTTGGAGACTCCGTTCTGGAGTCTCCCTTTAATAATTATAACATGATAGAAAAGAATAAACTTATTGCGAAAATCGCAAAGAGCACAAAAATTTCGACTGCTAAGGCTCAAAAGGCATACGAAATCATTTTAAAGGAAGGCAAAGCCTTTAGACAACAATCCATTAAAAATGTAAAAACAAAACAACAGGTAGCTGTGAAAATCACCCCTAAAACTGTGGTGAAACAAGTACAGTTAAAAAAAGAGGTGCCTGTTGTAAAGACAAAAGAGGTTGTCAAAACTGTTCAGATTATTAAAGAGGTACCTGTCATACAGTATAGAGATAGAGTAAAAGAGGTAGAGGTAATCAAAGAAGTACCTGTAGAAGTCGTAAAAGAAATTACTCTAGTAAATGAGGTAGAGAAACGTATTGTAGACCCTACGCAGGTAAACTTATGGAAGAAAAAGTCAGCTGACTACGAGAAGCAGATGCGTCATTATAAAAGCGAATTAGTAGATGCGGAGAAGGATTGTACTTGGCTCCAAGGCAAACTCAAGCAGAGTGAGCAGGCATGTAAAAACTATAAGAGCCAATTAGCAAAAACTGCTAAGGGTTCGTCTTCTATGCAATCTAAATTAAAAAATGCTGAAAAATCTGCTGCATTTTATAAAAGCGAACTTGCAGATGCCGAAAAAGATTGTACGTGGTTACAAGGCCAACTAAAAAAATCAGAAGCATCCATTAAAAAATATGCAACACAATTAAAGGCTAAACCTAAAACGATCACCAAAACCGTTATCAAAAAAGTACCTGTAACTAAAATAAAAACAGTTATTAAAAAGGTACCCGTTGTAAAAACTGTACAAGACACAAAGGCTATCGCTAGCTGGAAGTCAAAGTACACTGCTGCAGATAAAATTGCTGGAAAGTATGCCAAAGAAATTGCAGGTCTTAAGAAAAGATTGAGCGTTAAGCCTAAGACTCTTGTAAAAACAGTTACAGACACTAAGGCTCTGAATTCTTGGAAAGCAAAGTATAACTCTGCAGATAAAATGGCTGGAAAGTATGCTAAAGAAATTGCTGATCTCAAGAAAAGATTGAGCGCTAAGCCTAAAACTGTTGTAAAAACAGTAACAGATGCTAAGGCTGTCAATTCTTGGAAAGCGAAATACAATTCCGCTGATAAGATGGCCGGAAAGTACGCAAAAGAAATCGCTGATCTCAAGAAAAGATTGAGCGCTAAGCCTAAGACTGTTGTAAAAACAGTAACAGATGCTAAGGCTGTCAATTCTTGGAAAGCGAAGTATAACTCAGCTGATAAGATGGCTGCTAAATATGCCAAAGAAATTGCTAGCCTTAAAAAGCAACTTGCTGCTAAACCAAAAGAAGTGGTAAGAGAGGTAGAGGTAGTGAAGTCATTTGATATGGCGCAGTTGCAAAAAATGATGGCTGGCATGGGTACTGTCCAAGTCTCAAGAAAGGTAGTGGGCGAAACACGTACTAAGAAAGATGCAAAAATTGTACAGAGAAGAGAGGTAAAGGCAGGGACGAACACAAGACAGGATCTTACTAAGATTGAAGGCATCGGTCCTAAAATCCAAGAGCTTCTCTATGCTGCTGGAATAAACAACTACAAACAGTTAGCGAAAGCAAATACGAAAACAGTACAGAATATTCTCGATGGTGCTGGATCTAAATTTAAGTTAGCAGATCCTGGTTCATGGGGTAAACAAGCAGATCTGGCTGCAGACGGAAAATGGGATGCGCTACAAACGCTTCAAGATAAATTGAATGGAGGCCGCTAAGGCAACAAAGTTCCGAACGAAGAAGGGCTGTGCATTTGCATGGCCTTTTTTATTGTACGCTCATTGTCTTTTAATAATAATCTTGGTATATTTATAAGATTCTTTTTTAAGCAAATAATCTTCCAATATGCACAAATCCTACTTCCTCTTTCTCGCATTTTGTTTTTGCTCTTTGCAGGCTTCCGCGCAGCTTACATATCAAAGCTTCTCACTTGACATTTTAGGAGGTGTTGCAATCTACGACCATACACCAGGGAAGGCTAAGGATATGTTTCTCATTGGCATTAAAAATGGTTATGCTCATATATACCATGTGAATACAAGGGGAGAACTTATATCTGAGATTATCACAGATATAGAAGCAAGTTTTTCAGATAAGATAAAATACGACGAAAGCAATGATCTATTTTATGTCCTAGCTGACAATACACTGCTTAAGCTTGATATGAACGGCAATACCTTAGAAGAAACAGATGTATCTGAATTTACTGATTACCTATACGATTTTCATGTTTCAAGAGAGGGTCAAGTTTTCTTCCTCACAGACAATCCTAGTTTTAACGAGGATTCCGGAAAAACTTTGTACTCCTACAAACTTATTGAAATTAGCAATGGTCAGCAAACTACTTTTCAATTTAATCATTCTGGACTAAGTCCATCCTATCATAAAGTTGCACATTCATTTAGTTTTACAGAAGATGGCTTTTACATATCCTTTAGTGATGCGTTTGAACTTGATCCTGAATGTAATAGAGATTTCCTTTTTCATTTTAATGAATTTGGGGCTCAAACAAAACAGGACATTAGGTTTCCAGATAACATAGAAGGCTTTGGTTTAAAATATGGATATTATGGTGGTAAGCTTTTAACTAGATCATCAATATTTCAGTATGAAACCTTTTTCAATTATGAATCAGATGACTGTTTTCTTTTTGAAGGTTCAGAATCTTTTACCTTCTCCCCAATGATTGAACTTGCGAAAGGAATAGCACTCTTCTCAGGAAATGAATATTTCTGTGAGGGCGAAATAATTCAACAAGGCAATAAGTTCCACAATTATTCCAATTTAAAAACGCATGGGATAGCCTATGCGGTATCCAATGATAGTCTTTTTATAGTTGATGCTAATCCTTGCCCAGCGCTCAGCTTCTTTTCACAGTCAGAAATTAATCAGTCTATTCTTGATAAGAGTATAGATTGTCTCATCATTGATGGAAAAGATAGCGATATATCCTCGCTTGCCGCACTAGACACTATCGAACATATTCGAGGAAATCTAGAAATTAGAAATTGTATGAACCTAGGCTCTTTAGCAGGTATAGAAAACTTAACTCATATTGATGGTAATTTAATTCTTACTGATAATCAGATTTTAGAAGATATTACAGCATTGAGTAATCTTAATCTTACAGGCAATTTAGAAATAAGAAACAACAGTGCACTCCATGCATGTAATTACTTTTTCCTTTGTGAAGCTTTAGTAGACAACAGATTTTTAATTGAAAATAATGGAAGTGCATGCAGCAATCCTGAAACCTTGCAAGATAATTGCGACAGCAGTGATTTTGACTTAGACGGTTATAATTTTTCTGAAGACTGCGACGATTCTGACCCAAATATTTCACCAGCATCCGTAGAAATTCCTAATAATCAAATCGATGAGGATTGCGATGGAATTGCTTTTCAAATAGATTTGGATAACGATGGATATAATTCTGATGAGGATTGTGATGATATGAATGCAGAAATTTCACCAGGAATGATCGAACTGCCTTTTAATGGTATTGATGACGACTGCAATCCGCTGACACCTGATGATCAAGTATACATACCAGATTCTAACTTTAGAAAACAACTCTTTGAACAGGGAAGAGATTTAAATAATAACGGCTCCATTCAATATGACGAAGTGACTATAATTGATTCTCTTGATTTAAGATGGGAGAACATTTACGACCTTACTGGTATAGAGACTTTTCTAGACCTAAGATATTTCTCATTTAGAGATAACTTTTGTACTAACATTGATTTGAGTCAAAACACCAATTTGGAAGTCTTAAAATTTCATGACGGGACAAATCTAACTGACTTAAATCTTCCTATTGATTCAAAAATAAATGAGCTATTTTTTGACCGAGTTGAGATTGAAAGTCTAGCTTTTCAAGATTTTTTGCAATTAGAAAAACTCAGTCTATTGCGCACAATTGACACCTTACATCTTGACCTGGATATCTTAACAGAATTGAAAGAATTTAGTTACACACATGGAGTTTTGGATCTGCCTTCTATTCCAAAGAATAAAATTTCCTACTTCGAAGTTAGTGATTCTGAAATATTAAAGCCTTTACATATTATCAATATGGATAGTCTTCAGACTCTAATAATTCAGTGGACAGAATATTCTGAACTGCGTATAGAAGACAACCCTCTATTAACAAGTATCGACCTCCTTGGTGCCAGAGGTAGCACAGCTACAATCATTAATAATCCAGTCGAGGATCTAGATATGAGTATAGAGGCTAAAGACAGTGTAGTAATAAGAAACCTGCCCTTTATAAACAGAATCGTTCATGTACCTATTAGAACTAATAAGGTGATTATAGATTCAATGGAAATTTTACTCGCTATTGATCATTATTCTTTTTTAAGTCGTAATACAAAGAACTTAGAAGTGAGTAATTGTCCACAACTAGAAGAAATTACATACATTCATAATGAAGTAGAGACCTTCGCACTTTCAAATCTTCCTAGCTTAAAACTTCTTGACTTTCGCGGCAACAATATTGATTCCTTAGATCTTTCCGAGTTCAATACCTTGGAAAACATACAGATCGAAAAGAACGACATGAAATATCTAAACATTTTCAATGGTAATACGGATGAAAGAGTCGATCTATTAGAAAATCACTTTCTTGAAGTTTGTTGTGATGCAGGAGAGGAAGGATATATAGACATCATTATGTCCCAACTTGATAGTGGCACTATCGTTCAATCCTGTAAGGATGACCTAGATGGAGATGGATTCTATGAAGACACTGATTGCGACGAAACCAACCCAGATATTAATCCGGGTGCAGCAGAACTCGCTGACAATGGCATTGATGAAGACTGTGACGGGATGGACTGGGATAGTACGACAAGTGTGGAAGACTTCCAAGATGCAGAAATACAAATTTATCCAAACCCAACGCATGGAAATCTCAACGTCAGTGCTGATTCCGATATTATAGAAATAATAGTATTTGATACCAGAGGACAGAGGCTTGTACACAAACAAAGTGCAGATTTTATCGACCTATCTGACTTAAAGACTGGTGTCTACCTTTGCCAGATTCGATTAAAGGACGGTACCCAGTATATGGAGAAAGTCATTAAGAATTAATACTTCCTAAAGTCCTCCACCGTAAACCCCACTATTCCCAATCCATCATTTACATTGGAAAACAATTGAACAGGTGATTGGAAGGGGTTTTCATCGCCAAATTCGTCGCGGGCAAACTTCGTCTTAGAAAAATTATAATAGGACTCCGTTACCGTTTTAAATGAAACCCAAAGACGCTCCTTCGCTCTTTCTTCTGTATGTCTGTAGACACGCAGATCAATAGATTTTTGTTCGCCATCAAATAAACCATCTTCAATAATGACAGAATTTTCTACTGCTCCCCTACGCACGGAAGGATCCGTAGAATCCGAAAATGTAGACCTGAACGTATTGTTCGAAACGTTTCCTGTACTTTCAAAAACAATTACTTCATAATATTGCTTTCCAGGAGGATCCTGAAAATTTATGGTGACCCGACTTCTCTCATTCCCTTCTTCATTTACACCGCCCTCCTCTTCAAAGGAGATTCCATTTAACTCGACTTTTCTTGGAAACACCTCTGTTACATACGCACGCGGATAGTCTGAATGCTCAGCAGAAAAAGTATAACTCTCTCCTTCTTCATAAAAGCCCATAGGAATATTAGAAATATAATGCACAGGGCTCTGAGCAAGTGGATCATATTCTAAGCTCAATTCCACACCACTATTATCCTTGCTAATTCGTACATCTGCATCCGTTAGAATCGAATTACCAAAAGGATTAGATATATCCGCTACAGACACGGTTCTAGTTATTGATGCATAAATCCGCTCATCTTCTAAGTCTATAGTAGTTGAGACAAATAAAAAGTTTTCTGGCACTGGTGCATCTAACTCTATAGTTGACTCAAAAAAATCTTCACAGCTTGACAAGAATCCAATACTGATTATGAAAACAAATAAAAATAAATTTTTCATGTTGGCATTTTTTAAAACTCAAAACTATAGGTAACATAAGGTATCATAGGAAACAAACTGACACGTCTTAGTCTGTATCTCTCTTCCTCCCCGTCATAGTAGGTATCTTGATAGAGGAAAAATGGGTTTTTACGCGCATAGGTATTATACGCGCCAATACTCCAGGTTCTACTATAATTCTTTTTCTTTTTTATAAAGTTTATACCAATATCCAATCGATGATACGAGCCCATGCGAAAGTTGTTTTTCTCCGCATAAAAATTTTCAAGGAAGGTATCGAAATTAGTAAAGGGTCCGGAAAGATTTGTCTCTTGACCAAAGTGTCCCACCACCTGCGAATTCGCAAGCGTAACTGCATTCCCTGTCCCGAACACCCAGGCTGCACTGAGATGTATCCCATCCTTCCACTTATACTGACCCACTAGACTCAGATCATGCCTTCTATCATATCGATACGGAAATCGCTCCCCAAAATTTAAATCATCAAACTGACGGTAGGTCCAACTCAGGGTATAGCCTAGCCATCCACTAAAGCGTCCTTGTTTTTTTTGTAAGAAAATCTCTGCACCGTAGGAGTCGCCATCCCCCTGCGTAATCCTATCCTGCCAGTTAGTAAACTCAAAAAGTCCAGAGCCATCTTTATAACTGATTAGATTTTCCATTTTCTTATAATAGCCCTCCACTGAAAACTCATATTTACTCCCAAAGTTCTTTGCCAAGCCTAATGCAAGCTGATACGAATTTTGAGGAGCGACACGTTCTGTTGTTGGTAACCAAAGATCCGTAGGCAAGCCTATCCCTTCTAGAGATAACAGATGGATATACTGACGCATAGTCGCAAAGGAAGCTTTGACAGACAACTCATCATTGATTAAATATCTCGAACTGATTCTAGGTTGCAGGGAAGCATATGTTTTACCCTCTACTTGAAATCCAGATGCATGCAGACCTATATTTGTTTTTAACTTATCACTTATCTTCCAATCATCTTCAATATACAAGGCATGTTCAGCCGCGCGAATATCCGCCTGACCTACGGTTAGATTAAATTCATAATTCGTAGCGGTATCTAAATCTTTTAAACCAAAGGTACCTGGCTTAAACTCATGAAAGATGGTACTCGCCCCAAACCGTATAAAGTGCTTTGGAGAGGGTAAATAGTCAAAGTCAATCTTGAGTGAGACATCATTAATTCCTGAAACATAGTCTAAGGAAATTTCTGTATACGCCTCTGTTTCCACATCTTCTTCTCCAAACGAAGCAAAGGTGTCTAACTCATACCTACTGAAGGTTGCTGTAGTATTACTAAACAACTTAGGATTCCACACATGGTTCCATCGCAAGGCACTCGTCAAATTCCCCCAACCTAAATTATTTTCTGTGTACTCATTTGTAAATACTTCATCTCTTTCTCTGGCATTAAAATAAAATCGATCATCACCCAAATATGCGCTTAGATACAATCTATCACTCGGCGAAAAAACATGATTAATCTTAGCATTTAGATCGTAGAAATAATATCCTGTATTCCCCTCTGTGCCTTCCTCTTCAAAGCCTTTTTTGATAAAGGGGCGGGCTAAAATATCAATGTAGGTGCGCCTACCTGAGATGATAAAAGAGGTTTTCTCTGACTTAATAGGACCCTCTAGGGTAAGTTTTGATGACACCAGCCCTATAGAACCACTTCCATGAAAGCCCTTATCACTCCCTTCTTTCATATTTATTTCTAGCACGGAGGATAATCTACCTCCATAGCGTGCTGGAAAACCACCCTTAATAAGCTTTACATCTTTAATCGCATCTGCATTAAATACAGAAAAGAAACCAAATAAATGGGAAGCATTATACACTGGCGTGCCATCCAGCAAAATTAGATTCTGATCAGGACTACCACCCCGCACATACAAGCCACTCTGCCCTTCTCCGCCTGACTGCACACCCGGCAATAATTGCAGAGCCTTGAGTACATCTACCTCACCTAAGAGTGCTGGTACATTTTTTATTTGCGCAATAGGAATCTCCGCCACACTCATCTGCGTCTCTTCTGCGATGCGCTTGCTCTCTTCCGCAGTGATTGTTATCGTTTCAAGTGCTACTGAAGAACCCAATGCAACATTGATGATAGTATCCTTAGTTAGATCTAGTAAAATTGTATTATCACTAAAACCGATGTAACTATAATTGAGCTTTACCTCCCCTGGTTCAAGGGTTATACTATAGAAACCAAAATTATTACTTATGGTACCTGACAGGGTGTTTTCGTCAAACACATTTGCTGCAATTAATTTTTCACCCGTTTCGCCATCTTCTATATAACCACTTATCGTATACGATTGCGCATCTATATCTAAGGCAAGGAAACAACACAGCAAAAGGCTGCAGAGAGCAGAGTAGTTGAATTCTGTCATTGATCGTTTTTAATGTTCCTGTATACTCTAATATATCCTAGGACATCACAGCTTGTTGCATTGTTAACAAAAATTAATACTATCGTAGTATAATTTTTAGAAATAATTATGATTTAGAGATAGGTTTAGATTTTCCTTCTCTTCTTTTCCGCCTGTATTAACTTTAATTCTCTACTCGCTTCTCCTGTGACAGATGTGTTTTCTTGGGCCCTGCGTATGAGATAAGGAATGACTTCTTTAATAGGACCATAGGGAACATACTTGGCAACATTAAAACCCTGTGCGGCGATGTTGAAGGTTATATTATCACTCATACCGTATAACTGGCAAAAGTTTAAATGTGGATGATCTTTTTGGATCCCCTGCTCATCTATGAGAGTTGCTTGTAACAAATTACTTTCAATATTATGAGATGCACAACACGAACCTATGGTCTCGTAATGTTCAACACAGTATCGGATGGCTGTATTATAATCCGCATCCACAGCAGACTTATTTTTATGAATAGGAGAAAGTCGTCCCTCCGCGTCTGCTCTATTCCTTTCTTTTTCCATATAGGCACCACGCACATTTTTTGCACCTAATATATAGCCCTTTGATAAGGCCTCTTCGTGATCTAATTTTAGCTGAGCAAGCTTATCGTGTCTATACATCTGATAGGTGTTGTACACGATGCACTTTTCCTTGTTGTACTTTTCCATCATAAGCACTACCAGATCATCTATCGCAATCTGCACCCAACTTTCCTCAGCATCTATAAACACACCTACACCCAGGGAATATGCCATATTACATATATCATCCAGTCTGTCTATCAGTTTCACCTGCTCTTCTAGTTCTTCCTTGGATAGTTCTTCTTTTGCTGATATTTTTTCTAGAAGTGCATTGTCTGTCAGTGCCGAAATTTTGACAGAAACAACAGGTACAGAATTATTCGACGCTGCCATTTCTATCGCCCGCACTATTTCAGTTTTTACCTTATTGAGTTCCTCTTCCGTAGACTTTGCCTCCGCCCCGTAGTCTAATATGGTGAGTGCATTATGTGCATATAATTTATCGATTGCATCCTGGCAATCCATAAGATGCGTGCCACCACAAAATTGAGGGAAGATCGTATTCTTGACGATACGTTTTACGAAGGGTAAGCGCAATTGCATAGCAAGCAAGAGCATAGACGAACCTATCTTGACTAACCAGGACATATTCATAGTTCTGAACAGAAGCGCCATACGCTTGAGCTCCTTATCGGACTTATTTGAAAAAGCAATTTCGGTATTTGAAAAATCGATTTTGCTCGCTATAGGTTCAGACATAGGTGGTTCATCATTTAGTCTCCCAGATCTCCCAGGACTTTTCTGCTTGCAGCTGCAACATTTCTAATCCATTTTTAATGCGCGCTCCGTTCTGCTCTCCAGTCTTCAAAAATAAAGTTTTTTCAGGATTATATATGCAATCATAGAGCAAATGCTTTTCCCCTAATGCATCATAAGGAATCCGCGGCTTTTCTTTCAGCTTAGGACTCATCCCCAGAGGTGTCGTATTAATAATCAAGGTATGGCTTTCTACCAGCTCACGTGTCAGGGTCTTATAACTCAATGGCCCCTTCCTAGAAACAACTTGATAGCGAATTCCCAGTTTATCCAAAACAAATTTCACCGCCTTACTTGCCCCACCACTTCCTAAAATTAATGCATCCGTATGTGTCTGCTCTTCTAAAAATGGACGCAGGGACATTTCAAAGCCATAGACATCCGTGTTATAGCCCACTAATCGTCCCTCCTTAAAATGGATTGTATTCACCGCCTGAATAGCCTCTGCATCTCCAGTCAGTTCATCTAAGAATGGTATCACCAATTCTTTATACGGAATAGTAACATTCAAGCCTACTAAATTTTCCTTAGGCAAATTCTTAAATCCCTGTATAGATGCTATAGGAAAGGCTAGATATTTGCAATGCGCAATACCCTCCTGCTTAAATTTACTCGCAAAATATCCCGTGGAAAAACTATGGCTTATGGGATAGCCTATCAGTCCATATATACGATCATTTGACATAGAACAAATGTACTTAAAGCACTCAGAATAGAATGCTAATTAAGATGATTTATTTGGGCGTATCCCTCTGCTGTGCAGAGGGACCGGGTCATCCAGGGGTTCCGCCTGCCTTCCAAGGAACGCAGGCAGGTCCCTACGGGACACCTTAAGCTGCCTGCTATAGAGCAGGCAGCTTAGGTCCCTTACTACCCCTTACGCGGGCAGATAAACTTAACAAATAACACTATTCAAGAGAATTGCTCCTTAGTCATTAAAAAAAATTTGCCTTGACAAAACTATTCACAAAAACCAATTGGCCAGCCTCGTTAAAACCCTGTATTCCATACCACCCTGACTGTAAATCTTGCAATTGTAGTTCTGTATGTTCAAATTCTTGTGAGTAGTGTATGACAGACTGTTCTTGCCCTATCAGATTTACAATTCGTATTGTCTGGAAACCACAGTCACAATTCAGTTGCAGAGCGCTAGTTACAGGATTTGGAAACACGGCAGACTCAGCCAGTGAAATCTCTTTTGTTCCATCTGTAATATCTGCACTGGACCAGAACCCAGCCCAGGGTCGTGCTTGTTTTATTGCAAGCGTACCATCTGCTCTTTCTTTAAACTCTATATCCATAGCAAAGCGAGCCTCATCAGCAGGATCTACTTGGTATAAAGCTTTAAATTCTTCATGAATAATATGGAGATATGAAATCAAATCCAAAAGATTAAATAAGTTCAAAATGGGAGCCATATCTGTCAAATTTGATTGTCTCACTATGGTTAGATCTTGTAAATCTCCTTCGTCTTGCGCTACAAGCATTTCCTCAGGAATAGAAAACTCTTCAGGATTTGTAACAAGGTCTTCGCCTACCTGAGTATTTATATAAAACGCATTTTCAATTTGATAAATAGGATCTAAACTTATAGCCACTCCATTGGATATTTCATCTTCAAAATTAGGATGACAGAGCACACCCATAGAAGCAAGGCGATGATTGATGCGGTAAAAATCTCTTTCCTCAAACGCGCGCAAATTCCACATACCAGCATACACCTGTTTAATCGATTTAGAAATATGCCCTTCGTCAGGATGCTGTGTTTTGGAAGTATATAAGCCTGCACCACTGAAACCGGGCAGGTCTTCATTGTTCGTACTAGATCTACAACGTACAGATGTCCCTTCTGGGAATAATGCATGCATTTCAGCTAAGTCTTCTAACATCCAATCCGGCATTTCCGCATCACGTATACGCTTTCTAAAATCACTTAGCCTCTCCTCTCTTAATTCTAAACTAGCTTGGAAATCTTCTTCAGCTATCATCTGTTCAGCTGCCTCATGCAAGCCATTGTATTCCATAAATTCCTGATAGAAATAAAATGGCACTCCGTAACCATCTGGTATCACCGTTTCTTCAAAACCGAAACCACGCATTGTAGCCAGGTTTGCACACTTGGCTCCAAACCCATCTGCCATATCAAACCGAATATCATCTAAGTCCATGATATCTGTATACGACAAATCTAAAGGCGGAAATTGCTCTTCCTTGGGACGTAGGGCATCAAACCATGCATCCACCTCCATTTGCGTTGCCTCACGTATTTCAAAGCCATCTGGTTCTACCTTGAAATAAATATTCTCTCCTACTAGATTCTCTATCAAGGGTATATTTAATGGATTGCGAATAAATGCATTTGGCACCCTATCTTGAATAGCACGAAGATTTACATGCGATAAGGGTGTTTGGAAAAAAGAGCTAATAATGCCACCAACCCTAGGCAGGGTATTAGGGAGCGCATCATATAAAACAATATCGCGCGCACCTGGTGTTTCATTTAAGTCCATAACACGTAATCTCCCATATCCTTCCGCTGAATTTAAAGCAAGGTAGCCCAGGTTCCCAAGAATCTCTTCCTCAAAGACGAAGTTTACCCGCGAACTAATAAATAACTCTTCATCTTCTTCAAATTGTTCTAAACTCATCTCAGTAATATAATAGCTAAGATTGTTTTCGAGAAAGGGCATATTTGCAGCCATGATTTCACATGTTCGTCGCACAATTTCAAATTCCTTTCCCTCCCCAATAGAATAATTAAACGTAAAAAGTCCTACCTCACCATGTAGGTTAAGCAGGTTGGGATGATATATAATTTCACCCTTCACAACATCACCAAAGTTGTCAATATCATGATCACTCATAAACAAAGAGTGCACTGCATACTGCTTACTATTAATGAAATAAAACTTAGGACTCTCTGTGGTAAAATCGTCGATTACAAACTTCACAAATAATTTTCCATTCAGAAAATCTGCCCAAGGAATGCCTGCACCTAATACGGAAAGCTCTTCAAACCCTTCGAGTGAACTTATAGCTACCGAACCATTATCTTCTAAGATGGGAGCAGCAGCATTTAGGGGACCCAGCACAGGCATTCCAAGATATTCTTCTATATCATTTACACCATCACCATCTGTATCCACAGGATTATCAATAGGATATTCTAATACTTGGTAATGCTCCAATGGATAACTTCCTAAGGGTTCGCGTAAAATAGTTGTCCCTTCCTCTCCTAAATGTATTGAACTCACAAAATTGAAATCTTCAGATTCATTAAATCGTGTGTTCAATACATAATATTTATCTGTGGAAGAAGAGACTTCTATACTGACCCTATCATTTACATCCACAGAATAATTTAGGATAGGAACTTCTTGCGCAAGGATGTACGAATAATTTAATAAAAAAATACTGTAGACGATCAAATTTTGTTTTGCCGGACCACGGAATCCACTTGTCCATAATTGTATATCCATACGCTTTGTTTTATAAGCCCCTTAAAGGAATGCAGCTTTAAGTGCGCTTAAGTTGGTTATTAGTAAAACGGACTGTACTCTTAAGATGATTGTAATTGCTAGTACCCTTACAATATGACTTGTGTCAAGGACGACAATAGTAAGGTTTCATGGCCTGCCTGCGTTCCTTGGAAGGCAGGTTTTCGCCCTGCGGGCTGGTTTCTGCCCTGCGGGCTGGTATCACGGTTTCCGCCTTGCAGGCTGGTGTCATGGTTTCCGCCCTGCGGGCTGGTGTCATGGTTTTTGCCCTGCGGGCTGGTATTATGAATTTCTGGTGTCAGGATTTATTGTCCATCTGAATTGTTCTTGCGTATTGTCCCTTCATCCCCACGCGCACCAGGGTGCGCTATCCCTTCATCCCTCCATCTACTTCTAATTAAATAACTTACAAACCGTGAAACCTGGAAACCGCGAAACCTGGAAACCGCGAAACCGCGAAACCTCACTTTCCTTTCCCTTGCAGCAAGACAAGAACTGTATAGGTAAGAATCTTTATATCTAAGGCAAAGGACATATTCTCGATATAGATCATATCATACTTGAGACGTTGTAACATCTGTTCCACATTAGATGCATAACCAAATTTTACCTGGCCCCATGAAGTAATTCCTGGGCGCACCTTGAGCAGGTGTCTGTAGTGAGGAGCTGATTCCATTATTTTATCAATATAAAATTGGCGTTCTGGCCTAGGACCTACTAAGGACATATCGCCGCGCAAGACATTTATAAATTGGGGCAGTTCGTCTATACGCCACTTACGCATTACTTTACCGTAGGGAGTAATACGTGCGTCATCGTCACTAGACAATTGAGGGCCTGCCTCTTCCGCATCTGTGTACATAGATCGAAACTTCAAAATCTGGAAAGGCTTGGAATTTTTTCCTATGCGTTCCTGACTAAAAAAAACAGGTCCAGTCGAACTTGTTTTTATCCGAATCCATGCATAAAGAAGAATAGGTGCAAAAATAATGGGAATAAGTAGGGCTACAAAAATGTCTAAGCCACGTTTCGCTAGACGCTCCCATTTAGGCATCAAACTGTTATCTATTTCTAAGAGAATAGCACCATACACATGATTCATTTTTACACTACCTAGCATGATATCGTACATATCAGGAATAATCTTTATTAAGACCTTGTCATCAAAATCAAAGAGTGTATCTAAAATAGATTTGACCTTTCCATGATCTGAGGTTTCAATGGCAATGATGACCTCTTCCACATTTTGTTCCTGAATAATTGTGCTCAGGTCGGAAAGAGAGCCCAATAAAGGCAAACTTTCTTTTAATTTATTTTTTGAACTTCCGTTGGAATCTATAAAGCCTATAAACTTATGCCCTAAGCTATATTCTCTGTTGGTAATTTCTTCGTGCAGTTCTACCGCGTTTTCATCTCCTCCAATTAAAAGGGTATTATAAAATACCTTACCCTTTTTCAATCTATTCTTTGCGATGGTCAAATAGATAACGCGCGCTATACTTGTTATAAAAAAATGTAGGCCAAATAAGCGTAAAAAAGGGTACACATATTCTGTATAGTAAAACACCTGATCATCTAACATGACAGTGAAAAACAATATTATTACACCAATAAGTGTTATTACGAAGGTCCGTTGGATTGTATTCAGCCTAGAATATCTGTAGATGTCTTTATACTTACCAAAGACCTCATACAGAATAACCCAACCAATAGGAATAATCAAAAGTCCTTGCATAAGTTTAGGATCTTCGATGATCTGAGAAACGGCAAGTCCAGGATCTTCTAGTTTCTTTCGGTACACAAAAAACAAAAACCAAGCAAGCATCGCAGAGAGATAGTCTACTATACGATAAAGCAAGATTTCTAGTTTTCTTTGTCCCTGCATCACAGATTAAAAATGAATCACTTTTACATTATCCAAGTGTAAGAAACCCTCTTCACCTCCGGTATCCTCTGCATTATATTCAATACCAAAAAGAAGTTTGTATGCATCTAAATTTGACAATAAAATTTCATTTGTTAATTCTACATAAATTTTATTCCATTCTTCACCAGTCGGCTTGAGGAATAAAAAGTAGTTGGGTATAGCAGTTGTCCCTAGCGCACCAATAAGTCCTACATTTAGCGTAAGGTTGGACCGGTAATCCATTTCAAGATAAATTGCAGAACCATTTCTTGGTAGCTCAGTCATGGAAGCAGATGTCGCAACTTCTAAGAGAGGATGTTCTTCGTTTACCCTCCCCACTCCGGAGGCAAAACCTTCAAAGGGATCCTCCATGGAAGATGAAAAAGTTGTCATGGGATCGCCGTCCTCATCTTGTGAAAAGTTATTTGAATTATCAAAGGTTTCCACGAAGGCAAATTGTGCACCGGGGCGATAGTTAAATTTAAGATCTAAATCAATCGTTTCACCTTCTACTAATTCCAGCGTTTGACTTATAGGCTCATAAAATGGATATTCAATAGCATCTACATTTGTTCCGTTCCTTCGTATGCCACCAAAGAAGAGAAGTTCACTTGGTCTATTTATATTTTCTAAAACCGGTATAGTACTCGGAATTTGATGTAAGCCTACTTGAAAACCATCTACAATTACCCAAAGATCCTCAATATCGTGACTAGTTCCTCCTTGGCCTGCTTCTGTAACAAGGGATACAGATGGTACATGTAAAAAGGTAGGCGTGACATCGTCTGTATCAAACAGACTACAAGACAGACACATAGTTAATAGAAAGAGTAAGGAATATCGCATTATGATTCTTTAGCAGTTTTTTCAATTTGTTCGGCCAAGTCTAGTGCACGCATGGCATCTAAAATACCTACTTGCACCTCTGTATTATTAACGATAGCATCGTAGAAATCGTGTAATTCAGAGCTAATGGCATTCGATTCTTTTGTTTCAGGCGACGAAAATGAGATAAATTTCTCTCCTTTTGGAGTATTTAGACGCATAACATTATCCGAGGCCTTATCTGTAAGTCTAATGATTTGGCTTTTTTTCTCCAGAAAGTCGATATTGATATAGGCATCTTCTTGAAATATGCGAAACTTCCGCATCTCTTTCATACTTATTCTAGAAGCAGTAATATTAGCCACACAGTTATTCTCAAATACTAAACGTGCATTACAGATATCAAAACTCTCACTCACTATGCTCACGCCCTTTGCCTCCATCTTTTTCAAGGGACTATTTACCACCTTTGCAAGGACATCTAAGTCATGGATCATCAGGTCGTGTACAACTGATACGTCCGTGCCGCGCATATTATAAGAAGAAAGGCGATGTATTTCTATAAATTGAGGATGTAGTGGTATGCCTTCTAGAGCTTGTAAGGCTGGATTATAGCGCTCTACATGCCCTACTTGTAGCTTAAGACCTGCTGTAGTTTTGTACAACTTTTCTAGAGCCTGTGCTTCTGCAAAGGTAGAGCTTATAGGTTTTTCTATGAAAACATGTTTACCTGCTTTCAAGGCCTGACATGCGAGTAAATAGTGGGCTGCAGTACTTGCTACAATATCTACTACGTCTACAGCATCTATAAGGGCATCTAAGTCCGCATAGTGCGTAGTATTCGATTTCTCTGCTGCATTCTTAGCCTTTTCTTGATCAATATCATAGATACCTACCAAATCAAAGGGAGTTTCCTTTAAACACCTGATATGAATCTTACCCAAATGACCTACCCCTACGACTGCGATTTTTAGCATACATTATCTATTTCTCAATAACTGGAGCGCGAAAAATATGATAAAAATTAGGATAATACTCGCTATGAGCATAGATCTCTTGACATTTCTACTAAATGAAAGGATTGTGTCCTTATGTTTTGGATACATCGGAAGGACCTCCTTTTTGAGTAAGTTCTCATTCAACATCTGTTTCATGGAGAAATCTACACGGTTTTGGGTTAGTATTCTATAGTCTTTCAAGACCTTCAAACGTAAGAATAAATTAAATATCAATACGAGAGTAAACAGTATGGCGAGTAGGAAGTAGGTATCCATGGGTTTTAGAATAACATATTAAATAAATTTATAATATGAGACCTTTGTTGAGAAGCTATATATTTTGCTTAAATCAACGTAATCTACTGTACAAAACTACGTATAAATGCAAGTAGATTGGGGCTTTCAGCAGAATTATAAAAAAAATTAGTTTTCTTTGCTAACCTTATGCTTTCATCTAGAACTAATAGATGAAAACAAATTTTTACTAACGAAAAATAACACAATGTTTAAGACATCTTTACGATATTCAATAATTGCTTTTTTTTGCTTAATTGGTGCTACTTTATTTGCGCAAAATTCTCCAGCAGCTCCTGGAAACGGAGGACCATTACAGAACCCAAGACCAACTAACTCAAATCAAAGTGGAGGTGGAGATGCTGCATGTCCAGATCATGCGCAACTTTATGTAGACGATTATGTATATGCCTTTGTAAGCGCTGAAAGTTCAGACCCAACCTATACACTTCCTGCAAATGTGCCAGATTTCTATCTATCTATATCTTTGATACCTAGCGCTTCTTCTGCAGCAAATATTCCTACTCTATCAGGTGAACCTGTATTACTATATGTTTCTAATCCTGTAACAACATTTAACATATCTGAATATTCTTGTTTAGAAGATCCTTCCCTGAATTTCTATTTTGCGGAATTCGAGGTTCCTAAAGATCTTCTTGAAGAAATATTGCAAGAATTATTTAGTAGTTATTGCGCATATGAAATCGAATCAGTTTTGGCATCTCTTGAATTTAGTTTAGTGACCTATAATGAATTTGAAGAATTAATTGATTATCCAGTCGAAGCAAATTTAGAATTATTCGAATGTGTAGGATACCAAACATCATTTGTTTCACATCTATTTGGTTTCTGTTGCTCTTATGACGGAGATATTATTTTTCCTGATGATTTAACAGAAGGAATTATGACAAATAATTTAAACAATTCTCAATTGAGTGCTTCCGAAGAAGTATTGAATTCACCTAAAGTATCTAAAAGAGAATCTAAGCAAATTATTACACCAAATCCATTTAACAACTATTTAGAATTAAATACTACTATTAAACAAATAAGAATTATAGATCTAAATGGAAAGCTAATCCTCCAGAGAAATAATAACGAATCAAAAATAAATACCTCAAACTTAGAGTCAGGTATTTACATTATTCAAGTTTTTGATGGTACCGAATGGCATTCAGAAAAAATGTTGAAAACACATTAAATTATATAATTGTATTCGTTTATTATTAACAAAAATGCTGAATCTATATATTTTAGATTCAGCATTTTTCGTTCTAAGTCTAACAAATGAAAAAGATCAACTTAATCTTCTTCCTTCATCTTGTAAATATCTGCCAGAGTCAAATATTGGACAGCACTAGCATCAGAACGTC
Source organism: uncultured Saprospiraceae bacterium (assembly GCA_938045585.1). Lineage (GTDB taxonomy): Bacteria > Bacteroidota > Bacteroidia > Chitinophagales > Saprospiraceae > CALCMJ01. The sequence continues at coordinate 57,375 of CALIAU010000029.1, forward strand.
TATTGATAGTCTGACCACACTATCCAATGATCAATTTGTAAAGGGAGACTTTGATGCTTCGTTAAAATCAAGACAGACAGCGCTTCCCTTTATAAAGAAACTCAAAAACTGGGGAGAGCTAGTAACAGAATTAAATTATATATACTATATCGCTTTTTCTGCAGATAATCTAATCATCAGCGAATCCGCATTGGACACTGCAAAGTTTTATTCTGATACATATCTAACGAAAGATAATGTAGAAAGATATTACCTACTTTCAAACCTCGGCTATTACGAAAACGTAAAAGCAAACTACCCGAAGTCTATTCAATATTATGAAGAAGCAGTAAAAGGGTTTAAAAGACTCAAGGTTCCATTTCCAAACTATTATAATAATGTCCTATCCTTAATGGATGCCTATCGACAAAAAGGTAATACCGCTCTTGCACTTGAACTTGTAGAATCCTATCTACCACTTACTGAGGATAGTTCTAAGGAGCACAACTATATGAAACCGGAACTTACAAACTATCGTGGAATATTTTTAAGAGAAAATTTACAGTATGAGGAGGCTCTAAACATGCATGCATTAGCCTTGAAGCTCAACAAGGAAGCAAACAATAAATTCTATAAAGATGAAATTGAATTTAATATTCTGCAATCCACCGCAATTGTAAATAAACACTTGAAAAATTATGATGAGGCAGTAGATTTTTTTCAGCGTGGAAATGCCCTAAGATTAAATACGAAGCAAAAATTAAGATATTATAACCATACCGATATAGCAGATGTCTATAGGGAGAAAGGGGATTTTGCAAATGCAATTCACTTTTACAGAAAGGGAATTGATTTACTCAATAAAAAAAACATATCAAGCAATAAACAAAAAACTGTTAATTATGGTCGTTTAGCCTACTCCTATTTTAAAACTGGTCAAATCGACAGTGCACGGGTATACTTTGAGGCTACAGAAAAATTTATGGGCATTCCTCTTGAACAAAAACTAGATAAGATTGAACAATACCAAGAAGTAGGAAACTTCAATGCAAACAACATTGAAATTTTAAATTGGATTGCAGAATTCAAATATCATTTGGCGAACGTAGACAATAACATGCCTTTAAAGCAAGAAGCGATGTCTCGTTATCAACAAGCATTCAACGGAGCCAGGTATTTACAAAGTGAGTTGATGTCTAAGTCTTCAAAATATTTATTGCACGAAAAACTAGAAGAACATTTTTCTAACTACCTATCACTTTTAATAAGTGAATATGAAAAGAATCCTAGGCAAGAAATTCTATCAAAAATTTTCCAATCCATAGAAGACAATAAAGCGATTATCTTAAAAGAAGATATTCATGATAAAACCGTGTTGGCACAATCTTCATTACCTGATTCTATTTTAAAACAAGAGGCTGAGTTTATCAGCGCACTCAATAGTCTTAAGAAAAAAGTGCATAGACATGCCTTGCAGGAAGGACAAGATTCCAGCATAATTCAAAGCTGGAAAAATGAAATCACGGAGCTTAAAAGAGAGTATAATGGATTTCAGTTAGACCTAGAAAATGCGTTTCCTAACTATTATGAGAAAAAATACAAACTAAAGACCACTGACATCAATGCCCTTCAGGAATTGTTATCCGATAACGAAGTCTACCTAAACTATTTTTCAACAGAGGAAGATGTATACTGTGCCTGGATTAGCAATAGTAAAGCTTCCATTTATAAGGTGGGTGAAAAAGAAAACGTATTTCATCAAGTTTCTAAGCTTCTTGACCTAATAAGAAAAGGCAATCAGCCTAATGCAAACTCCAAATCACATACGGAGTACAAACAAACTGCACATGGGCTTTATATACAGCTATTCAACAACGAGCTCTCAAGCAAACACAGATATATCATTAGTCCAACATCATTACTACACTATCTTCCATTTGAAACTCTTCTTAGCCAGGTGGATAATGACAAAAGCAATTATAAAGAGCTCTCCTACCTTGTAAATGACAAAACAATAGAATATTCTTTTTCATCTGATCTTTGGTTAGAAAGTAAGGAGGATTCTAATCCGAGCAAAACCATTACTGTAAGTTCGTTTGCACCATTCTCAGAAGGAAAGCAAGCAGAGTCAAGAACATGTAGTGCTGATTTTGAGGGTCTGCCTTGTACAGATGACGAAATACAATCTATTTCCAAATACTTTACCAATGAGAGCAAGACAGGACAAACAGCCTCCCTAGGGAATTTTAAGTCATCAGTAGATCAGAGCATCTTACATCTAGCCACGCATGCCTGTCTAGATGATGCAGATCCAAATTTTAATAAGTTGATTTTCGCAGATGAAGAATTATCCTTATTAGAATTAGAAAACATGGATCTAACTGCAGATCTAGCTATCCTGAGTGCTTGTAATACGGGTTCAGGCAAACTTGAATCTGGAGAAGGCGTTATCAATCTAGGTAAGGGATTCCGCAAGGCGGGCGTAAAGTCTTTAATGGCCTCCTTATGGGCCTTAAATGATTGCTCTACATCAGAGGTCATTGCGAATTTTTATAAAGAACTGGAGGCTTCTAAAGACATCTCGAGCTCCTTACAAAAAGCAAAAGTAGACTATATCAAAAGCGCTGATAAACGACACGCACATCCCTACTACTGGGCTGGGCTGGTTTTTACAGGAGATTCAGAGGTATTTAAAACATCTGATAGCCTACTTTCAAGTCAGTTCGTCTACCTTTTGGCAGCTATTCTGTGCATATTGCTCCTATTTTTCTATTTCAAGCAAAAATAAACCTAGATCATTGCTTACTTTTAGCTGATATTAGGAATACATAATGAGCAAACAATCTAAATATACGGATGCTGAGCTGTTAGAGAGGATACAATCTAGCAAGACCCACATTCAAGATGAGGCGTTTGGACAACTTTACAAGCAGCATTATAAAAGTATAATCGCTATGGTGACGAAGAATAATGGAAGCTTAGATGATGCCGGAGATGTGTTTCAAGATACCTTAATCGTATTACACAAAAACACGCAGAAGGAAGGGTTTTCATTGAGTTGCAAAATGGGTACTTACTTATACAGTATAGCAAGAAATATTTGGCTTAAAAAACTGAAAAAAAATAGTCGACTTGTAAGTATTTCTGAAACTGAAAAAGAGTTTATTCCTATCAGCGATGACAACACCAAGATTCTTGATAAAATGGAAGAGCGTAACCTACTCTTCAGTTATCTCCAAAAATTAGGAGAGGACTGCAGGAAGGTCTTACGATTCTTCTACTTTGACGGAATGCGATTAGATGAAATTGCAACACAGATGGGATACAATTCTGCTGAGGTTGCAAAAAACAAAAAATTTAGATGCTTCCAGGCTCTCAAAAAAAGTCTATTGATGGATAAAAATTTTGATCGATAACAATGGATGAACTAGGAAAATACGAGGACCAGATTGATGCTTACTTAAATGGCAAACTACAGGGGGATACCCTTAAAGAGTTTGAACAATTATTGAATACTAACAAAGACATTCAAATGGAAGTGCGCATTAAAAAAGAACTAAAAGAAAGCTTCGCCTTAGAAGACTCCTTTAGGCTCAAAGTACGTTTAAAAGAGATTCAAGAGCAGACTTTAGAACCTACTCCCGTCGTATCCCTGCCACAAAAATCAAATAGCTGGCTTAAGTATGCAGCAGCCATTGCCTTACTTGCCTGTGTTCTTTTTGGAGTCCAGCAGTCAGGTATGTTAAACCCAGGAGATACAACATCTCAATTTGCTTCTTATTACGAAGTCTACCCTATGGATGCTGCTGAAAGAGGCAGCACGGATACAGAATTAAAAGAGCTTACAACATTCTATAATAACAAAGACTATACGGCTGCCCTAGAGCGTCTTAACACACTAGTCGATGGCGATGACCAAATACAATGGAAACTCTATCGCGGTATAAGTTTATTAGAAACAGGAGATATACAATCCGCTATTCTTGATCTAAGATCAGTAAGCAGCTCTTCTGATGAAAATTGGAAAGACCACGGCAGATGGTATCTTGCCCTAGCCTACCTTAAGACAAAAAATACCGAAGCTGCAAAACAAGAACTACAGGTCTTAGCAGGATCATCTTCAGCAGATCACCACACAGAGGCAAAAGAACTCCTTGAAAAATTGTAATTTTTAAGGAGTACTTTTTTTTACGGTTCTAATCTACACTTAAGAAAAAACAAGTACGCACAACGGTCCTAGGGAAATCCCTAGGACCGTTGTGCGTTTAATACTGCGTCTAGCGTAAAAATATGTGACAGCCTGCTAACATTTTTAATCCTACCCGTACTAACAAATACGTACATGTACTCTTTTCAAACCCAAATTGAAAATGATTGTTTTGTTAACCATTAAAAAATTAAACATGAAAAACTTTTTTCTATTACTTCTCTTTTTCTCATGCAGCAGCGCTCTAAAAGCCAGCCCATCAACAGTCTATCAATTCTTTCAGATCTTTGAAGGCATCGATCCAGGAAATGAAAACAATGCTACCTATGCCATTAAAGCGGCAACATACAAGGCCGTAGCTGGTCCACATCCTTTTGTAATCATTGACAAGCCTACAAATTCTGATTACACCTATAATATAAAACCGCTTTGGTTTAATAGCTACACCTTAGAAGCAGATTGTCAAGAACTTAATACCATTTTAGAATTACATCCGTTTGGAGATGTTACTATAGACTGCTCTAGCAGTTCAGACTGGGAAGGTCTCAAATTCATCTTTGATGAAGGTGTTACGTTGGAAGCAATTCCTTGTGCGTTCAGTGGATATGACCCCATGATGGGATTCAACAAAATTAAAAACTTCTCCATCCTTGGTTATGGAGCTAAACTACTTGGGCAATATGATGAACATGCAGCTATGTTTAATAATCAATGGCCCTGCGAAAACCCAATCCCACCTGAAGATAATAATGCAAGATGTTATGATCCAGAAAACAACTACTACTATAAATGTTGGTTGGGTTTCAGTGCGCAGGGAAGAGCTGGGATACACCTGATGGGTTGTGAAAATATAGATATTCAAGGATTAGACATTGTAGACATGGGCTCTGATGGAATCACTCTAGATCCAGGCTTAGAACAAAATTATCTCTGGGATCATGACCTTCCTTCAAAAAATATCAGCATTAAAAATTGTAGCATTGAAAACTGTGGACGAGTTGGAATTTGTTTTTGTTCGTCTGAAAATTCAAGTGTATCTCATAGCAAGTTTGATCATAATGGATACCTAGTTACAGGATATGACATTGACGTAGAACCTTTCCATCCTGAACATAGTGCAAACAATATATCAATTATGAAATGCTCTTTTGATGATGCTGCGAATGGTGCTATCACACTTGGTCCTAATGGACTTTCTGATGGAAATTCAGATTTTTCTGTTGATGTATTTGATTGCTCTATTTCAAATACCGAAATAGGACTCATTCAGGTAGGAGGGAAATTTGTCCCAAAAGCAAAAGATAAGGTAAACATACACAGGAATGCCGTAAAAAGATTAGGCAATGACGATACTCCTACTGGTATTCCTCCCAATTATGGAATTCTTTACCGTAGTAGATTCGACTGTGAAAATGAAGAAACTGAGTACTTCTGGGAAGTGGATAACTTTGTAGTAAAAGAACTAAATACAAGTGGTCCTAATAGCTTTAACGCGAACAGCTACGGAATTCAAATAAGCGGTAGAACGGAAATTCCAATTTCCAATGACAATTCATGCGGGGAGTCATGTGCCTTATTAGAATTATGCCCAGAGGATTCTTCAAAAGAATACTTTGGCGGAATCAATCTTCAAAACGTAGCGATGTATGATGAACATGCTGCAGGTGAGAGATTCTGGGAAAGGTTGGTATTGCAAGAAAAGGCACCCTACTGCAGAGAAGATGGTACAATTCTTAACAGCTTTAAAAACATTTCAACGGATAACGTTGTCAAAGTAAACCCATTGAACGTTGAAGGTAACAATGCAATTATGGATGATAATAATCTCGATTGCGACATCGATGATTCATGTGACTTCAGCGGCAGCAGTCTTGAAACAGAGGTATTCAGACCTAAAGCAATCGTTAAATTGTTATCTTCAGATGTCATTACCGAAGGGGAAGTTTTATCTTTTAAAATATGTACGCAGGGAAGAAGGGTAAATACAAATCCGATTGCAGTAGATTATCTTATTACTGGAACTGCAGACAATCAAAAGGATTACGACTACCTAACAGGATCCACTGTAATTCCAGTTGGATCAAGATGTAGACGCTGCGACATCCAAACACGTATTGATTGCAAAAACGAACTTGGGGGAGAAACAGTAAACTTGCAAATCACCCTAGATGACGACCTTACTTATACTTTTGGAAAAAACACATCTTTTGAAGTATTGTTAGAAGATCTACATTGTGGAGATTTTAATGATGTTGTTGTCGAGGAGAGAGAATCCACAAAGGAGCAAAACAACTTAAACTTCAGTTTTTATCCTAACCCTAGTTCGGATGAACTGAACATTTTTCATGAAGAAGGAATAAATCAGTCGATAGTCATTTTATCAAAGGATGGTAAAATGCTTAAAAGCAAAGTCAGTCAGGGGAATTCCACCACATTTAATGTGTCTGATTTAAATAGTGGGATTTACTTTATAGGACTAACAAATAAAATTGGTGCGCCTCAATACAAAAAACTTATAATCAGTAAATAAAATAAATCATGCTCTATTTGTTGAAGAAAGCGATTGCTCCTACGCTTTCTTCAACTTTTTTTTGAATACAGTTCTACAAAGCAAAATGAAATGAATATTGTATATTCCTGATTCAATTTAGAATCATGGCAAAGAATAATTATTTTCTCACTTTGTGTTTTAGTCTGTTTATACTTCTAGCTCTCCAAGCTCAAAAACCTGAGCTCTCTTATTATCTTTCTGAAAGCTCCTATGACTCAGCGGTTCCTAGCCCTGAAGAATTTCTTGGATATCAGGTAGGAGAATGGCATGTCAGTCATGATCAATTGAAATATTACATGGAAAAGTTGGCCGAAACTTCAGATCGGGTGCGCATAGAGACCTACGGTTACTCGCATGAACAAAGACCTCTACAACTACTCACTATTACTAGCACAAAAAACCATGCGCGTTTAGATGATATTTTAGATAAACACCAGCGAATGGCAGATGGAGAAAATGTGGATACTAAGGACCTACCGGCTGTCGTGTATCAAGGCTATAGTATTCATGGAAATGAAAGCAGTGGATCTAATGCTGCCCTACTTGTTGCGTATTATTTGGCTGCAGGCCAAGGAAAGACCGTCATGAATACATTGGATAATTTGGTCATTCTCCTAGACCCCTGCTATAACCCAGATGGTCTCACACGCTTTTCTACCTGGGCAAACAGTAATAGATATAAAAATCTCGTGTCTGACCCCAAGAGTCGAGAGTACAACGAACCATGGCCAAGAGGTCGTACGAATCATTATTGGTTTGATCTCAATAGAGACTGGCTGTTACTTACGCACCCTGAAAGCAAGGGGCGCATAAAAAACTTTCAGAAGTGGAATCCAAATGTGCTCACTGATCACCACGAAATGGGAAGTAATTCCACCTTCTTTTTTCAACCAGGTATCCCTAGTAGAACAAATCCAAATACACCGCAGATTAATCAAGACTTAACAGAAGAGATAGGGCACTATCATGCGGGTGCGCTAGATTCTATTGGCTCCTTATATTATAGCAAAGAATCTTTCGATGACTTTTACTACGGTAAAGGATCTACTTATCCAGATGCACAAGGCTGTGTTGGTATTCTTTTTGAACAAGCGAGTTCGCGTGGACACCTTCAAGAAACTGTTAACGGTCTTCTAAGTTTTCCGTTTACAATACGTAATCAAGTGGTTACTTCTCTATCCACTCAGGAAGCAGCCGTGCGCATGCGTTCTGAATTACTTAAGTACAAAGGAGACTTTTTTAAAGATGCTATCCGACGTGCAGATGCTCATAATGTAAAGGCATGGATTTTTGGCGATGAGGATACGTATAAACTCAATCGCTTTGTAGAAATCTTATTGTCGCACGACATAGAAGTAAACAGCCTTTCTCAAAACACCAATCAAGGTGGTAAATCCTTTGCAAAAGAGAAAGCCTATATTGTTTCCTTACGCCAACAACAATTCACCTTAGCGAAGTCCGTATTTGAATCAGTTACCAGCTTTAATGACAGCTTGTTTTATGACGTGTCAGCCTGGACTATGCCACTTGCCTTTGATTTGGATTATGCTTCCTATACGGGTTCGGTACCAAAAAATCTCATGGGTGAAAAACTGAGTAGCAAGATTGTAAACAAAGGAAATTTTACAAATCAAGATGCAAGCTTTGCTTATACCATTCCTTGGAAGCAGTATATGGCTCCTACTGCCCTATTTAAAATGCAGGATGCGGGTTTAAACGTTAAGATTGCCAATGACGCCCAGGGACAAAAAGAACTCATTACCACTGTCCAAAATCAAAAAATAAGTCCGAAAGAAATACAGACACTGATGTCTGAATTGAGTGCAGAATATGCCCTCACAATAACGGGAATAGATAAAGGGACGCGTTCGGGTAAATACTATGGCAGTCCCTCGAATGCTTTTTTGGAGCAGCCAAAAATTGCCCTCATCTCAGGCACAGGGTTTAACAGTTATGACGTAGGCGAACTGTGGTTCCAACTGGACCATGTGATGGGACTTCCCTTTACTATGCTAGACAAAGCACAATTTGGCTCTACAGATCTTAGCAGATATAATCTTATTATCATGGCAGATGGAAGAAGTATTGGGAGAGGATTAGATGGTGACAAGTTAAAAAAATGGGTGCAAGCAGGAGGAAATATAATCGCATTCAAAAACGCGATTAATTATTTGAATAGCCAGGGAATTATTTCTGTTAAAAAAATTAAGCCAAAAAGTACGGGCGAACATCCAGACTATAAAACCTCTTCTTCTGCGAGAGGTGCGCAGGTAATTGGTGGTGCCATATTTGAATCAATTCTTGACATGACACACCCGCTTTCTTATGGCTACAAAGACAAATATCTACCTACATTTAAAAAGGGAACGCACTTTTATGAGCCTACTGCAAATGCACTAGCAACACCTGCAAAATATTCCAGTAATGCTTTACTCAGCGGATATGTTTCAGATGAAAATTTGAGTGCATTAAACAATTCTGCTGCCATCATGGTGCATGGACATGGCGGTGGCAAAGTTATAAGCATAACGGATAATCCCAATTTTAGAGGCTATTGGTGGGGAGGTAGTAAACTGTTTGCAAATGCGATATTCCTCAACGAACTTATTAGTAACAGTGCAGTACAAAAATAAATTAAGAACGAACACTTTCTAGTCAATAAATTGAAGCGCTTTAAAGGCTTGCATAGTGATTTCTTTTCTGATAGGAACAAAGTTTTGCATATCAAATTCTGCTAAGGGTTCTATGTTGCTTGCAAAATAATATACATCGTTCTTTGTTTGTACTCTACCTACAAACCATCCGTTGTTATAATCTTCTTTCATATTCCAGCCCGTTTTCCCAGAAAGCGTATATTTCTCTTCTTCTTCAAGCACCATCATCTCTTGGACCATTGCTTCCGTTCTTTTTGATATAGGCAGCTTTGCATTATATAGGTTTTGGAGAAATTCTATTTGTTGAAACTGACTTATTTTTGAAGCACCGGTTAGCCAAAAATTATCAATCGTTTTATCATCAAATACCATGGTATGATATTGTATAGAGTCTAAATATTTTCGCATCCGTTGTACTCCTATTTTGCGTGCAATACCCTGATAACAGGGTACGCAAGAAAAACGGAAGGCATCACGAAACATCAGATCTTTTTCCCACATTCTAAAAGCCCTGGGTTCACCCTTCCAAGGAATTACAATACTATCGTGCTCCATTACACCTGATTCTAAAGCAATTATCGAATGCGGTATTTTGTAAGTAGACGCAGGCAAAAATTTCCTAGTAGACCAGTCAAAATCATTGGAATAAAACACATCGTCTTTTTCACTGTAGATTAGAATCGAGCCTTGGACTAGAGCTGTATCTAAAATTGCTTGAATAGAGGTTTTAGAAATATGTTTTGAGCTACTTTGTTCAGATACTGTAGCATCCTGTTTATTTACACAGGCAAGGAGAATAATTAAGTAAGTAAACACAAAGGTTTTCTTCATACTTCAAAGTTACATTCTTAGGAGAAATAATGGAATTCGATTATTTTAAACTCTATTAAACGCTTAAAAAAAGAGGAATTCAAATTCTGAATTCCTCTTCTAAATATATTTTACGGAGCCTGTTAATCAATAATTATTTTTTTGTAGCCTTCCAACCCATTAGGTCCAAACAATTTCAGGACATACATACCTGGCTGGGCATCTAATTGCAAAGTCTTACTATTTAGTTTGCCCGCTTGGACACGCTGACCATTTAAGCCATAGAGTTGGTAACTGTCTATATTTAGCTCTGTATCAATCTGTAAGATTCCATTGGAAGGATTTGGATAAATACGAATCTCATCTGCCACAAGATCTTGGGTAGAGACAGTCTCTCCTTCTATAGCAATCACACGTTCTAGGTCTGGCAGACTATAGAAATTTTCTGCGTAGTCAGCAATGAGAATATCTGTCACTTTGATCCGTGTTTGATTTGTTGTGACGCCGTCCAAAATTTCCATGATAAACGAGTCGTCTATATCACTTACACTGGTGTCAAACTCTGTATTGTTCCCTTTTATTACCAATATTTTTCCTGGCTCGAGAATGGTTCCAAAACCTGTAAGGAAGCCACCAGCAATTCCACTTACTTGAGGGTCATTACCGAAAGGTTCAAATACATTGGGATTGTATTCGAGGATATAGGACACACTATGAAAGTTTTCCATGTTTACAATATCAACCCCACCAAAAACAACACTAACAGGCGCATCTAGATCAATCATATCTGGAAAATCTATTTCTATCGTTGCAGCATTTGCAAATGGTGTCGTTTCTTCCGTATGTGAAAGATAGTTTCTAGTTTCTAGTCCAAAGTTTGCACGTATTGCTGTACGATCCAAACCGTTTATTACTCCATCACCATTACAATCTGCATGTACCCTATTCACACCTGAAGCAAAACTTCCTGTACGATCATCAGCTGGAAATTCGTCCCATTTGTTTGAAATAAATGCTCTCGGTGATTGATTATCCGCTGCTGTCTTTGCAACTGCAATACCGTGCAACATCCAATCCGTACGTTCTACTATTTCATTATCATTTACATCACCAGGATATACACAGTTGTCAGCATCACACAGCGCATTTTGCGTACATACATTTTGAAAATTTTGATTATACATGTCTTGGATAGCAATTGATTGCTCAATTGCAAAATTGACATTCTCCAAATGATTTAATCCAGCCGCACGATTGAGAGTATGCACAGCATCAATCTGCATTACAGCACCAGGCAGATACGTCCCAAGATCCATGGAAGCTACTCCTCTCCAATCTCCTTCTGTCAAATCTTCCGCTGACATTGACCATTCTGTAGGGCTATTTGGGTTGCCAGGAAATAAAAAACTCGTTTCGTCTGTACTGCCAGGGTTATATCCATTTCCACCTGTGGTTATGGGAGTTCCATCTCTCCATACACCATTTAGGTAGTTAAACATCTCGTCATGAATCTGCGGATCTGTAGTTGCTGGATGTGGATTGCCTACACCTGCATTCTGAAATGCAATAAAGCTAGAAAGATCAAAATTTAAAAAACGCGTCGACTGTACTGGCACTTCTGTTGTAAATGGCATTACGCCTCCTTGGCAATTACCACCCGCATCTCCATCTTCTGCATCTTGATTATATACATATACAAGATTATTTTCTGGATCGCAACCAATATAATCATCCGTATAACAACCCAAATCAAAGTCTTGAAATAGAGCAACCCTAGCATCTCTCAAATCTTCACTTGCTCTATTTGTAATCTTATGGCGCGTAAATACAGAGTGATTTAACGCTTCATTCTCTGCACAACTAAATGCATACATGGTGAGCTGAATTTCGATCTGCGTTGGTCTACCTTGATTAGCAAAACCCACATCATTATACATTGCAAAGAGCATTTGATCTGGAATGACCCCTGGATCTAAAATTGGATGATCGCCTTGGAGTGGATCATAGATTCCGTCTCCGTTTTCATCATGAAAAGCTGCAGCATTTATGTTGTCTAAGACTCCTGCATAAAGCACATTGCCTCTTGCTGGCCATTCTAAAATATTATCAGACACAACTCCATCAATATTACCATCAGCAAAGTCCTCTAAGTGTGCGAGTATTTCCGTCCTATTCACTGACCACACTTTATTAAATAATTCGGCATCAAGATCCTCAAAGGCAACACCCAATATAGGATCCAAAGGACCAGCTTGAAACGAACCACCGTCTTGATCATATAGATTAAAGGCTGAACGCAAATTACCAGCAGGATCAAGGCCGCCAATCCATAAATTACTTGCAAAAATTGTAGAAGCTGCATCTGCACCGGGAACATTAGGACCTATAAAATACCCTTCATCATCATCACTAAAAAACATCATACCATTACTACTCATGGTAGTGAGAATTTTGTTAGCATTTAGAATGCCGTGATCAGGTTCTTGCGCTTGTAAGTATAGAGTACAGCTTAATAGGAGAATTAAAACGCGTGTAGATATTCGTGTCATTGGTTAGAATTTTGTTGTATTCTAATATAAGATTTTCTTTTCTTCTTGTATCCTGCTATCCATTAAATATTTTTAGGGTCCTCTTTATTTGTCCGCTTGAACAATAGCGATATCCTTCTCGCGTGAGCTGCCTGGAGAGTGGACGCAGTCCAGACCTGCATGGATGCGCATGCAAGCAGGCAGGGCCGACCGTTTAGGGAGCTAGGAAGGGAGCGACCCATATGCTGAACTTTCCTGGGTGCGTAAGCACTCAGAAAGTGAAGGATATGGGGCACGCCCAAATTCTTACAATGAAATGTATTGTTTTATTGTTCTTCTAGAAAGATAGACTCAATGATAAAGGGTTGACCGGCAACTCTAACATTTGGAGGAGTCTCATACGTGTTCCCAGAAACAATAACCTTAAGATCATCTTTGGCGAAAGCTTCTGGCAGGTTACAGGGATGGAGTCGTGTATAATCAAAGACGAGCATCTTCTCTCCAATAATTGTAACAACAGTTGCTGCTTGCCCATTGATAGATTTAATCTGTTTTCTGCCTGGATAACAATCTTCACTAATGGTATTGTTCGCTTCATCCTTGCTTTGCTCTTCCACTTCAATCAATGGTTCTGTAGTTGTGACAGAAGACTTATTTTTTGAAGAACTACATTGTCCAAAACTCAAACTCAGACATAAGAAAAGGATATATCGCATATTATAAGATTGATTTAAGTTGATCAATAGCTGCAGGAATTCCAGCGGCATTCTTTCCTCCTGCCGTTGCAAAGAAGGCTTGTCCACCACCCCCCCCTTGGATGTGCTTGGAAATTTCTCTGATAATATTGGAGGCATTCAATGACTTGGATTCTACTAAGTTTTTATTAATAGATAGCAAAAGCTGAACCTTACCCTCTCCTTCTGTTGCTAAAAGTATCACTCCATTTTCCAATTCCTTTTCCAAATTAAAGGCCAAGGTTTTTACAATTTTGGAATCTGCAATGTCAACTTTTTCAGCTATGAGTTGCACACCATTAAGTTCTGTTACTTTTGCTAATAAGCTATCCTTAAGACCAGCTGCTTTACTGATGGCATGCTTATCTAATTCCTTTTGTAACTTTTTGTTTTCTTCTTGTAAACTTGCAATAGTTTGCACTACGTTTTTAGGATTCTTAAATAAAGATCGTACCGCTTGTAATTCTTCTAATTCCGTATTGTAATGCTTATCTAAAGCGTCTGCTGTAACTGCTTCTATTCTTCTAATTCCTGTTGCAATGGCCGCCTCTGAAACGATTTTAAAATGTCCTATGCTCCCCGTTGCCTTAACATGACATCCACCACAGAGTTCGCGTGAAAATTCTGAATCAAATGTGATCATACGTACGTAGTCACCATACTTTTCTCCAAATAACATGATTGCCCCAGCATCTTTAGCTTCCGCAATAGAAATACTTCTGTGTTCTTCTAAAGGAATATTTTCTCTAATTTTTTTGTTCACAATATCCTCTACCTGCATGATTTCTTCTTTCGTCATTTTTTGAAAATGCGAAAAGTCAAAACGCAGCATGCTATCTTTTACCAGAGATCCCTTTTGTTGCACATGCGTTCCTAATACCTGTCTCAAGGCAGCATGCATAAGGTGCGTAGCCGAATGATTATTTTCAATAAGAGCACGACGATTCCCATTTATCAATGCTGTAGCTGTCAAGGAATGATTTGCTGGAATCTTATCCACGATATGGATAATCAGATCATTTTCTTTAATCGTATTTAAGACGTGAATTTTCTCTCCATCAAAGTCTAGGCTTCCCTTATCTCCTACCTGTCCTCCCCCTTCAGGATAAAAGGGTGTTTTATCTAAAACTACTTGAAATATTTCTTTGTCTTTTTCTTTTGTAGTTCTGTATCTACTGATAGCAACTTGCTTTGCACTGGCATTATCATAACCCAAGAACTCTACCTCATCTACTTCTTTAATAATTGTCCAATCCCCTGTTTCTCGTTTTGCGTCTGCTCTGGCGCGATCTTTCTGCGCTTGCAAGGCAGTATTAAATCCCTCTTCATCAATTTTCCATCCCTTCTCTGAAGCAATTAATCTAGTAAGGTCAATAGGAAAGCCATATGTATCAAATAATTCGAAGGCTATTTCTCCATCTAATTGGTTTCCTGTAACTGAAATATTTTCAATCCGTTTAATCCCAGCAGCAAGAGTGCGCAAAAATGCTTTCTCTTCCTCTTCGACCACTTTTTGAACAAAGCCAAACTGTGCTTTCAGTTCTGGGAATACATCCTTGAATGTTTCCGCAAGCATTGGTACTAACTTATAAATAAACGCTTCGTTCACATCCAGGAATGAATAATAATAACGAATCGCACGACGTAAGATACGACGTATCACGTAACCTGCTCCTGTATTACTTGGCATCTCTCCATCCGCAATGGCAAAGCAAACCGCACGCACGTGATCTGCAATGACACGCATAGACACATCCACCTTATCCTTAGGGTCATAAGAACCTGTATACTTCTTTCCGGTTTCTTTTTCTATAAATTCTATAAATGGAGAAAATATATCTGAATCATAATTTGATTGCTTTCCCTGCATTGCCATCACGAGACGTTCAAAGCCCATTCCCGTATCCACATGTTTGTCTGGTAATTCTTCCAAGCTACCATCTGACTTTCTATTGAATTGGATAAATACTAAATTCCAAATCTCGATGACAAGTGGATCATCCATGTTGACTAAGGTCGCTCCATCTATTTTTTTTCTCTCTTCATCCGATCGTAAGTCTACATGCAATTCTGAGCAGGGTCCACATGGACCTGTATCACCCATCTCCCAGAAATTATCTTTTTTCCCGCAATAGAGTACGCGTTCTTTAGGTAAAAACTGATTCCATAATTCAGCCGCTTCTGTATCTTTTCCCAGGCCCTCATTCGTATCTCCACCAAACACTGTAGCATATAATCTATCTTTTGGTAGTCCAAACTTTTCAGTGAGTAACTCCCATGCCCAGCTAATTGCCTCCTCTTTAAAGTAATCACCAAAGGACCAGTTTCCAAGCATTTCAAACATGGTATGATGATAAGAATCGTATCCTACCTCTTCCAAATCATTATGCTTTCCAGAAACACGCAGACATTTCTGGGTATCAGCAACTCTTAAAACTTCGGGTTTTTTAGTGCCAAGAAAAAAGTCCTTGAATTGGTTCATTCCTGCATTAGTAAACATTAATGTAGGATCGTTCTTAACAACGATTGGGGCGGAGGCGACGATTTTGTGTCCTTTTTCTTCAAAAAAGTCGAAAAAACCTTGGCGAATTTCACTTGCTTTCATCTAAAAAATATTCAATTAAATGCAGTACAGGTAATTATATATTAATGTTTTACATATTAAATAAAATAATTATATATAGAATACATATTCATTTTACATTAATATTATTTTAATATTTGTAACAATTATTTTGATAACTCTCTTTCACGCCCTATTTTTGAAGCATCTGAAACACCTCAGGTCCCTGAACATGTACTTTTTAATAAGATTTATCGCTGCAAAAGTAGCAATAATTTGGAACTGATATGAGTAGAGAAAAGTATGTCTATAATGAAAAGACATTACAATACGAGAAAGTAAAAATAAGTCCTAAAGAATTTTTGTACCGCACCCTTGCGTATAGTACAACGGTCATCTTGACCTCTGTAATATTATTCTCAGTCGCTTACATGTACTTCCCTTCACCTAAGGAAAAATCTCTGGAAAGAGAAATCAAGCAAATGGAATATCAATATTCCTCTTTGGTCACTGATTTTGACCATCTCGCAGAAGGATTGGAAAATTTACAAACCAAAGATTCTGAGATACACAGAATGATATTTGGATTGGAACCAATGGATGAAGCTGTTTGGGAAGGTGGTACAGGTGGTCATGAAAAATATAGCTTTATTACGAAATACAAAAACAGTGGTGAGCTACTAGAAAATTCACTTTCGAAAGCGGATAAACTAAAAAGAAAACTAGAGCTGCAAAAATCATCTCTTTCAGAAATCTATGACCTAGCTATTAAGAGAGAAAGTAAACTAGCTTCTATTCCATCTATTAAACCTATCCGCGAAGATAGATTGAAAAGAAAAATTAAGCATTTATCTGGTTATGGTATTAGAATACATCCGGTACATAAGGTAAAGAAGTTTCACAAGGGGATTGATTTTACCTGTCCAAAAGGGACTGCTATACAAGCAACAGGAGATGGTGTTGTTAAGCGCGTTGAAAAAAGAAAACGAGGTTACGGAAAAAATGTTGTTATCGATCATGGTTTTGGATATGAAACTTTGTATGCGCACATGTCTGAAATTGATGTAAAGAAAGGAGAGAAAATAAAGAAGGGCCAGAAAATAGGTTCGGTTGGTTCTACAGGAACGTCTACAGCACCTCATTTACATTATGAAGTAATACGAAATGGTAAATCTGTAAATCCTATTGATTTCATTATGGATGGATTAAGCCCAGAAGAATATAAAGAATTGGTTTTACGCTCTTCAGTAGAAAACCAGTCCTTTGACTAGTTATGAAAAAATTGCAATAAAAAAAGGCTTGCCAATTGGCAAGCCTTTTTTGTTATCTATACATGCGATTATTATTTAATCACAATCATTTTCTTTGTACTTGACCATTCTTCCGTTTCTACAGAATAGTACATGATACCTGTTACATCTAATTCATCAGATGTAAGTGTGATAACATTTCTACCTGCGTCATAATTTGCCTGCTTAGTCATGATAACTTTACCAGCTAAATCAAACACATTGAATACCACATTTGTACTCTTCGGTAAATGGAATACTATTTCAGTAGAAGCACTGAATGGATTCGGTCTGTTCTGCTCTAGTACATAGGTATCAAGAATCTGGTCTGCTCCTCTAAACTCTAATCCTAATGGATACGTCACTGCATCAGTATCATATACCTCTGACTGCATAGTACTAGAAGTCAATTCTATAGTTTCAAGAACTGTACTCTTAGATTGTCCTATCAGTTCAATGTAGAATAAAACATCATCCGCATCTACTTCTAGTCCATCTACCTTATCCCAACTCACTGATAATACATTGTCCTTAATACTGTAATGATCTTCATCGATATCAATCGCTTCTCCTACTAGCGTATTAAATTTCGCTAGTCTGCTATCTATGTTCATATTGAACTGGAATCCTAAGATATCCTCTAAATCCGTCAGATACACAGGTACTCTTACGATATCACCCGAACTATACTCTGACTGCTCAGTTTCAATATTTACAGTTCTGTTTCCTCTACTCTCTACCTCACCGTTACCAGTAAAGTTAGTCGTTGCATTGTAAGTAACATCTCCAATCTTCATTGCTATGAAATCTTCATAGTATTTGTTTGAGTTGATGTTGAACAATGTTCTAGTCTCAGTGAACGGGAATGGATCTGTAGGATCTGGGAATGTCTGATCCGAAGAAACAAACTTCCATGATGGTGTTCCAAACGGGAATTCATCCAATATACCTAAGATTACCTTTCTTATGTTCACAATATCAATTGCTGATACTTTCTCATTACCATCTACATCTGCAGAGATAATTTTATATGGAGAGTCAAGTAATTGTAGTCCTAATATGTGTTTTTGTATAAATACTAAATCCAAAGTAGATACACCATTGAGTGGATTTTCATCAAAAGTTACACCTAGGTCATAGGTCTGATTTGAAGTCAAATCATTATAATTATACGTTCCATCACTTGATGAAATATTCATATCCGGCGTATTCATTGAACTAGACATCAAGGAGATAGCTGCATTTTTCACCATTCTGTTATCTTCTGTACGAATCGTACCACTGATATCTACAAGTGGAGTAGCATTATCATCACAAACATCTGAGTTATTATCCTGAAGCTCAATTGTTACTTCACAGTAATCTTGATTTCCAGCTTCATCAGTAACCCATACCTGTAATTCAATTGTTGCATCCATACCATTTGGTATATCATCACAAGTAAGTACTATGTATGTACTATCTACATCAGAAGAGAATGAAAATAAAAGATCTTCTTGATCAGTACAGTTATCAAAACTTCCAAAGTCAAAATCGTTAGCCCATAACTCTACCATACCGTTACTATTCATTACTGCTGTAGAGATAGAACTAATACAGTAAGGGGTAGGATTCTTAGCGTCAACTATTGTAAACGTATGCTCACACAACGATTTGTTTCCACAGAAATCCTCAACAGTCCACTTGATCTTATGTGTTCCTAATGGATATGTTCCACTTGCATCGTTTGTATCACCTGCATACGCTGGTTCAAATGAACCGTCGTTATTTAGATCTATAACATAGCTCCAAAGCAAATCTGATTCTGGTGTACAATCATCTTCAGCACTCTGTGTCATTTCAATTGTACCATTACACACACCGAATCCATCAAAGGTAAGATCTTCGCATGTATCAAATTCAGGTGCATTTGTATTCACAAGCTTGATTATCTGTACATATTCCCATATACCATCTTGAATTCCATTTTCATTTGGATCTTCTGTAGGGAACCCTTCTTCAAATTGACACCAGTCAATTACAGTCCATGTACGAATTACTTTCTCACATGCATCAGGAACAAAGGTAAACACCTGATCTTTATACGTTGCTGCAACAAGACTACACGCGTCATCATATAATTCTGGGTAGCCATTTGCACCTAGATTATCTGGGTGTAGATTACTGAAACATTCTTCTAATGTTACATCTGAAGGCCATTTCACATCATCATTTGGATCAAAATCATTGTTTCTGTTGATATAGAATGGATCATCATCCACAAGAGTAATATACTGCGTACAGGTACCCATTAAAGTAGAGTTCGTAGGATCTACTGCTTTAAATACTCTCTCTATCAGACCAGATCCACATTGATCAGGATCTCCTACATCTTCCCAAGTAACTTCTGGCTCATAACATTCTTGTGTATTGTCTACTACCGTTGGCCAACCTAAATGGTCTGGACTAGGTATTCCATCAGCACAGTCCAATGTTACATCTTCAGGACAGTATAGGATTGGAGGTAATTTATCTTGTACTTCTACTTCTACCATACATGTGTTTGATAAACCTTGTTTATCTGTAACTCTAAACTCTACCATATTTCCGTTGGTTTCTAAATCTTCACAACAGAATTCTACATATGGAGTCCAAGGAATGTCACCCATTCTTCTTACATCCATAAAATCTATCATACAGTTATCCCAACTTCCATTATCAAATGAATTTGGATATATTTTCACACAACCATTCGCACCTAAAGATGCTACTGTAAATTCAATACATACTGCAATTGGAGCTGTTCCATCTACAACCTGTGCCTGACATATTTCTTCATGCGTATTCCCACAAGCATCTTCTACTTCATATTTAATCCATACACAGCCTTCAGGTAAATCATAAATAATATAACTGTTACCATATGCTTCCACTCCATTACTAGTATAGTAAGAATCTTCAGGTTCTACACAGTCATTACCAAGTGGCACTGCAGCTTTCCACTGAACCTTCCAAGTAATCTCATTACACTCGTATTCTGGATTTGTTAATTGCGGAATAGGAACAACATAGTCCTCATTACAAGAATAAGCATCTGTGATATAAATTATATCTGTTGTTATTGGGCACTCAAATATGGGTGCATTTTTATCTTCTACCTTGATAATCTGATCATGCTCTAGTACCTCTCCCGTACACCAGTCAAGAAGACTCCATTTACGGATTACCTTGTATGCACCTGGACAAACATCGATTCTTAAATCCTCATACGTAAACTGTACATTAGGACAGAAAGAACCTGAAGGATTTGAAGGTACACCTGTTATAGAAACATCTGGATTCATATCAGAGTTTAGGTCAAGTTCGCTGAAACAATCAAAACTAGGATAATCAAATCCATCAAAGTTTGGTGGAAACTTAACGTCTGATAAATCTTCTCTGAATACAGTAATTATCTGAGAACAACCACTTGTATTTCCTGAAGGATCCACTGCAGTCCATGTTCTTGTAATCTGTGACCAGAAGTCACCTGCACATTCTGTATTGTTTACATTGTCATTGTATACAAGTGATACAGGTGTACAAGCAGTACCATCATCATAGGTATACTGATTCCCTCCATCAAAAGTTATGAACATAGGATCTAAAGGAAAATCGATAACTCCTGTAGTATTTCCTAAATGAATGGATGCAAGAATCACCTCTCCAGCTAATGCTCCACCGTTTATTATTTCTAATACCCATACGCCATTTGGATCCTCTTCATAAAAGTCTGAAAAATCACCCTCTGGCAAGAAACTTCCTAACGCACCATTAATTCCAGCTCCACAGTGCTCTTGTAGATTAAGGTGGGTAAATGCAGCCTCATCTGAAATTTTAAGTTTTAGATTGGGTACAGTACACATACCAGTATCATCAAATAGTGAACCTGGTCCAGAAAATAAATCTACAACGGTACCTGAAGGTGAAGTCAATGTTGCTGATAAATCAGAAATCAAAGTATGATCTGCTTCTAATTTAATAGCAACTTCATCCACAAGTGCTAAAGGGTTTCCTGCTATAGTGAAATTAACTAAGGTAGAACCTCCAGCCGCAATAGCCATGTTTTCCAAGCTATCTTTGTAGAATTCTCTAATAAGGTCTCCAGGTAGTGTACCCTGAGAACAGGTTGTGGAATCATCTACACATTCTAGGATTGCACCTATCTTATCTTCTACTAATACCTGACCCCAACAGCTATTCCCAGCTGGAGTTGTCACCGTTACAGTATAGGTACCTGGTGCAGTAATTACATTCCCTTGAATCCCTGAAATACTAACTTCAAAGAGATCAAAACATCCGTAAGGACCACCCTCTGTGATATCATCAGGCGTCACTTCTACTTCACAATTTTCATCTAATGATAAATGCACTAAGTCATTACAGGCAACCGAACTGATAGCACCTCCAAATTCAGAGATGATAACTTCTTGCGTACAAACTACACCATTTGTCAAAGAGAATTCCACAACAGTTGTACCTATTGGAAATAATCCTGAACTGTGCGATGCCGTGACCGTACATATTTCAGTTGGATCAAATGGATTTGATGCCGCTGGTACGTTAATCGTAACCATAACGTCACATTCGCCCGCCGCTGCTTCCAATTCAATTGGAGCTAGTGGACAGATAACATCAAATTGGCATTGTGCGACAAGGGATGTTGGGCTAGCAAGCTGTAATAGCACAAATGCACTTACAACTAGGCTGAATTTTCTCAAAATGTCAAAACTCTTTTTCATAATATTCATTTTTGTTCAGAGTTTTCCGCGATTTTAGGCGGAATTAAGTAATCGATTTTTTTGTATATAAATTTTTATAATTTACAATTGGCTCTTTTTCAGTGTTTTATACTCCTAAAGGAATACTCAACTGTTTTGTAACCAATACATTTAGACTTATAGGCAAACATTATACCATTTTGTTATATGTACCCTACCAGATTCATTTAGAGGGAATATTATTTGAGGAGTATAGCAACGATAGAGCTCTTTAAGAGCCAAGAATTGAGTGATTCAGGATCAAATTGGATATAGAAAGACGATAAATAGGATATATTAAACTGATTTACAATTATTTATACATAAGATATATTAATAATGTATTATACAATTGCTATTTAGTGCATATGTCAGAGCGTAGTTCTTGGATTTTATACAAACTTATCCGAACTTTGACACTATAATCCATACATATTCAGATAGATATGTATATTTAATTATTAATTTGATTTAATTGAGATCATTACCAGAACTAACAAAGCTCTATTATACTATTAGTGAAGTGGCTGAAATGTTTGAAGTTTCTACCTCCTTATTAAGGTATTGGGAAACTGAGTTTCCGTCTTTAAAGCCTAAAAAGGATCGTCGCGGAGATAGAAAGTTCCAGGTAAAGGATATCAAGGAGCTGCAACAGATTCATCATTTAGTAAAAGAAAGAGGCTTTACACTTGAGGGGGCAAAAAAGGAATTAAAGTTGGGAAATAGAGCAGAGTTGATAATTGATACTGCATCTTTAACGGACAAACTACAAGCTTTAAAGGCAAAAATCCAAGAACAAATCTCCAAATTATAGTCTTAGGACCTCATCACACAAGGCGAAATCCTCTTCATCGTTTGATGCAATACAGATCAGGCTATTTTCAGTCCTTGATTGGTTCAACATTTTATAAAAGAGACTTTTATTTTCTTCATCTAGATAGGAACTAGGTTCATCAAATAATTTGATGTCTTTTTCTGCGCTTATCGCAAGACCTAATTTGAGTCTTTGTTTCATGCCTGAAGAAAAACTAGCAATTTGTTTATTCATATGTGTTTTAAAGCCATAATCCTGAATAAACTGCTGAATCGAAATCGATAGACTTTGAAATTTCGTCACGTGCTGCAAAAGTTCTTCCACCTTTAGCTCTTCTACCAGTTCATCTTCTGCCGCAGCATACGCGACATACTTAAAAATCTTTTGCACATCTATGGAAACTCCATTTAGATCATATAATACCTTTCCTTTAGATGGACTGAGCGCACCTGAGAGAATCTTCAGGAGGGTAGATTTTCCAGACCCATTAATACCTTTTACACCATACACTTTTCCCGCGGAAAACGTATAGCTAAAATCTTTTATAATCCATTCTTGTTGGAAACGTTTGGATATGTTCTCCAGAATAATCTGCATGTCTGCTAGATTGATTGACGGAAGCCTTTGATTACTCCTCTATCTGCACCCCTAATAAACTCCAGAATCTTTTCTCTGTAAGCTGTAGCTGTAATAGTTGCTTCGATAATTTCAATAGCTTGGGTAGTATTGTAACCACGGACAAACATGAGTCGGTATATATCTTGAATATGATGTATATCCTTATTGGAATATCCACGTCTTCTTAAACCCACTGAATTTACCCCTACATAAGAAAGAGGTTCTCTCGCTACTTTTATGTAAGGAGGTATATCTTTTCTTACAAGAGAACCACCTCCAATCATGCAGTGTGGACCTATATTAACAAACTGGTGGACTGCTGCAGCACCTCCCAATATGGAATACTTCCCAATTTCAATGTGACCTGCAAGGTTGACATTATTCGCTAAGATTACATTCTCATGTAAGATGCAATCATGTGCAACATGGACGTAAGCCATTAATAAACAGTTGTCAGAGACCACCGTCATATTATTTGCCTTGGTGCCCCTATTCAGTGTAGCATATTCTCTTATGGTTACATTGTTCCCAACTTTAAGTAGAGATTTTTCTCCATCAAACTTTAAATCTTGTGGAATTGCACCTAGAACAGCGCCGGGAAACACCTTACAGTTGTTGCCTATACGTGATCCAGACATTATAACCGCACCGGATCCAATCCAGCAGTTATCTCCGATTTCTACATCATCTTCTATTCGAGCAAAATCTTCAATGACACAGTTTGCGCCTAATTTAGCATCTGGATGTACGCTTGTAAGATTCATTTACGTTTTCTCTCTTTTAATTATTTGAGCGGTTAATTCGCCTTCTGACACAAGTTTGTTCCCAACATATGCTGTGCCCTGCATATGGACTATACCTCTCCTTACAGGACTTAGTAAGACCATTTTATATACTAACGAATCACCTGGTCTTACCATGTGTTTAAATTTCACATTATCCATCTTTAAAAAATAGGTGTCCCAATTTTCCGGATCTGGTACAGTATTAAGTGCAAGAATCCCGCCAGTCTGTGCGAGTCCTTCCATTTGAAGAACGCCTGGAAATACTGGATTACCCGGAAAGTGTCCTTGAAAAAATGCCTCATTACCGGTGACATTTTTTACACCTACCACCTCTTCTTCTGTTAAGCTTAAGATTTTGTCTACAAGAAGGAACGGATATCTATGAGGAATAAACTTTTTAATTCCTTCTATATCGTACTTTGGTTCTACAGAAGGATCGTAAACCGGCATTCCTTTCAGTTTCCTTTTTTCAAGGAAGTATGTTTTGAGATAATTTGCAAAGGCAATATTTGATTTATGTCCAGGACGCTTTGCTATTATTTTTCCTTTAATAGATTTACCTAACAAACTCAAATCACCAATTAGATCTAACAATTTATGCCGGGCGGGTTCGTTTGGAAATCGCTGTTCATTAAGAACAAGGTCATTTAAGTCTACATTTACATTATCCAACTCGTATTTGCTAATGATATCACTGACATTATCTTTCTTGATATCTTCTTCGGCAATTATAAGTGCATTTTTTAGTGACCCTCCTTTTATCATACCCGCTTCCAATAAAGGCTTGATTTCTTGTAATAATACAAAGGTCCGAGCTTGTGCTATTTCTTGCTTATAAGAGAGGTTCTCATGAAATCTTGCAGATTGAAAATCAATTTTTTTATCTGAAAAATCTATACTTGCTTCAATTGTTGAGCGGTCAGCTGGATAGGCAAAATATTCTGAGCCAGTATCTTGGTCAACAAAATGAATTAGCTCCTCTACCTCCACACATATTCTTTCTTCTTCTTGTTCTTGAATACCAGCCTCTTCAATCAAATCAACTAATTGGGCAGCAGAACCATCTAATATTGGTATTTCAGGTCCATCGACTTCTATTATAACATTATCGATGTTCATTCCTTTCAAAGCTGAAAGTAGATGTTCAATTGTTTGAATAGAGTAGTTTTCCCTTTTGAGGCAAGTACATCTGTTTCCATATTGAGCATATTTAACATCCGCTCGAATTTCAAAGTGTTCTTCACCATTAAGTATATGAAATACAATTCCGTGTTTTGCCTTTGCAGGTAAAATCCGCACACTACTTGTTATACCGGTGTGCAGTCCGATTCCAGAAAACGCGATTGGTTTTCCTATTGTGTTTTGGTTCATTTTTTGTTCTTGAGCTCTTCCAGCTCCTTCGCCATTTTCTGCATCTGCGCCATTAGATCAGGCAAATTTTTGAATGCAGCATAAGATCGTAGGTAGTTGTTATATTCAATTGCTGGATATCCGTATAATTTTTTTCCTTCCTCCTTTATGTTTTTAGTTACACCACTTTGTGCCTGTATTTTCGTTTGATTGGCCAACTTTAAGTGCCCAACAATTCCAGCCTGTCCACCGATCTGGCAAAAATCTCCAATTTTAGTGCTTCCAGCTACACCGCTTTGTGCTGCCATAACAGTATTTGCCCCTATTTCTACATTATGTGCTATTTGAATGAGGTTGTCAAGTTTCGCCCCTCTTTGGATTAATGTACTGCCCAATGAGGCTCTATCGATAGAACAATTACTTCCAATCTCCACATCATCCTCAATAACAACATTACCAATTTGAGGGATTTTTTCATATTTCCCATTTAGAAAGGTATAGCCGAACCCATCAGAACCTACTACTGTATTTGCATGTATTACTACGTTTTTTCCGATTACACAGTCATGCATAACTGCAACTCCCGGAAATAAAACCGTTTTCTCTCCTATCTCTACATTTGATCCAATGTAATTATTACCCATCAGGACAGCTCCTTTACAAATCTTAGCTTTCGCTGCAATTATAACATGATGACCTACATGTACATCTTCTTGAATTATTGAGTTTTGATCTATCACAGCAGTATCCGAAATAGTACTCGTGAATTCATCCGCCGTTTTAAATTCATTAAGTACTGTTGCTAAAGCATGATATACATCAGGAACATGAATAGGGACCCAATTAAAAGGAGTCTTGATATCTTCATTTGCACCAATAATAACAGCAGAAGCTGCCGTTTTCTTTAGTTCCGACTTATATTTGTCTGAGGCATAAAAAGAAAGCTCACCTTCTTTTGCTTGGCCTAAGATATTTATTCCAGTTATTGGTAAATCTTGGGTTGAAATTGGGACAGATACATCAAGTATATTAGCAATTCTTCCTACTGTTAAACTCATACTTCTTGTTTACTAATAATGGAACGATTAAATTGGTTAAATAGGATACCCTAAACATAAAAAAATAGTCACTTATCTTTGTGTAATTAAATGACAATATGATTAAAATTGGAACGCGCGGTTCAAAACTTGCCCTCTGGCAGGCAAATTTCCTCAAATATAGCCTAAAACAGCAAAATTTAGACTCGGAGTTAAATATAATCAAAACCAAAGGTGATAGAATACAGTCCTTAAGTTTTGACAAAATTGAAGGTAAAGGATTCTTTACCAAGGAGTTAGAAGACGCTCTGCTTAGTAAAGAAATTGATTTAGCAGTGCATTCTATGAAAGATCTAACGACAGAACAGGTAGCGGGACTTAGTATAACTGCTGTTTCGAATAGAGAAGATCCTTCAGATTCCCTTATAATTCTTAAAGAATCCTATGATTCTAAGAAGACTTATGGACTGAAACGCTCTGCGATTGTAGGAACTTCATCTGCTAGAAGAAAATGCCAACTTCACAATTATTTGCCAGATGTTGTTTTACAAGACATTCGAGGAAATGTCCCTACAAGGCTAGAAAAGTTAAAAAATGATGGTTTTGATGCGATAGTACTAGCTACAGCGGGCCTAAATAGGTTAGAAATTGACTTATCAGATTTTATTCAAATCAAATTAAATACGAGGGATTTTGTACCAGCACCTGCACAGGGTGTGCTCGCATATCAAACTCGCGAGAATGATTTAGTTTTACGCAAACAATTATTGGCCTTACACGATCAGCATACGGCAGATATAACAAATTTTGAACGTGGGCTATTGGCAAAGTTTAATGGAGGCTGTCATCTACCAATGGGTGCCTTTTGTAAAAAAGATTCTATGGGAAATTACCATGCAAGTGCTATGTTTGCAAAAAATTGGCAAGACACGCCTACCTATGCCCATATTTCGCAAAACACAACTTCAAATCTCATAGAAAGAATGTTTGAAGAACTAAATAAATGATTGCATGTATTTAATTTTTGATGTTTCTAGTATTGATAAACCTAAAAATTGGAAAGCCCCATTTAGTGATACCTTTAGTTGGCCACGCATAATACATATGTCATGGATCATTTTAAATAAGGAATTAAAACCAGTAAAAGATTATGATTGTATTATTGAACCGGAGGGTTTTTCTATCAATGAGACGATTGAGAAACGTTGTCGAATAGAAAAAAAAGAACTAGAAGAAAAGGGTGAAAAGTTAGTGGATGTTCTAAAACAGTTCAATGACTGCCTTAAGGATGTAGAATATTTGTTTGCGCACAACATGAATTTTAATGAAAATGTCTTGGCAGCTGAGTATTACAGACAGGGATTAGACCATGATCTTTTCAAACAAGAACGTGTATGCTTGATGCAAGAAAGCACCTTCTATTGCAAAATCCCTAGTAAAACAGGTGGTTATAAATGGCCATCTTTAGGTGAATTACATGCAACAATATTTAAACAAAAATATAGTCCTGCTGGAAACGCTCGAGCGGATGTTATTGCAGCATCTCGATGTTTTATTGCTCTCATGAAAGTAGGAGCATTTGAAGACTTATTTGATGATGAATAAAAATTCCATTTTTATAAGTAGACAGGTACAAGACAATGACCTCTGGAAAAACTTACGGGCAAAAGGATATGTATTACACGCAGAATCGCTTATTGAATTCTCCCCTGTTTCCTTTGATATTGTCCCCTTCGCCGATTGTCTTTATTTTTATAGTAAAAACGCAGTAAAATTCTATCATCTGCAAAATCAGTCAATAGAAAAGAGTAGTCGTAAGCAACAAATTGCAGCGCATGGGAAGCAAACCGCATTGGCTGTTCGTACATTTTTAAATCTGGAAATTGACTTTACTTTTAACCCTGAAGATCTTAATCCAGAAAAGGAATTTAAAACTTTCCTAAAAGAGAAAACCGTTTTGTTTATTCAAGCAAAAAATTCTTTATGCACATTACAAGATACTTTAAAAAAGCAGCAGTATAAGCAGCTAGTAGTATATGAGAATTTTGCGAAAAAAGATTTTTCAATTCCTGCTTCAAAATTTTTAATTTTCACAAGTCCTCTGAATGTAAATACCTACTTCTCAAAATACGATCATCAAAAGGAACAACAGCTTATTGCAATAGGCGCGACAACTGAAAAAGCATGTTTACAATATGCTTCTCGATCTTGCGTATATGTATCTGCAGAAAGGTCTGAATCCTCATTGTACAAAAGACTTGTCCATCTTCTTGACTAATCAATTATCTATCTTGGATTTAGTTGCTCAATGCTATGTTTAAGAAGAATAAAATAAATCTAGAAAACTTTTAGAGTCTGATCAGAATCAGTCAGCATATCCGTACCCAACTTGGAATTAATGTAGAAGTAATTACCAAGAAAAGAATAATGCCATTTAGGCATTTAGAACATCTGGGCTCATGCCCATCTGTGAAAATCCACCATCATGATACAAGTTTTGCATAGTCACCATTCGCGTATAATCTGAAAACATCATAGCACAAAATAGAGCACAGGAACGTGCGTCTGCGTTACCTAATGGTGACATCTTAGTAGAATAATCAAAGAAATCTTGAAAGCCTTCTATACCCTTTCCTGCTGTTGTCAAAGTAGGGGATTGCGATACGGTGTTTACTCGGACTTTGTTCTTTTTTGCGTAGTGATAACCGAAGCTTCTTGCAAAGGATTCTAGTAATGCCTTTGACTCTGCCATTTCACCATAATCTGGAAATATCCTTTGAGCAGCTATATAGCTTAATGCGAGTATAGAGCCCCATTCATTCATAACGTCATTCTTCATGGCAACTTGCATTACTCGATGAAAAGACATTGCAGAAATATCAAATGTTTTATGCATCCAGTCATAATTGACGTCGTTATACGCTCTTTTTTTCCTAACATTCAAAGACATACCAATAGAATGAAGCATAAAGTCCATTTTGCCTCCAAGTATTTGCATTGACTTGCTCATTAAATTTTCTAGATCTTCTAAACTAGTTGCATCAGCTGGAATGACTTCAGCATTTATTTTCTCTGCTAAACGTTGAATCCCACCAAACCGCAAAGCAACTGGAGCATTTGTTAATGTTATTTGGGCTCCTTCAGCAACGCATACCTCAGCTATGTGCCATGCTATTGAACTTTCATCCAAAGCTCCAAAAATGATTCCTTTTTTTCCTTCTAATAGTCCTTTTGCCATTGCTGTTGTTTTTTCAAATGTATAAAAATGATCTTAGGTATATATGAGTTCCTCCGCATTTTTAATCGCAGATTTTGAAGGTGGGCTTCCACTCAACATTGTAGCTAATTCAATGATACGATCCTTATCTTCTAAGACGACTATATCTGAATTTGTTTGTCCTTTCACTATTTTCTTTACAACGCTAAAATGTCTATCTGACCTAGAAGCGACCTGCGGCGAATGTGTTATACAGATAACTTGGTGATGTTTACTTAGGTCGCTTAACATATTCGCTGTTCTTAATGCTGCATCTCCAGAAATTCCACTATCTATTTCATCAAAAATTAATGAACCTAATACTAACTTATCCGCAACTACTGACTTAATACAAAGCATAAGTCTTGAAATCTCACCACCAGAAGCTACTTTCCTTAAAGCCTGCACAGATCTATCCGCATTGGCCGAAAACAAAAACTCTACATTATCTAAGCCATATGAATTGAAATCCTTTATTGGAGATAATGAGATTTTAAATACTGCATTTTTAAAGCCTAAAGAACTAAGATGTTCAGCCACAGCCTTTTCCAAAGATGGTATAGTTTTTTTACGTTTATTGGTCAATTTTTTTGCTAGCACATTTAAAGCAGTTTCTTCTTCTTTTACATGTTTTTTTAGTTCTTCAATTTTTCCATCATTATTTGTATATGAGGCTAGTTTGCTTTCAATATCTTCCTTTTTCAAAATAAGCTCTTCTACACTGCTAACTCCATATTTTTTCTCCAATGTATATATAAGACTTAAACGTTCTCTTAGTTCAATTAATTTTTCTTGATCGTACTCTATAGACTCACTAAAGCTATCGATCTCTCTATTAAGATCTTCGACCTCGCTTAGTTGCCCAAATAATCTCTCGAAAATTGGGCTAACAGTTTTCAAATCAGAGAAGGGCTTAATTAAAAGTACTGCTTCTCTAAGTTTTGTCACAACGGAGTCTTCTGCATCCAGAAGACTTAGCACCTTAGTCATGCTAAATTTTAGATCTTCTGCTGAATCCCACAATTTCGAATCACTCTCCATTTTTTCTTTTTCACCTGGAGAAAGACCCACATTTGATAGTTCATTAAACCGAAAACTTAAATAGTCCGTTTCTTCCTTCCCAAGAAGAGATAGACGCTCCGCCTCTTCTAAATCTACTTTATACGTTTTATACCTTTCAAAATGAGATGCATATTTTTTTATTAGAACATCGTTCTCTGCAAAGGTATCTAAGACAAGTCTATGGAAATCCAAATCTTGAATCTCAAGATTATCGAATTGTTTATGTAGATCTACTAATTGCTTAGTTAATAGATTTAACTGGGATAGTTTACATGGAGAATCATTAATAAAAGTTCTACTCTTTCCACTTGGAAGGATTTCTCTACGTACAGTCAGTACATCATCATAATCTAGATCTTCTTGAACGAAAAAATCTTTCAAACTGTGCTCTTTGATTCCAATCTCTAATTCAATAACTGTTTTCTTGTCAGCATATTTAGCAATCTTAGCACTAAGCCTTTTTCCTAGACAAAGTTCAAGTGCACTAAATACCATAGACTTTCCCGCACCTGTCTCACCAGTTACAATATTAAATTGCTCATGAAAATCAATTTTTAGATGATCAATGAGGATGTAATTTTTTATTTCAAGAGATAAAATCATTTAGCTTCCAGCTAGGATTTTTTTACCCAAAGTTTTAAAGATATCCATCTTTATTTCTTCATCATCTATTCCATTTGTTGCCACTAAATACACAACATCACCTACCCTATAATAGCATTTACTTTCTTTTAAATTATAACAACTATGTTCACCTACTCCTTGTAATGTCACATACTTTATAGGTGTATCAGGATCAGATAATAAGCGCTCTCCATTTGACTTTTTATTCTCAATAAATGCAGAAGCCCATCCTGAAAATTCGTCTGGAACAGGATTACCTAAGGCTTGCAATAAAATAGCAGCATTGGGAATTTTGGAGTCTGACCATCTATAAAAACATGAACGTGTTGTACTACTTGGAGAACCACCATTCTTATGTGTAATCATATCAGTTGATTTACCCAGTAGCTTTGCAATATCTGTTTTGTCTACTGCTGAGCAGGGATCAGGTAATACCCTAGCCGTCCGATCTTTAGCTGCTGCCGCTTGTGCAGTTGTCGCTGCTTCTTTAACAGTCCCACTATTCTCTGATTGAGTTTTTACATCTTGTTTACAACCTACTAAGAATGAAGAAACGAATAGACTCGAAACAATAATTATTAATGTGCTTAATTTCATAACTCTAAGTTTACAACGAATATCCACTTATATTAAATAATTACATAATAAGTATGTTCAAAATCTAAGCTAAATGGCTACTTTCTTAAAGCTTTTGGACAATAAAGGGACACATGTAAATGATCTGCGGTTCCTACATGTCTTAATACATCAAATCCCAAACTTTTAAAATAGCTTCGAATAAGGAATATTTGGATTTCGCTTCTATTTTTTGTCCTTAGATCCATAGCATAAACATAGTTATCCTTTTGAGGAAAGTGCAGTGATCTCTGATTCGTACTAAGGCCCATCGTCGCATAATCTGATGGTTTCCTTGCTGCATCTGTTATAACAAGTTTCTTATCTAAGCGTACAAGAATCCCAGTTGCCAATCTTAAAATTGGATGCAATTCCAAATATTCAGATTTTAGATCTTGAGATTTTAAATTGCTATTAGAAATGAAAAATAAAAGATGGATAGAAAAGCCCACAACTACAAGTAAAACAAAAATGAGTTTATGTTTGATCAAACCAAAAGAGGAAGATCCATTAAAGAGTAACTTATGCAGTACAGAAATGTAAATAAGAAGCAAAAATGAAAGAATAATAATTGCTCCAAAAATACTTAGTGAAGGTATCAAATTATACTCTTCATGCAAGTATGTAGCGGCTCTTAAAAACAAGATAAAAGGGAATATAATGACCAAAATCAACCTTATCAATAAAAAGAAAACTCCTCTCATGTAAACAATATAAATAAAAAAAGGGGAAGCCCATTTGGCTTCCCCTTTTTCATTTCAGTAACGATAAAACTAATCTATTACAATCATTTTCTTAGTTGCAGTGAAGTCTCCACTCTCTAACTGATAGTACATCACTCCTGATGTTCCTAACTGTCCTTTCGTCAACTCTATCACGTGAGACCCGCTTTCGTAGTCACCTGATACAACTGCTACTACTTTTCCTGTTACATCCATAACAGTTAAGGTAGCCTGACCAGCTTTACCTAGTGTGAATCCGATCTGCGTAGTTTCTCCAAATGGATTTGGCTCATTCTGTGCAAGCGCAAACTCAGCAACTTCTCCGTAGCCTCCTCTCATGCTTACTTCAGCTACGTCTAAGTTGGAACCTACATATGCTTCAGCACTTGTTACTCCTGATACTAAGCTAAGGTCTGAACCTCCTGCTACTTCAAGTGTAAATAGTACTTCACCTTCTGCAAATGTATTTGCTTCAGTTCCTGAGAATGAAGTAGTAATTACTCCACCTTTCAAGATTCCAAAGTTGCTAGCATCTACTTGTAATGCTCCACTTCTCACTCCTTCAAGTGTTCCGTTTAACTTCAGTGTAAACTGGTATCCATATACATCTGTAAAGTTTTCTCCTGCTCTTACTTCAATCAAGTTCTGACCTAAGGCTTCCGTTTCGAATCCTACTGTAGATGCACTTCTTGTATCTACATCGATGTCAAGTAAGTTAGCTGTAACGCTTCCGTTTACATCTCCAATCTTAACACCAATGAAATCCTCATGCATCATATTTGCAGATAATTCGGTAATATTTATTGTTTCAACAAAAGGGAATGGACTTAATCCCATAGACTGCGCTTCCACAGGGAATCTCCAGCTATCATTTTGTGGTAACTCATCATAGATACCTAAGATTAATTTTCTTAGTTCTACGATATCAATTCCACTAATGTTTTCATCACTGTTTATATCAGCAGCAATTAATTTATATCCACTATCTAACTCTTGCAAGCCAAGAATATGTCTTTGAATTAATACAAGATCTAATGTAGATACTCCATTTAACCAATCATCATTCTTTTCTGCAGAGATTTCGTAATCCGTCATTAAAACGTTATCAATAAATGCATACTCACCATTTCCATTTGTTGTTTCAAATCGCGGATATTCTGGTTGAGGACTTGTATTTGTAAGATTAACGTTTGCAACTCGCTCTCCTTCTTCTGTTTCTATTTCACCCGCAATATTAAAGAAGAATGCACTTTGTGCTTCACAGTCATCCGATTCTTCAAGACAGCCACGAATTTCATATTCATTTCCATCATTGTCAAAATTACCTATGACTTCTCCAGAATCACAATCAATCTCTCTAAAGAATACATTTGAAATAGGATCGTCTAAAGTATAACTATCTAAATCATTACAGTTACCACCACCTAAATCAAATATAGGTGAGTTAACTCCTGTTTCAGGATCAAAAACATTAATCGCGTCATCATTGCAGAAATAAAATATTCCACAATCTTCAATAGTTATACCTCTTGCAAGTGGGGTATCAAAAGTTTGGAGCACAGTTCCAGTTGCATCATGCTGGATGATATCATCTGCACCGCTAATCCAGAACGTCCCATCATTTGGATCTACTGTTAAATCAAATGCATTCCCATTTGATGCCGTAAACAACAAGGTGGAACTTGCATTTGCTAGATCAATTTCAAATACGTTAAGATTTTGTGTTACTGCAAAAAGATCCCCATTAGGTGTAAAGTCTAGACCTAAAATCGTGCTTCCTGCTCCTACATTTCCTAGATCTTCCAGATCTCCAGTTGTAAAATCTCCTCTAAATATTCTTCCTCCAGGACTAGATATATAGTATTCGTCCGCATTAGCTGGATTTACAGCAAATGAAAATAAATCATTTGGCGGATTATTGATTGGGGATGAGGTGAAATCTCCTGTTGCTGGGTTGAATCTGAACACAGATTTGTCTTCATTACTAACACCCATAATTCCACTTGTGAGGTTATCTGTGAAACATTCTCCACATCTGTCATCCGTATCTTCATCATCACAAACTTCTCCGTGAATGATTAAAGTTACCCAACAGAAATCTGTATTGAACTTCTCATCCCATACACTTACTCTGATATCATTCTCTCCACACCACTCTGTCCCTACGAACTTAGTTCCTGAAGATCCTGTTGCTGGATTCCATCTTTGTACTGGGAAACCATTC
>CALIAU010000030.1 GCA_938045585.1 uncultured Saprospiraceae bacterium
CTATATGTCATTGTCACTGTTCATGAAATTACTCCTATAAATCATCACTTACTAAGACAAATTTGACGTCCCCGGGTGGGATTGAACCACCAACCTTTCGGTTAACAGCCGAACGCGCTAACCAATTGCGCCACGGAGACATACTGAAAATTTAGTTTACCAGGCTATAATTTTTACTTATCATTTTGTTGAATTATCATTTCGATACTACTACACTTAACCTTTAGAGCCCGAAAGACGTATATATATGTTCTGAAATTGTCAAAATTTATCTATGAACTGTAACTAGTCTAACCTTCGAAAAATTATTTTGTTTGCTTACAAACCACCATGGATGAAAAGATAATTGAATTTCCTTTCGATTGATGGTATTAAAGTTTTGTTTGGACCATGAAAAACCTTAGAAATGCAATTTGAAGTTTGATAAATAAATTAAAATTTCCGTCACAATTTTGATTATTTTCATAAAAAGGTGCGGGTTCTAAAGGTTAACACCATTAAAACCTGTCACCATTCAAGCTGCTATAACTACAAAACTATCGAGATCCAGTATTTTTTGTTTTGTTTTATTCTAAACGAAGACTAAATTATTAACAAGATGAAACTGACTCTATGCAGTTCAAATTAAACTGAGATGGGGAGAATCAAATGACGTGCAAATGATTAAAAAGTTTGTTTTTGTGAATTTTAAAGGAAATAATTGCAAAACAAAGGTAACAACTAAAGTCTTTGTTATATTTAGACGTTATTATTGCTGTATTTGGTAAAGCAATAATTACTGTGTTAGATAATTATGATCTTCTGGGATGGGTTTCAGCCAACAACCTTTCGTGAATCTGACGAACGTGATAATCAAATATATTTCGAAGACATGTTCTTCCACTAGTTTAATAATTCGTAAACTAGATGAATAAGAATTTTGCTATATGTCATTGTCACTGTTCATGAAATTACTCCTATAAATCATCACTTACTAAGACAAATTTGACGTCCCCGGGTGGGATTGAACCACCAACCTTTCGGTTAACAGCCGAACGCGCTAACCAATTGCGCCACGGAGACTTAATAATACACTAGTTCACTAAGTTGTAGATTGAATATGTAACCTTTTTGCTATATATATCAGTTTAAATATTATTTACTTAACTGCAACAGTATTTACTGCGTTGGATAAGTATGAACAACCGGGATGGGCTAGATCGACCAACCATTCGGGAAACTACGGAATGCATTAATAAATTGTGCTCCAAAAACATTTGTTTCCATTAGTTTGAAATTTTGTAAACTAGATAAATAAAAAGTTTGTTATATATTATTGTCATTGTTGATGTAATTAGTCTTATAACTCATTACTTACTAAGTTAAATTTGACGTCCTCGGGTGGGATTGAACCACCAACCTTTCGGTTAACAGCCGAACGCGCTAACCGATTGCGCCACAGAGACACACTGACGTCTGGAAGTGTCAACTAAATTTTTATTGATTGAAACACCAGCCTTGACAATTGGCTGCTAAGACTTATATCAAAAGCCTTTCTGGCAGCGGTGGGATTCGAACCCACGCCTCCGAGGAGACTGGTGCCTTAAACCAGCGCCTTAGACCGCTCGGCCACGCTACCTCTCCTACCTCCCATTTGCACAATGTAAATCCAGCCATCATTTAATCAGCAATACACTGTTTCTGTTGTGAGAGGCAAATTCTTACAATAGAAACCCCTGTTACAACTCACAGGAACTTTCTTGTTGGTCCTGCACAGACTGAGTATCACCCATTACCTGTATCCATTTAAAAAGTTCCCACACCGGGAATCGAACCCGGGCCGCCGCCGTGAAAGGGCGGAATCCTAACCACTAGACCATATGGGACCTGTCATATCCCAGCTTTGATGCAAAACTTTTCCATTTCTCCCAAAGCAGTAATTACTGGATGTCAAGTTCTGAGTATGATGTTCACCAAGCTTAGCTTGCTTTCTTGATAACTTGTGAGCAGCAACAGCCATGCATTAATCCTTTGCAGATTGCAATTCATTGATTAATCATTCATGATATAGACTTCAGTGATGTTAATCACTCTATTTTTGCTCAGGGAATGTAACTGAAACTTAAAACAATTTTACATTCAGTGCTGCAATCCTGCCATGGCTCTCACCATAGAACAATTTTCAATCACAACAAAGATGCTGTGGACAATTCCTTGCAGGTTTGGAATAATCATTTGAATTTGATACCACTAAATTTTTAACTCGGCGCTCTCTTGATCCAATGCCGAAAATGGTATTTTGTGAAAAAGTTGCATCGGCCGGGAATCGAACCCGGGCCGCCCGCGTGGCAGGCGAGCATTCTACCACTGAACCACCGATGCATAAATAGACCAATTTAGAGACAAGTTATCGCTGGCAACAGAATGGCAGAGCTTTCTTTTGGTCATTAAAAGTAATTATTATGCTCAAAATGTGATGCACAGGAATTGCACTAACACAAATTTGAACATTTTCAGTCCGCTACATAAGCATAACTCAAAACACGTCCCTGGGTGGGCTTGAACCACCAACCTTTCGGTTAACAGCCGAACGCGCTAACCGATTGCTCTAACCGATTGCGCCACAGAGACACACTGATGTCTGGAAGTGTCAACTAAATTTTTATTGATACACCAGCCTTGACAATTGGCTGCTAAGACTTATATCAAAAGCCTTTCTGGCAGCGGTGGGATT
>CALIAU010000031.1 GCA_938045585.1 uncultured Saprospiraceae bacterium
TCGCACTCCTGCGTATAGGTCCAAGTGTGTACTATCGTAAATTGATTCGGACAAGCGCCTGGTGTTACTTCTGAACTAGGGTCTATAGTAAAGTTCTCTCCATCATTATCACAGTTATCAGAAAACTCTAAACTTGGTGGATTTGTTACTGCAGGATCATCATAACATTCTACTGTAAGATCTCCTGGTATATCTGAATCCACGACTGGAGCGATATCATCTACTACTAAGATGTAAAAATCACAGTCTACTGCAGATTCATTGCCACAGGCATCTGTAGCAAAAAACTCAACATAGTTCAAGCCCTTAGGGAAAAACTCATCTCTTTGTTCTGACTCGGATACATCCTCATCAAAAGAAATACTTGGGTTTGTATCTACATTCTGCGTGATACGCATACGCAGTGTAGCACTATTATCACAATTGTCTTCTACGTCTGGTGTATTAAAAGTTACTTCTCCGTCGCAATTATCCAGGTTGTCTGATGGAATTATAATTCCTCCAGCAACTGTTGTCCAATGTTCGGAGGTTCCTACTACTACTGGATTCGTCATATCGGCTCCCGTAGGCTGTGGATTGAATGGATAGCATTCTAATACAGGTGCTTCGTCATCTGTAAGTGTAATTGTCTGATCACAAGAAGAACTAAATCCGCATTCATCAGTAGCAGTCCAAGTTCTCGTGAAAGAATATTCTCCGCCTGCACACGCAGTAAGAGGGCCATCTGAATATGTTAATTCGTCTGGGTTGCAATCCATAACCATTGGTATAGGTAATGCATCTGGGCAACCTTCGAAATATAAGTCATCAACAATTATCGCATTATTAAAACCTCCCAATGGAGTAAGAACAAGCTGATCAAATCCATTAGCGCTTTCGATGCCATAAAACACAAAAGAAGAACCTGGAGTAAGAACTTGGTTATCAACAATTGTTCCATTCAAAATACAAGTTACTTCCACTTCTGTGGCATCTCCTGAATTGTTAAAGATACTGAAACCTATTCTGTTAATAATTGAATTAAAATTGAATTGTAATGTACCAGCTTCCTCAACAGTACAGATTGGTCCAAAATTAGTAAGAGAATTTATTCCACTTGTTGTAACTGTTCCGCAAGGTGCTCCAAGTTCTGATATTGCATACTCTCCTGAACCACTTATAACAAGTCCTAAGGCACTGTATTCAGATCCTATTAATTGCAGATTACCTCCTGCGGCATCTATATCTTCAAAATCAATGTAGGTTGCATCAGGGCTGAAATCACCAACGGTAATTGCTCCATCATCGTACACTCCGTCACAACTCATGTCAAATGGATCCAGATTATCTCCACAATCTAATGCCACATCTGGCGGGCAAATAATCTCTGGAGGATCCTGATCCACGAAACTAACAGTTGTTGTAAATGCATCCTCAGTTATGTTTCCACACTCATCTTGGATATCGTAAGTCTGCTCAATAACAAGTAGGCAACCAGTATTTGTAGTTGCCACTGAAGTTTGTATTGCAAAACCAATATTTTCTATGCTTGATACATCATCAGATACACAGTTTACATCAAATTCGTAAGGCAAGCCACCGAATGCAAGTGTAATGATTCCTGCTGCATTTGGATTGATGAAAGATGTAGGATCTGGCGTGTTAGGACCTAAAGGACCTGGACATCTGTCCGTTACCTCAAGTGTGAGATTTCCGCAGGTGGAAGTTG
Organism: uncultured Saprospiraceae bacterium; assembly: GCA_938045585.1. GTDB lineage: Bacteria > Bacteroidota > Bacteroidia > Chitinophagales > Saprospiraceae > CALCMJ01. The sequence goes on from CALIAU010000031.1 coordinate 1,709, forward strand.
GTCCTTCACCTGAATCACCACAACACTCATCAATAATTGTTCCACACCCGGTTACTTCAATGGTATAATTACCACTTGAACCCAACCAAGAATCCAATTGAAATGCAAATTGGCCTGTTGTCCCCACAGTCCACGTCAATACATAATCTTGAGCTCCAGAGCCTGTATCGGTGAGATGTATATTGTCAACATCTGGCTCGTCTCCCACCTCTACGTTACAATCATCTGATCTATACAGCCAGCCATGTGCTCCAGATGCAAAATCAGTGTCCACGTCTATTGTAATAGTAGAGCCTGCAACTGCATCAAAAACTATCCACACATGATCTCCGGTTGTTCCAGGTACATGCGTGTAGAAGCCACTATAGGTTCCACAGCCTGTGTAGTCAATGTCCGATACTATACCCTCTCCATGACTTGCATAAGATGTAATAGAAAGAGAAAGCAATAACACAAGGATTGCAATCGGTTTTATTGTACTTCGAAAAGACCGAAATAGATTTTTAACTTTCGGCCACTCCGTACTTTCGTGTTTCGCTGTGCATATATGGGTTTGTCTTTTTTCCAGACAGGCTTCCGATATATCAACACATTGTTGGAAGTTGTTTCTTAGTGTCATAATAAAAAATTTAATGGTTTGAATTGTTTATTCATTTAATACTTTAAATAATTGATTTTACATTCGCTGGAGAACGATGTGGAATTGGAGAGTAATTACATGTACTGACGGTATAGGTCGTACATCTTTAAGTAAGTATTGCTAGTTCTGTACAATGCACAGAAGTTGAAGGACAAAACTGTCCAGTTCATTTTATTTTCGCAAGCACACCAAGTAGGTGTATTCTTACCTTATTCTTCTAGCTCTAAGTATATGCAATTGGAAGTTGCTTGGAGAGGAAGAAGTTATTCTATAATTCTTGATCGTTTCCCTGTCTAAAGATCTCGCATTTGAAAAATGAAGATCATAGACAATAGTTTATCCAGGTTACTGTCTATTAACTTGGAATTTTAGTCCTTGTTAAGGGACTCAAAAAGTTTGGTCATTTGTTTGTTTCATGGTTTTAATTAAGAATGTTATTAATTGTCAGGAGCAAGATATTTTAGTTTTTGTTATAGGTTTTCTATAATTCCATAATTGGTGAAAAATAGTTTGTAAGTGGCATTAGAATTTTTTTTAGGGTAGCTTGCTATACTGAAAATTTTAACACTTTTTATTAGTGTATAGGCATAGTTATTCTAGTCACCTTTCTTGGATAAAAAGATGTTATAGAAAATAGTTTTTCTTGTTACTACAGTTTAGTAAAGCGACTTAGAAACTCCGACTTTCTTCTTCTGGATACGGAAATACTTTCTCCTGTTTTCATGAGCAAGTTAGATTCTTTGCCATCTGAAAAGGATAGGATATTTGCGATGTTAACAATGTAGCTCTGGTGTACGCGCGCAAAGTAAGTTTCTGGAAGTGTTTTTTGGATGTCTCCTAGTTTTTTGCAAACAGTTACTTTCTTCCCAGATTTAAGGAAGATGTGGGTATAGGAACCTTCTGCATTTAGATAGTTAATATCCGATGGATAGAGAAATTGGATTTCGCTCTTATTTGAAAGTGCGATAGCTGGAATATCTAGACCAAAGTTGGAAGCTGTGGTATTGACCATAATTTTAGGGTTTGTTGTTCTTTAAATGATTGAATCTTCTTTAGTTCTTCATATTATCTTTTTAGTTAGGTGAGAGCGGTGTTGTTCATTTTTATGAAAAGTACATATTTAATCTAAAGTGTCCTAAAACAATCTATAAGCGGTATTTTTAATAGGTATTTTTATCTATAGTTTCCCATAATTGGTTTTAAATTTTTAACATTCTACTAAAGAGTCTATTCCTATATTCCTTTTGTACTGCTAATTCTTCTCCATTCATCAGTGTTACAATGTTGGTGCTATGGTTCAGAAAGTTCTTGGCGTAGAGTTGGTTTAGGATAATACTCTTATGAATTCTGACAAAATAGGGTTCTGTTAATTTTTTTTCTAGTGCATCAATAGAAAGCTTGGATTCTAGTTGGCTTTCATCTTTGAGATAGATAACACTGCGTCCATTATAGGGACTGATGTACACCACGTCCCGTGGGTTGACAAATAGAAAGTTATTTCCCTGTGTTTGTATCAGGTAGTTAGGAATCGTTTCCATGATTGAAGTTGTTCTTTATAGTTTCTCTTTCGAGAACTGGTTGTTCTGGCTATAAAGTTAAGAGTTTTTGTTTGGAAGTGCAACTTGGACGAACGGACGAACGGACCAGCGGACGAACGGACGGAAGAGAGCGACGTGTGCGGGGAGAGAGCGGCGTAGATATGGATTCGTAGGTGCAAGCTACGAATAGCGGAGCGGAGGGAGAGGGCGGAGAGGACGGAGCGGACGGAAGAGAGCCACGTGTGCGGGGAGAGAGCGGAGGAAGCGGGCGGAAGAGAGCGGCGTAGATATGGATTCGTAGGTACAAGCTACCAATAGCGAAGGGGCTTGCATCAGGGATAGGAATGATAGCTAAAGGCTAGTCCCATAGGGACCGGAGTGGACACGGAGTCATGGATGAGCCCGACCACGGACTTGCTGTAAGCAAGGGAGTGGTGATGCCCAAATAATAGGAATACTAAGAAGAAGTGAATTATATGTCGTATTTTCAGTCTTATATGTGTCGATTATTTCAACTATTATTCTAACTTTATGATCCCGTATTATATTCTTTAACCAAAAAATTCCTGTACTATCTACGCACGTGCAATATTACATATGGATCTAGATGCATTTTTTGTGTCTGTGGAATGTTTGAAAAATAGTGCTTTTCTGGGGAAGCCTTTAATTATAGGGGGGACGAGTAATAGAGGTGTTGTTTCTAGCTGCAGTTATGAGGCAAGGAAGCATGGTGTGCACTCGGCGATGCCTATGAAGATGGCTTTACGCTTGTGTCCACAGGCGATTATTGTACGTGGAGATATGGATAGCTATTCGTATTATTCTAATATGGTTACGGAGGTGATACGGGAGGATGCGCCTCTATTTGAAAAGGCGTCTGTGGATGAGTTTTATCTGGACCTGACGGGGATGGATAGATACTTTGGTTGTTATGGATGGTCTATAGAGTTGCGGCAGAAGATTATACGAGAGACGGGTTTGCCTATTTCCTTTGGGCTTTCTGCGAACAAGATGGTTTCTAAGGTGGGGACGGGAGAGTCAAAGCCGAATGGGACGCGACAGATTTTGCATGGGAAGGAAAAGGAATTTCTATTTCCGCTTTCTGTAAAAAAGATCCCTGGCATAGGAAAGCAAACGTATAAGAAGTTGAGTTTTATGGGGGTGCGGAAGATACAGACGCTGAGTAAAATTCCTGCTCGCTTGCTTGAGCGGGAGTTTGGAAAATTTGGGGTGAAGCTTGCTGAAAAATCGCAGGGCATAGATCATGCGCAGGTGGTTCCGTACTGCGAGAAAAAATCTATCTCGAAGGAGCGTACGTTTACGGAGGATACACTGAATCTAAATTATATCCGCAACATACTCCGTAAGATGGTGGACTTGCTTGCCTATGAACTGAGGAGTTCTGAAAAACTCTGTTCTTGTATCACTGTGAAAATTCGATATGCAGATTTTAATACCTACACCAAGCAGCGACGTATTGCTTATACTGCCAACGACGATGTACTACTAGAGCATGCCTTAGAAATTTTTAAGAGCCTGTATGCGCGGCGGCAGTTGATACGACTTATAGGTGTGAAGTACAGTGGCCTGGTAACGGGGAGTTATCAGATAAGTCTCTTTGATGATACGTTGCACTCTATCAGTTTACTGGAACAAAAAGATTGGATTAGAAAACGGTTTGGTGCGCATAAGATTTTGCGGGCTTCTTATTTGAAGTAGTTTGCACATGTTTACATAAAAAAAGCTTATAAAATATCGCAAGAATGACTAATCCCAGTCATTTATAAAAAACATCAATTTTTAACACTGAGTAAAGGAACCTTATCAGGGAATTAAACGTCTTAAGAGTGTCCGATGGCGAGAATACACCATTGCCATAGGATCATACCAACTGAGATTATTCTATAGATCAGCCTTCCAATTTATTTTAAACTAAAAAATAACAATTTAATTATGAGAAAAGTGATTATCTGTGCACTAGTGGTTTTTGGATTTATAAATTTAAGTATTGGACAAAAAAATGTAAAAAGTGAACGTATACACATTCAGAAATACGATGAAAAAGGGCATGTAGAACGATTTAATGTCGTAGGCCAAAAAGCCTTGTCTTTTGATCTGATAGAGTATATAAAAGAAAATAAAGATGCGGAACGCTTGGTTATAAAAGGGACTTTTAAAACTAATCTTTCTAGCTCTATTATTCATTTTGATTCTAAGGAGCAAAACGGTTTAGAAGGAGATTACATTTGTAAAGAAGTAGAATCTAAGCAAACTCCTTTTCTAGGGGTTTTTGGAACGAGTAGAAAAGATAAATCTGGCGTGGATGTAAAAAGAATTATACCTACTACTGCAGCGGAAAAAGCTGGAATGAAAGGAGGAGAAATTATTACAAAATTTGACGGAAAGGAAATTACAAATTTTAGAGAGCTACAAAAAGCAGTATTAGCTAGTCAAATAGGTAGCAGAGTGAATATAGAATTACAAGATGATGACAGGGATTATACAAAATCAGTAATCGTAGGAAGCAGAGGAGTAGAAACTACTACATATAAAGTATGTACAGAAGAGCCAATGGAGGAATTAGTAGCTACAAACAGATCTACAGCTTCATTTACTGCGTACCCAAATCCTACTACCGCGCTATCACAAATAAATTTCACATCTTCATCTAAAGAAGATGTGCGATTTACAGTTACTGATATTGCCGGACGTACAATCCATAATAAATTATACACTGCATTTGAAGGAAGTCTAGAATTAGACTATAACTTTGAGACTAACACCAATAGCATTTATATTCTGACAATACAACAGGGACAAGAAGTGTACTACAATAAAGTACAGGTGATTAAAGAGTAGTAGAAAAGAATTCTTTTGCTACATAAAAGCGCATGTTCATATGAATATGCGCTTTTTTTATTGATAAGAATCTATCCGAACCAGACAGCTTGAAAAGCCTAAATCTTTGTATATCCAAGGATATATTTAACTTTGCACTCATTCCATTTAGCACTAACAAACATAGATAAGCAAAGACATGAAAGGATATAGAAAAGAAAAAGATTCATTAGGATATGTAGATGTTCCAAGTGATAAATACTGGGCTGCACAAACGCAGAGATCAAAGGAAAATTTTAAGATAGGTGGGCAGAGAATGCCGATAGAAGTAATACAGGCCTATGCTATTCTTAAAAAAGCTGCTGCACATACCAACGCTGACTTAGGTGTCTTGAGTAAATCAAAGGCAAAGCTCATAGAACGTGTGTGCAATGAGATTCTACGAGGCGAACTAGATGATCAGTTTCCACTCGTGGTATGGCAAACAGGTTCTGGGACACAGACGAATATGAATGTCAACGAGGTGATAGCAAACAGAGGGCATGTCTTAGCAGGTGGTAAACTGCGCGATGCAAAGAAAAAACTGCATCCGAATGATGATGTGAATAAATCACAGTCTTCAAACGATACCTTTCCTACGGCCATGCATATTGCTGCGTACCAGAAAATAAAGACCACTACCCTGCCAGGATTAAAAAAGCTGCAGAAGGCTTTTGAAAAAAAATCCAGACAGTACAAAAAGGTAGTAAAGATAGGACGGACACATTTTATGGATGCGACACCTGTTACGCTAGGCCAAGAACTTTCTGGCTATGCAGCTCAAATAGGTTTTGGGATTAAAGCCATCGAAAACACCTTAGAACATTTATCCCACTTAGCACTGGGAGGTACAGCGGTGGGTACTGGCTTAAATACACCGAAGGGCTATGACAAAAAGGTAGCGCGAAAGATTGCACAGTTTACCAAACTACCATTTAAAACAGGTTCTAATAAATTTGAAGGACTGGCTGCACATGATGCGATTGTAGAAACACATGGTGCATTAAAAACAGTAGCAGTCTCTCTCATGAAAATAGGAAATGATATACGCATGCTGGCTTCCGGACCAAGATGTGGTATAGGAGAAATAATTATTCCAGCAAACGAACCGGGTTCGTCTATCATGCCGGGTAAGGTAAATCCTACGCAGTCAGAAGCATTAACTATGGCTATGGCTCAGGTAATGGGAAATGATGTGGCAATAAATGTGGGTGGTATGAATGGACAGTTTGAATTGAATGTGTTTAAACCAATGATGATTTATAATCTTATCATGTCTGCACAGTTGATAGGTGATGCCGCGGTAAGTTTCTGCGATAAGGCAATAGTCGGATTGATGCCAAATAAGTCGAAGATCAAGGAGAATTTGAATAATTCTTTGATGTTAGTCACCGCATTGAACACAAAAATAGGCTATGATAAGTCTGCTGAGATTGCGAAAAAGGCATACAAAGAAGGAACAACTTTAAAAGCTGCTGCTATAGCCTTAGGCTATCTGAATGCCAAAGAATTTGATGCTTGGGTTAAACCTGGAAATATGGTTTAATGCCTGAAAGTGTAAGAAAATGCTTGTTTTAAGGAGGTAAAAAGGGCTTTTAGCTCTTTTTATCTGCAGGCTTTCCAGAAAATTTAGCTTTCGTCTTAGGTCTTGAATTTCCGTAAGATGATGCCTTGATCTTGCCTTTTTTAGTTTTTTTATCGCCTCTTCCCATAGTATTTCTGATTTAAGTGGGCACAAATATGCTAATTCCCATCAAATTATCAATAACTATATAGATAAATTCGCTTTATTTTTTGATTTAGAAAGTATATCTTTGCAGCCAATTTAAACTCAATGCCTGAAATGAAGAAGTTGGGGCAATTCTCGATTCCCCTAGAAGGGTTGAAAGAAGGTAAGCGGGAATTCATATTCCAATTGGATAATGCGTTCTTTGCAGAATTTGAAAACTCACCAGTAAAGTCCGGTGATTTTGAGGCCAGAATAGACTTAGAAAAAAAGTCTAATCTGATTAAATTGGACATTGACATTACAGGAAGCATGGGAACTCCTTGCGATCGTTGTCTAGCAGACATAGCACTTCCTCTTCAGATGGAAGATCACCTTACTGTAAAGTATACAGATGAGGCGAGTGTTGAAGAAGAGGTGATTTATATAACTAGAGATACACACCACTTAAATGTGGCAAAATTTCTCTACGAATGTGTTTGTTTACATTTACCTTTAATAAAGGTATATGATTGTAGAGAAGAAGAGCCCTACCCTTGTAATGAAAAGATTCTTGATAAGATAGCAGGTGAAGCAGAAGAAGAGGAAAATGGGAGCAATCCTATCTGGGATCAACTTAAACATGATTTTAATAATAACTAGCAAATAAGAATACTATGGCACATCCGAAGAGTAGGATCTCCAAGCAACGAAAAAGAAAGAGAAGAACGCATTTAAAAGCGGCTATTCCACAAATAGCAACATGTAAAGAAACTGGAGAAGCACACCTTTACCATAGAGCATATTGGCATGACGGCAGTATGTACTATAAGGGTCAAATGGTAATCCAGGCTGTCGAGGAAGTAGACTAAACGAAAAATATTTTATTACGAAGCTCCTACCATTTACTGGTAAGGAGCTTTTTTTTTGTACCTATATATCTAAAATAACACGCATGAAAGAAATTATAAATTCAGCTTCAGCACCTGCACCTGTAGGGCCATACAATCAATCCGTGAAAAGTGGTAACACCTTATATCTTTCTGGTCAGATTGCTCTCATTCCTGAGACAGGTGCATTGATTACAGATACAATCGAAAACGAAACCCATCAGGTGATGAAAAATCTAACTGCGGTATTAGCGGCAGCAGGTATGACTATGGAAAACATTGTAAAGTGTACTGTTTTTGTCAGTGACATGGAAATGTATGCACGTATCAACGCTGTGTATGCAGAATACTTTAATGAAGCGACCGCACCTGCACGCGAACTTGTGCAAGTTGCGCGTTTACCTAAATCTGTCAATGTCGAAATTTCGTGCATTGCAGTTAAATAAAAACAAGGAACAGTTTATTAAACCAGCAGATTATGACTACAAATAAAAAACGCGTTCTCTCCTGCATCCAACCTACGGGGCACATGCATTTTGGTAACTATTTTGGTGCAGTAAAGAACTGGGTAGATCTTCAGGAAAGCTATGATTGTACCTATGGGGTGGTAGACTATCATGCCATGACCATGCCCTATGATGTGAAAAAGCTGCGCAATAATACCTGGGAGCTTATTTTTAATTTGCTTGCTGTGGGTGTAGATGTTGATAATCTCTTTGTACAATCTTTAGTTCCTGAACACACAGAGTTAGGTTGGATATTTAACAACTTTGCAGCGATGGGTCGTGTGGAGAATATGACACAGTTTAAGGACAAGAGTAGTTCAGAAAACATCAAGGACAAATTTATTTCTGTGGGTCTGTTTGACTATCCTGTGTTGCAAGCTGCCGATATCCTAATTTATAAGGCAGACTTTGTTCCAGTAGGGAAAGATCAATCGCAGCATTTGGAATTAACACGAGAGATTGCAAACCGCTTTAATAATCAGGTGGGTAAGGAATATTTTGTGTTGCCAGATACACTTTTTACGGAGACTCCGAACATTCGGTCCACTGCAGATCCGAGTAGAAAGATGAGCAAAAGTGCGGGCGAAAAGCATTACATCAATGTGTTTGAGGAAGAGGGACGTTTGCGCAAGCAGATAAAATCAGCCGTCACAGATACGGGTGAGAAAACAGAGGGCGAAATGTCTCCAGGATTGGAGGGACTGTTTACTCTATTAAAAGCAGCAGGAAATATAGAAGCACATACTACATTAATGGAACACTATAACGCAGATGTACTGAAGTATGTGGATCTAAAAGCGGCTGTCGCGGATACCCTAGTGGAGTTATCAACACAGTTTAAAGAACGTAAGGCAGAGATAGTAGCTGATAAGAAAAACATTAAACTGCAGATTAAACAATCGAGTGCTGAAATAAGAAAAGTAGCACAAACGACGCTGCGTGATGTAAAAGAATTGGTAGGTCTATTAAACGTAAAATTTTAAATCTGATGAAGATATTTTGTATAGGCAGAAATTATGCAAAGCATGCTGAAGAACTAGGCAATTCTGTGCCAACAAAGCCATTGGTTTTTATGAAACCTCCGACGGCGGCTTTGCGTGACAATAAGCCATTTTATTATCCAGAGTTTTCTGAAGATCTCCATTATGAGGTCGAAGTAGTTTTGAAAATTTGCAAAAATGGCAAGCATATTCAGCCTGCATTTGCGGATGCCTACTTCCAAGAGATTGGACTGGGGATAGACTTTACTGCACGCGATGTACAGGCACGCTGTAAGGAGAAAGGACATCCTTGGGAAATTGCGAAAGGATTTGATCATTCAGCTGTTGTAGGTAAGTTCCTACCCAAAGAAGATCTTGTGATGAATGACATTGGGTTTCATTTGAAGAAGAATAGTGAAACGGTGCAAGAAGGAAATACTAGAGATTTAATATTTGATTTTAATACCTTAATCTGTTACATCTCAAAGATTTTCACTCTTCAAAAGGGAGATTATATTTACACAGGAACGCCAGCTGGCGTGGGTCCTGTAGTGCGAGGCGATGTTTTAACAGGCTTTATTGGTACGGAGCAGATGTTTGATTGTGAGGTAAAGTGAAGAAGAGACGGAAGGACAAAGAATTGAATAGATTGCCTAGCTCTGGAAGAAGAGCGACACGTATACTAATCAAGGATCGCTAGATGTAAAGAAAAAACAGAAAATGACTTAGGTGTTTAATAAACACCTAAGTCATTTTTTCTTCTACTGCTCAGGAGGTGGTGCATAGAAAAACTGCTCCGAAACAATTTTACCGTCTTTTACTCCGTAGACACAGAGTTCTGCATCTTTAGTTCTAGGACCACCTTTGTATTGAATATCCATTGTCATAGTAAGTGCAAAATGATCATCTGCCACAACCGGATCTGACACTTCTGCGCCATACATTTGTTCGACCATCTCGGACCACTTTTTCCCCTTTTCACGAATAGCATCCATTCCTTTTACGGTTGCAGGCCCAAAGGCTGCATAGGGTTCCGTGCTTGTGCAATCATTACAATATAATTCGTTCTGTGCTGTTTCCCAATCCCCAGTTCTACATAGTTCAACAAGGCGGTTAGCAATTTCTTGTGTAGTCATACGTATATGTTTTTTTAAATGAATGAAAATAATTTTTACATAAATGCACAAAGGACACCAGCCATAAGCGTACAGGTAAGCACCCAATACCCTACCTGGATCCAAATGAGTTTCCAAGGTCTGTGTTCAAACATTGCGCTAATCCCAATATACGGTAAAGCAAACATAATGGCACCTAAGAACCCATGCAAAGCACCATGCCCAAAGCTTCTGTGTTTGTCACTATACCGTGTTAAAAAATCTTTATAATATGCTGCATTTTCGGCATTGCCGCCCTCCATTAAATCCATAGCAAAGAGTTGGTTCATACCAGACTGATGGATTGCCAAACTGGACAAGCCAAAGGCAAGTATGAGACTTAGTATATAACTCAATCCTAGTATCTTAAGCATATTCCCTTTTGCAAGTTCTTCTTCTGTTTTACCAACAAGATGCATCCAAGCTGTTCCAAATACTTTTCCATGATACCAAATAAAGCCTACTACCATAGGTATAAGTGCTGCGACAAAGATTACCCAAATATTTTGTTCCATAATTTAAGTTGAATATAGTTTTGAACTAATTAGTTGCACTGAATTTACAATTTCTATTGTTATAATTCTAATCGTCTAATTTTTTTCAAAATAGCGCACATAGTCAATTTCAAATTTGGCAGGAAACGCTAGACTGTCTACTCCTTGTACACCACCCCAGTTTCCCCCTACAGCTAGATTTAAAATAAGGTAAAATTCTTTATCAAAGGGCCATTCAGCCGTGCTCAGTTTTGGGTTTTGCACAGAATGATAGAGTGTTGAATCCACATACCACCGAAGATTTTCTTGATCCCATTCTAGGATGTAGTTGTGAAAGTTTGATTCATTATCAGGGATTTTAATTTTGCCTGCTTTCTGTGTGCCTTTTAGGTGATTAAATGCTTCACAATGAATAGTTCCAAATATAGAATCTGGGTTATAGCCCACATGTTCCATAATATCAATCTCCCCACTTTTAGGCCATCCTCCATAAGTGTTTTCTACTGGCATCATCCAAACCGCAGGCCAGGTTCCAATTCCTTTAGGATTCTTACTGCGTACTTCTATTCTTCCGTTGAGCATATGGTGTTTGTCCTTCGTTACTAGTTTGGCAGAGGAGAAGTTTCTATCATGCATCTTCTCTCTGTGTGCCTCTATGACTAGAAGGTCATTTTCCACACGGGCATTTTTTAATTGCCTATCTGTATAGTATTCTAATTCATTATTTCCCCATCCGCAAAGGCTCGGACAACCATCTCCTACTACAAAATTCCAATGTGCATCTGAAGGAGATCCATTATAATCAAACTCATCACTCCAAACTAGTTTCCAAGTTTCATTTTTTTCTTCGCTAAGCTTGACCTTACTTAGATTTTCATTAAGCGTAATCAAGATAAAAACTAGGAGGATTAGAATTGCAAGTACAAAGAGGTAGCCAATAGCGCGGAGTAATGTTTTTAGTTCTTCCATTTTAAGCAATATGAAGAAAAAAAAGGGAGGTCGCGAGCGGATTTGAACCGCTGTACGAGGTTTTGCAGACCTCTGCCTAACCGCTCGGCCACGCGACCTTTAAGAAGAACGCAAATATATTATTTTTTATCTACTATTATACTTCCATAGAGATTAGCTTCATTCAATTTGAATAAAAAAAATGCCCTATATTTAACACAATTCCAAAAATGTTGAATTTTAAAGCAATAGCATACCATTTTGTTCTTTTCTTAGGACTATTTGTCACACAATTAGGTGCACAAGACGACATATTATTTAAGCTAAAAAAGGCACTTCCAAATGCAAGTTTTGAAGAGTTAGATAATGGTCACCATTTCAAGAGAGAATTTATCATCATGTTGGAGCAGCCTCTTGATCATAATGACCCCTCAGCCGGTAGTTTCGAACAGCGTCTTTTTTTAGCACATTACGATTTTGATGAACCTATGCTTATGGTCACAGAGGGATACTCAGCCTATCCAAGATATTATGAGCTATCTGATATGATTATGTCAAATCAACTCATAATTGAGTATCGCTTTTTTGGTAAATCAAAACCAGCGAATTACGACTACAAATATTTAAGCAATAATCAAGCTGCTGAGGATTATCATAGAATCAGAAATTTGCTTGGAAAAGTATATAAAAAAGATTGGATTAGTACGGGTATAAGTAAGGGAGGAACGACCTGTCTAATCTATAAGTATAAATACCCTGATGATGTAAAAGTGACTGTTCCATACGTTGCTCCTCTCCCTATGGGTAGAGAAGATAAACGATTCGATCAATTCTTTGAAACGGTGGGTACTGAGGAATGTAGAAATCAAATTATCCAATTTCAAAAGGATGCTTTAGCCTTAAAAGATTCCATTTTCTACATGGTGGATTCATTATCACAGGTTGATTCTATCCATTTCAAGATCATTTCGATTCAGCAGGCATTTGAATATGCTGTTTTGGAATATCCATTCTCATTTTGGCAATATGGGCAATCCTGCAATCGAATTCCTAAAAACCCAGATAAATATGATGTTTTTAAGCATTTAAATAGTGTGGTTGGTTTTGATTTTTATGCCGATGAAACCATAGAATACTTTAAACCCTCCTTCTATCAGTTTATGACAGAAAATGGGTATTACGGTTTTCAGCATGCTCATTTAGGTGATAATTTTGATTATGTGACAGATTTTACCAATTTCCCCTTTGCTCCACCAGAGGCTGAAGGGAGATATAATGCAGATTATCTTAAATATGTGCGTGTTTTTCTATATCATAAGGGAGAAAAAATAATTTACATATATGGTGCTATAGACCCATGGACGGTATGCAAATTAGTACCTCCCAAAGAGCGCGATGCAGTCTTTATTTTAAGAGAAAACGGAGACCATAGTACAAGAATCTCCACTATATCTAAGGTTGAACAAAAAATCGTCGAAACAAAGCTGTCCCAATGGCTTAAAAGAAAGATCATTCCTATCCAAGAAGTTATAACGAGAGGGTAAACCCTGAATTCTCTGTTTCCAGTTTAAAAGCTAAAATAAATGACAAGTTTTATGGGGGTTTTTTCCCATCTTTGTGTCATTATAGTAGAAGCTTACGAACAAAAAATTAATACAAGCTAGAATATTTTTCTGGCTCCCTATAACGACCATTAAAACACTTTTAGGCCTAAGCCTACATTAAACAGTTACACCCTACTCCCCTTGTTTGAGAATATTTCTCTTAATGTATTGTGTAACAGATGAAAACAATTGAGATGAGATTTATATATATGGCTTTAGCCATATCTTTATATAGTACTCTGAGCGGTCAAGTTACCGCTGACTTCTCTGCAAACCAGACAGAGGCCTGCGAGGTCTTATCCGCTAACTTCCTCGACGAGTCTACTAGTAGTGCTGGCCCAATCGTCGATTGGCAGTGGACTATCGGTAGTATTACTTCCACGAATCAAAATCCAAGCTCAATTTTTAATGTCGTGGGAGAATATGAGGTGTGTTTGACAGCAACCGACGATCAGGGTAATGAAGACACAGAATGCAAGGAAGCATTTATAAAAATTTATAAAAATCCCACTGCTAATTTTTCAGTGGATGATAATGGAATATGCGCACCAGCAACCATTGGTTTCAACGATTTATCCGTAAGTGATAATGGTGACATTACAAATTGGACCTGGGATGTAGGTGGATCTACGGGCGTATTAATTACTAGTGATCCAAATGAGGAGATAAGCAGTACTTATAATATTGCTGGATTATACTCAGTAACTCTACAAATAGAGGATGAAAAGGGATGTAAAAGTATTGAATCAAAAAGTGCATTCGTTGAAGTTCTGAGAAATCCAGACCCAAGCTTTACAGCTGTCCAACTTTCAGACTGCGAACTCCCAGCAATTGTTGAAATAGATTTTACAGAAGATATTGCCCCAGCTACCTATACTTGGGATTTTGGAAATGGAGAAACTTATACAGGAGTCAATCCTCCTGATGTAGTCTATGAAAGTGATGGGAAATATGAAATTACTCTTACAGCTAATGATGGTAATTGTGAGACCATTCTTATTCAAGAAGTAAATATCAGTACTAACCCAGAGTTGGACATTGAGGTCTTGACAGATTTCAATTGTGTTGGGAAAGAAGTGTTTTTAGATTTAGAGGATATTGATTACGACAGTATATTATGGAATGTGGAAAGTGTAGACACTTTTACCACCACTGGTGTTGTAGGGATAAGTTTCTCTGAAGAAGGATGTTTTGAAGTAAGTGGAATTGTGTATAGTGGAAATTGTACATATGCTTTTGTAAATCCTAACTGTATTGAAGTGCAAGGGGGGCCAGATCTTACAATATTCCCAGAATTAGAAGAAGGTTGTAAACTTCCTGTGAATCTAAATTTAAGTTATGACTCTGATACGGAAGGTGGATCTTATTGGAAAGTAACAGACCCAAATGGAGTAGTATACACAGAACAAGGAAGATCTATAGATTATACCTGTACAGTAGCTGGTACATACAATATACGATTCACCCTATCTGTGGATAAATGTTTCTTTTCGTATGAAGAAAATATTACAGTAGATAATTTTGAAGTCTTACTTCCTTTTGAAGGACCTTCAGGATGCATACCATTAGAGGTTACTTTAACGGACAGTATTGTTTCTCAGTTTGATATTAGCTCCTACCAATGGAAAGTTGAAGGGGATAATTTTTCTTATGAAAGTATGCAAGCTAGTCCTACATTTACAATAACTGAGGTTGGATCGTATGATCTGAGTTTAATAGCAACAAATGATCAAGGTTGTATGGATACAGTTGTTATAGAAGACTATATAGGTGCTGGGACTCCACCAGATGTAGATTTTACTTACTCCCCTCTGGAGGCGTGTGCAAATAAACTTTTCTCATTTATTGATCAATCTTCAAGTGAGGCAAATGATTGGTACTGGCAGATTCCAGATGGAGGTGATTTTTTTACACAGGATTTGAACTACTCATTTAGAGATACTGGTTATTTTAATGTGACACATATTGCATATTTCAATGGCTGTCCAAGTGATACAATGACAGTTACTGACGCCGTACATGTATTAGGACCAGTTTCTAAGTTTACTCCTGAGTATAATTGTGATGATCCTTTTAGTGTGCGTTTGAAAAATGAGTCTGTAGCAGCTGATTCATTTAATTGGAATATAATTATTGGAAATGACACGATCCAAAGCGATCTAGATTCATTTGATTTTGCTTTTCCTGGGAGTGGAGATTATGTAGTTGAGTTATACACTGAAAATTTTATGACGGGATGTGATTATACACAAACCGATACTATTTTAATTCGTGAACCTGCAAGCACGTTCACAACTGATACACGAAATGGATGCCTTCCATTTAATTTGCAGATTCAAGATTCTTCTGCTGATGCTGTGAGTTGGAATTATTACGCACCAGGTGCTAATTCAGAATTTGACACTTTGCAAGAACCTTTGTTTATTTACTCAACGCCGGGGGTATATCCAGGACCTAAATTAGTCGTTACTGACATTAACGGATGTAAAGATTCATTAGTATTAGATTCTGTCTTCGTTAATCAATTGGAGGCCATTCCTATGTATGATGAATATATCTGCATACCGGAGAATGTGTTATTAGAAGACCGATCCATTTCTCAATTTGCCGAAGTCAATTCTTGGGAATGGGTTGTAGGCGATAACGTACATCAGTCCAACGATCAGAATACATCTTTTTTCTTGGATTCTGCAGAACCTTTAGATTTACAATTTATTGTCGGCGATACCTGGGGATGTGTAGATACATTTATACTAGAAGACGCTATTACTCCTATAGAAAATTTCTTAGACTTTGAGTTTGACACGTTAAGTTGTACTCAAGATTTTGTGCAATTTAAAAACCTATCTACTGGTCAAGAAATAATAAAATATGAATGGGACTTTGGGGATGGCAATATATCAGGAGCGAAAAGTCCAAAACACAATTACACACAAGAAGGCACCTACACTGTGTGTATGACAATAATTGAACGTCAAGGTTGTGAACGAACAATCTGTAAAGAAAATATAATTGAGATTAGAGATCCTATCGCAGCTTTTGTTGCAGATACTACCTCAATCGATTGTCCGCCTTTACTTGTCAATTTTACTAATAACTCTAGTTATACAGATAACTACATTTGGGACTTCGGTGATAACAGTGGTGTCAGTCTAGAAAAGGACCCATCAAAGGTATATACGAATACAGGACTCTTTGATGTAATGTTAATAGCTAAACAAGGGGCAATATGTGCAGACACACTGCTCATAGAAGACTATATTGATATACAAGGACCGGCGGGAGACTTTAGTTTTACAGCAGATAAAAGTTGTTTACCCTTAGGTGTACAGTTTATTGGAGATTCAGATAGTGATTATAATTACACTTGGGATTTTGGTAATGGAGATGTCCTGTCTAGCGGAAATAACAGTTCCACTGACACCGTGAATTACGAGTATACGCAAACAGGTACGTTCGTTCCTAAGCTCATCTTACAAAATGATAGTGGTTGTTTCAGAACATTTTCAGGTGATCCTATCGCAGTGAACGATATCTCGCTCGCATTTGAAAAAGAAACATATTGTGGCCCAACGCAAAACATCCAAGTAAGCAATAATAGTGTTGGAAGTGAATCGCCTGACTATACTTGGACCGTAAATCAAGGAAGCAGTATCTTTAATTCAAATGATGAGAATCTATCTTTGAATTTATCTGATATGGGTGTGTATGCTGTCACATTAAAAGCAGAATTAGAAAACTGTGTTGACAGTATAACTGTGCCTGATGCAATTACAATTGCGAGTATCCCTAATGTTTCTTTTGTCATACCAGAAAACGGCATCTGTCAATTCGCAGAAGTATCACCAATGCATAACTCGACGAATGCATTTGGAGAAATAACAGAGTTTGCTTGGGATTTCGGTGACGGAGGAACATCTAATGAAGAAAATCCTACACATATTTATGCAGTAAACGAATTTCATACAATTACCCTTGTAGCAACAACAGAATATGGCTGTTCAAATGAGGTTAATGAAAATACAGATATTTTAGAAGCAGCTGAATTAAGCATTTCGCCTCTAGATCCTTTCTGTAGAGGTGATGAAGCTCAAATAGAGGTATCTGTAAATAATGCATTGGCAGGAAGCGTAATTGAATGGCAGACATCTACTGATCTAAGTTGTGAAGACTGTCTTAACCCAATCGTTACTCCTAGTAACTCAGGCTACTACTATATTAACTATATACAAGATAATGGCTGCATACAATCTGATTCTGTATTCGCAGAGTACTATGATATTGATGGCCCTGAGTTAATTCTAGCTACAGATAATTTAATTTGTGAAGGAGATACCACTTTGGTCAGTATAAGTAACTTTAATTCTGACTTTTCATATACTTGGAGTAGTGACCCAATATTTAGTGAAGTCGCTGATGATAATAGTTCTCTACTTGTTTTTCCTGACTCAAGCATAGATGTACTTGTAGAAGTAACAAACGAAGAAGGTTGTAAACAGCAAAATACTAGCACTGTAGCAATTGAAACATTCACAGCTGACGTATTAACAGAGGATAAAGTGTACTGTGTAGATCAGGATATCCAACTCAATGTTGAAATAGGAAACGATCCTATTTGGAGTGGCCCAGGTATCAGCTGTACAAATTGCGATAGCCCATTTGTTACTGTTGAAAACGAAGAGCAAGATTTCATGGTGACCGTTCTTTCAGACAATGGTTGTCCTTTTTCTGATACTCTTTCAATAAGGGGAATACCAAGAGATTTTGTGGATGCTGGAGAAGATCGCAGTATTTGCCTTGGTGAACAAATAAGATTAGATGGCAGCGTTTTAGGAGAAGCTACTTGGAATGAATCTATTTATATTGATGATATATATGATCCGAAGTCAATTATTACACCTATTCAGAATTCTACATTTATTTTGCGTTCTTCTATTGGCGAATGTATAGATGCAGATTCTGTGTTTATTGAGGTAGTTCAAAATGTAGATATTGTTGCACAGGGTGATACTATATGTTTTTCTGAAATCGGTATATTAACAGTAGAAGGAAATGCATTTGATTATGAATGGACAGACTTGAGGACGAATGAAAAGTTAGAGAACGCAACTATCCACGAATTGTCTCCAGAAGAAACCACTGAGTATATGGTGGTAGGAAATAGAAGTACATGTATACCAGATACACAATACACGGAAATAAAGGTATATGACCAAATCATAGTAGAGCACGAAGAACTATTCACAGTTTACCCGAATCAAGAAACTCAGATTATCCTTAACTCAAACGGTATCTATGAATATGAGTGGATGCCTCGCGATGGTTTAAGCTGTTGGGATTGTCCGGAACCAATATTTCAAATTGAAGAAAATACAGAATTTACTCTTACAGTAACAGATCCACTTTCAGGATGTACAGCAGAGTCCAGGTTATTTGCACGATATGAGCCAGAATGCACAGACAAGGCATATTTTTTACCTAACATTTTCTCACCAAATGAGGATGGTAAAAATGATGAAGCGCTGATTTTTGCTGAAAATCCATCAGAATTTATTCGACTCACAATTTTTGATCGTTGGGGGGAACAAATGTTTACTTCTGAAGAATTAGAAGAAGGTTGGGATGGACTTTTCAGAGGAGAAAAAGCAATCAGCGGTGTCTATGTCATGAAAATAGATGCCATCTGTGAAACCACAGGGGATCCATACACCTTCTATGGTGATATTACCCTAATTCGATAAGAAATAAATGCGTTTGGGTATGCCTAATTGTATGATTCTCTATACATTATTACTCTCTAATTAGATTAAGTAAGGTGTACATAATTACCTACATGTAAAAGTCCAGTCAGACAGAAATCAAATACGCAAAATTAGAAGCCACTTAATTGGGCTTAGGAATTAATCTTCTTAATTTCATGCAAAATTATAAGCATGAATACATCTTTTCTAAAAACACTTAAGCTAAAGAAAAAAAATAACGGTACGAGTACTGGATTAAAGTCTTCTAGCTCTAAGACATATATAGATTCTTATTCACCTGTAGACGGAAAGTTTATTGGTAGTGTTAGTGTAACAACAAAAGCACAGTATGAAAGCACAGTAAAAACTGCACAAAAAGCCTTTGCAGTTTGGCGTAAAATGCCAGCTCCGCAAAGAGGGGAAGTCATACGGCAATATGGAGAAGCTCTAAGAAAAAATAAAGACGCATTAGGAAAACTTGTATCGTATGAAATGGGAAAATCCTTACAAGAAGGATGGGGAGAGGTGCAGGAGATGATCGACATTTGTGATTTTGCAGTTGGGTTATCCAGACAATTATATGGACTGACTATGCATAGCGAGCGGCCAAATCACAGAATGTATGAGCAATGGCATCCTCTTGGAATTGTAGGCATTATATCAGCATTTAATTTCCCCGTTGCTGTATGGTCATGGAATTCAATGATTGCATTAGTATGCGGTGATGTGTCTATCTGGAAAGGCAGCGAAAAAACACCTATGTGCACGATCGCTTGTCAAAACATATTCCAAAGTGTTCTAAAAAAGAATAATGTACCTGAAGGAGTCAGCTGTATAGTTACAGGTGACTACAAAATTGGAGAATACATGACTAAGGACAAGAGAGTTCCTTTAGTATCTGCCACAGGAAGTACACGGATGGGTAAAATTGTTGCATCTACAGTTGCTGACCGTCTTGGAAGAACCTTATTGGAATTAGGAGGAAATAATGCAATAATTGTAAGTAAAAGTGCAGACCTAAAACTTGTCCTTACAGGAGCTGTATTTGGTGCTGTTGGTACTTGCGGTCAACGATGTACAAGCACAAGACGACTTATAATACATGAAAGTGTATACGACAAGGTAAAAAAGGGAATTGTAAAAGCGTATAAGCAACTAAAGATTGGAGATCCACTCGATCCAAAAATGCATGTAGGTCCATTAATAGATAAAGACTCCGTAAATACTTATTTGGCAGCCCTAAAACAAATAAAGAAAGAAGGCGGCAAATTTATTGTACCTGGAGGTCTACTTAAAGGCAAAAAATATCAAAGTGGTTGTTATGTGAAACCCGCTGTTGCAGAAGTGGCACATGACCTAGAAATAGTGCATCATGAAACCTTTGCTCCTATTCTTTACCTCATAAAATACAAGGGCAGCTTAAAGAATGCAATTGCTATTCAAAACGAAGTACCGCAAGGTTTATCATCGGCGATTATGACAACAGATCTGCGTGAGGCAGAAGAATTCTTGTCTACCGCTGGCTCTGATTGTGGCATCGCGAATGTTAATATTGGAACAAGTGGTGCTGAAATAGGAGGCGCATTTGGTGGAGAAAAAGAAACTGGTGGTGGTAGAGTCCTCATCATCCATGTCGTCAGAAAGAGAAGTCGTGGTGGGTCCCGATTCCGAGCATTCGGAAAATTCCTCTTCATCAGCAAGTTGCTTCTCTCCGAAATGATCACATTCCTCATTACGAGTACTACATTTCTTCTTTGTCTGCCTTGTCCCTGTCATCTCGAAATAGCTTGATTCAGGTTGTGCTTGTATGCAGTGGTGAGCGACCTGACTAACTGTGCCGATGGATGTGGAATTCAAATTGC
>CALIAU010000032.1 GCA_938045585.1 uncultured Saprospiraceae bacterium
GAAGATCTACGCCAGGCCATCAAACAAGCTAACAGGTCTCACTCTTCCAGTAAACTCGCAGACTCTAACTTGTTCAAAACGCACGCAGTGAGTTCACATACAGAACAATTGCATACAGAGCTTCCTTAACAGGTGCTTAAATGAAAATTTCATTCATTTAACTATTGACATTTTGTTTCAGGGAGAGAAGTACGCGCACAGCCGTCGAAGACGCGCTGCCGTTCCCATGAATGAGTCTGGTGAAGTATCTGCAACAGATCCAGTTGAAGGTGAGTGTGATATGAACAGAAGTCAATGACTATTTAGGAACTTTCTTATAACCTTTCCTTTAACTGCTCTAAACTATAGTATTACAATCATAGATTTCTATATAGCGTCAGGTTGGGTATCTTTACGCATTTTCCCGCAAACTTTGGAATAGCCTAAAAACGAAACATGTCAGGAACTTCAAATTTGGTATAGTATTAGGTACCATTAAGACTATAGTGCATACAAAATTTCAGTTCTCTATATATAGTAAAAAAAAAGATATATGCGAAAAACTATGCGTAACCGTAAACTTATTAAACAGAGCTTCTTTACGCACTAAATTGGATATCTTTACGCAGCGCGTAAACAGCTACGAAGTACTGGGATTTATGTCAGCTGGTTGCTTTATATATGTATGTAAAGCTTCTCTCCCATTGGCAGCGGCACGAGTGAAAATAAAATGCGGGAAAATGCCGCTCTGTGATTTGTTAGAAGATCTTTGTTGTGTACAGTCATCAACCACACTTTCCTTCTTTCTGCTATTGGCCATTAGAAAAGTAGATAGCATACTAATCATTTTTGCCCTTCAATTGACATCACAGACGTCTAGTGTTTTAATAAATGTAACAGCTATGTGTTTTTATTAATTTTGTATGTGTCTGGAACGTATGGCACTCGTATATTGTCCGCAAAATAGTATTATATACATTGGAAAATGGCGCGTAAAGATTCCCTAGCGAAAAATTACACTCAGGGTATGTCTACGCAGCCATATTCACAAAGAAATATATGTGATAGAAGTTAAAGCTTTTTATATATCGAATCAACTGAAAATTGTCTATCATATGGAAAAAAAATCATACGTATATCTAAAAAACTCCCGCTATGAGATCAAAGTTTGCGGGGTTTGGATTATCAGTTTGGAAAAATGTTTTTGCCCTTCAATTGATATCACAGACGTCTAGTGTTTTAATAAATGTAACAGCTATCTGTTTTTATTAATTTTGTATGTGTCTGGAACGTATGGCACTCGTATATTGTCCGCAAAATAGTATTATATACATTGAAAAATGGCGCGTAAAGATTCCCCAGCGAAAAATTACACTCAGGGTATGTCTACGCAGCCATATTCACAAAGAAATATATGTGATAGAAGTTAAAGCTTTTTAAATATCGAATCAACTGAAAATTGTCTATCATATGGAAAAAAAATCATACGTATATCTAAAAAACTCCCGCTATGAGATCAAAGTTTGCGGGATTTGGATTATCAGTTTGGAAAGTTGTTTTCGCCCTGAAAAAAGTGACATGTATTCAATGACGTGTGACTTATTTATTGCATACGTAAATAATTACTTAACATACGTTTCCTAGGGTTAAAAATACTGCTCTTTCTAATGGTTCCTTCAGTTTTTTCATTTATTTACGTTTTCTTGCAAAAAAAGGCACTGCGTAAAGATACCCCAGAAACGAGACGTGCGTAAAATACCCAACCTGACGCTACTATAAATGTCCCATGTTTTGCAGACTGGTGTTATTCGTACAGATAAAATGAAAAAAACATTAATATCAGCACAGCTAACTAATTACTGTATCTTGGAAAATTCCAATTTTTATTTGGATAGAATAATTAGATGATAGATATCCAATTGTCTCGATTAATGCGAAAAATTTTTAAAATCTATTCAGTATTATAAAAGTCATGAACATTTTAATAGAAATTAGCTACATCAATTTCTGAGCAATCTGTCAAGAAGGTAATGGGCACCTTATGGTAGATAAAAGCTGATGGATTCACTCAAAGTGTATCATTTCAAGTAGTTTAAATTGTACTAGGAGAGAGTATTGAAGGATGGGGTATCAAAGGGTAGGGTATTGAAGGGCAAGATTTGAAAAGACAGTAAAAAAAGGACAGGGTATCGAAGGATGTATATTGTAATTTGTATAGAATCAGAAAGTATTGAATGTTCAGAAATTTTAAAATACAATAAAATTATAACATTTTCAGATTGTTAAAGTAGAAAACACTTTTTTGACTAAAAGATATTGAATAATAATAGCATAATAAATTTTTTCTTAAATTTTGTTTCCATCAACTCTAAATATTTTGAATGTACATATTCTGAAATTAAAACCAGAATTCATTCAGTCTGTAATAAAAATATTTCTCATGTTTGTTAGAAACGGATCAGTTTGGATTTGAGAAAATATATTTCTAGTTCAATATTTCAGCCTGGATCTGATATTATCGAGCTGCATGAATATTTATGAACCTTCATTTTATAGCCATGTTAGCAATTTTGTAGCTTCATTTATAAAAATGTTCTCAAAATCAGGTATGGACCGTATGACACCCAATCTTTTATTTTTGAACCTGTACTAGAGACAAACTTTTTCTCTAATGTCTATAAATAATTATGTGATAAAATGGATGGATTATAATGTTGTTAGATTATTTTTTAAAACCTATTTGAATAATATAAAAATATATTTATTGTGAGATCATGTCACCATCTACAGTATGATCCTGCAACTGTTTACATATGAGAAACATTCTATTCAATCAATTGGAACATATTGAATGATATCACCATGCGGGATTTCTAAAATAGTATTTTTTAATTTTCCATTAGTAGCCCCGTATAAATGCGGAGCACCATTCAACTTCAAAATTGTTATATAAATTCTTCCATGTATTAATCATCCTTTGAATGAATGAATTATTATATTCATATGAAGTTATTAATGGCATTTTATGTCTAAAATTGTTCTGTATTATTGTCTTTTTATGACCTTATTCATTATCGTCTTCATACCAATCAGCAGAATATTGATATTTTGGATATACTGTACAAACAATTTTGAATAAATTCTTATATTTAAATTAATTTAGCTAGTTACGGACAAAATTAGAAAAATCTACAAACACTTGCCAGTTTCTAGTGATGCAATTAAAAATTTTTTTTTTCAAAACAATTTTCCTTAAAAAACATCTTCAATTAAAAAGCACTCCAAAAATGTTTTTTTTTTAATAGGAAAACTGTTTTGATAATAAACCATTGTTTTTATTTTAATTAATATTAAATTTTAAATGAATTTTGAATAACTGTTGGCTCTTTCTTAGCTTTATTAGCTAATTTTTGATACTGGTGAGTGACCTGTTGAGATTTTCAGGATACAAAAAAAATTTGAAATTTGTTTATTAACTTTCACTAAATTTCTGGATAGTCTATTGTTGTAGCTCATCTAATAAGTCTGCAGTTGACACTGTACATGTTTCCTAGATGCCAAGTAGTGAAGTATGTCCAAACTCGCTAATATATTGGTGAGTTTGAAAGAGTATTTTTGAGCTCTAAAATTTCAGTTGGTGAGTTTTATCTAATTTTCTCTTATGCTGTAATGTTAACCCTTTAGCCGGCAAGTGTCCCATATGGGATACATAATTTTTGTTTTTTATAAAGAGTTGAAACATACATGGGATAGATATATCGTACTTTTGGTGGTTCAACGAATAAAGAAGATCCTTGCCTTCAAATCAAACCTATCAGATCAGTTCTATCTTTCACCTGCATCCAAATTTCACAGTTAATCAAGTCAGTGTTCAGCAAGACTTCATAGAGTACGGTTTTGAGACAATTTTTTTGCACAAAATCTGCTATTGTGTCTTTCCCAATGGTGGTAAGTACTTCATATTTTTAGGAATTATAGGTAATTACCTGTACTTTACAAAGTAATATCTGCGTTTTGTTTCATCATTTGTATTATCTAGAATAAATAGTAAATGAGATTGGTGTATCCCGTACGGGCTTCATGCCAGCTTCATCTGTAACCATGCTATGCCCAAATGGGATACATTGCCTGTTCCATCAATAGCAATGTAAATCCCGTTTGGGATTTATTGCCTGTTCCACCTATGATTGCAAAATTATAATTCAGGACACATAACGCCTGATACAAGAGAAACTTTTGCAGTTGTGTAACAGAATTATTTCATATATGATATAAATTTGACCACAAAGTCAATTATCATCATTATAACAATTTTTTCTATATGTGAACTTCTTTCAACAGTTTCCTTCATCTTAGTTCTATTTACGGAAAGTGAAGCAAAAAAGGGTTGCGCCGCACTAATCAAATAAAAGTTATTTAGAATTAGAGAAGACGATTTAGATGAAATGAATGATGAGGTTCTTGATCTAGATTCTTGATCTTTGGTGTTTAAAAGTTTTCCCAATCCACTACGAGGTGATTCATAGAGACAAGAAAGAAGAAGACCTCGTAGAAGAGGAGACAGTGAAAGTACGCCCCATGCACTTGGTCGACTACTCGGCTACCACAGGTAACCGTGCTGACCCAGCGCATGGATGGCAAGAATAGGCACACAAGGATAAGAGATCTACACAGTCAGCCTGCTTACCCATAGATAAGAGACCTACACAGTCAGTCTGCTTACCCATGGTTATAGCGAGGCAGAAAGAAAAGGAAATAAGAGGAAGAAGCCGAGTAAAGTTACAAGTGTGTGGCTGAAGAAAAAGGGTACCACACAAAACGAAAACCTAAAGCCTATATTGAAACAAAATGAAAGCCTACCAAGTTTGAGCCTCAGGACAATGAGAGGGGAAGGCAATAATGATTCTATTCCCCTAGTCTGATAGTCAGATCCTCTGCCCCCTTTTCTGTGGATATCCACAATGATATACTAACATTACTTAGATGAAATAGCTGCAACTTCATCTGGTGAGTATGTACAACATCTTCATTTCATTATCTCCCTCAGAACTATTCATAAATTTATGAATTCATTTCCTTTTATGAAAAAAGGGACATCTATGATTACAGTAGTTATTAGCTTATTCATATTTGTAAAGGATCTGTAATTGTCGTGACACTTGAGGATCTCTCTGAGATCCTTTGTAAACCAGAAGCAGAAGATGAACCCCGAAAAGAGATCAAAAAGTTCAGTGGAACATCGGAATATATTTTTGTATTAGAATCGGATAGTTTTTATGTAAAGAGGAAATATATTCATATAATATTCGAATATAAGAAGCAGTTAATTTCAATGTTTTATTTATTAAATACTAATTCTAACTGTGTTTTCATTTTACTTCTCATCAGAACAATATTCGATTGAAATGGACGTGATTTGAACGTCAAATAGATTATTGTGATTGAAAGAATTTCCCTCTGTAAACGTATCATGTAGCCCATATGGGATACATCTTCTCACCAGGGTAACGGGCGAGTATCCCAAACGGGATATATTTTGAAACAAATTTTATGGGCAAACGAAGAATTTTTAACAAAAACACCCATGAATAAAAATGT
>CALIAU010000033.1 GCA_938045585.1 uncultured Saprospiraceae bacterium
ATGACCGACTGGTCCGAAGGAGCAGATTGACTAAATGTCAATCTGAAAGAAGGGAACCGCATTATCAAATGCGGACGGGTAGGAAAAGCCTGCCGAACGCAAAAATAGCCCTCCCAAAGGGAGAGCTATTTGTAGCGTGAGGCAGGCTTGAACTGCCGAACGCAAAAATAGCCCTCCCAAAGGGAGAGCTATTTGTAGCGTGAGGCAGGCTTGAACTGCCGACCTCAGGATTATGAATCCTGCGCTCTAACCAGCTGAGCTACCACGCCAATTTTCATATTGGTCGCACAGAACATTGTCAAGCCAATAGTTTCTGTGCCAAAACGGTTGCAAATATAGGAATTAAGATGTTTTAAAAAACTCTATTTGATATTGATTTCATGCCTATATTTTAACAAATTTCTCGGTTTCAGCGAATTTCCCATCGGAAACATGTAAATAATAGATTCCTGGGGTTAAGTCTGAGATATCTAGTATGCTATTATATGCTTGCCTAGAATGACTCATCCCTCGTGCATCCACTATCCTATAACTAAGATTGCTAGAAGGTTCACCCACATGAATCCGTATTTCATCACTCGCTATATTGGGCAACAATTGGATTATATCCTTATATACAATGTCATTTGTCGAAACATTTATGAGTTGTTCTAAGTCATAAGTTCTTAAGCCTTTCCCATAGGTTCCAACTATAAGTTGGTTAGCTTCCGGATTATAGACTAAATCAAGGCATTGAATAAATGGAAAGTCGTTTCCTAAACGATCCCAAGAAATTCCTCCATCTGTTGTTGCATACACTCCTATCTCTGTCGCCACAAAAATATAGTTATCATCAAAACCTTCTAAAATGTACAAATCGTTAATAGCAAAATTAGGCAGATCCCCACTGATATCAATCCAATCCTGTCCTAGGTTATCTGACCTAAAAATGTGGGGAACAAAATCATTATTCTTATATCCCGTTACAGAAACAAACACGGTTCGCTCAAAAGTTGGAGAAGCCTTAACCTCAGAGATCCACCTTCTTGGCAAACCCTCCTCTACATTTGTAAAATTAATTCCATCCTCTGTACTCCACACAAAACCATCACTCGTTCCAGTATATAATATAGAAGGATTTATTGGCGATTGACTGAGGCAGGTAATATTGTGTTCGCGAAAGCCTAATGGATCTTCAAAAGCATCTGTCATGTCTTCGCTGATTGGAAACCATGTCTCATCCGTATCAGATAATCTTGCCCATAATCTATCTGTACCTGTATACAATACGTTTTGATCGTGCGGACTGATGATATATTGCATATCCCAATTTCTAGCCCCAGTTAAACCTTGCGTGAATCCAAAAAATGACAAGCCTCCATCTTCGCTCTTTCTAATATTGCCAAATTGTGATTCTGTATACACTATAGAAGAATCATCTGCATTAAATCGAATTTGAAAACCATCTCCTCCTGATATTCTATTCCAATTATTAATATCAAAGCCACTGCCACTTACAACTCCGTTATCCTGCAATCCACCATAATATGTTTCAGGAGCATGGGGATTATACTCAACTCTATAAAAATGGTTAGTAGATATATTCTCAATATCAAGCCAACCTTCCAAATCAGTATAGCTATAAGCTCCTCCATCAGTACCAAGGAAAATTTTATCACCTAAAAACACTGCATCATGATGATCTACATGTGGTCCAAATGATGTGAAGGGTTCCCAAGCCATCCCACTATCCCTTGTACGATATGAATTCACACCAAGTAAAATAATGTCATTCTCGTCTTGTGGATTTACAGCAAAACTTCCAAAATACCAAGCAAAGCTTCCTTGAAATGTACAGGGTAATCCCGTAGAATCTTCATCCGTTGGCAGCTCTTCCCATGCATCACCACCATTGGAAGTTTTATATAGCCCATAGAAATTAGCAGCTGTACTATTGCATCTTGCTTCTTCACCACTTCTTGAATATGCAGCAAAGACAGTATCTCCTTCATCTCCATACATTTGTAATCCGATACGTACAAAATCTCCTTCAGGGAGACCGTTTTCCATTATCGTCCATGTTTCTCCCCCATCTTCCGTTTTATGTATTCTAGCATCCGGACCCGAAATTGTTGAGAAATTATTACTCCTCAGACGGTTCCAACCAGCTGCATATACAACATCCGGATTATTAGGAGCAACCACCATATCAATAACTCCAGTGGAATCATTAATCATTAATACCTGTTCCCAACTTGTCCCTCCGTCTATAGATTTATAGACGCCTCTATCCTCCGTCTTTTCAAAGGGTATTCCCATTGCAGAGGCATATACGATATTACTGTTGCTAGGAGATACATGCATTCTTGAAATAATAGCAGCCTCGGATAGCCCTACTTGTTTCCATGTTTCTCCCGCGTCCTCAGACTTATAGACTCCATTACCAATAGCAGGATAATGGCTAATATTTTCATCCCCAGTACCAATGAATATTACATCAGAATTATTAGGATCAATTTCAACATGCGATATCGAAAGATAGGAGAACTCATTAAATACGCTTCTCCAATTTTCCCCAGCATCTATCGTTTTATATAAACCACCTCTTGAAAATCCTAAAAACATTACATCCGGATTCTCTTTATTATTAGCAATGGCATTGACACGTCCGCCGATGTTTCCTGGTCCCTGATCTTCCCAAGCTCCTATGGGCGATCTGGTTTCCAATTTATTTTTCTCTTGTTCAATTTGTTTGAAATATGCGATATGGTCAAAACTTGTTTCTGGGAATAGTCGTGCATTAAAAAAATCCTCATAAGGGAAGTATCCTTTTTCCTTGGTATCCAGCACTGCACTCTTTTCTTCAGTACATGCAAATAAAAAAGGGATTAATAAGAGTAGAAATACTAATTGCTTCATAGCTCGCATATTTATTGATTCTCCTAAAGATACATGGTCATTCCCAAGTTTTATATCTTAAGGGCTAAATAATGAAGGACAAAAAGATATATTTCGCCTCCGATTTTCATTTGGGTTTTGATGCTCGATTAACGAGTACGGAACGCGAGAAATTAGTTGTGGCATGGTTAGATGCTATCCAAAAGGATGCAGGTCATATCTATCTTGTGGGTGATCTATTTGATTTCTGGTATGAATATGCAGAAGTTATTACAAAGGGACACTTTCGCTTTTTTGCAAAACTGACAGAACTGCTCAAAAAAGGCATTCCTATTACTATCCTTACTGGAAACCATGATGTATGGATGGGTAGGTATATTTCTGAAGATATCGGCGCAAGTTTGCATCATGACCCTATCAGCAGAACACACCATGGCAAAAAACTATTTATAGCTCATGGGGATGGCTTAGGGCCTGGCGACTATGGTTATAAGTTTATAAAAATGATTTTTAGGAACAGCTTATGCCAATTCTTCTTCTCTAGACTACACCCAAATTTTGCTATTAAGCTGATGAAATTTTTTAGCGATACCAGTAGAGATGAGTCTGAAGTTACTATAGATCCTAGTAAAGAGCGACAAATAATTTTCGCTGAAGAGCATGCGAAAAATAAGCAGATGGATTTTTATGTGATGGGGCATCGTCATGTCCCTATGGATTATAAGCTGACCAATGCTAAGGCACGCTACATCAATTTAGGCGATTGGATTAATAATTTCACCTTTGCTGTCTTGGATAGAGATGGCATGCGTATTGAAAATTTCCAAGAGACTGCTAGCATTTAAATATAAAATCAACTATTCATCCATTTCTTAAACTCAGTGCCCTTCTGTCTACTCACTATAAACTCAAGTTCTTTGGCGTTTAAAACAGTAAGCTTAATTCTTTGATTAAAATATGGCTCGATTTTCTGCGTTGCATCTTTAGAAACAATCTGGCCTCGATTTATTCTAAAAAACTGATCTGAAGATAGGGTACTGAATAACTGATCCAAGGTCTCGTCAACAATGTATCTTTTTTGATCGCTTACTGCAAACGTAATGCTGTCTTCCGAATAAAAATACAGAATGTCAGAAAGTTTAATTTGAACAAAACCTCCCCCCTCTTTAACTAAAATACCTGTACGTGATTTGGGTTTTTGGATACCAGATAAGAGCTGTGTTATCAGATCCTCCGACACATTATTTGATTGATTGGTCTTGCTAAATTTATTTAAGGCAGCCTGTAGATCTACTTGCTTAATAGGTTTTAAAAGATAGTCTATACTGTTCACCTTGAACGCCTGAATGGCATATTGATCAAAAGCTGTTGTGAAAATTATTGGGGATTCTACTTTGACAGATTGGAATATTTCGAAGCTAAGTCCATCCGCCAATTGTATATCCATGAAGACTAAATCTGCTTCCGGATTGTTACGAAACCACGCAATTGCATCTTCCACACTATCAATGATACCAAGTAACTCATATGCAAGATTGCAGGCACCAAGAAGATTTTGCAACTGACTAGCTGCTCTGTGTTCGTCTTCAATTATGAGTATCCGCATGGTGGAATTTTTGATCCGATAATTGTAGCAAAGGAAGAGAAACATAAAATGTTTCTCCATCATTCTTAATTACTGGAGATTTATCTGAAATCAATTGGTAGCGTTGTTCAATATTCTTAAGTCCCATTTTTGTGGAGGGCAGTTGACTTGTTTTTAATTGGATTTTATTTTCTACAACTATAGAATTGTTTTCTGATTTTATATTGACATGTAAGGGTTTCGATCTAGAAACTATATTATGCTTTATTGCATTTTCCAATAATAATTGCAAACTCATAGGAACGACGAGTGCATCTGCATTCGAATCAGATACATTCCATTGTATTCTTAAATTTTCTCCAAATCGTTCTTTTTGGATATGCAAATATGCTTTAGCAAAGCTAATCTCTTCATCTAAAGGAATGAGGTTTACTTTTCCAGACTCAAGAATAAATCTATACATATCTGATAGTTTTCCAACAAAATCCTTGGCATCTTCTTTTGTATTTTGATCAATAATATCTCTGAGTGTATTGAGAGAATTAAAGAAAAAATGAGGTTGTGCTTGATTCTTTAATGCATCTAATTGCGCTTGTACAATCATTTGTTTAGTTTGTTCCTCTTCTCTAATAGATTTCTTAAGTTTTAAGAAATAGTATATCGCCTCATAAATAGCCTGTACCATAACACTAATAATTACGATAGGTAAGACAACCCTAAATCTTCTCATAGGATTATAGTTGTCGCCGGCAATATTTAATAGGAAGATATTTCCAATTATATCTATGAGTAAAACCGATGTTAATAGAAATACGAACAAAATTCCGATACGCTTAAATGTATCATTCATATTGGGAAATCGAATACGCAATTGGATCATTATATATCTCATAAAAAGCCAATTGCAGATAGTAAAAAACAAGGAAACAAGCCAAGTGATTAACATTGCCACAGTAGGCTGTTGGAAAAGAGAATCATTAAAAAGATAACTCGTTGCGAAACTCAACAGGAGTATTCCTATTGTTGAAAACCAAATGTCATCAAAGCCTAAATATTGTATCCGTTTCTTTTGATTAAAGAGCATATGTCACTTTATAATTTTATCAAAGCCATACCTTGTTGTGCCTGATAGAAGGTAAAACCAATCCAACTTGCATATAATAGTCCAAATATAGTTACTACAATAATCTTATTTCTTTCTGTTGTATTCCAATATCTAAGAAGTACAAACGCAAAGATTGGTAATATTTGCATTGCATGTAATCCAAAGAAGTGTGCTATCCTAAGATCTCCAGCAATTGTACTCCAATTGAGAAAGGGAATCCCAGGTCCTCCATCTGCGGCTCCAACTGTATGCTTTAGTTGTCCAATCATTTTTCCTCCTACCCAGCTTCCTATCAAGACATAAGACCAAGCAAGGAAAATAGACCATTGGATAGACTTTGCAACGTGCATTTTTTTCCTGGCTGTTTCTATTATAAATAATAGCATAATGATAACATTAATTGCGATCAAAATGCCCATCGCAGCAAAAAGCAATCCATCTACTAATGAAGTTTGGTTATAGTGAGACTGTACGCCTCTACTCCCTTGATAAATAATTATAAAAGTCTCAATAAGTAAGGTCCAAGCAACGGTCAGATTGATAATGCGTTTTTTTCTTATTGAAAAGGGATACAAACTTGTCATAAACCCGAGGCTTAGAATATATATCCCAGTGGAAATACAAAACTTTAATGGTTTGATCCAAACATTTAATCCCATGAGCATCCTATCATCAAAAAATGACATCGCTAGACAAGCCACAGCAAAAACAAAGTGTGCTAATCCAATCCAATACAGTGTAGGACTTTCTGTTCTTACAGTGCTTAGTACTTGCTTTAAATATTTCATCTTATTTACGTTTAATCGTTTTAACTAATAGAAAAACTAAGAAGCCAACAGGCCCAAGCATTAATGTTCCGAGTAAACAAGGCACGATGATTCCATGATGTATACCTAGTGTTTTATTTTCATTTAGAATCCACATTCCGATAAGCAGATCAAAAGCTAAATAATGAATCCATCCAGCGAGTACTGAATTTTCTTTTGTAAATAATTCCATGACTGATGTAAGGCTACTAAAGTCCATCCCTCCACCATTTAATATGGAAATACTGATGTATATAAGATACATAAGCGAAAGAATGATAGGGACCAGCTTAAGGTCTATCAGCTTTTGAGTTACTTTCCAATTGGGTAAAAGTATCATCAAAGCCCACATAAACATGGCTGTCAAGTTTGAAATGGAAAAGATTGTATCTGGTGACATGCGTATAATTTTAATTGATGCCTTAAATATCTAAGCAAAAACCATATAAGACAATGCGTTTTTGTTGAACCGTCTTATTAGTGGGTTGGAACATCTTTTAACAAGATGAAGGGATGAAGGGATAGCGCACTCTAGTGCGCATGGAGAGAAGAGACTTGATGCAAGAGCGATTCAGATGAGTTTCGCGGCCTGCCTGCGTTCCTTGGAAGGCAGGTGTCACGTTGTCATGGTTTGCCTGCGTTCCTTGCAAGGCAGGTTTCGTGGGTTTGGAAATAGACAGAGAGGACAGAACGGACGCAACGGACAGTGCGGACGGAGCTTGCAAAATATTTTTTTTCTATAAGGTACTCATCACATCCATCCGTCTCATCTAGTGCACTCCCATGGTATAGGTTGACGTCAGAATAGTGGAAAACTTTCTTTAAATTTAATAATATGACAGTAGAAGAAAGGCGTCGCCGAAGATTTAGCGAATCGTTCCGTAAAGAGCAGGTCTGCTTAATCGAATCGG
>CALIAU010000034.1 GCA_938045585.1 uncultured Saprospiraceae bacterium
AAACTACAAACAACGATAGTGATAACAAGTTTGTGGTTGATAAAATACGATTAATATGGGTTCGTAGTGGATACTACGAACAGCGATACATAGAACAAAACAGCGGATATGGGTTTGTAGTTCGGAAACTACAAACGACGACAGGAATAACAAGTTTGTAGTCCATAAACTCATATTAATATGAGTTCGTAGTGAATACTACGAAAATGGTATACGCATAAGGAGAATAAATATTTAGGGACTGATAGTTTGACGAAAATGGTGGAGAATGAGTGATGTGGGTTTGTGGTGGATACTGGGATAGCGGATATGGGTTTGTAGTTCGAAAACTACAAAAGACGACAGGAATAACAAGTTTGTAGTCCATAAACTCATATTAATATGAGTTCGTAGTGAATACTACAAACAGCGGAACAAAACAGCGGAATAAGAACTATATTTTATGGTAGATAGAAACACTTCGGTTATTCGTTTAAGAAAACTTATTAAGGAAGATTATCCTGCGCTTGCTAAGCAGGCTAATAACAAAAAGATATGGCTAAATCTTAGGAATGTGTTTCCGCATCCTTATAGTGAAGAGGATGCTAAAAATTTTATTTCCTTAGCACAGGGGGATGAAAAAAATCATCGATTTGCGATAATTTATAAGGATGCATTTGCAGGCATGGTTGGTATTTTTCCGCAAGATGATGTGTATGCGTTTAATGCAGAAATTGGCTACTGGATAGGAGAAGAATTTTGGGGCAAGGGTATAGGTACTGAGGCTGTTAAATTGGTTTGTGAATTTGCATTTACGGAGACTGAAATTCGACGTGTTTTTGCGGGGATTTTTGACTATAATAAAGGTTCTGTCCGTGTCTTAGAAAAAAATGGATTTGAGTTCGAAGGTGTAGGGAGGCAGGCTGTTTTTAAGGATGGTGCGTTTTATGATGAATTGAGGTATGGTAGGGTTAAGGGTATGGGGATGTAGTGAATACTGTGAACAGCGGATATTACGTAATAGGAATAGCGAGTTTCTGGTTAGGAAACTACAAATAGGATATGGGTTTGTAGTTAGGAAACTACAAACGACGATAGTGATAACAATTTTGTAGATAATGAACTACGATTAATATGGGTTCGTAGTGAATACTACGAACAGCGGATACACTACGAACAGCGGATATGCTACGAACAGCGGATATGTTACGAACAGCGATATTTAATAATTAACGAAGTGCGTTAGACAAGGAAATGAAGAGCGACCACTAGGCAATTCAGTGATTATTTTGTAAGCTATTATACAATTGTGTTACAAGTGTTTTAGATTTTCAAAATTTCCAGTTTTAGGCCTTACCTTGCAGCAACACTTAAAACACCTTTAGCATATGAAAACCCCCTTATTCATTGCAGTCATTGCAATGCTCACTCTTCTTGCCTGTGCGAAAGATACGAGCAAAGAAATTAGCACACAATCATTTATTTTCCAAGCGGTTATTGAAGAAACAGAAGATGCGCACACTGATTCTTATGTGTTGCATGGTGCTAACAATTCCATAATTGAACTTTCAAATTTTGCTGCAAATGAAATCCAATCGATTGCAAAGAATGGGGCAAGATTAGAACTTGAGACGGAGGATCCCATTGCTTTTTTGGGTGGAGAGGATTTTGATTTAAATAAAATCAAAGTATCACAAAAATTAGAAGTATCTAATAGAAATAAAAACAAGCGCGTATTGGCTGTTATGGTCAGTACAGAAAGCCACCCATGTCTTGCGAGTGTGGACGAGGTACAAGAATTGTTTTTTGCTGAAGAGCTGGAAAGTAAATCTCTTTATTCCTTTATTAATTTACAATCGAATGGGGAAATTAGATTTAGTGGAAATATTGTAGAGTTAGATATCGATGTAGATAAGGTAAGTCTAATTAATCTAATCACGGCTTGTAAGGAGCAATTAGAATCACAGGGTATATTTTATGACAACTATGATTACGTTAGTTTTTTGACGGATAATACACGAAACTATTTGGGTGTTGCTTATTTAGGTGGAAAATATAGTCATATTGATAAGTCTAATTCTAATCGTGCTATCACTCATGAAATTGGTCATAATTTAGGACTCCACCATGCATCAAGTTTGCAAGCTAATGGCAGTATAAAAGAATATGGTGACGCGAGTTGTACTATGGGAGGAAGTTTCAAGGAAATAAATGCGATGCATAGAATCGGACTAGGTTGGATGGAATCAAACAATGTGTTTCTTGTAGACCGTCCTAGTAAACAACTAAAAATATATCCTCTTGCGCATGATTTATCTGGCAGTGAAAAGGATCAGGTTTTACAATTAGATTCTCCTGACAATACATCGATGCTTACTGTGTCACTTCGTACACGTTATAATGTATTTGATCAATATTTATCAATAGTGTATTCTAAGAAATTAAGTATCCATAAAAATCATTTTAATGGTAAAACTCTTCTTGTAGACCTTCTTGATGTTGGCGAATCATACTACAGTGAGGAATTGCGTGCTAACATAAGTTATGTTGGATATGATTCTGCGGATGGGAGTGCTATTGTGGATGTTAGTATGTAATGGTTGATATGGGTTTGTAGTGGATACTGCGAACTGCGGATATTACGAACTGCGATTAATATGGTTCGTAGTGAATACTACGAACAACGAATATGACGAACAGCGAAAACAGCTCTACGTACAGCAATACTAAGAATAGATCAACGGATATGGGTTTGTAGTTAGGAAACTACAAACAACGATAGGAAATAGAACAGCGAGCTGTTAAAATACTGCGATTAATATGGGTTCGTAGTGAATACTACGAACAGCGATATTTAGCGGTAGTTATTTTTTTACGAACAACGAAAACAGCATTACGTACAGTGATACTTAGAGCAGAAAAAAGGATATGGGTTTGTAGTTAGGAAACTACAAACAACGACAGAATAGCGACTTAATATATTACGATTAATATAGGTTCGTAGTGAATACTACGAACAACGAAAACAGCACTACGTACAGCGATACTTAGAACAGAATAAAGGAAATGGGTTTGTAGTTAGGAAACTACAAACAACGACAGAATAGCGACTTAATATATTACGATTAATATAGGTTCGTAGTGAATACTACGAACAACGATACTACGAACAGCGAAAACAGTATTACGTACAGAGGACAATCTTATGCGTGAGCAACATGGAAGGGAGTAATGGAATTACTCGTCCAACGGACCGAGCCGACTGGCGAGTCTGGAATACTGCGACCGTTTTCTTGGAGCGCAAGCGGAAGGAAAAGGGGCACGCCCAAGTCATTAGGAAATTCAAATGTAATCATAGCGAAATACTTCTTACAGCGGAAATATGGGTTCGTAATTAATAAACTGCGAACAGCGATACAAATAACAAAACGCGGATATGGGTTTGTAGTAAATAAGACGAACAGCAGCAGTTAATACGCTACGATTAATAGGGTTCGTAGTGGATACTACGAACAGCGAGAACAGTGAGAACAGCGAAAACAGCGATACTTAGAATAGAATAAGGGAGAAAGTTTGGGGAAATGAACTATTTTATGGCAAATGTCGTTATATTTGCGACAAGTTGCATGTTATGATAGAAAAAGAACAGGAAATACAGTATAGTTTAACGGATGATAAGAATATCTTTCTGTTGATGAGTACGGTGCGAGAAGGGATAAATTATAAGCTTTTCTCGAGTATTGTTAAAAGTAGTCCATTTAATATTAAGGAATGGTCGGACTTTTTAAGTCTGTCTGAGCGGACTATGCAGCGCTACAAAAAGGAGAAAAAAGTATTTGAGCCGATTCATTCTGAAAAAATTCTAAAGATCACTATTCTGTTTAAGCGGGGTACGGAGATATTTGGTAGTGCTAAGAAATTTAATACTTGGTTGGAGTCAGAGAATCTTGCGATTGGTGGGATGACGCCAAAGTCATTTCTGGATAATGCATTTGGAATAAATTATATTGAAGACGAGCTTCATAGGATAGAACATGGCATACTTGCATGATGCTTTATCGGCTGAGTAAGGCCCGATATAAAAATGATCTTTCTGGTCGTGGTGCTGAGATTGCTGGAGGACGATGGAACAGCAAGGGTACTGCTGTTGTTTATACCTGCGAATCTATTGCGCTTTGCAATGTGGAAGTTGCTGTGCGTATACCCTTGGGTATTATTCCTTCCGATTATCATCTTATTCATATTGAGTTGCCACCCATGTGTACGGTCAAAACTATAGGAACTGAGGACCTTCCTTATGACTGGAATTCTTTTCCACATTCTCATTCTACGCAGGCGCTGGGGGATGCGTTTGTAAGGGATATGAAAGAATTAGTTTTTAAAGTTCCTTCTGCGGCAGTACAGGGCACATTTAATTATTTAATTAATCCGTTTCATCCAGAAATGAAACTTGTGAAAGTTGTGAAGACTGAGGAGTATAGCTTTGATAAACGGCTCTTTGTGCGTTAAGATAATTTGCTACTTGTTCATATGGTCTGCAATTCTTTGTTGAAAGTAATGCACTCCTTTTTCTCTTTTGGGAGAAAATCTTCCATGTGTGTACAGCTTAGATTCTAAGCCTTGTTGTACTCCTTCAACAACAAATTCATCTTCTCGTTCTGTCTTATCTCCTAGTTGATCACCGTCTGTAAACCTACCATCGTGTTGGTCTTTGAGGTAATAGATAAATTTTACCTTAGTCAGCTTAGGTGTTACGGGCATAATAAAATTAAGTTGGATCCCCCAGCTATAGACATTAATCATCATGTTTGGAAAGATCCAATAATAATAAGCCGCTACCCTTTTCCCAAAGTCTGGATGGTTTTCAGGAAAATTAAACACAGGTGTCCCATCTGATGCATAGCCAATCTGCAGGACCATATCATCGTAGCACTCTGTTGTATATTCTCCATAATCAATGAGTGCACTTAGGTCATTATGCACGAAAGGAATATGAAATCCTTCGAGAAAATTCTCGCAATATAATGCCCAGTGTGCATTTACTGAATACACTTTATCATACTGCGGACAGTGGGTAAAATCATCAATATTCAAAAAGCCTAAGCGTTCGTCTACCTTAGAAAAAACAGCATCAAAATCTACTGAGGGATTCAAACTAGTAAATAAAAATTGTCGCCAGCTTTTTAGTTTTAATTTTTTCAGATGGTCGCAGGCAGATGGAAAGTTTTCTACTTCTTTAAATTCTGGCATACTCAAGCACTCTCCTTCTAAGGAAAATCTACGACCATGATATTTACACGTTAAGTTACTGGATTCTGAGGGGTGGTGCGACAAGATAAATCCTCTGTGTGTACATACATTTGACATACATTGGATAGAATCATTTTGTTTAGTAAGCAAGAGTGGTTCTTCCAAAAAGTTCTCCATAAAGACTTTGGGATAGGTTTTTACACCTCCTTTAAACAAGTAATTTTTATCACCTAGATATTGCCAGCTATTTGGAAAGATATTTTGTTTGGCGTGTTGCCAAGCATCTTCTGATAGATAAAAGTCCTTATCTATCGTTTTTGCTTTTCGGATATCTGGGTCTACAAAGTATTTCTTCATTCGCGTTTAAATTCACTGGAAGGATACCATTCTGGCCATTCATTAGAATTCGTCATACGCCATCCTATATTTAAAAATAACTGTCCATCTTGGATCATACCATTCATATTCCAAACTTCTGGATCATATTCATCAGAGGGTTGATGATACCGTTCCGCAGTATAGGTCTCTTTAAATTTTGTAACGTAATCCACTCCTTTGTCCCAGTGTTCATAATTTCCTTCTGCATATAATACAGGGACGCCTTTTTTAGCAAAATTGAATTGGTCTGATCTAAAGAAAAAGCCTTTTTCTGGTTCGCTTTCATTCATGACATATCTACCCTGTTTCTTCGCTTCCTCTTCAGCAATTTCATCCATAGTAGAATGTCCTTTTCCAATGATGGTAAGGTCTTTCATTTTTCCGGCTGGATTTACGCCATCCATATTGAGATTGCAGACAGTTTTTGCTAAGGGATAGATAGGGTTGTCACTGTAATACTCCGAGCCAAGAAGGCCTTGTTCTTCCGCAGTTACAAACAAAAACACCGTGGAGCGTTTTGGCTTTTCTTTGGCTTTAGCAAAGGCATCTGCTATTGCTAGTACGGTTGCAGTTCCACTGGCGTTATCCAAAGCCCCATTATAAATATTATCGCCTTTCAGGTCTTCAGCCTTACCTAGGTGATCCCAGTGTGCTGTGTACACTACATACTCATCCGGTTTTTCTGAGCCTTTGATTAGGCCAATCACATTTTTAGAATTCTCTGCCTTAAAGGTGTTTGTCAGACTTGCAGAAACAGTGCTTTGCATAGGCACAGGAGCAAAGCCTTTTACTCTAGCTGCACGAATCTGTTTAGCAAGATCTAATCCGCTTGCTTCAAATAATTCTTTAGCAACATTAAGTGTAATCCATCCTTTAATGCCGCAATCTTTTGCCTTGGGTCCTTGATCTAAACCCTGTTGTCCTCCCGTCCATGAACTTTCTACCACATACCAAGGATAACCTGCTGAACTGGTTTCATGAATTAGAATAAGCCCATCTGCTCCCTGTCTGTCTGCCTCTTCATACTTATAGGTCCATCTTCCAAAATAGGTCATGGTATTTCCTTTGAAAAAGTCTGGATTTTCTGAGCCGTAACCTGGATCGTTTACCAGCACCACAGCAGTCTTTCCTTTCATATCTAAGCCTGCATAATCATTCCAACCATTTGCCTCATCTACAATACCATAGCCACAGAAAACTAGCTCAGAATCTTCTAAGGCTATTTCTTTTTGTTTGCGTTGGGTGTGTATAACAAAGTCCTTTCTTTGTTTTAGATTCATCTTTTTCTTTGGTGTCTGTATGATCATACTCTCTGACATTGTTCCGTCTATTTCTAGCAGAGGTACGTCTTGGAAATAGGAATTTCCATTCCCTGGAGCGATTCCAGATTTTTCTAATTGTTCTTTTAAATAGTTAACAGTTAATTCTTCGCCTTTACTCACTGGTTTTCTTCCTTCGAATTCATCACTAGATAAGATGGCTAGGTGTTTTTCTATAACTGCCTCTTCAATTAAGAGGGATGTATCACTGCTGACATCTGTCTTATCTGCGTTTTTACATGCACTGAATAACGTTATCAGAATTAGGAAGGATAGAAGTTTAGACATTGCGTTTCAAATTTTTGTATAAGGTAAGGAATTGTTGAAAAAGATGGGTGGTCGTGGGTAGGAAACTGGGTACAGCGTGAGTGATATGGATTTGTAGGTGGAATAAGGATATGGGTTTGTGGGTGCAAGCTAGGAATGGTGATGAGATATGATAAAGATTCGTAGCTGCAAGCTACGAATAGTGATGAGGATACTTTGAACAGCGAGATAAGATATGGATTCGTAGGTACAACCTACGAATAGCGTGAATTCGTAGGTGCAAGCTAGGAATAGTGATGAGGATAATTCGAACTAGCGAGATCAGATATGGATTCGTAGGTACAACCCATTGGTGTCCGGTTAAAGTGGCCGAGATTAAAGATAATCCCGGCCAAAGGTGATATTTGTAGTAACTACACAAACAAATACACCATGAGCAAAGATGAATATTTTACCGGACAGCCGATCTTTACCCAAGTACTT
>CALIAU010000035.1 GCA_938045585.1 uncultured Saprospiraceae bacterium
AGTTGCCCCCAGCAGAGCTTGTCGCTGCTTCGTTCTGACCCAACAAGATATTTGAATTACTATTTTTTAACAATTTAAGTTATCCACAAACTTTAGACTTTAGACACTTAAGTTGTCAACCTATTTTATGAGGGCACATAGCGTCTAGTGTCTAGATTCTAGCGTCTCTATTTCTGACACAAAGTGTCCCGCGTAAGGGGTAGTAAGGGAGCCCTGAGGCTGTCACCGCAAGTATTGTGGGGCCTGCCTGCCAAGTCACGCAGGCAGGACGGAACCCCTGAATGGCCCGACCCTTTTCTGAGGCAAAAGCCTTAGTAAAGGGATACGCCCAAAATATGATTAGATAAAATTATTAAGACTTACTGCGCTTAGACAGTCATAACTTCTTTCTCCTTGGCATCTAGCATTTTTTCGATGTCAGCACCATAGGATTTTACGATATCTTGGATACTCGCCTCTTGCTTTTTACCTGCATCTTCCGGATAGCCTGCCTTCACTTCTTTTTTTACAAAATCCATCATCTTCTGGCGTGCAGTCCTAAGACTAATCTTAGCCTCTTCAGCGAGTCCTTTGCATTGTTTTACGAGATCTCTACGGCGTTCCTCCGTAAGAGGCGGTATTGTTATACGCACGTTTTCGCCGTCGTTCATAGGTGTAAGGCCCATGTTAGATTGAAAGATAGCTTTCTCAATTTCTCCAAGCATTTTCTTCTCCCATGCTTGGATAGAAATAGTCTTGGAATCCACAGCCGTAATATTTGCTACCTGCTCTAGGGCGGTAGGTGCTCCATAATAATCCACCATGACTCCGGAGAGCATGGAAGGAGAAGCCTTTCCTGTGCGGATTTTTACTAATTCTGATCTTAGATGCTCTAAGGCTGCATCCATTTCGCTTTTACCTTTGGCTATCATACCATCTATATCCATAGCAGTGTATGTTTTATTGTGAGTTCTAAAAATATTAAAATTTGTGTTTTGTTCTTCTTTTCTTCCTATTAATCTGATCCTAAAAAGGACAGTAAGAAGTAAAGAAATATAACAAGTGATGCTAATGCACTAGATACGTAGGTCATCGCTGCCCACCATAAGGCATCTTTTGCACCATCGTATTCTGATCCATGTGTTGCTCCACTCTCGTCTAACCACACGAGTGCTCTTTTACTTGCATCAAATTCCACTGGAAGAGTAACCATACTAAAGAGTGCAGTCATTCCAAAGGTGATGGTAAGGACGAGTAACATAATGTTACCGAAAGCAGCACTTGCTCCCATTCCAAATATGAATCCCATAAATAGGAATTGCTGTGCGCGTGTAGATATCTGTACTACAGGGACTAGCTTGCTTCTCAGTGTAAGCATGCTATATGCCTTTGCATGTTGCACTGCGTGACCACATTCGTGGGCAGCTACAGCTGCTGCGGCTATGCTCCTACCCTGAAATACATCTGGGCTAAGTGCAATTGTCTTAGATTTTGGGTTGTAGTGATCAGACAAAAATCCTTGTCCTTGCACTATTTTCACATCATGGATACCATAATGCGTAAGCATGTCCTTGGCTACTTCAGCGCCAGACTTTCCACTTTGCAGGGGTACTTTAGCGTATTTATTAAATTTACTTTTGAGCCTACCACTGATGAGCATTCCTACTACTGTAAAGAATCCTACTATAATCATGTAAAACATAATGTCGTTTTTTAGTTTTTAATCTATTAAATCAAATCCTGTATACTTTCTTAAGACTTCAGGAATAGTTATTCCGTCACTTGTTTGGTTGTTTTCCAACAAGGCAGCTACTATT
The DNA here is from genome assembly GCA_938045585.1 of uncultured Saprospiraceae bacterium. Lineage (GTDB taxonomy): Bacteria > Bacteroidota > Bacteroidia > Chitinophagales > Saprospiraceae > CALCMJ01. The sequence goes on from CALIAU010000035.1 coordinate 1,797, forward strand.
CTTGCTAGGGCGAGTGCACTTCCATTGAGCGTATGGGCAAGATGCTTCTTACCATCCACGTCTTTGTAGCGCAACTTGAGCCTATTGCTCTGGAAAGTTTCAAAATTAGAGACCGAACTTACCTCCAACCACTTCTTTTGGGCTGCTGAGTATACCTCAAAATCATACGTTAATGCTGAGGTGAACCCAAGGTCTCCACCACATAAACGCAAAATCCTATATGGCAGTTCCAGTTTTTGCAAAATTCCTTCTACATGTTGCATCATTTCCATCAAAGTGTCATACGATTTATCAGGATGCTGCAATTGCACGATTTCTACCTTATTAAATTGGTGTACTCTGTTAAGACCCTTAACATCTGATCCATAGGAGCCTGCCTCTCTCCTGAAGCAGGGCGTATATCCGGTCAACTTGATTGGAAAATCAGACTCGTTTAGAATCATATCTCTGTACATATTCGTTACAGGCACCTCCGCAGTGGGAATTAAATAGAGGTTATCCTTGACCGCGTGGTACATCTGTCCTTCTTTATCTGGTAATTGTCCAGTTGCTCGCGCAGAATCTTCATTTACTAGATGGGGCGGTAAAATCTCCTCATAGCCAGCCTTACCTGCTTCGTCTAAGAAAAAATTAATCAGGGCACGTTCTAGTCGGGCTCCTTTCCCTCTGTATAATGGAAAACCTGCTCCCGCTATCTTTACTCCTAACTTAAAGTCTATGAGGGTATATTCTTCTGCTAACTCCCAGTGGGGCTTTGCATTTTCCGCTAATTCCGGTAATTCCTTGTCCCAGGCCTTAAACAGCTCATTATCATCTTCTGTATTACCTGAAGGGACTAGTGTATGGGGCACGTTAGGCAGTGTCAAAAGTCCATCAAATATACTCTGCTGGATATCCTTCATCTTGTTTTCAAGCAGCTTTGAACGCTCTTTTACCTGAGCAACCTGCTCTTTTGCTGCATTTGCCTTATCCTGCTCTCCATTTTTGAAGAAAATGCCTATTCCCTTGGAAAGTGAGTTCACCTGGGATAATAGTGCATCATTTTCTGTTTGAACCGACTTACGTTCATCATCTAACTGTATTAGATTAGAAATTTCAGCAATCTGCACATCTGTTACATTTCGCTTTTTGTAGGCTGCTATAATTGCCTCTTTTTGTTCTCGTAGACGTGAAATTTGTAGCATTTTTCGACTTTTTATCAAAAAAATTAGTGAATTAGCAAAAGTAGGCTTTTAACTTTCAATTATTAAATTTATATTTGGCATGTCTTAAGGGATACAAATCTAGTATCACAACTTTATTTCCCTTCTAATAAATTTTTTTGGATTTAACATAAGCTATAAATAAGCTAAAGCTTTCAAATAATATTTCTTATCCATGTATGATATTCTGCAGTTGAATGAAATGCTAGTTCCTGAACTTAAGGATCTTGCTGAAAAATTAGGATTAAAAGCCTATAAAAAATTATCAAAACAAGAACTTGTCTATAAGATCTTAGATCACCAAGCAGTCTCTGGTGTTGCTAATTCTGGTGATGAGGAAATTCCTGATAATATTAAGGCTAAGCCAAAGAAAAAAGAAACAACTAGAAAGCCGCGTGCTAAAAAAGAAACCAAGGAGGCCCCTAAGCCAAAAGCGAAGCCTCGTGCTCCAAAAAAACAGGTAACTGAAGCGGAGAAAAATGCTGAAATTGAAAAAGAAGTAGAAACGGCAAAGGAGACAGCAAAAGAATCTAACAAACGAACTCCTGCACCTAAAAAAGAAAGAGAGTCGAGAGATACTAGAAAAGATAATCGCAACGATAACAGAAACGATAATCGGAACGACAACAGAAATGAAAATCGGAACGATAATAGAAACGACAATCGGAACGATAACAGAAATAATAACAATAACAGAAATAACAACAGAAGAGATCAGAAAAAAGAAGAGTCTTCATTTAATGTAGACTTTGACGGTTTGGTGGAAGGATTTGGAGTTTTGGAAATGATGCCTGATGGCTATGGTTTCCTAAGATCAGCTGATTATAACTACCTTACTTCGCCAGATGATATTTATGTTTCTCCTTCTCAAATCAAACTGTTTGGTCTGAAAACGGGTGACACTGTAAAAGGCGCTATAAGACCTCCAAAAGATGGAGAAAAGTACTTTGCCCTCTTGCGTGTTTCCAAAATCAATGGTTTAGAGCCAGAGCAGGTAAGAGAGAGAGTGCCATTTGATTATTTGACACCACTCTTCCCGCAAGAGAAGTTCACACTAACTTCTCACCCAGCTGGAAAAGATTATGGTAATAGAATGATTGATCTATTCTCCCCTATCGGAAAGGGACAAAGAGGATTGATCGTTGCACAGCCTAAAACGGGTAAGACATTTTTACTTAAGGATGTAGCAAATGCGATTGCAAGCAATCATCCAGAAACATATATGATTATCCTTCTGATTGACGAACGTCCAGAGGAGGTGACAGATATGCAAAGAAGTGTAAATGCGGAAGTAATTGCATCTACCTTTGATATGCCTGCTGAAAATCATGTACGTGTTGCAAACATCGTAATTGAAAAAGCAAAGCGTCTGGTGGAAAGTGGTCATGATGTTGCTATTTTATTAGATTCAATCACACGTCTAGCACGTGCCTACAATACTGTTTCACCTTCATCTGGTAAGGTTCTTTCTGGTGGTGTGGAAGCAAACGCTCTACAGAAGCCTAAAAAATTCTTTGGTGCAGCACGTAAAATAGAAGGTGGTGGTTCACTTACTATTCTTGCCACTGCTCTTACAGAGACTGGTTCTAAAATGGACGAGGTAATCTTCGAAGAATTTAAAGGTACGGGTAACATGGAGCTGCAGTTAGATAGACATCTTGCGAACAAACGTCTATATCCTGCTATTGACCTTACAAAATCAAGCACACGTAGAGAAGAATTGCTATTAGATGAGGGCATTCTTACTAGAATGTTTATCCTCAGAAAGCATTTGGCAGACATGAAACCAGATGAAGCAATGCAGTTTTTACGTAAGCATATGTTGACCACAGTTACCAATGAAGAGTTTTTGGTAACTATGAACAGCTAAATTGACAGATATTGCAGAGAAATCTATATGTTTTCTTGCCTAATTCTATTTGCAAGAACCATCAGAAAGACTATCTTTGCGCCTCTTTAATCAGATATATTTAATAAAATGAAAAGAACTTATCAACCATCCAGACGAAAAAGAGCCAATAAACATGGGTTTAGAGCACGTATGGCCACTAAAAATGGTAGAAAAGTCTTAGCTAGAAGAAGAGCTAAAGGTAGACTAAAGCTTACCGTATCTGACGAGAGCACAGTCAAATAAGGCATAGCCCTTAGTACAGCATCATGCCTAGGCATACCTTAGGAAAGCAAGAAAGACTAAAAAGCCGCAAAAAGATAGAACAACTCTTTGCTGAGGGCAAAAAATTGCGCAAATACCCTCTAGCTATCGTATATCTGACGGAAGATCTCCAAGATTACAAGTTTTCAACTCAATTTACCCCCTCTGTACCTCATCGGAGTTTTAAGCGGGCTGTAGATCGCAATCTTCTTAAACGAAGAATTCGGGAAGCCTACAGGAAAAATAATACTGCCCTAAAGGAGCACTGCACAGAAAAAAACGTTTTACTTTCACTGATGGTAATTTACCAGGATAAAACGATTCAGGATTACCATACTATTGAAGCTTCCATGAAACATATCATAGATGAACTTACTCGTAAAATATAGTGCACTCTTCGCTTTGCTGTTTCTTCTGCAAGATGCTTCTGCACAAATATATTTACAGCTTGAGAAAGCAAATGATCCTGTCAGTCAAAAACTACCTCCTGGTTCTGTTCTAGAAATCAAAACGAAGTTTTTTCCGGAGGAATGGATTAAGATAAAAATAACGGATGCTCTTTACCCTGAGCAGGTTGTTGTCTTCGAAGGTGGATTTGAAAAGATTGATGATATAACGCATATCCGACTTTACAATAATTGGGCTAAGCATCTAGGCGAACAAATATCTAACTTCTCCATTGCCTGGGTGCTTTATGGTAGCATTGCGAATCTTGCCTTTGATTCAGAGTTTGGCCTACCCGAAATAATCATAGGTATGGCTGCCTTTCTTACAGGTTGGGCAATTAAGAAATTCTGGTACAAAAAAAGCTACAAAATGGGGAATGTGCATAGACTCCGTATAGTAGATCTCAACTTTCCACCCCCCAGAGGCTAGTGCGTCAACAAGACATCTTTTTCAATTTTAATAGAAATAGTTCTTTCTTCCCATAGATGCGTTTTATCTTAAGTGAAACTAAGCGCTATGACAAAGAAAATCATTCTGGCCTCCTCCCTATTCTTAACGTGCACACTCCTAGGGATATATTTCTTTTCATCTAGTACATCAAAAAATACTATGCTCACCAAGGAGTTTGTAGAAGCACAGACCAAACCAGATGATCACCTATTTAACATCAGAGCCTATCCGCATAATCACATTGACGTCCCTTCCTTTCAGAGAGGCGTGCAACAAAGGAAGCGCATGCGAGAAGAAAACCTGATGCGCAATGTAAACACCTGGGAAGCAGTAGGACCAAATAATGTTGGAGGTAGAATTACAGACGTCATTATACATCCGCAAAACCCAGCAATCCAGTTTGCCGGTTCTTCCGTGGGCGGTATTTTTAAAAGCACAGATGCGGGAAGGACTTGGTTTCCTATATTTGATGAGGCCACCAGTGCTTCCATAGGAAATCTTGCTATTTCTGAATCAAACCCAGATGTTATTTACGCTGGGACTGGCGAGGCGAATGGATCTGCAACCTCGGGTGCCTTCTTTGGTGATGGTGTGTACAAATCCACAGATGCGGGTAATACCTGGGAACATATGGGATTAGAAAATAGTCAGCACGTAGGAAGAATAGTGATTGACCCTAATGATGAAAATCATGTCTTCGTTGCAGCAGCTGGTCTACTCTATGGTAAGAATGATGATAGAGGATTATACGAAACAGTAGATGGTGGATTGACCTGGGAGAATATATTTTTTGTAAGTGATAGCACCGCTTGTATTGATGTAGCTATCAATCCTCAAAACCCTGAGATCATTTATACGGTAAGTTGGGAAAGAACTAGACGGCCATGGGCAAGAGACTATGGTGGCGTTTCTTCAGGCATTTGGAGATCAGAAGACGGCGGCGATAATTGGGAAAAACTTTCGAATGGCCTTCCGGTAAGTGACGAAGAAACGGGAAGGATTGGAATTGCTATTGCAAAGAGTAACCCAAATATTCTTTACGCTTCCTACACAACAAATTCGATTACAAATGTCTTTGATGGCATTTATAAAACGACGGACGGAGGTGATACTTGGGACTTAGTAAATGATCAGATCCAAGGCGTCTTTTCTTCTTTTGGTTGGTTCTTTGGCAATGTCCGTATTAATCCTTTTAATCCAAATGATGTCTTCGTCTTGGGTCAAACGCTTTTCAGAAGTCTAGACGGTGGTTTTAACTTTAGTAATGTCACCCAAAATATGCATGTCGACTTTCATGCACTCGAATATGATCCTACGAATCCGCAAAACATTTTGATTGGTTGCGATGGCGGGCTCTACTTCACCGAAAATGATGGCACCACCTATGAAAAAATAGAATCACTACCCAACATGCAATTCTATAACTGTGAAATAGACGAACTCGACCCGAGTAGAATTTTTGGTGGTGCGCAAGATAATGGAACAGTACGTACTGAAGATAACAACCCGGATGGATATCAACGCATTTTAGGAGGCGATGGATTTCATGTTGCAGTCAATCCTGTGAATAATGATATTGTCTATGCAGAATTTCAATTTGGAAACTTCTTTAAATCCGAGGATGGTGGCGAAACATTTGATAGATCAGATAATGGGATTGATCCCAGCGATCGCACTAATTGGAATTCGCCCTTTCTGATTGACCCCTCTATTCCCTCACAGTTATATTTTGGTACAAATAAATTATACAAGTCTGTAGACGATGCGGAAAATTGGTTTCCCATCAGTGAGGATCTTAGCAAAGGCTTACATGAGAGTGGATCACAAAGTTATGGTACCATTCTCACCATCGCAGTAGCTGAAACGAACAGCGATTATATTATGGTTGGTACGGATGATGGCAATGTCCAAATAACTCTAGATGGTGGATCTACATGGGAAAACGTTTCTGGAAGTCTACCTGATCGAGCCGTCTCTCAAGTGGCCTTTGATCCATTAGATGAATCCATTGTGTATGTTACTCTTTCAGGATACAGAAATGTAGACTACATTCCACACGTCTTACGCTCGCCAGATAATGGACAGACCTGGGAAGACATTTCTGGCAATCTTCCTGAAGTTCCTGTCAATGATATTATTGTAAATGCAACAACTCCTAAGAGTTTAATTATTGCAAATGATATAGGCGTTTACATTAGTTATGATGATGGAGCAGAATGGGAGCTATTAGGAAATACTCTGCCTTTATCTGTGGTAAATGATCTGCGATTTCATAGACCAACGAATACCTTATTAGCTGCTACCTTTGGAAGATCCATGTTCACCTATACCTTTGATGATGCGGTTTCCTCTGTAGAAACAAGTGCTAAGTCTGTACAAAGCATGCAGGTATATCCTATGCCAGTACGCGAACGAACAAGTATCACTTTTGATTTACAAGAATCAGGCAGCGGAAGACTGCAGTTGTTTAATATACAGGGGCAGTTAGTGCAGACTATTGCCGAAGCTAATTTCACATCTGGCAAAAATCTATTTGAATGGACTCCAGATAATGTAATGAAGGGGAATTACTTTATTCGATTAGAGATAAACAAGCAGGCTTATTCCAAAAAGATAATAGTGCATTAATCCGTAGAGCGCGCTAACAAATATTCGAGCGCCATTTTATATCCATCTAGGCCCTTGCCTATGACATGGTAAATACATACATCTTTTAAATAGGAGAACTGTCTAAACTCTTCCCGCTTTGTAATGTCAGATATATGGACTTCAACTGCGGCAGCTGGGACTGCTTTGATTGCATCCGCCAGAGCTATAGAAGTATGCGAATATCCCCCTGCATTAAGTATTATACCATCACAATCAAATCCATACGCATGGATCTGATCTATGAGTGCACCCTCATGATTAGATTGATATGAAATAATCTCATGTTCGGAAAATTCCTTACGCAGGTCTTCCATATAACTATCTAGTGAAACGGTACCGTAAATCTCAGGCTCACGCTTACCTACAAGGTTTAAATTAGGTCCGTTTAAGATGAGTATCTGCATGGCTGCTGCTTAGTGTATGGTAGCTAATCTTAATTGGCTCTGTCAGAAATATATTTGATACGTACAAGCTTAATCTCTTCCAAAGAAATATCATCTTCTTGCAAACTACTGTAGGCAGTTTCCAATGATTCAGATTCTGCGTCGTCGAAATAATCTACTATATCATCTACCACTTCTTCATCCAGATTTTCGTCTAGATAATAGCCAATATCTAATTTAGTGCCAGAGTTTACTATCATCGTCATTTCTTGCAAAAGGTCGTCCATATCTGCATGCACATTCTCCGCAATATCCTCTAATGATAATTTCCTATCCACACCCTGTATGATCGTAACTTTAGATTTAGACTTGTTCGCTAACTGCTTAAGTACAAAGTCATCTGGACGTTCTATATTATTTTCCTCTACATACTGATTGATAAGATCAACGAAGGCCTTACCATAGCGTTGCGCCTTACTCTTACTTACACCAGAAATATTCTCTAGATCACCTAAGGTAATTGGATAATAGGTTGCCATATCTATAAGTGATGGCTCCATAAATACAATCCATGGTTGTATCTTCAACTTGGCTGCTTCTGACTTACGCAGATCCTTAAGCATTTGTAATAGGGTTGCATCTAAAGCAACTCCACCATTTACATTCGTCACTACCGCTTCATCTTCCTCTTCTTTATTAAAGTCTCTATTGAGCGGGATAAGTACCTCGTATTGCTTTTTCAAAAAGGCTTTCCCTTTTTCACTTAACTTGATAAGACCATACTGCTCTATTTCTTTAAAAGAAAAATCTTGCAGAATACTTTGGCGTAATACAGAATGCCAGAATAGGTCATCTTTCTCACTACCCTGTCCAAAGAGAGGCTCATCCACAAACTTGTAGTCTTTCATCTCTTTCGTTTGCTTTCCAGTGATAAAATCTACGAGGGTCTTGATACCAAATTTTTCATTTACCTTATCTATAGACTTGAGCGCAAGAAGCATCTCTTTTTCTATGCTGATAAGTTCTTTAGGATGCTTACAATTATCGCACATCTTATTGCAATTCGCAGAATCGAAATGTTCTCCGAAGTAATGCAGTAAGAACTGCCTTCTACACGAACTCGTTTCTGAGTACGCAACAATTTCATCTAAAAGCTGTGCTCCTAATTCACGTTCAGCAACTGGCTTGTCTCTGAGAAATTTCTCTAAACGTAATACATCTTTATAGTCATAAAAAGCCAGACATTTTCCTTCCAAGCCATCTCTACCTCCTCTCCCTGTCTCTTGGTAGTAATTTTCTATACTCTTTGGGATATCGTAGTGGATAACAAATCGTACATCCGGCTTATCTATCCCCATTCCAAAGGCTATTGTTGCCACTATAACATCTACATTCTCCATAAGGAAATCATCCTGTGCCTTCGTACGCACCTTTGCATCTAATCCTGCATGGTAAGGCGCAGCGTTTATTCCATTTACAGAGAGCACCTTGGCAATTTCTTCGGTTGTCTTTCTCGCTTGCACATAAATAATCCCAGACTGCCCTTTTATTTTCTTGATGTACTGTACAATTTCTTTAAAGGTCTGCTCCTTATTTCTCTTAGGGCGCATTTCATAATGCAGGTTATCCCTATTAAAAGATGAGACAAAAATATTTGCATTGTCCATCTCTAGATTCTTGACAATGTCAGACTGGACCTTCGGTGTAGCAGTTGCTGTCAAGGCAATGATAGGAATCTCAGGATTGATCATACTTATCATCTCTCGTATCCGTCTGTACTCAGGTCTAAAATCATGCCCCCACTCTGAGATACAATGCGCTTCATCCACCGCTACAAATGAAATATTGTGCTCTTTGAAAAAGGCAAGGTTTTCTTCCTTGGTTAGCGTCTCGGGTGCAACGAACACAGTCTTACATACACCATCAGAAATAGCCTGCTTTACTCGCTTCACCTGTCCCTTATTGAGAGACGAATTTAGAAAGTGTGTGATATCATCATTAGAGGCATGACTCCGCATAGAGTCCACCTGATTTTTCATCAAAGCAATCAAAGGCGAAATAACAATTGCTGTCCCCGGCATGAGGAGTGCAGGAAATTGGTAACACATAGATTTACCACCCCCAGTAGGCATAATTACAAAGGTATTCTTCCCTTGCAAAACACTTTGTATCACTTTTTCTTGTTCCGCTTTAAATTCATTAAAGCCAAACATCTCCTTCAGTTTTTCGTGAAGGACTTCAGATGTCATTGTCATAAGTCGTTTAAGTTCTGTGTAATTTCTAATCTTCTATTCTAATCAAATAATGTGGGTGTTGACAAAGAAGACTGCTTTTCATACAGCTTTCGAAAATACAAAATATTCCAACGGAATGCTATATAAAAACGTTCTTTTAAACGCTTTTATTACTATTTAACGGGGGAAAGAAAAAAGACTGACATTACTAATCCAAAACACTGAATATCAATGAATTAGACCTAGTCTTCTTCTATGAAAACGCCTGTAAATCTAGGCTGAAAGCTATTTGCATCTGCCATTCCCATATATTCGCCCCATCCACGGGGATACGATTCTGGACTCAGTAAACTTCCTTCAGCGATATACGGATATAATTTATAGTAGGATTTGGAGATATGCTGGTCTATCCTTTGGTAAATATGCATCCTATTTATCTTGTCAAGATCACTAATTCCAGAGGCAGCCATGAGTTCCACAAAGGCCTTTACTGTTTCCTTCTGATAATTTGCAACACGGTGTTTTTTATCCGTAACATCTATTCCATTATACAATTCCGGCTTGTGTGAAGCGACTCCTGTGGGACAGGTATTCTTATTACATTCCAGGGCTTGGATACATCCCACAGCCATCATCATAGCACGTGCAGAACTACACACATCTGCTCCTAAGGCAACCGCTCTGAAAATATCAAAACCAGAAACTATTTTACCCGTTGCATTCAAGATTATTTCTTTTTTAAGATTGAAACCTACCAATGCATTGTACACAAATGCCAAACCTTCTTTGAAGGGTGTTCCCACCGAATTACTAAACTCCACGGGTGCAGCTCCTGTACCTCCTTCTCCCCCATCAATAGATATAAAGTCAGGCAGAATTTGTGTTTCTACCATGGCCTTACAAATCGCTAAAAATTCACTCCTATGGCCAAGACATAATTTAAATCCCACTGGCTTTCCTCCAGATAATTCTCTACACTCTTTTACAAAATTCAACAAGCCCTTAGGCGTATTAAAGGCTTTATGGTAGGGAGGCGAATTTACATCCTTATAGGGCTCTATATTTCTAATCTTGGCAATCTCTGGTGTTGCTTTCTTAGCAGGCAGAATGCCTCCATGTCCAGGCTTTGCCCCCTGCGATAATTTGATCTCAATCATTTTCACATTATCCGCAGCAGTACGCTGTCTAAATAAATCTGGATCAAAATTTCCATCCTTGGTCCGACAACCAAAATATCCTGTCCCTATCTGATAAATTAGGTCTCCATTAAATTCATCATGGTATGGAGAGATACCTCCTTCACCCGTATTGTGTGCAAAGTTTCCAATCGATGCGCCACCATTCATAGCCATCACCGCCGTTTTACTCAATGACCCAAAGCTCATAGCAGATATGTTCAATACACTGGAACTATACGGCTGCGTACAATCCTTCCCTCCAATCATCACACGTGGACTCATATCCATATCATGTGCATCTACCGGAACGATACTATGATTCATCCATTCGTAGCCCTCTTGATATACATTTTCCTGGGTTCCAAAAGGCTCCGTATCCGTCACTGACTTTGCACGCTGATAGACAATGTTTCTCTTTATTCTGGAAAAGGGTCTTCCGTCCGTATCTGGTTCTACAAAATATTGATACATCTTAGGCCGCAACCATTCTGCAATAAACCGAGTCCTTCCTACTATGGGGAAGTTGCGCACAATCGCACTTTTTTTCTGAAAGGCATCATACAATCCCAACAATAAAATAGGAGCTAATCCCAGCAAGACCCATATAAATTTAGTAGACACCATTGCTGCTAATCCACCTAAAATCAGGACAGCTAAGACCGTAAAAATTAGAAACGCTTTTCTCATAGTACTAATATAAAGAAATGCTAGCTTTTTGCTTGTGATCTTTATTTTTATTGGGCGTGCCCTACTTCTGTTTACAACAGAAGCAGGTCGGAGAGCTCCATACTTCGGCCCAGCATACTGGGCTGAGTGCAGGCACTCATATTCCGCATTCCTCACGCGGGCATTAACTTTAGATTTACAATACCACTCAACGATATATATTATATTGCAAGTAGAATCCTTATCTATGGAAAAACCTATTCCAAGTGTTTCTTTGCTTAGTAGCCTTCTGAATGCAAAAAAATTATATAATAATCCTATTCAAACGATTGAGGACCATTTGAAGGACTTTGAAACAGATAGTTTTAGAACCTACATGGGAGCCAAGCGCAACATTCTCATAAGTCAGAATAACAAGCTAGCCAAACATGTTTTACAAAAGAATCATAAGAACTATCACAAATCAGAAATACAGTCTGAAATTCTAGCTAGATTTCTTGGCAAAGGATTACTCACCATTAATGGAAGCCATTGGTTAAAGCAACGCAGACTTATTCAACCCGGATTCCACAAGGCAAATCTAGAATCCTTCCTAAAAATCATGCACCTCGAAATAAAAAATGGGATCGAAGGTCTTGCTACACGCTATCAAAAGGAGAAATTCACCATAGATCTAAATCATGAAATGGCCACTCTGACGATGAATGTAGTTTCTCGTGCCCTATTTAGCACTCAGGTGGATCAGGTCGAAATACAGTTTATCGGTAAATCTATTGATCAGCTACAATTAGCTCTTTCTAAAGATCTACGTCTACCTATGTTTGGATGGTGGCGACATCTCGTAGGGGAAGAACGTGCAAACAATAAGATTGCAAACAAACTGTACGCCCTCATTAAGAAAAAAATAGATTACAGAAAACAAAATAAAGAAGTGCAGGGAGACTTACTCGATATGCTGCTACAAGTTCGCTATGAAGAGTCCGGTGAGGGCATGTCAGATCAGCAACTGCTAGATGAGATTCTTGTCTTATACGCTGCTGGTTATGAAACAACGGCCAATGCGCTTGCATGGACTTTCAAATTACTCTGCGAACATCCTGAACATCACGAGGCATTACAGAAAGAAGTTGATTCTACGGATTTCTCTGAGGGTTTACGCATGGAGACTCTTTTTAGTTTACCCATGACTGCTAAGGTGAGCGCAGAGTCCTTACGATTGTTTCCTCCAATATGGATCATAGATAGAGTAGCATTAGACGAGGATGAAATTGATGGCATCCGTATCCACAAAGGAGACATCATAAACATCTACATCTTGGGTCTACATCGATCTGAGAAACACTGGAAAAATCCCTTGGAATTTAATCCAGACAGATTTGAAAGTGACACACATATGAAAACAGATTTCACCTATCTTCCCTTTGGAGGTGGACCTAGACTCTGTATAGGATATCAGTTTGCGAAACTAGAAATAAACCTTACTCTACATTATATGCTGAAACACTATAAACTAAGACTGGATCCTAAACAAACTGTTCTGCTCAAACCCTTACTGACACTAAAGCCCAAAGCAGGCATTCGGATGATTCTAGAAAAACGCTCTTGAGAATAGCTTTCACAAACATATTATAATTATTTATAATATATTTACAGCATGATTTGGAGGAGTTTAATGAAAGGGTTTGCCGATTATCTGCGTCTTGAACGTTCGTTATCATCGAACTCCATAGAGGCGTATACAAATGATATTTTGAAACTACACCAGTTCCTCCTACTAAACAACTTGGATACCAAGCCTGAAGAAGTCAGCTATGATCTGCTGCAGGAATTTATACTGTATATAAACAAACTCGGATTAAACGACAGATCCCAGGCAAGAATAATTTCTGGGATTAAGGCCTTTTACAAATTCCTATTGATGGAAGATCTTATTAAAGATAGTCCGGCTGCCATGTTGGAGGGTCCTAAACTGCAAAGAAAAATTCCTGATGTATTGTCTATAGACGAAATGCAAGAAGTACTCCTTGCCATCGATATGTCTAGCCCACATGCACAGCGCAACAGAGCCATACTAGAAACTCTCTATGCCTGTGGTCTACGTGTGAGTGAATTGACTAATCTTAAACTTTCTAACTTTTTTCATGAGCAGGGATATATTAAAGTCATAGGGAAAAACGATAAAGAAAGAATTATACCCATCGCAGAAGAGGCAATTAAACACATTCGTCTTTACCTAGAATCGGATAGAAGACATATTGCAATCCAAAAGGGTTTTGAAGATTTTATCTTTCTGAATAGAAGAGGGAAATCTCTTACACGGGTAATGATATTTACTCTGGTGAAAAAATTTGTTGCAGCTGCAGGGATTAAGAAAACAGTAAGTCCACACACCTTCAGACATTCTTTTGCAACGCACCTGGTAGAAGGAGGCGCCGACCTACGTGCCGTTCAAGAAATGCTAGGACATGAGTCCATTACAACTACAGAAATTTACACCCATTTAGATAAGAAATTCCTGAAGGAAACCATTCTTCTCTACCATCCTAGTAACAAGGTCTTAGATAAGACCTAAGAGCTCTTTCGCTCTCAGAAACTACTCGGCCAATAATTCATGCCATTTAGTACCTGAGTCCGCTCCTAATGAAACTACTCAACAGAATATTTTCTTAATTTTACAGTTATAATATCTGCTTTAGCAATTTACATGACAGCAATATATCGGCCCATAGTTTTATTATGTTTTGCTACTTTGCTAATCCTAGCATGTGCTAAGCCTATTAATCCATCTGGTGGACCGCGTGATGAACAGGCACCACAGCTAGACAGCCTAAAATCGGATGCAAATTACAAAACAAATTTCAGCGGCTCCAAAATCAAATTGATCTTTGACGAGTATATTGCTATAAGCAACACGAGCAAGGAGGTTGTTATTTCGCCCCCCACCCTATATTTCCCAAAATTCAATCAACTCGGTAAAGAATTAGTAATAGAGTTTGATGAACGGGAGGTCCTCAAAGAAGATGCAACGTATCAAATTAATTTTGGAAATTCCATTAAGGATTTAAATGAAAGTAATAAGCTTGAAAATTTCTCTTATGTATTTTCAACAGGTGACAAAATAGATTCTCTCAGTGTTTCAGGCCGGGTTATTGATGACTTCACAGGAGAACCTGAAAAAGAAATACTAGTAATGCTCTATGATAATCTAGATGATTCTATAGTTTACAAGGAGCGCCCCTTATACTTTACACGAACGGATGATCAAGGAAATTTCCAATTAAATAACCTGCGTGCTGATACGTTTAAAATTTTCGGACTGGGAGATGCAAACGTAAATTACTTTTATGATAATCCTTCTGAAAAAATAGCATATCTGGATTCGACACTCATATTGCCCTTAGCGGATTCTTTAGAAATAATTTTGTCTGCATTTACAGAACAAAGAGAGCCGACAATTAACAGCATTGATGCAAAAATTCCTGGGCTCATAAAAGCAGTTGTAAACATTCCCGATCAAGACATTCCTTTCACCTTATCAAATCCAGATCTTGAAACTGCTCAATTCGTGTGGAATGATAGTTTATATATTTATTACCAACCCATCCCAGATTCTTCTTTCTTCCTATTCACAGAACTAGACACCTTTAAGGTAGCCTCCAGAAAAGCAAAAGAAAGAAAACTAAGATATGTTAGGACAGAGCCTAAAATAAATACTCCGGTATTCCCTAGTTCATCTATTCTTGTATCATTCAGCGAACCCATTACAAATTTTACAGACAGTCTTATTCAAATTAAGGATAGTATACAAAGCTACCCTGTCGACTATTCTATTTTAGATGGTAAGTTGCAGCTTAACATTGATCTTCCAGATTCCAGTATCTATGACTTAGAATTTTTACCCGGGGCAGTATCAAATTATAATCTTAGTTTAACAGACAGCCTTAGCTACACACTCAACGTTGGAAAAGCAGAGGATTTTGGAAATATCATTATCGAAGCGAGTAAACTGGTACTAAGTTATAGCTACGTCTTTAGACTGGAATCAGGGAATGAGATCATTGCAGAGGAAACAATTAAAAATCTTAGTTCATCTACGATAACATTTGATAAACTTTCTGCCGGTGATTATACCCTCACAGTTATTGAAGATAGAAATGGAAATGGAAGATGGGATCCTGGTAATTATGGCAAAAAAACAAAGAGCGAAAAGATTTCGAAAACAGTATTAGATAAACTAAGGCAGTCCTGGGATTTGAATATTGAATTTGATGGAACTACCTTTACAGATAAAAATTAACGCATGCTATTAAAGGCAGAACATTTAGTGAAGAAATATGGTGCACGTACCGTCGTCAATGATGTCAGCCTTCATGTAGAGCAGGGAGAGATTGTAGGACTATTAGGACCCAATGGTGCTGGAAAGACAACCACCTTTTATATGGTGGTAGGCTTTGTAAAACCAAATGGCGGTTCGGTATTTCTGGATAACAAAAACATAACAAAAGATGCCATGTACAAAAGAGCGCGACAGGGTATCGGATATCTCCCTCAAGAACCTTCAGTTTTTAGAAAATTGAGCGTGGAAGATAATATTGATTCCATCTTAGAAATGACGCCTCTAAGTAAGTCTGAACGTAAAGCCAAACTGGAAGACTTACTCAGCGAATTCGGTCTAAGCAAGGTGCGTAAAAACACGGGAGATTCGCTATCAGGAGGAGAACGCCGACGTACAGAGATAGCACGCGCCTTAGCATCTAACCCCAGTTTCATATTACTTGATGAACCCTTCGCAGGAATAGATCCTATCGCCGTAGAAGATATACAGGCAATCGTTTCCAAACTGAAGGACAAAAATATAGGTATTCTTATTACGGATCATAATGTACAAGAAACACTGTCCATTACAGATCGTGCATATCTCATGTTTGAAGGTAAAATATTACGATCGGGGACAGCAGAACAATTAGCCGAAGATGAGATAGTTCGTAAGGTCTACCTTGGACAGAATTTTGAGCTAAAGAAAAAGCAAACCACACAAGTAATTCAAGAGGATAAAACAGATGCTGAATGAGGTTAATCTTAATTTGTATTTGCTCCGTGTTTTTTATCCATTGTGGAGAATTTGAAGTTTTAGACTATAACAAACAGGTACGCAAGAGTGCAGATTCCCTATATAGAATAGAAAGATCACAATACCAGAAAATATCAGATTCCATCTGCGACTTGAAGTTTGATGAATTCAGACAGTTAGCTATTGATACGCTGAAGCAAAGTACTCTTGAAGAAATTGAAAAACTGATAAAGGAGCAATGACAAGAGTATTTATCATAGCATGTCTCTTAGTGTTTAGCGCCTGTGAAAAAGATAAGACGCCTAAACTTGTACTGGAAGAAGTCATGGCCGAAAAGAAGAAAAAGTTCTTGGAAGAAAAAAAAGAAGAATGCAAACAGAAAGCCTTTGAAGAAGCAAGACAGTATGTAGATTCGTTAGCAAATAAATGGGTCCAAGACGATTTACTAGATACCATTGACTTTCCAAGTAGACCAGTACGTCCAGAGCGTCCAGAAGATATTTTAGAAAAGCATTAAGATATATTTTTGAACATGTAACAAGTTCAACAGTTTTAGCGTTTAACGTCTGCATGCTGTTGCTAATACGAACAATTAACTTTCCAATAATGCAAAAACAACTTGTCAGCTTATGCGGCTGCTTTCTTTTTTGTACTAGTCTTCTTGCCCAGCTCAGTGGCGTTATTACAGATGATCTAAACAATCCACTTCCCTACGCTACAATCTATCTGCAAGGCAGTTCCACTGGAACAAGTAGTAATATAGAAGGTGAATATGTTTTTAATTTACCCAATGGAACACATAGTGTCGTATTTCAATATGTAGGATTTGAAACACAAATTATTGAAATAGAAATAGAGGGTGACGAACTCATTAAAAATGTCACTCTGAGCCCATCCCAAGTAAACTTAGAAGAAGTCGTAATTGCTGCAGATGCAGAAGACCCCGCCTATGGAATTATTCGCAAGGCTATTGAAAAAAGAGAGTATTACAAGAATAAGATAAACACCTTTAAAGCAAAGATCTATATCAAAGGTCTTATAGGAGCTGACTACATTCCTGAATCATTTCTGGGGCAAGATCTAGGGACGCTAGAGGGCATCTTAGATTCCACGCGTCAGGGGGTACTCTATTTTTCGGAATCAGAATCGGACATATTTTTCAAAGCACCAAACACCTACCGTGAGGTTATGCATGCTTCTAAAGTATCTGGAGAATCAAATGGCGTTAGCTTCAACAACTTTACTGACTCCCACTTTAACTTTTATGAGGAGCATCTTGAATTTAATAGAGACTTCTTATCACCGATAGCAGATAGAGCTCTCTCCTATTACAAATACAAATTATTAGGAACTACCTACGATAAAGATGGCAGAACAATAAATAAAATTGAAGTTATCCCAAAATCCAATAATGACCCTGTGTTTTTTGGTACAATTTATATTACAGATGATCTATGGAATATCCACAGTGTAGATCTAGCCTTAGAAGGAAGGGCAGCGAAAGATAATATAATTGATACGCTGAACATAAAGCAAATATTTGTCCCCCTAGGTGAGGAAGATAATTGGGTCATGTTTTCTCAGGTCTTAAACATGACTATGGGAATATTCTCTGTTAAACTCAATGGTTCGTTTTCATTTGTTTTTAGAGATTATGAATTGAATATTGATTTACCAGATAATACATTTACAAGAGAAATTATTAAGATCAATGAAGATGCTCATAAGAATGACATTGCGTATTGGGATGCTGTAAGACCCATCCCTCTTACCGAGAAAGAAAAACTAGACTATCAAAAGAAAGACAGTCTAGAAGTATTATGGAATACTGAGTCGTATAGAGACTCTATAGATCGTATTGATAATAAATTTACTCCACTCAATCTGATCTTTGGTTATCAATATCTAAAGTCATTTAAAAACGAACGCTACTATTTCAACTCCCCTTTGAGTACGATACAGTTTAGTGCAGTGGAAGGATACAAACTTGCGCTTAATCTAGGTTATAGTAAATCAGACAAAGACTTTACTAAGTTCCTCTATATTAACCCGCAGGTATCCTATGCCTTTGCTGAGAAAAAATGGCGTGGAAATATAAACCTGAGACGTAAATCTAACAGTATAAACAATCAGCGTTTTGCCTTCAGTATCGGAAGAAAAATACTACAGTTTAATGAAAATAATCCGATAAGCAGATTTACTAATACCTTAGAAAGTTTAATTAGTAAGGAAAACTACATACGTCTATATGAAAAAGATGTGATTGACTTTTCATATAGAAGAGATCTACAAGCTGGTCTGCGATTAGGTGGTAAAATTGAAATAAGTAAACGAAGAGCCCTGACTCTGCATAGTGATCATAGTTGGTTTGAGAAAGATAAGGTATATGCAAACAATAATCTATTTAATCAAACAAACAGCGGCGTGGCCTTTGAAGACCACAGACACAATAGTATTCAGCTAGAATTAAAATGGACTCCCAATTTAAAATACATTACAGCAGGCAAACGAAGAATAGACTATGGCTCTAGTTTTCCAACGCTGACCGTGGACTATAGAAAAGGATTAGCAATTGCGGGTGGAGAAACAGACTTTGATAAAATACGTATAAACATCTTGGATAGAAAGGTAAATCTAAATATTTGGGGCTTCTTTGGCTATAGTTTAGAGTTTGGGAAATTCCTCAACAATAAGAATGTATACACAATTGATCTATTCCATTTTAATGGTAACCAGAGTTATGCTACAGATCGTATAGATCATCTGGGTGGCTTTAAGCGATTAAGGTTTTATGATCTCAGTCGCGATGCAGATTACTATAAGTATCATCTTGAATACCATGCTGCCGGAAGAATTCTAGATAAGATTCCTGTTATCCGAAATACAAATATGCAAATGGTTTTTAGCCATTCTGGTATTTTCCAAAAAGGCGTGGAATCATTTAGAGATGCCTATAGAGAGGCATCAATTGGCATTGAAGGAATAGGCTTTGGTGGACTTTCTTTGTTTAGACTAGACTACACACTAAGCTATCCAGGTGATTTTTCAGATCATGGGTTTACGCTGAGTACGCAGCAGCAGTTTTAGATCAATCCTAATTCTTAAAAATCTTAGCTGTTTTAGTGATGCCATTTCGTAGAGTAACCTTGCATAGATATAAGGCTGGAATATAGCTAGACAAATCAATAGAATTCTTTCCGAAAAGAATTTCTAAGCGTTTTCCATGTGTACTAAACAATTCAATTTTTTCTATTTCATATGGAGATGTAATATGCAAAATAGCTACCACTGGCTGTGGATGAAAAACAACTTGCAAATCTTCAATATCTTCTGTATTAGAAACAATTAAATCTTCACCATCACAATCTTCATCTATGCCGTTATTAGCTATCTCCACAGCACCTGGATAAATTGTAGGATCTGTATCATCGCAATCCTCCAAAGAATGCGCTCCATCCTCATCAGCGTCCTCTACAATAAAAGTTTCTGTTTCATTTGTGATTATCGCAGGATTGAAGTCAAAATAAATATCTGCTTTATTATTTAAAGTGCTATGTAACTCTAAATCGTCTAGCGTTTTCACCTTAAATAATACGTAACCATCATTATTTTCATCATCAAAAGGAAGTTCAATATCTTTAAACACAAAGTCAACTCTATTTTCTTTCACTATTCTTGTCTTAACAGTATGACTTGCACTTATAACTTCTAAGGTATGAATATCAAACATCGCAGGATTAATTGTATCCGTAACTATTACGTTTACAGCTGAGGCTGTTCCAGTATTTTCAAATCGTATTAAAAAATCAACAAATTCTCCTATCATATCGGAATTAAAGAAATTCCCTTGAAGACATTGCTTATCATTAGGGTCATAGGAATTGACCACAGTATCCCCAAATCTATAGAAATTATTACTGTAGATACATTCATTATCTATCTCTTTAAAATCTGCAGTAAACTGGACTGTTTCTCCTCCTGTTAGTGGAATGTCATCTGTTGGCCTATTAAGTTCAACTCGGACTTTATATTCTCTTCTTTGAAAGGGTTCTAAGTCTTCTACAATCCATGAAATAACAGAACCACTGGAATTTGATGCTTCCGGAGTTGTTGACAATACTTCCATCCATTGGCTGTTAAACGTAAATTCCAATAATGAAGAGGCAGTTGCACTGCCCAAGTTTTCACAAATGATTGTCAGGTCCGTTTCAAAACCAGGACGAAACTGTTCTTCAGCAAACATCGTTACGCTTAAATCTGGCTTTTCAAGTTTTGGCTGAACACAAAAATCCTGATGAATAACATTTAATGTATCAGTTGCTGTTAAGACAATACTTTCAGGACTAATATCAAATATGGAATTGTCAACTCTTCTCAAACTGACGCTATAAGAATCCAAAAGATTTATTGAGCTGTAAATTCCGTTCTCATCACTAATAGAACTTGTTATATTATTATCTACTTCAAATACTACGTTGGCATACGGGATAGGTTTTGTTTTACTTACACAATCATCTTCGCTGTAGAATACCTCCCCCTTTATAATGCTAAATCCAGAATCACAATTTTCACCTGTATAAAACTCAACTAGAGGAAAACGTGTAGGATCAATTTTCGAAGAGATAGCATCAAAATCCTCCAAGTCTAAACATACAAACTGCAAGTTCGGATTATTAGAAAAATTCCCATTTGTATTTGTTATGCCATTCTTTAAGATTATACTTTCTAATTTATTGTCATGACAATTTAAAGTTCCGTTCTTAGTCACCCCAGATAAATCAAGGTGTTCAAGTTTATTTTCATGGACATTCACAACTCGCAATACAGGATGTGTTCCTAAAGTTATTTCCTTTAATTCATTTTGAACTACTCTTAATTCTTCTAACTTGTTCAAAGAAGAAACATCTAAGCGAATTAAGTTATTATCCAAACATCTCAATATCTCCAATTTAGGCGCCACTAAGTCTAAATTTATCAATTCATTTTCTTCACAATTTAGTTCTGTTAAATTTGGATTATTAATGCTTAAGGTTGCAATCTGATTGTTTGAACAATTTAAATCCACTAAGTGCTCTAAGTTTTCAACTGATAGACTTTGAAGTTCATTTTCCCAACAATCTAAGTAGGCAAGATTTGGAAGCTCTTCCAGAAATAACTCCTGCAGATCGTTACGTACACATCTCAAAACCTCCAAAGAATCTAAGCCAATCAATCTAAGCTTGAATAAATCATTTGAACCACAATCCAAAGATTTTAGATTTGGAAAATTCATTAACACTAAGCTATCTAAGCTATTCCCACTCAGTTTTAAGAATTCTAAACTTGGTAAATTACTCAACTCTACCGTGCTAAGGTCAATTCTATTGTTAGAAAAATATAGTTCTCTTAAACTTGATAAACCTTCTAATGTAAACTCCGGCAGTAAACACTCTCCAATGTTTAAGATTTCTAAATTCTGGAAAATTTCTTCTTCCAAATCTGGAATTTTTGTAAGATTAGTACCATTTAAAATGAGCTTTATCAAAGAGTGTGCATTTGTGATATTTAATTGCTCTAGAGATGAGTTACTTAAATCTAATTCTTCGAGTTTTTCTAAGCCATACATGTTAAAAGTTACAATATCGGTATAACGTAAGCTTAATTTTCTTAGAGAATCTAATGAATTAAGAAATTCAGTTTCTAATGCAATGCTATTTTGGCCATCAAGAATTAAGTTCCTTAGATTGCTTAATGTGTTGTTTTCGAAACTAATTAATTTAGCATCAAAACTTAGACTAAAATCTAATTCTTCTATTTTCGGAATTACATTTTCAGAAAAAGAAGTCAATCCATCACTTACATTTCCTAAACTAAAATCTAGTAATTCCGGTAAGACATTATTATCTATTGAGCTTACATTACTATTCCAATTAAAATTAATACGAGTTAAATTAGGGAAATTGTTATTATCAAATCTTGTAAAAGCATCTATCGAAGAAAGATTAAGTTCCTCTAATCTATCATGTGACACATTAATTAGACTTGGTATAAGACAATCACTGCATTCAAATATTCGCAACGAATCATGTTTATTAAAATCAAAACTTGTTATCGGACAATCGTTTAAATCTATTACTTGCAATAAACTTTGATCTGGAAAAATTATAGTATTAAAACCTCCACGTAACACACTAAATTCTTTTAGTTTTGACAAAGCAGACAGGTCTATACTACTCACTTGATCTCCAGTCCACAACCTCAAATCTTCCAAATTTACAAAAGCTTCAAGTCCTGTAAAATCCTCTACTCCCTCATCAGTTAGCCAAAGTCCATCAATAGATTCTGCTTCTACAACTTGTATTTCACCATCATTATTATCATCAGCTTTTTGCAGTAATTCCGCTTTTAGAATTGGGTCAGGGATAAAAACATTTTGGGCATGTGCAAAAATACTTAACAAAGTAAATGTTAGAATAAATAAACTTTTCAATTGGGTGTGCATATTGTGTTCATTATTTATAAAAATTCAGCAGTAAGTAAGATTGTAATTTTATCATATCATCAATCTTTTCTTAAGCAATCTTAATATACAACTTTAATATTTATCTGTAATCTACTTTCTCCCGCGATAGGGGTAGTAAGGGAGACGCTTGCAAGCGTATGCTGGCAAGTGGCTGTCCGTAGCGGGTCGGCATAGGCGCAGTTGCAAAGAGGACGGAACCCCTGGATGACCCGGACCTGGCTGCAGAGCAGCTGGGTATCGCCCAAATAATAAAACAAGTTCTAACCCTTATATGTCACGCGGTAAATGACATCCGCAAAGTCATCTGAAATAAGTAGTGAGCCATCTGGCATCCATTCCAAATCCACTGGTCTTCCCCATACCTCATCTGTCTTGGTGTCTAACCATCCATCAATAAATGGACGGTAGCCTGAAGCGGTAGAACCGTCCAAATCGACAGTCGAAATCTGGTAGCCTATTTTCTTAGAGCGATTCCATGAACCATGTTCGGCAATAAAAATATTATCATGCATTGCCTCTGGAAAAACTTGCTTGTCACAGAATTCCATGCCTAGGGGTGCTGTATGTGGCCCAAGGTTTTGAGCGGGTTGAGTGAATTCACTACAGGCTTTCTTTTCACCAAAATCAGGATCAGCTAAATCTCCTTGGTGGCAGTAAGGATATCCAAAATGCATGTTGTCCTTAGGTGCGTGATTCAATTCACAGGCAGGGATGTCGTCGCCTAACATATCTCTTCCATTATCTGTAAACCAAAGTTCTCCGCTCTCAGGATGCCAATTAAATCCGACGGTATTCCGAACGCCATGTTGGACGACCTCCATACCTGTGCCATCCGGATTAATCCTTGTAATAGACGCATACACTTCATTTTCTTTCTCGCATATATTACAGGGTGCACCTACAGGCACATAAAGTTTACCATCTGGACCAAAGGCAATATATTTCCAACCATGGTGTTTCTCTGTAGGATACTGATCATAAACTACTTCTGGTGAACCCGGGCTAGAGAGTTTGTTTTCTATATCTGAAAATTTTAAAATTCTATTTACCTCGGCTACATAGAGATCGCCATCTTTAAATGCAACCCCATTGGGCATGTTTCCGCCTGTCATGAGGGTGTATTTTTTGTCTACCTTATTATCTCCATCTGTATCCTTAAGCGCGTATACATTTCCAACATCACGTGTACCCACGAACAGTGTACCATCTGGGCTTAAACACATGGAGCGCGCATTGACAACGTCTTCTGCAAACAATTCGATTGTAAAACCATCGGGTAGATTTAATGTCTCAAGAGGCAGACTTGCCATCTCCTTTTTCTCGGCAACATTTTTAGTGGGTGGATTCACAGAATTATTGCATGCAGCTGCAAAGAATAATAAGAAGGCAAATTTTATCGGTGTAATAAGTAAACTCATGTTATATTTAAGCTGATTATACTCTAAGATATGATAAAGAAATTACTCCTTACGATACTTCTTGCTTCTCCTTTGTTTCTTTTTGCACAAAATTATACGGGTTATTTTAACTTTAGCTGGGATGCCAATACAGGTAAAATATTTTTAGAGGTACCTGCGGATAGGTTAGAGCAGGAGTTTTTGTACGTCAATAGCCTTACAAATGGTGTGGGGTCTAATGATATAGGATTGGACAGAGGGCAGTTAGGAGATGATAGAATAGTCTATTTTAGAAAGGCAGGCAATACACTGCTACTTACGGAGGCAAATTTAAAATATCGTGCCCTAAGTGATAATCCAAAAGAAGTACAGGCGGTAAAAGAAGCCTTCGCGCATTCTGTTATCTGGGGCTTCAAGATCCTTAAACAAGTCAATGGCAATGACCTGGTTGATCTCACTCCCTTCATATTACGCGATGCACATGGAGTCGTAAAACGCTTAACTGAAAGAAAACAAGGAACCTATAAACTGGAGCCTTCTCGATCAGCAATTGACATCAACAATACCTTTGGCTTTCCTAAGAATTCTGAATTTGAAAGCATCATTACCTATGTAGGACAGGCGCAGGGGGATTTTATAAAATCCGTAAGTCCCAATGCAGATGTAATAACTGTACAGCAGCATCACTCCTTTATAGAGCTACCAGATGAGCAATATACGCCTAGAAAATTTCATCCAGAAGCTGGCTTCAATATGACCAGCTTCTATGACTATGCCAACCCCATTGGGGAAGATATGCGGGTGCGCTACATCAACAGACATCGTCTGGAGAAAAAAGATCCCTCCGCATCCATGAGTGAAGCGGTAGAACCTATCGTGTATTATCTAGATCCGGGCTGTCCTGAACCTGTAAAATCAGCTCTGCTTGATGGCGCACGATGGTGGAATCAGGCCTTCACAGCTGCTGGATTTAAGGATGCCTTTCAAGTAAAAATTCTTCCAGAAGATGCCCACCCTATGGATGTGCGTTATAATGTTATTCAGTGGGTACATAGAAGCACGCGCGGATGGTCTTATGGTGCAAGCGTGGTAGATCCTCGCACGGGTGAAATAATGAAAGGGCATGTTTCTTTAGGCTCTTTGCGTGTACGACAGGACTTTATGATTGCACAAGGGATTTTATCAAATTATAAAAACGGGGAAACGGATCCACGCATCTTAGAAATGGCACTCGCTAGATTGCGTCAGTTATCTGCCCATGAGATAGGACATACGATTGGCTTATCACACAATTTCGCATCTTCTGTAAATGGACGAGCTTCCGTGATGGACTACCCCCACCCCTTTATAGAACTTGTTGCAGATTCTGACATTGATTTGTCCAATGCCTATGACACCAAAATAGGTGCCTGGGACAAACGTGCGATTATATATGGTTACGGAATTCCGGATGCAGGACAATCAGAGGAAGACTTCTTACGTAATACTATTCAAGAAACGAACAATCAGGGCTTACTTTTTATCTCGGATCGCGATGCAAGACCCAAAGGAGGTTTGCATCCCTATGCGCATTTATGGGACAATGGCAACGATCCCATTGCAGAATTAGAACGACTCAGTGCGCTTAGAAAAAACACGATGGACCGCATGGGTGTACAAAGTTTACCTGAGGGTACTCCCTATTCAGAATTAGAAAATATACTGGTGCCCGTGTATCTGATGCATAGGTATCAGATAGAGGCAGTTGCAAAATTAATTGGAGGTGTAGATTTTAATTATGCGAGCAAAGGATCTTCCGACTTAAAAATGGCGGATGTTTCTGAGGAGATTCAGAAAAGAGCAATGCAGGCCTTATTAAAAACACTAGACGAAGATTTTTTAAGCATTCCCCAAGACTTGTTAGATTTAATTCCACCGCAAGCCTTTGGTTATGCAAGAAACAGAGAATCGTTTAAGGGTAAAACGGGATCACTCTTTGATTTTACCTCAGCAGCAGAAGCGTCCGCGCATCATAGTTTGGAATTTATGTTAGATCCAGAACGACTTGCGCGTCTTAGTGCTAAATCCGTCTTGGGTTCTTATCTAGATGGCATAAGTAATCATGTATTTAATAAACAAAAGAATGGCCATTTGAATCGAATGGTAGAAAAACTACTGTTTATACATTATTTAAAACTTGCCAATGATCCAAAGGTCGATAAACACGTAGCTGCTAGTGCACAATTGCAGGCACAAAACATATGGCAAATGTATGGCAACGTTAAAAGGGATTTAGAAGAAAATGCACATCGGAGCTTTTTTATGAAACATTTTAACGCCATGACTATGGAAGCTGAAATCAGTAAGCTGCCTTCCTTTAGTAAGATGCCTCCTGGCTCGCCGATTGGGTGTCATTAGGGGTATTATAGACGTTATATGCTAGACTTTAGACGCTAGATGCTAGATTTTGTGATTTGTAACTCAATACAGTTAAGGTATTTTTTTTGTTGCTGGGCAACGCTTTGCGTGTTAAGCTGGATATCCTAAGTATAGCAATTGATATTATTGGCTAAGAAATCAATACATATGCATTACTTAAGAATTTTAATCCTATTTTTATTTTTTACTAGCTGTGGGCAAGATCTTCCAGATTGTATAGAAGAACAAATAGACGAATTTAAGTCTGAACAAGAAACTTGTAAAGGTGCAAAGGTGGAGAAGTACATCTTCAAAGAGCAAACTGTCTATGCACTCCAAGAAGGGAACTGTGTTTTTGATGCGGGTATAGCCATTCTAAATGAAAATTGTGTGACAATTTGTTTTCTATATGGGATATCCGGAGATGGATATTGCGAAGGATTACACTTTGTAGATAATGCTACACTGGATGATGTTATTTGGGAACAATAATGCATATCAAAGAAGATAAACTACTCACTAATAAAATAAATGTACATGAAACAACTCATCGGCTTAATTACAATTCTTTTTTTTGTAGCCTGTTCTAAAGAAGAACCTGTAACTCCTGTAACTCCTCTACCCCCTGTAAACAATGACGTAAAACTGTCTGAACTGAAAGCAGGGCAAAGTTCAGTCTATTTGCACTACCACAGTAGTTGCGAAAATTTCAATGGCAATTTTAGTTACACAGGAAACACAATTACTTTGACTATCCTAGAAGAGGACGGAAAATTATATGCGCAAGAAGACTATTACTATAAAGGGGTTGATACTAGCTACATCACTACTTATGAAGTATATAATGAGGGAAAGTTTGTTGTTATTCCAGAGCGCTGGAATTCTTCACTTTTTAATTTTTATGATAACGACCGTATTGACATGGAACCTGAGTCTAGGATTGGCCTAGAACAAAACGGATGTCAGATTTTTCATTCAGACAAGGTCTTTGAAGGCAATGACATCGGTGTGCTGGATAATTTCAAAATTGGCGACATTGAGGAAGAAGACTTAACGCTTGTTTCCTGTGAACCTATTCTTGAAGTAGAAGGCTATCTTATGTATGATGATAATAGATTGATTGCAAGTCATGTAATCCATATTGATGGATGGAGCGAACCATTTCCGACTTCTATTCAGGGTTGGATACTTAGACAATAACAAGCCCTAGATACTGTAAGTCTAAGTTGGATTAAAATTATATCTAAGTCATAAATTTTTTAGCCCCAAATCGAATAGCGAATAAAGCGACTAAAATAATTATTAAGACATAATAAAATGGAATAACTGTAATAGCAATAATGTGCGTTCTATCCAAGAACCACATTATTGCTAATATGGAGGATATAACCATAATGAGG
Source organism: uncultured Saprospiraceae bacterium (assembly GCA_938045585.1). Taxonomy (GTDB): domain Bacteria; phylum Bacteroidota; class Bacteroidia; order Chitinophagales; family Saprospiraceae; genus CALCMJ01. The sequence goes on from CALIAU010000035.1 coordinate 29,925, forward strand.
CCAGCGAGTTTACCGAAGCCAGGAATGTTTTCAAAGGCGGTATTTTTTCTTATCAGTATTAAAGTTAGAATCATGGAAAAGATAGGCAGAATTTGTGTGTAGATATCTGCATCCATAATTTTAATACGTTCAAACAAGAACAGATAGATATTCAGCGTAACCGCAAAAATTCCGGGGATACAAATAAGATACACCAGCGTCGCATAGAGATATTTCCAAGGAGATAGATGCCCCTCTCCTTTTCCAAATACCAAGGCGAGTAATGCTGTAAGAGGAATAGCTAGAAAATAGAATAGAATAAGCGAAGGACTTTGTGCCAACAATTCAAAACACTCAGCTAGCGTCATGCTTGTATATTTTAAGATTTAAAAATAGAAACTTCCTCTTTTATGTTCTCTTACAGATCCATAAGTAAAGTCACGGGATCTTCTAATAATTTTTTGACCTTTACTAAGAAGGTCACTGAGGTACTTCCGTCTATTACTCTATGGTCATAAGAAAGAGCCAGATACATCATAGGTCTTATAACTACTTCTCCATCAATGGCAACAGGTCGTTGAATAATATTATGCATACCCAAGATTGCTGACTGAGGTTCATTTAAGATAGGAGTACTGAGCATGGAACCAAAAATTCCACCATTCGTAATGGTAAAGGTTCCACCCTTCATCTCATCTAGGGTTAAGCTACCACCACGTGCTTTTGCAGCAAGTGCAGCAATAGATTGTTCGATTTCATGAAATTGGAGTGACTCTACGTTTTTGATTGGAGGCACTACCAGACCTGTAGGTGTTGAAATGGCAATGGATATATCTACAAAGTCATGATAGATTACTTGGTTCCCATCTAAGCTTGCATTCACATTTGGCATTTCCATAAGTACTGTTGCACAGGCCTTAGAGAACAAGGACATAAAGCCTAGTTTGATACCATGCTTTTCAACAAACCGTTCTTGATATTTTTTTCTAAGAGCCATGATAGCAGAAAGGTCCACCTCGTTGAAGGTAGTAAGCATGGCCGTTCCATTTTTTGCAGATACTAATCGCGCAGCGATTGTTCTACGCATTCTACTCATCTTTTCTCTGCGTGTATTTCGAGAAAAGGCGGCATGTGCAATACTAGGCATTTCTGGCGCTGTTGCAGCTGCAGGTTTTGCTGCAGGTCTTGCCTTTTCTGCATCGGCCTTAGTAATTCTTCCATCCTTACCGCTGCCAGAGACAGTTGCAGGATCTACTCCTTTTTCACGCATAATCTTCGCTGCGGATGGAGAAGGATGACCTGTCGCATAATTTGCTGTGGCTGGCTTCGCCTCTTCTTTTGGCGCTGCAGGAACTGCGGCAGGAGCAGGTGCAGCTGCTTTTGCTTCTCCCTTAACGCTGGTATCAATACGCGCAACGAGAGCTCCTATTTCTAAATCATCCCCTTCTGCGGCCACATAAATGAGCTTTCCGGAAGCCTCCGCCGGAAATTCTAGTGTGGCCTTATCCGATTCAAATTCACAAATGGGTTCGTCTATATTCACAAATTCTCCCTCTTCCTTTAACCATTGGGACAATGTTACCTCTGTTATAGATTCTCCAATTGTAGGAACCTTCATTTCGATTATGCTCATGCCTTTTAATTTTATTATAAATATATAGCAGTATTTGGCTTCTTGAAAGAATGTAAAAGAGAATTTAGAATTTATTTAGATTTATCTAAATATTTATTTTGTTTGGCATAAATATAAGCAACGAAACCAGTTATTATCGAACTTTTTGTGAACTTAGACCATTCTAATCATAGGGAATGAATAGTTTAGTCAAGATCTATAAGAAGAACGAAGCGATCATTGAAATGGATCGATTAGGAAAGGAAAAGATTCCATTTGTATTCGTAATTGATTATGAGATGCAAAAAATCTTAATTTCTCCACTTTCTGAAGGGCTACCCTATGAATTCAATATAGATGGCTTCTCAAACTCTGAGGAAATATCGTATTCTAGGACACCTTTATATTTTAATCCACAGCCTATAAACAAGTCGATCTATTCGGATGCGTTTCTTTCTCTGCAAAAAGAATTACAATACGGGAATAGCTTCTTGGCAAATCTCACCTTCTCTACAAAAATAGATACTGACTTTGAGCTCAAAGAATTGTATCAATATTCTGCGGCCAAGTACAGACTCCATATCCCAAATCACTGTGTTGTCTTCTCTCCAGAATCCTTTGTTCAAATTAAAGACGGAGTGATTTCTTCTTTTCCAATGAAAGGAACTATCCAAGCAAATCTGCCAGAAGCAGAAGCAAAAATATTAGCTGATCTAAAGGAAAAGGCCGAACACAGTACCATAGTGGATCTCATAAGAAATGATTTGAGCATCATTGCATCGGAGGTCAACGTAGATAAATTTAGATACATTGAACGCATAGAGAATAATAAAAATCCACTGCTACAAGTCAGTTCAAAAATTAGTGGCAAATTACCAGCTAACTATCAAGAACAATTGGGCAGCTTGTTTTTCTCACTATTACCCGCAGGCAGTATTTGTGGCGCTCCAAAAAAGAAGACTGTAGAAATAATTGCAAATGCAGAAGATGGCCCAAGAGGTTATTATACAGGAGTATTTGGATATTTTGATGGTGCCAACTTAGATTCAGCTGTCATGATTCGTTTCATCGAAGAAAAAGATGGAGATTTGTATTTCAGAAGTGGAGGTGGGATAACTGCCTACAGTGATTTAGACGCAGAATACGCCGAACTTATAGATAAAATATATGTACCTCTTAGAAAGCATTCGGATATACAACGGGCGGATTTACAATCTTGCCTACCATCAAGCCAGGTTTAACAAAACACAAAAAGAATTATTCGGCCTTAGTACACACCAAAGTTTACGAAAGAGCATACAAATACCCAAAACGCGGCAAAGAGGCTTGGTGAAATGTAGAGTGCGCTATGCACAAGACATCGAGAGCATAACATTCGAATCATACAAACCAAGAAAAATACATTCACTCAAACTCGTTCCCTTCCACGCAAGCTATGCATACAAATATGAAGATAGAACCGACTTACATGCTGCCTTCCAAAACAAAGAAGATTGTAGTGATGTCATACTTGTTAAAGACGGGTGGCTCACGGATTCTTATTACGCAAACCTAGCCTTCAAGAAAAATGAGAAATGGTATACCCCCTCACATAGCCTGCTGGCAGGTACCCAGCGGCAAAAACTCTTAGACAAAAAAAGAATTCTAAGACAAGATATTGCTTTGACTGACTTAGATAAATACTCCCATGTGAGTCTGTTTAACTCTATGATACTTTTTAAGCAAATCATTCTTAGAATAGATTCTATAAGCGATTAAATCTCAGTATTAATAGCGTATTTAAAAGCAATTAGCTCAATCCATTTGTTAATGAAATTTTAAACTACGAAGAAAATCGTATGAAAAAATGGTAATTACGATATCTTTCGTATATATTGCACTACGAAAATCTTCGTATTACTATGATAAAGAAAAATAAGCCTACAGAATCTGAGTTGGAAGTACTCCAGATATTATGGGATAAGGGCCCATCATCCGTACGTACTGTGAATGATTCTCTGAATACCAAACGTGAAGTTGGTTATACTACCACCCTCAAGATAATGCAGATAATGACAGAGAAGGGACTGTGTAAACGGAATACAGAGAGTAGAACACATATCTACTTCCCTCTCGTTCAAGAAGACGAAACAAAAACTAGTCTAATAAACTCGTTTGTCAATAACATCTTTAAAGGATCTACTACCAAGCTTGTTTTACAAGCCTTAGGTAACTCAGAAGCGAGCCAAGAAGAATTGGATGAAATAAAATCATTGATTGAAAAAATCGAAAAAAAGTAAGTCATGGAACAGATTATAACTTTATTTCCAGAACGCATAGCCTATGCAATCAGCAATACTGTGTTGCATTCACTATGGCAAATTACGATCATCGCATTAGCTTATTTTACCCTGATAAAACTAAGAAAGAATCCAGGTGCACGCTTTAAATACAACAGTGCTTTGATCGCCTTATTCCTTTCTCTAGGTGCAAGCATTGTTTGTTTTATGTATTTCTATTTTTCTTCAGCAGTGCAATTCGCCTCTAGCGACATTGGTACAATCCAAACAGTAAATTTCAGTGCGCAATTATATGAAAGTGGAACATTTTCTTTAGAAAACTTTCTCATACAAAACCAAGCGAGTATAGCTGCCCTTTGGTTGTGTGGAACCTTGTTATTGCTTATCAAGTTTGTGAGTGGTATATTAAATGTAGCAAGCCTAAAGTATTCCGCCTTTGAAACTACTGATAAAAGATTGAGTTATTTAGCGAATACAATTTCAGCCAAACTTAATATTCAAAAACTAGTTGAAATAAAAGAATCAGCTCTGATTACGACCCCTATGGTACTTGGACATTTAAAGCCTGTCATTCTTTTTCCTGCAGCTGTCAGCACACAACTCAGCATGAATGAAATAGAATCTATTCTTGCGCACGAACTTGCACATATTATGCGGAATGATTTTCTAGTGAATCTACTTCAATCAATAACAGAGGTACTGCTTTACTTCCACCCATGTATCTGGTGGCTGAGTTCCATAGTACGAGAAGAAAGAGAAAATTGCTGTGATGATATTGCACTGCATTTTGTAGAAGACAATCTTTCTTACGCAAAATCACTCGTTAAACTTCAAGAATTACAACTACAAACTATACCTCGATTTGCCCTTGCTTTTTCGGGCTCTAAACATCAATTAAAAAATAGAATTATGCGCATACTTAACCAATCAAATCCATCCAACTTTCTACGTGAAAAACTCGTAGCAATTGCACTCTTATTTACTTTTGTTCTTGCATTTGCAAACAATACGAATTCTGATCCAATTCCACTAGACGAAGCGGATTGTGAACTAGAAGATGTATTATCCAACGAAGAATTTTCAAACTACAGTTACTCTCTTGTTTTAGAAGACGATACCATTCCAGAAAAAAATGCACTCATAATCAAAAAGAAAAATAAGTCAGAGAGCCTAGATGTAAAAATGGAAGATGGTCAGATCATTGAATTACGCATTGATGGTGAATTGATACCAGAGGATAGATATGATGAATATGAAGATAAAATCACAATTGATAGACGTAACGGAAAAGGTTTTACTAGTCCCAATTTTAACTTTAATCCAGAAGACTTCTTACACGATAACACTGTAATTATTTCAAATGGAGAAACTGTAAATTTAGATTCCATTCTAAAAGAGAGCAGCAAAACAATAGAAGAGGCTATGAAACATATGGGCAACTTTAACTTTCCACAAACGTTTTCATATGATGGTGATTCTTATTTAGAAAATTTCAATTACGATAATGATACTATCTATAATGATACTATCTATGCCTTTCCTAAAGGAATTTCTGAAATGATGGAAAAACTCGGACAAAAATTTGAATTCGATAGTCCTCGAATAGACTCACTCATGTCTGGAAATATGCATTCATTTAGATTTGACTCTTCAAACGGGTATCCCCAATGGCTAGAGAATAAGCGTCCCTATGCTAGAACAGACAACAATCTAAAATCTAAAATGTCACGTACCCTTGCAGAGGATGATTTTCTGAAAATAGGAAAGAACAAAATCGAACTCTCCGGAAAACATATGAAAATTAATGGCGAAAAGCAACCAAGCAACATCTGGAACAAATACAAAAAAGTCTATGAACAGTATGTTGGATCAGACCTAAACAAAGACAGCAAGATTGTGTTTGAAATTGACTATGACGGTAAGCAGAAAAGTAAAATGCGACTTATTTGATCGCATAAGCTAGATATACCTTAAAGAAATGTCAAAGGGGTTAGATTCAATACGTTTCTATCCCCTTTTTATTTTTTATACGTTTTCCAAACTACATTCCAACCAAAGCTATGAAGTAAAAAACCCTATAGTTATTGACTTCATTAAAATCCGAATGACAATTACTTTACATTTCTCCGAAATAATATTGATATTTTTTTACAAAACATGAGGGTAAGAAGCAATTATTGAGTCTTAGATATGAACACTGAAATTCACCCCCTCTTATAAAAGCTTACAACCCCAATTAAAGCTTACTATACATTATTCATTTAGCATACTACTTATGTTATATGCTTTCACCGCTATGGATATAATACAATACACATTGGATTGTTATGGCACTGCTCATGTGCTCTAGCTAACATTTGAGTAAAGCCAAAAGAAACATTGAAAACTGGGATTTAATTTGATAATTTAAAAAATGAGAAATGAAACAACTTAGACTTTTACAAGTAGTCTTTACTTTTTTTGTAGTACTACTTACTAGTATTAACACAAACGCACAATGCTGGTATGTGGATGATGCCACAGATTCCATCTGTCAAACGGATCCAGATGATGATTGTGTTCCCATATTATATCCAGACGGAACGCCTGCACAATTTATTGAGGCATTATCTATAGATCCTTCAGGAGCTCCAGTATATGCATCAGATGGTGGACAGGTAGGAATTCTTGATCCTGCAACAGGAACATTTACTCCATTTGCTAATCCTTCTGGTTACGCTGACTTAGATGGACTCGCTTGGGATCCCAGTACAAATAAATTATACGCTTCCGTAAGATCTGGTGGGAACGATGAACTGGTATGTATTGAAACAACAGGTCCAAACGCGGGTCTTCCTGTAGCAGGAACTGAAGTTGAAGTAACTGGCTCAGGTCCCGATGTAGACGAACTGACAGTGCCTCCAAACTCTTGTTCAAATGCAGGAGTCTTGTATGCTACTATGTCAACTAGTACAGGATTCCAATTGGCAACCATAGACCCTACCTCTGGAGTTGCTTCAGAGATAGGCCCTTTCGGTATTCCCGATGTTGAAAGTATAACATTCGATGCGAACTGTAATCTTTATGCAAACACAGGTTCAGGAGAATTATACCTTGTAGATCAAATGACTGGTGAAGTGGTAGGCGATCCACTCATTGATGTAAGTGGAAATGACGTAGAAGGAATGTCTTGTGAAACGTCTACTCCTTTTGGAGCTAGTATCAGTAATTATATTTGGGAAGACACAAATGGTGATGGTATACAAGATGCAGGTGAAGATCCAATTGCTGGAGTAATCGTAAACCTACTGGACGACATGGGTAATCCTGTTCTTGATCCTGCAGGTAATCCTATTACTGCAACAACAGATGCAAATGGTGAGTACCTGTTTGATAATTTGCCAGCAGGTGATTATACGGTAGAAATAGATCCATCCAACTTTACAGCTGGTGGAGCCTTAGAAGGATATGCACAAACATTTGATGAAGATGGTGGGAATGATGGAACGATAGACGTCACATTAGATTCAAATGAAGATCATATAACTGCTGACTTTGGATTCCAAGGAACAGCAAGTATCGGTGATACTATCTGGGAAGATACAAATGGTGACGGAGTACAAGATCCAGGTGAAGCAGGTATTGCTGGTGTAACAGTGACGCTATATGACGACATGGGTATGGTAGTTGCTACTGCTGTAACTGATGCAAATGGAAATTATGACTTTATGAATCTACCTCCTGGAGACTATACTGTAACAGTAACGCCTCCAGCTGGCTATGACAATACTGGCGATCCAGATGGAACCTTTGATAACACAACAGATGTAACTCTTGGACCAGGAGAAGATATTGATGTAGAAGATTTTGGGTACCAAGGAAATGGAAGTATTAGCAACCAAGTTTGGGAAGACGTAGATGGAGACGGTGTAATGGGACCTGGTGAGCTACCTATACCTGGTGTAGTAGTAAATTTATTAGATGACATGGGTAACATAATTGCAACTGCAACTACAGATGTTGATGGAGAATATATATTCCCTGATTTACCACCTGGTGATTATACAGTTGAAATTCCAAGTTCGAACTTCTGTCCCACCTGTCCTCTTGCTGGATACTCAGAAACATATGACGAGGATGGAGGCTTTGATTCTACAACAGATGTAGCTTTATCAGCAGGCGAAGATCATATTACAGCCGATTTCGGATATTCACCTCCTGCCCTACCGGTAGAACTGGTAAACTTTAAACTAGCAAAATCAAATACTGATGTATTGCTAACATGGACTACTTCAACAGAAATAAATAACGACTACTTCAACATTGAACATTCAAAAAATGGTGCGCAATTTACAAGCATAGGAAAAGTTGAAGGCGCTGGTAATGCATATACAGAGAGAGACTACAGTTTCACTGATTCAAAAGCAGTTTCTGGACAAAATTTCTACAGATTAAAGCAAGTAGACTTTAATGGTAGAACTAGCTACTCCGAAATAAGAACAATTCAAATTGACCTTACTACTGAAACTCGAGTATTTCCAAATCCATTTAATACTGTTTTACAAATAGAATCAAACCTTGATAATTATACTATCTACGATTCTGTAGGAAAAATAGTAAAAGAAGGAACTTTAACTGGAACTCAGATCGACTTATCAGATCTTAGAGAAGGTATATACCTTATCAATCTCAAGTCTGAACACGAACAGTTCACTAAGAAAATAATCAAGAGATAAGAATAATTACCAATTGAATCCTATAATAGTGGTATGCCTAGGCATACTGCTATTTTTTTTGCGAAAAGTATTTTTAATCTATTTTAGCTCATAATCCTATTAACTCTTTTTTAAGGATATCAAATGCCGCTTTTCATAAATTTGTAAGTATTTTTATATAAAATACAGAACTATGTCAAAGAATCTAAGCTTTGTTTTTTTACTCGCATTAATTTCTGCAATAGGTATCAATACACTTGAAGCACAATCTAAGGCTGAAAAAAAAGTTACCATCATTAAAAAAATGGTCGACAAGGACGGGAATGAAACAATTGAACGGATAGAAGCAAGCGGTGATGAGGCTGACAAATATCTTAAAGAGGTAGAATCTATGGAAGGTGTTGGAGATCATATCGATATTGACATAAATGTAGAATCTGCTGAAAATGGTATGTCTCAGAAAAAAATTAAAATGATTGTTCTTGATGAAGATGGTAAAGAAAAAATTCTTGAATGGGATGGTAAGGGAGACATGCCGCAAGAAATGCAATCAATGGTGGAGCAACACGATATCGAAATAAATATAGAAGAAGAATTAGAGCCGGGTAACATCGAATCTGAAGACCTAAACATGAAACGGACTGAAATCATTAATAAGGATGGAAGTAAAACCGTCAAAGTAGAAGTCAATGCGGAACAAATAAAGGAAGGCATAGAAAAATCAATTGAAGTCAGAGTAGATCACACAGGAAAAGAACAGGAAGAAGTGATTGTAGAAGTGATTGAAGAAAATAATAACAAAGCACAACTAGGAGTCATGATAGCAGCAGCTGATGGTGGTGTTGCAATTCAAGGATTTGCACCTGAGAGCAATGCAGAAGCGGGAGGACTCCAGGTAGATGATATTATCACAAATTTCAATGGTACGGATGTACGTACCCTAGAGGAACTAGTATCTACGATTGGATCCTATAAAGCAGGGGACAAAGTAAGGGTTCAATTCAAACGAGGAGGAGTAAATATGGAAAAAGAAATTACACTCACTCCAAGAACAGGAGTTTCAAAAAAAAAATTCAAATGGAAACAAGCGGGGAAACAATAGGTAACCCACTTGATAAATATAACTATCTATTTGACATCTTAGGCTCCCAATCCACCTGTAGAAAAACAGAGGGAAAAGAAAAAGAAAGCAATAACACTGAATTCAAAGTACAATCTTTAGGACTGAAAGACTTTGCTCTCTTTCCTAACCCCACTAGCCACTCCATAAGTTTGCGTTTCAAAACAGAACCTGGTGAACTGGATATTTTTATAAATAACACTGTGGGCAAACTCATCTTTCATGAGAAAATTCCAGAATTTAATGGCAGCTACGATAAACTGATAGATCTTTCTCACAATTCAAATGGGCTGCTTATACTTTCTATTGCCCAGAATGGGAATGTATTCGCAGAACAAATTTATTTTAATCAAAACTAATTCGTTTTTACTACAGCAAGCTTCCATGCACTTTTAAAGGAAATAAAACTACCTTGTAAGAGTATTTCTTTACTTTGAGTATAATTACAAACTAAAACGCTAATCATGGCGAAGCAAAATCTTGAAGGAAAAGTCGCAATAATTACTGGATCTTCTAAGGGAATTGGTGAACTTATAGCCTATAGTTTTGCGGAAAAAGGAGCACAGATCGTTGTGTCCAGTCGCAATCAAGAAAGTATACAAGCTGTTGCCGATAAGATTAACTCCGCAGGAGGTTCAGCGATTGCCATTGCATGCCATGTAGGAAAAAAAGATCAGTTAGAACACTTAGTGCAACACACTATAGAAAGACTTGGAGGTGTAGATATTCTTGTCAATAATGCAGCTACCAATCCCAGCTTTGGAAGCCTGATTGATATGACCGAAGACCTCTTCGATAAAATTATAAATGTCAATCTGAGAGCCTGTATGACCCTAAGTAATTTATGCTATCCTATAATGAAAAAAAGAGGAGGAGGATCAATAATAAATATTGCCTCAGTGGAAGGATTGAAACCCTCTGCTGGCTTAGGAATATACAGTGTCTCTAAAGCAGCACTCATTATGCTAACAAAAAGCCAAGCTATAGAATGGGGTACAGATAATATTCGGTCAAATGCTATTTGTCCTGGGCTTATAAAAACGAAATTTAGCCAAGCACTTTGGATGAATGAGGAGATGTTAGGCAAATTCACAAAACACATACCTCTCAAAAGAATTGGACAAGCGGATGAAATATCTGGCTTGGCAAGCTATCTGGCTTCTGAGAGCGCTAGTTACACCACAGGTGCAAGTTTTACATGTGATGGTGGATATATGATCTCATAAAAGTAAACTATGTACACTAAATTATTAGAACCACTAGATCTAGGATTTACAACGCTGAAAAATCGTGTACTCATGGGCTCTATGCATACGATGCTAGAAGAAATTCCTGGAGGTAATATCAAAGCAGCAGCATTTTATAGAGAAAGAGCAAAAGCGCAGGTGGCACTAATTGTCACTGGAGGAATTGCGCCTAATGAAGCAGGTGCAGTGGCAGATGGAGGTGCCGTATTATCCAATGAAACAGAAGCCAAACATCATAAGGTTATTACAGATGCTGTACATGAAGAAGGAGGCAAAATATGTTTACAAATTTTACATACGGGTAGATATGCCTACAGCAATAAACTCGTTGCTCCCTCTCCTATCCAAGCACCTATAAACATGTTTACACCAAAAGAACTTAGTTCAGAAGAGGTGCAACACACAATTGATGACTTTATACAATGTGCAAAAATGGCAAAACTTGCGGGTTACGACGGTGTAGAGGTCATGGGCTCAGAAGGCTACCTTATAAATCAATTCATTGTTACACGTACTAATAAACGCACTGATGAATGGGGAGGCCCTTATGAAAACCGCATTCAGTTTCCAATACAAATAGTAAAAGGAATACGAGAAGCCATAGGAGAAGATTTTATAATTATATACCGTCTCTCTCTACTTGACTTAGTAGAAGAAGGGAGTAGTTGGGAAGAGGTTGTACACTTGGCAAAAGAAATCGAAAAGGCGGGCGCCAGCATTATAAACTCTGGTATCGGATGGCATGAAGCGCGCGTGCCCACAATTGGATCTATTGTACCTAGAGGTGGATTCGCATGGATTACTAAAAAACTTATGGGTGAGGTCACAATTCCACTGATAGCTACCAATAGAATCAATACACCAGAAATAGCAGAAGAAATATTACAAAATGAATGTTCAGATATGGTTTCCATGGCAAGACCCTTCCTCGCAGATCCTGAGTTTGTCCTAAAAACAATGGAAAACAGAAGCGATGAAATAAATACCTGCATCGCCTGTAATCAAGCCTGCCTAGACCACACCTTTACTATGCAACGCTGCTCATGCATTGTAAATCCTCGTGCTTGTTACGAATCTGAATTAAATTATCCCCCTGTCAAAACTCAGAAAAAAATAGCAGTTATTGGAGCTGGACCTGCAGGTCTTGCAGCAGCAGCTATTGGAGCTGAACGTGGTCACTCCATAGAGCTCTTTGAAGCCTCAGACAGACTAGGTGGACAATTTAACATGGCCAAGGAAATTCCAGGTAAAGAAGATTATGCAGAAACCATTCGTTATTATACGAAGATGCTAAATAAACATAATGCCACTATCCATCTGAATACTGCTGCAAATGTAGATTCCTTAAATAATGGAAATTATGATGAAATAATAATTGCAACTGGTGTCACTCCACGTAAGTTAGATTTCGAAGGTGTAAATAGTTCTTCTGTTCTAAATTATCGCGACGTCCTTTGGAATAAGAAAACAGTTGGCAAAAAAGTCGCGATAGTTGGTGCGGGAGGAATTGGTTTTGATGTAGCAGAATTTCTTGCCCATGATCATTCGCTCACACTAGATACTGCTGCTTATATGAAAGAATGGGGTGTGGATATGCCTTACGATAACAGAGGTGCTTTTGCTGTGCCTGTGAACAGTCCCTCCCCTAGGACTATCTATCTACTAAAACGTTCAGGAGGTAAACACGGAAAGGGATTAGGAAAAACAACAGGATGGATCCATAGAGCAAGTTTGAAGAAAAAAGAGGTTGTCATGTATGCAAATTGCACCTATGAAAAAATGGATGAAAATGGCTTTACAATCACAGTAAACGGAGAGTCAAAAATACTTGATGTAGATAATGTCATCATTTGTGCAGGCCAAGAATCCAAAGAAACTATCTCTGAAAAACTTAATCTCCCTAAAGAACAAATCCACGTTATTGGTGGTGCAAAAAATGCAGCTGGCCTGGATGCAAAACGAGCGATCAAAGAAGCTGCCTACCTCATGGCTAAGTTATAATAACTAAGGAACTATAGAACAATATTATTCTCCGATGCGGACAACAAGCTTACCCATCACCTTTCTATCTTGCATTTCTTGGATAGCAGACGGGGTATCTTCCAGGGAAAAGACCTTATGAATATGCGGTCTAATTTTTCCCTCCTGCATCCAAGCATATATCTTCTGTCCATTTTGTTCATGCATGGCAGGATCCTCTTTCATAAAACGTCCCCAAAATACACCTACAATACTACAGCCTTTTAAAAGAGCAAGATTAAGAGGAATTTTAGGAATTGCACCCGCAGCAAAACCAACTACCAAATATCTTCCTTGCCAAGCAGTAGCCCGTATTGCAAGCTCAGTATAATCCCCTCCTACAGGATCCATAACCACATCAGCCCCTTTGCCATTTGTTAGCTCCTTAATCTTAAATTTGAGATCTTCTTTTGAGTAGTTAATTACATCATCCGCACCATACTGCTTACATAAGGCCAACTTCTCATCTGTAGAAGCACAGGCAATGACACGGGCTCCTAAGGATTTACCGAGTTCAACTGCTGCTAAACCCACTCCCCCAGCAGCACCTAAAACCACCAGTGTTTCTCCTTCCTTTAATTCTCCCCTATCCTTAAGCGCATGATAGGAAGTACCATATGCGTACATAAAGGACGCAGCAATATTAAAATCCATATTCTTAGGCTTAGGAAACACCTTACTTTCAATTACTACTAATTCCTCAGCAAATCCACCGTAGGGAATTACGCCAAACACCTCATCTCCTATATCAAACGTTGTAACTTCTTTACCACGTGCTTTCACAACACCCGAAAAATCACTACCTGGTGTAAAAGGCAACTCTGGTTTAAGTTGGTACTTCCCTTGAATAATTAGAGTATCTGGAAAATTAACAGCACAGGCTCTTACAGCAATAACTAAGTCCTTGTCTCCTGGAAGCAGTTCTTCTATCTCTTTGTACTTTAAGTCACTTGGTCCACCATATATATCACAAACAATTGCTTTCATCCCTCTTGTTTAAAAATTAAAAACTGACTTGCAATTACTGGAGTCTTTGGTAGATCTGATTAATCTTTCCTTGCATATCATCCACCTTAAATTGTAAGTTATTCTGTTCCAGATGCTTTTTATCTGAAAAGGAAATATAGGCATGAAATTTCCAAAGCTCTTGCACTTCACTATACGATATTGTATACGGTAAGAACGCAGCATTATCTGAGATGAGCTGTAGTTCTTTCTCCTTCTTATTATTCTTAAGCCGTTTATATACCACACCCTCATTTTGACTCACAACCACATAGGTAGCATCATCTTTCACATGCTTCAATTCTTCTACATAAGAACAAATAACTATGCTATCAGATTCGAGTGGCAACATGGAATTCCCGTTAATCTGAAATGCTCTAAACGTTCCATGTTCTAAGCCAGGAATGTACAACTTGGGCAATCCGCCAATGTATTCAGGATCAGAGAAGCTATTCAAATACCCAGCGGTCGCCTTGGTTTTAACTAACTCTATGTTTTCCCGGTTATTCCCGTCTACACTTATCGCTAAAACTTTAAATGCTTTCGTATTTTCTATACGCAATTTGTTTTTCGTGAGATCCTGCTTTAGGAAATTATCCAAATCAACTTTGAAAAATTGAGAGAGCTTAATTATAGTCACAATATTTGGCTCCGTCTTAGCGCGTTCATAATCTCCTAGAGTTGTACGAGGAATCTTCAGTGTCTCAGCCAATTCTTGTTGAGAAATGTTTTTCTCTTGGCGTAAATATTTCAGGTTTGATGATAACATTCCTAAATATAAGAAATGTCGATAATATATACAATGGAATGTTGACAATATCGGCAACAGCATGCGTCTATCCTTAATTTTAACAAATCTAGTTTGTTAAAATTGTGACAGTATTATACCATTGACGTCTAAATGATGTAAGAAAAAAATTAATACATGGGCTGAAAAACCCTATATAAAAATTAAGGGTGTTTATGTGTCTTTGGCCGGGGTGTAATCCATTTCGGCCATTTTTGTCAACTATATACTTCCTCTTATCACCTGCATTAGTCTCTCTGCAAACAATGCTAAACTGATAACGTCTATTCGATAACCCCAAGATCCAAAAGACTTAAGGGTGTTAACGTTGATGGCTGAGCTTGTTCTTGGCCATCACTTTTTTTGCCTTATAAGAACTAAGTATTAGCCTAGTCAGGACTTACTGCTTCCAACTTATGCCTGTAACCATACAAGGTCGCAATAACAGCACAAAACAAAGGTGCCGTAAGAGGACCTATAAGCGGAACGAGCATAATAACACTGGCAATAACACCCAGGGCCGTACTAGCACCCAATCTCTTTTTAATGATATTGCTACTATCTTTAATAGACAAGGCATGTTGCTCATTATAATTATCTAAAAAAGCGTGTCCAATAAAATACGAATAGACAAAAAACAAGGCAGGAGCTTTTAAAAATTTAAACCCAACAATTCCTACAAAAATTGTGATTAATAATTTTATTAGCCATGTTTTAATTAAGGATTGGAACATGACCTGTAACATACGAATCTCGGCTTTATAGAAATCGTTGACATGCAGTTTTATTTCTTTGCCTTTTAAAATAGAATATGTCTTCACCGAAAAATGGAAAATCAAAACTTCTAAAAAAATCAGCAACAAATATTTCATACCGCCCGAAAAGAAAAAACTACGACCAGCTTTTTTAACCTGCTCTTTCACTTTTTGCTCATCTCCTTCCGCTGCTTCATCATCCTCTTCCTCTTCTTCTTCATTTTCTTCTTCGTCTTCCTTCTCTAAATCATATAATTCCTCCTCTACCACATCACTCTCCTCCAATACAAGATCTTCGGATGATAGTTCTTCCGAACTTCTCATTACATTCGTTATCATTAAGTAGGAAAACAAAAACGCGATAGCTATTGAAAATAGGCTCACCCATTTATGATCAAAAAACCCTTTCCAGAGTCTGTGGTCATTTATAAACTTTGGAGCCTTAAGAGCTGCTAAACTTACATCAACTGCCTGTTGATAGCTGGAAGTAATGCTGGAAAAAATATCTTTAAACAATAGTGTTTGTGCTTATGACTAAATACAAACTTAAGATAGGAAACTCTTCTAAACCTTCTTTAGCGAAACTATACTTTCTAACATCTCTCTTGAAAGTGGCTTTTCTCTAAATCCTTTTACACAAGGAAATCCGTCGACCTTTTGCATTTCATACGGATTTGAGGAGGTTGTCAACATATAGATATCGATTTCGCAACAGGTATCTATTTCAGAAAGACTCCTTACAAAATCCCATCCATCTAACCTTGGCATATTGACATCTGAAAATATAATATCAGGCTTTCTAAATTTTGGACAATCTTTATGCTCTTTAAAATAAGCTAAGGCTTCTTCAGCACATAAAAAGAATTTATATGTATTACATATATCATATTCATTTAATATATGCTCGTGATAATAGTTGGTTGCAACATCATCATCAATAAATACCAGAAAATCAAAAAGTTTCATAATATTCTTAGTTCTTTTCCAACACTAATAAAACGAAATTATGATATGCATCCACACAATTCATACCTTACAATCCCCCTACAAGTAAGAACCATTTCTTTACAGATTTACTAGATACTATGCTTAATGTATTGACCTTTACCCATAGCTCATATGCATGTATACTGCATAATCTCAGCAAAAAAACGAGCTTAAAAAAATAAAATCCAGTAAAAAAAGACCGGCACTTAAGCAGAAATCTCCGTTTGCATCTGGGTATACTGCGCACGTACTTGATCCACAGCTTCATTTCCACGGATTACAAATACATCTACTTTTTCATTTAAATCTTGATATTGACTATTCTCAGCTAATTCAACAATTTCATTCAATTCGTTCGTAAAACTAGCAAGTCCAACTTTCTGAAAACTTGGAATGAGTTTCTTTGCTATACTTGAAACCTGAGAAAGTCGCTCACAATATTTCATATCATTTAATAGAGCCGGTGTTTGATCTAAATATGTCTCAAATACCTGCAAGGCTTCAGATGGATCTTCTGCATAGCTTTCTTTTAAATAATCTTTATCTATTACTATATTCTTTGATACAACGACATCCGTATGTATATCCTCTACATGCATTTCGTCTTCTATCTGCTTCTCTGGAACGAATGTCTTATCCACATTCACATCCAAGTTCTCTTCTATTGAAACTTCATTACTATATACAGCTTCAATATTTACTTCTTCTTCATCCTTTGCTCCTAACTCTCTAAATATTTCCTGCACATGCACTGGATGAAAAGGTTTGTTTAGTATATAAAACAAATCCGCATCTTCCAGTTGTTCTAATTCTCCCTTACAAGAAGATGCACACATTCCAACAATTGGAATTTTAGAATTTGTGTTTTCAAATTTTCGAATCTCTTTGCTCAATTCTATACCCTGCATGTTTGGTAGATGCATATCTAAAAAAACTACAGAAAATGTTTTTGTCCTTGCAAGTTCTATTGCCTGATGACTATTCTCGGCTAGAATAAAAGAATTACCTGTAGCTCTAAACAAATTTGCCATATACGCTTGGTGTAAAGGATTATCTTCAACTAATAAAATAGGTGCAGGTAAAATTATATTATCTATTCTCTTTTTAAATTCTTCCGAAGCAAGAAGCATAGATTCTTCCGTCTCTTCAAAGTTCAATAAAACACTATATTTTGTGCCACTTCCTAGCCTACTACTAACATGCATATCTCCATCTAATAACTCCACAACTTTCTTCACATAGGCAAGTCCTATCCCTCTATTCGATCCCTGTTCTTGTATATCATTAGATTGAAATGGAGTATATATGTCCTTGATATTTTCCTTAGAAATACCAACGCCCGTATCCTCCACTTCAAAACGAACCGATATCCGCGATCTGTTTCTATCTATAATACGTGTTCTCAAATAAATATAGCCTTCTCTCGTATTGCTGCGCGCATGCTGAACAATTCGAGATAAAATTTTCCGGATCAACCCCGGGTCGCCCAACAAAAGTTTTTCAAAACCTGAATCCATTTCTAATTGCACAGTAATAGACTCTCCTTCCAGTTGCAATGCATATGCCTTCTGCAAACTTTCCATAAAATGCACCGCATCAAACTTTTCATTCTTCACTACAAAACTTTCCTTTTTATCATTCGAATAATCTAAAACATCCGTCACCATTGTTTTCAATATCTCGGCAGAATCTTTAATTAAGTCTAATTGATTTAATTGCTCCTTGGAAAGATTGGAGCTCTGCAGTATATGAGACATACCTAAGATTGCATTTAAAGGTGTCTTTAGCTCTTCATGTATATTTGCCATAAATACATCACTCGCTCTCTTGTGATCTATTTTACTATCCTTTTCTGCACGCAGTGCCTCTTCCATAGAGACTATATCCTTTTTTAAATTATATATCTCCAGAGATTTTTGCTCTAAATTTTGATCAGCAACACGCTGAGCACGCAGCGCCGCAGCCAATTTATTTTGCAACAATTCTAATTCACTATTCATAATAATAACATTTCTATATCATGGGCAAGGATTATCTTCTAGATGCACAGCGCACACATTGATTACTCTCAGGCATAAACAATATACGTGCCTCCGGGATTGGATTCTTACAATCAAAACACAGACCAAAATCGTCTTTATCAATGTTTTGAAGAGCCGCCTTTAGCTTCCCCAGTTTGCGCTTATTATTTCTAAGCGAGGCTTCCATGACACTCTTATTATTGATAGCATCCATTCTAGAAATCCTACCCAAACTATTTTCTGGCACAACCGGCTGCGTCATATCCTCTAACTCCACTAAGTCCCGCTCAGTTTTACTAATCAGATCCAGAATCTTTTGCTTGAGTGCTACCTTATCCATACTTTTTAACTGCTTGTAATATACATACTGACAAGCCTAAGTTGTAGCCTATTCATTCATTTTCAACAGAAATCCCTTAAATAAGGCCCTCTAGTCACAGCTGGGAGAAATTGAATTATAATTTTTAATATATAAGTTCTTCAATTATGTTTTATGTATACCTTTGTACCAAACTACCGACTTTGGAGAATTTATCTAAACATATAGAAAGCCTTATTTTTACGACTGAGAAAGCCCTTTCAGAAAAGGACCTCAAAGCAGCCTTAGATAAGACCTTTGATCAGAATATCAAGAAAGAAGATATCAGTACAGCACTGGAATCCCTTCAGAACAAGTATAAGTCTGATGACTTCGCAATAGAAATTGTAGGTATATCTGGAGGATATCGCTTTATGACAAAAGCAGCCTACCACAACACTATTTCTAGTCACTTGACCATCCTAAACAAGAAAAACCTATCAAAGGCAGCCCTAGAAACACTCGCAATTGTTGCATACAAACAACCCATCGTAAAAAGTGAGATAGAAAGCATAAGAGGTGTAGGCTGTGATTATTCCGTCCAAAAACTATTGGAAAAAGAACTTATCGAGATGGTAGGAAGAAGCAGCGGCCCTGGAAGGCCTATGGAATATGGCACCACAGACAAATTTCTCGACCATTTTGGCATAAAAGCAGTTAAAGATTTACCACAATTAAAAGAATTAGAGCAAAATAATGAGCTAATCGGTGAACAAGCACCCATAGAATATGATTCTAGTAAGGAAACAATGTCAGAGGAAGAATGAATTCCAAACCATTAATAAATCGCGTTGCTAATAGTGCACTAATCACTATTAATCTAGAAAACTATTATCCAGATGAACTATCCTTCCTAGAGATAGACATGAAAGAATTTCTGTTTAAAGAACTTATTTTAAAAGAAAAAGAATTTAGAGCCGCCCTCAAAGAAATGGATTGGACTCAGTTTCAAGACAAGAGCGTCCTCCTATTTTGTAGTACAGATGCCATTATCCCTGTATGGGCCTACATGTTATTTTCCGCCCACCTCGCACCCTATGCCGCAGCCGTATATTTTGGCAAAAAAGAAGCCTTCCTCGAAGAACATTACAATAGGACCCTTGCGCAAGAAGACATGTCAGTCTATGAAGGAAAACGCATCGTCATTAAAGGCTGCAGTGATAAAGATGTCCCCGCCTCCGCCTATGTCACATTAACAAAGGCCCTACAACCCTTTGCACAAAGCATTATGTATGGAGAACCATGCAGCACCGTCCCCATATTTAAGAGACCCAGAAAGGTATAGCCGCCTGTAGACTTATAAAACGACGCGTATATTTTATGTAAACAATTAGAATTAGGGCGATCCCTCATCATTCAGGAGCTGCACTTCGTTCCGCTAATAATGCAGTACAGGCACTGCATTATGCCTTCATGATGGGTCAGGCCGTTCGGGAGTTCCGTTCTGTCCTTGTTGTCCACAAGGCCACAACCCCTGCGGGTCCCTACCACCCTTATCGCGTGGCTTGTCTTTAAGATCTTAGGTAAAAAAATAATTGAATGCTAATTCTTAGACTTTTTATTTTGAAAAGCTATAACCTACAAGTATCGACAGGTTCCTATTTTTAATACTGTCCTCCTCATCCGGATTTAGTTTTGACAAGGCAAAAGCAGCATTGAATCCTATAAAAAACGAATCTATATCCACAGTGAATCCTACATTGACACCCAGATCTCCTCTTTTGATAAATCCAGAACTGAGATCAAGCGCAGTACTAACACCAGCTACCTCTTGTGCAGCATTTAAAAGAAGTCCATAATACAAGCCACCATGCAAGTGCATTCCAAAAAAATCATTCTCGTACACATGATACACCAGATCTAAAGGAACTTCCAAGTAATTTAATAGAAGCTTTGAAGGCGCATTCCCAAATCCTTTTCTTGAATATAAGAGACCAGGACGTAGTGAAACCTTTTCTACAACATCATCCGTATATGTAATGCCCAGCTGGAATCCAGTAATTGAGGATATGTTTTCTGTATTCAGTTCAGATGAAATAGTCGCCTGGTTCACCCCCAGCCTGAAAGCTAGTTGTGCATGCACATTGCTAGTACCAGTAACTATCACAAATAATAATATTAGTCTTTTCAATGCTGTGGTTTTATTACGGTTCAAATATAAAAAAAGGAGGGCAAGCCCTCCTTTGTATCTTTATAACTGTATTTGATCTTACTACTTATCCATAGATCCACCGCCGAACATGTAGCCAGCAATGAATGATAAATTTGTATTTTTTAAATTAAAATCAAATTCTTCATCTGTATTCAAATTACTTAATCCCAAACCGTAATTTAAGCCCACATAGATTCCACTAAAGTCAACCGTACCGCCAAAATTTAAACCGAAATCAGTTCGTGCAAGACCCTCATCTTCATCAAATTCAAAAGATTCACCTCCAGACTCTCCACTTAACATATAGCCAATATAAGGCCCAGCATGTACATCAATCCCAAAGGATGCTGCATCATATGCACTGAACACAAAGTCTAATGGAATTTCTAAATAGTTAAAAGTTGTAGCATCCTCTACTCCTCCAAAACTAATTTTAAATCCCTTGACGGAATACAATAGCCCTGGTCTGAAAGCCAACTTATCACTTAATGCTGCGGAATACGTAAGACCAACCTGAAATCCACTTCCAGCATCTGGACTTCCAAAAAGAGCAGTGTCTCCAGAAATATTGGAAAGGTTAAACCCAGCACGTACCCCTAATTGTCCATAAGAAGTAGCAACGCTAAAAATAAATAGTAATAGAATAGTTAATTTTTTCATTGTAAACATTTTTAGTAGTTAGAATATTTGATTGATTAATTAAATGAATATTAAACTATTATTAGCTAGACTCGTAGCAAATGCCAGCTTTCATTTGTATGAATCCAGAGGCACAAGCTACATACCTAGCTATATCTTTTTGTTAAGCTACATAAAAATATAATAACATATATCAGTTTTAACTAATATTTAGATTGGTAGATTTTTGCTACAACAAGCAATATTTATGCATTAATCGGTTCTATAAAGTCCCACAAATTGCCATACAGGTCCTTAAATACAGCTACAATTCCCCATGATTCCTCCGCAGGCTGCCTTACAAAGACTACATTTTGCTTTTTCATTCTATCATAATCCCGCCAAAAGTCATCCGTATACAAGAATAAAAAGACGCGTCCCCCTGTTTGATTACCAACAAATGTCCTTTGATGCTCATTTTTTGCCTTAGCAAGTAGAATATTACAGCCATTATCTGAGCCTGGAGGTGCTACTACTACCCATCTTTTTCCATCTATAGGCGTATCCTCGAGCAATTGAAATTGTAAAATCTCTGTATAATACTGGATAGCCTCATCGTAGTCTGCTACAACAAGAGCAATTTTTGCAAGATTTTGACGCATAATTTGAAGCTTTAATTCATTTTTTGAGACAAAAACTACGATTTATTAGCCTGAAAGGCCGTTTTAAACAAAAAAACCGCCCCCGGAAGGAACGGTCCACTAAGTTTTTAAAAAAGTACCAATGAAATTTGGTAAATAACTCAATCTCAATGATTCATATGCAAATTATATACCAAAATAAGAGAGGTGCAACTATCTTGGAAAAATCAAGTAAAACAGTACCTTTGCAGTTCTCAAAAAAGAGGCTTTTTAAATAAAAAATTAATAGACTACGAAATGGCATTAATTGGTAAAATAAGGAAGAACTTTTGGTTTGTTTTATTACTACTCGGATTTGCTCTAGCAGCATTTATTATCATGGATATGACGAGTGCAGGAAACCCAGGAGGTACAATGGATACACATATGGGTTCGGTTGCTGGCCAAGATATTGACTACAACGCATTTAGTAGAGCAGAACAAGTGCTTTTTTCTGGTTCAGGGAACGCCTTTGCCAACAAAGAAAACCTTTGGAACTACTTTGTAGAACAGGCTATTGTAGATACAGAGTCTGATAAATTAGGAATCACTGTTCCTAAAGAAGAACTGCTGGATTTACAGTTTGGGCAAAACCTAAGTCCGCTTATCACACAACAGTTACAGACAGGTGCACTGAATTTTGATTTATTAAACCAAATAAAAACTGCAATCGAGACAGATGAGTTTACAAACCCGCAACTTAGAACGTACTGGGCTGAACAAGAAAAGCAAATCATAAAAACTCAGAAGCAGACCAAACTAAACAATCTGGTTTCAAAAGGTATTTTCACTCCTACTTGGATGGCTGAAGAATCTTTCCATGAAAGTAATGGAGGCGCTAAGATTGCATATGTAAAGATTCCATTTGATCAGATCACAGAAACAGTAGAAGTAAGTGACTCTGACATCTCTAACTACATGTCAATGAACAAGGATATGTACACAAATAAAAAAGAGAAAAGAAAAATAGAATATATCACTTTTAACGTGAGACCTACAGCACAGGATAGTGCAGACATAAGAGCAAAAGCAGATGAACTCAGAAACAGTTTTTCTAGCACAACAAACGACTCCTTGTTCTTAGCAACAAACGGAAGCAGTTACTCTAACTTATACACAGCAAAAGAAAATCTTCCAGCTGGACTTAAAGATGCTATCTCTGGAATGAACTCAGGTGATATTTACGGACCAGTCTTAGAAAATGGCAATTATGTAATGCACAAGAAATTAGACGCACGTGTAGTGCCTGATAGTGTAAGTGCACAGCATATCCTTAGAAGAGTAACTGCAGGAGACGCGGCAGGTTTAACTTCTGCTAGAAAAATAATTGACAGCCTTTACACGCTTGCTGTTTCTGGAGCAGAAAGCTTTGATTCACTTGCAATAAAAAATAGTGAGGATGGTTCTGCCGCTCAGGGTGGTGATCTAGGAACCTTCGTACAAGGGGCAATGGTCCCAGAATTTAATGATGTTTGTTTCCTAGAGGGCAAAAGAGGAGGACACTATATTACCACCAGTCAATTCGGAGTCCACCTTATCAAGGTTGGAAAACAAATATATAATGACAGAAACAATAAATACAAAATTGGCTCTGTTGCACTACCTATTATTCCATCGCAAAATACACAGGATGAAATGTATGACTCAGTTGTTGACCTCATCAGTAACAAAAAGAACATTTCAGAATTAAAAGAAGCACTCGGAACGAGACCAGGAGTATCTACTGCGGTATCTAGCAATCTTGAAGACCATGCATATAGTCTTGGTAGCTTAGGTGCAGATAATGCAAGTAGGCAAATGATAAAATGGGCATTTAACCCAAGCACGGAAATAGGTGATTTTTCTCCAGAAATATACAGCTATTCAGATAGGGTGAATTACTATGACAACAAATATGTGATTGCCTCACTGCAATCTATTCAGCCAAAAGGACCTCTTAGTGTTGCCGCTGCAAAAGACCAAGTCTATAATCTTGTTCTAAACAAAAAGAAAGGAGAAATCGCCGCTGCAGCAATAGCGGGTAAGGACTTAAATAGCATTGCAGCACAATACAGTGCAAGCATAGACACTGCTGATATTAGTTTAGCATCTGGTTTTGTACAAGGCATCGGAACAGAGCAAAAAGTGTACTCTCTTGGAATGGCTGGTCAGGCAAACGGTCCTGTAAATACTGTTGTGGGCGGAAGTGGATTATTTGCTGTTCAAACCATTAGTAAAAAAGATCCAGGACCTGCAGTGAATATACCTGCAATTAGGAGTACAGCACAGAATGCATCTAGAACGAGTGTTGCTTCTAGTCTTATACAAGCTATGAAGAATATGGTAGATGTAGAGGACAAAAGATCAGTATTCTACTAGTGAAAAGTGGAAAACATTGCTTTTTACATAATGTGAGAATCTTTGTATCGTTATTAAGGAGAAAGATTTAAGCTATGGAAAAGTTATGTATCATTCTTATCAGTCTAAGCCTTATCGTTTCTAGCTGCTCCAATTCCTCAGAGCTCAGCACGAACTACGATGATGGATCCGTTATGGAGCGTTTTGAAATAAACAAAGATTCTTTAAAACATGGACTGTATACCCTATATAGACCGGGCGGAACAGTAGCTGAAACTGCCAACTACACCAATGGGGTCCTAAATGGAGAAAGAAAACTAGTCTATGAAAACGGGAATGATGAAATCATTGAGCAGTATACGGATGATAAATTACACGGAGTATACAAAAGCTTCTACCCTACTGGCCAATTAGAATTAGAAATGAATTATGTGCACGGGGTAATAGAAGGTAAATCAAAGAAATATTACGAATCAGGTAAACTTTCTGAAGAAGTCAATTTTCAGAACAACAATGAAAATGGTCCCTTTGTTGAGTACTATGATAATGGAAATAAAAAGTGGGAAGGCGAGTTTTTAAATGGTGAAAATGAAGTAGGTCTTCTCATGAATTATAATGAAGAAGGCACCTTGGTGAAAAAAATGATGTGCGACTCTATGTCCATCTGCCAAACCATTTGGACCTTAGAAAAAGGAGATATTACTCCTATAAAATTATTTGATAAGTAATGATCAAAGCTACCACTCTTATTTTTTGCTTTCTCCTATGCCTTACTTCTAACGCACAAATAGGAGGTCTCACTAATTTTGAATTCTTACGGCTACCTGTTTCTGCACGTGCAACAGGCCTTGGAGGAATAATTGTAAGTATCCAAGACGAAGACCCTTCTCTTGCTCTAAACAACCCAGCAGTAGTAGACTCCGCTAACCATCGTTTATTAAGTTTTAACCATAACTTTAATTTTGCCGGAGTGAGCAATGGCACCTTCACCTATGCACACAATCTAGGCTACCAAGATCTAACAGGTGTTTTTGGTATTCAGTATATCAATTATGGATCGTTTGCATTAACAGATGACATAGGGAATGTTCAGGGTGAATTTTCTGCTAGAGAAACAGCAATCAATTTCGGTGCGTCCAAACAAATGAATGAACGTATTCGTTTAGGTGTTCTAGCACGCTTTATCAGTTCATCCCTAGAATCATATAACGCAAGTGGTATTGCAGCAGACCTTGGTTTGTATTACTCTAAACCAAATTCATCATCTAGCATTGGGATAGTCCTAAAAAATGTAGGACTACAACTTTCTCAATTCAACACAGAAGAAAAAGGACTGCCTCTAGATTTACAAATCGGCTATTCAAATAGACTACAACATCTCCCTTTCAGGTTTACAATAGTTGGTCAACGACTGGATCAATGGACAATACGATTCGACGATCCAGATAGACAGGAAGTAGACATCTTAGGGGAAACAAATGAAAAAAGTGCCTTATCAAAAAATATAGATAATGCGTTTCGTCATCTCATTTTCAATGGTGAATTCCTATTTGGTAAAAACGAAACTCTAAAAATACGATTTGCTTACAATCATCTTCTAAGACAAGAATTATCGGTGAGCAATTTTCGTAGCCTCAGTGGATTTTCCATGGGCTTCGGCATAAAGATTAAGCGTTTTAGTCTTGACTATGGAGTTGGGAACTATCATCTTGTGGGTGGCACTAACCATCTTGGCATACGTATAGATCTTGCCTCGTTTGGTAAGAAGATATAGTTGGGAGACATTAGATTCTTGACACTAGACACTAGACACTAGACACTAGACACTATGTGCCCTCATAAAATAGGTTGACAACTTAAGTGTCTAAAGTCTAAAGTTTGTGGATAACTTAAATTGTTAAAAAATAGTAATTCAAATATCTTGTTGGGTCAGAACGAAGCAGCGACAAGCTCTGCTGGGGGCAACT
>CALIAU010000036.1 GCA_938045585.1 uncultured Saprospiraceae bacterium
GCTGTTTGCTCTACTCCTGCAGGTAGTGTAGACTCATCTATATCTGTTGTTGTTGTTCCTGGAGGCACTTCCGCTGAGTAAGTACCATCTGGCTCTGTTGTTACTGTTTGTGTATTCCCATTGGAATCTGTAATAACTATATCAACTCCTCCTAAATCCGGTTCTCCTGGATCCTGTACTCCATCTCCATTTGTATCTGTAAATAAGTGACCTGATACTTCTGCTGGTACAAAAAATCCATCATTATCTGTAAATGTATCTTCTCCATTTACTGCTGTAACAGTCGTAGGATCTGTTCCTGCTGTTTGCTCTACATCTGCAGGTAACGTAGAATCTACTATATCTGCTGTTGTTGTTCCAGGAGATACAATTGCTGTATAGTCTCCATTTGCATCTGTTGTTACTGTTTGCGTTCCACCATTACTATCTGTAATCACAACATCTACCCCTGCTAAATCTGGCTCGCCTGCTTGTTGTATGCCGTCTCCATTTGTATCTGCAAATAAATGACCACTTACGGATGTAGCTTCACATGCTGGAGTATATGTCTTATCTATATCACAGTTAACACCTGCTTGTGTTTCCATCAAGAAAATAGATAAAGCGTTTCCTCCATTATAATCAAATGGGCCTACAGTCACTGTCTGCATTCCTGTACCGCTATAATTTTGACCGCCTACTGTTAATTCCCAATCATTTTGTGTCTCTTCTACTAGTACATCAAATGTGTACGTCTGTACTCCGCCTATCGTTGTACATACTTCATTTTGTGTTGAAAATCCTATCTCACACTTATAGAAACCATCGTTACCTCCAAATGTACTTACACCTGGTACTGCTTCTATTACCTCAGGATCTACTCCTGCTGTTTGTTGATCATGCATTGGTAAGGTATTTCCATTTGGATCTACATCTATTATTGTACTTCCTGGTACTACTGTTGCTACCCAATCTCCATTCGCATCCGTCTCTACTATTTGCATCGTACCATTTGATGCAGTTATTTTAACTTCTACACCTGAAAGGTTTGGTTCACCTGCTTGTTGGATGCCGTCTCCGTTTATATCAAAAAATACATGTCCTGTTACTTCTGCTAATTGTGTACAGTTCTTGGAACCTACTACTAATGCCGATAGTCCAAATGACTCCGGATTAGGGTACGTTACACCATCTGAACATACTGTTACACTGATTTCTTCTACTGTAGCTGCAATATTTTCCAGTGTCAATACTGTAAATGCTGCTTCGTTTCCTGCATTCTGCTGCGTAAATACCTGTGATACTGTATTATTCGTTCCTACTGCTGTTGCGGATAGGGACATTGGTCTGCCTCCTGTTACCTCATGTAATGGAAACTCAATATCAAAATCAGCACCATCTGCTCCAACTGAAATTGGAACTGAATAGGTTTCACAGTCATTTACATTGCCAACGTTACCGTCAAATTCTCTGTCAAATGTAAAGACAGTTGACGAACTTAGGTCACTTGGTTGCTTTACGAAAAATGCCCAACTTGCTGCTTCACAATTTGAACCTCCATCCCAACATACTTGGGTTACTGCTTCTGTAAACTCATATCTGTATACAGCCTCTGGTATACTAGATGGCTGATCTACAAATACTGCATTCAAGGTTTGAACATCTGTTCCCCCTGAAGCCAATGTGGCTGTTACAGTAATAGTTGATGGGAGTGGGTTACATTGATTTTCCTGTACCCACAACTCTGTTACAACACCTACTGATGTTGATCCTGTTGCTATTTCTTGGCATGTCTTTCCAATCATACCATGGATCTCTGCCTCATAGACAAAGCCATCATTACAATCAGCCTCTGCTATAACAACTTGGGCATTTACCGTTTGTACCGTAAATGTAAGTATTAGCAACAAACCGATTGATTTGTAAAAATTAAATAAGGAGTGTTTCATGTATCTCAATTGTTTAAATTAGTTATTAGACCTATGTTCATAACCAACTTAAGAAAGGAACTACGAGGTAGGCAGTTGCAATGCTTCTTGGGTGATTATTAATTTTAGATCCTATATTCAATATAGTAGACACAAAAGTATGATTTAAGACACACTTTTTTTAGTGTTTTTACAAGTGTATGAGTAAAATTGTAAAGTAGTTGACACTGTTCGTTGCAATATTGTAAATTTTGACTCTTCTTGTCGCCACTTTTTATTTCAAATTATATTATGAACCATTTTATTTTTTTTACACGTACTGGATAAACGTGTTTTGTGTTCGCTGAATATATAGGTGTTTTATTAAAAAAACCTTTATAAAACATTAATGCTTAAGGCTTCTTAAACTAGAAAAACTGTTCACCTCACTCAGAGATAGTCCGGGGAAGTTTTCCATTTATTGAGCTTAAACTCTTTTTGCTGATGAAAGCTTAAACTTATTTTACATACCAGGTATGTAATTCATTTTAGTGTTCTTCAATGAATTCAATTAAAAGGTTTTATTCCCTTCTCAAGCCAGTTAGACAAGAATTAAGGCATAAAAAAAGGCCAACCGCAAATGCGATTGGCCCCTGTATTCTAAATTGAATGCGAGATTAGTTTTGACCACCGCTAAAGTAATCAAGCGTCTCCGCATCAATGTTATTCAAGAAATTATTCTCAGTTCCTGAACCGGTTACTATTGTAACTGTAAATGTTACTTCACCTGTACTCTGCTGAGGATCATACTGTGCAAAGAAGCCAAGCGTACTTGAACCTAATGCCTCTATCGTAGTTGTTGATGTCCATATGTGGAAACTCTCATTTGAACCATCATACGTCCAATCTGGGTTATCTAGCTCTCCAATTGGTGTACTTACAAGTCCTTGATCGTAATCAAAAGTCAATCGCTCATCTCTTGGGAAGATTAATGTAATCAATCCATTTGTTGGCGTATTTATCAACTCCTGTGTTCTAAGAGTAAAGAACATATCTGTTATTCCTGTTACGTTTGTAGGGAAGAAGGTAATAATTGGTGTAATATCTGGAACTCCAGCATAACCATCTATTCCTCCATCTGTAAGTGAACCCTGTGGTACAGCAACTGTATTTGGATTAACTCCTTCCGTTTGTTGAAACTCATCTCCTACCACTGCTAAGAAATCTGGATCTGTCTCGTCTACTGTTGCCTCTGTAAGACCTGGTGTAACACTTGCTACCCAATCTCCATTCTCATCTGTCTCTACTACTACTAGTGATAAATCACTCTTCGTAATTGTTACAGTTACATTTGGAATGTTTGGCTCGCCTAGATCCTGTACTCCGTTATTGTTCTCGTCGAAATATACGTGACCAAATACCGCAGTTAAGTTCTCGATAAAGTCATTGTCTTCATCGTCCTCCCCTGGTAACAATTTAACTGGAATTGCATCATTCACAATACCATCTGCATCCCCTACAATTGGATCCTCTGGCGTTCCATCTTCATCACTTACTGATGTGTAAAGATCTGGCTGAGTTTCTACTATTGTATACGTTGCTGGCATTACTTCTAGGAA
>CALIAU010000037.1 GCA_938045585.1 uncultured Saprospiraceae bacterium
TGCTTTGTTTTGCTTTTCTTTGCACAAAATTTCATTTCCAATGGCACATCACGGAGAAGATCATGGTTACGGAAGGAAGGGAGCATTCTTTTTACGCTTCTTACTATTCTTTGCACTCTTTATTATAATGTTGATCTGGATTTACAATAAGAATCAGCAAGGCCTTAACTAGAGGAAGCAAGGTTAAACACATGGTTGCTTGCAACTTTCCTGCATAGAAGATCTTTTGTCTTACTTCTAGCAACACACACTTTTCATAATTACTGGAAATCAGATTAGACCGTATTAGATACTATTCTAAATGTTAAAGTTTTATGGTCAAGGTTACCTCTTATGTGAGATAGACATTCATTTTCGTAACTCAAGTTTAAAGATTCACAAAAAACTTCTTCTAAACTTTCAATTTTACTACTATGAAAAATATACTTCTTACTTCAATGTTTCTCCTTTTTACTTTATGTGTAGCCCAAGCTCAGCAAAGAGATATGGCTGAAATTAGGGCTGATGGTATCCAGATACCAGTTGTCAATCATCTGCAAGTAAATAGTCCAGTCCAAGGACTTTTGGTCTATGATATTAACTCAAATTCTTACTGGTATTTTGATGGCGGCCAATGGGTCGAAATTGGAAGATCAAGTGAGCTTATAGATGATGATGGAGATACCAGAATCACAGTAGAAGATTTTGCAGATTCTGATGAAATCACATTTGATGTCGAAGGCAGATCTGCTTTTGAGATACGTGAGACGCCAAGTGTTGCTGAGATTTTGCAGTTTAGAGTTCCTGACTTTAATCATGGTAATCTGTTATTTGGCTTTGATAGTGGTGAGCAAATAGATACAACAAATGGTGCTGGTTTTGGGAATACAACGTTTGGGACTGCTGCTGGATTAGGCTTAACAACAGGCCAATTCAACACATTTTTAGGCCATAGAACTGGAGAAGCTAATACCATTGGGATAGAAAATACAATGATTGGTGCAGGTGCAGGACTTGCATTGGACAATTCTTCTAATAATGTGATTGTGGGGGCTGGAGCTGCTGAAACTGCATCCAGCTTGCAAAACTCAACTATTCTTGGACACAGTTCAGGGATAAATAATAACGCTGATGGTGTTGTGTTAATAGGATACTTAGCAGGAGAAAATAATCAAAAAGAAAATTTAGTAGCTATTGGTAATAATGCTGGGAAGGAAAACCAGGGTGATTTTTCAACAATGATAGGTTTTAGCGCAGGGTTAAATAACCAAGCAGATGGCAATACCATAGTTGGTTATAATGCTGGTTTTGATCCTGGAGCATCTAATGTTATTAGTGGTACAGATAATGTATTTGTTGGAACTGATTCTGGAGCCTCTATGACAAGTGGCTTGAAAAACACTTTTGTAGGAAGATCTTCAGGAATATCAAACCAAGGAGGAAATTTCAATACCTTCTTAGGTGCTGAAGCTGGTCAAGAAAATACTGTAGCATCAGAAAATACATTGATCGGAGCAGATGCCGGTTTTAAAAATAATGGCAATAACAATACATTTTTGGGGACAGCAGCTGGTAGAAATAACACTATGGGTGAAAATAATGTTTTCATTGGCCACAATGCAGGTTTAGATAATATGATGGGTTCAAGCAATATAGTAATTGGTGCGGGTGCGGCTACCGGTTTGTCATCTATCAGCAATGAATTAATCATACAAAATGACAGCTCTTTAACACCTTTGATTCATGGGGATTTTATAGCTAAAGTTGTCACTATTAATGATTTAGTGAAGCTGCCAAAATTAACTGCAGCACCTACCTGTTCAGCATCGGAAGAAGGCACTATTTTTTATGGAGATAATGCAGGAATAAATGGTTTGTGGTTATGCAATGACAGCATGATGTGGACACAACTAGATAATTAATTGTCATTAGAAATATTAGATAATGGCAAGACCATACAAACGTATATAAATGAAAAAGAGCAGGTGACTTTAAAGCCACCTGCTCAATGCAGTATAAGGGGTCTTTGTCTTATATTATGGGCTTATCACCTCAAATAATTCATCTATGTAATATTCTCTGTTTTGTGCATTGTATAGTGTTCTGCAATTTCCTGTGCCACTTCTCATGATACTGGCGCAGAAGCCATTGCCCGTAGTGGCTTCTGTATGATCTCTACCCAGGACACAATGTCCTAGCTCATGAAACACTACCATTTCTCTGCTAAAATTATTTGTATTATTCCAAAACGGCTGATCAATAACGATATCACGAGGTCCTCTGAAACCATAAGAGCATGTGCCTGCGACTCCTTCTTCATGTATGTCTTCTATACTTCCAATCAGATTAAATGTATTTAGGTCATATTCTAAACCTCTTTCTGCTGCTAAGTCCTCAAAATTTTCAAAGAATCCCCATAAGCGTTCGTCGACATTTGGGAATTCTCTTTGTTCTATAACAACAGGAACATCATCAATGATTGACTCACATGATTGCATGAAATGGTAGAGGAAGATGACAAAGAAAACGGAGAAAATTTTGATGTCTTTCATAGAGTAACACTTATTGTTTCGTTCTGCTTTGAAGGGCAGTAAATCAAATTTATTTAGTATATACTCTTTCTATAGGCTATTTGTTTTCTGTAGTCCTATAACTGATATAGCACTTTAGATTAGTATGGAATTATTATTTTTAGGAAGTTTTTAATGTATCGCAAAATATAAATATAACTAGGCTAAATCTTCTTATCCAATATCATCATTCGGGTCGTAGAAGTAGCGACAAGTGTTCTATCAAGTTTACGCATTTGTGCATCCATGATGAGAAATGACTTTGATTCGCTGATGATATTTGCTTGGGTAATGACAAATTCATCTTTTGGAGTTACAGCTTTTAGATACACCACATTCATATCCAAACTGGCTGCATATTTTTGTGTCTCAATGAATGAAAATGGCCCATAAGCTGCATCGAATAACATTCCATAATAACCACCAAACATGACTCCAGCTGGGTTGTTATAGTCAGTTTTAACTGCTGCTTTATGTTTTATATATTCTCCTTCTTTGTAGTCAAAATAGTCAAGATCTAAATGCTTGACCGCAGGAGGTGGGAAAATTGAATCTTTGTATTCGCTTTTTAAAAATTTCTGATATAATTCTGTCTTAGTCATAATTCCTCAATAATTGATTCTCCAGTTGAATGATCTTTACAAGTCCATTGCCATGTTTCGTGCAATCTTATTTTCCCATTTGGCATTTGCTCAGGAGTTGAAGTGCATTTTCCTGTCATCAGCTCATTTTTATCATTAACATGTTGGTAAGCAAAGTGCAAGCAATAATTTTCCTCATGTATGGTTCCTGTAAAAGTGCCAAATTTGATCTTCGGTCCATTGTAAGTGCCCCAGACAATATTTTCTTTTTGATAA
Source organism: uncultured Saprospiraceae bacterium (assembly GCA_938045585.1). Lineage (GTDB taxonomy): Bacteria > Bacteroidota > Bacteroidia > Chitinophagales > Saprospiraceae > CALCMJ01. The sequence goes on from CALIAU010000037.1 coordinate 3,407, forward strand.
TAATGGAAAATGGTGTTTTCATCCACTTCGCCTGACTCGCTATTGCTGATGGCTTTGAATGTTTTGTTGTTGTAATTGATCATAAAATGGGACAGTAGATTATTTTAAATGTTAATTAATACTATCTCTTTTTTAAATATCATTTACATCATTTTGTTTTCTAAC
>CALIAU010000038.1 GCA_938045585.1 uncultured Saprospiraceae bacterium
TAACAACAATATAAACACATTCCTCTTAACTAGTATTATAAAGATACATCTAATCAAGTGGACTCTTAATATCTTTTAGAATAGTATTTGTTACATGTGTATAAATCTCTGTGGTTCTGCTGCTGGAGTGACCCAATAAAGTTTGAATATATCGGAGATCTACACCGTCTTCAAGGAGATGGGTAGCAAATGAATGTCGCAATGTATGAGGAGTTACTCTTTTAACAATACCTGCTTTAACTTTTGCTTTCTGTAAAATTACGCGAATGCTGCTGGCGCTATATTGTGCACCTGAAGGACTTTCAAATAAATAAACTTTGGGTCGGGATGACTTGTAATATTTGCGTAACTCATATAATAATTTTGAAGATAGAATGGTATATCTATCCTTTTTACCCTTTCCTGCCCTCACATGTATCATCATCCGTTTACTGTCAATGTCATCTATTTTTAGATTTAATAGTTCTGTTCTTCTCAGACCAGCTGAATAGAGCAAACTAATAATACACTTATGTTTTATATTTTTAATACAAGAGAGAATGGCTTTAACTTCCGACTTTGATAAAACACGTGGCAATTGACGGACTGTTCTAGGTCTGTCTATGGAGTAAAATCTATTTGGCATTTGGAGTACCAATTCATAATAGAACTTAATGGCATTGATACAACCGTTCAGATAACTATCGGACTTGTTGTTTTGAAGTAAATGGTGGAGATATTCTTGAATATCATTTTCTGATATATTTTCGAGAGGAGTTGTAGGGTAAAAATTTATAAAGCGCTCAAAATTCGCAATGTAGAGTTTTGCAGTATTCTTAGAATATTTTTTTAACTCCAATTTTTTAAGATAGGCATCGGGGCAGGTTCTATATCCAGGCGATGTTTTTCGCAAACGATAGGCATCTAAGCTAAGTTCTACCTCTCCTTTGTGTAAGGTTTTATTTGTGAAGAAATAATGCATATTTAACCATGCTACCCCTCTGAACAGCTTGTATAATTGATTTAAGTTGGATTTTGTGTTAGGAACATAGAACATGTTGTAGGTATCACTCCATTTTAAACCCTTCATTTCTTGTAATAAAGCATCTATGACCTTGTCGGTAAGATATTGCAAACCAATCATCTTTTTACCATCAATGATAAGGTGTTTATAGGTTATAGACTTCTTTCTGTGCATGCTGTAGGTTCGTTTGTTGCACAAAGTACACTTGAGAATAAATCAGAAGCAATAAAGAAGTAAATACTATGAGTATAATATTTAAATAATAATTTTTTTATAATTTTTTACGAGACTTGTTTACCTCAGATCCATTATGCGCATAATAGAATGAGATGAATAAAGAAAATCAGAAATTATGTAAAGCTTGCGCAAAGCCAATCTTTGGAAGAAAAGATAAAATATATTGTGATGCTTACTGCCGTAGTAATTTTCAATACAAGAAGTCCAAAATTTCTAAGGGAAAAAAGAGTCTACATGAAAAAATAGCTAAGCAGCTGAGGAAAAACAAGCAGATTCTAAAAAAATTTAATAAATCTGGCAAAACTATCATTCAAGAATCTGAGCTTTTAACAGCAGGTTTTAATCCAAGCATCTTTACACACTATTGGGAGTCGAAAAAGGGAAATCAATACAGGTTTGTTTATGAGCAAGGTTTTATGAATTTTATTGAAAAAAATAAAGCAAAATATATCCTGATAACCTGGCAAGAATACATGGAACCACAATTAAAAGCAAAACCCTCTAAAAGAACTTATAATAAATTAAAATGAACAATATGATTCAGAATACATAGATCTGCTTCTAAGACTACACCCACATTTTCTGAATAATCACAATAAAGAGTGAATTAAATAGTTGACATATATATCAACTTTATTATCTTAGCTAAAATTTAAAAAGCACAATAATTCACCAGCATTATGTCCTTACTTCTTTCATCAAAATAAGTAACAGTATCAATCGCCCCATAGAAGATATAGCAGCACAATAGATTATGAAAACATTCAAACCAAAAAAATTAGAAAATGTAATCATTAAAAAGATTAGTTCAAATAATCCTGAAGATTATGCACTAGGAATAAAATTGCTGCAATTAGGCCAATTAATAAAAGAGGTTAGGAAAGAAAAAAAACTGACACAGTCTGAACTCGGAGCACTTATTCGTGTAACAAAATCTCAAATTTCAAAACTTGAAAATGGGACTTCCAATATGACTATAGGAACAATATTCAAAATTTTTGATGCTATGAAATCTGATATTCACTTCAAAGTAATATCAAAGTCGAGTAATTAACTGACAGACTTTAGATCAGCTCATAAACAGTAATTTTTAACTGTTCTCGGTAATGAGATTAGGTGAAATTATTTTAATCATTTCTAAAACAAAATACAATGAGAAAAGTATACAAACGCACTGGACACACTCAGTTTGATAACGCAATTATTGCATTTGATAATCATCTTGCAATTTCTGGAAAAGCAATCGCTACTAGAAAGGCTTATAATCTTAGTTTAATACGATTTTTAAAAATTTCAAATAAACTACCTGAGCATTGCAGTAAAATAGAAATAGTAGACACTATCCTAAAAATTAAAGAAATACATGGTTTTGGGCCAAGCACGCTTAAGCATTATATCTATGGAATTCGTTACTACTTAAAACACATCGCAGAACGAATGGACTTATTTATGAAAATTCCTATCCCTACACTAAAGGTCTACGACTTTGATGTTTTAAATGTTGAGGAAATACAACTAATTTTTAAAAATTGCAATAACATAAGAGATCTATTTATACTGCAATTGCTATATGAAACCGGAATAAGACTCAATGAACTTTTAAGTATTAATTATCAAGACTTCGATTTATATCATAAGACACTTACTATCAGAAACATTAAAAACAATAAGACTCGAGTCGTCTATTTTGGTGAGAGCATGAAACGCTTATTGATCGAATATCATACTCAGTATAGATCCTTATTTTCTAAAACAAAAAATGAGTTCCAATTTCATCCATTTATCCATCTCTCAAGATCTGGAGTTCGGTACATGATGCAATCCGTTGTTAAACGAAGTGGAATTCAAAAACATGTTTCCTGTCATTTGTTTAGACATGCTTTTGCAGTGCACTATTTGAACTTTGGCGGGCAAATCTATCAGCTTCAAAAACTACTTGGCCACAGTCATATCAACACAACATTGCTCTACCTTCAGTACGCAATACTAGCTCCCGCAGAAAACATTTCAATACTTGATACTCTATTGGATGCCAATAAAGAAATCAATACCAGTTTGATTCGTGCTTAAAGTTCATCTAATAATAAGTATTGTATTCTATTGAATTGATAAGTTGGAATACTATATAATCATATGTAGTGAATTAAAAAGAAAGATAATATTAATCTGCATCTTGAAGCCTTCTCCAATTCCAGTAGAGTACATACTGAAAAATATTTCCTAAAAGCATAAAATAATTGTATCTATAAACCCAAGTGTAAAATTTATTACGATTAATAGATAGCTGAAATACTAGAAATGAAAGAATCAACTCAAAGCAAATCATTGTTAGGTAAAATTATAGCGCTTATACTTGGCTTTGGCCCAGGTTTCTTTGCTATTGGGTATACCATAGGTACAGGCAGCGTCACATCTATGATTGTTGCAGGTAGTAAGTTTGGTATGCAATTACTTTGGGTTCTATTTTTAAGTTGCCTATTCACAGGAGTCCTCATGTTTGCCTATGGTAAATTTGCCCTTGTATCAGGTGAAACTGCCCTTCATGCTTTTAAAAAACATATAAAATTTGGAAAACCCCTAGCATTGCTCATAATAGTGGGAGTAACATTTGGTCAATGGAATTCCTTAATGGGCATCTTAGGAATTTCTTCCAATATTATTTTTGAAATATTATCGAATAACTTTTCCGGTTTACAAGATCATAAATATGGAATTGTCTTAGGTATCGCTAGACGATAATTGTAAGCTTCTACCTTATTATGCTAGTTGGAAAATATTCCTTTTTTGAAAAACTCCTCATCATCTTTGTAAGCCTAATGGGACTGTCTTTTATCCTGTCTATTTTCATGGTACAGCCTATGACTGCTGATGTTCTTAGGGGTTTCATCCCTACGATTCCTGATCTTCCTGGTGGAAAAATGTTAGTTGCTGCATTTGTTGGAACAACTATGGCTGCTGCGACTTTCTTATCTCGTCCCCTCTTTGTAAGAGGAAAGAATTGGAATATTTCGCATTTAGAACAACAAAAAAAGGATTCTATCATGGCTGCCATTTCCATTTTTGTGATAAGCGGTACTATTATGGCGGTTGCATGCGGCGCATTATTCTATGAGGAGAAAGTAGTCGACAAGGTTCTGGATATGGCTAACACCTTGGAGCCAATCGCTGGACAATGGGCAGTAAGTGTATTCTTTTTTGGTGCTTTAAGTGCTGGACTTTCTTCCATATTTCCATGTTTACTAATAGCTCCTTTATTAATAGCTGATTATCAATCTGGTGAGTTAGACACCTCTTCTTCCCGTTTTAGAATAATAACGGCAATAGCTTGTTTAGTAGCCCTTATTGGACCAGCATTTAATGCGAACCCCATAGAAATACAAATTCTATCACAGGTATTTAATGTATTTGTGTTGCCCATAGTTGTCTTGGGAATCATTCTCATGCTGAGAAAGAAAGAAATTATGAAAGACTATGATACAAGTTTAGCAGTTTACATTTGCTTATATGCAGCACTTCTTTTTTCTTTGATCATTTCTTACAATGGGATCATAGCCATCTTTGAATATTTCTAAAAAAAACAACTCGTTAGCATACTATGGAATTTAAAAATAAACTAAGCAACAAAAATGTTCTTATTACTGCTGGTGCACAGGGTATAGGAGAATCGATTACTAGGCACTTTATAGATGCAGGTGCGCATGTAGCAATACACTATTTTTCAAGCGCGGAGACTGCGAACGAATTAATGGAATATGCAACTAGCAAAGGACAAAAAGCAGTCGCAATAAAGGGTGACTTGACAAAGGAATTAGAAGCAAATGCTCTAGTTGATCAAGCAATTGAAGCTCTAGGGGGACTCGATATTCTTATAAATAATGCAGGGGCATTAGTTGCACGAAAGAGAATAGGAGAAATAGATCCAGAATTCTGGACCAAAGTCATGGATATAAACATGACTTCAATGTTGTTTGTAACGCGAGCAGCTACTCCTCACCTTGCAAAGAATGATAACAGCAGTATAGTAAACCTAGCTTCCTTAGCAGGTCGTAAAGGTGGCCATGCTGGCTCCCTAGCCTATGCTACCAGTAAAGGCGCTATACTTACATTTACAAGGGCATTGTCTGCTGAATTAGGACCAGAGGGCGTACGGGTAAACGCTGTAGCTCCCGGTCTTATTCTTGGCACAAAATTTCACAACACACATACAACTAAAGAATCAGCTGCTAAAACAATTGCAGGAATCCCTATTGCACGAGCGGGGAATGCTGCTGATGTTGCTCGGGCTGTTATTTATCTTGCTTCAGAATACGATGGGTTCATAACTGGGGCTACTTTGGATATTAATGGTGGTGTATATAATATGTAGCGGAAGTCAAACTTATTGCACAGTAATAGCTTCCTTTAAACCTTCTAAATTTCTTTGAAGTACTAAGCGTACGTCTTCATCCTCTATATGTCCGAGTATTCCAAATTTTCCTGTATAAGCTGCATCTATAATCTGACATAGCATGTCTATTTCGTAATCACCCTTCCCTATTCCCAGTATCTGAGTCTCGTCTTTTCTCACACCACTTAAATTAATCGCCCACACATAAGGAATCATATCGTCGACAAATGTAGAAAAGTCGTCTGTATGCCCGTAAGCATGGTGAAAATTATATATCAACCCAAGATTCTCTTCCGGCAAGGCATCGATAATTTCCATTACATTCCTAGGGTCACCAAACCAATCCCCATGATTGTATAAGGCCAGCTTACAATTTATTTTCTCTGCCTTTCGAGACATATACTTTACAAATTTGCTTGCCTTATGTACCGAGTTTTCTTCTGTAAGCCCTACAAAAAAATTATCATTGAATGCCATCCAAATTTGTCCATTATATTCTACCTCAGTTAAAATTTCGAACATATGTTGATTTGCCCACCTGAGTGTATCTAGTTTGTCAGCCTTGCCATCAACCCACATCCAAATAGCAAAAGGTTCTATCCCTTCCCTCTTCGCCAATCTTAATTCTTCTGCAGTCCCTTCCAAATGTCTTACCCTCCAATCGTAGGCATAGTTTTTAAATCCAAGAGTCTTTAGGAGTGCAATGCGTTCTTCAGGAGAACGTTCTTTTGCATCATACGGAACAATGCACCAAGCATATAAGTCTTCTTTGTCTATTACATACCTAGTTTCTTTGCTCTTACAAGAGAACATAAGAACTACTATAAGAAATAGTATGCATTTATTCATTTTACTAAGTGATGAATGCGTAAATAGCATTTAGGAAATGTACTGATTACAGCAGTGTATTGTATGCAAGCAGAACGATAAGATATAGCCTCTAAACTCTACCTAATAAATACTTTTTCTGTTCGTTCTCCTAATTTCACTATGTATACACCACTCATGAAATTAAGCAGAGAAAGTTGAGCTTGGCCCTTATCTAGTCTGCTTTCTGAAATTAGTTTTCCTTGCATATCAAAGACTTGTACAATCTCAGCCTCAGCATTCTCAATAATCAAGGTATTTGATTTTTGATAAATAACTGGTAATGGTTTTTCTGTTAGATCTCTTAATACTAGCTCATATTCATTTAATTCAGTATCGTAGGCATAGGCAGGAAAATCTGCAAGTGCATGTATACCTTCTTGACCTGAAACTTGAACTTTAAACAGTGTTTCTCCTGTGACAGTTTTTGCATAATCTGTTTGCCAAATAAGCTTAGTTGCGTTTTGAAGGCCTTTGAGGTTACCTGCTGCAAGATCTAGAGAAGCTGCGGTGAAATCATGTTTTGACTGATTGATTCCACATTGGATTGCTTGTAAAGGGAATTCAGCGTCTACACTGAAATGTGCCACTCCATCTATGACTTTGTAATCCAAATACATTTGCTGTCTTGGTTTGGTCTCAACAGCCCAAATATTTTCGATATAATTAGCACTCAGATTTCCCATTTGCAAAGCATATATTTCTTCTTCTACTACTAATTCTTCTAAAGGGAACTGCTCATAAATATTGTAGGCAGTATCTTGTTCTATCCAGCTTGCAAAGGCGTATGGGAAATGTATATTCTCATCAAGAATGTAGTCTCTTAAATCTAAGAGATCTAATGCAGATACTTTCCCATCCCCATTTAAGTCAGCAAGGGAATATTCCACTGCGTTAAATTCTTTTTGTCCTAAAATATGTCGTCGTAAAACCACTAAGTCTGCTACTGTTATATCTTCTTTTGAAAGTCCATTATATGTTGGCACCAAATACATATCTCTTACTAAATCCAATTCTGTAAAGGCATAGTTTCCATCTATATCTGAATTTTCTTCTGCCATCATTTCATCCTCATTATAAAACGCTACATGGGCATCTGGCAAACCTTCCCCTTCAATATTTGCTACCCTACCAGCAAAGTCCACACTAAACGAACATGAATTAAGATTATCAAAAATCAACATAAATACAGAACAATAATCAGAATTTTCGTAGCTATCGATAGAGTACACTTGTAAAAACTGGAATCCAAAATTACTGCAATCAAATTGTCTTAGTGAATCTGCTGGATCTGGGCTAAAGGCATAGGTAATTTGATCATCTGGTGTGCAATTATCAGTAGCTTTTTGGACCAATTTTGAAGCAGCCACTTCTAAGGTTCCAGTTGGTTCCATAAGAGCTGTATAAGCAATTATGTGACAAAATGGTGTAGGCGCTTTTGTATCTTTCATATCAACAGATGTTTTGCAAGAACTCACATTACCACAGCCATCATTAATTTTCCAATCCACCTTATGATGTCCTTTCTGAACTTGTACTGGCAAAGTGATCGTTACTTCTTCATCATTACTTGTGGGCGCTATATTAAACTGCCCAGTCTCTGCAGTGCCATACACATAGTCAATGCTTCCATCTCCCCATAAATCTATTTCGACATCCCAGCGAATACTTTCCGATAAGCAGAATCCTGTATCTGTAGCGCTATTGCTTATTGTAAACGTACCTTCACAAGTTTCAGTAGAAAGTTCTACATCTTCGCAAGAACCTAGGACAGGCTTTTCAGTATCCTCAAAAAAGATAAACTGGGAGTGTTCCCAAATACCCTCTGTCCCCCCTACTTCATATTCACACCAATCTATAACTGTGAAATCCCTTACAATTTTAATACAGGCACCATCTCCTATGGTAAGCTCAGTGTCTTTAAAGCTATATGCCACTAGATCACAGGGCCCTGAAGTCCATGTTGGTTGTGACGATGGCGTTTCATCTCCACATTCCAGATAAATATCATCAGGAAACTCAACCATTACATCACTTGGTACATCTATAAGCGTAATAGTTTGTAAACATTGGGGTTCATTGTTATCAATCAGATTATTATAATTTATATCAACGTACCAGGAGCGCATGATCACACCTGTTCCACATTGTCCATTATCTACCCAATCAATGAATTTGGGCGTAAAACTAGAGTGTTGTCCAGCAGTTGTAGCAACGCCAGTCATATCTGTATTTGTGAAATCCATATTACAAGGAAGATCCAGGTCAGCTGGACAATAAATACCTGCAAAAGAGGAAATACTGAGAATGCATGCTGTAAGGATTGATAAAAGCTTCATATCCATGGGTTTAGTAGGCGAAAGATAATGAATAATCATCAATTATTATGCTTGATATACCTGCTTCTATGCTTTGCTCTTAAGCAGGCTATGCATGGCAAGACTATTAAAAAAAAGACTTACTTTTGCTCCCCTGGAACTGCATAATTTCTTGAAAACCATACTGATGAGACCATTCAGCCTTATTTTCTTTAGCTTTTTGTTTGCCAACCAGATTCTTGGGCAATGCGAGATATTTAACCTTTCGGCAAACCCTTATGGATGTGGCCTTGTGGATTCTTTTAACGTTGTTGTTGACTTTGAATACAGTAATGTAGGTGATAATGGTTTTAGGATACTAGGAAACAGCATTGATCATGGCACATATGACTATACCGCACTTCCCATACATCTAGGTCCTTTTCCAGCTAATTGCGCCACTCCTTGGGAATACATAGTACGTGATATAGACACTAATATTTGTACTGATAACTATGTTCTAGGCCCAATTTGTTGCCCTGACACATGTGGCATAACCGAGCTAAGTATTGACCCTCTCTTTTGTATTGGTGACAGTTCATATATGGCTTTGTTAGAATTCGAATTTTTTGGAAATTTAAGCGACTCTTTTGATATTATAATGAATGATATGTTTGCTTTGAGAGGTGCATATGCAGAAGAAGGTTCTACATTTACTCTTCCTTCCTATGGGGAAATTGCAGACGAAATTGTAATCTGTGACAAAGGCAATATTGTATGCTGTGATACACTAACCATTGTATCCCCCTGCGCTTGTATTATTTCAAATGTAACTGCAGAACTTATAGGCTGTAATGAGGACGATGGGGAATTTTTTGTTTCAATCGATTGTGCTTATCAAAATGTTGCGGATAGTTTTCTTTTAGGTGGAAATAATACAAATTACGGAACCTACCCTTTTTCGGATTTGCCCTTACTTATAGGTCCTCTACCACTAGACTCTACGGACTATGAATTCGTAATCTTTGACCAAGTAGACCCATTTTGCTTTGATGTAGTTCAATTAGGTGTGATGGATGATTGTATCTTAGATTGTATTATCTCAGATATTGTCCTCAATCCAGTAGATTGTAATCTAGATGATATCTTTTTATTAGAGGTCAGTTTTACGGCAGAAATGCCAGGCCCTAATGGTTTTAGCTTATATATTAACGACGAATTGGTTAATTCATTTGACTACGGTTTTAGCCCATACACTATTGGTCCTTTAGTGGGAGATTGTGAAGCAGATTATTTTGTGGAGATCATTGATAATGCTGTGCCCGAATGTACACTTTCTGATTTACTTGTTAATTATTGTTGTGAAGATGCTTTGTGCAATACAGACTTTAGCATTCTTGCTGCCGGAATTAGCTGCACAGACAGCATAGTAAGTGCAGATATAGATTTAGACTTTGATATTCTTCCTGGGACAGGCATAGATATTTTTATAGACGGTACATACAATTCTACGCACAACTTCCTTACATTACCGCAGGAAATAAATTTTGCATGGCAAGGAAATCAGAGCTATGTTATGGATATCTGCTTGGAGGGATTAGTAGATTGCTGCAATACGATTACACTTCCTGCTGTAAACTGCGGCGTAGATGCTGTATGTGACATCAGCGAGGTAGAAGCACAGGTTCTGGGATGCAATCCAGATGGACAATTTTTTGCAAGTATTTTCTTCGAAGTTTTTAGTCCAGGTATGGATGGCTTTGTGGTTCAAGGTAACGGTACAATATATGATACATTTAACTATGGAGAATCTCCCTTTGTGGTTGGCCCTTTAGTAGGTGATTGTACAACTATCTATGAATTTATAGTTAAAGATCTTGCTGATCCTGACTGTAGTGATTTTGTTGTCCTAGATGAGGTAGTGTGTTGTGATGATGGGAGCTGTAAGTTACAAGATTTAGAAGCCTTTGATTTTATTTGTGCGGCAGATAATTTAGTATTTGATATTAACTTTGAAGTTTTAAATACCTCTGGACAATTTGACCTTTTTCTAGATGGTGATCTCAAATCTACGCAAGCATATACTTCCCTTCCTCTTTCTATTGTAAACAGTGATTTCAATGTGGAAAACGAAAGCTTTTTAGTAAAAGTTTGTGACTCAGATTCCCTAGATTGTTGCGCTGAAATTGACATTCCATTCAGTGCCTTTGGCAAACCCTGTACTATAGATAATCTCTTATTCGTTACAAGTGATTGTGAAGAAGGAAGTTTTGATATTACAATAAATTGGAATTGTGACGGAGATCCTACCTATGACATTACAGGTAATGGAATGAATTATGGAGTGGTTAGTTGTAACGACCTTCCATTCACTCTTGGTCCCTTTGATGGTGATGGAGAGACTAACTTTGAACTCATCGTTACTGAAACAAACGAGGGATGTAGTAATTCCTTTGAATTTCTTGCTGAAAATTGTACAGATGTTTCCACAAATGATCTGAATTACTTGGAACTAAATGCCTTTATATTTAGTAATACTATTGTATTCTCTAAGCAAGAAGAGATCGAAAGCTTTGTGCTATATGATCTGACAGGTAGGAAACTACTTCATGAAAGAGGAGTGCAGAAGCGAAATAAGATAGGTGGCTTACAAGATGCATGTTATATATTGCAAGTGAATACAATAGATGGTCTCTCCTATTCTCAGATTATATATTTGAGCGAATAAAATAAAACAGCACAATACGAGTTTTACTTTATATACAATGAAATCTATACGTATATTTCTTTTTCTTATGCTAGCTACACCTAGCTTCCTCCTTTCTCAATCTCAATTAAAGAAAGAGATAGAAAAAATGATACATTATGATACTGAGATTGAATATAAAAAGACACCAGGATTCATAGTCCATATAATAGATGGGGAAAGTTCTTATACTGAGCATTTTGGAAATAGTCCTAAAAACACATTAGACACCCTCTGCATAGAAGATAAATTTCAATTAGGAAGTGTAAGCAAGATTTTTACTGCACTTCTTATAAATGAACTAGCTAAGGTTGAGGTTCTATCTTTGGATGACCCCATTTCAATGTACTTAGATCCTACGGTTTCTAATCCAAACATGCAAGCACTGAGTATTAGAGACCTCTTACTGCATGCCACTAATTTCCCAAAACGTCCTAACAATTTTGGAAAAAAAGAAAAGGACATTGCAGACCCCTATGCTTACTACACAAAGGATGATCTACTTGCTTTTTATCTTTCTTATGATAAGAAACATAAAACAGATAAAAAAGAAAGGGCTAGCTATAGTCATATTAATTATGCTCTCTTAGAAGTTATTGCAGAGCAAGCAAGCAAAACGAGTTTTGAAGATTTACTACAAACCTATGTGTTTCAGAATGCTGGAATGTTCGATACAGGTATCGTAATTCCGCTAGACAGCTTACATATAGGATATAGAAAGACAAGGAAGGAATCCACTCCATGGACTTTTGCATCTTTTGCAGGTTCTGAAGGTATCTATTCAAACGCAAAAGACCTAGGTCAGTTTATTAAGAACTACTTTAACAATGATGCGTTTATTCTTGCTGCTTCCATGGATACAATTAGCAATTCTTTTATTCCTACGAAATACAATGATAAATTCTTAAGCGCAATGGGTTGGCAGGTCATTCAGGGACAAACCCCTTATAATATTTGTGCAATGGCTGGTACTACAGATGGACACAACGCCTTTATAGCCATGGTAAAAGAAACAAAGACAGCCGTTATTGTTTTAGCCAATTCAGCAGTAGGCACTGAGGATTTAGGCATGCAAATTCTAAGAATGATAAATAATAACTGGAAGAGAAAGGCCGAACATGAACAAGAATAAGAATAGTTTGAGTTGGGAGGATTTTCAAAAAATGGGTAATCCAGAAAATGCACCTAAACTCCCAGAAAAAGAGCAAGTACAAGACGAAATGAATCTATCTAAGCAAACCATACGTATCCATTTAGACCGTATAAAGGGTAATAAAACAGTTACAGTCATCAAAGGGCTCATATTAAGTCCTGATAATCTCTCCAACCTAGCAAAGGACTTAAAAAAGAAATGCGGCGTGGGTGGAAACGCAAAAAACAAAGAAATACTTCTTCAAGGAAATCATAGGGATAAGGTTATGCAACTTTTGCAGGACATGGGTGCAAAGAACATCAAAAAAGCTGGGGGTTAAACAAGCTAAATTATTGGACTTTGGCTCTAAAGTTGAAGTTAAATCATTAATTTTTAAAACAGGTGCAACGTTTCATTAGCTTGTACCTAATATTAGTGTAAGAACGTTCAATTTTTGAATTATTAATTGCTAATTATTAAATTAAAATATAATGAAACTTATTACTAGATTTTTCTTACCAGTACTTGCTTGCATATTTCTTATGACTTCCTGTCAAAAGGAAACTATTGATACTGGGGGCGGTTTAACTCCTCCAGATGATCCACAGGTTGTAGAAACAAACCCACTTTTATCAAGAACACAGGGTTCAGAAGATGGTTTAGATCTTGGTTGTTTTTCTATTGAATTCCCATTTGGCTTAGTAGACTCAATAGGAACTGTTTATACAATTAATTCTATAGAAGACTTAGAAGTTATTGAGGCAGATGGCATTCTGCTTGTTGATTTTGCATATCCATTAGAAATTACTTTTGAAGATGGCGAAATTACATCTGTTGATAATCTGGAAGAACTTGCAGAACTTTTTGCTGAATGTCTTCCTGATGGTGGCTGGGAAAATGGAGACTTCCCTGCTTATCTGATTAACCTAGAAACATCATGCTATGTTTTGGATTACCCTCTTGACCTTGTAGATGATGATGGAGAAACTATTACTGTCAATAGTGAAGAAGAATTTGCAGATGCTCTGGCAGAAGATATTTACTTTTTTGTTTTCCCTATCACTTTATTAGATGAAGAACAAAATGTAGTTGTAGCAAATGACAATGATGAAATCTTTGAAGCATTGTTTGCATGTAACGAGATAGAGTTAGGTGACTCTACTGTATGGGACTGGGAAACTGGTTTTGAGTACCTAGGATGTTACATGATAGAATTTCCATTAGACGTGGTTTTAACTGATAGCACTGTTGTTACAGTGGAAACACATGAAGAACTATGTGACCTTATGTTGACAGGTGAGTTATCAGCTTATGCCTACCCACTCACCCTAATTGATGAAGAAGGAGCAGAAGTAGTGGTCAATAGCGAAGAAGAACTTGCAGAAGCCCTCTTTGCATGTTGGAATGATAATGACTTTTTTGCCCTCATTACATTTTTACAAGGAGAAGCTGAAGGTTGTTTTACCGTCAACTATCCTATAACACTAAGCTCCGCTAACTCAGAAGACATTGTATTGAACTCATCAGAAGATCTAATTGATTTATTTGATGGTGAGGTAGAATTTGATATTACTATTGAGTTTCCCGTCACTATTACCTTTACTGCGACAGGTGAAGAAGTAGAAATAAATGACGCTACTGAAGCATTAGAATTATTGGATGCTTGTTAAAGATTAAACTCTTATAGGATCGTAATGATTTCACAAGAAACAATACAAAAATGTAAGCATAAGGAGCACCGAGCATTTAAAACATGCTACGAAGCATGTGCTCCTTATGTTTACACTATTGTCAAATCTTACATTTACGAAGCTGAATTTCGAAAAGATGTGATGCAAGAAGTTTTTGCTCAAATTTTTATCTCCATTGACAAATATGATCCTAAGAAAGGGAAATTTAAGTCTTGGATTTCTCAAATAGCGATTTATAAATGTATTGGAGTGCTTAGAAAAAGAAAAACGCTTAACCTCTTTGTTCCCCTAGAAGACGCACATGTAGATATAAGTCAGGAAACATTCAAATTGAATGAACTGACAAAGAAAGAAATTGAAAGCTTACTTGTTAATATGCCAGATGGCTACCGCACCATTTTTCTTCTTTCCGTCATAGACGATTACAAACATAAAGAGATAGGAGAAATGCTGCAGATTAGTCCAGAAACATCAAGGTCTCAATTATCCAGGGCAATACGATGGATAAAAAATAATAAAATAGTCAACGAACAAAATTTCACTTATGGCTAAAAACGAACAATTAAAAAAGAACCTAAGAACTGCAGATGAGCTCCCTGAGTCCATGTCTTGGGATACTATGCATAATGGTATTTTGTCCAAGGTAGATAGTCAGACAAATAGTTATAAGAAGGATAAGAAAATCCTTTATATAAGCCTACTCCTTGCGTTTGTAACTCTTAGCTTTTTTGCTTTCTATCTTAGTCAGAACAGCAAGGCCAAAGTTGCAGAAAGTATAGATAGTATAGACACAGCAAGTAAGTCTCCACAGATAAATGAGCCAATTGTAGAAACTTCAATGTCTTCAAATTCCAAAACGAACATATCAAAGTTAGCTAAAGATGCATACTCCAATAATCACAAATCAAATACAGCAGAAACTATAGTTAAAACAACTGAGTTTAAGAATTCAATTTCAATACAGAAAGCGTATGACTCAACAGAACAGATAGCAAAACAGAAAGTAGAGCAGGCTATTACGATGAGTTCCAATACAAAGTCCTCACCGACAAAGGGATACATCTCTAGCCGAGATTCACAGAACTCAGTTTTAAATAAGTCAAGTTTTAACACAGGAAATCGTCAGCCTTCTAAATCAATTGTAAATAGTGAGATTGCATTGCAAGCTTCACAAATGCAGAAAAGAGAAGCAATTCCTCATTCATCTGAACTGCAAGTAGAAAAAACTAATCAGGAACACAAGAATATTCTACATGCTGATGTACAATCGAATAGAACAGATTTTTACTTAAGCCCAAATTTGTTAGCAAAGAAATATTTTATAGCGTCAAAAAACTACCCAACTTTACAGCCAAAATTGACAAAGCCAAACGGCCCTACACAAACTATCAATAGCATTGATAATCCGTGGGCAATAGAATTTGGTTTAGGTGCTCATGTTTTCAATCCTAATTTTGCTGGTTCTGAACTTGCTGAGGCAAAAGCATCATTCAACAATGCCTTTATTGGATATGCAGGTGAATTTTTACTAAAATATTCTCTATCTCCAAACTGGCAAATAGGGAGCGGTATTTCTTATCAAAATCTGGTGAGCGAACTAGATTACTTTAATAGCACATATAGCGTAGAGAATCAAGAAGTCCTTACTCTCATAGAAGTAAGTTTACTAAGTCAGGACAGCACTTTTCACTACACAAATAAAGACGTGAGCACTCTTAATTGGAGACGTGTATTGCATTATAATACAAGCAAGGTATTTTCTATTCCAATCCTTTTTGAGAGGAATTGGAATTTGAATAATAAGTGGAAATGGACTACCGGTCTAGGAACACAAATGAATATCTGGTCTAGGAGTCAAGGAAAAGCGATTATAAGTGATCAGGGTGAATTAAGTACATATGAAATAGTTGATTATGAGAATGATTTTTACTCTATCAATGGCAATTTCAACATACTTTTAAATTCTGGTTTAAAATATGCTTTTAATGAACACATGTATCTGGGTATGGATCTACGCGGTTCCATGGCCCTGCAAAACTGGAGTACAGATCTGGCATATTCTTCTAAGCCAATTGTATTTTCTAGTAATTTCAAAATAGGATATCAATTCTAATTGAAATGTGTTAAGCCCTGCGTCTACATGAGGAAATCTTTTTATTAAGGAACAACAGGAGTACTTTCTATAGTTAATACTATAAGACATATAAACACCATACACACCTGTTTGTCTCTTTTAATAAAACCACATTTAATTTTTACGCAAATACATCCCTATAAAAATCAGAACTAGACTAGGGATGCCAACCCAGATCATTTCGCTCAATATCACCTCTACTCCTCTATCCGAAAAAAATCGTTGTATGCTCAAAGGGGATACTTTGATTAACTCCCAGGGTAAAAACATTCTATCATTAAAGAAGGGTGCAAAATAAGCGACGCCTTCCCCACCTGTAGTTAGTCCATCCAAAATACCATGGGAAGCAGTGGCAATAAAATAATATGCAAATAGAATTTTCTTGTCCCCTAGCTTATTCCTTTTGTGAAACAAGACTAAAAGCAGCAGAGTCCAAAAAAAGGCAAAAAAGAATGAATGCGTAATGCCTCTATGCCCTAATACATGTTCGTAGGGTATCCCATAATTAAATCCTATGACATCTGCATCAGGCATAACTGCTGAAATTATTCCTAGAAATAAAACAGTTTTACTCATCAATACTTTTGGGAATACCTTGCCAATTGCAAAGGCACTTAAAGCATGGGCAAATGCTGAAGCCATAATTTGGAGATTAATTTAATGCTGTACAAGTTATTTTTTGATGCAATAAATATAGTCTTTTCAGATTGAGTAGTTTGGAGTATGCATAAACACAATTGTGAAAATGAAGTAAAACTTTGTATTTTTAGTATAAACCAATAAAATAGCTTTTTATGTGCACTTCTATTCTTAACATGAACAGAACAATTCTTAAACCTCTAGCTGTAATTTTCTTTTTATTTTGTCTTTTTTCCCTTGATGCACAGCTAGGATTTGAGGAACATCAAATATTTTCTAATCCGGGCATAACACACAGACCGGAGGAGATGATCCTTGCGGATTTAGATAACGACGGGGATGAAGATATATTAATCTCTTCGTCGTTTGATGACCAACTCGCATGGTTTGAGAATATAGGAGGAGGAATTTTTAGTGACTTAAAAATTATTTCAAGTTCTATTCGAGTATTATACCATCAGCTGTATGTAACTGATGTGGATAGTGATGGTGACTTAGATATCATCTGTCCAGAAATTTCTGTATCCTCAACTAATTTCACCTCCCCCATTTTGGTTTGGTTTGAAAATCTAGATGGTCAGGGCAGCTTTTCTGATAAAATTAGTATTGACGCTCCCTTAAGTGCAGACCCGTTTAGATTATTTGATTTAGATGAAGATGGTGATAGTGACATTCTTCTTAATATAAACACAAATGAATTTGGATGGCTTGAAAACATAGATGGTGTAGGCGGCTTCGAAACGTTCAGAGAATTGTCAGATACTCAATTTGATTATGTTCGTTTTCTGAATGTTTTTACGCTGGGTGATATCGACAATGACGGGGATAATGACATTGTAAATGCGGACGGACGGGATATAGGCACAATGATTAATATAGATGATGAGGTAGCGTATGCAGTACAAGACACCATCTACAACGGGATGCTCACAACCACTGTAAGGATTGGTGACATGGACAACGATGGGGATAATGATATTGTAGCAGCAAGCGCTACAGAGAAAGACATATACTGGTTTGAAAACCTAGACGGCAATACTTCTTTTAGCGAAATCAAATATATAAATGAACCAAACTTTGGCTACTCAAGTACTGATCTTGCAGATTTAAATGGAGATGGATTTCTCGATATTGTAGTAACAAGACGATCTGCAAATGTACTTGCTTGGCACGCCAATTTAGGTGATGGCAGTTTTTCTGAGGAACGCGTTGTTTCTAGTTTTGAATCAGGAGCCTCAAGAGCATACGCTTTTGACTTTGATGCAGATAATGATATGGATATTATCTGTGCAGCCAATCTGGGTTCTAGTGTAAGACTGTATGAAAATACGGATGGACTTGGTAATTATGTTCTATTTAAAGAGTTAACGAAAGAGCTTGTTGACTTAGAAGCTGTCCATGCAACAGATTTAGATGGGGATGGAGACAAAGATATACTTGCAAGTCATGGAAACACAAACCAACTCGTATGGCAAGAAAATATAGATGGGCAAAATTCTTTTGGCGCCCCTATGATAATTTCCACTTTAGAAGAAGAGATTAGAAATATTACAAGCTTTGATGTGGACTTAGATGGAGATGAAGACATTATAATCAGCACAAATGAGATTCCAAATAGTTTTCCAGGCAAAGAAGTATTCTGGATAGAAAATTTAGATGGCGACACAAACTGGAGTGCTCCTAAGTTAATCTATGATAATGCTTCAGATATTACGGAATTACTCGGAGCTGACCTAGATATGGATGGTGATAAAGATTTAATAATTACCGACTTGAATTCGAGTGAGGTCTTATGGTTTGAAAACACCGATGGACTAGGCAATTTTGGGCCAGAAAATGAGTTACCTGGAAACATGAGCCGTGCCAATGGCGTATTTGCTCTTGACTTTGACTACGACTCTGATGTAGATTTAGTTGTAGCCTCCAATTCTGACAGAGCGATTTATCTCTATCAGAATCTAGATAGTCTAGGGACATTTGGTGATAAGGAAGTGATCATCCAATTTAATGAGGCAAACTTTTCAAGTTTCGATATGGGAGATTTTGGAAACGATGGCGATTTAGACATCCTTATCTCTGCAAATGATAATCTTCATCTTTATGAAAGAACAGATTCGGCAGGAAGCTTTAGTAAGGTGAATGAATACTACTCTAGAGGTATCCGGTATGGGAAGTTTGGAGATATGGATTTGGATGGTGATTTGGACCTAGTCTGTGCTTCCTACGGCGTAGATAGTCTCTATTGGTATGAAGATATAGACGGTTCAGGTGATTTTATACAAAGAGAACTCGAGCATCGTCTAGCAACACCACAGGATGTTCTAATTGAAGATTTAAATCTGGATGGAATGCCAGATATCCTAAGTTATAGTTCAAATGACAGGATTGTATGGTATGAGAATACCGGGCTTAATTTAAACAAACTCATTGGAAAAGTATTTCTATCTGACGCCACAGGTTCTTGTGAAAATTCTGATCTCACTGTTGAAAACTTGATGCTGACAACATCTGGAAATGGTGAGACTATTTCGACGCTATCAAGAGGCGATAAATTCTTCAACTTATATGTAGAGGAAGGTCAATTTAGGACGGAGATTACAAGCGATCTACCCTATTATCTAAGCAGTGTTCCTGCTTTCTATACTTCTGAATTTATAGATGTGGGAGCTATTGATACTTTGAATTTTTGTTTGGAATCCAGTGATGATGTTACCGACTTAATCGTAACTATAATTCCGCTTAACGAGCTTCGACCTGGATTTTTTAATAATTATAGAATCTTATTAGAAAACAAGGGGATTTCTACGCATGAAGGTAACATCCTATTTAACTTTGATGAATCAAAACAAGAATTCATAAGTGCTTCTCCCCTTCCTTCTGTTCAAAGTGAAAATAATTTGACCTTTTCATATTTAAATCTAAAACCCTTTGAATCTAGAGTTTTTGATATAAAACTAAAGGCAGAGCTACTTCCAGTAGTCGAATTAGGCGAGATACTCAGTTTTACTGCTCATGTTGATACGTTCCAAAATGAAATAACACCTGAGAATAATAACTTTAGCTTGGAACAAGAAATTATAGGATCCTTTGACCCCAATGATATCAGAGTTTTGGAAGGAGATGAGGTTCACATTGATAATGTGGATGCATATTTACATTATGTCATTCGGTTTCAAAATACAGGAACTGCTTCAGCAATTAATGTACGCGTAGATAATGTCCTAGATGATCATTTGGATTGGAGGAGTTTTACAATGCTCAACACGAGCCATCCTATGGAGTTAGTAGCAAAAGATTCAACAGACTTTAGTTTCTATTTTGATGACATTAATTTACCTGATTCACTTTCAAATGAGACGGAATCACATGGTTTTATTTGTTACAAGATTAAGCCCTTGGATAACACGGTAGTGGGAGATCAGGTATTTAACCAAGCCGGTATTTTCTTTGACTTTAATCCTCCTATAATTACGAATGAGGTATCAACAGAATATGTAGACGTGAGTGCAACAAACGATCTCACAGTTTTTGCAAATCTAATTTATCCAAACCCAAGCAAGGCAAATATTCACTTTGCTAATACACTTGATTTTGATAAGGTCGAAATTTATAATTTGCGTGGAGAAAGAGTAATCTCAGAAGCTAAGCCAAGCAAGATAAATTTATCAGGCCTAGCTGTGGGCATCTATGTTTGCAAATTGAGTAAAGAAGGCAGGGTCGTGTATATTCAGAAATTATTGAAGAACTGATACGAAGAGAAAGAAAGATGCTAACGAAGCTCAATCTAATTTAGAATGCGCTTCGTCAGCAATTCCTTACCAGTCTTGCCTACTTCCCTGCAACACTAATTTCCACTCCATTACTATGGCTGGTATATTCTGGCGCATACATACATTGAATGGTTGTTATTCCATTTGAAAACTGGCCTGCATGTTGTACACGTAAAGGATATTCGAATACATAGGAGCCCTTTGGCAAACGATCAAAGAAAAAGTCTGTTGCTAAATCGCCCGTACTTTCATAGTAGCCAAGACCATGTTTCCACTTATACCTACTCAGAACATTTATAGGTTCCAAGCCGCTGGCACGCATATCCTTCATATGGACATATTCCATGGTACGATCTACCTCCAATTCTATACGCACCATTATCTTGTCACCAATCTCAAGTGGGTCTGTCACAGGTATCAATTCTTCGCCTCTATCTCCAAGTATTACCTTATATAATTGTTTACGTAGCTTAAGTGGTGTATCCTCAAAACTTTCCACCTTATCCATCTCTTCAAAATATTGCCAGTACATACTGCCCCATCCTACATGGTCATTATTATTCGTTACTTCAAGCTGGGTAAGATCTGTACTGATTTCAGACTTAGCCCATGACTTTTTCACATAGGCTGTCCCTGCTTCTTGATTCTCAAACTTCAGGTCTTTACCTGCTAATTCAAATGTAGTGGCGTCGTCTTCTATAATCCACGAACTCATACCAGTCTTTTCGTTTTCAATCAGTAAGGCATAGATAGCTGCGGAGGTTGCTTTGGTAGTTTTCCAGTTGTTTGTATGTTTGTTTCGCAACAACCATAGTTTCATTTTGTCAATGGACTCTGTTGTTTCTCCCAACTCAGTCATTGCTTCTAAGAGAAGTGCGTGGCGTTCAATTGGAAGTTCGTACCAGTTATATCCATTTCCTTCATTCCAATACAGTCCTAATTCTTCATGTTCGAATGCACGTTCCAAGAGTGATGCTTTTAGCTCCTGCGCTTTATTTGCTTTATCAAATCTGTGTAAGGCTAAACTAAGCATCCCTGTATGATAGACACCTCTTTTTATTGCAAAGCGCTCTGCCTGATCTAAAAAGTAATCAAAAGATCGCTTGGTATTTCCTTGATGTGGAATCTCTTTGAAGAAGCTACGTACATACAAATAATGTGCAGCTAGATAGCCTAGGTTGTCTCTTTCTCTGTTAGAAATCAACATTTCTTCTTTCTCAATCTCCTTGTCTATATAGACTATCCCTTTTTGTACAATCTGTCTGAGATTCGCATCATCATCCAATGAAATAACACCAAGCTTTACAAGATGCCCTATAGTTTCTAGTACATTTTGCGTAATGTATCTATTCGCTCTTCCGCCTGTAAACCAAGGAAAACCACCGTTGTACAATTGTCGATCGCGTATCGTTTGTATCGCTTGCTTCTTTTCATTGGCCATCTTGTTTAGATCAAAGAGTAGTGCAATGTTTTTCTTTTGCTCCGTTTCAGACTTTGCAGCAAGTACCCAAGGCGTCTCTTTTAACAAGGCGGACTTTAACTCTTGGTTCTTTTCTAGATTGCTAATTAAGGCCTCACTATCCTCACGCTTCCATTGATCAAAAATGCTTTTTACTCTAGGATGTGCATTAGAAATATAGCTAGCGAGTGTGTTTGCATAATATCTGTTCATAACCTGTTCCGTACACTTGTATGGGTATTCCATAAGATAGGGTAAGGCCTGCACAGCATACCAAGCTGGATTCGATGTGTACTCTAGTGCAAAATTTTCGTGTACTAGGGTGTTTGATGTATTCTCCGCCATCTTAGCAAAACGCACCTTCTTTGTTGAATTTGGATTTACTGTAAATGGCATCGTTTCCGTTACAAGTACTCTATCAGTGAGCACTGGCAGGGTATTCTCCTCACCATCTGTATGCTTACCAGCTTGGGCGATGACTTTATAATTCAAGGCATCTAGTTCTCTATTTGGAATGTTCAAATCCCACTTTACAATAGTTGACCCTCCTTTCGGTATTTGAACTGTTTGTGTTTTGTTTGTCAGGTCTAATTTCCCATCCACTTTGACTGTAGTTACCGCATCGTATAAATCTAGCTGTACGTTTGCAGTCAATGCCTTATCACTGAGATTAGAGACCTTAGCACTCAGTGTAATCTTATCATTATCGCGTAAAAACCGGGGCGGATTAGGAAATACCATTACATCCTTTTGTGTCACTACTTCTTGCGATGCAAATCCATAGCGTAGATCTTCATCATGTGCGAAAGCAAACAAATTCCACTTAGTCAAAGCCTCATTCATAGTATAACTAAGAATAACATTTCCTTCTGCATCGGTCTTTAGTGTTGGAAAAAAGAAAACTGTTTCTTTTAAATTCTTACGGACAGGAATATCCTTTAATTCTTTCGGCTCTTGACCACCGTCGCCAGACTGTCCTTCTCCAACTCTTACGCCGTCTATATAGTATTCTGTGCTTTCATTACGTGCACCTCTAATGCTTATTTCATCGTTGTCTGCGGTTGATATTCCAGCTGAAGTAGCTGCAATAGCATCGATACTTTTAGTAGGGAGAGCACTTAAATCCATTGCTGCTTCAGGTGCTGAAGGCATAGCATTTTTTTCCATACGCATGTTACTCCTAGACATGTGTTCCTGCTCTTCAAAGGCCCAAGAATTATATCCAATTAAATTAAAATAATTTAAGTTGGGTAGAATACGCGCCTTACCCTTATACTCAAACTTGTTATAATTTCTATTCTTAAAATAGAATTGTGTATTCTGAGCTTGGTGGAAGAACACCGCATTTTCATTTACAGAGGCTCTATATTCAGGATATAGCTTTCTTACCCAGCTATGTTCCACAAATTCATCCAAGGAGGCATCATACATCCCTGCCAATAATTCAGCAGCTACTGCATCCTTTTTCTCTCCTTGAATTTTAATTTGAATTTCTTCTTCTGCCCCTGGCAAGACCTTGTTGCGTATACTGGTAAAACTTATATCCAATTCTTTATTCTTCCATGGAACACGGACAAGTTCAGTCCCATTATAATATCGATTGTCTTTGATATAGGAATAGTATACTATAAAGCCTCCTCTATCACCTTCTGTTATAGGAAGATTGATGGATGAAGATTTATCTAAACGCAACCATTTCGATTGCTCTTCTTCAGTTCGCTTTTCAACTCTATAATAGAGATTTAGAACATCAGCAGAAGTGGCTAATTTTAATCTATAGCTATCTCCTGGTTGTAAGTCCTTCTTTTCTACTAGTGAATAAACAAGTTTATTGTTTGGATATACATCTTGTTCTTCGTCATAGACTAAAAATGAAGTGACTTGTTCAATCTCATCACCATTTGTTTCTAATACAATTGCTCGGATAAGATAACTTCCGGATTCTTGAATGTTTTTTAGATCAATACTACTAGATTCTCCTGTATCAAAATTTATCTCTCTTACTTTTGTCATTGCATCCCAGTCATAACCCTTACTTTCTTTTTTGTATTTATAATCCGGGAATTTGGTTTTATATTCAGACTCAGCGATGAGAATACTATCCACCTCATTCCAATATTTTCTTTTGTAGTATTTTGACTGTTTAGCTTTCTTGTAGATATGCAAAACACCTTGTGAGGGTTGCAGAGCACCATTATGATCTTTTACTTTTATGTCCAGAGTCATTTCATCCTTTAGATTCACTTCTCTTTCTATAGTCATATGAATCTGTCTACTAAGGGAACCTATGATTATCGTCTTGGACTTAGATTGGGTTTCTCCATTTATATCTGTGATATCCACTTCCACTCTGTAATGATATACCGGCCTGTCGCGCTTTGCTAAATTCAAGTCAGGAATTGCCGTAAAAACAATATCTACCTTTCCTTCACTATCTGTATTGAGTTGCCCATTTATGATCTCCATTTGATTTTGACCACTTACTGGTCGTCTCCAATAGTAATATGGAAAATAGGCCTGCCTATACACTCTATAGCTAACATCTGCACCATCAATTGCAGTACCTGCAAAACTTTTAGCTATGGCTTGTACGGAAACCTCATCGCCAAGTTGGTACACCTCACTGAGTGAGTCTATTTCAACATAAAACTTTGGTCGCTTATATTCTTCTACTCGTAATTGCTGAGCATGTCTTCCATTCACCTGTATACTCATTCTTCCTTTAAGGACACCCTCTGGTAAAACAAAACTTCCAGAAGCGGAGCCATAGCTGTTCGTTTTTTGATTCAATTTTGAGACTTCTTGTCCATTTGCATCTTTCAATACGATTTTCAAGTCTGAACCTTCCATTAGTTTTGGTACAGACCACCTATCCTTTTGTAGGCTAAGTATTTTAAAGTGCAGCGTTTGACCTGGTCTATAAATTGCTCTATCTGTAAAAACGACATAATCAATGTCCTCTCTATGATAATCATTCCAATATGCATAAATCTGTTGGTTAAAGAGGTTGCTATCCTCTTTATAGTCAATCTCTGCAATCAGTCGTTCGCGCTTATTCGGTAAATCAATAATTCCATCTTTATTCGTACTCTGTTTTGAAAGTGCACGCGTTCTATTTCTACGAGCAGATCTGTCATAGAAATTTTCATACAACTGAACAGTTGCGCCTGCTAAAGGAGCACCAGTACGTCTATCCATCACGCGGATTTCTGATCCAGATTTAGATGTACTATACGTAAAAGCAATATTAGTAGATTGGAAGAAGGTGAAATACACGCCTGATTCTTTCCCATTAAACTCAGCATTTGTTCCACTTATCAATACGTAGTTACCATTTGGTAGACCTTCCATATCAAGTTCTGCTGATTCTCTACGGTGTGCCTTATCTGTTGGTAAATCTGTGCTCCAATTCCGAATTCCTTTTTTAGCTAACAGTTTGTTTCGTGCATCTCTATCATTCAAGTCTACATACTTCTTCACTTCTTCATCTGTTAGGTCAATCAATTTAAAAAAGACCTTATCTATATTTTGATATTGGACTGCTAATAAGATAGGATCATCAATCGTCACAATGCGCTCCATCACTACGTTCACACTCTTGCGCAGCATTCTGTTATAGATATTCGTTATTTTTCTTGCCCCCTCAGACTTGGGATGCTCTTGTATAATTATTTCAGCATAGGATATTGCTTTTATATAATTGTCATGATAGGTATTTACTGGAACCTTATTTCCTTGTGTAAAGTAGTATTGACTTAGATGATAGAGTACCATGCTATACTGTGGTTGGCCCTGATACTCTTCTAGCATATTTTCTAACTGTGCCAAGTATAAGGCATCCTTTTCTGGATGTACTAAATGTCTATATACATATGCTAGTCGTTGTAAGTCTATTTCAAACTGCGCTGTTTTTCTATTTTTTGATTTGTTCCAATCTAATACTTCTTGAAACAAATTAAGATTGAGGTAAACGGAAGAATTTGTATCCTTCGTTTCAAAATTAATTCCTAAAAACTCATCAACATTCCCTAAGGATTTTTCCTCTGTCAAAGAAAACATATAGGATGCCTGTACTTCAAAAGATTCAATCGTATTCAAAATCAAGATTGCCTCATCTACAATGAGATCATACAAACTTGGTTTGAATTGTATTGTTTCCTTGTTGAAATTATTAACTATCTCTTTGTATTCTTCTAGAGGAAAATCAGTCTGTTCTGGATTACGCGCAGCCCCACTTACCAAACTCCGGATCTTATGTGCAAATATATTTACAGACCAATTCTCTGGAGCCTTATCGTCGTCCAACTGAAGGGGAGTACGCTGCTTAATTTTGTACAGGTTTCTTTGTAGATAATTATGGTATAACTTGGCTGTTACAATTTCTAGTACTTGCTTAGAGGGTGCCTCTGCCCTAGTAATTTCTGTTTCTAATACACGTACTGCTTTTGGAAACCCGTTTTCATTAAGCGCTAATTCATATTTAGCTCTGTAGATAGTAGACTTAGTGATTTGCAATTGATTATTTTCACGCAGTGCCATTTCATAAATCTCAGCGACTTTTTCTTGAGCAGACTTTGGTAATCTATCATTCTCAAATTTTATCACTTCCTTCCATGCTTCCTTAAAGTCATAGGCTGTATTTTTGTCAAAACTCATAAGGCTAAATAGGGCAAGGCTCATTGCTATTGTTGTTATAATCACTTTCATATGCATTAGATGTTCTCTTTCCATTAAGACGCTGGGAAAGACTCAATTACATAACGTCAATATCGTATTAAAAATTCAAATTAAGCGGACAGTTGGGAGTGACGAAGGCAAGGTTTCGCGGTTTCGTGGTTTCACGGTTTCGCGGTTTGTAGGAAAAGTAGTCGAGAATAAAGGTAAACAGGATACTACATATTACATAAATATTTAATATGTAGTAGCAGTTCTAACATTATAATTTCGGCGATATCATGGATTTTATATACTATTTTTCCTAAAAACCATGATACCATGATACCCGGCACCACAGGTGCCTAAGCTTCGGCATCAGGGCCTGCCTTCGTGCGCCTGCATCAGGGACCTGCCTGCGTGCGCAAGCAGGCAGGTAGGAAGGACACGCTTGCGTGGTCCCAAAGGGACCACGCAAGCGTGCCTTGGCAGGCAGGCGGAACTCCTGGAATAGCCCGGTCCTGCAAAGCAGGAGATGCCCAATTCAAAGGAATGGAAAATGGGGAATCTACTGGTAATCTATTCTTTCCTGCGTGTAGGAAAAAATCATGCGTCTAAGTACCAAGATACCATGAAAGCTGTCACTGCAGCTAACTACAAAGGAATATTTCCATGCTTTTTCTTGGGAAGGGAAGCGACCTTGTTTTCTAACATAGCAAAGGCCTTGATCAACTTACGTCTTGCGTACTTAGGTTCTATCACTTCATCCACAAAACCCCGCTCTGTAGCACTATATGGATTAGCAAACAGTCGTGCATACTCTTCCTCTTTTTCTTTCAATTTTGCTACGGGATCTGCTGCTTCCTTGATGTCCTTTCTAAATATTATTTCGCTCGCCCCTTTTGCTCCCATTACTGCGATTTCAGCTGATGGAAACGCATAGTTCATATCAGCACCTATATGTTTACTATTCATTACATCATATGCACCCCCATAAGCTTTTCGGGTAATTAGAGAAATCCTGGGTACAGTAGCCTCACTTAAAGCGTATAATAATTTTGCACCATTTACAATAATTCCGTTCCATTCTTGATCTGTTCCAGGCAAGAAGCCTGGCACGTCAACTAGGACGAGTAAAGGAATATTAAAACAATCACAAAAGCGTACGAATCTCGCTGCCTTTTTTGAACTGTCTACATCCAAGCATCCTGCAAGACTCAAAGGTTGATTTGCGACTATGCCTACAGATCTCCCGGCGAGGCGACAGAAGCCAACAACAATATTGTCTGCATAGTCCTTATGTATCTCTAAAAAACTTTCTTTATCTGCAATTCCATGTACAATGTCACGTATATCATAGGGTTGATTACTAGATTCAGGAACGATATTCTCTAGCTCTTCTCTTAGCTCATCACCAAGTGTATAAGGCAATTTTTCGACTTGTTCTTCACAATTCTGAGGCATATAACTCAAAAGACGTTTCACCTGCTCCATGCAAGCTACATCATTAGGTGCTGTTAGATGGGTTACGCCAGATTTCGTGGAATGTGCGCTAGCACCTCCTAGATCTTCCGAACTTACATCTTCATTCGTAACGGTTTTTACAACATTGGGACCAGTCACAAACATATAACTTGTTCCTTCTACCATAATGGTAAAATCTGTTATCGCTGGGGAATATACCGCTCCTCCTGCACAGGGTCCCATTATAGCAGAAATCTGAGGGATGACTCCTGAGGCCATCACATTCTTATAGAATATATCAGCGTAGCCTCCTAATGATCTTACCCCTTCTTGTATACGTGCACCTCCACTATCATTCAGCCCTATTAAAGGTGCCCCATTTTGCATGGCGAGATCCATAACTTTACAAATTTTCTCCGCATGTGTTTCTGACAGACTGCCTCCAAATACTGTAAAGTCTTGTGCAAACACATATATTAATCGTCCATCCACGGTACCATAACCTGTAACCACACCATCGCCATAAAACACTTGCTTGTCCATGCCAAAATCCTTTGTACGATGGGTCACTAACATACCAATCTCTTCAAATGAACCTTCGTCCAATAAATATTGGATACGCTCTCTTGCCGTCAACTTACCCTTCGCATGCTGCTTATCAATCCTATCCTGACCTCCTCCTAATTTAGCGAGAGCAATCTTTTTGTTTAAATCTTCCAGCTTTTCTTTCATGATACGTTTCAGTTTTGCTTTGACCAATTTGATTGTGTAGACTTAGGAACACGAATCTTTGCAGATTCTTGTTCCCAAAGTAACTGAGCAAAGGCTGCAGCTACTCTACCCTCCTCTTTTTCTTTATCTGCTATATTCTCATTGCTGAAATATTTTTTAACAAAATGTGTATCATAGTTTCCTGAAATAAATGCATCAGAATCCATAACAAAATCACCAAATCCAAGCGTGGTTTTTATTCCCTTAATATTGTAGGAGCGAATCGCTTTTCGCATTTTTTGTATCGCCAAGTCACGTGTTGGTGCATGCACAATCAATTTTGCAATCATTGGGTCGTAGTAGATAGGAATTTGCATTCCTTCTTTAAAACTATCATCTACACGCACTCCCTCTCCTTTGGGAATTTCATACTTATCCATTCTACCTATACTTGGTAGGAAATTATTTTCTGGGTCTTCTGCATAGACGCGCAGTTCTAATGCATGACCTGATATATTTAGATCCTTTTGCTGAAAGTCTAAGATTTCTCCGCGGGCAACTTTTATTTGCTGTTCTACTAGATCTACTCCTGTAATCATTTCGGTCACGGGATGTTCAACCTGAAGACGCGTATTCATTTCAAGAAAATAAAAGTTTTTATCTTCATCTAACAAAAACTCTACAGTTCCCACTCCCTCATAATTACATGATTTTGCTACCTTAATTGCAGCTTCCCCCATACGTGCGCGCAGGTCTTTATCAACAACCGTCGCAGGAGCTTCTTCCACTACTTTTTGATGCCTACGCTGGACACTACATTCCCTTTCAAATAAATGCACTGCATTTCCATGCGCATCACAAAGGACCTGAATCTCGATATGTCTTGGTGAGCTAATGTACTTTTCTATAAATACTGCACCATCCCCAAAAGCAGATTCAGCCTCACTAATAGCACGCTCCATTTGCGAAATAAACTCGTCCTCAGATTCTACAATCCGCATTCCTTTACCCCCACCTCCAGCGGAAGCTTTTATCAAGATTGGATAGCCAATTGTTCCAGCAATATTTTTCGCTTCAGGAATATCTGTTATAGCCGTATCCGTGCCAGGAACCATAGGAATGTCATAATTCTTTACTGCATCTTTAGCATCTAACTTAGAACCCATAATCCGAATGGAATGTGGACTTGGTCCAATAAACTTTATACCAGCTGAAGTAACCTGTTCTGCAAATACTGCATTTTCACTCAGAAAGCCATATCCTGGATGGATTCCATCACAGTTATTATCCAGAGCCACTTGTATGATGTGAGCAGCATTGAGATAAGATTCAGAAGATGCTGGTGGTCCGATACAGAACGCATAATCCGCATAACTTACGAAGGGACTATTTATATCTGCTTCAGAATACACAGCGACACTTTCAATCCCCATCTTTCGTAAACTCCGCATAATACGCAGAGCAATTTCACCTCTATTAGCAATCAGAATTTTCTTCATTTATTCAAATTCTATCAACACAGCGTTCTTTTCGACACTGGCAGTTTTGTTAACCTTAATTTTTTTAATTGTCCCTTCTCTTGGGGACTTAATGATGTTTTCCATCTTCATTGCCTCAAGAATCATAAGTGGTTCATCTAAAGTTACTTCTTGTCCTTCAGCAACCATTATATCAAATACTAAGCCTGGCATAGGCGCTTTTACCTCATTTACTTCCATTGCAGACACATCCGAAAACCCCATCCCTTGTATCATCTGATGAAAGGGTGTTATGATTTCTATTTCATAGTATTTTGAATCGATCTTACAACTAAGTATCTTCTGATCTAAGTCAAGCTTGGCTTCCTTTATTTGATATGATTTCCCATCAATATTAAGGAGATGTCCAGTGCTAAGATCTCCTTTCAATTGCACATGTAGACCCTCTAAACTTTCTCCTTCTATCTCTCTACCGTTTACAATATAGTTATTCGTATTATTTTCCAAATTCTTCGCTTAATTGAAAGCCAAGTTAACAAAAGTGAAATATACGTAAAGTACATTTTGGGTGGATAATAAGCTGTTTAAAGAGAAATAATAGGGTCTTTTGGATAAATTTAGACGAAACTGGAGGGGTCTACGTGCTTGAGCACAATTTTAAAGTTATTGACCTAGGTAATAAATATTGGTCTAGAAAATAAAACCATCAGAATCCGTACCATAATTACCAATTTAAATTGTGGAAGTTGTTCTTAATAATTAAGCTGTGAAATATTATACAAGCTAAATTTTATAGGAATGATTCTGATGGCTATTTATCTACTGATAGTTGTTCAAAACTTAATATAAATCTTTATATTTTATTCTCCAGCCTCTCTATCCATATGGTAGATTCTTTCTTCCCAATGCCTTGTTTTACTTTCCGAATTTTGACAATAAATAAATTATAGAAATAGCTGTACTATACGTTGCATTCGCTATATTTAAAAGCTACTTACGGATTCTGAATTACATTTGTAGTATTTAGTTAGCCAAGCTTAAAAGATCAAAATGACAACTCCACCGCATACAATTCTTATTGTAGAAGATGAAATTATTATTGCTACCAAGATTTCTCTTTTCCTAAAACAACTCGGCTATATAGTTCATGGCATCATTTCTAGAGGAGAAGAAGTACTTGCACATTGCAGAGCAAACAAGCCTGACATCGTACTTTTAGATATTCGACTTAAAGGAACATATACTGGAATAGACACTGCTTTAGAATTAAAAAAAAATGGATTTGAAATCCCTATCATTTATTTAACCGCAAATTTTGATGACGCATCTTTTTCAAAAGCAAAAGAAACGAATCCTTTTG
Organism: uncultured Saprospiraceae bacterium; assembly: GCA_938045585.1. Lineage (GTDB taxonomy): Bacteria > Bacteroidota > Bacteroidia > Chitinophagales > Saprospiraceae > CALCMJ01. The sequence goes on from CALIAU010000038.1 coordinate 32,029, forward strand.
CTTTCATCTCAAAGCCTTTTAAGAAAATAGATTTACAAAGAGCCATTGAATTAACAATTAGTAAATTAAGCGGAGGCATAACAAATGAGAGCGCTCAGATTTCTTCTCTTTTAAAAGATCGCGTATTTGTAAAGCAAAATGACAGAATGATTAAACTAATGCTAGAAGATATACTCTACGCAGAAGCAGATAGAAGTTATTGTCGCGTAAAGACTAAGGATAAAGAACATATTTTGTCAATGCCTTTAAAAGACTTTAGCGACAAAATATCAAACCAATTTTTAGTTCGGGTGCATAGATCCTATTTGGTTAATATTAGCAATATTGACGAAGTAGCCAAAAAGCATGTCATTCTTCAGGAAAAAATGATTCCTATTAGTAGGAGTTATTACGAGGAGTTTATTCGCAAGTTTCAACTTATATAAGTTTAAGATCTAATCTTCAAAATGTATTGCATCTATGACTTATGTGAACACCCAACACATCTTCTCTTTCCCCATTGTTCTTCCTAGCTATTTCAAGTTATATATTAGTTTACTTATAATGCTTTTCTTTTGTGTGGGTGGAAATGCAAACTCAATTATTCTTGATTTAGACCAGATTCCTTTATTCAAAGATTCTTCCCTCTCACAATCAAATAAGCATAGCACTTTAGCATTTTCGCTCGAAGAATACATTGAATTTTTTGTTGATAAGGATGGTCATTTAGAATTTGAGGATATAAAAAGTGAGGCTTCAAAAATTTTCACAAAATCTAGTTTTACACCTACTGAAATAAACTCAAGCTATTGGATCAAAATCGAACTAAATAGAAGTTCTAAAGAGGCAAAGGATTATCTATTCCAATTTTCAAGTGATCCTCTTGGGCTTGAGAGTTGGGATATAATTGAAACGTATCTATTACGAGAAAATGGAAAGATCGAATCTGACACAACTGGAAATATTCTTAAAAATATAGATAAACCAATTGCTTCGGAACTAAACCTGATGAGTTATAGCCTTGCTAAAAATGAAAAAGCTACACTCTATATAAGATATCAAGACGTAAGATATCATAGCAAGAAGATACACAAAACATTAAATGTGTATATAGACAAAACGGAATTACTCCCTGGCGCATTTTATAATTATCCCTTTTCCGGAAAATTCAAGGAGCACGACAATAAAAATATTTATAATTTTCTTTATAACCATAGAGTGTATGTAGATACAATTTCCAAGCGAGACATAGATTTTGTAAGCGCAAATTGGGATAAACTGCAAACGTATAAGCCTAGTGAATATTTACAAAAACCAAATGAGGTCTATTGGTTAAAAACTACCATAAAAACCAATCCCTATTTAATTGGACGTCAGTTATTTCAAATTTCTTCGAGGAGTACACATTATTTTACATTTAAAAAGATAGACTGCTATGTAAATCGAAACAATTCAGGTTTTGAACATCTAAAAACAGGAGAAACTATAGTAAAGAATCAACGTGCTTTCCCTTCCTGGGCTACAGTTATTCCTATTGATTTCTATTCAAAGGATAGTCTCGAGATATTTTTTCGTCTTGAAGGTGGATTAAAGAATTTCAATATGGGACAAATCTTAATCAAGCATATTGATAAGGACAATTTTTTATCGACACAGGTTATGCAGGGTATGATTAGTGGCCTCTTCTTTGGTATCTTCTGCGTTCTTGGACTTATTTTTTTACTCCTCTATTTTATGGATACTGAAGCTATAAATTTCTATATCTTCTTAATGGTCCTTGGGGTTATTTTAGCATTGACTATTGGTGATCCTGATAGACATTTTAATATATTCCCTACTTTGCGTCAATATGCTATTTATGCCTGGTGTTTTGGTGGCGTACTCATCTCAAGTAGCTTTCTAAAATTTACTGAACAGTATTTTTCGTATGATAAAGAAAATAAGATTTCAAAATATTGGGTACCAATTCTCATAGCTCTTAGTTTTCTAGCTGCCTTTGTGGATGCAAGGTTTTTAATTAACTATTCAAAGTACGATCATCGCCTTTCCTTTGCATCTCACCTGATGCAGATTCTAGGCATCGTTATGGCGATAATTATGGCGTACAAGGCTTCTCCTAAACGTGCAAATTCTAAACGATTTTATTCTATAGCCTTTTTACCTGTTGCGCTGTGCGTTTCGTTAACTCTATTTTTTTTAATCTTAGGTAGGATTCCTAGTTTGGAAAACCTTCCTTGGATAAAACATATGTATGACATAGTATTAAAAAATGGTGCAAACATAGTGCGGGTAAATTTAATTCTTTCCTTGTGTCTTTTTGCATTAAGCATGGGCAATCGAACCAATATTTTAAAAGCCGACCAAAAACTGCTCAGAGATATTGAAGAGAAAAACAAAAGCATTGTTTTGCTTCTAAAGGAGATACACCATAGAGTAAAAAACAACCTGGAAATAGTATCGAGCCTACTCGAACTACAATCTAATCAGATCACGGATTCTGGAGCAAAATTAGCTCTCGCATCCAGTCAGAGCAGAGTACATTCTATGGCCATAATCCACCAAAAACTCTACCAAGGAAAGGATATCTCCTCTATAAAAATGAAGGAATATTTTGAAGAACTTGTGGAAGGGACATTATATAATTATGACATGCAGGATAGAGTTAAGCTCATCTGCACTATGGATGAACTTGAGATGGATATAGACCGTGCTATCCCTATTGGACTTATAGTGAATGAATTAATTACTAACTCACTTAAATATGCTTTTGTAGAACAAGAGCATCCATCAATTCGAATTCACCTTACATTAGAAGCAAATCAAAAATACAGACTCATTGTTGCAGATAATGGCATTGGAAAAAGTGTAAAAAATCAAGGTACTGGATTTGGCACACAGCTTATTCAGCTATTAATAGAACAACTAGAAAGCAGCCTGCATACAAAAGATGTACAGGGCACACATTTTGAAATTACATTTAATTAAGTTCAATTGTGTGGCAAACAAACCCCATGTAGACTACTACTAATTTGCCATCACAAATTTACCAGAATACACTCTACCATCCGCCTCCAATTTATAAACTAATGGCAAAGCATTATAAGCGCTATACGGTAAAATAAACTTGGTATTATGCGTTCCACTGGTTTGATAGCCATGGAATACGGTTTCCACTTTCTGTCCCATGATTGTATAGACTGTCAGGTTTATATTTCCTGGCCTACCTAGCGTATAATTAAACACTACCCCTCCTGCTGGGTTTGGTCTAACACTATGGTTGACCTCTTGTTTTACCGGTGCTGAAGTAGAAGAAATAGAATCACAGGCAAAACCTAAATTATCTAAGCGATTATAACTATTACCTAATATCGCATCTACATCCATAGGATTCAGACATAACCAATACTCCAAAATAGAAGCATAGATTTCTCGAAAATCAGTTTTATGTTTTAAGTTTAGATTTTCATCTAAATCATCAAAATCAGGATCTTCTCCCAAGACATCTGATCCGTTTAATTCGGGACCAAACATCAGCATTGGTGCTGCTGCTCCATGATCCGTTCCATCTGTGTTTTCTTGTATCCTACGACCAAATTCTGAGAAAGTCAATGAAAGGACATTGCGATCAAGCTCACTTGCTTTTAAATCTTCATAAAAAGAACTAACAGCGGTTGCAATCGTATTCATCAGTATTGGATGGGTATCGTTTTGGTTCTCATGGGTATCAAAGCCACTTAGAGTAACCATGTACAAACGTGTACCCAAACCGCCCTTAATTAGACGGGCAACTATGGCTAATTGTCTACTCAGTTCATTATTATTATATCCTACTGAATTTTCTTGCTTCAGATATGCTTCACTAATTTTAGGCGCATAGTTATATGTCACATTCAAGATTGATCTTAGATACCTTACTTGATCTCCATAGTAGCAATCGTCTGGTAAATTATCAACGTCATACACCTTACCGGTTTCTGCTACTTGTAATAATCTATCTGGCGAGTTGAAATTCACTGCCAGGTCTATTTGCTCTTGGTTGTGGTAGGCGATACTTCCGCCACTGCTAATCTTTATTGCACCAGGTACTTCAGGAAGATTTTCAAGGTAGTCAGGGTCCTGTAATAACATGTACCTACCTAACCAGCCCGACTTATCTATAGAACTGTCTATACTTTGATTTGCTGAGTTCCAAATATCGGAGGAGGTGAAGTGGGATAGATTCTGATTATCATACCCTACAGAATTAATAACCTTCATGGAATCATTATTCCACAGCCCTTGCAAACTATCCATAGTCTTAGGCAGACCAAATTTATCATTCAAAGGCGTAATATCGTTTTCCGCTATCTTGATAGTTTCTCTCGCTTCCGCATAGGCCGAATAATTAAATAAAGGAACAACCATATTCAAACCATCATTCCCTCCCTTTAATCGTATCATAACTAGGATGCGATCTTCAGGTCCTTCTACTAAAAAGCTTGGCAATAATGAAGGGGATGCCATTGCGCCTACAGAAAAACCTCCTAGAGCAACTCCACCTCCACCAACAAGGCCTAGAGTATGTAAGAAACTTCTTCTACTCCAGATATTATGATCTTCATTGTGCTCCTTTGTATTATCTAGACTAAGCTGTCTTTTTTGATTTTTATTTATATCGCTCATGTTGTTCTATTTTAGTTGAAATTCTGGTTGGTTTGCAATGTGCACTAAAAGTTCAAACATCTGAAATGGAACATATTCCCAATTGAGATTCCACAGTCCATCTGTAAAATAATTTTCAGGTACTTCCCCTTTAAATACGGCAAGGGCTTCGTCATACTCTGTTTGATGTTGGAATCCTTTGGGTAATAAAAAATCAACAATAGTATTTACAATAAAAACAGGATCCGTTTCAGTTGGTGAGCTAAGGTTTATGGCAAGATTTCTTAATTGTTCTATCGATTCATTCTGGATACTATAGTAATATCCCATGATATTTGTGATTCCTTCCCAACGGTATGGTAACGATTGAGAAGTTACCCAATTCCTATTTCCAGGCCACCCTGAAACATCCGTAGGGTTAAAAATCGCCTGATCAAAATCAGAAGCTGAATACCCAATAGAAAAGGTAAGATTAGCATCGTAATCAAAACCTAATTCGTTTACAAACATCATAAAATATTCAATGTGCCCTGGAATAATAGTACCAATATGCGCACTGTCAAAAAAATGTTCACTCTTGAATAGTCGGCGTAATACTGCTGAAATATTGAAATCTGAATTTCTAAACGTTTCTGCAAGCTGTATAATTATCTCTTCATCTTCTGTAGGATTCACAAAGTGTCTGTAAAGCTTAGCACAAATAAATTCTGATATCTCTACGCTCTTCTGTTCAAACAAAATGTCAATAACATCATCATAGCCCCAATTCCCAGTTTGTCCAAAAATGGTTTTTTCACCATCATCAAAAAAAGCTGGGACAAACGAAATGGGTCCACAAAAATCATTCACATCCAAGCCGTTCCACCCTGTCAAAGCCCTTGCGGTATTTACTATATCTTCCTGCGTATATCCATTATCCACCCCCAAAGTAAAGAGCTCATATAATTCTCTCGCATAGTTCTCATTTATGTCAAATTTTGTGCTTTGCACCCCATTTAAGAAAACAAGCATCGCAGGCGTTAATCCTATATCTTTCACGAAATCTTTAAAATTGCCTACTGCATGTTTCTGTAGCAAGTGATGGTATTGATAGAGGTAAGATGGACATAAATAATCTTCGTGTCGCGTGACAAAATGGTTATGCCAAAACCAAGACATGCGATCTCGTAATCCATTTTCTTGCATATCACGCAACCACTGACCACCCCAAGAGAAAATCTGATCAATTATTTGCTGATTTCTTATCGTTTCATTCGGACTATAATCACTTAACTGCCAAAAGGCCCATTCCGGTTCTGTAGCTACTGGTAAGGCAATTGCCTGATCAACAAGACTGTCAACAATTTCTTCTGGACTAAGATCAAGTGCCGTATCTATGATATCAGGACTTGCTCCCAGTGCGATTCTTCTAGCCAGATGAACAGCTCTTTGTCTGTTCCATGGTTTATCAGTTGAAGGAGTAAATACATCGAGGCTTGCATCTGCACAATTAATAAAAGGCATATCAAGTTTAATTTAGGCTTATGTGTAATATAACACTGGAAGTCGGTTTGGGCTATGTTCTATTTATATGTCCTAAGGACGATATATATTTCAAATATGTTTCATCTTTACGGAACTTTTTGTTGATTTTTTAATTAGATGTTTAAAATCTGCAAAAGTTTAAAACAAACAGATGATTTTTTATGTTTCGAGAGCTATTTCTTGTTATTTTATCTTCTAGTTAAAATTAAATATTTTATGATTATTCAGCAAATGTATACGAACTGCCTGGCTCAGGGTGCATATTTTATTGCCTCTAATGGTGAGGCAGCTATAATTGACCCCCTTCGTGAGACGGAACCTTATTTACAACTCGCAGCAGAAAAAGGAGTAAAAATTAAATACATTTTTGAAACTCATTTTCATGCTGATTTTGTATCTGGTCATATAGATCTGGCTAAGAAAACAGGAGCAAAAATTATCTACGGTCCTGAAGCAAAAACAGATTTTGACAAATACGATGCGAAGGATGGAGAAGAATTTATGATTGGAGATCTGACGCTACGGGTTATTCATACACCTGGACACACTATTGAGTGTAGTACCTTTCTACTTCTGGATGAAAACAATAAGGAACATGCTATTTTTACGGGCGACACTCTCTTCATTGGAGATGTGGGACGACCTGACCTTTCACAAAAAGGAACGGATTTAACACAGGAGGCTATGGCTGGTTGGTTATACGATAGCCTTCGAAATAAAATTATGCCTTTACCGGACGACATTCTTGTGTATCCAGCGCATGGAGCTGGTTCAGCCTGCGGGAAAAATATGAGCAGTGAGACATGGAGCACCCTAGGCGAACAAAAGAAGTCAAATTATGCTTTGCGAGCAGATATGAGCAAAGAAGAATTTATTGCTGAAGTTACAGATGGCCTACAAGCTCCCCCTCAGTATTTTTCAAAAAATGCTAAATTAAACAAGCAAGGCTACAACAATATAGATGATGTAATGCGTGCTGGTGACAAGGCATTATCACTAGAAGAATTTGCGAGTCTTGCAGAACAAGACGATGTGATGGTTTTAGATGTGCGGGATAAAAAAGAATTTGTAAATAGCTTTGTCCCAGGTGCTACCTTCATAGGACTTGATGGAAGTTTTGCTCCTTGGGTAGGGGCACTGGTTGAGGACCTAAATCAAAAAATTATCCTAATCACTCCAAATGGAAGAGAGAAAGAAACGGTGCGGAGACTTGCTCGCGTTGGTTATGACAATACCCTAGGTTATCTAGCAGGTGGTTTCGAATCTTGGCAAGCAAGCGGCAAAGCGGTGGATAGTATTCCGAGTATTAGTGCCTCTGAATTTCACGCAAACTTTAAGGAGCAGGACGGAGTAGATATTATTGATGTCAGAAAACCAAATGAACACGAAACCAAACATGTGCAGGAATCTATATCTTATCCTTTGGATTATATTAATATGGCTACCAATGTATTTATTGACCCAGCGAAAACATATCATGTACACTGCAGAAGTGGATATCGATCTACAGTTGCTATTTCATTACTAAAACAAAGAGGCTACAACAACTTAATCAATATTCAAGATACCTTCGAAAACATCTCGGAAGGATCTTTACATATCGAAGGTACTTGTCCATCTTTAATTAAGCACTAGGAAATATCTATGGAAATATTAACGCAACCTTGGCATTGGGCATTTAGTGGAATCATGTTAGTTTTCATAGTGTTCTTACTTATATTTTTAGGAAAACGATTTGGCGTATCTAGCTCATTTAAGGCAATATGTACTATCGTAGCTGGTAGAAAAACATGCGATTATTTTGACTACGATTGGAAAAGCCATACATGGCTCCTCATGTTTGTTCTAGGCACCATTGGTGGTGGCGTCATAGCAAACATGTTCATGGCAAACCCTAATCCTGTTGCCATTTCAGAAAATACAATCCAAGATCTCACAGAGCTAGGAATTGCTCCTCCCCAAGCTGAGCATTTAGTGCCACTAGATCTATTTAATTTTGAAGTCTTACAAACAGTTCCTGGAGTTCTCATTTTTGTAGTTGGTGGTTTCTTGATTGGATTTGGCACACGATATGCTGGAGGCTGCACTTCCGGCCATGCGATATCTGGGCTCTCTAACTTACAACTCCCCTCTTTAGTAGCTGTAATAGGTTTCTTTTTAGGCGGCATCATCTCAACACATGTTCTCTTACCCTTAATACTTTCTCAATAATGAAAAATATTTCCTTCTTAGGTGTAGGTGCACTTTTTGGTATTATTATGAGTAAGTCGGAAGCAATAAGCTGGTTTCGCATCCAAGAAATGTTCAGATTTCAAAGCATCCATATGTATGGGATTATTGGAGTCTGTGTCATCTTAGGTGCTGCTATGTTTTATATTATGAAAAAATCAGGATTCAAAGCAGCAGACGGGAGTACGCCAGATTTTTCAGATAAGCCTAAGACCTATACTGCTAGTATTTTAGGAGGAACCATTTTTGGATTAGGGTGGGCATTGACAGGTGCATGTCCCGGACCACTCTATGTACTTCTTGGTCATGGATACTGGATTATTCTTGTAGTTATAATCAGCGCATTATTAGGAACCTTTGTATATGGCTTATTAAAAGCTAAACTTCCGCACTAAAGAATTAGTTTTCTTTTTTATCTCTACGTTTTCTTACTAATCCTTCTTGTGCTACAGAGGCAACTAAACGCCCTTGCAGATCAAAAATATTTCCTCTGGTAAACCCGCGTGCATTAGAAGCACTCGGACTATCAAGCGCATACAGCAACCATTCATCTACTCTGAAGTCTCTATGAAACCACATCGCATGATCTAGGCTGGCCAACTGTACATCATGGACGGTAACCTCATGAGGACGTAAGGCAGTTAATAGTAAATTATAGTCAGAAGCATAGGCTAATATCTTCTTATGGGTATTGATATCATCCCCTAGACTTCCTTTATACTTAAACCAAACATGCTGAAACGGTTCGTTTTTAATCGGTGTTAAAAAATCTGGCATTTCTACTGGTTTAAACTCGATTGGTTTTTCTTGAATCATACGAATCAAGTAATCAGGAACCATATCCTTAAACTTTTTCGCAATCTCATAATCCGATGCTAATTGATCTGGCTTTGTCACATTTGGTGCTTGAATCTGATGATCTAAACCATCCTGTTTCAGCTGAAAAGAGGAGGCAAGAATAAAGATATCTTTCCCATTCTGCACAGCCGTTACCCTGCGTGTACTAAAACTTCCACCATCCCGCGTTTCGGTCACTCTATATACAATTGGCTTCTCCACATCGCCTGGAAGGATGAAATAGCCATGCAAGGAATGTAAATGTCTATCATCATCCACTGAGTGAATAGCAGCAATTGCAGCCTGTGCTAAGACCTGACCTCCAAATACACGTTTGGTTCCAATACTCAAATTCTGCGCACGATATAAATTCCTATCTATTAATTCTAGGTTTAAAATATCAAGTAATGCCTGTGTTTTATCCATTGTAATCTTAATCGTTGTACAAAAGTAAAAATATCCATGTAATCTTTAATAAGCTAAAAATGCTATATTAGGCGTAGCAAGTCCACATAATATGTTGTATGAGATACTGTATACGAGTTTATCTAAAGAAAAGTTTGATGCTGCCTCTATCCAAACTTTATTACAACAATGCTACGACAACAACGTAGTAAATAATATTACAGGCTGTATGGTTTTTAAAAAACGTGAATTTATTCAGGTTATAGAGGGGGAAAAAGAAGTTGTATTACAGCTATTCGAAAAAATAAAAAAAGACGAACGCCATTCAAAGCTGAAAGTTATTTGGCAAGGAAAAACACTTGAACGCAGTTTTGAAAAATGGTTAATGGGTTTCTACAACTTTAATGAACTAGACAAAAATGCAATTGAAGGCTTTACTGACATTCTGAAAGAGGGCATTTCAAAGGCATCAAAAACTGGATACGAATCTGTAGCAAGTAGGCTATTCACTCTATTGAGTGATGACTTACGACATAGTAATTAAGATAAGAACTAATTTCCTTAGTTCTTAAATAGTTTACCATGTATCCGATCTCCGTTCTCCAACTGTAAAGAATATAGATATAGACCACTGCTTAATTCTGCTAGGGATACAGTATTCTTCGTACGCGTCATATTTTGCTCAAAGACTTTTCTGCCTTCGTAGGTGAATAATTCAAATTTTAAATTCTGATACTCGGCACGTACATCAATTACAAGAAATTCATCAAATGGATTAGGATAGATAAATATATTGCTTGCCTCAAGGTCTATCACATCCGTCATCAATGTAACCTCAAACGATTTCATGACTGTGCAATTGTTTGCATCCGTCAGAGTAATCGTATAAATATCTGCTGGTAAATTTGATATCTCATTTGTGTTCATTACCCCATTGCTCCAAAGTATGTTTAGAGGTTGGGCAGCACCAATTATCTCTACAACTATCCTTCCTGTTCCTCCTCCTGTATCATTATCCAAGGTGAGCAAATTAATTGTGACTTCATCATAAAAATCTAAGGTCAAATCTACAATAGAATCACAACCATTTACATCCGCATCTTCTAAGCTTACAATCTGGTTCTCTACAGGACTGATAAACACACCACTACCAATAGCAAAGGACTCACCAAAACACAGGGTCGTATCAATTGTAACCTGTGTATTTAAGTTAAATTCCAAATCAACAATTATCGTAGAATCACAACCGCTGATGGCTGCATTCTCAAAAACTATTTCTCCGGAAGGATTTGATATGTCAAATATTTCCCCATTTATTTCTATGGATTCACCTTCACATAAAACATCATTGATCTCCAATATACCCTCTTCTAAATAAATCAATTCAAAAATATTAAGTGTATCACAGGCCATTCCAGTCAGGTCCTCCACTAATATGGTATCTATTAATTTATCTGGTCCTAAAGTCACACCCATCAAAGTAACTGTCTCTCCAGGACATCCGTTTGTTGTAAATACATTTTCATTAAAATTGATAAAACTTAGATCAATCTCTATAATAGAATCACAGCCATTTATTCCCTCTCCCGCTAAGACTACCATTCCGCTCGGATTGTTTATATCATATACCATACCGTCCACTTCGATGGTATCATCCGCACAAAGTGCATCATCTATCAATCTTGCGTTATCTAAGAAATTCAAATTCACTGAAACAATACTATCACAGCCTGAAGAACTATTGATTGTTGTTGTTCCTACTGGATTGGATTCATTGTATAAATCTGAACCTACAACTACAGAAAAACCTGAGCCCGAACAAAGACTGTCTTCTGTAATAACTGTATTAGAATTGAGTGCAGATAGATTCACCGATTCTATATATTCACAACCGTACTGATCAGTTATCGTTAAGAAATAGGATCCGTCCTCTAATCCTGTAAGGGATGGTGTATTAAATATATTTCCTTGCCACTCTACTTTATTAAGACTAAAATCAAATTCTGTAGAATCATCTTGCATAATTGTCAATGCCCCATCCAATATATCAAGACAGCTAGGTGCTTCCTCAACAATTATATAGGCCAGGGGCGTATCTAAACTCACAACTAATGGAAACTCTCTAGAATCTCCAAGAGCGTCTGTAATTTCAATCGTATACAACGTTGGTAAAAAATCAGAAAAAACAACATATTCACCATCTGCATTGGTTGTTTGCGTTACCCCACCCATATAAATTTCATAAGGTGGTACGCCTCCACATGCTGCCAGAGATACATCACTTTTACTATTTTCTTTGTAGCAAATCTGCTGCAATAAAGTTATACTGTCGCAGGCCATCGCTATCTCTACAGGAGTGGATGTGATTGTCGTTTCGCAAATTGAAGAATTAATATTTGCTACGTATCCCGCTTCTGATTGGACAAGTACATCAGATAAAAACACTTCTTCTTGATCCAAAGGATCACCGATAAATTCAAAGCAGACCTCAATTAATACAGCATCATCTTCTAAACATATACCACCTCCTGTAGAATCAAACCAGAGATATCCTATATTACCACGAGATGCTAATGCTGTATTTAGGATTTCATTCGTTCCTTCAAAGGCAGTGCCCGTTTGTTCTACATCTAAAAAGCGCATAAAACAAGGATTAAACGATATTGTGAATTGTATAGCAGCTATATAGTTGAAATCAGCTACACGTATAGGCACACATAGTTCAGTCCCAGGCGCAACACTGCTAGGAAAGTCTGATAAAATGATTTCAGGCGTTATTTGTAAAGAATCACAATTCATAGATCCAGATGGAATTGTCATACAAGCAGTTTGACAAGGCAATTCAATTAGAGTAAGTAAAATGGTAGAATCACAGCCGTTTGCAGCACTACCCGGTAACTCAAATAGAAAATCTTCCACTGGATCTGAAAACGTCATATTTCCAAATACATATGGAAAGGCATTATCACACACTTCAATTTCTAGCACTTCTGTAGGTGCATCATCTACTATTGTAATGGGTACCGTCTGTAGATATAGACATCCGCAAGGCGTTTCTGCTAAATTCTCGGCAATAAAGAAATCATCATCTACACCATCTGTATCATCTACAATTATAAAGGCGCCATCCCATCCTATGCCATCACCATTTATATCCTCACTATCCTCTGGTCCTAACCAGAAATCACCGCGACACATAGTAACTGGATCAAATGCTTCTTCTGCTATCTGAACCACATTAAACACCTCACAGGTACTCACAAATTCACAACCATTCGTCGCAGAAAAACAAACCGTATAATTTCCCTCTAGTTCAAAGACATACTCCAGAGAAGCATCTTGTGAATTAATGACCAGATTAGTCGTATCAGGGATACTAATAAACCACTCATAATCCAGAGATAACGAATCAAAATTCTCAACTACTAATTCCAAGGACGCGCCTGCGCAAAGAGGAAAAGGCTCACACAAGTTTTCTTGAAAATTAATCATATCTGGTAGTGGCATGGAATAAGGTGTATAAGCCCCTAGTATATTCATTTCAAAATCACAAATACTACCCACACAGCCCGACATAAAAAAGTAATATAGCTCGCCTGCAGTGAAAAGTCCTTGAGGGGTTGTAAACACATCATCCATACAATTTTGTGAACACCATACACTCTCTTCAAAACTGCAATCTCTGTAGATCCCGGCTTGAATACCGGGGAAACCACTGCTTCCTGGCACACAGTTACTTGGGATTATCTCAAACTGGATATTCCCCACAGGTGCAACAAAAGCAAACCACATAATATTTGAAGGCAGCCCTCCATCAGGACAAAGTGGAATGGGTCCAATGCCAGAGGTAGAGCTTGTCATAGTACCCATATATCCATCAATCAAGCTTAGATCGCATACCTGCAGGTTTTGGGTATCTATTTCACTACATAATTCTGTGAAAATTTGAGCTGAAATCGCAGTTGGCAGGGCAAGGCTTGCTAGCAAAAAAACGATTCCTATCCGTATATTGAAAATCTTAATCATAAACTGTTCATCATTTTTTGATTCTCATGGGGAATTTAAATATACGGCTTTGCCTCTAATACCTTTACACATTTTGGTTATTTATGATGTATAATCCTATTAAATTCTGGCTGTTTCTTTAAACAGATAGTTGTTTTGAAAACAAAAAGGGTCTAATTTTAATTGTAATATTGTCATAAGTAAGGAGTTATGCTTGAAATTCAGAAAGGACAGGAGATTATACAGCTCAGCAGCATTGAGGATGCCATTGAAGATATTAGGAACGGAAAGGTAGTCATTGTGGTGGATGATGAGGATAGAGAAAATGAAGGAGATTTTGTTTGCGCAGCTGAAAAAATCACACCTGAAATAATAAACTTCATGGCTACCCATGGTAGAGGTCTGATTTGTTGCCCTATTACACAGGAAAGAGCGCAATCTTTAAACCTGCATAAGATGGTTAATGAAAATACAGATTTACACCAAACTGCCTTCACCGTTTCCATTGACTACAAAAAAGAGGGTTGTACAACTGGAATATCTGCCTATGATCGATCAACTGGTATTCGTGCACTCATAAATCCAGAAACTAAGCCAGAAGACTTTGCCCGACCCGGCCATATCTTTCCTCTCATAGCCAAGGAAGGAGGCGTATTAAAGCGTACCGGGCACACAGAAGCCACCGTTGATCTTGCCCGTCTAGCTGGACTAGAACCCGCAGGTGTTTTAGTAGAAATACTTAACCCAGATGGGACCATGGCAAGGCTGCCACAACTTGTAAATATTGCAAAGGCTCTTGATCTCCATATCATAAGTATCAAAGATCTCGTTGCATGGCGCATGGACAAGGAGAGTCTCATCAAAAAAGAAACAGAATTTGAAATTGATACTCCCTTTGGTAGCTTTAATTTAATCGCATTCAGAGATAATACCTCCGCAAACGTGCATATCGCACTAAGCAAGGGAGCATGGGAAGAAGGAGAAGCAATTCTCACACGGGTGCATAGCTGCACCAAGGCCACTGAGATAGTTTCTTTATTTGCACATGATTTCGGTACGGGAATTTCCGACTCACTTAAAAAAATTACGGAAGAAGGAACAGGTGTATTTTTACTCTTAGTGAATGAAGACAACAGCGAAGATGCTGTTCTGGATACACTGAAACTCATTCAATCGCAATTAGCGAATAAGAAGCAGGTTAATCCCTTCTCAGTTGTCAACGAAGGAAGTGTGCAACGAAACTTAGGCATTGGAGCTCAAATATTACACTCTATAGGTGTACGCAAAATCAGACTACTTACCAGAAGTCCTAAACGCAGAATTGGTCTACTGGGATACGGCTTAGAAATTGTCGAAAACATAAAATTTTAAAGCATGTCCCTGGCAGACAAAATTACGCGAGAAAAAATGTTCGCCAATGATGACTTTAGCCAATGGCTAGGGATTGAAATTCTCGAAACAGGCCTTGGTAAATCTAAAGTGCAACTAAAAGTGCGTAAGGAAATGACAAACGGTATGGACATAGCGCATGGTGGCATCAGTTACTCTCTTGCAGACAGTTGTTTTGCCTTTGCCAGTAATAGCCATGGCAGACTAGCTGTATCCATAGAAACCAGCATCTCTCATACTGCTAAGGTGTACGAGGGAGATATCCTCACTGCTGAGGCAACTGAACTCAGCAGAAGCCATAAAACTGCCGTCTACAGCATTGAGGTCAAAAACCAAAACGATCTAGTCATAGGCCTCTTCAAAGGAACTGTGTATATCAGTAGCAAAGAATGGGAGCTATAATCTAATTTTGATCCCCTAAGCTAGTGTTATTGATTTATTAAAATCTTAGATATTTTTTTAATCTTCAAGCGAATATACTTTCATTGCATAGATTCACGTTTTAGCAACATTGACCAATTAATCATTATGAAAAAATTTGCCGTACTCCTTTCGTGCCTAATCCTAATTTCTTGTTCTAATAAAACCTTGGAAAAGCTCCAAGCCGACCATGAATTCCTGAACCAAGCGTATCTAGATGCCCAAGCAGAGCATGATAAAAAAATGAAGGAATGCGAAGATGTTATTTCTACTAATAATGTAGAGGTAGCCAGACTTCAGGGAATAATTGCAACCTTAGAAAATGATTCTGAAAACAAGGTCATCCAGCTACAAAGCCTCAGAAACGAGATGGACTACCTTAAGAACAATAACTCTAATCTACTCACCAGATTAGAAGATTTATCTGTTATAAGTCAGTCCGGTGCAGAAAATATAAAGCAGTCCTTACAAGCCATTAACAAGCAGAGTGACTACATCCAGGACCTTACCCAATCTATACAGAAAAAGGATTCTACAAATCTATCTCTCGTCATGAATCTTAAACGCTCCCTCTCTGATGTCAATGACCAAGATGTCAATATTGAAGTAAAAAAAGGGGTGGTATACATTACCCTTTCTGACAAATTACTCTACAACTCAGGAAGTGCAACAATTACTCCGCAAGCAGAATCTGTTCTTGGGAAAATTGCAACTGTCTTAAATGACCACAGCGAACTCGATATACTTGTAGAAGGACATACAGATAACGTGCCGCTAAAATCTGGAGCACGTGACAACTGGAACCTCAGTACAGAACGTGCCATTTCCATCGTGCGCGTACTACAAAATAAATATGGTGTTGCACCTAACAGGATGACCGCAGGTGGACGTGGAGAATATTACCCTAAGGCAAGTAATGATGACAGCTATGGACGTAGTATAAATAGACGCACAGAAATTCTCATACTGCCTAAGCTCGACCAATTCTTTAAGCTACTGGAACCTGCTAACTAATCCAGCATTTCCTTACAATACGTTGTGCTTTTTTTATTTGGGTGTCTCCCTTATGTCTTTCCTACACTGCGTTTAAGAAAATACATAAGGGCCGTTCCCTTCCATGCTCCATGTACATTTGGTCCTACGGACTCAGCCAAAGGCTGACATTCCAGGCAACTGACACGGTAACTAAGCCTATAATTTGTGTGATTTACGCTCCCTTAAAATCTGCCTTCCGCTTTTCTAAAAAAGCAGCTGCTCCCTCTTTAAAGTCAGCCGTATTACTTAGCGTCCCAAAGGTATTCACTTCTTCCGAGAAGCCCTCTTTTTGCATATCAAAATAGGCGTTTACAAGACGGATGGTTTCTCCTATTGCGAGAGGTGCCTTCTTCCCTATCCGCTGAATATACTCGACTGCTGTATCTACTTCTGCACCTGCTTCCACAACAACATTAGCTAGACCTAAACGATGTGCTTCTTCTGCTCCTATCATATTTCCTGTCAACAATAGTTCCATTGCCTTTCCCTTGCCTATAAGTTGAATAAGACGTTGTGAACCGCCATAACCTGGAACTATGCCTAGATTCACTTCTGGCTGACCAAATTTTGCATTAGCACCCGCTATGCGCATATGACAGGCCATGGCAAGTTCGCATCCACCTCCTAAGGCAAATCCATTAACAGCTGCTATCACTGGTTTCGCAAATCGTTCGATCATAAAAAATATATCATGGCCACGTTGCGACATCTGCTTTGCACCATTATCTCCTAAGGAATCAAACTCAGAAATATCTGCACCAGCTACAAAGGCCCTTTCGCCTGCTCCTGTAATTATTATCCCCTTGACCTTAGTCGGGTCTAGCTCGTTCATCAGGTTTTCTAAATCATCAAAAACAGACTTATTCAAAGCATTCAGTGCTTTGGGACGATTAATTGTTACATGTATAATGCCTTCTTTGTCTTCTACTAATATACTCTGATATGTTTGCATAAATTATGATGATTTTAGACAAAGGTAATTCTTGTTTTATAATCTATTTACTACTTTTAAAAGAATCGTAAGAAGAAGTAAATTTAAAAACGCAGCTTATTACAGAAAAAGACAACATACCAGACAAAGGAGTGCATAAAGAAGATATAGGTGAGGACAGGGTGCAGAACAAAAAACTTCATAAGGAAAAGGAGCAGCCCCCCCTATCCTGCCTCAACTGTGAAGCAGCTGCCCTTCCCGGTTATAATTATTGTGGTGTCTGTTCTCAAAAATTAAAAAGCAGTAAGGTAAATGTAGCCTCCCTTATGAAAGAATTCATTATGG
The DNA here is from genome assembly GCA_938045585.1 of uncultured Saprospiraceae bacterium. Taxonomy (GTDB): domain Bacteria; phylum Bacteroidota; class Bacteroidia; order Chitinophagales; family Saprospiraceae; genus CALCMJ01. The sequence goes on from CALIAU010000038.1 coordinate 49,769, forward strand.
GCTTTTTTAATCTAGACTCTCGTTTATTTCAGACGCTAGGTAAGATTATTATTCCTGGAAAGCTGACAGAAAAATACATGGCGGGTAAGCGAAAAAGCTACATTAATCCAGCAAGGCTGTTTCTGTTTAGTATGATTTTCTTTTTTGCGATTAGCAATTATGCTTTTAAAAGACAAAAACTAGAAATCGGTGGCATGGAACATCTCAAAGAATATGCTGCACAAAAAAAACAGGTAATAGCTTTTGATTCCTTAATAGCAAAGTACCCTATAGACACGCTAACTGCAGATACCCTGCGCAAAACATTATTTAACAAAACCACGGATAGCTTCCAAGACTCCATTTCTTTAGGAGAAGCAGAATCCTTTGTGCAAATGGGTGGATTTGACAACAAAAAGTTTTACATAGGAGACATTGCCAGTATGGATGAAGAAGAATTTGTGAATCATTACGAAATTACAGAGTACTTCCCACGTCTACTAACCAAGCAGGTCCTTCGGGTAAATAGAAACCCAGAGGCTGTTTCCAGTTTTATGATTGGAAACATGCTCTGGGCTGTAGTTCTGAGCGTATTATTCTTAGCCTTTATTATGAAGCTACTCTACTGGAGACAAAAACGATTTTTTGTAGAACATCTCATTTTACAAATGCATATCCACAGTTTTCTATTTATACTCATCGGGATTCTTATTCTTGCCTATATATTTAAACTTATACCTGGGCCAATGGCAGGCACTGTAGGATCGCTTTTATCTCTTCCTTTTATTTATTTTTCATTTAAGAAGTACTACCAGCAAGGCTATTTTAAAACACTTATCAAAACTATTTTTATTGGCTTTAGTTACATGTTTATAGCAACATTCTGCTCAGTAATAATAATTTTGATAAGTATGGTTGTCTTTTAAAAGGCTAGAAATTTAAGCCTACCTGACAACAGAAAACTGTTTAGCTAATCGTTGCATGCCTTCCACCTTAATAGATAAGGTATAGACGCCACCCGATAAGCTGCTTACATCAAACTGTGGGTTGGTTTCTATAGCATTGATTATTTGTGTATCTACTAACTGTCCGTTCATATTAAACACACGTAGCGATGCAGATTTACCTCTGTAATAAGATAAGTTGACTTGTAAGACATCTGCAGTTGGATTAGGAAATAGCTGTACACTGGCAGCATCCATCTCAGGCTCTTCTGATCTTTTTTCTACAAGAGACTCGGCCTCTACTTTGGTAAGTATCTTTCCTTTAATTGTCAGATATGTGATTGCAGGTTCCGTATTTGCAGTAATAGATACGCGTTTAGATTGCATTCCTTTTTTATTCTTTGAATCAAAGCGTACAAGTAAGCTTGCAGTTTCACCTGGCATAACTGGCACTGTAGGCCATCTCGGTACTGTGCAACCACAAGAACCCTTAGCATTAGAAATTATGAGTGGTTCTGTACCTGTGTTCGTAAACTCAAATACATTTTGGACAGTTTCTCCTTGGAGTATTTCTCCCCAGTTGAATGTTTGCTCTACAAATTGTAACTCTGTTGTAACTTTAGGAGACTCTACGGCTTGCTGTGCCTGTAGATTAAAAGTAAACGTAAGTGCTGCGATTAGAATGATGACTTGTTTCATAATTATTTGTAATTTTTGATTGACATAAAGCTAGGGCAATTAATTCGTCAAGTATGCTAATCATATGTTAACACGATTGTTAATACTAAGATGCTAGAATTAGATAAATGCTTGGATTAGTTAAGTCCTAATGCTTTAAGTAATTAGAATCATGTTATTGTTTGTTGATAATTTTTCCATTCACTCTAATTAACAGATATTCGGTCTTGGCTTAGCTATGCAAAAAGATAGAATTCTATTTAATTCCTTATTTAAACAGCATTACTCATCATGTGTATATGTAGCCTATGCTATTTTAAGAGATCAGCAAAGCGCAGAAGACGCTGTGCAAGAACTATTTATAGATCTTTGGAATAAACGTGATAAGCTCTTCCAAGTAAAAACACATCAAGCCTATCTGAAAAAGGCAACACAATTCAAGTGTTTTGATATAGTTAGGAAAAGGAAAAGAACTCCTGAATTCTCTGATGAAATGGAGTTTGCAGCGCATAGAAGTATACTTTCTCCAGAGGATGAAATTGTTTCTAAAGAAAATCTCATACGTATAAAGAAGGCAATTGATGCCTTACCAGAAAAAGGAAGAGCAATTTTTTATATGAGCAGAAGGGAAAATATGACCTACCAAGAAATTGCAGATACATTAAAAATCAGCAAAAAGACCGTAGAATACCATATGAGTCAAAATTTAACATCTCTAAAAGAGGCAATATTTAGCCTTATACTTCTCATTCTACTCTATTTGTAAGAAAATAAAAAGGCCATATACTCCTCTTTATCAGCCATTTACATTCTAACTAAAAAAAAATCACTTTTTTTTTCATTCCTACACTAGGGTGCAACTCGTTTTAGACGACTAGTAAGTAGAATCCCGGTTTTACTAACTAACTATTAAAATATTAATACTCAAATGAACGCATTCAACAAAATTACTTTAATATTTTTCTTAAGCTTAGGTGTTTTAAACACCTTCGCTCAAGAAAAAACGTACACCATCAGTGGCTATATAGAGGATCAAGAATCTTCTGAACGATTGATAGGAGCTACTGTATTTGCAAAAGAATCAGATCAAGGGACAGCCACAAATGCTTACGGCTTTTTTAGCATAACTCTAAAGGAGGGAGAACATACATTACAAATCTCATATGTTGGCTATGGAACAAAGAATGAAACATTTACACTCAACAAGGACATTTCAACTTTAATCAGCTTAAGTAATAGTGTTACATTAGAATCTGTAGTCATTACTGCTGAAGACGAACCATCTGTTGAGGAAACCCAAATGGGAAAAATGGTAGTTCCAGTAGAACAACTAAAAGCTGTCCCTGTCATACTGGGGGAATCTGATATTCTCAAAGGCTTACAACTATTGCCAGGGGTACAATCTGGAGGAGAAGCACAGACTGGCCTCTACGTACGCGGAGGGAGTCCCGATCAAAATTTAATCTTATTAGACGGTGTACCTGTGTACAATCCGTCTCATCTATTAGGATTTTTCTCCGTGTTTAATTCGGACGCTATTAAAAGTGTGTCTCTTACTAAGGGCGCCTTTCCCGCGCGATTTGGCGGTAGACTTTCTTCGGTTGTTGATATTCGCATGAAGGAAGGCAATCTTAATAAGTTTACTACCGAAGGGTCTGTAGGCCTTATCTCTTCAAGGTTAACACTCCAAGGACCTATTAATAAAGGCAAAACGTCCTTTCTTCTTTCCGGTAGAAGAACCTACATTGATCTTGTAGCAAAACCTTTAATTGATACGGATGGGGAAAAACCTATTTTTCACTTTTATGATTTAAATGGTAAAATCCAACATAAGATAAATGATCACCATAGACTGTACCTAAGCGGATATCAAGGAAATGACGCGTTTGGTTATGAAGATAGAGGAAATTCATATACGGATTCTGCAATCATGAACTGGGGGAATTATATATCGTCTCTTAGATGGAACTGGGAAATTTCTCCTAAATTATTCATGAACACAACTGCTACCCTGTCCAATTACGAATTGGATATAGAGGCAAAGTCTGAAAGCCATTCAGACGGAGAAACAGAAAGCTACTCCACAAAATATGTTTCAGGGATAAAAGATATAGGTGTAAAAGTAGATCTAGACTATTTACCGCATCCAAATCATGCCATAAAAATAGGCTTAGCAAGTACACAGCATGCTTATAAACCAGGTGCAGTTACATTCAAAAACATCGATGAAATTTTACCCCTTGACACCCTAATAAATACCAACGATATTAAATCCATAGAGAATAGTATTTATGCGGAAGATGAAATGCAAATAGGTAAATTAAAAATGAATGTGGGATTACATGCCTCGACGTTCACTGTACCTAACAAAACATATTTTTCCATTCAGCCCCGTATTGGACTGAATTACAAAATAAGAGAGAATTTAGCATTGAAAGCTTCTTATAGTGAAATGGCGCAGTATATTAATTTATTAACTAATGAGTCCTTGAGTTTACCTACAGATCTTTGGGTTCCAAGCACAGCACAGATTAAGCCACAGACTAGCAAACAAGTTGCACTTGGTCTAGCAAGTACCCTATCGAATACCTTTGAAGTAAGTGCAGAGGCATATTATAAAAAAATGGATAATGTTATTTCTTATAATGAGGGGGCTAACTTTCTATTCAATCCTGGTCAAAGTTGGGAGGATAAAGTAACACAGGGAAAGGGCGACTCCTATGGTATGGAGTTATTTGTTCAAAAAAATAAAGGAAGACTATCAGGCTGGTTAGGATATACTCTTAGTTGGAATAATAGACAGTTTGACAACATTAATAACGGAAATCCATTTCCATTTAAATATGACCGAAGGCATGACTTTTCCATAGTCGGAACATATAAATATTCTGATAGAATTTTATTATCGGCAAATTGGGTATACGGATCTGGGAATGCAGTCAGTCTAAATAATATCAATATTCCAACGAAGCTAATTTCAAATCCATTTACTAGAGTACTCTCTACTGCATCTAACACGGATAAAAATAGTCATAGATTGTCTGCAACACATAGACTAGATATGAGTATATCTTTTATCAAAAAGAAGAAAAGATTTGAGAGATCATTAGTTATAGGGGTTTACAACTTATACGGTAGAAAAAACCCTTTTATGATTACTAAACATGAAAATCAGTCACCTACAGCAGAAAACAACAAAGTTTCTTTTAAAGAAATCAGTTTACTACGCTTTATTCCATCAATTTCTTATAATTTTAAATTTTAAATAATGAAAACACAGCATATATATATAGTTCTTGTAGCACTTTTCTCCATTGGCATCAGTTCTTGTACAGAGGGTTCTTTCGAAAAGATTGTTGAAGTAGAATTTGAAGACGTAGATAGAGAAATGGTAACTTTGGCTCAATTTAGTCAACAGGATAGCAACCATTTTTCTCTAGTATCACATACCCTCGGACAAAATGAATCAGGTGCGCATCCCTATTTAACAGAGGGAAAAGTACAATTAACTACACCAGACCAAGGCATTATAGATTTTCATTTCAATGCGCAAAGCAGACTTTTTAAATTAGAGAATTATTCCTTTTTAGAAAAAGAAAACTATACCTTATATGTGGAGCATCCTGAATTCCCTTCCATGACTGCTGAAGCGTATGTGCCTGCATCACCAGAAATTGTTTCCGCTAGTTTAGAATTCGAAGAAGAAGAATTTGGTGGAAATAGACATATAATAAAAGTTCGGTTTAAGGATCCAGTAGATGAGAAGAATTTCTACAAAGTACGTGCTTTTCATACATGGTTTAACGAGAATGATAGTACTGAACATGAAAGTGAATATTGGTTTACAAGTTCTAGCGTAAACATATTTAATTCAAATGATGATATTATTAGTGATGAAACATTTAATGGCACAGAACACGAACTCATGTTTTCTTCTAGTGAACATTTTAAATTAGAACATTTAGTCTCTGCGCGGCTTGAATTCTATTCTTATACTGAAGATGAAGTATTATATGATCGTTCTATACAATTAGCAAGAAATTCAGATAATAATCCATTTGTCGAACCAAGTATTATCTATTCAAATTTTGATAATGGTTTTGGCATGTTTACCATATCTAACAAAACTGAAATATTTTTAGAATTCTAATTAAAATTTAGCCTTGAATATTCCTACAGAAGATATTGTCCAATTTTTAGATAGCAGCCTTCCCGAGGAAAGACAGCTTGCACTTTTGCAATGGAGACAAGACTCAGAAGAAAACGAGTTAGAATTCCAAAAGTTCATTAAGACATGGGAGGCTTCACATAAAGCATTAGAATCAAAAGAGCAACTCGTTATCGACATAGATAGTGCGCTAGATAAAGTAAATAGTACAATTGATTCAAAGCAGGCCCAGCAGCAGTCTAAGGTAGTCCCTTTTTACAAACGAAGATCTATACTTTCTATCGCTGCTGGACTTGCATTTCTTTTTGTAGCTCTATTCGCAATGCGACAATTCAATTCGGATGCTTCCTTAGCACCGCAGTCATTTACCACAACCGACATAGGGCAATATATAGATCTCCCAGATAAAACTAGGATCTGGATGGAACCGCACACAGAAGTGGCATATGCAAAAGACTTCAACACAAATAGAAATATCACTATGCAAGGTGAAATTTTTATTGATGTACTCAGAGATGTAGAACGTCCTTTTACTATAGCTTCAAAGCATTTACAAGTAGAAGTCTTAGGAACTTCATTTGTCGTCTCAGATACAGAAGAAGAGGACAAAGCGCATGTATCCGTTATTTCAGGTAAGGTTTCAGTAGCAACAATTTCGAATGGCACAAAAATTATTATTGAAAAAGGTGAAAGTGTCAGCTATAACAAAAACAGTATGCATTTGTCGCTAGATGACGTACAAACTGATTTTAATCATCTTTATAAGTACACCAAAGTGCTCAACTTTAACAATTCGACTATAGAAGACCTATTTAAACGATTAGAACAGTTATCAAGCATCTCTATTAAAATTGAAACTCAGTCCTTAAAAGATTGTATCTTTACAGGACGTTTTACTAACAAATCAATAAGAGAGATACTTGAAGCTTTGAAGCCGATTTACAAATTTGATATCTATTCTAAAAACAAAGAATATATAATTCGAGGCGGCACATGCAACAAGTAGTTTAAATACTACGAAATTGAATCGCGGAAAACTTATTCTAATATTATTTTTCTTTTTTATCCCTTTCCGTTTAGCTGCTCAGCTTAACACACCCTTAGATTTAAAAGTCCAAGATTTCAAAACTCTAGCCTTATTTAAAGAAATAGAAAATCAAACAGAGTACCTTTTTAATTACAACCCAGCTGATCTTGAACAATCTATATTTATTCCCAAGAAATCCAGTTATACAATTGAGGGCATTCTTGAAATCCTCTGTGATAAAAATAATCTTAGGTATGAACTGAATGAGAATTCCATCTTTCTCATAAGTAATTCAAAACAGAGACCTAAAAATAAGAACAAACAATTCTACACCATTCATGGCTATATACAAGATACATTATCTCAGGAGAGACTAATCGGTGCCCATGTTGTTGAAACAAATATTGCCAAAGGAACAAACAGTAATGCCTTTGGATTCTTTAGTATGCATCTTCCAGAAGGACAGGCACAACTTTTTATATCCTACATAGGCTACCAAGATCAAAACATACCCATTCACATTTATAAAGATACGACGTTGATAATTCAAATGCATCATGATGAATACTTTGAACAAATCATCATTCGTTCTGAATCTAAAAAAGCATCTGAATCTTCTGCAATGAGTAAAATTGATCTCAGCCAAAAACAGCTAAATATCAATCCCACCCTCTTTGGAGAAAACGATGTTCTCAAATCTCTAGAAAGTTTACCAGGGGTGCATAGCTCAAACAACTTACAGTCCGGCATCCTAGTTCGAGGTGGTTCTCAAGATCAAAATTTAATACTATTGGATGGAGTTCCACTCTATAATACTGCACATGTTGGAGGTCTCTATTCTATTTTTAATAGTGATTTAATAAAGCAGACATCCCTAAGTAAAGGAGCTTTTCCTGCTCGCTATGGGGGTAGGCTTTCATCTGTTGTTGACATCCGTCTAAATGATGGTGACTTGAATCAGATTCACGGTAATTTCGCACTGAATCTTATTGCTTCCAAATTCACTTTAGAAGGTCCTCTTGTAAAAGAAAAGACGTCATTTATTTTATCCGGGAGAAGGTCTTATGCAGACATATTGACTCGTAGTCTATTTAACGCGGAACCCAATGATACTGTAGCGCCTACATTTAATTTTCATGACATCAACTTTAAGGTCCAGCACATATTAAATAAAAAGCATCGACTGTATTTCAATGTATACTCAGGAAATGATGCATATGGTATAAGAGAGGTGAAAAATAATAAGTCGGAAGATGTACTTGTGGCTTGGAGTAATAATTTGATAGGTGCTAGATGGAATTGGGAAGTATCGAAGAAGTTATTTATGCATACAAATTTAAGCTACCTCCGATTTAAACAAGGTATTAATTATAGCTTTGAAGAGTTCTTTCCCGAAGGGACACAGTTAACAGAAAATGATTTCAAATCTCAAATACAAGACTATGCCCTACGTTTACATTTTGACTATATACCTAACTTAAAACACTTCGTGCGCTTTGGCTTAGAAATGCAGCACCATAGATATAATCCAGGGGATTCAAAGCAAGGTTTTGTAAACCCCACTGTTCAGCTAGACACTCTCATACAAAGGCCTGAAATCAAATCTCAAGAAATCAATGCATACATAGAAGACGATATTCATTTGGGCAAATTAAAACTAAATCTGGGCTTGCATAGTTCCGCTTTCTTAGTATCTGAAACCATATACCCCTCATTACAAGCAAGAATTTCATCGCGCTATGCTCTTACCCCTAATCTATCGATGAAAGCAGCATTTTCGCAGATGAGTCAATTTAATTACTATGTGACATCCAATACAAATACATTTATATCAGATCTATGGGTAACTACGACGGATAGGATCAAACCACAAAACAGTTGGCAAACAGTTTTAGGTATCGTCTATTCTCCTGCAAGTAACTACGAGTTAAGCACTGAATTATACTATAAAAAAATGAAGAATGTATTGACGTTTCGAGATGGTGCGGAAATCATTTTTAGCTCCTTTGATCCAGACTGGGAAAGCTCTGTTGTTCAAGGTAAAGGAGAGGCTTATGGTATCGAATTTTTTGCGAAAAAAAATAAAGGGAAAATCAATGGATGGACTTCTTATACGCTCGCAAGAAATTTGAGACAATTTGAAGGTATTAACGATGGCGAACTCTTTTCTGATAAATATGATATCAGGCATAAGTTCTCAATCACCGGTACCTATTCCTTAAAAGAAGGAATTCAGTTTTCTTTACATTGGCATTATCTATCAGGCAGATTTACAACTTTACCCAATATAAATGTTCCATCAAAATTAATTGTAAATAATCCAAACATAGAAAATCCGTTTATCAATTTGGCGGATACTGCAGTAAACACTCGAAGAAATAATCACCAGTTTTCTGATACACATCGACTGGATATTTCTTTTGATTTTATTAAACGAAAAAAGCGCTATACAAGGACATGGTCCCTAGGTGTATACAATGCTTATTTTGCGCAAGACCCACTAACCATTCAAGAACGGCGTAATGATAATGGAGAAAGAGAGTTTGTTGAATTATCCATCCTACCAATTCTACCCTCTATATCCTATCGGATTGATTTTTAGTGTGTCAAGATAATTAGCTCTTGTTTAGTGCTTTCTTATTGTTTTGAGCTGATTAAAAAACAAAGCCTCTGCAAATACATGATTTACAGAGGCTTGTGTGATCGGTCTGGGGCTCGAACCCAGGACCCACGCCTTAAAAGGGCGTTGCTCTACCAACTGAGCTAACCGATCAGTCTTCGTAAAGAGCTGCAAAGATAAATTCTATTTTGAATTTGTCATATCAAATGGAATAAAATAAGCAATTTTTTAAAGTGGAAGATGAAATGTGCTAAAAGTGGACGGAGGTGACTAACGGACTAACGGACTAACGGACTAACGGACTAACGGACTAACGGACTAACGGTCAACTCCTAAAAACAGTTGTCAGTTTTTTTAGTTAATTACTGATTCTAGTTTCCTGTTTTATATTCTACTGATTTTAGTTGTCAGTTCTAATTTACTCCTTTTTTTTCTTTGACGCCATCTCTTCTTTAAAGGCCAT
>CALIAU010000039.1 GCA_938045585.1 uncultured Saprospiraceae bacterium
GTTTCCACATCTCCAGAGATGTTTGCGAATTCAGCACCACAGTTCTATGCGAACTGGTACATGATCGAAACTATTTATAATTTTTTGCAGGAGGCAGGCTCTGCTGCAGATGTTAGACTTAGTATAGATGGTGCTAGAGACAGAGGAATAGCTGAATTTTTAGCTAGTTCTGTGTATTTCAATAACGCGCATGCTACTCTGACAGATTTACTAACAGATTAGAAGAAATCGAAAAACTCAATCTCATAACTTAAAAAAAAGACGATGAAATTTTTATTACAAAGATTTACTTTGTTAATAGCGTTTTTAAGCATAGGTACATTTGCGCTTGCGCAAACAGCTCCTGCAGAGAATACGATATTGACATTTACGTTGACAGACTCCTTTGGAGACGGTTGGTGCGGTGGAAACTTAATAGTTTCTGGTGTAGAGAACCAAGTTACAGGCGCAGACGGTGCATGTAATCCCATAGTAGAGGCTGTACCATTTACGAAGCCAGTAGGAACTCTATCTGGTTTTACAATGGGAACAGGACCCTTTGATGTCTTGTGCCCAATTGCCCCTGGCAGCTCAGTAAGCATCACTTGGATGGATGATCCATTTAATGGTGAAACTGGTTATACTTTAACAGATGCAGGCGGTAATGTATTATTGACAGGAGGAGGTGGATCTGGCTTGCCAGGAGTATTCACACCAATAGATAATACAGTAGTTCCCCCAGCAGCGCCTCAGGCGTGTGCAGCAACACTTAACCTAACAGATACCTTCGGAGACGGATGGAATGGTGCATCCATGAGTTGGATGGGCGATATGGGAACAGTAGGTTGTATTGGAGGAGATAATAGTGCATGTGCAATGAACGATGTGTTTGATGGTGGTACTACCTTCACTGAGAAGGTAACGGCTTTACCAGGCGAGACATTGACATTCACAATGGATGATTGTGGAACCTTCTCAGGCGAGGTAGGAGTTGATATCCTAGACGCTGACGGAGTAAGCATTGGAGGCTTTGCACCAGGTGCATGTGCAGCAGGCACAGTATTAGGGATGGTTACAGCACCCCCTTTATGTGCTTTACCATGTCCTGCAGATACTACAGTAGTATTAGCGGATGGAGATTGCTGGCCAATAGAGACGTATGTAATTCCATGTGATGTAGCATTGTTACCAGTAAACATGGTAGATTTTGCATGTCCAGGGTTTACAGCAGATCCAGTAGGATTAGATATCTTTAATAACCCAGTACCACAGTGTAGTAGTTCATTATTTGATGTAGATGTTGCGAGCAACACGATCACATTGATGACTTCAAACGGACCAGGAGGGACAACAGGTTGTGATGAAGAGACATGTCCAGGAGCGACGTTCCCGAACTCAGGCTTATCATTAACAACAGTACCAGTAACAATACCAGCAGGATATTCTACCTTAACAGTAGATTGGTCATTGACACCTGATTGTACGGGTAACTACGGAGAAGATCAGTTTTCTTACTTTATTACAGATGCAAGTGGAACAACAGTTACAACAATTGTATTCCTAATAGCATTTGGAGCTAGTGGCGACTTGACAGGTCAGGAGATAATAGATCTTACAGGTTTACCAGCAGGTGCGAAGATTGGATTCTACATGTTGTCAAATGCGGCACCAGGAATCAACGGACCAGCGACAGTTGAGTTACAAGGAGTTTATTCAGATAACACAGGCGGACAATTCTTCGTAGGTGCAACAAATGACTCAGCATGTGATTCAGAATTAGCATATACATTAGACCCAAGTACAGGTGAATTAGTAATCGAGTATATTCCAGGAGTAAATGAAATTTGCTGGATGTATGTAGATGAGGATGGATTTGTATTTGATTGTTCATACACATATACAGTAGATAACAGCGATATCAAGCAAGCATTAGCATGTAATGATCACGTGAATATATCAGTAGATCAGAGCTGTGAGGCCTTGATTACAGCAGATATGGTATTAGAAGGAGGTCCTTACTATGGCGATTGTGAGTATATAGTAGAGATCACAACAACGACAGGAATTCCAGTAGCGAATCCAATCGTTTTCGATCCAGATTACAATAGCAATGAATATGTAGTAAGTGTAATTGATCCATATACATGTAACACATGTTGGGGAACAGTAACCTTAGAAGATAAGTTAGCACCAACGATTGATTGTCCATGTCCAGAAGGAGCTTGGATAACAGATCCAGCGTGTCAGCGTACTTGTCTTAATATGACACAGTTAACAGGGGGAACAGTAGGAAGACCATCTGTTTCAGATAACTGTGCAGGCGCAAGTGCAGTCTTTGGCGGAGCTACAGTAGTAGAAGTAGGATGTGGCGAGTATGTAGTAGAGCAGACTTGGACAGTAGAGATAGATGGAAATAACGGTGGCTCATTCCCAGAAGTAACATGTATAAACCAATACTTTGTTACAGCAGTGGATTTAAGCTTAGTAACTATTCCTGGTCCAGCGGAGTTTGAGTGTACAGATTTAGGCGATCCTGATCTTACACACCCAGACAACACAGGTTACCCAAGATTAGGAGGAGATAACTTAGGAACAGCGGATAACAATGATAATCCTTACTGTAACATATTTGCGACGTATACAGATCTTGATTTACCAGCCTGTGGCTTAGATTGTTCAGGACCTACAAAGATCCTAAGAACATGGACTCTACTAGACTGGTGTACAGGAGATATAGCAGAGTTTGTACAGATAATTAAGGTTATCGATACAGAG
>CALIAU010000040.1 GCA_938045585.1 uncultured Saprospiraceae bacterium
AAAAAGCTGCTCTTCCGAAGAAGAGCAGCTAAATACTTATTATTATAAGTAATTTCTACCTAATTGATTTTGATAAACTGTTTTCTTAGTTTACCTGCCTTAGACGTAATTGAAATATTATAGACTCCATCTTTGAGTCCACTTACATCTAGACTTTCTTGTGCATATCCTACATTTGCTACTAAATTCATTTCTTGTACTTTAACAAGCCTTCCATCTGTAGAATAAATTTCAACAATGACCTTGTCAGCTGGTCCACTTGGTGCAAATACCTCTAACTGCAAGGTATGCGCCACAGGATTTGGATACACGTTAAGTCTAAGCATTTCCTCAGAATCAGAAACATCTATCGCAATAATGCCGCTTTTATCTGTGTTGCCATTATAATCCACCTGAACTATTCGATAATAGTATACACCACTTCTGCTAATCTCATAATCTTTGAAATCATAATCTGTACGACTAGCCTTTGTTCCACTACCTTCTATAGTAGCGATTTTTTCAAAACTACCATTTTCAAGTTGACGCTCCAGTTCGAAATGACTATTGTTTACTTCGTTCACAGTCGCCCATGTAATCTGATTATGATCACCTTTGTTTTCTCCTTTAAAGAGTAAGTACTCTACTGGCAAGGCTCCAAACACTAATCCAATATCGATATTAGACGTATGTTCTCCAGATTCCATTAAATAGAAGTCTGTTGTTCCAGGCCCATTTGCTCCTGTAATATCACTGTCCACTGTTTCATCACCACCATTATTAGGATCTGTAACGCCCATGCCGCTAGGAGGAATCACTTTAAAGAAGTAATCTTCTTCTTGGAGATCTTCAATTAGATATTCTCCATTACTATTTGTGATGTCATCCTTGATTTTGGTTCCGGTGTTATCATAGGCTTCAACTATAACGCCCTGTACTCTTGGTTCAAAACTTTCACGCATACCATTTCCATTATCGTCTCTCCATACAATATCACCAGCAGTGGCCATTAAGTAGAATCCTGCACCTAGGTCACAAAAATCCTCTCCACAATTCACAGTGAATTCATCTGAAGTATTTGGACCAAAGTAATCATCTAGATCACTATCTATAGATTCGTCAGATCCTACATTTGCTTGTGCTAAAACTAAGCCATTGAGTGGTGTTCCTATTTCTACATAATAGGTTCCTGGCGCTGCACAGAATTTAAAGTACCCATCATCAGACGGAGTATTAGGCTTATGGCCAGTTGTTGTCACATCAAACAATTCGAATTCACCCGTCGTGTTGTTCTTACGATATAGATTCACTTTGAGACCATTAATTCCATTTTCTATGCTGTCCCATATGTTATCTTCATCGCTGTCGTACCAAACAAGGTCTCCAATTAGAACACATTCATAAAGTCCTGCGTCAAAGCCTGCATTTTCTTCGCATTGTACACCTGGTGCTACATTGAACAGATCTGTTGTTCCAACACCAAAGAATCCTGTTACATCTGAGTCGAGTTCATCATCAGTGCCATCATCTGGGAATGTAAACTCCAATCCAGCAGGTGCTTCAAATTCTAGATAGTAATCGCCTGGAATAATAAATTCGAAAAGATAATTTCCATTTTCGTCGGTAGTAGTTGCATTCACTATCATACCTGTAGCGTCCTTCAAGTAGACAGTTACACCCTCTATTCCTTCTTCACCACTGTCTTGTATTCCATTACCGTTACAATCATTCCAGACTAAGTCACCCACACAACCCAACAATGGAATAGGGGTAGGGTCATTTTCTCCTGGTGTATCATCATCGGATGGATCATCAACAGTTCTAGATATGCCTGTTACTGGATGAATAAATTCTCCAAATACATCAGCTTGATTAAATAAGGTATCAGGAATACCAGGTATAGTAGCATCTAACTCAATCATGAGTTGCACTGTAATTTCTTCCAATGGTTCCAAAAGCCCACTCATTCCATCGAATATGTTTGTGTTAGATCCAGTGAATCCATCATAGTTCGTATCGACCATCGGGTCTGTAGTAGCAGTACTTGATGTAATTACTGGTACCGAACCCTGCTCCAATCCAAAGAACCAAACTCCAAAATTATTTGGTGCATCTAGTTCATCTATTAGGTCAATGTTTTCTAAATCAACATTTCCAATATTTTGGAATACTAAATCCATTGTAACTGTTACATGACCTGCAATACCACTTGCTGGAGTAGAGTAATCCACTAATGTTTTTATCAAATCTATTTGTGGAACAGCAATTTGCTCTGGATCATGGTCATCTTCATCTGTAATTCCATCTCCGTCACTATCCATGCTATCATCTGAATTGTGGTCATCTTCATCTGTCCAAGGAGTACCACCTTCGTCATCAGAAACATCGTTGTCAGCTACACTATCAATGTCATCCATGCTAACATCCATGCCTTCATCATTTTGCATACTACTTACTTCGGCAAAATTCGTGTATGCGTTTTCGTTTGTACAATCACTATCGATGAGTTCTATAAGCATATCAATAAATACTGAAGTACTTTGTCCTGCATCTATATCATCAATTGTTGTGATAGCCTGACCTCCTGATTCACTCCAAGCAGGCACCATTACGTCATTTGTTGCAGCATGGTATGTAAAACCACAAGGAATATAATCTGTCACCTCAACATTTTGTAAATCGACATTACCTTGATTAGTTACTTCGATTTCAAATGTAACGACCTGCCCAACAGCATA
>CALIAU010000041.1 GCA_938045585.1 uncultured Saprospiraceae bacterium
GCTTCTAGTCCAGTCAGTTCTCCACTACATACTTTCTTTAGTACTGACGATTTAAATTCTGATGAAAATTGTTGTCTCTGTAAGCCTATCTTTTTCATGTTTTTACGCTTTTTTGTGACAACCTATTTCAGGAGTAGACCGCCTACCTCAAGTAGGAGAGCTCCGAACACGCCGCTCTGTCCGTTCCGTCCGTTGAGTCCGTTCGTCCGTTGAGTCCGTTGAGTCCGTTCCGTCCTACCTGCTTACGCACGCAAGCAAGCCGTTCCATCATAAAAAAAGGCTGACATAAAGCCAGCCTTTCCGCTTCCACATTTGACTATTCAAAAGGGATGCTACTAAAGGAACATTCTAATCTTTGAGTGTAAATGTTTTCTTTGATCCTGAGAAGATGACGCCATTAGAAGCATCCACTTCGCGTACGTTATATATTGCCTCTATATAAGAAGACTTAAAGTTGCTCAACCAGTTATAGATAGAACCACCGTTAACATTGCTTGTCATGGTTGTACTTGTCATGGTACTACTAGTCAAATTAGTACTTGTCATAGAAGTTTTTCCTGTGTTTCCAGAATTACCCGTTCCTGTAGTATACGAACCATATGTTCCTGAGGATATCATACCTGTATTCTTTCCACCGGAAACTATACCAGTTATTCCTCCACTCGAGCTGCTGCTCGATGAACTGCTAGACGTACCACCTGATGAACCACTGGACAACCATTCTAAATCGGATGCGTTTCCAGTATATAGAGCGCTAGCAAGAATAGCATTGTGTGCTGCAATAGGGGACATGAGTTGCATGTTTACCTCATAGTCTGACCATCGTTGCTCTATCCAATCATATTGTGGATCTTGAATCAATTGTATTTTTTCCTCTCCCCAGTCAATCATATCAGATATTTGTTCTTCTACCATTTCGCGCGATTCATATTTAAGGGTGATATCCTTCGTTCCTACAAAGGCTTCAAGAACATAGTCTCCTTTGGACTTAGTGGTAGTACCTGCGTTACCTAATCCTTGAAGGCCAAAGTCTGAGAAATAATCTTCCGTTCCTTCTTGCGACATCGGCTTTTTCAGATCGCTCTCATTCAACACATTTTCTACGCGTAGCCTGTCTTCTGCAAAGAATAGGCCCTCATAGGGATCGCTGTAGTTATCTCTATTGATTAGAGAGTAACTGTAAGGATTGAACTGGAGTTTGTATACAGAGTCTTCATCATCTAAGGCTGACCAGAGGTAATCGTAGTCTGCAGAAGGACCTCCTCCTATGCCAAGCATCTCAGGTTGATCTAGTAGGTCATTATCAATATCAGTTCCTATTCCTGGATCTATCATCCATAGACCTACTTCTTTGTCATCAATAAACGTCCGAATGCTACCTATATAATCATTTGCCAATGGCTTTACGAGATCTTCGTAGAAATTACCATCGAGTGGATCCATTATAAATACCCTTGGATCTGTAAAAAAGTATTCTGCAGTTTCGTAAGGTATCTTGATTTTTTGCTCATATCCTAAAAGTTCTATTTCTTCAAAAGTCTCATCTAAGTTTTTGAAAGTAAGTTGGTCATAGGCAACGCAATAATTACCACAGACTGTTCCACCCTGATCATAATAAGCGCTTACAGCATTTAGTTTGTCTTCTAATAAATCAAACTTACTGGTCTTAAAAGCTATCATATGCATAAGTGTTTCATTTGCATTGACGTCTAAAAATGGATCAATAGGTTCAGATTCATATTCAATGGAATAGTTGTTAGACACACCATAGGCGTTAAAAATATCAGCAGAGATAGTACTCTTTTGTATACGCTGGAATCCTAAATCAATACCCTCAAATCTTTGACCAGATTTCTTTCTGACCAGCTGCATGACATATTCTGTGTCTGCGTCCAGGTCTGGCAGAGGAAAGTCTAAATAGTCTTGATCGTAAGATTCGGTAATGCCAAGATTGTGCCTATAGATTTCCTGATCTGTGTCCATGTTTTTGAAAATAATTTCATAGTCACAGCTGTTCTCCTGATCATCTTCTACATAAAATCTGTTTTGACTTTCGTTTGCGTAAAATTTAATTAGGCCGTTATTTTGCCCATTGCCCTGCCATTCATCAGACATAAAAAACTGCTGTCCTCTGATAGGGTTAGTATGTGTTACATATTCAATATATGGGTCTAAAGGAGTCGTTTGGAAAACGACTAAAGAATCATCGTTGAAATTTGGAACATATTCATAACGACCATTCAAATAAACCATAGATCGCACGTTCACATATAACTCCCATTCTCTGTTTTCTGTTTCTTGGTCTGTACCTGCAAGAATATAATCAGGTGTGAACTTGACAGACCTTTTGTTTGATGCAATTTCCCATGACCCACTGACCTCGACGCCATCTTCATCCTTGATAGTAAATTCTTCAAGAACTGGAGAGATATTGACAGTGGCTTTGGGGTCGTCTTCACTTACGATGGGAAGAGTCATACTAGAAAGGTGTGGACTGCCTTTATCGGCTACCTTCATTTTAAATGTTACAGTAGGTTTGGCATAGGGGCTAGCAGCGTCTTCTCCTGTCATATCTAACGTTGGATAAATTTGGTCAATCGCATTGAGTGCAAATGGGTCTGCATCATACGGATAGCAGGCTTCACCTGCAGAGACTTCAATATTTGCATTTCCTTTTATCAATCCTCCTAAGACACTATAGTAGACACCTGCCTTCCCATCAAACCAGAATGGATTAGGCCCTCCCATAGTGAGCATCATAGCGGCTCCTAGTTCTAAAAATTTCACATCAATTTCTTTTCCTAATATTTTACCGCGCACACCTAAACCACCTTCAAGTCCTGCATATACCTGTCCCATGCCATACCATCCTTCTATACCAGGAGGGCTATACGTATTCCCATTTGCGTTACAGGACATACCCTCTGTATCTATAAGAAGCAAATCAAATCCTAACATGACATTTAGATTCGCATATATTACTTTATCAATTCCTAAACCTAGACTTACACCGGCTCCAAATGCCATTCCTGAAGTCGTGGATCCTGTGCGTTCTGCATTTGCATCGATAGCTGGGCCGTCAAAACTACCCTCACCATCCTCCGTTCCTGAGCTAGCTCTTCCTATAATATCTGTGATTTCTTGAGGGACATCAGGTAAATAAGTAGGAATGCCCTGTCCTATCATAAAGTAGGTTGTTGCAGTAACATTAAGACCATCATTGGAACTTGCATTTCCTGTTATTGCACCCATGAGGTCAAAAGTTACACTTCCAGGCGTACCTGCATACGGATCTCCAAAATAAGCATGCCAGTAGGTGCTCCCGTCTCCTGAGCTAGCAAAGCCTAGGTCATTTGTTCTAGGATGATCTTGATGCCCGATGAATATATCCTTTGTTATAAGCTTAAAATCATCATTTGGATCCTGCGAACCATACAACATATTTTCCACAAGATTAAGATAGACAGAACCCACGCCTTCAAAAGCGAAGAGCGTATTTGCAGTTCCTAGATCTTCATCTCCCGTTCTGTGCACATGTAAGGTGTTAAATGAGGAAGCCCATAGTCGAGATCCCGCACCTGAAGCTGCTGCTATGGCTCCTAGATCCCCAGCATCTGATGGAGTAGAAGGCGCTCCTCTGCTATCATGACCACCCTGTAATAAATATAGATATCCTCCTACTGAAATCTGATTTATACCTTCATTTTCAGTCCAAGACACCTCAACGAGTGGATCAATGATCAGCAACTCAGGTCTTATAATGGAGAGACTGGTATTAAACTTAATAGTTCTCACTCCATGGTGCGGAGTAGGCGAACCTGCATTGAGATCTGTTAATACGGAGTTTGGAAGCTCTATGTCTTCTGCAAGGCTAAGCATACAATCTGCTACAGCGGTTAAAGGCTCTTCTCCACCAGTAGTGGCAGCCATAATGTCATCTTGACCTGGCAGGGGCGGTGCATCCATGTTCCAGTATATTCCTCCCCCTAATCCATTGAGCGTAATTGGTCCCAGAGGTATACCTTGTTCTAGAGTTACCTTTCCGTCAACATACCACATGCCATAATATCCCGCAGTTCCGAACGCGCCATCGTCCCTTGTACCCATCGTAGCATAACCTCCTTTGAGATCTACAGTGAGTGTGTTTTCTACATCTACGATTACCTGACCAAAGTAGCCGTTTACACCATTATCATTTTCATGGCAAAGGCAGGC
Source organism: uncultured Saprospiraceae bacterium (assembly GCA_938045585.1). GTDB lineage: Bacteria > Bacteroidota > Bacteroidia > Chitinophagales > Saprospiraceae > CALCMJ01. The sequence continues at coordinate 4,216 of CALIAU010000041.1, forward strand.
TACCAGTAACATCATGTCTAGATCAGCCGCTAGACGTGCACAATTAAATTCTACACGATCTAGTCCTATATTAAACTTCCCTCCATTGTCTGTTTTCTTTGTTACAAGAGTAAGTCCAGCACCTGCAACCAATCCTTGACCACCACTCGAGAGAGCAAGATCTACATTAAACGATACTTCTGGTAGACCATTACTCAGACCAAATCCAAAATCTCCAAAGCGAATTGGGAAACCATTCATTATATTTTCCTCACTTGTGATTTCTGAATCATCTGTTTCCCTATCTTCTGCACCTATGGAAATATCTCTGTCAATACCAGAGCCACCCGAACTTTGGAATTCATCTACTAGCTCTTGGAAATTTGGCATATAGGTTCCGTCGCAGGCATCCGCAACAGCGAGGCCAACACCAAAGGTACTTCCAGTTCCATCTGTAACATCTTGCTCTAATACAAATCCTTTGACGGTATTATATTTTAGTTGGTATTCCAAGGCTGCTATTTTGAAATCACCCTCTTCTGAACCTAAGAATCCTCCTAAGTCCACTCCAGCATTTCCTTTTATGAAAAGTTCTAAATGGGTCTCGTCATCCTCAGGTGAAATTTGTAAACCCAGGTAGGAAGAACCACATACATTTGCATTTGCTGCAGCAATCATAGGTACGCCTATCGTGTATCCATCTTCTGGTGGATTTACAACAGCATTAAAAATATATGGGGAGCTATCATCATTTTCGTCTTGTCTAGAAATAGCTGCAGCATAGTCTAAGAAATCCGCTTCATCCATAATAGGAGCCCCAAATTGTCCAGAAAGACTTCCTTCAATAAAGGTGTTCTGCACTATGGATAAACGAAATTCATCAATAGACATTCCCCAACCCTTGATACTACCATCTTCGTAATTTAATAACTGCTCTGCTACAAAGTCAGCACTCAATTGTGGGTCAATAAGTAGATGTTGAATTTCTGTAGACGCGCGGTCCCCGTTTTCATTAAATTCTCCCGGAGGAGAAACAGTCAGTCGGTTTAGATAAAAACCCTTCCATAATTCCTGTCCTCCAGAAATATCGGAGAAGTCATAACTGTCTGGAAATACTAAGGCAGGATCATTTTCTAGTTCAGAAAGATCAAGCGCTCCGCTGATTACTTCAAAACTCCAGCCCTCGAGGCCTTGTATTTGGAATGGGTCCATCGTAAGTCCTGTAAGTAAATGTGTTCCTGCTTCTGTATTGTTTGTGGAATACGCATCCTCATCTGGCTGCCTTTCCATAGTTGTAGCAAAGTATGCTTTTACATTTTCAGTCATATCAATACTGCCATTATCATCTTTTACCAACATACTCTGCGGAAAGACAACCTCACCTGCCAGACGGAAGGATTGGAAACCATTACAAGAAATTTCGAGGTAAGAAGGTGTATCTACCTCATCAGTATCACCAGATACTAGGCCACCCTTTATGATAATCTCTACATCCCCATCGATAGGAATAGTTAGATCTTCTATAAGTGAGAGCTTCGCTTCGTTTCCAAAACCATCCGGTGCTATGCAAATATCAGAAGCTCCTATTCCAAAGCAAAAGTTTTCTCCTAAAGAAGGGAAGGATAGGATATTAATAAAGTCTACATCTGTACTTGTAGGCGTTAGCTTAATATCTGTAAACGCCATCACAACATTATCCCCACCCATATTTGTATTTATTCCAAAGGGTAGACCTATACTTGAGCCTGTTGCAATCTGTCCCACCATACGTCCTACCTCTACAGTTTCTTTTAAAGTTTGCACAACCTGACCTGTTGCTGTTCCTGATCCCGCAATGTAGTTTGCAACATCAGCAAGTAGAGTTCCTCCTGTCTCATCTTTTCCTACCACGTTACCTTCTATTGCAGCAAAATCAGAATTCAGAATAACATCTGTAAATGTAACCCGGACCTTTACATTATTTACAAAGTCTAAAGTAACTTCACCCTCACCGCTGATCTTTCCACCACTTTCTTGCTCTACACTTACCTCCTCTACAAGGAAGTTTCCAATGCTAAAGCTAGTCGCACTGGATTGATTTGCATGCGGAGTCGTGTTAGTCGGTAGACTAGGCGAACAACGTTCTGCACAAGCAGAATTATTTCCTGCGTCTGGTCCGTCTTGCTCGGTTTGACCAAAAATAAAGGTCTTAATATTACTATAGCCCTCATTGATTAACTCCTCACCGTCTGGGTCTGTTGCTTGCACACGTACGGCGTATCTGTTACCAAATACAAATGCAGTCGCTGGAGCTGTTAAAGGGATATTATATTCAGAATTCTCCAACTCGCTAATGGTGAAAAATGGATCGCCAGAGTAGCCTTCAAACACAGCTTCTACATCCTCAGAGGCTGTTTCCAATGGAATTTCGATAAGAGTCAATTCAAACTCTAAACGTTCCACTAAATCTTCATCAGAAATATCTACCGTCCACTTACATGGAATTGCCTCATCTTCTGCAAGCTGACTCCCTTCCACAGGAGTATTCATAACAATGGATCCAGAGTTAGCAAAGAAATCAATGCCTTCTACACCAATATTAAATTTAGGACCATCGTCTATTTTTTTACCAGTAATGTTAAGTCCGCCAATCGCAAATTCATTGTCACCTAAATCCATTTCAACAGAGATGGATAGGGTAGGAATACCTGCGTTTATTTCTATCTGAGAACTATTGAAGCGAATAGGTAAACCATTCATTTCATTCCCAGTGAGATAGTCGTTTTCATTCGTGTTTTCTTCATCCTCATCACCTTCTTCTGTAATATAATTACCAAAGACATCATCCCCTTCTTCTAAGTATTCATTTATAAGACGGTAAAATATTGCTTCCCCAGATAATGGTTCTAAGAGATCGCAATCCTGCGCATCAAAACCCTGCGATCCAAAATAGGTGCCACCTAAATCTTCTGAGTCTTCAGGAAGAACAAAGCCTTGGACTGTATTATACTGCAACTGGAAGTCTGCAAGATTTAAACTTGCATTTCCTAAGAGGGCTTCTCCATAGTTTCCTGTATTCATATCCAATCCACCCTTAAGGAAAAGTTCAGATTGTTTTTCAGCTGGAATCGGAGAGGTTTGGAAGGCTAGATAGGAGTTTCCACAAAGATTAGCCTGTCCTATAGCAAAAGGAATTCCAATATCTTGATTAGGCTCTACGATACCATTAAATGTATAATAGTTACCTTCTATTTCTTCGTGGGATTTTTCATCCACCAGTGCTACATATCTTAGATGTTCTTCCGAATCAAAAACAGGTGCAGAAAATTTTCCATAGAGGTGCCCATGGTTAAGGACATTTTGTGTCATTTTGAAGGATAGGGTGTCCAGTGCCATTGCCCATCCGTTGAAATTTCCTTGTTCAAGTGTTAATAGGTTTTCAGCAAAAATGTCAAAGCTAAGTGTATTATCAATCATAATTATTCCTGCCTGACTACTTGGTCGTTCGTCTACAGAAAGATCACTTGGAGGTCTAACGATAAGGTCGTGTATAAATAGTCCTTCCCATAATTCTAATTGGTCTTCAGAGAACACATAGCCTTCTGGAAGTTCAAATGAACTAGAGTTTTCAAGCTGGGACAAATCAAGAACTGCTTCTTGGATTTCAAAACCATAGCCATCGAGACCTGCAATTTGGAAGGCTTCCATAGATGCCTCTGCGATAAAATGTGTTCCTGTAGGTTCTAATGTTTCTATATCATAGACGTCATCTTCGCCAGGAATTTTTTCTAGATCCGCATTAAAGTATGCTACTGCACGTTCACCTTCAATGATGGTGCCATCTGGGCCTTCCTTTTTCAACATATCTTCAGGGAAAAATAGTTTACCTGCTATATGTAAGGATTTGAATCCATTACAATCTATTGCTAATCGAGTTGGCTCTTGGTTGGTGCTACCGTCATATTGAGCGCCTTCTATGATACTTCCACCACTCAATATCATTTCTATATCTCCATCAAAAGGAATACTTGTATCCGCTGCAAGATGGATTGTATATTCTCTTCCGAATCCCTCAGGAGCTAGGCAGACATCAGAGGCTCCCATTGCAACTGCTGTACCTGCGCCTAAATTTGGAAAATTTAAAATGTTTAAGAAATCTATATCAGAAGAGGTCGGTGTAAGATTAAAGTCGGTCACTGCAAACATAAACTGCGAGCCATCAAAACTTTGGTTGATGCCAAAAGGAAGATTTACCGCTTCACCGTTTGCAAAGTCTTGGATGGCAGAAATATTATCCACCGCTTCTAAAACACTAGTGATAGTTGCTGGATCAATCACCCCGTCAGAAGCAAGCGTGTTTCCTATTGTTTCTAATAGCGTCGTATGTTCAAATGCGGGCATGGCATTAATATCACCATCGATAGCAATGCCATCTGTATTTATTTCTACTCCAGTAAATAGTACATTCAGTTTTAAGTTGTTTAGAAAGTCAATTGTTACTGTTCCTTCACCAAAGATCTTGTCACCAGAATTGGTACTTATGTTTACATCTTCTACAGTGAAATTTCCAATTTGAAATTCGCTCAGACTGCTGAAGTCTGAGATAAGATTTGTATTCTCAGGTAAATCAGGTTCACATCTGTCTTCGCAATCTACATACTCATTAGAGCCATCATCTCCATTTCCACCTCCATCAGGAAGTTCAGTATAATATTGAAAAAGATGGATATTACTTTTTTTGTTGTTTTGAGTAAAAAGTTCTGAACCGCCGCTTACAAGCTCAACAATTGCTGCATAATGGCCGCCATCTACAAACTCTGGAAAGCCTAGGTCCACATCATGGACATGGAATAAGTCAAGACTAGGATCTGTAGTAAAAAACGGAGGATATGCACCGGATAAAATCAATTCTTCAACAGACTCATCTAATCCATCTGGAAGATGATATAGTTTTAGTTGGTATTCTAAATTGAAATCATCAAAGTAGGTGGAGTTCATCATCCACGAACAATAGAGTGGCATGTCATCTTCTGTAACTACCTGGCCGTTGAATGGAGTAATTATTTCTAGATCGCCATGCGTAGCTAAAAAGGGTTCACTACAGGTAGTGGGCCCAAGAAAATAATTATCGGAAGGGTCTACATCATTATAGAATAGAATTTCAAAGCAAATTTCATATTCTCCTTCTGGTAATTCGCCATTGATTCCTTGATCAACAGCAGGGCTAATGTCAAAATCACTTAATTCAACATTCCCATAACTATCACCAATTTCCTGACCTGAAAACACCAAGCTTTGGAGGGGCCCAATGTGTAAGGTATTTGCAGGAAGAAAATCTTCACGTACATTTATTGTTATGTCTCCGTTATTAGGCCCAACTCCTTGAATGCTTGCTCTCAAGAAAAAATCATAGGACTCATCTGTTTTATTCGTAACCGGTATCAGATACGTAGAAGCTTCTGTCAACCATGTTTGATAGCGTAATGGGAATGGAGCCATCACCTCTACAGAAAACTCCAAAGGTAATTGTGGGTGTACAGAGCCTGCTACGAGCATGGAAAGTACTATCAGCTGTAACTTTTGCCTTGTCTTTTTTTGTATGTTTTGGAATAGTGTTCTCATGATTTAAAAATTGGTGTTGAATGAAAGATTTGTTCTAAATTCTTTAAAACTTTCAGAAAAGGGAGTAGTTCTTCTAATATGTCCAAGCTGCAGATTTAAGGCATTTTTCTTTGAGAAAATGTATCCGAGACGTACATTATTACGCAAGGTATTCCCATTTCTAAGACCCTCTTTATATGTCAAGATATATGCTGAGCGGTAACTCACATTGAATTTTTTATCCGCAAATTTTTTATTGATGCGTAGATGTGTACCTAGGTTTTCATTATTGCTGATATCATTTGTATAATCTCTGTAGTTGACACCTGAGGTAATATTTAGATCAGCTTCTTTAAAGTTTAATCCTATAGAAAGATTCGTATTTAGACTTTGATATTGATTGTTAATTTCTTCATCACTTACATTGGTAAATGTTTGTCTTCCCGCAGTAAGACCTAGGTGAAAGGCTCTTGTTGGGTGTGCAGATCTATATTTGAATGAGCCGAGTAAATTTCTACTCGTAACCACATAGTTAAATTCGTTTCCTAGCTCTACCACTTCAGCTTGGAAATCTTGTTGGAAATTAGTGTATCTAAAGTTTGTAGTAATGGACTTTGTTACTCTGAAGTTTGCCAAGAGATTTAATATTATTCGATTCGCTGTGCTGGCCTTTTGTTTCGTTAAATTGTTGTTTTGAATCCCTACACTTCCATTCAAGTAAATTCTATTTTTAGCTAATGGAAGTGTTAGTCCAAGAGTATAATTTATCAAATCATTATTTACATATTGAGTGGTTAGAGGATCAAAAAATGCTTGGATGTATTTTACTTTTCCATTCAGATTTGTTCTACCGATTTGGAAGCTGGTAGATACATCGCCTGCGTACGTGTAGTTTGTAGACGAGTTATAAGTAAAGGCTGTTCGAGTTTCGTTTTCATCTATTACTTCTAAATCTGTAAGAGCGCTGAGACCTGCATTAAATTGGAGCCTTACGCCCTTAGTTGGTCGGATTCTCAAGCTTGTTCCTACAACCACATTTTCTAGTCTTGATGCATCTTCAATTTGAGATACTTCTAGGGAATCAGAATCTTTCGTTTTGACAGCATACAGATCGATGGAGTTTGAAGCGCTACCATAGCCGATACTCGCTGCCAAGGTATTTCTAGTAAATGTTTGCTCTTCGATAGTGCCAAATGCTAGGGTGTCTTTGTAGGAATTTAGGTCTTGAATTTTACCAGATAAGAATTTGGCTCTAAATTTTCCTGGTGTAAGTTCTACACCATAACCTCTGACATTTCTTCCTGCTAGGGTATACGGATTAAATTTCATATAGGTATCACCAATATGAAGTTTTACCCATTTGTATTGCGGATTAAGCCTTAGCTTATATAAGGAAGCACCTAAGGAAAAAGAGTGGTCCCTGTAAGAAAAATAAATAGGTGTGTTTATTCCATATATTTTAATATTTAAACGTGCGTTTAGGCCGTAATGGAATGGACTGGTTCTATCTGTTTCAGTGCCATTTATGGAAGATAGGCCACCGTTTGCTGATAGTGATCCTGTTAGTTCTAAGGGTTTAGCTTTTAAGTAAGAATCAATATTCTGGGCATGGATACCATGACAAATACAAACCATGTAAAAGAAGATGATGTATTTTGTTTTCATTATAATGGAATTGGAGTTGTTAAAAATTAAAGGACACATAAGCATGGTGCATGTAAAGATTTGCCATCTCTAGCGAATACACGATCATTGGAGCTTTCTTCTGCGTCGTAGTTATAGTAAAATAAATTAAAATCTTTACCGCCAATTATCTCTTCCTCCATCCATATATAACTATGTGAGAATTCGTTTACTAGAACATTTTTATGATTTCTAATATCTACAATGCGATCAACCGCTGTACTTAGTAGATCCGCTTTAACTCTTCCAGAGGGAATAAATCCAGAGCTAGGATAGCAATTTAGATTGCCATCAAAGCCAAGGGTTAATTCATCAAAGCGTGGTAGTCGCAGTCCCAGGGAACTACAGTATGATTCTGCATCACGTTGAGAAAAGTACTGCACGGGAAGAGTTGTAGTTGCATTCACTTCTATTGAATCGACCAGAACAAAATCTGTTGGTATCCAAGTGCTTTCCTCTTGAATCTGTGTAAAAGCAAAACAAGTAGAGTCAAAATATTGAAAACCATTAAAGGTTTTTTTACAGCCCTGAGAAATGTCAGTGATCTGTAATTTTAATTTTGATGAACCACTATCTAGAAGTTCGATAATAGTGGGATCTGTAATTTGATCTGTATTTTGAATGCCGTAGGTGCTCTCATCAAATGCGATTAAAACCGTAGGAGCGATATCGTCTAGGTTTTCCTCTACTAAAGCATAGGTATATTTTCCATTGGGATTGGTATCAGATCCAAGTATGTGTTTTACAGCAACTTGGGTGTCGCTAATTTTGACGAGCTCTGATTGGATGATATCAAAGCTTTCACATTGTGGAGGATAGCAAATTGGTTCATTTGGCTGCCCAAGTAGTAAACCAAGAAGAGGGTATTTGAATGGACTACCCAATTTCAATTGAAAATCCCAAATGTTTTCAATTGCATCTATTTCGGTAAAAAAGATAGGTTGCGCTTGCACACCCATATCTACGCATCCTTCGATGTATACATTTTCAAGAAAAGAGCCATCCGTTTGGCCATTTAACAAACCATCAATAGCAAGACCTGCTTCCACTCTTCCTTCTGCATACACTCCTGGTACAATAGCGAATCCTGCTGTAGGACCTATGACATTTGGGATACCAACCGTGTAAGAAAGGCCTAGTCCCATTCCAAAAGACATGTCTCCAATTACCTTTCCAGCAAATGTTGCATCAAAATTCCAATACTCTGACATATAGCTTGAGAAATCTATTTCATTCCCAGAAGGATCAGAAAATATTATCGCACTTTCAATGACTCCACCTCCATCTATGTCTATCGGCTTATAGACAATATTGATAGGTTTCGTGTTTGCTAAACTCAATATTAATTGTGCTTGAATCTTGAGTGAGGCTGAGTGATAAGGGAAATATGCAAAACTTACTGTTCCATATGGAGTTGTTCCGAGGGGCTTGTAGCTTATTGTTTCAACCCCTAAGGAGCCAGGCTCCACAGAACTAATTATAGGCACATCGCTAATAGGAATATCTTTGAGTAATCCTTTCCAATAATTTGTATCTGGAGTATCCGGCTTAGAAGGAAAAAGAGGAATATCTAGAAGATTTGCTAACATAGTTAGCTCATTTTGTTTCAATTCAAAACCAATTAGTTTTAATTCGGTAAAATGAGGATAAGACAATGATGAGGTTACATTTTTTCCAAAGACAACCTCTAAAACATCGCAAACACCATCTTGATCCTGATCGTTGAGTGATTTTAGATATTCAATTAATCCTACTCCATTTTCCTCGGCTAGTGTATTGTTTGTTTGCCAGATTTCAGTTTTCTGTCCATGATTTGCAAAAAAGGTATAGATATCGGTAGAAGTAGAGTAAAATTTACCCTCAAGTTGCATCTGATAGTCGAAAGTTATTTTATCTCCAAATAACCATTTTAAAGCATCTTCACCCAGACCAATAGCAGTTTGAATATCTTCATTTGTTTCAACGTCGCTAAAGTCAAATATGAGTTCGTCTTCTCTGTACGTTACAAGTCCAGGGAGTTGAGAATCATAATGAAATGCCTCAAAAGCATTCATCATAGATGCAGGCCTTACGGTAAGTAAAATGCTTCCACCAGTTCTGTCAATCTCTTCGATATAGTGCATATATCGTTTTTCTGCAGGTGTGAAAATTTCAGTAATCAGGACGCCACCCACTACGAGCGAGTCAAACATAGGGTCATTTTGAAGCTCAATAAAGTTGTCGCCCTCATTTAAGACCATTTGCTTTAATACATCTGCATTATATTCTTGTGTAGACTTCTTAAACTGAAAAAAGGAAGTCGTTAATTCTTCAATTGGAATTTGATGAGGCAAAATTTCCTCATCCTTCCCACAGGAAGAAATCATTATAACTGCTAATAATACATAGAGATAGCGTAGTGCAAGTCTGGATTGTTCCATAGTAGAATGTTCTTTTATGATTAATTTTTCTATTAATTCTGCTCATATATTCCACAAAGCGTAGGAATTCCATAAAATTTTGTGGAATTTTTAAAAATTTGGAATAGAGTATGTGAACAGGAACATTCAAGCATGAAAAACATTCTAAAAATAGCAGCAACTGTGCTGCCCTTTAGTGGAATATGTCTATTTTTAAATAGAACGAATTCCAAAAAAGAGCAAATGCACATCTTAGGGTCTATCCGGTCATTTACATATATTTTATGTTTCACGATTTTTTCCGTCGGTTCGTATGGACAGGACGTACAATCCATACGGGACAGTTTAGAAACTCTAGTCAAAACACGTAAGTATGAATCCTGCCTAAAGTTGGCAGAAGAGAGTTTAGTTTCTTATAAAGATCTAGATGCATATAGCCGAGCTAGTCTAGAATATGCTAGATGCAGATGCGCTACCTCCATATCTACAGAACGAGCAGATAGCTATTGCTCAGAAATGAATAATCTCAAGAAAGAGCTAGATCTATCCAACAAAAAAGAGCGTGACTTATATGCATCTATGGAGAAAAGAAATGCCCAAATTTCTTATGATAGAGATAATTTGCAAGGCCGTTTGGATATAATTAAGGGTCTATTAAAAACCTTAGAAGAATATGGAGACGATGTGTTCGAACTAAAGGCAGGAATGGCAAACACATTACGGCAAATGTCGGATTTTGATGGGATGCGTGCCCTGCTGGATGAATTAGAAGAAGATTATAAAAGTCTGGGAATTGAAGATTTGTCTAAAGAGAAAATGATACTTGGTTCCCGTGTCCAATATGCAAATGGCATTGGCGATTATGCCTTGGGAAGACAATACTTGGAGAGAGCCTTGGAGATTGGTTTAAGTCAAGACTCCTTTGACCATAAGTATGTCAGAAATCAATATAATTCACTTGGAATAAATTACTTTCTGAGTGGTGATTATAGTAAGTCTGCTTACAACTTAGAAAAAGCCTTAGAAGTGATCACCCAGGTGGTCGAAGAGAAAAATGTAAAAGCCTTATTTAATAACCTTGGATTGATTTATTCTAAGTTGAATGATTACGATAGATCCAATATGTTTTATGAAAAGTCTCTTAAGTATGATAAAATGCGTTATGGAGAAAACCATACAGCTATCGCAAGAACTAATTTTAATATTGGAGTAACAAATCATGAGAGAGGTGACTTTAAAACATCTTTGGAATATCTTTTTAAAGCCTTGGAAGTACGTAAGGCATTACTTGGGGAAGAACACTCTGATGTTGCGCATACCTATCAAATAATTGGCAATTCGTATTACAGATTGGGAGCGTATGAGAAAGCAATTGCATATATAGAAAAGTGCTTACCCATATTTGAAAAGAAATACAATGGGAAGCATCAAGAAATTGCCTGGTCTAATAATGTAATTGCGAAATCACTGGCAGCCTTAGGTAGATTTGAAGAGGCGAAAAAAGCCGTGGATGCCTCCTATGCGAGTATAGATTTTGATCCTGATAAACCCTTGGAACATATTCGTGATTTAGATGCCCCGCATGTTATTTATTCTCCCCTGTCTACAGATCTAAGTATTAGTATAGGTCAGTATGAAAAGACGAAAGATATATCCGCCCTAGAAGAAGTGGATAAAAAGGAAGAAATATTTAATGCGCTATTTTCCTTCCTAACACGTAATAGAGATGCTTCTGTGCGAAGAGCGCAGGCCCCTACGGTAAAACTAATCAAGGGAAGAATTATTGAACGGAATTATTTGCAATACAAAGAGACAGGAGATAAAGAGTATTTAGCTCGCATTTTTCATACTATGGAAAAGTCCAAGAATACCTTTCTTACGGAGACTAAGGTGGAAAAAGATATGTTGAGTTTTTCAGGGGTTCCAAAATCTTTATTGGAAGAACAGGGAGCGATTGTAGATTCTATAGCGGAGTTACAATTTGCCATTTCTAAATTGGAATCTGGTACGGATGAATATGTACAAACGCAGTTACGCATAACAGAATTCAAGGATCAGCAAGAGCAGATTTTAGTAAAATTGGAAAAAGAGTTTCCTAACTATTACAATTTAAAATATGAATTTCCAGTCTGCTCACTTGAAGACCTTCAAGCTTTTTGCGCTGAGGGTGACCATTGGTTAAACTACTTTTGGGGAGAAAAGTACATTTATTTATTTTCTACAAAATCTACTGGCAGTGAGGTATACAAAATTGCACAGGTAGAAGAAATAGATTCTAGCCTGCAAAAATTTCAAGATGCTATCCTAGATAAGTCAGTGGAGGGTGTTTTAAAGAAACACGCGGAACAATTATACGCAACGCTTGTAGCCCCAGCCCAAGCAAAAGAGGGTGAACGACTTAAGTTAGTTCTAGACGATAAGTTAGGTTCTATTCCTTATGAGGTGCTGCAGAATAGCAATGGACAATTCCTTTTAGAAACAAATCCTATTCAATATTTTCTTTCCTCCACACTTGCCTTAGATCCGTTTAAGGGTTCTGAAAGAACACGTGGAACTATGATATGTGCACCCCATTTTGAAGGGGAAAAAGAAATTACCAAACAGTATGCACTTTCATTAGAAAATGAAGTACTACGAGGCGAATTGGCAACCCTGAAGGGGGCAGCGAAAGAAGCGGATATGATACATAGCCTCTTAGGAGGAACTTCTTTAAAAGGGCCGATGGCGAAGGAAAGCACCTTTAAAAAGAATGCACATAAATACAGTATCTTACATCTAGCAACGCACGGCATTATGGATGAACGAAAGCCTAACTATTCAAAGTTGGCCTTTGCGCAAGATGAAGAGGGAGAGGATGGTTTCTTGCATGCCTATGAGATTTATGGCCTATCACTAAATGCAGATTTAGTAAATCTAAGTGCGTGTAACACAGGTAGTGGAAGTAGTAAGGCGGAGGAAGGAATAGCAAGTTTGGGTCGTGCCTTTGCCTATGCAGGTTGTCCTAATTCTGTTATGAGTCTATGGAATGTAAATGATCAAAGTACGGCAGAACTTATGTCCTTGTTTTATAAGAATATAAATAAGGGATCGAATAAATCGGATGCGCTAAGAGATGCAAAACTAGAGTTCTTGAAAACGCAACCCAAAGCATTTCAATCCCCTTTTTACTGGGCAGGCTTTGTGTATTACGGAGATAACCTGCCCCTCGAATTGTCAAATTCATTCTTTGGGACAAAAGGCTGGCTCATTGGTTTATTTGGGCTTGGCCTGTTATTTTTCTTTTGGTTTATGAAAAAAGGAAAATGATTGACCTTGGCACACATAGTCGCCATCATTTTTTATGTGCATTTTGTGTTTTTCTAAGCGTATTGCTTTTACCCAAAACAAAAGTCATTTCACAAGAATCAAGTGGAAATGCGTTTATTAATTTAAACAAGATTGAAGCCTTTGTATTAGCTGAAGATGTGGATGCTTGTAGCACGTATATTAATCAAGTCGAAAACGAATATTCAGATAAAATTTCCAAGACGCAAACAGTTCTTCTTGCTCTGGCAAAATGTAAATGTGTACTTCTGCAAGAAAAATCAATGTCAGAGAAAGTATGTCAAGACGTACTACGATTTGCTAAAGAAATCAATGTAAAAGATAAAGAGGAGACATCTAGCATTGTAGAAATTCAACTCTTTTTGGCAGAAAGAGAAGTGCTGGATAATAAGTTGAACAAGGCTATAAGCCGATTAGATGACTTAGTACTCAAACTTAATTCTAATACAGCTACTCATTTAAAAGTAAAAGTCTTGATAAAGCTAGCTGAGTTGTATGAATTGAAGTTTGAATATGATAAAGCTATGCAATATCTTAATGCGGTAGGGGAAATTTCGCAAAATATACAAATACTCGATTACACACTTAGACATGAACTATATAGTCGATACGCGAGTGTACATTCAAGAAAAGATAATCTTGACAAAACGAAAGAGTACGCGGATAAAAACCTAGCACTCGTAGAGAGCCGGGAAGTGATTGATAATTTTCATTTAGGAAATGTACATAATTCCCTTGCTAAATATCATTTTAGAAATTCTGATTTGGTAAAAGCTTTATTCCACTTTGAAAGAGAGTTTGAATTTAAAGCTAAAGTTGTTAAAGAAAACAAACTTTCAGAATGCATGATGAACATAGCTAACATGTCATGCAAGATAGGATATTACGAGCAAGCCTTAGATTTTGCACAAAGGTCCTTAGTCATAATTCAGAATACGTATGGGAAAAATTCTGATAGAGTTGCGCATAATAAATTTGTCACAGGACTCATTTATCTGGAGCAGAAACAATACGAAGAAGCATTACAATATTTTAAGGAAGGCTTGGAAATAGAATTAGAACTGTTTGGCGAAAGTAATAAGGGGATTTCTTTTAATTATATACGACTAGCGGACTCTTATTTTGGCTTGTATGACTATAAGATGTCTATTAAATATGCCAAGAAGGCAATTGCAGGATTTAAAACGCATTTTGGAGAAAAGAACCAACAAGTAAGTTGGGCATATGAAACCTTGATAGGTGCAGCTATGTCAGACAAAGACTATGAATTGGCAAGGAAAAGTGTGGAAGAGGCATATGAGAGTTTAGATGTAGATATAACTTCAGAGGTCTTGGATTTTGAATCTATGCGCATACCATTTTTATTAGTTCATATTTTACGTCTTGACCTAGAGCTTAGTTTGATTGAATTTAAAGCAACACAGTCAGAAGAGAAATTAGCTTATATAAATGCACTTGAGCGTGCTGCCTTTGGATGGTATAAGCACTTGAAATTTAACATGGACGAGGGCACAATGCATAGACTGCTTAGCATACGACTCTCTGGAATTGCCAAAGATGTAATTGCAAAAAATGACTTTCTCTATGAAACAACTGGAAATCAAGTTTATTTGGATGAGATACTCAAGGCTATAGAAAAGGGAAGAAACAATGTGCTTATTGAAACAAAAGTGGGAAACGAACTTGTTGAGTATTCAGGTGTGCCCAATACGCTTATTCAAAAACAACTGGACTTAAATGATTCTATTGCGTCCTTAAACTTGAACTTATCGAAATTAGAAGGGGAAGAAACTAAGCTTGAATCTACGCGCATTCAAAATAGAATAAATGCTTTCGAAGAAGAGCATATCCAATTGATAGAAACACTAAAAACTGACTATAAGGAATTTTATGCACTTAAGTACGATTACCCAGTGTCAAGCATTGCGGATATTCAGAAAGTGTGTAGTGAAAATGATAACTGGCTTTTATTTGCACTAAGCCGACTCGACATTCATATTATATCGATAAGTAAAAAGCAAGTGCAATATCATACGGTACCTTTTGACAAACAATTCAATGAAAATGTTGAACTAGTAAAGGCAGGATTAGTAAAGAAAAGAACGGATAAAGAATTTTATCAAGCTGCACATAATTTATACACTACACTCTTTGGAAAAATTTCTTTGGAAAAAGGAATGCATTTAAAAATATTTCCAACAGGACCTTTGAATGGGCTTCCATTTGAAATTTTATGTACACAGTTTAATGAAAGCGAGCAAAGCTATATGCTGGAAGATTATCTTATAAGTTATCACCATTCACCTTATTTAAGCATACATCCGCACAGGGGAACTAAACCAAAGCGTAATGCCCTGCTTATGGCTCCAGAATTTTCTGGAAGTGAGGAAACTAAATTGTATGCATCTATAGAACTGGACAGAAAAGCGATGGAGACTTCTTTACAGAGTTTGATAGGTGCCCAAGAGGAGCTTGAACATATTTCCAAGCTCATCCCTTCAAAGACATTTGTGGGAGAGGAAGCCTCAGAAAAAAGATTTAAAGACATTGCAAGTAAGTATAATATTTTGCATTTGGCTAGCCATGGATTTGTAAACCATAAAAATCCAAATTATTCGAAATTAGTCTTATCGGAGGATGGAGAAAGTGAAGATGGACTGCTGCACAGTTATGAAATTTATGGTTTGGAATTGAATGCAGATCTGGTGACACTAAGTGCATGTAATACTGGAATAGGAAAGGAGCTATTAGGTGAAGGAGTGTCTAGTCTGGGTAGGGCATTTGCATTTGCAGGCTGCCCTAATACTGTTATGAGTTTGTGGAGTGTAAATGACCAAAGTACTGTCAGGCTGATGAGTTATTTTTATCAAAATCTAAAAGATGGAGTTCCAAAAGCAGAAGCACTTAGAGCAGCAAAAATAGAATTTCTTGAAAAGCAACCAGCAGTTCTTAGAGCGCCATTCTATTGGGCTAGCTTTGTATATTATGGGGATAATCTTCCTATTGAGATCTCTACATTTAGTTCTGCCGGTATGTTTTCATGGGCTGGGTGGATCTTAGGTGTATTCCTTGTTTTCGGTATATATTACTTTATGAAAGGATTAAAATCAGGCTAATGCGTCTTTTGGCTACCATATCTGGACAAGTGCATTTAGAACGGCTTGTGCATGTCTATTCAAGATTTATACTTAGATTTAACCTATCTAATAAGGGAACAAAAGTATCTATGCCAAAAAGCATGCATGCAAATACAGACGAAGCAGTTGTCTTAGCTTACCAAAAAGCGAAGGATAAAAATATTTTAGCGCCACTTTTCAAAAAACATATGGATGCTCTTATTGGTCTTGCTTACTATTATATTTCTGATAGAGAAAGTAGCAAAGATCTTGTTATGGATGTCTATGAGACTATTCTTAGTCAAATTGATTCTAAGGAAATCACCAATTTTAAGGGCTGGGCAATGAGTATGTGTCGTAAGAAGTGCCTTAAATACTTAAGAGATAAGAAACAAATTACAGAATTATCAAATATTCCTGAACTTTTTGTGGAATCTGGGGAAGATGTGGAATATATAGATGAACATGTGGAAAAACTAAGAGAATCCATTGAGAAACTGAAAAGTGATCAGAGGGTTTGTGTTGAAGCCTTTTTTCTTCAGGGTAAATCGTATAAAGATTTAGAAGAAGAACTAGGTATGGAGTACAAGCAAATTAAAACACATATTCAAAATGGGAAACGAAACCTTAAAATCCTAATGACTACTTAGACTGTAACGAAATGAAAGATTTAGAAAAAAAATCTAAAAAAGGATTGGATGCCTTAAAAGCAAAACAAGAGTATGGAGCACTTAAACGGGATGTATCTGGAGGAATAGATGATTTGTTAGGTGTAAATACACAGGAAGAAACTCCTGTAGTACCTATGCGTGTCAATAGAAGATGGATGTCTATAGCCGCAGCCTTTTTATTTTTAGCCTTAGCATCCTATTTTGCTTTTCCAAAGTCTGAGTCAGCACATAATTTATACTCTAATCACTTTGATACATATCCAGATATACTTTCCTCGACCCTACGTGGAGATGAGGTAGAAAAATCTCAAATTATGCAGGCAATGGAGAAATATAATTCTTCAGATTTTAAAGCATGTATAGCAGCTTTTGAAAAGATGTCTGAATCACCAGGTGCTAATTCAAATTTATATCTTGGAATATCACATTTAGCAATCGGAAATGATGATACCGCACTTAGTTTGTTTGATAAGGTTCCAGAAAATTCAGATGTGCAAGATGGGGTAATTTGGTATAGAGCCCTAGCTTACCTAAAGAAAAATGAATTGGATAAGGCAAAATCATATCTGCAAACAATTGCTTCGTCTAAGCATTATAAGAGTGTGGAGGCGAAAGAGATTTTGGAGGAACTTTAATTATGACCCCTCGGGTGCGGGCAGCATGACCCTCTTTTGTGGGTAGCGGGGGCGGCACTCGTCGCGCAGCCTTAAGAGGGCCTGCCTGCGTGTGCAAGCAGGCAGGTCTTGAATTTTTCGTTCTTTTTTTTCAAGAAAAAAGGACAATAGAAACTATATATACGTATTAACAAATGCACTTTTGTTAAAGATTCTCTGGTAAGAACTAAAACCGTTATGTGCCTAATGTGATCGTTCTGCGTAGTTTCCAAACTACGTATAGATATCTAGCATTCTGTTTTAATAAATATTCTATTGTTCTTTTGTCTTGAAACAAAAGCGTGTCGACTTTTTCCTTGATGAAAAAGTAGCAAAAAACCTGCCTGCTTGCGCACGCAGGCAGGTCAAGATTCTCTTAATGCAGCACGTCGAGTGCCGCCCCCGCCACCCACCAAAGAGAATCGAGGCTCCCCACCTGTCGTATGTTCAAGGGGTCATGAGCCCTAGGGTATTTCGTACTGTGGATAATTTAGCCGTCTTACGTAGTTTCCAAACTACGTATGCATATCAAGTAAGCATTCTTCCTAAAAATGATTTTTATCTAGCTCAGACAGTACCGATTATTTAACGGAATCTGAAGCTATATTTTGCTAAAACTTCTAAGGCCGGTAGAAAAGTTTAATCAAAAAAGCGGGGAGCCGGATTCTCACAATTGGACAGCGGAGCTAGCTCTAGGCGCTATGAATTTGAGTGAAATAGCACATGATAAAGAAGCCAGTCTATTCCACATTGCGTACCTTTGTTAAACTAAATAAAATCAAATGAATTATCGTAAAGCTGCAGAAGCAGCAGACTATATAAAGACCATTGTTCCAGACATTTCTGCGGACACAGCTATTCTGACAGGTACAGGTATGGTAGGGATTCCTGATATGATGGAAAACAAGACACGTATTTCCTATGCAGATATTCCATATTTCCCAGAAAGTACTGTCAAGTCGCATGCAGGTGAATGTATTATAGGAACCATTGGTGGAAAACAGGTGATTTTATTTTCGGGGCGTTTTCATTATTACGAAGGATACAAGATGGAGCAGATTGTGTTTCCAGTCCGAGTGATAAAAATTCTTGGAGTTACAAATCTATTCATGACAAATGCAAGTGGAGGTTTGAGTGAAGATTATAATGAAGGCGATATTGTAGTTGTATCAGATCATATAAACTTGCTTCCGCGCAATCCTTTACGTGGAAAAAATGACACGCGCTTTGGTATTCGCTTTCCAGATATGTTGGACGCGTACAGCAAAGAATTACGTGCTAAGATTAAAACTAAAATGGGAGATGCATATAAAGAAGGTGTCTATGTTGTCATGCCAGGTCCTAGCCTGGAAACTCCGGCTGAATACAATTATGCAAAGATGATTGGCGGGGATTTAATTGGTATGTCTACCGTTCCTGAAGTTATTGCTGCTGTTCATTGCGAATTAAAGGTAGCTGTCTTTGCCATCGTCACTAATATTTGCTATCCTATTGAAAAATTAGAAAAAACAACTGTGGAGGAAGTCATTGCTGCTGTGTCTGGTTCTGCTGGGAAGTTAAATCAGATTTTGGAAGAGATGTGTTCCTAGGGAGATTGTAGTATTTAGACGCTAGATTGTTTTTTCTTATTGAGAAAAGATGGATAGTTAAGCTATTTTATCAAGTTGCTAATCTAACATCTAGAGTCTTCTTTCTTTTTCTCAGCCTTTTGCTCGGTTGAGTTTCACTAGGCGTCCTTGCTCATTTGTGTACTCAATACCATTTCTTGTCATCTTGTAAGGCAAACTTATTTCTGTTCCTTGGCTATAATACCCAAGGCATCTATTGATTGTAAATGTATGGTCGCCTTCGCCCTGTTCATTAAACATGAAGATAAAATCCTTAGTGCTCATCATACTCAGTGCTACGCCACGCGCATGAGAATTACTGCTGATAATAAATTCGCAGGGTTTCTTTTCGTTACAATGTAAGAATTGGATTGGTTCTCTTTTGTTATCTAGTAGGTGCAACATAAGGCTGGGTACCTTGTTGCGTTTTTCGTCGCTTAGTTCCATACGTAAGATGTGCCAACTGCTATCTTGATTTGTTTCTTTTGTATAGGATACATCTAAGTTAGCATAGTCGATATTAGTGAAAGTCAGATGTAATTTTCCATCGCGCGGTGTATAGTTACCTGAGCCCTTTGACTTCTTATCATTACAGATTACATTGCCATCTTCATCTGTTACAATTGAAAATGAGTCGGTCCAAGAATTCATGTCAAAGCTTCCATCTGCATTCAGTGTCAGTTCTCTTCCTGCAAAGGCGGCTTGGTTCTCAGGGTTAGAGGTGAAGAAACCGATATGCGATTGTTTATTGCAAGCACTGAGTGCGAACAATATAAAAATGAAAGAGGATAAACGCATATTGAAAGTTCTTATTAGTAAAAGACGCCTAGTCAACTACGAGAGTTTGTCTGTCTAGTTCTTGCTGCTTAATGTTTTGAGGCACCTCTCTATATTCGTATTCTTGGTTTCTGAGTTTGGGTTCGTAGCCAGCTTCGCGAATTGCTTCTTGGATTCCATTTGCTGTAAATCGGAAAGCAGCACCTGCTGCAGAAACCACATTTTCTTCGATCATGATACTACCAAAATCATTGGCACCGGCATGCAAACAAACCTGGGCTGTTTTCTTTCCAACTGTTAACCAAGAGGCCTGTATGTTTTTTACGTTTGGTAGCATGATACGACTCATGGCAATCATGCGTACATATTCATCTCCTGTGCACGAATTTCTAGCACGCTTTAATTTTTTTAATATCGTGTCCTCGTCCATAAATGGCCATGGAATAAAGGCTAAAAATCCTTTTGCGTCCGCAGGTTTTTCACTTTGTACCTGACGTATGTCTACCAGATGTTGCATGCGTTCTAGGTTTGTTTCTATATGACCAAACATCATGGTTGCGCTCGTCGTTAGATGCAGTTGGTGTGCTGCACGCATAACATCCAGCCATTCGCCTCCGCTGCACTTTCCTTTAGAAATGAGTCGACGCACTCTATCGTCTAAAATTTCAGCACCGGCACCAGGCAAACTATCTAAACCGGCATCTTTTAATGCAGAGAGCACTTCTGTATGGGATTTATTTTCGAGTTTGCATATATGCGCAATCTCTGGGGGACCCAAGGCGTGCAATTTTAAATTGGGGTAGATGGACTTAAGTTCAGAAAAGATATCACAATAGAACTGTAAGCCCAGGTCAGGATGATGTCCTCCTTGTAAAAGGAGTTGTTCGCCTCCATACTCAAAGAGTTCGTCTATTTTTACGCGATACTCTTCAATGCTTGTTGTGTAGGCCTCCTCATGTCCTGGTCTTCTATAGAAATTGCAAAACTTACAATTGGCGATGCAAACATTAGTCGTATTAGAATTTCTGTCGATGATCCAACTTACGACGTTATCTGGTCTGTGTTTCATACGCAGATTATGTCCGACGTGCATGAGATCGGCAGTGCTTGCATTTTCAAAAAGAAAAACGCCTTCTTTTGCACTGAGGTGCTCCAGCTGCATTGCGCGATCTAATAGATTGTGAATTTCTGACATGTGTTAGGTATGTGTTCTCAAATTTAACAAATATCTGAGCTAGATGTTTTTATTAGAGTCAAGATTTAGGCAAAAGTATTAGAGGGTCCATGTAGGCTTGCATTCATTCCTGCCCTAAATCTTCATAATCCGCTCTACCCATTGGTTTTCCTCCGTCTTAATAATCAATAGATATAAGCCGCTTGGTAATTCAGATATGTCCAGCTGCGCAATCTTTTCTATTTTTTGCACAATTCTTGTTTTGCCGCTGGTATCTCTTACACGCAGAGAGGCAGGTTTCGTGAAAGGCATTTCCACGCTAAGAAATCCGTTTGTAGGATTTGGATGTATTTGTGGCCGTGGTTGTGAAACCTCAGAAGTAGAAGTAGTAAAATCGTCACCATCACAGTCTTCGTCTATATCGTTATTTGGTATTTCTGGTGCACCTGGATATACGCTAGGATCCATGTCATCACAGTCTTCCCATATTGCGAAATCATCCTCATCTGCGTCAAAGGAATGTACCATTTTGTTTTCTGTAGTATTGGTATGAATAGGTGGATTAAAATCAAAATAAATGGAAGCGCTGTTATTAATAATAGTTCCATCGAGAATAGATTCTAATGGTGTGATGGCATACATAACATAACCCTGACTCAGTTCTAAGTTGCTTGTGCTATCTGGTAAAAAAATATCGACAAAGTCAAAGCTCAGAAACTGGTTTCTTCTGCTTACACTGAGTACCTCTTCATGGCTACTTGCTATAAAGCGGAAGCTAGATAAATCGAGTTGGGTATCCAGTGTATCCAGTATAGTTATATCATAGGCTTCGGCATTACCCGTATTTTGAAAACGGACAGTATAAACGAGTTCATCTTCGATGAGGGCATAGTTTTGCGGGAATAGGGGATTGACGAGTTTGTCATTGGGGTCGTAAGAACATTGGACTACATCGCTATAGACATGTGTCCTTGTTACATGTGGACCGTTTATATCTTCATATCTAAGCCAGCTTGAGAATGTGATAGTTTCTCCCAGTGGAAAGTCAGGAGGTCCTGGTATTTGCAGAGATATTTTTTTTCTGATAGAGTTTCCAGGATAAAGATCATCAAAAAACCACCCTAAGGTATTTGTATCTATAATAGTATCTGGTGTGTCAATAAATTGAATATCCAAGATTTCTGGATCGACAGTAAACCACAGCACACCAGAGCTGGTAGTTGTTCCAGTATTTTCTCCAATCACTTCGAAAGTAACATGTTCGTTACATCTTAAATTATTTGAAACAATGGAGGAGCGTGCATCTGAATTAAAGTTTTTTGGATAAATCCCAAAGTACAGAGTATCTGTTCGATTGATAGTATCGAGACGAACGGTATAGCTAAGAGAGTCTGTTGTCAAGTCCCAATTAGGAGCTGAAAATTCATTGTAAGAAATGGTAAAATTGCTATCTAATTGTAAGTACTTTAATCCCCCATTTGTTGCGTTACTATAGCTGATGATACTCCCTGGATCGATGATGACATGCGCATCTGCGTAGAAGGGCTCGTTTTGGTCATAGAGACCGTTTTGATTTAGGTCATAAAATATGGGATGATACACTTTGCCAAAATTGCCACAAGCATAAAGGATTTCATCTTCAGAATTACAGCCGGGGGCATTATTTTCAATTATGTTTGATCCATCTAATAAAAGATGCTCACATATGAAAGGAATATTACAAACAGCAAGGGCATCATTCCGTTGAATATACAAATCCCCACTTATCGTGTTAATATTTTCCATTCCATTTAAACTAGTTAAAGCATCATTGTCATAAATGGATAAGTTACCTACAATCGTGTTAATATTTTCTAATCCATTTAAACTAGTTAGAGCATCATTGTCATAAATGGATAAGTTACCTTCAATCGTGCAAATATTTTCTAATCCATTTAAACTAGTTAGAGCATCATTCCATTGAATATACAAATTCTCACCAATCGCGTTAATGTTTTCCAATCCATTTAAACTAGTTAAAGCATCATTCCTTGATATTGACAAATATCCACCAACTGCGTTCAGATTTTCCAATCCATTTAAACTAGTTAAAGCATCATTACTTGATATTGACAAATATCCACCAACCGCGTTCAGATTTTCCAATCCATTCAAACTAGTTAAAGTTTGATTTCCATGAATGTATAACCTACCTTCAATCGAAGTAATATTTTCCAATTCAATTAAACTAGTTAAAACATCATTATTTGAAATTGTCAAATCCCCATTAAACGAGTTGATATTTTCCAAACCATTCAAACTAGTTAAAGCACCATTGTCTGCAATTGTTAAATCCCCACCAAGCGTGGTAATATTTTCTAAATCATCTAAGCTATTTAAACTATCATTATCAGAAATGTTTAACCCGCCTTCAATCTCAGTAATATTTTCTAAGCCACTTAAACTTAATAAAGCACCATTATCTGTAATTGTCAAATTCCCGTCTATGGTATTCAGATTTTCTAAACCATTCAGATTTGTTAAAGAATCATTTTCTGAGATTGTCAAATTATTTTTTAATGAAGTAATATTTTCTAAGCCATCCAAGTTTAGCAAAGCACGATTATTTAGAATTGATAAGTCTTCACCAATCGAGTTAAGATTCTCTAAACCATCCAAGGTTAGCAAAGAGGAATTAGATTCAATTAATACATCCCTGCCAACAGAAGTAATATTATTTAAACTCTGTAAGTTGAGTAAATTAGAGTTTGATAAAAGAAGTAAACGTGCATTAACAGAAGTAATATTTTCAAAAGCATTTATGTCTGTTAGAGCAAAATTGTATGTAATCCTTAAATCCTCACCAATCGCGTTAAGATTTTGTAAACCATTTAAAATAGTTAAACCATCATTATCTGAAATTTTACAATAACCACCAACCGAAGTAAGGTTTTCTAACGCATCCAAGGTGGTTAAGTTATCATTTTTCCAAATGTCTAAATTACCACCAACCGAAGTAAGATTTTGCAAATTATTCAAATTTGTTAGTCCATTATTTCTCCAAATGTCTAAGTTGCCACCAATGGTAGTAAGATTGTCTAAACTATTTATACTTATTAAGTCGTCATTTCTATCAATTAATACATTCCCACCAACTGAACTAAGGCTTTCCAAGCCATTCATGCTAGTTAAAACTTCATTTCTGTCAATGAATATTCTACCGCCGACGGAGTTAAGACTTTCTAATCCGCTCAAATTTCTCAGACTATCATTTCTCCAAATATGAAGGTCAATACTTATAGAATTAAGACTTTCTAAACCGCTTAAGTCTGTTAATTTTTCACTTTTCCCAATGACTAATGAACCATTAATCGAGACAAGATTCTCTAAACCAGTTAGGCTTGTTAATGCAACATTATATTCAATTTCAAAACACCCGTTAATTGAGGTTAGATTTTCTAAACCTTCAAAATTCACCAGGTTTTTGTGATTTACTTCTAATATGAGGCCACCTATAGAAGTGAGTTGATTTAGTCCAAGAAGATTAGATACTGGTTTCTCAATAATTACTGGACCTTGAATCACAGTACAGCCTGGGTAATCTGTTGCAAAGTTATCTACCTGACTCTGAGAAGAAAACGTGATGCCACTTGGCAGACAGTTTTGTGCTGAAAGATCAAAACTGAATATAGAAATTAATAAAAGGGAAATCAGAGTTCTCATAATTTCGTTTTTGAATTAGCTTGGTTTTAAAATCTTTTAAAGAAATATTGCAATGCATGGATTTATGCTTTCCGAATAGTGCAAATTTCTCCTTGAAGATAGATTATTTCTGCTTCTTGTTAAAAAATAAGAGGTGACATATAGCATCAAACCTGCGTGAGGTGCATGGAAGAACCTGTGTCTGAGGGCATGAAATGCCTGAGGACGGAGCGAATAGCGAACTCTGGAATGGACCGACCCTACATAATGCAGGCCTGTCCTGAATTATGTCCCAAGCGTAGCGCAGGGCTGGGGTCACGCCCAAATCAAGCACATTTAAGGCTGAAAGCCCTGTTTTATGGTGGAATGAGGCTATATACAGTTAGTAGGAATTGGAAATTAATACGTATATTTGCGGCAGATTAACAGGGAAAGGGAGCGGAAATCGTTCCCTTTTTTAATTTGGTTAATACAAAACCCAATGAAAAATCTAAAAAAGGAGATTCAGAAGCAGGTAGAGGAGTATTGTGTGCAGGAAGAGATGACCGATGTTTTTGTTTTAGAGGTGCGCCTTGAAAAGGGAAAAAATCTAAAAGTGTTTCTTGATAGTGATGAGTCTTTGACCTTTAGAAAGTGTACGCGGATCAGTCGTCATTTAGAAGAAAAAATTGAAGAGGGAGGATGGTTGCCTGAAAAATATTTATTGGAGGTTTCTTCTCCGGGTGCGGATAAACCTTTAGTGAATAAACGACAATATCCTAAGCACATTGGAAGAACGATAGTTGTGGAGACAGCTATAGAAAAAATTGAGGGAGAATTGCTGAGTGTGGGACCAGATTCTATAGAGATAGAATTTATTAAGGACAGAAAAAAGAAGCTAGTGGAGAGAGTAGATGTAGCGTTTGATAAAATAAAGAAAGCTAATATCATAATAACAATTAATTCGAAAAAGAAATGAATCTAGTAGAATCATTTGCTGAATTCAAAGCCGGTAAAAATGTAGATCGGCCGACGATGGTAAGAGTATTGGAAGATGTATTTCGAACTCTTATAAAGAAAAAATATGGATCCGATGACAACTTTGATGTTATCGTGAACACACAGAGTGGTGACCTTGAATTATGGAGAGTAAGAGAAATAGTTTCAGATGGTGAAGTAACAGATGAACAAAGCCAAATTGCTATTTCAGAAGCACAGTCCATTGATTCGGATTACGATGTAGGAGAGGAGTGTTACGAACAACTGGGGATTGAAGATTTCGGAAGACGTGCGGTAATGGCGGCGCGTCAGACATTGATCTCCAGAATTATGGAATTGGAGAAAGATGAAATCTATAAAAGATATTCTGATCGTATAGGTGACATCGTACTAGGAGAAGTACACCAGATATTGAAAAGAGAGTTGCTGATAATTGATGACGCAACTGGAAACGAACTGATACTTCCTAGAATGGAGATGATCCGTGGTGATTTCTTCAGAAAGGGAGACATGGTAAAAGGGACAATTAAGAAGGTAGAGATGAAGAATAACAACCCGGTGGTTGTGATGTCAAGAACGGATAGTACCTTCTTAGAAAAACTGATGGCGCAAGAGGTGCCGGAGATTGAAGATGGACTGATTACCATTAAGAAGATTGTACGTATTCCTGGTGAAAGAGCCAAGGTTGCAGTAGAGTCTTATGATGACCGTATTGATCCTGTGGGAGCCTGTGTAGGAATGAAGGGAAGTAGAATCCATGGTATTGTACGTGAATTGAAAAATGAAAATATTGATATTGTTAACTACACAGCGAACAATAACTTATTTATACAAAGATCACTTACGCCAGCTAAGATTACCAGCATTGATATCAATGATGAGAAAATGACAGCGGCAGTGTTCTTGAAGGCAGATCAGGTTTCTCTAGCGATAGGGAAGGGAGGAAGTAATATTAAGTTAGCAAGTAAGTTAACAGGATATGAAATTGATGTATACAGAGAGACAGATGATCCAGATATGGAAGATGTGGACTTAGACGAGTTTGCAGATGAGATCGAAGAGTGGATCTTGGATCAATTTAAGGGCATTGGTTGCGATACAGCAAGAAGTGTCTTAGACCTGAGTAGAGATGAATTAATACGAAGAACAGATTTAGAGGAGGAAACGATAGACGATGTTCTCAAAATATTAAAAGCGGAATTCGATAAAGAATAGACGCTTTTAAAGACTTTTATTTGACAGGAAAATTATTGAATGGCACAACGATTATTTAAGATTGCTAAAGAACTCAATGTTGGTACCGGTACTATAGTAGAGTATCTAAACAGTAACGGTTTCGAAATTGATAACAAACCTACTTCTAAGGTAACAGACGATATGTACAACGTCTTGCTGGAGAAGTACAGCAACTCTATGGCTGTGAAAGAGAAGGCTGATAAGATGGTGATAGGTTCGCGTATAGCAGAAAAAGAAGAGATTACACCTATTACTCCGCCTGCGCCGGCAGCACCTCCTGTTGAAGAAGTGAAGAAAGAAGAGGAAGTAGTGGAAGAGCCGCAGCCAATCTTGAAAAAGGATAAAGAAGAACTTATAAAAGCGGAAGTGCCTCAGAAGGAACTTAAGGTCATAGGAAAGATAGATCTTACACCTAAGAAGAAAGAGACTAAGAAGGTAGAAGCGAAGAAAGAGGAAGTAAAAAAAGAAGAGAAGAAAGAAGTAGCAGCGAAAGCAGAACAAGCACCGGCAGAACCACAACAATTATCAACTGCACCGCCGGAAGAATTATTAAAACACAATGCACCTACCTTACAAGGACTTAAGGTCTTAGGAAAGATTGATGCTAAAAAATTAGAGAAACCTAAACCGAAGCCAGTAGAGAAAAAACAACCTGCTGCAAGAAAGCAAGGCCAGGGTGGCGGTTCTACTCCAGATAACAGAAGAAAACGAACACGTAAAAAGATATCTGCAAAAGATTATGCAAAGCGTGGGAAAAACAGACCTTCTACTAAAAAGTCAGACGAGATAAAAACGGTTTCTAAAAAGGAGATCGAAGAAAAAATCAAGTCCACAATGGCAAAGATGGCCGGTGGAGGTAAGAATAAGCGTCAGAAAATACGTAGAGATAATAGAGCGGATAAACGTGAGAAGCAGGAGATTAAAGATCTGGAAAGCATTGACACAAAACTAAAGGTAACAGAGTTTATCTCTGTATCTGAGTTTGCAAGTTTGCTTAGCGTTTCAGCAACGGATATTATTACTACCTGTATGGGGCTGGGGGTATTCGTTTCTATTAACCAAAGGCTAGATGCGGAAATCATAGAATTAGTTGCATCAGAGTTTGAAACTGAAATAGAATTTATTTCTGCTGATGAGGTAGAAGAGGAAGAAGAAGAAATTGTAGATGATCCTGCTGACTTGGTGCCAAGAGCACCGATTGTAACTGTCATGGGTCACGTGGATCATGGTAAGACGTCCTTACTGGATTATATCCGTAAAGCAAATGTTGCCGATGGAGAGGCAGGGGGTATCACTCAGCACATTGGAGCCTATGAAGTACGTGTAGGTCCGGATGCAAAGAAAATCACGTTTTTAGATACACCAGGTCACGAAGCCTTTACAGCGATGCGTGCGAGGGGAGCTAAAGTAACGGATATTGTAGTTGTTATAATTGCTGCAGATGATAAATTAATGCCACAGAGTAAGGAGGCAATCAGTCACGCAACGGCAGCAGGGGTACCTATCGTTTTTGCGATAAATAAGATTGATAAAGACGGTGCGGATCCAGAACGAATCAAAGGAGAACTAGCAGCCTTAAACTTCCAGGTGGAAGATTGGGGAGGAAAGTATCAGTCACAAGATATCTCAGCAAAAGCAGGAACAAACATTGAGCAACTCTTAGAAAAGATTTTGTTAGAAGCAGAGCTACTCGACTTGAAAGCAAATCCGAAAAGAGAATCAACAGGTACTATCGTAGAGGCATCTCTCGATAAGGGACGTGGATATGTTACAAAGCTCTTAGTGCAAAACGGAACATTGAGTATAGGTGATGTTATCGTAGCAGGAGGCCACTCTGGTAAGATTAAAGCCATGTTTAATGAGAAGGGTAAGAAGGTGAAGAAGGCTGGTCCATCAACACCAGTTCTTATATTAGGACTTTCTGGTGCACCTCAGGCAGGTGAGAAATTTAAAGAAACAGAAACGGAACAAGAAGCAAGACAGATTGCCTTGAAACGTTCACAAATAAATAGAGAGCAAACAAACAGAGCATCTAAACGTATTTCACTTGATGAGATTGGAAGACGTCTAGCACTTGGAACATTTAAGGATCTTAACCTTATCGTGAAGGGTGATGTGGATGGTTCTATTGAGGCACTCTCTGATTCACTTATCAAATTAACGCAAGAAACGGTTGCTGTAAATGTTATACACAAGGCAGTGGGACAAATTGCAGAATCTGATATCCTCTTAGCATCCGCATCGGATGCCATTGTTATAGGTTTCCAGGTGAGACCA
This sequence comes from uncultured Saprospiraceae bacterium, assembly GCA_938045585.1. Classification (GTDB taxonomy): domain Bacteria; phylum Bacteroidota; class Bacteroidia; order Chitinophagales; family Saprospiraceae; genus CALCMJ01. Next base: position 33,351 of record CALIAU010000041.1, read on the forward strand.
TCTATGGGCGCACGTAACCTTGCAGAAAAAGAAGGTGTACAGATTAAACTCTACTCTATTATTTACGAAGCGATCGAAGAGATTAAGTCTGCCATCGAGGGCATGCTTGAACCTACGAAGGAAGAAAAAATTGTTTCGCAGGTGGAAGTACGTGAGGTTTATAAGATTAGTAAGATTGGTACGATTGCTGGATCCTATGTTACGGAGGGTAAGATCAACAGGAACAATCACATTCGATTGATTCGAGATGGTATCGTTGTCTATCCTAACAAAGAAGGCGTGATTGGAGAACTTGCTTCCTTGAAACGATTTAAGGATGATGCCAAAGAAGTACGTAACGGTATGGAATGTGGTATCAGTATCAAAAACTTTAATGACATTAAAGTAGGTGATGTTATTGAGGCATATGAGATCGTGGAGACTAAGCAGACCTTGAAGTAAAAAACCTACGGGTTTTTGGGTTTCCGTCCTTTGGCCTGGTTTCACGGTACCAAGGCTTTGCGGGTTTGCGTTTCCAAGAAATAAGACTATTCATTTTCATTAGAGCGTATTGGATTTGGATTAGAAGTATTGTGCTTATATATTCGTTAGGCACAAGAGTGTGCCCTGAATGGAAAGAGAACCACTGATTCATCAGCTAGTTCGATAACCAATGCTATAATTAAGATGGAGGTAGGTCCTCCGTAGACGCTGTACAGGCAGAGTTTACAAATCGCCTTAAGGTGCTGGGGAAGTGATTTTCTGGTATTGAGCGTTAAGGAAAAGGCTTGGTGATACAAGTCAG
>CALIAU010000042.1 GCA_938045585.1 uncultured Saprospiraceae bacterium
ATATATAGATGGTTTTTATAATACGGTAAGATACCATTCAGCGCTTGGTGGATTATCTCCTTTGAAAGCCTCTATTATGAAACAAAAGAAAAAGGCTGCTTAATTAATTTATCTATGAGTCCACTATACTGGGAAAGTCCAACCTACTTGACTATATTTATTTCATTTTATTGACTGTTTGCGATTTGTAGAAAAGAGAGATTTCGTTTAGTTATAATTATCCGCGTTTGTCCAATCTACCATTGTTTCAGGAGTGCACTCTAAAGATTCGATTTCATAGTTTGATATTTTATCGATAAATTCATGTGTACCTCCAATGTAAGTTTCAGTAGCATCACTTTGTGTAATACATAACCATTCTTTTTCTTTTGCTGAACTTATTATTAAAATATTACTTAGGAATAATTCAGGTATTTCAGTTGGAAGAGCCTCATATAAATTTATGTTACTATCTAGTAGAAGTATCGGTTGATTTCCGTTAATTGATTGTATTGCTTCCAATAATGTTTTGCTAATCTTCTTATCCATAGTATTCATCTGAGGCCACTTTAAATTTGATAAATTTCCGAATAGTTTAGATCTGAGCATAAAACTGTTTAATGTTATCGATTCGTGAAAAAAGAGATTATAATAATCTGCCATCTCCTTCCAAGATACTGGATACCAGTTTGTTGTATTCAAATGTAAATAATCACAATCTATAAGCTCTATTTCGCTAAATTCTTTTTTAGTCCATTTGGAAAAATCATTGAATTTTAACTTAAGTTCTTGAGTTAACTCACATGGATTTTTTAATTTGTCATGATCAATATAATGTAAGTTGTAAACTTCTCCTTTCAAATATCTTAGATATTCTAATGTGTTATTAGGTAGTTGAAACAACTTTTCATTAAGTTCAAAAACTCTAATAAATTCTTCGAAATACTTATGAATTTTTGTTTCAGTACCAACTTGCCTGATTAATTTTTGGTCAATATCTCTGGATTTATAAAATGGATGAAAAATCCTCAGATAATTTTCAAATATATTTGGAATTATATGATTCACTGACCAATATGTTTTACCATCAAAAGTATTATCACTTGCTGGTTTAATGTTTTTATAAATCCATTTTATCTTATCGGAATTAATTTTTTTCATGATCTAACTCACTTAATTTTATTTTAATATTATATCTGATGATTTATAGGCCTATAGCATTGAAAGATATGCAGTTAATTTTAATTATAGAAATCTAAATTTTAATGGAAGTTTATTCCCAAATTTCATCTCTAAAGTATAACCATTTGGATCTGGGATTGTTGATCCACCAGTTTTAATAGATACTCGAATAACTCCGTTATTAACTTTAAATCCATCTATTTCATATTGAGCAAGTTGTGATGGGGTTAAGATTTCGATGTCATTAAATAAGTCTGCGAGTTCATCCTGTAAATCATCAAAAAAGCCTTCAGGACTTAAAACTCCATTGAGTTCAATTCCTATATTTTTCTTCCACGCAACATTCTCAAGAATGTCATCAATATGATTTTTAATTGTATTCAATACCTTTTCAGTTACTCCTGATCCAAATTGTTCTAGTTTTGAAATTGATCTCCAAACCTTTGCAGCTTTTCCACCAAGATCTATTCCATCCAATGTCAATGAGACTGTTGCTAATGCTGGTACTTTTCGACGAACGATATCCAGTATTTCTCCCATAAAACTTAATATGTCTCCTTGTCCAAGACTGCTAACCGCATCGATAACATTAGATATGATGTCATATCTCTTCGCTACGCTTGAGAGACGCCACATATCAGAATCGTTAATCCGTATCAAAAAATCTTAAGGAAAGCCTCAAATAGAAATCCAGCACCCGTGCAAAATAAAGAAATCCTAACTGGTTTATAAATCTATAGTCTTAACCAAACCACCCATAGAGCTACCACCTACCATAATATCAAATTTCCCTTTTTCAAAGACAAATTTCCCTTGATTGTTATAAAACCCAAGTTCATCTTCGCCCAAGTCAAATAGTATGGTTTTGCTTTCTCCAGCTTTCAAAAATACTTTTTCAAAGGCCTTTAATTCCTTAATAGGACGTACCACACTGGCAAAATAATCGCGTATGTATAACTGCACAACCTCATGTCCATCGACAGTCGAATTATTAGTCACGTTTACAGAAACCTTTGCACCATTTAGCATTGCTTTGCTCGTTACGTTTAAATCAGAATAACTAAAGTCAGCATAGCTTAGACCATGTCCAAAGGGGTAGAGGGGAGCATTCGTTTCATCTATATAATGTGACCAAAACACCATCTCAATAGGACCTGGCCTACCTGTATTCATAAAGTTATAGTAGATAGGTACCTGCCCAATAGTTTTAGGAAAGGTCATTGGTAATTTCCCAGATGGATTCGTATCGCCATACAAGACGGAGGCGATCGCATCACCACTTCCTATACCTAATTGCCACGCTTCTACGATAGCAGGAATATTTTCGTTTGCCCAATCAATAGCCAAGGGTCTTCCATTCATCAAGACGAGTACTATGTTTTGGTTTACTTCATAAACAGCCTCCAAGAGCTCTTGTTGTAAACCAGGTAGTCCTAGATGGGCACGACTTCGCCCTTCACCAGACTGGTAGCCATGTTCTCCTAATACCATTACTACAACATCTTTTCCACGGGCCGCTGCAACTGCCTCCGTTATCCCAGTCCTGTCATCTGTATTTATCTCTACCTCATGCACAAACTGTATCCGTTCTCCTATTAGATTAAGGCCCTTTGCGTGTTGCAAAGTATTGTTAGGATATTTTTTTAATCCTTCTAAAACAGAAATAGCAGTACCATCATCACCCGCTAATCTCCAGTTACCTAAAGGGCTCGTTTTGTCATCGGATAAGGGACCTATAAGCGCAATACTTTTTCCGCTCTTAGCTAACGGTAAGAGTTTGTTGTCATTTTTAAGCAGGACAATTGATTTTTTTGCCATCTCTGTTGCCGTTGCAATATGATCCGGATGCATAAGAAGCTCCTTTTCTCTAAGCTCATCAGAATACTTATACGGATCATCAAATAATCCCAATTTATACTTGAGAAGTAAAACTCTACGTGCTGCATCATCAATTAACTTCTCATCTAATTCTCCACTCTTAACTAATTCAGCTAAATGAACCTTATATAAGTGGGATTCCATGTCCATGTCAGATCCTGCCTGTGCAGCTAACAGCGCAGCATGACGTCCGTCTTTAGCAAAGCCATGTGGTACCATCTCACCAATGGATCCCCAATCAGAAACCATCATACCATCATAATTCCAACTCCCTTTTAAAATATCTCTTTGTAGAAATCTATCTCCAGTTGCAGGAATACCATTAAGTGTATTAAAAGAATTCATGAAGCTTGCAACACCGGCTTCAGCTGCGGCTTTGAATGGAGGAAGTATCACATTGTACAGGGTGGAAGTGCCTACATCTGATGTATTGTAGTCCTTGCCAGCTTCTGCAAAACCATATCCTGCAAAATGCTTAGCACAGGCTGCTATAGTATTCGTTGCGCTCAGGTCAGTTCCCTGAAATCCTTTAACTCTTGCCGCAGCAATTTGGGATCCTAAATATGGATCTTCACCACCGCCTTCCATGACACGTCCCCAACGTGCATCTCTAGATATATCCACCATAGGAGCAAAGGTCCAGTGAAGACCCTCTGCGGAAGCTTCTATTGCAGCGATGCGCGCACCCTGCTCAATCGCTTCCATATCCCAACTTGCAGCCTCAGCCAATGGAATAGGGAAGACAGTTTTATGCCCGTGTATCACATCCATCGCAAAGACAATAGGAATTCCAAGTCGAGAATTTTCTACTGCTAATTTTTGCATTTCGCGTATCTGCTTTGCTCCACGCACATTTAACATGGAACCCACACGCCCACTCTTTATATCGTCATACTTTACCTTGCTATCACCATCCATGGGTGCCGGACCCGTAATATCAAAGAAACCAGTATACTGATTCATCTGCCCAATCTTCTCTTCAAGAGTCATCTTCTTCAAAAGATCATCTACCTGCTTATCATAGTTTTGAGCAACTGTTTGTGCAGTAAAAAGGATGGATACTAGAAATATAAATACTGTGTTTTTCATAATTAGATATCTTAATTACACAAAACTACACGAGTAAGCCTAAACACCAAATGTGAACACCATCTTTATTTATGAAACCAATGTTGAATATCTTGTTTATCTCCTAAAAATACATCTTAATCGTTTACGAACTAAAGCTTTTTCAAACTTGGATCACGTTTTTTTGTTCTAGGACTTCGAATAAAGGCATTGAGATTACCAGTCTATACTGACCCCAAAGGTTATATGTATACTACTTAGAGCAAGTTTGTTATTCATTACGTTCGCTTGCTGCCTGATATAATATTATTTGAATTCCATCTGGATCTCTTAAATACAAATAGTAGGCACTCCAAGGCTTACGTATAGTCCGGTAAATTGATATCTATTTTTTAAATTCGATGACCAAAATTCTATATCATCCGTTTTAATTTGTAAGCTTATTTTATCACTTTCCACTTCTGCCTTAAAATGCGATTGAAAACTCTCACTACCTTCTAGTATTTCTGAAATTTCAATGAATCCATTGTTACCCTCTCCCATACTTAGAATTATGCCTTTGACTCCATTCAAGTCATTATATTCTTCTCTAATATCTAAATTCAAAATTTGTGTGTAAAAGGATTTTGATGCATTAAAATTCTTAGTTCTTATTACGGTTTTTAAACTTATCATAGGATACTCTTTTATAGAGGAGAACACTAACTGATTTGCATTATTTATGCAAAGCTAGTTTAACCTTAGTCCTCTCAATTCGCTCTGTCCTCTCAATTCGCTCTGTCCGCTCTGTCCGCTCCGTCCGCTCTGTCCATTCCGTCCTGCCTACTTCCGCACACAGGCAAGCCTAATTCAAATTCTCCTTCCTCAAATACTTATCTAAAAACTCCAATACCTGAGAATATCCTCTCTTCTCATTCTCTTTCTTTATAAAACCATGCCCCTCATCATCAAAGACAACATATTCCACAGGAACATTATTAGCGCGTACACCCTCCACAATTTCATCTGATTCTATTTGTAGTACACGTGGATCATTCGCGCCCTGTAATACCATGACTGGATTCACTATGTTTTCAGTATGGAAGAGAGGAGAGATAGCATGCAGTCGTACGGAATCTTGTGAGTAAGGATCACCCAGCTCTTCATAGAGGGCCTGACGGAATGATTCCCAATAAGGTGGAATCGATTTAAGTGTTCTCAGCCAGTTTGTAACTCCAAAAATATTAACACCTACCTTGAACTCTTCAGGCGTAAATGCCATAGCTGCCATAGTCATATACCCACCATAGCTTCCTCCTATAATTCCAATTTGATCTGCATTGATATAGTCTTGACTTGCTAGCCAATCTTTACCCGCAATACAATCCTTTAAATCTTTATCGCCATGATTTTTATCATCCATTTTATAAAAGCTCTTACCATATCCACTGCTGCCTCTATTATTTACAGCTAATACAGCATAGCCGTGATTAGTTAAATACTGAAGTAAGGAGAAATAGCCTGTTCGAGATTGACCACCAGGTCCCCCATGTACCCAGACTAAGGCTGGTACCTTGTTGTCTTTTGATGCGATATGTGGCTTGTAATAAATAGCTGGAATCTCAAGTCCATCAAATGATTTGTATCGGACTACCTCCGCACTCACAAGATTATCTGGATTTATATTTTTATTCAAAGTCTCCGTAAGCTTAGTCAGCTCCTTTGACTTAAAATCATAGAGGTAAAGATTATTTGGTGACTTGGATGAACCTACAGATAGTCGCATTTTTTCCTCACTATCAGATACGCGCACTGCGGTAATATCTCCATCCTTTATATCTGGGAAATCAACTTGTTTGCCTGTTGCTTTATCTAAAATGACCAAACTGTTTTTCCCATCCTCATTAATAGCAATTATCCTATAGGTTTCATTTTTACTTAAATAACTATACATCACATCCCAATCTGTTTGGTAGACTGTGCTTGTTTCACCTGTTTCTAAATTCATTTCCTTCAAGTATGAAAACTCTGCATCCTCATCTGTTATGAAATAAAACGATTTGTTATCCTTGCTAAAACCCGAACTGGAATAGGATCCTGGTTTATCTGGATTTGATATCTGGATTTTTTTATTACTCATTCTGTCTTCTAACCACAGCTCATTACTACTGGTAGTAATCGTCTTACTAAAAGCCATATATTTTTCATCCTCCGACCAATCTGTAAGATCGTTCCCATTTGTGTTTTTGTAAATCACCTCAGGATTCCAATCTCCAATTTTCATCTTATATAAATCAAAGTACTGAGGATCGCGCGCATTGGAGTTATAGTACATATGCGTATCTTCTCTGTTCCATCCTGCAAAATTTGCTTTCGCTTTTTCTCCAGGTGTGAGATCCGTCACAGTTCCATCCTCAGACTGTAAATAGATATGATCAATTTCATCACCACCCTTATCTGCCGAATAAAGAAAGCTATTCGTCCCTGGAACATAATCTACACTAAAAAAGGATTCTTCAACGGACTCTGTCAATGCACGTCGAGACCCATCTTTTAGATTAATTTCATAGACATTAAATATCCCTGTTTCATCACTGGCAACTAAGAGACGATCCTCATCGTCAGAAAAGGCACCACCACCAATACGCGTATTATTGTAAAATTCTTCTATTGAATATTCTTTAACAACGCGTGGAGTTTCTTTTTCTTTACATGCAAAAAACAGAAGGACGATTGAGCATAAAATAAACTGTCTCATAATTACGGGCTTTATTTAATAATTTTAGAACACTATTAAGATATAAAAACTTATGGGCTAAGAATTTGGGCAGACAGTTTATTTCTAAAATATTCGACGAAGTGCTTGAAATCATCAATGTATAGAGTTTTTTAGGTCTTCAAACCAATAAGTCTTTGTTCAAATCCTTTTTTTTTGATATCACCTTAATGTTTATATCCCGAATTCTTATATTTTTAATTTATATGAAAAAGTACATAGTAGCATTTGATGCAGGGACAACGAGTTGTAGAGCTTTACTTGTAGATAGTGAAGCGCAAGTTTTAGATATACAACAAAAGGAATTTACACAGCATTATCCCCAAGCCGCTTGGGTAGAACATGATGCTGTAGAAATCTGGAATACACAGTATTCGGTATTTGAAGATTTGCTTTCAAAAAACAACATTGACCCCGCAGAAATATTCTGCATTGGTATTACAAATCAAAGGGAAACAACAGTAGTATGGGATAGGAAAACAGGAGAGCCTGTATATAATGCAATTGTATGGCAAGACCGAAGGACTAGTGCGTACTGTGACGAAATTAAAGAGGCAGGATTTGATAGCTATATCCATGAGAATACAGGACTTATAACAGATGCTTACTTCTCGGGTACTAAGCTGCGATGGATACTTAATAATGTAGAAGGAGCACGTGCAAAAGCTGAAGATGGGGATATTTTGTTTGGAACTGTGGATAGTTGGTTGATTTATAAAATGACAAATGGGAGATCACATGTTACTGATTTCACCAATGCCTCTCGGACGTTAATGTATAATATCAGAACTCAACAATGGGATAAGAAGATTTTAGACTTTTTGGATATTCCAAAAACTATCTTACCCTTAGTCAAAAACTCATCAGACGATTTTGGTACGTTTGAATATAAGGGTCTTAATATTCCTATTACAGGAGTTGCAGGGGATCAGCAGGCAGCCTTGTTTGGTCAGGCTTGCTTTACAAAAGGAATGGCAAAGAACACTTACGGCACAGGATGTTTTCTGCTAATGCATATAGGAGATTCTTTTGTACAATCTCAAAATGGCTTGTTGACAACTCTTTGCTGCAACGCAGATGGCACAGCTGCTTATGCATTAGAAGGTAGTGTCTTCATTGCAGGTGCCGCTATTCAGTGGCTACGGGATGGGTTGAAAATTCTTCCAAAGGCTAGTGACTCAGAGGCCATAGCACAGGAAGTAGAAGAGGACGAACTTGTAGTGGTGCCAGCCTTTGTTGGTCTAGGTGCGCCCTATTGGGACAGCAAAGCAAGAGGCGCCATTTTTGGTTTGACACGAGATAGTTCGGAAAAGCAACTTATTAAAGCAACATTAGATTCACTAGCATATCAAACGCGAGATGTCTTAGATGTTATGGAAAAAGATGCACAAACTCAAATGGATATCCTCAAAGTAGATGGTGGTGCCGCTGCAAATAATTACTTAATGCAATTCCAATCCGATATATTACAAGCAAAGGTAGAACGCCCAGCAAATATTGAATCTACAGCAATGGGAGCTGTATATCTTGCTGGTATGCAATTGAATCTATGGACAGCTGAAAAGATTTTAGAAAATAGAAGGATAGAAAAAACCTTTACACCACTTATGACAGAAGACGCTAAAGAAGAAAAGTACAGGCGATGGCAGAAAGCAGTAGCAAGAACAAAAGATTGGATATAGCTTTACATTTTCTCCCATTCCTACGTTTAGAGTTTTCTGAATTCACATATATTATTCTTAGAGATATTTATAGGTGATATAAGCAGTCTTAGATTGCCTTATATCAAGCAAAACAGTAATTAATATAAAATATACGGAAATAAGTGTGTTAATATTGCCACGTTCCTTCTCTTTTGAATGTATTGTTAGTGAAATATGGCGCCAGTATCTTATAATACTTTAAATAACAGTAATGAAAAATAATATCATTTTATATGTAGCCTTAATAGCTATGTTTTGTATGTCTTGCTCAAAGGAGTTTGAAAATATAAATACAATTGAAATAAAACCAGAAACCATTGCATTGACAGATGCTACAATCACTGGCGCAGTGGGTTACGTTGACGGAACAGCTGCTGATACAGCGATTGTAGAACTTTTAGTAGATGGTGAAATACTTGTAACAACAATTGCTTTAATGGGTACTTACACAATTGAAATACCAGATGTACAAGTGGAAAGCGTTGTTCTTAAGATATTTTCAAGTGGATTTAGCCCAGGCTATGCATTATTAGAATTAGATGGTTCAGAATCATATGAAGTAGATCTCACTTTAGGGAATTTATACAAGTCTTACTTTGGCAATCCAGGTGATGTTGTCTGTGTATGTGACGGACGGGCAAAGTTTGATATTGAAACAACTATTCTGCAAGATCATGATGAATTTTTTTTGCTCCATTATGCATTTAATGATCTAATAAGAGAACCAGATGAATTCGTTCTAAACACAGATGCGATAAATCTGGATGGGGTAGAGGAAGAGCTACTCTTTAGAAATCTAGTTTATGTGAACGTAACAGATTCCGACGAAAATAACATCGATTTGTTAACTGATGCCATTCTTGATGTCAGAACAATTTCTGATGTAGAAGGTGCTAGGTTATGGTTCTATAATGAAGCAATAGGGAAGTGGGAAGAAAAAGAAATTCGTGAGCAAACTACAGAAGAATTGTCACTTTTATCCACTGGAAATTTTGGAAGGGTACAGTTTTTTGATGCCTTAGAATTTGGCTACTATGCATTGTCTTCTTCCTGTTTAGGTGATACTTCAGACCCTGTATTTACTTGTAAAGAAAATTATACCGTATCGATGGGGACATCTGATCAGCGTGCTGTGTCTGGAAATCGTATGCTGGAAAGTATTAATGATGATTGTGATGGTTATCCTATGGTTTTAATTGAAAGACTAGATAATACTGACTTTTGTACACCAGAGATAAATTCACGTGGATATAGTGTGCGCATTTGTCCTGATGACTTAGGAATAATTGTACCCGTTGAAATTACAGCTTATGATGATGCTGGCAATAAAACAGTTTGTCAATCAGAAATTTGGGTGACAGAATAATTTCTTCTAAAGTAAAAGGTACATGGAGTTCCTAAAGAATATAAATGAATTTTTCATCTAGAAATAATGAAACAGGTTTAATTGCTGGTTGTCTCAAAGATAACAGGGAAGCAGAAAATCAATTATTTAAAAACTTCTCTCCTTACTTAATGGCAGTAGTAAAAAGGTATATCAAAGATGACTTTGATGCCAAAGCTGTACTTCTTACTTCTTTCGAAAAGATTTTTGCAAATCTAAATCAATATGATCCTGCAAAAGGTGAATTCAAATTTTGGGCAAAAAGGATAACGATTAATGAAGCACTTAGATGCATTTCTAAAAGGAAAATTCTAGAACCTATAGATTCTATTTCTGAGCTTTATGTTGACAATGAAATAGAATGGAATAGTAAAATGGATATGAAATTTGTGCATGACATCATACGTGAATTGAAATATCCCTACGGTCTAATATTTAATTTAGTAATAGAAGGCTATAAACATCAAGAAATAGGAGATCGATTGGGGATTGCAGAATCCACCAGTCGATCATACTATAAACGAAGCAAAGCTATGATCAGATCAAAAATGCGAATGTCAAAATTAAATATTTACGATGAACAACGAATTTGAAAAAGACTATTACGAATATTTGGAAGGACTAACTTCTAACGTTGATCAAGATGCACTATGGGCAGAATTGAATACGAGACTTGATAGTAATAAAAATAAAAGAAGCAAAGTATTTAAAGTAAAAATACTTTATATAATTACATTCTTCTTTAGTCTGTGTCTCGGCTTGTGTTTTTACATATCAAAACAAGAACAGACCGTTTTGAAGTCAGATCAATTTTCAATTTATACAGATAAGGAAATAGTAACTACAAAAGAAAGTAAATCAAATTCAGAACAAAACGTTATAGCAAATGTAAAAAATGAGGATAGTAAAAAAAGTATGACTTCCGCATCCATACCAATTTCCAACAGAGAGGATATAAATGATTCTGCGCATATAGGGACAAAGCTGCCGTCTAAAAGCGCGTCCTTCTTAGCAGGAGAAACAGGACAAGTAGAAATTGATGCGGTCTCCTCAGAAACTCAAAACAAACAGCATGAATTTTCCATAGATTACATTCCACGGCCCCATAATAACACGTCTGTTTTAACTTATGATAACGCAGATAGTAGCAAATCAACAGTACTTAATTCTACGGAAAAAGGAATAAACAAAATTGATCTTAACCCGCATATAATTATTGCTGGTAATAAGGAACTTGTGCTTGCGGAATTGCTAGAAAATAGAATTAGATTGTTACATAAAGACAGGCATACACTGCATCCTCTTATTGAAAAAAGTACAATTCCAAAACAAAATTATTTAGATAAAAATGGATTCTTTTTTGATGTAAGTTGCTCTTTCGGATCCGTCAATACTTCCAGGACAGAAAGCGCAAGCATGACAACATACCAAATCCAATTAGAAAGCTTACTCAATTATACATATGCACATAGCCTTACAATTGTACCTTCGTACAAAGTAAATGCATGGCAATTAGGTCTTGGGATAAGCCAACAAAAACTTATTGAAGAATTTAGGCTTGACAATAGCCCTGAAGAAGAAGTTCCTTTTTATAATGATTCTGCCTATGTAAAGAATGATGTTTATATAGGAGAAAATCAAATAAAAACAGTGATAACCCAGCAGGAAGTATATAATAGAAACTCTCTCACATCAATTGATTTAGTTCCGCAATTATCCTATACGGTAGGAAACTCAAAATTAAAACTAGTACTAGGTGTAAAAGCACGGCTTTCTCTCTACTCTAAATATACCGGTAGTCTTATTAATGAGGGAGGCTATCTTATAAAGTCTGGTAATATCTTCGACACACAATCATTACATCTTTTTTCCTTTGGAGCAAAAACAGGAATCAGGTATAGAATAAGCAGAAATCTTGAATTGTTAACATCTGCCAACTATGAAAAAAGGCAATTAAAAATAAACGCATTTTTAACTGAGAAAAGTGTACGTATTATGTCATTAGAAATTGGGCTTTCCAAGAGGTTTTAAAACGTGGGAAAATGCGAGCTAATGCTTAATATGGCTTTGTCCTAGCGTACTAATATTTACCCAACAAACAATTCCCTAGAAAAAAAATTGTTCCAGAATGATCTTACCATCGTGCACCTCATACACGCAAATCTCTTCCATTTTTACACGCACATCATCCTTACCTGTGTAGTCTATCATCATAGGGACTGTGAAAAATCTACCTGAAACGGTTGCCTCTCCAACTGAAGAACCATGAAACTCTTTCATCTGCTCTGTCCAGACAATCCCTTTTGCAGCTATTTGTTCTAAACCTTCGCATACTTCCATTGCAGCACCTGCAGGTTCTATACTAATACAGTTGGGCGAGTATAGCTGTTCGTAACATTCTTCGTATTTACCTTCTTTGCAAAAAGCAACTAATCTGTCAGCCACATCTTTTGTATTCATGTCTAACTACTTTTTTTATTTAAAGTATAACTGTTTCTAAATGAGAATTCTGATTTGCCCTCGGGTTTCACCATTTTTACAATTTTCACCTGTTTACCATCGTAGTCAATAGTTGTTTCAATATCGGATGGCTTTCTATTTTCTGTCCCAGTTCTCGTAAGAAGAATATGCATGTTTTCTCCATTTCGTTCAACTTTCTCAATCCCATTGTAATTCCCTCCAAAGAATATGCCGCGGCTAATATCATGAAACACTTCTTGCTTATCTGGTACTTCACGCCCTTCGGCTGTATACTTATAATTCATTTTAATCTTGTGTTGATCCTGTACAATTGTACACTCTGCAGGTAAAATTTGTGTAGATAAATCACTCATCTTAATTACAAATTCAAATTCACCCTCCCAATCTCCTAAGAGGAAAAGAAAATCTTGCATGGGAGTTTCTTTAAGATCTATCGGCTTATCTTCCTCACGTAACTGAGGTGTCTCTCTGGATGTTACAGCAGTATCTTGTTTGCATGCAATCAAACTCATGATAAAAACTAGGGGTAAAAAGGAATAGCAAATCCGCATGGTAACCGTATAATTTTTCTTAATCTTATGTAATATTAAACAATGTACTCACTTTATTGACTATGTCAAACTCTTTAGTAGAAATTGCCAAACAAATCGAAGCCTATACACAGGACAAAATTAAAGAGGCTTCTGATATATTTGTTTATCACACACTCGGGTTTCAAGTGAGAATGTCAAAAAATATCGATGAAGTAGGGAAGGCAAGTGGATTGAAAAGTAGAGAAATCCAATTACTAAAGATTTCTAAAGATATTGTAATCCTTACAGAACTGGAGAATAATACGAGATCAATAGATTTTGTCCATAGAGAAAGGGAAATGCATAAGATTCTCTCTCATATTGCAGATATTCATGAAATACCAGAAGCTGAACAGCAAGAGATTGCAGCTAATTTGCATTCATTCTCTCCAGTAGTTGTTCCTGAAACGGAAGAGCAAAAAGTTTTTTGGGATGCGCATGTAATGGACTTTATAGGAACAAGAGGACGGCAACGTCTTCAAGACCTATATGAAGAGCTTCTTATGCGTGATTTTAACTTAGGCAAAGCCTCATGGGTAGATAACCTACTTGGCTATTTGGATAATACCCAAGTGCATACAAATTATGGTAGGAACAATATCCAAAAAGGAATCGAAAAACTTAAAAAATCTATTCAAAAAGAGAAAAAGGATCTAGAAAAAAGAAATACCTCCCTACTTAAAAAAGAGTTGAATATTTCTGATGTCGAAATAAAAAAGCTCAAGAAAAATTTAGAAAAATCTAAGGGGCGAGATGACAGAGGCATCCAAACTTTGTTTCGAACTACCCTTAAGAATCATTACACGCTGAATGAAATGGTAGATAAAAAGGCAAATATCATGATTACAGTGAATTCAATAATTCTTTCCTTAGTCCTGAGTGGCTTTATTGCCAAAGAAGAAGCAGAAAGGGATATTAATTTTTTACCCGTTGTCTTACTTGCCCTTATTTGTGGTATCTCTATCTTCTATGCGATACTTTCTATTCGCCCGGTAAAAACACAAGGCAATTTCAGTGAAGAAATGATTCGAGAAAAGAAAGGTAACCTTCTGTATTTTGGAAATTTCCATAAAATGAATTTCAGAGATTTTGAATGGGCTTTCCTTCAGTTATTAAATGATAAGGATTATTTATACGGGTCTATGATCCGTGATTATTATCATTTGGCGGAAGGGCTCAACAAAAAATATGAGTACATTAGAAAATCACTGAATTTCTTCCTCTTTGGTTTGTTAACCGTCGTAATTATTCATGTCATTTTAAGGATTTCTTCTTTATAAATGTAGTTTTTATCAATTAGATTATAAATAAAGAGATACTTTTGAGCATGGTTTTCAAACAGCTTTGTGTATTGTTTTTTGCCTGTTCTCTTCTGAGTTCCTGTGCAAGCTATAAGGCAAAATATAAGGACAAAGACTATCAGACATTTCCCATAGAAAGCAATAATCTACATACCATATATCTTGTTGGAGATGGGGGTGGAGTAGAAATGAATGAAAGCACTGGGCTCTTAAGACATTTAAAAAAGGAATTGACAGCAAAGAAGAATTCTACAATTCTGTTTTTAGGAGATAATCTATATCCGGTAGGCGTTCCACCCAAAGGAACCGAGCATTATGATTTAAGTATCTACAGACTGCAGGTGCAATTAGATATGTTAAAAGACTTTCCAGGACGGATTGTTTTTATTCCTGGGAATCATGACTGGTATAAATATGGACCAGAAGGATTAGCTAGACAGGAAGTTTATATTGATTCGGTGCTTTCTGCCCGACCTATAATGGAAAATGAAGAGCAAGAAAAGTATTTTTTACCGGAACAGGGCTGCAGTGGCCCTGAGATAATTACCCTTGCAGAAGGAATCCATACAGTAGTTTTTGATTCGCATTGGTTTTTAGAATCAGTGGATAGAAATAATTTTGATCATTGTAAGTATAAAACACGAGCAGAATTTAATGCTGCCTTACGAGCTGCATTGCTTAAAATAAAGGGCGAAACCATGGTGCTGGCTATGCATCATCCACCCTTCACCTATGGTGAGCATGGGGGTTATTTTAATTGGTTGAGCTATTTGTTTCCCTTAACCCAATTAAATAAAGGCTTATTGATTCCCTTACCAGCCTCCGGAATTGTCTATTCTACTATGCGACCCTATGTGAATGTACAGGATAATAAACATAGAATGAATAAATTGCTTGTCCAAAATGTCTTAGATGCTATAGCTCCGTACGCACCTACCTTAGTAGTTTCTGGACATGAACATAATTTACAATATATTGAAGAGAAGAATCACTATTTTGTGGTCAGTGGAGCTGGATCGTTAAAAACTGCCTGTGCAGTAGAAGAGAGTGCACAATTTTGTGTAGGCGATCAGGGTTATGTAAGAGTAGATTTTAAAACAAGCAAATTGGCAATAGCAAATTACTTTATCATCAAGGACGAACTTCCAGAATTATTATATCAAAAAGAACTTATTTTTAATTAATTACCTGATGAGCAGATCTAAAGTGCAAGCATTTATTTTCACAGCCCTCATTGCCTTCTCAGCCTTATGTGCGATGGGACTCAATGAGATATTGCCTGATATTACTATTCCAGAAATAACCTTAAAAAAATATTCCCGCGATGGAGAAAAAGGTGGGGGTGCTTCTAGTTCAAATACAAATAGAAAGGGGAAAAATTACAAAAAAGCAAATGCTACAGGTAAGGCCATAGATAGTTATAAAGGAGTTTCTGTATACTATAATGGCAGGGTGTCAAATGTAAATGGCCGCAACGTAACGTCGGATGGATATAATTTAGGACTAAGGTACCAGTGTGTAGAATTTGTAAAACGCTTTTATTACGAACATTTTAATCATAAAATGCCAGACTCGTATGGCCACGCTAAAGACTTTTTTAACTTCTCAATTCCCGATGGAAATTTTAACGAGAAACGAGGACTATACCAATTTAAAAATGGCAGTATCGCTAAACCAAAAGAAACGGATATAATTATATTTGGCCCTACTTCTTTTAACCAATTTGGTCATATCGCTATCATTTCCAAGGTAACTAATAACTCCATCGAAATTATCCAGCAAAATCCTGGCGCAAATAACCCAAGCCGTCAAAATTACGGCCTACATAAAACAGAGGGCGGCTGGTATATTGAAAACAGCTACACACGTGGTTGGCTTTCAAAGTCTTTAAATTAAGCCTGCTTACGATTTTGTAGGAAGGCATCTACCGAATATTTTCCGCTGCCTAGTAAAAATAAGGCAGCGTACATTGCTAAATAGAGGAGTGCGAATTCCTTTTTGCCAAAGGGGTCATTGAGGTGCACAACAAAACTCGCCACAAGCATCGTAATGATAAGAGGAATTGTTGCCAGTTTAGTCTTGAATCCAAAAAGTATACATAGTGCACAAAGAAATTCGGCAAACACCGTTAGGATAAGAGAGAATGTAGGTCCTAGCCCTATTGGGTCAGCAAAATTTACAGCATCCCCTTCGAGTAGCATTTGTAATTTTGGAATACCATGTGTGAGCATAAAGCCTCCAGCAACTAATCGTAGTAAAAGAGTAGCCCAGCTATAATTTTGATCCGATACAGAATTTGTAATTGTCATGGTCCTTGTATTTTCACCTAATTTAATTAAAATCTCCAGAAAAAATCTATTCTCTAAATTGGATTTGATTACATTCACCCATATTTTTGACCAATTAATTTATTCGGATGACAAAGGAAAGTAATGCTTATATTTTAGGGACACATAAAGATGAAATGTACAGATTGGGTCTGCAGCATCAGGTTTGGTCTAGCGAAGCAAGACAGGGGTGGAAAATCGCAGAATTTGGCCCTGGACAAACGATTCTTGATCTGGGTTGTGGCCCAGGTTTTTGTACTACAGAGCTCGGATATATAGTTGGAAAATTAGGAAAGGTCATTGGAGTAGATAAGTCTCAAATATACACAGAGTATTTGCAACATCAAGCAGATATCCAAGGTTTGAATATTGATGTAATGCATAGTGATTTTGATGACATGCAATTAAAATCCCAGTTAGATGGTGTCTACTGCCGTTGGGCCCTCGCTTGGATAGATAATCCAGAAGAGATAATTCAAAAGGTGGTAGATAGTATGGCGCCAGGTGCTGTATTTGTAGCACAAGAATACTTTGATTGGTCTACCTTACAAACTGAACCATACAAGGAGAACCTAGCCAAGGCAATTAAGGCCACTCTAGATAACTTTCGCACACCGCCTGGATTTATTGATATAGGTAGACGACTCCCAGCACTTTTTTACGAGGCAGGATTAGAAGTAATAAGCACTAGACCCATGTCAAAAATAGGTGTACCAGACGATCTTACCTGGGAATGGCCGAGTAGTTTCTTTCGTATATTCTTCGCTAAATTAGAAGAGGATGGTGTACTTGATAAAGTGCTGCACGAAAAAGCAATTGATGAATTAGACGAATTGGAACATACAGAAGGTGCCTGCATATTTACTCCTCAAATGATTGAAGTAGTCGCCGTAAAACCCTAAACCAGAGATGAACACAAGGGGTCATGACCCCTTGAACTCCATATCTACATCCTTCCCGTCCGTTCCGTCCTACCTGCTTGCGCACGCAGGCAAGCCGTTGGTCTGTTAGTCCGTTCGTCCCAAAACCAATTTTCTCAAAAAATAACTTAGCATTTCCTGCCTCACCCCGAATATTCTCAATTACTTTGCAGCATGAAACGTTTCGAAGAGTTTAAGATTAAGAAACAACTGTATAATGCACTTACAGATCTAGGCTTTGATGAGGCAACACCCATTCAAGAAGAATCATATTCACCTATACTAGGAGGCTTTGACTTTGTAGGAATTGCTCAAACAGGAACGGGAAAAACAATTGCATTCTTATTACCCATCTTACAGGATTTAAAATATTCTGAGCAGTTAAGTCCCAGGGTCCTCATCCTTGTACCAACTCGCGAGTTAGTCATTCAGATAGTAGAAGAAATTGAAAAATTGACACCCTATATTACAATAAGAATTTTGGGTGTGTATGGAGGCAGTAATATAAAAAAGCAAAAACTAGCCCTTGCTGAAGGCATAGATATAGTAGTGGCAACACCTAGAAGATTATACGATCTTGCCCTTGCCAATGCACTTAAGCTGAAGACCATCAAAAAATTAATTATTGATGAGGTTGATATCATGTTGGACTTTGGTTATAAAACACAGATAAAAAATATTCTAGAACTTCTTCCAAGAAAACGACAAAACATTTTGTTTTCTGCAACCATGACAACCTATGTGGATGTCCTAATAAATGATTTTTTAGTAAACCCTGTCAGAAAAACAATCTCTCTCAGTGGTACTCCTCTCGATACAATCCAGCAGAGCTGTTATGCTGTCCCTAATTTTTATACCAAGGCCAATCTCTTAAATATACTTTTACAGGACAGGGAAGAGCATAATAAGGTCTTAGTATTTGTTGCGACCAAAGCCAATGCGGATAGATTATTCGAAACATTAGATTTTGAGCAAGAAATGGCAGTCATTCATGCAGGTAAAGAACAAAACCACCGAACAAAATCTAAAGAAAAATTTACCGATGGTACTTGCCGGATATTGATTGCAACAGATGTCATTTCTAGAGGAATAGACATCGAAAAGATTTCCACTGTTGTTAGTTTTGATACCCCTTTTTATGCAGAGAATCATATACATAGAATAGGGAGAACAGGACGTGCTGGAAACCAGGGAAAGGCTATTTTGCTCTATAGCGAAAAAGAAGAAGCACTCAAGGATGCTATAGAAACTCTGATGAACTATACGATCCCTCAGATTGCTCTTCCTGACACACTAGAAATTTCCAACGAACTTACTCCAGAAGAATTAGGGCCCCTCTTTCCAGAAGATTTAGAAGATAATCTTGAAGATGTTAAGGAAGGATCTGCCTTCCATGAAAAGTCGGCTAAAAACAGCAAGGAAAAAGTAAAGAAAAAAAGCTATCAGCAAACATTAAAAGAACGCTTCAAAAAGCCATTAAGACGCGGAGACAAAATCCAGAACAAACGTAAAAAGAAGAAAAAAAGATAAGACGCTGAGATCTTCTAAAAAATCTAGCGTCTAACGTCTAAGATCTAAACTTATCCTGTCTAATTCCCATCAAAACTCACTTTTTTCCCAATCATATTTTGTTTCAACAATTCCCTGCCCAAAGCAATTAAAATAGGTTTCATCCACGCAGCCGCACTATAATTTCGTACACGGCTCCACAAGCAAAAGAATGCAAAACATATTAAAGAAATATTTAATGTGAATTAGCTTTTTACTGTGGGTATTAAGACTAACTTTGCGACCTTTTGGAAAGTAGTAGCGCATGACAAATAAGATATTTAATAATTTCGTCGGAAACCCAAAGGACGACATCCTTTCTGGACTGACCGTAGCCTTAGCCCTAGTGCCGGAAGCAGTAGCCTTTGCCTTCGTTGCAGGAGTAGATCCCTTAGTGGGTCTATATGGTGCCTTTATCATGGGAATAATAACCTCACTATTTGGAGGAAGACCTGGAATGATTTCAGGTGCAACAGGCGCCATGGCAGTTGTAATGGTGCATCTGATTAGTAAGGGGAATGAAGTAGGAGCAGCACTGAGTACACCTATAGAAAATTTAGGTTTGCAATGGTTATTGCTTACTCTGCTTGTAGTAGGAGGCATCCAGATTCTAGCAGGCGTTTTTCGTTTAGGAAAATTTGTAAGGCTCATTCCGCATCCAGTTATGATGGGATTTGTAAACGGTCTTGCGATTGTCATCTTCCTTTCCCAGTTGAGTTTGTTTAAAGAACGTGTAGGAGATAGCACCCAATGGCTGCAGGGAATGGACATGGTGATTATGCTGGCACTAGTAGCCTTAACCATGGCTATCATGTGGGGCCTTCCTAAGCTGACAAAAAAAATACCTTCAGCACTTGCCGCCATATTGGTAGTAGCAGGTGTAACAATTTTTGCAGGCCTAGATGTGAGTACAGTAGGGTCCTTTATTAAAGATGGGGGTGGCCAAGGACTACAAGGAGGACTACCAAGTTTTCAGACACAGCTCTTTGGCATGTTTGCAACAGTGGGCGAGCATTGGAGTCTGCTACTTTCCACTGCAATAATATTAGCTGCAGTAGGATTGATTGAATCATTAATGACACTTAATTTGATTGACGAGTTGACAGAAACGAGAGGAAGTGGAAATAGAGAGTGTATTGCTCAGGGCTCAGCGAATATATTGAACGGATTATTTGGAGGAATGGGAGGCTGTGCTATGATAGGTCAATCCATAATTAATGTAAACAGTGGTGGACGTGGACGTTTGTCCGGCGTAATGGCAGCCCTTGGTCTCTTGGCCTTTATTTTATTTGCAGCACCACTTATTGAACAGGTTCCTGTTGCAGCCTTGGTGGGTGTAATGTTTATGGTCGTTATTGGAACATTTGCCTGGTCCAGTTTTAGAATCTTACCAAAAATTCCACGTGTAGATGCCTTTGTACTCATAGCCGTGTCTCTGATAACAGTCTATTATGATCTTGCCCTTGCAGTTATCATAGGTGTTATTATTTCTGCTTTAGTATTCGCTTGGAAGAATGCTACCATGATTAGAGCACGTAAAAGAATGAAGCCAAATGGCACTAAAGTATATGAAATTTGGGGACCACTCTTCTTTGGTTCAGTGACTAACTTCAATGGAAAGTTTGACCCATCTACGGACCCAGATAGTATTGAAATTGATTTCACGGAATCTCGTGTTAGTGATCATTCAGGTATAGAAGCAATGCGCGGGATTGCAAATAAATATTTGGATCAAGGCAAAAAGATAAAGTTTACCCACCTTAGTCCAGAGTGCAAACTTTTGTTGCTAAAGGCTAATCCTAAATTCTCTACTGTGATAGAAAGTTCCATTGATGATCCACGTTATTATGTAGTTACAGACACAGTAGATGTAGAAGTCTAAACACATGATCGTATAGCGATTTAGAAAGAAAAGAAAGTCTTACTGTTTGCAGTAGGGCTTTTTTATTTGGGGCCTACCTATAGCTTGTTACACAAGCTATAGGTCGCTACGTTACAAGGCTCGCAGGTCTGCTCGGCCACAATCAAGATTGCGTCTGGCTTACAGCCACCTCTCCACATCGCTAGTCCGGAATTTCTTGTACGCATACAACCATTTTATTTTGTATCACATCTATCTATTAAACGCGCACATGAAAAAAAGAAGAATAAATCATGAAACAGATAGTGGTGTATTTGCAGATGTCTCGTTCTTACTATTGATCTTTTTTATGGTTGTAACAACCTTTAATAAAGCCTATGAGTTGCAACAAAGTTTACCTCCTAAAACTACCAATCAACGCAGCGGTAAAATTGCAAAGGACAGAATACTTAGTTTGTATTTAAATGGAAAGGCGCAGGTACTCGTTGAAGGAGAAATCTTCGATCAAAATTATGCTTATTCTCTTGTTGATGAAATCAGAAGAATTAGCGCACACCCCAAGCCTGGAGTAGTGAAAATCAATATGCTACCAGACACACCCTATAAAGACTATGTACAATTACTGACCCAACTGAAAAAAGATAAAGAAATACTACTTGATCAAATAGCACAAGAATCCCTTGGGAAAGAATTTACCTTTTTGGAAAGTACACAGAAGAAACAAATTCTCTATAGAATAAAATATACCATCATTGAAAATGAAATACCTGCACTATGAACATACCAAGAAAGCCTAAAAAGCCAATCAAAATAAATACAACTGCACTCCCTGATATAATCTTTATGCTACTCTTTTTCTTTATGGTGACTACCACCATGCAAAACCAAAATATGTCGGATCTAGAATTACCTGCTGCATTTAATGTACAAGCAAAGTCAAAAGCAGGTCCCAATGATTTAGAAATATTTATATCCTCCTCTGTCCAGAATAATCTTAAAGTGAATACCCACATCGGTAAAGTAGAAGACAGTAAGCAATTGATTGCTCTAGAGCTAAATCAAATGAAGAAGAATAGCATCTTTGTACATAGAGCTTTTATGTACATAGATGAAAATATTAAGATGTCTTCTGTAAATAAGATCAAGGAAGAATTACAATCACTCAATATTCTAAAGATTAGCTATATCCATAATTATGAATCGGAGAGTTAAGATGTATTGTCATCAAAGTTAATATTTTAAGGCCCATATTAGATTTGTCTTCAAAAGCACATCAATACAACGGCATCCGATTTTTTCAATCCTAAGAGTCTAGTATCTGATTTTATCCTTACCTTAATTCATACATTTTAGATTAATCTTACAGTTTAGACATGTTCGAGGCTATATGTCAAGATTGAAGTTTATTTACATTATATAAATATAGATTGATGTATTAAAAGATGCGTTATCGGTAAGCATACGAGAATAAAAGATGAATAAATACACAACAATATTAAATAACATCAATAGGTACGTAAGTCTAAGTGCAGAAGAGGAGAACAGACTAAAATCTATTATTAAAACTTCGAAAGTCAAAAAGAAGCAGTTTATAATACAACCAGGATTCGTTTGTCAAAGTAGGACATATATAGTTGAAGGTGCTTTTAGAGTTTTTTATCTGGATGATGAAGGTAAAGAACATACAGTAAGCATAGGTATTGAAGATTGGTTCGTTACAGACTTTTATAGCTATATCAATCAAGTCCCTGCTTTAAATTTTGCAGAAGCATTAGAAGATTCAACTATTTTTCAAATGAGATACGAAGATATTGAACCTCTATGCAAAGAAATCCATTCCTTAAGTGAATACTTCAGACTCACAACTGAGAAAGCATTTGCTTTTTCCAGACGCCGAGTAATTTCTAACATCAGCAAAACTGCTGAAGAACGGTACGATGAGTATATCGCAAAGTATCCTCATATCGTGAACAGAGTACCTCAGTATGTATTGGCTTCTTATTTAGGTATGACTCCAGAATTCCTAAGCAAGATCCGCAAACAAAAAATTACAAAATCTTGAACTAGTTCAAGAACTTTTCCTAATCTACTTCATTTTTAATTGACTTTGTTTAAACCAACTTTGTGATATAATATTTTTTAATCACATTAAAATAAACATATGTCAGTTTCAACCTTACCTTCTTATACAGAAGGATTAAAAGACTTAAGAGTCAATTTGAAGTCCATGCTTCCTGCAGCATCATTAAAAGTTTTTGATAATGATGCTAATCAGCTGAAGGACAGATTCCAGAATATCCTAAGAGTGAAATCAGGCGATAAAGCACCTGACTTTACCTTATCTAACGCAACAGGAGAATCAGTCAATTTATACAATCAACTCGAACAAAAGAGGATTGTTCTTGTGTTCTATCGAGGAACCTGGTGCCCTTACTGCAATCTTGCTCTTGCACAATACCAATCGATTTTACCTCTAATTAAAGAGAATGGAGCCAATCTAATCGCTGTCTCAGCTCAAACGCCTGACGAATCATTATCGTTAAAGGAGAAAAATGAGTTAGAATTTGAGGTGCTTAGTGATAATGGAAACTTAGTAGCTAGACTTTACACCACGGTTTTTAAAAATGGAGATGCGCCACTTGAGGAGATGAATAAACTAGGTTTTAATTTTGATTCATATTACGGGAATGATTCTAAAGAAATACCTGTACCTGCGGTATTTATCATTGAGAAAGATGGTCAAATTTCCTTTGCCAAAACTGAAGGTGGCGATTATAGGAGCAGAACTGAATCGCTTGAAATTATTAATAAATTAAAAAAAGGATAATCATGAAATATTTTTTAAACTTCATCTTCACTTTAATTTCTTTAGTAACATTATCAGCTCAAGACTTAAGAGTAGTAGAAGTGGAAACAAATGAAATAATATCAATTGATGCCGAGCTATCTTGGAACATTGTTCAAGACTGGGCGAACCTACACAAGTTAGCTCCACAAGCTGTAAAGTCAACTACTGTTGATGGACATGGTATCAATTCAACTTGGGAAATTGAATTGATTAACGGAGGCTCGATAACTGAGCAGATGATATACTACGATTCATCAAGAAGAACTATGTCATATATAATGACAGATACGCCAATGCCGATAGAAGACTATTTGGCAGTGATTAAGGTAGAGCCATACGGTATAAAAAAATCATTAGTATCTTTTTATACGAGATGTAAAACTCAAAAAAATAATACTGAGAACATTAAAAACAACTTTAAAGAATTCCAAGAAATATATTTATCTAACATAAAAAAACAGAATAATGAGTAAGCGAAATTGGTTGATTACTGGTATATCCAGTGGTCTTGGAAAAGCAATAGCTGAATCCGTGATGGATGCCGGTGAATTTGTCATAGGCACTTTCAGAAGAGAATCTGAAGTAAATGAATTCAATGCAAAACATGGAGATAAGGCTAAAGGAATCTTGTTGGACATAACAGATCTGGAGATGATACAAACTAAGGTAAATAAATTGATAAGTGACTTAGGAGAAATAGATGTGCTCGTTAATAATGCAGGAGTAGGATTTGCTGGTGCAGTGGAAGAGGCTTCTATTGAAGAGGTGAGAAAAGTTTTTGAACCAAATTTCTTTGGGACTTTAAAGTTGACTCAAGCTGTACTTCCACATATGAGAGAAAGAAGAAGTGGGCAGATCATTCAGATATCATCGCATGCGGGCGTCAAAGCCTTTGCTGGATTTGGAATCTATAACGCCAGTAAGTTTGCTTTAGAAGGATTTAGCGAAGCTTTAGCCCAAGAGGTAAGTCCTTTTGGGATTAAAGTAAGCATTGTTGAGCCAGGACCTTATAGAACAAATTTTGCAGGAAGATCTCTTATGCAAGCGACAAAGGAAATTACTGATTACAGCGAAACAGCTGGGGCTTTTCGTAAAAAACTATTATCAGTGCATAATAAACAAGAAGGGGATCCTGTAAAGGCGGCTGCAATCATTCTAAACCATATCAACAAAGAAGATTCAACATTGAGATTACCTTTAGGAACAATTCCATTTAAAACTATAGGCATGAAAATCGAAAGCCTTAGATCTGATTTAGAGAAAAACAAAGAAGAATCAATAAAAGCTGTATTTACATAAAGTCCAATTCGAAAATATTAGATATGGTGTTATATCTATTCGCGACGCTTGAGAAAGCTAAATACAGTAGCGGAAGGGGAACTTCTTAGTATGAAGGAATTAAAAATAGGGACTTACTTTGTTACAGTCTTAGATGAAAACGAACAGATACTATTTAAAAAAGCTAATTAAAATCTAAGCTGCGTTTTACATTTGTCAGTTTATTTGCTGAGCTGCCCTGCCATTTGTTTGCATCTCATGAATAATATGTTCATAGAGCGGTCTCCTCCTTTTTGCTATGGAGTCTGCATATAAATTATGATCAGGTATTTAAACAATACGGAAAGTGTATAATTTTAAGATGTGAAGACTTAAGACCTGTATTGCTTTTGTATCTTTCATGTGAAGAACTTATTTTTAAGTTAGAAAGATCTTATAATAATCAATGCTTCATGCAGATATTTAAGCAATTACTTACCGAAGATTTAAAAAAGAGAAAAACATACGCTGTTCTTATTACAATCCTTCTAAACATTCCATTGATTCTTTTGTCAATTTATGGCTTAGGCGATTATGGTATAGCACTATTTGTTTTTATACCATTTTTCATAGGTATGTGCTCAACAATAATACTTGGGTACAAGAAAGAGATTAGCAAAGCACAGGCGAGATCTATAGGCTTTCTGAGTCTTAGCTTGATTAGCCTAGCTTTGCTAGCGTTTGCCATAGAAGGAATTATATGTATGATAATGGCCGCACCCTTTGCTTTGTTGTTAACTTGGTTAGGCAGCCTGATTGGATTTTCAATTGTTGATCAAAGGCCAAATCATGCGATGTCCTCCATTATGTTTTTTTTAATACTCATTCCGCTTAGCACATATTTTAGTACTTTTTCAATACCTGATGTAAAACCAGTTCAAAGTAAAATTATAATTGATGCAGATCTAAGTGTAGTCTGGAAAAATGTGATTGCCTTTCCTACACTTGAAGAACCACAAGAGGTGTTATTTAAAGCGGGAATTTCCTATCCAATAAGTTCTGAAATCGTAGGAGAGGGAGTAGGTAGCGTGCGCTATTGCAAGTTTAATTCCGGTGATTTTGTAGAACCAATAACACGATGGGAAGAAAATGCATTGCTGGCTTTTGATGTCGTAGAACAACCCGTCCCCATGCGTGAGTTAAGTTTTTGGGATGTACATTCGCCGCATTTACACGATTATTTTGTTTCAAAAAAGGGACAGTTTAAATTAACTCAGTTAGAGGATGGTAGGGTAGAACTAGAAGGAACTACCTGGTATTATCACAATATAAAACCCGATTTCTATTGGCGCCTATGGTCTAATTATATTATATATAAAATACATCATCGTGTATTATCCCATATCAAAGCTGTGTCGGAAGCAGATTAGTTGTTAAACTATTATGAAGGATAGATTGGAAGCTTTTTATTAAGATACAATATATTGATCCTATAAAATATAAATGAAAACAATAAAATATATAATTAAAACTCTAGGTCTGTGTATACTCATATCGGGAGTCGTTAGTTTAATCAAACCCGATTTTATTTTTAATTGGATTTTGGAAAACTTGGATAATAGTTATATGTACATTGCAGCAATTGTCCTGCGGATAGGATTTGGTATCTTACTTATTCTAATAGCGAAAGAAAGTAGATGGCCAGATGTATTTAGAATCTTAGGCTCGCTCGCTATAATTGCTGGGATTGCCTTTGCATGTATGGGGCAAGAGCAATTCATTGAATTCATAACCCATTTAGTCAACACCTTAAAAAAGCAAAGCAGTCTATTGGGTGTGTTAACTGTAGCGATAGGCGTCTTACTATTCTATGCCTTGTCAACTAAAGGAGAAAACTCCCAGATAGATTAAAGAGCACGAATCAATGCTTGGAGCCTGCCTTTAACACTTCCAATGCTGTATGCTTTTTGCCATAATCATATCTATAGATTATTCCTTAAAAATACCTTGTGGGAAACGCCATCAATTATCAATAAATAAAGGCCATCGCTAAAATTATTCACTAGCTCGATTTTGCAAGCTGTTTCTGTTACATTGCTTCTGATTGGTACTCGCTGGCCAGTTATATTGTATAATTCAATCTTACTATCTGGATGATCTAATATCACTTCAAATACCCCCTTATTTGGATTTGGAAATATGTGCAAGGTTTTTTGATTAAATTCATTATCAGTTGAAACTTGAACATCACAATCAGTAGAATGAAGCTCAGGTGTAGAGAATAAATTTTCTCGCATAAAATTTGTTTGATCTGGAGTAAAGAATATCATACAACCCACATTCATAGAATTTGAACTCATATCAATTTCATCATCATCAATTTCAATACATGTGTTTTCTTCAAAATCATCACAGAAAAAGCTAACACGACAAACAGGTGTGTCTTCGGCAAAATCATCAATGCTGCAAACATCAATCCCGGCAGGGCCAGTTCCAAAGGTATGGAGGAGTCCTAATCCATGCCCGATTTCATGGGCTAATATGCCTTCGCCAGTACTTGCTGGGCCTAAATTTCCACCTGTAAATACACCAATATCCAGCGCTACACCTGGTATACTTATGGGATCAACAAAGGTGTCTAAGGGCCGATAGCCTGTTAAAGGAATCCCATAATTACTCGTAAAAAGCGTACTTGTCGTAGGCATTAGCCAAATATTAAAATATTTGGTCGTATCCCAAGGCGTTTTTCCTCCTAAGTCATCAGACTTAAGTGATTCAAGTGGATCATTTATATCGAATGCAATATCGACCTCAGTTCTTGTAATTCCTTCCGTAGGATTTCCTGCTTCGTCTTCTGTTGCAAGACAGATTCTAATCCCTGTGTCGTTTATAAGATGTCTAAATCGCTCACGTATTGAGAAAGTATCTACTATGCCACAAAATATATTATTCACATTGTTAATAATGCTATAAATACTGTCATTTTCAATGTTTTCTGTCTGATCACCATATAGGACATGAACTACTGTTCTGACATTTATAACATCGTCATGACCAGATCTATATTCCAATTGATTACTCTCCATTTGAAAATTTGGAACATGTCGAGTCATGTAACTCTCTGTGTAACATACTGAATTATTTTGCGCGTAGCCATGAAGAGTTAATAGAAGTAATGGTATTATTAGAAAATGTTTCATAAAACTATATCTAGAAAGATTAATAAATATTGCATTCAAATTTAAATTTGCTATAATCACTCAGCCATTGCTATTGTCAAATAAACCTTTCCATTACACATAATTCACTATTCACTAAGCGAAAAGCTATCTGCCTACTGGGTAAGCGTATGCAGAAAATGTGCTGATAGAATTATTATCGAATTTTTCATAGGTTCTTTGCCGTAATACATTGCCTTCACAGTTAAACAAATATACTTTAACTTGATCGTCTTGTTACATCTTAAGCCGCGAATAAAACATAAAATAATGATGATAATGGATGATCTTCCTATTAAAATATCGCAAAGCGATGGTGATCATACTAACAGTTAATCAAAATACACGTCAAACTTGCAATTGCACTTACCTTAATTTAATTTCTTTTCGTTCTGTCTTTATAGCGACCTATTAAATCCTATCCTAATATACAAATGCATTCAAACGGCAAAATCCTATTTGAAATATTACTCTTTAAGCCTCTGGTTTAATTCTAGATAAAAAGCATTAATAACTTGTTCTAAGAGCGGCTAGCACAATACATCTTTTGTAAGTAGGGGATAGGCTTGTATAAAAAAGAAAAAGCTGCTCTTCCGAAGAAGAGCAGCTAAATACTTATTATTATAAGTAATTTCTACCTAATTGATTTTGATAAACTGTTTTCTTAGTTTACCTGCCTTAGACGTAATTGAAATATTATAGACTCCATCTTTGAGTCCA
>CALIAU010000043.1 GCA_938045585.1 uncultured Saprospiraceae bacterium
AGCAGGCACCATTACGTCATTTGTTGCAGCATGGTATGTAAAACCACAAGGAATATAATCTGTCACCTCAACATTTTGTAAATCGACATTACCTTGATTAGTTACTTCGATTTCAAATGTAACGACCTGCCCAACAGCATAAGGGCCAGGAGTCACAGTCGTCTTGATAAGTGCAATATCAATTATTTCTGGGAATGCCGGATCATGGTCATCCTCATCTGTTCCTGCTATACCATCACCTACAACACCTGTACCGTCTCCATCTATATAATTATCTGCATCACTGCCTGGCTCTCCGCCTGCATCATTTGTATTATCTGCATCAGGTGTACTATCCGCATCTACAATGCCATTATCTGGACCAGATCCATCCGTTCCGTTTCCATCTTCGTCTTGTGCAAAACTGATCTCTGCATAATTATCCCAGTCTTCTGGATTTGCTGCCATTATTAATTCTAAGACAATTTCAACACTCACACATTCTCCTGCTGTTAATGGACCAGCAATGTTTGTGGTCACAGTAGGGGATGCGCCCATCCAATTTGTACCTCCAGTAGTAGGCATATTGTCAGTAGCATTATACACATAGCCATCAGGTATGTAATCTGTTACTTCAATGTTTTGAGCAGTAACATTTCCTTGATTACATACTTCGATTGAGAAAGTCAGATCATCACCGTAAGCATAAGGGGTAGGCGTGATTAATACTTTAGACAAAGCCAAATCAAACACCTCTATTAACTCAGGATCATGATCATCTTCATCCGATGTATCTACGCCATCACCAATGACACCCGTACCATCACCATCCACAAAATCATCGGCGTCGCTTTCTGGCTCACCACCTGCATCATTGGTGTTATCATCATCGGCTTGGCTATCGATATCTACCATGCTTAAATCTTCATCAATACCGTCCATGTCTGTGTCACCAAACATTGCACTTACTTCTGCATAATTTGTATATGCATCAGCGTGGATACATGATGGGCCTACTGGTTCCACTACAAAGAATACACTTAGATTGGTACTCATCGCAGCGTCCAAACTAGCTATCTCTGTGGTAGCTGTTGTACCATTATCCATCCATCCTACGTTTGAAGGACCAAAGCTAAATCCACATGGAATATAATCAGTGACCTCTATATCTGTTAAATCAACGTTACCCTGATTGAATACTTCTATATTAAACTCTACTTCTTGACCATAGACAAAAGGTCCCATTGTTAATGTGGTTTTAGCTAATGCTATGTCAACTATAACCGGTGCAGCAGGATCGTGATCATCTTCGTCTGTCGTATCGACACCATCACCCACAACACCTGTACCATCTCCATCAATATAATTATCTGCATCGCTATCTGGTTCACCACCTGCATCATTGGTGTTATCTCCATCCGGTGTACTATCTATATCAGTAATTCCGCCATTTGGTCCACTTCCATCTGTGCCGTTGCCGTTGTCATCTTCTGCATAACTTATCTCAGCGTAATTATCCCAAGCAGTTTCGTCATTTGCCATAATCAGCTCTAAGACGATGTCCACACTTACACTTTCGTCTGGTGCTAATGGTCCTAATATCGTCGTAGTTACCGTTGGAGCTACTCCATTCCAAGTTGTGGAATTAGCAGTTCCTGTAGGCATATTATCTCCTGGGTTATATATATAACCTGCCGGTATATAATCACTAATTTCAATATTCTCTGCAGTTATATTTCCTTGATTTGTTACTTCAATTGTAAAGGTCAAATCATCTCCATAATTATATGGAGTAGGAGTTGTTAATACTTTTGATAGGGCTAAATCAAAGAAGACTATACCAGCATCTATATGTAAATCGTCATCATCTTCTGCAGGATTGTAACAAGTACTTTGCCCCGTATTGGGATCCACGTCATCACTTTCACCGAAGAACATACACGCAAGATCGGATTCATTGGTACTAAATGTATAGCCTTCTAAATCTTCGCCTGCACTATTAGGAATTATGAATTCTACTGCATAGGTCACTGCTGGATCTAAACAAATTTCTGCAGTTCCAGTCTCTTCTGGCCCAAAGGCATATTGTCCACCATCTGTTGTAGTTGTGGCTACCGGCATTCCAGTAGGCATACCTGTTGTAGCATCACATGCATACAAGTTTACAATCACATCTTCTGTTACTGGATCATCACCAGCGTCTTGACAACCATTATTATCTAAGTCATAAAATACCTCTCCCGCTAAATCTTCGCATGGATATATTCCCGCATCGATATCTAAATCTTCATCGTCTTCTGCTGGATTGTGACATGTACTTTGTCCTGTCATAGGGTCTACATCATCACTTTCTCCTGCATCAGCACAAGCCATATCTGCTTCATTTGTACTCAGATTCCAATGCTCTAAATCTTCGCCTGCACCATTAGGAATTATAAATTCTACTGCGTAGGTCACGGCTGGATCTAAACAAATTTCTGCAGTTCCAGTCTCTTCTGGCCCAAAGGCATACTGTCCGCCAACTGTAGTAGTTGTGGCTACAGGCATTCCAGTAGGCATACCGGTTGTAGCATCACAAGCATATAAATTTACAGTCACATCTTCGGATACTGGATTCTCTCCTGCATCTTGACAACCATTATTATTCAAGTCATAGAAGACTTCTCCTGCTAAATCTTCGCATGGATAGATTCCTGCATCGATATCTAAATCCTCATCATCTTCTGCTGGATTATGACAAGTACTCTGTCCTGTTATCGGATCTACATCGTCACTATCTCCTGCATCAGCACAAGCCATATCTGCTTCATTTGTACTCAGATTCCAATCCTCTAATGCTTGACCTGCTGCATTCGGAATTACAAATTCTACTGCATATGTTACTGCAGGATCTAAGCATATTTCAGCACTTCCTGACTCTTCTGGCCCAAAGGCATACTGTCCAAGTGTTGTTGTTGTGGTGGCTACAGGCATACCTGTAGGCATTCCCGTTGCTGCATCACATGCATATAAGTTAACCACAACTGTTTCACTCACACTATTTTCTCCAGGATCTTGACAACCATTATTGTTTAGGTCATAAAATACCTCACCTGCTAAATCTTCACAAGGAAAGATTCCTGCGTCGATATCTAAGTCATCATCATCGTCCATTGGATTAAAACAACTGCTTTGTCCTGTAATCGGATCAACGTCGTCACTATCTCCAGCATCCATACAAGTCATGTCAGCTTCATTCGTACTCAGGTTCCAATCCTCTAAATCTTCACCTGCACCATTAGGGATTACAAATTCTACAGAGTAGGTCACTGCTGGATCCAAACATATTTCAGCACTTCCTGACTCTTCTGGCCCAAAGGCATACTGTCCGCCAACTGTTGTCGTTGTTGCTACTGGCATACCTGTTGGCATTCCTGTTGCTGGATCACATGAATATAAGTTAACAGTTACATCTTCAGATACAGGGTCTTCACCTACATCTTGACAACCGTCGTTGTTTAAATCATAAAACACTTCACCAGCTAAATCTTCGCACGGTACGATTCCCGCATCGATATCTAAGTCATCGTCGTCGTCGTTAGGGTCAAAGCAGGCACTTTGTCCTGTCATAGGATCCACATCATCACTATCACCAGCAAGCATACAGGCCATGTCAGCCTCATTTCCACTTAAGTTAAATCCTTCTAAATCTTCACCTGCACCATTAGGGATTACAAATTCTACAGAGTAGGTCACTGCTGGATCTAAACATATTTCAGCAGTTCCTGTCTCTTCTGGTCCAAAGGCATACTGTCCACCAACTGTTGTAGTTGTGGCTACCGGCATTCCAGTAGGCATACCGGTTGTGGCATCACATGCATACAAGTTTACAGTCACATCTTCTGTAACTGGATCCTCATCAGCATCTTGACAACCATTATTATTTAAGTCATAAAATACCTCTCCCGCTAAATCTTGACAAGGGAAGATTCCCGCATCGATATCTAAGTCATCGTCGTCGTCATTAGGATCAACGCATGTGCTTTGTCCTGTCATAGGATCTACGTCATCACTATCACCAGCAAGCATACAGGCCATGTCAGCCTCATTTCCACTTAAGTTAAATCCTTCTAAATCTTCACCTGCACCATTAGGGATTACAAATTCTACAGAGTAGGTCACGGCTGGATCTAAACATATTTCAGCAGTTCCAGTCTCTTCTGGTCCAAAGGCATACTGTCCACCAACTGTTGTAGTTGTTGCTACTAGCATTCCAGTAGGCATACCTGTTGTGGCATCACACGCATACAAGTTTACAGTCACATCCTCCGTAACTGGATTCTCGTCAGCATCTTGACAACCATTATTATTTAAGTCATAGAATACCTCTCCCGCTAAATCTTGACAAGGGAAGATTCCCGCATCGATATCTAAGTCATCGTCGTCGTCAGCTGGATTGAAACAGGCACTCTGACCGGTCATGGGATCCACATCATCACTATCTCCTGCATCTACACAAGCCATATCTGCTTCATTTGTACTGAGATTCCAATCCTCTAATTCTTGACCCGCTGCATTTGGAATTACAAATTCTACAGCATATGTTACTGCTGGGTCTAAACATATTTCTGCACCTCCAGTCTCTTCTGGCCCAAAGGCATATTCTCCAAGTGTTGTCGTTGTTGTGGCAACTGGCATTCCTGTTGGCATTCCTGTTGCTGGATCACATGCATATAAGTTAACCACAACTATTTCACTTATGTTACTCTCCCCAGGATCTTGACAGCCATTATTATTTAAGTCATAGAATACCTCTCCCGCTAAATCTTCACAAGGAACGATTCCTGCGTCTATATCTAGGTCATCATCATCGTCCATTGGATTAAAACAACTGCTTTGTCCTGTCATAGGATCTACGTCGTCACTGTCTCCCGCATCCATACAGGCCATATCAGCTTCATTCGTACTTAGGTTCCAATCCTCCAAATCTTCGCCCGCACCATTAGGTAGAACAAATTCTACAGAATATGTCACTGCTGGATCTAAACAGAATTCTGCAGTTCCTGTCTCTTCTGGTCCAAAGGCATACTGTCCACCAACTGTTGTAGTTGTGGCTACCGGTATTCCAGAAGGCATACCGGTTGTGGCATCACATGCATACAAGTTTACAGTCACATCCTCTGAAACTGGATCCTCATCAGCATCTTGACAACCATTATTATTTAAGTCATAGAATACCTCTCCCGCTAAATCTTGACAAGGGAAGATTCCCGCATCGATATCTAAGTCATCGTCATCGTCTTGTGGATTAAAGCAACTACTGGTCGCTGTATCTGGATCAACATCATCGATCTCACCAGCCATACCACATTCAGCTTCTGTTGATTCATTACTACTCAAATTCCAATCTTCTAATGCTTCGCCTCCTCCATTTGGTATATCAAACACGACCGCATAGGTCACTGATTGATTAAGGCATATATTTGCACTTCCTACTTCATCTGGTCCGAACATATACTGCCCACCTACTGTAATAGTACTTGCTACTGGGTCACCAGTTGGCTCGCCAGTCGCTGGATCACAGGCAAATAAGCTTACTTCTACAGCTTCCGTAATCGGGTCCTCTCCAGCTTCTTGACAGCCATTGTTATTTAGATCATAAAATACTTCGCCACCCATCGTATCACAACATTCTACAGTAATCGTAATGCAGTCACTTGTTTGTTCACAAGTTCCAGTCGTACATTCACCTGTATTGGTAATATTGGCACGATAAAAAGTCGTTTGACTCACACTAGCAGGTAAATAAGAACTAGAGTTTGCACCAGGAATATCTACAAAGCCTTCATCACAGGAGACCGTACTCATTTGCCATTGCACTGTACCAGTAGTCACAACTGATATTGCTTCAGGTGCCTCACCTAGACATATTGTTTGATCTTCTGATACATCAAGAGGTTCTGGTGCAATTACCTCCACATTTAATGTCACGGAGTATGCTCCACATACTGCATTTGAGCTCATACCATCAGAAACATTTTCAAAAGAACCACACGCATTTTCTACTTCAATAATAATAGATTGATCACAAGCGCTGTAAGTAAGACCTATATTTCCTAGTACTTCATCCCACATACCCTCACAAAATATTCCATTGCATGGGAATAAATCTGTCAGTAAAAGCTGATCCCCAATATTTGCATCACACACTGTTACATCTAGAACAGTAGGTGTAGATATTGGACAACATTGTTGGGTTATTGCAATACCTTTAGCATTATCGAATCCAGACTGCCCTTGACCTGTATCTCCTGAAGGAGAAACCACTGGGCCTATTGGTTCTAATGGGTTTGTAGACCATGCAAATACACAAGGTTCTATCTGAGACTGTGTCGCACTAAAAAGCGTACCTGTTATTTGACTATATACCAAACCCGAAGTTGAGAACCAACCATTGCCGTCATCATTATCGTCATGGTGATGGGTAACATAATTACCATTTATATCATATTGGACAAGGAGTCCTTCGCTCGAAGGACCTCCTGGAGTTATATTTGTAAAGTATGTAACATATATATTTCCAACTCCATCTGTAACAATACCTCTTGCTCTAGTATTAGCAGTATTTGTACCAGGAACGTTAGAGTAAAGTTCCGATTCGTTAATAAAAATTGGAACACAAGACCCAGTTCCATAATCCGAAGGCCCGTATTTATATACATGATTCGGTCCTTGAAAGTTAGTCGTGGAGTAGTGAAATCCCGTATTAGGGTCAGTATAAAATCCCCAATTTTCTACTGCATTATCACACAACATTACAGATCCTGTTTCTTCTTGGGTGCACAAATCATATGAAAAGGATTGATTAGTATACAAAGTTTGTCCATCAGGTATAAATATATTAGTTAAACGCGATGGCACATCAATTAAAAATTCTGACTCAGGAAATATATCACCAGCACAATTTAACTTTCTAATGGGGCCATTAACATATGATTCTCCTATATAAACAAATCCGTTTGCATCTACTGCCACTCCGTGCGGACTAGGAAGCTCACTTGTATTACTTCCTGGATACCAAGCATTCGTACCTCCTCCATTAAAAAGTTCTGTAAGGCTACCATCTGCATTAATTACATATTTATGCACTCTTCCTCCATTTGATGTTTCATTTAGATA
>CALIAU010000044.1 GCA_938045585.1 uncultured Saprospiraceae bacterium
TCGCACTCCTGCGTATAGGTCCAAGTGTGTACTATCGTAAATTGATTCGGACAAGCGCCTGGTGTTACTTCTGAACTAGGGTCTATAGTAAAGTTCTCTCCATCATTATCACAGTTATCAGAAAACTCTAAACTTGGTGGACTTGTTACTGCAGGATCATCAAAACAGTCTACTGTAAGATCTCCTGGTACATCTGACTCTACAACTGGAGCGATATCATCTACTACTAAAATGTAAAAATCACAGTCTACTGCAGATTCATTACCTGAAGCATCCGTTGCAAAAAACTCTACATAGTTCATACCCTTAGGGAAAAACTCATCTCTTTGTTCTGACTCAGAGACATCCTCATCAAAAGAAATACTTGGGTTAGTATCTACATTCTGTGTGATACGCATACGGAGAGTAGCACTGTTATCACAATTGTCTTCTACATCAGGTGTATTGAAGGTTACCTCTCCATCACAATTATCTAGGTTGTCTGATGGAATTATGATTCCTCCTGCTACTGTTGTCCAATGTTCGGAGGTACCTACTACTACTGGATTCGCCATATCTGCTCCTGTTGCTTGCGGATTGAATGGATAGCATACTAATTCAGGCGCCATTCCATCAATGCTACAAGTTCCCGCATCAACATCAATTATAGCATTCCAGTTTGGATCATCATCATCTGTTACAGTAATGCTTATGCCTGTATATGCTGAGCCCACCGGTGCAACAAATGCATTATGTGTGGTACCGTAGCTCAGAGTTCCAGGAACTCCAGTATATCCTGTTCCAAGATTGTCAGTAAAATTAAATCCTGAACCATCACCCTCTGCTAAAATTGAGAATGTAAAGAAGTCATCTGTAGGGTCACATTCTGTTCCATTATCATCACATACAACATTTGAAATTTCTACTGTAATTTCATCAGCTATAAAAGTATAACCCCCATCCGTCCAAGATGTAGGACAACCAAGTCCTCCATTGAGAATATCTCCACCAAAATGTCTGACTCTCCACTTATATTCTTGACCTGGGATAAGATCAACATAGTCAATGGTTACCGGAGGAAGAGGTACAGCACCTACATCTACTAAGGCAGTACCAGAATGCGTAACAGTGCCTGTAAAAGGATCAGCTACTGGTATAACTTCAAACTCTAATAGATATGGGCCGCAAAAACTATTGTATGATTTGTTTGCACCTAATACTACCGAAGTATTATTTACTATAGTTTGATTTAAATTATTTGGGGGTGCATCGCAATCACATGCGTTTGCTATCTGCAAACTGGATACAGATATAAGGATTATCAATAGACACCTAAGGAATCTTGATATTCCGAAGCAACAATGCTCTAAAACTTTTTGA
Organism: uncultured Saprospiraceae bacterium; assembly: GCA_938045585.1. GTDB lineage: Bacteria > Bacteroidota > Bacteroidia > Chitinophagales > Saprospiraceae > CALCMJ01. Next base: position 1,360 of record CALIAU010000044.1, read on the forward strand.
TTTAAGTTGAATTTTGTGTTCATAATAAAACGTTTAAAATTTGAATTGTCCATATCTCTTTAGCAGAATGGAAATTGTATAAATGATTTAAAAAAATGTGGAATTCAGAGCGAAGTGAGAATAATAGCTGCACTAGCGGCAACCTAATAATTAGGTGTTTTATTAAACAGTATGTAGTTTAAAATCTAAACTGAAAAATATTAATTACTCTTCAGGGCGAAAACCTATAGTAAGGCTTTACACTTAATTTTTTCTTCTATCTCGTTTTGGCAATGGAAGTTGCTGGAGTGGAAGAAGTTATTCTATAATCTTTGTTCGTTTTTCCTGTCTGAGACAAGGCCATCTATATGGGTATGTATCTAAGACATAAGTTTATCCAGGTTACAGTCTAATTTAACTTGAAAAACTTGTTCCGTTAGATGGGCACAAGAGGAAGTTTGGATCTTGTTTGTTTCATAGCTTTAATTTAGAAGTTGTTTAGTATTAATCAAGAGCAAGATATTTCCTTTTAAATGGTTGAACTGTTAAAAATCCATAGGTGGTAATAATTAATTTATATGTGGTTGTAGAAGTTTTTTATTGCAATATGATTTCCTTGAAAATAAGGCGTTCTTGATGTGCGTAAATACGATAGTCAATCCCATATAGGAGTTGCAATTTCCTATATAAAATCAATTTCTGAGAGTGAACAAAAAGAGACGACATCCATCCTTAGAAATTAGTTTCATTAAAAGAGCCATCCTATCGGACGGCTCAATTTAGTGGAACCCTAAATTTTTTTAAACCCTGCGCTAGACTGGGTTTTAGAATTGTAAGGTTACACACTAAGGAACAATTCCAAACTTTCTCTGTTAAGTGATCCTAAGGAGTGCTTAGTATTGTTATATATTATAGGATGTTTAAAAATGGAAGCCATCTACAAAGGTTTGAAGATGGCTTCCTGTTGTGGGGATTTACCCCAACAAACAATTCCAAACTAAAAAGATAATTTTATTAGTTTTTCGGTTATTACATCTGTGCCACCTACAAAACGTACATAGTATACACCTGAGTTTAATTCGCTCAGATCATATTTATGTCTATCCTGTGTTGCGTCTACTTGAATCGTTCTGATCAATTTATTTGCATCATCTGTGATGTAAATTGTTTCGATCTTATTTGCTGTAAGATTTTGCACTTCGATTTCATCTATAACCGGATTAGGTGAGAATCTTATCTTACCTCCCTGTGGCCCATCAAAGCTTACTTGTCGAATAGGTGAATAGGTATAATCGCCATTATTATCAATTTGCTTTAAGCGATAATAATTTAGTCCTCTTGCTGGAGACTCATCTACAAAACTATAATGGTTTTCAAATGTAGTTGCATCTTGTGCTTGCACGTGTCCAATTGTTTCATAGTTAGCTCCGTCTTCAGAACGTTGTATGTCAAAGCCTTTGTTATTGACTTCCACACGGGTTGTCCATTCCAACAATGCCTTTTCTTCCTGTCTCTTAGCAGTAAAGCCCACTAAATCTACTGGAACAGATGTACTAGCTATATCTACACCCACGGATGCTGTTGCATTATCATCAGAGGTCTGGTTAGTAAATGCTTGCGTACAGCCTCCTAGCACATTAGGTGTTATTGCAATATTTGCATTTGATCCAACTGAGACACAACCGTTATCAACTAAGCCCGCAACAGTTACTGTAATTATACCGCTTTGTAACCAAGTCATATCTACATTTGATGTTCCATTCAACGTAACGTTTTCTGCATCATATTCCCAATCAAAACCATCTCCATTCACAGATAAAGCGTCTTCCACTCCATATTGTCCAGTCACCGGAAGACTGATCTGTATTTTCCAACTTCCAGCAGGTGCCAAGCAGGTAGCATCACCACCGCCCATAGTCCATGTTACTTCTGTTGTTGTTGTAGCATCTGTTGCCACGCAGCTACTCGTAAATTCCATCCCGTTTAATGCGGGGTTACAACCATGACTCGCACATTGGGCAGACATGCTTGTAATCGCAACCATGGAAATCACAGTTGCACTGATTAATGTTTTTAGTGTTGTCATCATAATGAAAAATTTTAAGATACAGGGGCTTGTAGAGCTACAGGCCCCTGTATCGAATTATCTAATTAGTTTAGTTTATAATTAAAGTTCCTTGTGCAAAGTTGTTCCCTAGCTCAATATCACCCCCTGTAAAGTTGATGAGTTGACCCGTTGTTTGCCCAGTACTTGTAGGCAATCCTGTTGCACATATTTCCAATGCAATAATTGTATACCCCATTCCTGGTATCTGATCGCTTGCAGGCATAGTCAGAAGGAAGGAGCTTCCAATGTCAGTTATAATCCAAAGCGAGTTATCCGCTGGTAGTCCACCAAGCACATCTGCAGTTGTTGCACTTGGATCTATTGTCATATTAAACGCAGCTGGTTTCGCAATCAAGAACTGAACCATACCATCTGTAGGTCCTAGATTTACGTTATCAATAATATATACTGCATCTCTACATGCCTCTTCACCATAGGTAGTACCATCTGTTAAGAAGCTAGGAGTAAGTTCCGTTAGCATTTCTGGCTCTACTGCTATGTCTTCACAGAATTCGTCTACACTACCACATGCGCTCGTTACTGTCAAGCATACTGTATACATACCTGGTTCTGCATAGGTATGACAAAGATCCTCATCTTCGCTTGTCGTACCGTCTCCAAAGTCCCATAGGTATGATACTCCATTCATGCTCATATTATCTGTACATACTTCTAGGTCAATTAGCTCTAATGTAAACTCTGCTAATGGTGCATCTACATCTAGTACTGTTATTGTAAATGAACAACATCCTTCATTGCCATTTGAATCCGTAGTACACATCTCTACTGTAGTCGTTCCTACTGGGAAGTCTCCTTCAAGTCCTGTAGACTCAAACTGGATATTCACATTTGGATCCGAAGCTGTCACTGTAAGTGTCGTTGGATCTGTTGGTGCTAAAGTACCA